>JBIIHQ010000005.1:0-278027 GCA_044235645.1 Bdellovibrionota bacterium | reverse complement strand
AAAGTATGACTGCTGCTAAAGCAAATCTCTCCTCAACACTAAACTCCGTGCAATCTACTCACACCTCCCTCAGTGCCTCACAGAAACTTACTCTACTGTGACTTCTACCCATATTCGGTTGTATCTACCTCTTCACTTGCCCTCCGCTACTTTACTTTGTGCCCTTGCTTTGTGCTTGGTTTCACTCAGTTTTTCGCTTCGTTTACCGTGCTTCGGTGAGGTGAGACTCTACAGAAGGCCGGGGGGTGCGTCAAGGGTTCCAATCGAATTTTTTCCAAAAAATGCAGAACCTTCTCAGAAGCTTACCAAACAATGTCTCCGGCGGTCGATACGCAAGGCTCGGAACAAGCCCCTTCGGCAGAGCTCCCACAACAAGTGAAGGACGAAGACTTCAAAATTTCCTTGATTTCCGCTCTTCCCAAATGGGCGAGATAGATACGGCCCGATAACTATCGGAGATTACTTAAATCCCCCTCTCCCCTGCTCTTATTCGCCGCGCTACATTCAGACATCGAGGCAAGTTTTCCGGCGATATCTGGACGAAATTCAGTCAAGTCCTGTATCTGGTGGTGACCCATCAAAGGACTGCGAAAAGATAGTTACCGATTGACGGTGTGAGGCCCGTCGAGTGAGAGATTGGACCTTTTGGAGTTATTTCTCCTCAATCATCTCGCTGAACGCACGGGTCGAAGGTTATCTTCAGGTAAATAGCTAATTTATACGAAGAAGGAAATTTTGCGGAGGAGGTAGGGACTTCATAATCAGTCTGAGACAGCACCTGAATACCCCACGCACTATCGAATCAATGGACGCACGAAAACTTCTCGTTCCCTTCCCGGCTTTCCTCCCCGTCGAACAAGGAGCTGTATGGGCTTATCTGCTGGGCTGTTTTGCTTGATCATTTCATCAACCTCAGCCTTATTCTCTACGGGCTGTCCATTAATCTTCACAATGAGATCTGCTCCATTGGGGTCGCGAATCACCCCGCGCAGGAAGATGTCGCCTACGCGCCGCTCGATTGCTATGAGCCCCGCCTCATCCGCCGGCCCCCCTCCCTGAGTCCTAAATACCATTGGTCCCTGATTGGTATCTACCAATGCCCAGCCCAAGAAGGGGCGCGCTATCTTCCCCGTACGAATAAGCTCCGGCAAGACTTTGCGGATACCATCGATCGGGATTGCAAAGCCAATCCCCGCTGAATCTCCAGATTGGCTCAGTATGGCGGTATTTATTCCGACCAATCGCCCATCGGAATCAAGTAGTGGTCCTCCTGAGTTCCCGGGATTGATTGCCGCATCAGTCTGAATGAGACCACGGAGGATGCTTCCGCTCGGGCTTTTTACCGTTCTATCGAGACTCGATACAATCCCTTGTGTCAAAGTGCGGCTCAAACCGAAGGGATTTCCGATGGCTAGCACCCGTTGGCCGATTTCAACATTTGATGAATCCCCAAAGGTCACGGCCGTGAGCGATGGTGGGGGATCGACGATCTGAATCACCCCGATATCGGTCTCAGGATCGGTCCCTACGAGACTTGCCTTATAGTTTTTCCCATCGGCGAGGGTCACCTCGATCCGATGGGCGTTCCCTATGACGTGATTGTTCGTCAAAATTATCCCGCGACGTGCATCAACGATAACACCAGAACCAGTCCCCTCTCGCGGCTGATACTCCATGAGAAATTCAAAAGGATCGTACTCAAGCGTAATGGTGGTCACAAAGACCACCGCCTCGTTCACCTGCCGATAAACATCGATAGTCCGCTGCTCTTCACCTGAGCGAGAAGCACGCTCAACCGAATCACGGGCTCTCACGGGCTCACCACGGACAATCACCGAAGCAATGAAAAGGACAGCCGAAAAACAAAGCGCGATGAAAGGAAGCAAAGGTTTCAGATTTGAACGTATCAGTCCGCCCATAATGGTTTTTCCCTGCATCAAAAAATGCGCGCGTTAAAGCCGCAAGCTCGGGTCCTACTCGGAATTAGTCATCGACGAGGACCGTTTGAGCAACGTGACTAATCCGCTCAACTCGGGTTACCCCTGGTAACATCTCAAGCGCCCGACGGACTTTGTCGAGTTGTCTCGCGTCAACGATAGAGAGCTCAAAAGTGTTTATTGCCTTACCTGACGAAGTCGTTCGACATTGGGCACTCATGATGTTCGCTCCGTGGGAGGTTATTGCCTGACTCAATGAGGCAAGGAGGCCAAGGGCATCTCGCGAATGAACCGTAATCCTGACCTTGCGAGCTGATTGGACCTCACCATCCCATCGGACCTCAACGCACCGCAACGGATCCATACCGTGTACCTGGGCACAATCGGCATCGTGAACGGTCACTCCTCGACCCCGGGTGATGAATCCAATAATTCTATCCCCCGGCAAAGGTTCACAACATCGAGCAAAACGAACCACGACGTCGTCAAGCCCTCCAACTTTAACCCCCACCCGCGAACGAGATTCTCGGGCTGCACGCTCAAATATGCGCTTGAGTGGCGAAGGCTCGCTCACTACTTCCTCGACGAGACCTTCTCCCTCCGGGAGGAATTTGGCCAGTACTTTTCCGATCGGAAGCTTCCCGTACCCGATCTCTGCGTAAAGATCCCCTTCGGAGCGAAGTCCCAAGGAATGGGCGACTTCCCCAACTTTTCCGTCTTTTTCCAACTTGCGAAGATTCAGCTTAACCTTGCGGAGATCCTTGGTGAGTGTTTCGAGACCAAACGCGAGGCTTCTGGAACGCTCTTCAAGCTTGATGAAAGCCCGAATCCGCTGTTTTGCCTTCGCCGACTGCACGAATCGGAGCCAATCTTTACTGGGTACGTGATTTTTGGAGGTTAGAATCTCAACAGAGTCACCGCTCTGAAGGTGATAATCAAGAGGCACTATCTGACCATTAATCTTGGCCCCAACAGTTCGGTGCCCAATGTCCGTGTGTACCGCGTATGCGAAGTCGACAGGGGTTGAACGCGCCGCGAGACGAATCGGATCTCCTTTGGGCGTGAAGACGAATACATCCTCTGGGAAAAGTTCCCCTTTAACCGATTGAATGAATTCATCCGGATTTTTCAGATATTGCTGACTATCGACAAGGTCTTTTACCCAGCGAAGATCAAAACCGCTGGGGCCGTTCTGTCCCGCCGGCACACCCCCTTCCTTATAGCGCCAGTGGGCCGCGATTCCCTCCTCAGCAACCCGGTGCATCTCATGGGTTCGAATCTGAATTTCAATCCGATGTCCAGCCGGCCCGATCAGAGTCGTGTGGAGAGACTGGTACATATTAGGCTTCGGCATCGCAATGTAGTCCTTGAACCGATCTGGGACCGGAGGCCACTTCGAGTGCACTATTCCAAGGGTCTCGTAACACGCGCGAACTGTGCCAACGAGAACCCGAAAACCGAGCAGATCATGAACCTCGTCAAACGCAAGGTTGCTACGTTCCATTTTTTGCCATACGGAGTAGAGGTGCTTTGCGCGCCCACTCACCTGCCCAGACACTCCGTTCTCGTCGAGCGCCGACACAATCGCCTTGCACGCCTCCTTTATGTACACGGAGCGGTCTTCGGCTGTTTTTCCGAGATTCTCGCGCAGAAGGTGGTATATTTCGGGTCGCAAGAAGAGAAGACTTGCATCCTCAAGTTCTGATTTCAGCCAATAGATACCGAGCCGATTAGCGAGCGGCGCATATATGTCGAGGGTTTCCTGCGCAATCCTTCGACGCTTCTCCTCTGAAAGGTGATGAAGAGTCCTCATGTTGTGGAGCCGATCGCACAACTTGACGAGGAGTACCCGAATATCTCGGGACATTGCGAGCAACATCTTGCGGAAACTCTCCGCCTGACGTTCCTCCTTTGATTCAAATTCAATTCGGGTCAGTTTGGTGACGCCATCGACGATTTCAGCAACGTCGCTCCCAAAGCGGTTCGCAAGCTCCGACTTCTCAACCGCCGAATCCTCGATGGTGTCGTGGAGAAGCGCTGCGGTAATCGAAGGGAGATCTAGCTTTAGCTGAGCGGCGAGCAGAGCTGTTTCAACGAGGTGATTAAAATAAGGCTCACCTGATGCGCGAACCTGGCCCCGATGCTGGTCCTCTGCGAAGGCGTAAGCTCGCTCGACCAGCGAAAGATCCGAGAGGGGGTAGTAGACTTTTATGGCGGAGCGAATAGCATCCAGATACATGGTGGGAACCAATGAACGCTCTAATCCTCGCCAAAATTGCGGGATCCCGACGCGACTTCCGATGGCACCGCAGTACAAAACAAAAACGAGATGAAGGGGAGAGGCGCCGGCAATCCAGGTCTGCGTGAGGCGCTATCTCCCCACGCACCGCTCACCACGACCCAACGGTCACAAACTAATCGTCAAAATCTCCCTCGCCCCTGTCCTCATCACTGTGGCCGGCCCCATTAAGGGCCACGGGCTCCCCACTCTCTTGGGAGGAGGTTTTTGTCTCACCGAAAAGCTGGGGGAGAGACTCCTCTCCCTCATCGGCCTCGTCTTCAACACGGGGAGCCTTGGACGCACCGGCCTGAAACGGAATCACCGTTGTGTTCATAAGGGGGGCCAACTCCGCCTGTTTTTGCCGCTCCCGCTCCTCCTCGGCAAGCTGCTCCCGGTATTCTACCTCCTCTGCAGGGGTTAAGAAACGAACAAGCCCATCAGCAATTTCGCGCAGCGCGACAACCACCGGCTTGTTACCGCGACCTTCTTTGGTCAAGGCTCCCGAGCCCCGACGCATCTGCTTCGTTCGAACTGAGGCAAGCCGCACCAGAGCAAAACGGTTATTCTCCCTTTCGAGGCAATCCTCAACAGTAATTCGAGCCATGAATTTATTACTCCCTCTCCCTCAAAATCTCCGCTACCTCGCCTTTATGAGGCGGCTACCCACTCAGAGACGGCTTTTTGATGCATCTCTCAAGAGCTTCGACCATAGAGATGAATCGTACCACTTTTATCGGAGGGGGAACACCCCCCCTGAGAATCCTCCGTGACCTCGGCGATATACATCGACCGCATCCAGGCCATGAATTCTTAAGGCATCCCTCGCCGACGACGCCGGGAAGGGTTGCGCCATTCCGATTCTGATTCTGATTCTCCCTCCCCCTCTCGACCCATCGCTCCGAATCCCCCGGGTGCGCTCTCCTCACGTCGACAGGTGGCCCGCGCATACCCAGGACGACCTGAGCGTCCCTGTAATTTCACCCAGGGCCCCATCTGCTCCTCAATAAGCACCTCATCTCCTTCATCAAGGTTCGCCAAGACGGGGGCCAACTCGCTCGGTCGGCTCCGTATCACCACCGACCTCTCAAGCTCGCATCGTTGGGGGGTTCGAAATCTCTCAACAGGATGCCCCGGATGGTCATCAAATTCGTCGAAGAAGTCGGGACGGCCGGTTACTCCTTCCCTCAAAGGCGAGATATTATTCCCCGGTCCCGAACTCCCTCGGTTCCACACTGATGGCAGCGGAGCTAAATCCCCTTCACTGCGCGTACGGGACCGCGGGTCAACCTCAGGCCTTGCCCGCAAGACGCGAACGGACTGAGGCTCAAACGGAACATCCATATTCAGGGACTCAGTACCTGCAGTTTTCTTTCTTGGTGCTTCTATGCGCTTCGCAAGCTCGCTTTCCTGAGATTCACCCGTCGAGACCACCTGCTCAAGTTTCGCCCCCGGGGGAGGACTCGACTGTTCCAATCGGGAATGAGGCTGCACCAGCTCCTCCATTGCGTCGTGCAACACCTCGAGAGCCGTCAGCGGAACAAGCTCTCCGACACGAATCTCGAGGGACACCGAGGGAAGCGGAGGCTCGATGGCCGCTGGCTTCGCAAGCTCAATGTGGCGATGTCGAAGCGGTACCAACAGGATCGCCACAGCGATACCAATCAACACAAAGAATGGGGTAAGCCCGATGGCAGCTCGACGAATCGTGCGCCATCGAGTGCCTTTTTCGCGGTCGGCGCTCGCCACGGTGCCTTCGGAGAAACCTCCGTCTCTCACCTCTGCTCGAGATGATTCTTTAGGAGACCTCCGATCGCCATCCTTGACTTTTAAAGCGTCGACACGGCCTGCCTGGTCTCTCTGCTCTACGACCCCTGACGATGAGCCCTCGGGGGGAAACCATCGGCGACACGCAGCAAGTACCTCGCGTCGCTCGTCTCCCCAGTCACCGACATCGGTGGCATTCCCCGACTCTTCATCGGCAAGAGCCCGATCAAAAGAGGTTCGCAGCAAGGAGGGCGACATTGCTCCTCGCTCGAGCTGAGCCCGTACCCACCACACCCGGCTTATGGGAGTCCGAAGCCCTTCCTCCTCACAGCCTCGAGCAATCGCAGCCCAATCCCCTCGGTCAGCAAGCAGGGCATAGGGGCTTTGGGGAGGCGGTGAGGGTGGCTCCAGAGGGGCGGGAAGTTCCTCTTTCCGAGAATCAGGAACTGTCCCCTCAAGAGCCCGTGATGACGATGATTCGATGGGGGTAGCAAGCAGATCATCCAGGCCAAGGTCGAGTGGCTGATTGGACGGCTTGCTCGCGGGGCCTGCCAATTCGTCACGCTTGGGACGCGAACTTTCCCGTTTCGAGACTTTCTGATTACGTCGCATCCCCATCCCGAAACCGATCCTCTCCTCTTACCACCCGACAAACTGGAAGCTAAACGGGTGGCCTTGGTTCAACCCGCCGACACCCCCCTGCAATTAACCCCGAACTCCTCGCAATGTTTATGATTCGACAGTACCTTAGTGAAACATTAGTGCTATGTAGGCGCGCCAGACAACTCCCCTGACGACGAGATTTTGAGGTGAAACAAAAGCCGCTCTAGACCCACCTACCTACCACCCATACCTCGGACTTGCGATGACTAAGATATTGTTTCTTCCGGTCTCTGTTCTCCTGTTTACCCTCGCTGGCTGCATCTCTGCGCGGATACCACTTCTCCGCGAGCCGATAAAAAATCAGATACCTCCCGAGGTCGCACATGACCTTCCCCCCATCGCCGTGCGCGGAGTCTCCCCAAATCAGCGTGTGGGAACCCTCTTCGCTCTCCTCGCGATCCCGGTCGGTTCGGTCGTCATTTCTCATCCAGAGGAGCTACTGCACGATGCGATCACCCGGGCTATCCTCACGAACCGTCAAGCTGTATCGCTCCCCCCACTCATTATCATGATTCAGAGCCTCACCGTTTCAGCATTTGATCTCCTCCTCACCCGGAGGATCTCGTGCACTCTCTCAGCGGTTGTCTACCCTGCCTCACACCAGCCTCAAGAGCCATCGCCGCCGCTGCAGGTAACGACTGAACTGGCCCAATTCCGCTCTCTGGCCTTCTCACCACAGGTCGCGGCGGTGAGCAACGAATGCTTTGCCACATTCGGAGAGGAGATATCCGCTCGAATTATCGCCCGCTTCGGCGGGTAACTCTCAACTACCAAACGAGCACCTTGGGTAGCTCCGTGAAGAGTGTCGTCATCATATTGCCGCTGCTCCGCGTTTAAACGGTGCAACAACCTAAATCCTCGTTCATTTTCCTCTCGAGGGGAACAGGTCGGATACTCCTCGGAAAATTTACGGAATACTGACTCGAATTGGCTTGAGTATCTGAAAAATATGCCGGCGTGACCAGCTTCGTGTTCCAGCACACGCAAAAGGTATCGTGACCACTCGAGTTTATCTTCAGCCGTCGGTGCTTTCTCCGGGCACCATCGAGGCAGCGTCAGGACAACTGAGCTTTGGACCCCAACCGTCGTAACTGTGGTGGCATAACGACTTGTGTGAGTTCTCCCCCACTGGATATTCCACGAAAGCAAGGCATCCCGGCGAATTCCGTCAACATCAATCGGACCGACTCTTCGCATGAGGTGAGGGATCTGCTCGAGAGTGGAGGAATTGATCTCGTAGAATGCAATCGCGACCCCCGCACGACGAAACAGTTGAAGATGCGGAGGAGGAGGAATACACGCTCCTCCGAGCAGTGATTGAAGTGGGAGGAATATCCGAGGCTGTCCATAACAGGCAACCATCGGGTAGAGAGTCAGAAAAACCCCACCAATCAGAGTAATAAAATGAGATGCGGTTTTCACAAAGACCGCCGGGTAAGACCATTCACATTTAATGAGCTGAGCCATTCAATGCTCTATCAAGGAGCCCATCTCAATCTACCGAGCTCCTTCTCTGTCACTTGCTCCTCACCTATTGAACGATATATTCAGTGAACACCACGTTCGTTACAGGCCCTTCACCATCGCCAGCAACCTCGTTTATGGCCTCTATCAACTCTCCTTTAATAACGTCTCTTTGACTTGTCGCTCGAGCCTCATCTACCGTTTTTGAGCTGAGCACCCGTATTATCACATCACGAATGAGCGGTTCCTTTGCTTGGAGAATTCCCTCTAACTTGGCAGGTCCCTTGTCTCCCCCCCCGCCCGAGCCACCACTTCCGTGTCCGCCACTCCCGTGAAGCTCCTCCTGCAGCTTTTTTGCTCGGTCAAGATCAAACTCCAACCAAATCGTCACCTTCAGGTAACTTCCACTCTCGGCAAGATTAACGATGAAAGGTGGATCAAGAGGAGCAATGACGAGATTCGCTGGAGCTTCTTCTATGTGCCCATCCCCTTTTCCCTTGGGGTCCTCGGATTTACCGAGGATTAAAAATGCGCCTGCGCCTCCTCCGCCAAGGAGAAGCAAGAGGAGAAGAAGAGTGATAATTTTCTTCTTTCCGGATTTTTTGCCCCCTCCCCCTTCCGCCGGGGATTCCTCAGTTTTCTCAGCCATATCTCAAGACACAAAGCGCGCAGGCAACCTACCATCACAGAATCACCCTTCGGCTCGACGGAGGGATTGAAGGTGAGATGCGTGACGTGGGCCAACCGATGCAGCGAAGGTGCCCCTATCGCGCACGAAGGAGAAATCGTTATCAATTAAAAAAAACGAGATACTACTAATGCTCGAGTAGTTGCTTTTCAGAGAATTCAAGAAACAAAACACCGTCGCATCAAAGAGACTACCGCGACATACATCGCTGCATCGACCCGAAGCACCCGCTCGCCGAGAGATAAAGGGCGGTAACCTCTTTCGCGAAAATAGCCGCACTCACGCGCACTCCATCCTCTCTCTGGGCCGATCGCAATCGTGAGCCCCGATGTCGCCACATCGCGACCCTCCTTCTCTACATTCGCCCGCAGCAAATCTTCACCTGTTTTCATCTGTTCCAAACCACTCAGCCGACGTGCCCCCGTCATCACCTCTGGGTGAGCGAAAAAACCACTCTGCGAGTGAGAAGATTTCTCCACAGCATCGGAGAGCGAACGATGCACCGATATCTCTGGCGCACACGAATCACCGCTCTGCTCAAGCGCCCGCTCTACCTCTCCCGCGATACGCTCGGAGCGCAACTCTCGCGAACCAAGATAACTCTTGTCGGTGAGGTCAGTACGCACCAAGAAGAGCTGCTCTAATCCAAGAAATACCCCTGCCTGGATGACCTTTTTGATGGTTTGTGGACGAGAGACCGCGACAATAAGAGACACCGGATTCCGGGGGATCGCGGCTGCAGTCGGCTCAAAAAAAAGGACGACCCTTTCTCGGTTGATCTCCTGATAGGTCGCACACCCCCGAACTCCCCCAAAAATCGAGGCGGGTATCGATACCCCAGGGGCGATGTCGTGGAAATCTTCCTGGGCGTGAACCGCCCGCGCTCCTGCAAGGATCACGGAACCCGAGGGGGTAAGCTCATCCGGATACACGAGGAGAGAATTCGCCATAGGTCACAAACCATGTTATTTGGGGGAGGAACGTACTACCCATGTTCGCGCCTGGAATTATTCAGACGCTGAATTCCCGGAGCCAGCTCTGCCCTGCGGACTGAAAAATTCCATCACCATCGCACCATTTGGCATACGACATGACCGCGGTGGTATCGGGGATTCCACCTTTCCCCCCAAAGCTATACAGCCATCGATATCTCGAGCCACCACCCTCCGATGAATCTCAGCCTGAGAAATCGCTCTTGGCTCAAGGGTCGGATACCCACAGCCACTCTCTCCTGAAGGCGCACACGTGCGTGAGGTGCAGCCTCCCAAACAACTGATCACGAGCGCGAATCTACCCAGAACAGCCATCCGAGAGCCTAACCACTCAAATTTTAGCGCCCCAAACTTCACGTCCTTCATCATCTTCTCCTTTCCGCAGGAAACACTTGGGGGGGAATGGTAACTCACTGTCGATCGCAGAGAAATACTACGCCATGGGAACAGCCATTCGATTACCAGCATCGCCAAATGCCATTTAATACCCTGTTGCAGAATGACAAACTATTTCGTACGGTAGGGGGGTAAAACCCCTTATCGGAGACAGCCATGCGAATTGCTACGTGCGGAGGAGATACAAAATGGCGTGGATTGGTGGTGGCCCAGCTCGCTGCCACGTGGGTCGCGCACGGTCGTCGCGCAATCATTGTGGATGCGACGCCACAGCAGGAGCTCATTGAGATCCTGAAGGTATCGCCCCCGATCGCATCACGACTTCCTCGACTTGGCGAGGAGGGATTTCGCCTGAAGGAATATGTTCAGGGGGGCCAGAGTGGTCTTCGGGCCTCTTCGATTACCGAATGCTCCGTTCCCAATGCACTCAGCCGGCAGGTGGGGTGCTCCCCATCGGATCCCCTGATGTCATACTATTCCGGTCAGGTGTCTTGTCGAATCCAATCCGATGCAAACCTCGAATCGAGCCCGGACGCGCAGAACGACCTCCCCGCGCGGTTCATATCCCTCGGTGCTTGCGAAGCGGATGACATCACTTCCCTTAGCCGTCACCATCAGGCACTTTCAATCTTCCTGAATCACCTCGCCGACGCACCAACCGATGGTGTCTTTATTCATCTTGATGCCGGACAACTCCCCTTTATCGATGGCGTGTTGGGGCGAGTCGACCTCGCGGTAATCGTGGAGGAGGGGGACATGGCAGGCCTTCCCTCGATGCTGGAGACACTCCGTCGATTTAGGACCCCCGCGGTAGTTCTTCGGTCTCAAAGTTTCCATGCACACACTCCTCCCACCGAGAGGATTGAAATTTCTCTTCGCATGATATCGAGTGAGGGAGCGAGTATTGCGACCGCCGTTCGTCAGGGGTTAACAGTATATGACGCTCCCCCTCTCATCATAAACCATGCCGATACTCTTCGTCGTGATCCCTCCCGCATGGACCGAAACAATCAGGCGATGGCGGCACTGACTGCACCGAAGGCAACGAGAGTCGGAGCCAGATTGCCAGGGTAAGGTAACGATAGGCGAGGGCGACGGGAGAACCTTTACAGCACTCGATACCCGCTATCCCCTCCCATCGATCAGCTGTGCACGCGGATTGTGGGGAAAGTTATTGTGCGAAAGATTTAGGGCAATGATCGTGGGGCTTCGTCACGCCCCCCTCTCCGATTGACCTCCGAGGCTAGTACGCCCTCGCGTAGACCGCATCGACCGACGCGGGCTTGCCCGTCACTATACATCGACCCTCAGGTCGCTCTTCATCGCCCGACCGCTGCGGAAGGAGGCACCGGACCGTCACCTTAAACTCGGCGAGAAGTTCGTCAATAGCCGGGTCACCCGACCACTTCCCGATCACAAATCCCGATGGACCCTCGCCCGAGAAATGCTCCCGCATCTCTGCTAGCGAACCGATATCCCGACGGGTCAGCCGCTCGTGATAGGCGAGTGCCTGGGCGTAGTAGCTTTCGTGAATCGCCTGCAGCAACTCCGGCATTCCTGCAACCGCCGCGTCGACCGAAAGGGAGACCCGATCCTTCGGGCCCTGGTCGCGCCGATAAAGACTCACCTGCCCTTGTTCCAAATCACGCGGTCCAATTTCGATCCGGACCGGTGCTCCCCGCTTGATCCACTGCCAACTCTTATCACCACCCCGAATATCACGGGCGTCTAGCTCTACCGTTATCGGGCGACCGTCAAAAAGGGTGGCCTGGAGCCGCTTTTGGAGCTGCTCACACGCCTCGAGCACCGCCCCCGCTGATTCCGGCTTCGGAGTAATCGGGATTATAACAACCTGCTTCGCCGCGACCCTCGGAGGGAGCCGCAGACCATCGTCATCCCCGTGCGCCATAATCAACCCACCGATCATCCGGGTCGATGCCCCCCATGAGGTAGTATACGCATACTTGAGCTCACCATCTCGATCGAGAAACTTAATATCGCTCGCCTTTGCGAAATGTTGTCCAAGGTAGTGGGACGTGCACGCCTGCAGCGCTTTACCATCCTGCATCATGACCTCGATGGTGAATGATCTCTCTGCCCCTGGAAATCGCTCGGAGGGGCATTTTTCGCCGACAAAACCGGGCAACGCAAGCACCGTCTTGAAAAACTCCTCGTACACACCGTGCATGAGCACCGTCTCGCGCATCGCGTCATCTTGGGTCGCGTGCACGGTGTGCCCTTCTTGCCACAAAAACTCCGCAGTGCGAAGAAACTGGCGAGGGCGCATTTCCCACCGCACCACATTAGCCCACTGATTTATCAACAGCGGCAAATCGCGATACGACTGCACCCACCGCGAGAACGAATCCCCGATAATGGTCTCAGACGTGGGGCGCACGATGAGGGGCTCCTCAAGCTCCCCTACCGGCACCAATTTACCCTCACGCTGCTCAAGACGGTGGTGGGTCACCACCGCGCACTCTTTGGCAAAACCCTCGACGTGAGCGGCCTCCTTTTCGAGAAAGCTGAGAGGGATAAAGAGAGGGAAGTAGGCGTTCTGATGACCGGTCGCCTTGATACGCTCATCAAGCTGCCGCTGAATATTCTCCCAGATCCCAAAACCCCACGGCCGAATAACCATACACCCACGAACCGGCGAGGTCTCAGCGAGGCCAGCGGCTTTTATCACTTCTTGGTACCACTCCGGAAAGTTTTCGGAGCGGGTGGGGTGTATAGCGGTAGTGGCGAGATTATTGGACGATTTCACGGGAAGTTCCGAGGGGTGCGATTGGATTGTTTTCTAACGGTCCTCTGAGAAAGAATCGCAGCAACTATTGGACCTCCCCTCATCGCCCCGATAGTGCGAGTTAAATCGCTCCCACTGGCCCGATCTTTAATTGAAGGGCGGGGGACCGTCAAGTGAAGAGTCGTCTCATAAGCTGGAATCGACTCAAGCCGCCCGTCGAAAACAAATCGGACGCACGAAGCCCCAGACCAGACCACTCGGATGACGAGGGCTCCCGACAGTTGATGGCTCCCTCTGTCACCTCGAAAGGGCGGAGTATTCCAACTATTAACCCCGCGCTGGTCTCGACCTCGGGACCTCTGGAGCAACAGCACCACAAGGGTCAACAGCTCTCACCATCCCTCCCATCCTCACGAGGATTTGGTAGGCCGTTTCATGGCCGATAACCGGGACTTTTGAGGTTCTTTCTGGCGTTCCCTGAGCGGAGACGGTCTGTGTCTCTTCCACCCCAAGCCTCCTTTGAAGCGCCGCTACACCGCGTTGGGTTTGGATGTCCTCTCCGAACATCTCTCTCACGATACCCACCAGGGCGCCCCGCTGGTTTGGATCGCCACCGAGTAGAACGTTGACTGCTGTGCCCGCCTGCATTCTCACTGCTGAGGTAAGGACCCCTTCACCCTTTCTTACGCCGTCGAGAAGGGCTACCGCTCTCAGAAGGTCATCCCTATCAAGTCCTCTCCGATCAATCAGCTCCTTGCCGGCCGGGGAGTCATTGACTCTGAACTCCTTATCAGGAGGCCCCGAGTGGTCTCTGGTTCTGACGATGGTTGTTTCTATAGCGTTCCCTGCCCTGCACGCTGCTGATGATAATCTTCCCATACTCCCCCCGAGGATTTACTTCCTTACGTCAGGTCTTTTGGCATGACGCCTTCTCGGCGAGCCCCTGTCCCTTCAAGATTTTCACCAATTCACGAGCCTCCTCGGCATTGAATATCGGCCCCACTCGCCACGGTCGGTCGGACATAAGCTTTTGACTTGCCTCCACGGTGAAATTGGGCGACCCCTCGTCGAGACGCAAGGTGTGGGATATCAGGTGCTTCAACGCGGGCGGCATGGAGCTTCCATCATTATAACTTTTGTTGCCATCGGCTACCTGGCTCAACAGTTGCATGGCCACTCGAGCCGTCACAGGACCCAAGGCGTTGATCAGTTTTCCTGTGGGAGCCATGTCAGGGTTGGGGTCAAACAGTGCGGTGGCCGCACAGCGAACCCCCTTTCTCAGGTCGTTAAGTGAGGCCACCCCCGGAAGTCCCTCTGGTCGTGCTCTTTCTGCTTCTTTACCGTCTCTCTCCGCAACTCCCCCTGTCGTCACCGTACCCATTCGGCCCCTCCTCATAAATGCAGCTTAGACCCTTGTGAAACCCTCACACCGAGCCCGCAATTCAGATATGCAGAAATAATTTGAGGGGTGACTCAATTTTATAAATATTGTTTTTTTACTCCAACCTCCAAGCCCGCACCCACCGCTCCGCCACCGGCACCAACCCAAACCGCCCCCGCAGCTCCTGCTCCATCTTCGCGAGATGCGCCGCACCATAGAAGATCGCGAGGCGCAGGCTCCGTTTGCCACCTGTCCTTTCCCCTTCGAAACCGCTCTGCTCCATTCCTCCAACTTCCTTCGAACCTACTCGTCGGAGCTCCCCCTCTAACACCCGCAGCGCCTCGTCATTACGCAAATCAATAATATACCCTTCCAACGTGGGGCCGAGCCCCTGGCCGCCAGTACGCTCCATCACCTCGGCGAACTGCCGAAGGAGTATCCGTGGGGTCATCTTTTGTCCGTGAGCGTTTCCTGCGCCGAACCCCCACCCCGAACTGGCTCCCTCCTCTTCGCCCGCCGATTCGTCCTGCATTTCCTTGAGTTGTTTATACGAGCGCATCATGTCCCCTAAGACCCCCGCCCCGAACGAAAAAAGGGTCTCCCCCTGCCGTTTTCCTGCCGAGACAAGGTCCTCAAAGGCGAGGTCGGCGTGAACGAAGTGTCTCGGTGAATAGTCTATCTCATCGATCTGATGGACCATTCCGAGATAGTTGGTCAGGAGTGACTGAATCATGGTGAGGGGGCTGGCACTCGCTTGGGAATGGCGCTCATCCCCTCGCGTCTGCTTGGGGCGAACACCACGGGGAGCAACTAGCTCATAGAGAACTCGGTCGTACCGCTCAAATTCACGATTAAGTTCCCGATAATAGGAAGGTTCTCCAATATGAACCGCCCCGATCAGTGAAATAACCCCGTCGGCCCCAAGAGCACGCCTCCACCGGGATTGTGAGGTCGGCCGAAAATCGACGATGGCAGTCTGAAGCGATTGTGGCTCCCGCCGGCGATCTCGGAGTACCCGAAGATATCGCCGAGGGCCAAGATCCCGCGCCCCGAGGTCTCTGTCACTACCTCGCTTCTTGAGGTCTATGATACTCGATTCACCACCCTGCCCGAGGTCTCTGACACCGCGGGACTCTCCCTCATTCAGGAGGCGCTCTACCTGCTCGAATGACACTCCTCGAGCGTCAACGGAAATTCCGGCATCAACGGCCTCCTGGACGCTGTCGTCGTCGAGCTCCGCATCACTGCCTGCCAGCCTCTCTAACACCGCGTGGCGCCACCAATCCGGGAGTGACCCGCCCTGCCCCTGCCAAACCCCCACACCGTAGCTAGCCAATCCGATCGCGAGGACAACCAAGACCCGTGTGAACAGCCGCAGATTCATTCTTTCTGACTCCAGTCCGAACTCCTCCAATACCCAATATTTACCGAGCCAAATAATGGCAGACGCTACCTGCCGTCGCGGTAACTCTCAGAAGGTATGTCCTCATCGGTTGAGCCCGCGGCTTAAGGTTGGTATTTCGAGAAACTGAGCCTGCCGTCCAGTCGAGTCAAGCCTCCTTAGTGCACCGCCGGTGCTCCCGGAACATGGGCTATTACCTCTTCGATGAGGTGAACAAGGTCCTCGGGATTATCACTGCGGGTATAGAACGCATCGGCCCCTCCCGTTCGCGCAGCTTCCTCGATAAAAGCAGAATGCTGATCAGCAACAGCTACCAGGGTCATCAGGCCGTCACGCCACCGTTCAAGAAGAGAGAAGGCATCGCCATCACTAAGATGAAGGTGAAGGAGGACGCAGTTCGGAAACCATGACTTGGTAATTTCGGCCGCCTCATCTTCGCTACCTGCTAGCCGACAGTCGATAGAGCACTGGAAGGCGAAGAGCTCTGAATAATCCTGAATCGCGAGACCAAATGCGGGATTATCATCAACAATGAGAAGCCGAATGTGCTTCTTCTCAACCTCAAAGAGGACATCGCTCATTGCCTCTCCGGGCGGCGGTACCGGTCTTGACTTCGACATATATTAAGACTCCGTTTTAAACATGTGCGGAAGGAGGGAGAGCTAGTGTCTGAGTCGGCGTGGCCGCCCCTCTCCAAGTGATTAGTTCGCTGGTCTCAATTGCTGCAGAGGGGATCGGCTTTCATACTCAGGAAGTTAAGTATAAAAGGCATAATACCGTTCCCATCTCGGCGAGACGGCGATCCAGTAGAGTGGCAACAGCGTAATCACTGACGGAACTAGGTGATCCCTTTACGCTCGCCTCATCATCACAACCTTGCGGGTAAACAAGTTGATGAAGAACTAGCATGTCCGAGCACACGAAGGTCACTACTCACCAGAAGGCGCTCGAGATCAACCTCGATACCGCGCGTTACGGTACGTTTGCTGAGATCGGTGCGGGCCAAGAGGTTGTTCGATGGTTTTTTCGGGTAGGCGGAGCCGCCGGGACAGTCGCGAAGAGCATGTCAGCGTACGATATGACGGTGAGCGATGCCATTTATGGCACAACCCGCCGTTACGTCTCATACGACCGTCTCCTTCAAATGCTCAATCACGAATTCGCTTTGAACGTAGACCGGCTCCACGACGGGACAAAACGGCTATTCGCCTACGCGAACACCGTAACCGCCCGGCGCTTTGGGGTTGCTCACAGCTACGACCATGGATGGATGGGGCTCAGATTTCAGAACGAGCCGGGGGGGCTTGTCTCTCAGGTGCTCATCCACGCCCGCCTTCTTGATCACACCCACATCCTTCAACAAGAGGCAGTGGGAATCCTGGGGGTAAACCTCCTCCACGGCTGCTTCTACCACACGACGAGCCCTGATCGGATCATTCACGACCTTCTGGACAACCTCTCTCGCGAGCGTATCGAGATCGACATGATCGAATTTTCAGGAGAGGCGTTCGCTCATGTTGACAATCGGTTGATGGCTCTCGCCCTCGTTCGCCAGGGCGCGGCGGATATCGCGATGTTCGACTCGCACGGACACGTCCTCCAACCATCTGACACTCTTTACAAGCGTCCGATTCTCATTCAGCGGGGCACCTTTCGACCAATCACCCACACCCACCTTGATATGCTACTCGCAACTCATGGTCAATTTAAGCAGGACTATCCGGAGCATGCGAGTCGGACTATCTCGTTCATGGAGCTCACAACCAAAAATCTCCTCATGACCGCTAACATGGATTCCCAAGATTTTCTGGACCGTGCTGAGATCCTGGGAGCGATCGGGCAGCGAGTTCTTATCACCCGATTTTCGGGTTCGCACGGACTCATTCGTTATCTGCGCGGATTTACAGACCAACCGATTGGTTTATCGATCGGGGGGGCTGCCCTCGTTGATCTCCTTGATGAAAAAAACTATACCGATCTCCGTGGCGGTGTGCTTGAAGGATTGGGTAATCTCTTTCGAGAACAGGTCAGAGCTTACTGCTATCCGCAGTATCTCCCCGACGGGACTTTACTCTCGGTCGACTCCTTCTCGGCCGCACCGCACATCCAGCACCTCGTCGCTTTTCTTCACCACACAAAGTGTATTGCTCCGATACCCTACCGAGGAAGCAAACCGAGCTCCATCACTTCAACCGAGGTGCTCGCACTTCTTCGCTCGGGCGACCCGAGTTGGGAGGAACATGTGCCCGTGGCAGTGGCCGATAGCATCAAAGAACGAAAACTATTCGGATACCGCGGGGACTGAATCCGACCGGCGTCAGCAATTCCCCTTGTGCGAGTGCTGCGGCACTTACTAATCCCCATTTCCTCCGAACAATCCACCGAGTAGATCACCACCAACACCGGCCACACCACGCCGCTCTTCACGCGCACCACCGATCCGAGTCGCTGCTACGATGCGATCAGCCATTCTCGAAAAGGGGAGACTCTGCAAGTACACCGTGCCCGGCCCACTGAGCGTCGCAAGAAATACCCCTTCACCGCCAAAAAGAGCATTCTTGAATCCACCGACAAATCCAATGTCATAGCCAACGCTCTCTTCAAATGCGACGAGACACCCCGTATCAACCCTCAGCCGTTCACCCGCCCCGAGTTTGCGTTGATAGATCGCTCCTCCTGCATGAATGAAGGCCAAGCCATCCCCCTCAAGACGCTGCAGGATGAAACCCTCACCGCCAAAAAAACCCGCTCCTAATCGCTTAGTAAATGCTACCGATATCTCCGTTCCCCGAGCAGCACAGAGAAATCCATCCTTTTGACAGAGCAACCGGCCTCCGAGCTCTGCGAGGTGAACAGGAATAATCTTCCCGGGATAGGGAGCAGCAAAAGCAACTTTTCTCTTTGTCGAGCCAGAATTGATGAAAGTTGTAATGAAGAAGCTCTCCCCCGCAATCACCCGCTTGAACCCGGAGAAGAGCGCATTCATCGCTCCCCCCCCCGTTCCCGCTGAGGTTTGCATCTGGATCTCCTCCTCCATGAACATCATTGCCCCCGCCTCAGCGCGCACCCCTTCGCTCGGGTCAAGCTCGATGACCACCATCTGCATGTCGTCGCCAACCAGCTGATAATCGATTTCGTCTGCCATAGATGTGATTCCTTCTGAAAGTGAGCTGAGGACACTATAAGCCGTACGCACCCGGATACTCACCGATCCTCGTATATTCAGTGGCACGTCACTGTGTCACAGGCCGTGTTCTGCCACAATCTCGGCAAATGCGAGATCTTCGGGAGAGGTAACCTTGAATCCGAATCTGCTGCCACGAACAATATGAACAGGATGAAAGGGAGCTACCAGCGCCGTGTCATCAGTGGCGGAGATACGACTATCTGATTGCCCCAAGGGAACCTCATCATCACCTCGGTGATGACCACGCCACAGAAGATCCAGCTGAAAAGCCTGAGGCGTTTGGATCTGCCAGACGCAGGATCGGTCGACCTCAGTCGCGAGCACACCCGCACTCAGGGGTTCATGTTGTTGATGATGGGGCTCATCGCGAAGAGAATCCTCTACCCGCCGAAGGGTATCAACCGCTGGTAGCGCCGCCGTCGCAGCACCATAGCACCACGCTGCCTCGATGACTTGCCTAATCACAGAAGCCGGCATGAGACACCGAGCCGCATCGTGGATAGCGACGAATTGCTCGTGAGATGGCGATGAGCGACACCAACTGAGAGCCCGAAGGACTGATTCTTGTCTCGTCGCTCCCCCCTCGACGATAAAAAGGGGCCCGCCTCCAGCGAGTCTTTCCAAAAGTGCAGTGCCGTAATCCTCGCTCGAATCGCTGCCACCTTTCGGTGGGACAACAACGACCACAGAGGCTACACACGCCGAATCACGCATCGCTCCAACAGCGCGATCAACGAGAGGCTTGCCCCGAATCGGAACGAACGCTTTGGGCAGGGTGGCTCCCAACCGAGAGCCACTACCTGCAGCGACAACAATACCGATCGTTCGGCTGATTAGATCTTCAGTGAAGGCATCTGGCTGTTCTCGATTCTCAGCAAGAGAGCGATCGGACACACGATAGGACACAACGACCCTCACCGTAGACAGTGGACATGTCCGCCCCGTATTCCGATCCCCTCTCCCAAGGCCCCGACCATCAGGCGAAGATCTCCGCTATCTCATCACGAACCCAGTGTTGCTCTCGCGCCTTAACCAAGGACACCTCTGAGACGAGAAGATGCTGTGCGCTCTCGAGCATCTTCTTCTCCCCGTAAGAAAGCTCCTTGCCCGAACCGATAACCGAGATATCACGAACGACCTCGGCAATTTCAAATAATGACCCAGTCTTAAGTTTATTTGTGTACTCTCGTACCCGACGATTCCAGGTCTGGGTGTCGATTTTCACCCTTTTTGAACGAAGAATCTCGTATACTTGGTCAACTGACTGTCGATCGATGATCCGTCGGAGTCCTACCACTTCGGACTGCTCAACCGGAACCATGATCTTTGTCCCCTTCGAATCGAGAACATGAATCACATAGAACTCCCGTTCAACACCTCCCAGTGAACGGCTTACAATCTGTTCAACTTCGCCTACCCCGTGACCAGGATAGACCACCTTCTCGCCAACTTTGAACGAATAGGTCTTCAAGACAGGACTCCTCCCAAGATGTTTACGCCATCCCTATCAGTACGGATTGTGTTGCAACGTGAAGTTGTTCAGACGAAAGAAGTCGCCCTACTGATGCTCCACGTCCCGTCACTCAGCACGATTGCCTGCCAAGTGTCCGCCACAATCCCACGATACACCGACCACCCGAATCAACTGCTTACCATCGTACGTCGATATCAAAAACGTCAGTACCGCTCTCCGTCTTCCCAACGAGCATTACGCGGGGTATTGCGCTGAACCAGCCACTCACCACTCCTGAAACGCTTCCCTTCCGTCCTCGGCAGCTCCCACCAACTATTCTGACTCTGGCCCAGGCTCCTTACCTTGGCCGGGGAACCTTCAGAGTCAATGTGAAAACTTCATCCTCGCCACCGATGGGTGAGAGGGAACGCGTGTAAGCACACACCGAAACCCACCTAAAAGAACCCATCAAAAAACCCTCGCATCATCAGAATGCCTCCTCATCGACCAAACAATCGTCACGGACCAAGCCGCAAACAACACCAAGGAACCGATGAGGAGCAACCCCGAGAAGTTAAGCTCAGAATAATTTTCCAAAAAAACCTGAAAAGGATATTGCAATCTCAGTTTTTTTCCGTATCATTGCGCGCGTCGAAAGCAAGATGGAAACCGACAGCCGACACCCCGGTCTCAGTATCTCGCACTGAGCTATTCGACAGCGAGCTATTCGACAGCGAGCTATTCGACAGCGAGCTATTCGACAGCGAGCTATTCGACAGCGATGTGCTCGACCCGAAGAGCCACTCGCACCGACATGGCCTCATACCGGGAAGCTCTCGAACATTCAGGTGCTTTGTACACTAACGACTTAGACGAACACCGACTCTGTTAGCAACCCTATCAAGTAGCAACCCTGTCAAGTAGCAACGCCGACTAGCAACAACCCGGCCCATCGAAGCCACCTTGAATGGAACTAGCTCCGAGGAGAACTTGACCGCTCTCTCGTCAAGGCTCCGGTCCCGCTCCCTCACCGAATCTGAACCGATCCACTACGGCATTCGCTACCCTTTCGCCCCGGAGTATACGAAATGGGTACAAGGTGCGTCAAAGGTTCGACGCGCATTTGCATGTTTTTTTTTCTGTTATTTCAATATGTTGCAGGAATACCACACCAGAACCAGCCACCGGGCAACAAACCCCACAATTCGCGCGGTTGGTTATTCAGACAACCTCCTATCTTGACCGAGGATCTCGCCTATCGCCTTGATGTCGTGGTTCTCTAACCACTGCACAATTTCTCGATGGATCTGACCGATTACCGCCGGCCCTTTGAAAACAAGCCCCGTATACAACTGCAAAACTCGTGCTCCTGCTACAAGCATTTGAATCGCCCGCTCCGATGAATCGATACCTCCAACCCCCACTATCGGAACAGCTCCACCAAGATGACGATACAGCTGCGCCACGAAAGCGCACGAACGCTCGAAGAGAGGTGCCCCACTTAATCCACCTTCGAATTTTAGCGCAGCCGGGCATGCATCTCGCGATATCGTCGTATTCGTGGCGACCACAGCATCGATCTTTTGGCCAACAATCACCCCCACTATCGACTCTAAATCGTGTGGCTCAATATCTGGCGAAAGCTTCACAAAAAGTGGTTTCCCCCCTGCCGCTGCTCGGCTGGCAGCGAGGAGCGCGCTGAGACGCGCGGGTTCCTGAAGCATTCTGAGATCAGGCGTGTTCGGCGATGAAACGTTTATGCATATATAGTCAGCGAACGGAGCAACTATCTTCGTGAGACGCGCATACTCATCAACCGCATCGGCAATTGGTGTCTCTTTGTTCTTTCCGATGTTGATCCCGATCCGAATCGCTCGCTCATGCGTGCTCCAGTGCTCAAGCCGCTGAAGGACGGCATCAACTCCTGATGAGGGGAAACCCATCCGATTGACAATCGCTCGCTCGTCAGGAAGGCGAAATACCCGGGGACGCGCATTCCCTGACTGTGGGCGCAACGTAACAGTGCCAACTTCGATATGACTCGCGCCAATACTTTGGGCAAATCCAATCGCCTGGCCCTCTTTATCAAAACCCGCGGCAATTCCGACTGGACCGGAAAATCGAATACCGGCAATATCGACCGAAAGCCGCTCATCATGTCCACGCATGCACCGCGACACAACCCGGCCAACGATGTCAGAATTACAGAGCGAAGCAGCAGTCATTCCAAACCGGTGCGCCTGCTCACCATCAAAAAGAAAGAGTAACGGGCGGAGTACTGAGGTATAGAGATCCATCGCATTATCTCGCGAACACGACTGGTTGTTATCATGGAGAGGCCGATTCTTGCGAGAGACTCACACCTCAGTCGCCGAGCACCCGGGTCAACAAAACTGCGTCCTCATCGTTGTCAGAGTAATATCCTCGACGGACACCCACTTCAACAAATCCAAATCGCCGATAAAGCGCTTGGGCGCCACTATTCGTGGCCCGAACCTCAAGCGTAACCGCCGCCACCCCCGAAGCATGAGCAGCACAGATAATCTCCTGCATCAAGGCAGCAGCAATTCCTCTGCGACGCGATTGTTGCTCGACTGCGATATTGAGGAGATGATATTCGTCTGCGACGTGATGAAACACGGCAAAACCGACGAGGCTGCCACCTGAACGTGCACCGAGCACGACGGCGTGCGCAACACGGAATTCTTCTTCAAACAGGCGCATCGACCACGGAGCAGGGCTTGACTCCGACTCGATCCTCACAAGATCAGGAATAGCGAGATGCGATAATCGCACGACGATTGCAGCTGGATGAACCGAAAGATCCGTGCCCGAAGTAACGTACCTGGAGGGCGTAGATTGCTCCTCCGACGTTACTTCAATCGCCTCAACCCCTTCATCGGCAAAACCCTCTCCCGGTGTTCCGTGGTTCACAAACCACCTCTTAATTCTTTTTTAATCTTTAAGGTTCTTTCGCCCCATAATGTCGCGTGACAACTGACTGACATCATCACACAAAAAGGGGGGCACCTCGGCCCCCCTCCTCAACATCACGTAGAGCTCCCGCTCTTACCTATGCAGCCAACGCCGCTTTCACTTTATCGGCTATGGCTGAGAAGCCCGTCGAATCAGTTGCCGCGACTTCGGCCAAAGCCTTCCTATCAAGCTCGATATTCGCCAGAGTCAGACCATGCATGAATTGGCTGTAGGAGAGACCGCACAACCGCGCGGCCGCGTTAATCCGCATTATCCACAACGAACGAAAATCCCGCTTCTTAGCTTTTCTGTCGCGGTATGCGTACCGCCACCCATGCTCCACGGAGAGCTTGGCAAGCTTGAAGCACCCGTTACGGCGACCTCGATACCCACTCGCCAGCTTCAGCATTTTGTTGTGTCGACGACGCCGAACTACACCTCGTTTAACGCGCATATATCACCTACCTGTTGCCACCTGCCCATGCCACCCTCATACTCTCGAGAGCGACCTCGTCAGGCTCCTCTTAACTGAACTCTTTTTCTGCCGACCTCCGAATACCTCAGCGACCTAGCCGTTCGGAAGCATACGACGCACCATTTTCTCCAACTCAGGGCCCACGCAGGCGGGTCTACGGAGCTGGCGCATCCGCTTTGGTGCTCGCTTCGAGGTGAGATGACTGCGATTTGTGCGAGCTCTCTTTATACGACCGCTTCCGGTCACCCGAAACTTCTTGGCCGCCATTTTATTGGTCTTAATCTTTGGCATTGCTTGAATCTCCTGTCTTCCTTTCAAGGACCTCGGGCAGAGACGACCTCTCACCTCCATCCTCGATACCCTATAGCGGCGTTTACTGCACCAAACATAGGCGCGAACAGAGTCGAACTGTTGACCTCTTGCCTGTCAAGCAAGCGCTCTAACCAACTGAGCTACGCGCCTTCACCGTTTGAGGCCACGGTTAGATACCTGAAATCAGGTTAAAGGTCAACCGTACACCTCGATAATTTCCGCTCCCCAGAGATGACATCAGACCCTCCCTGGCTCCCCTCGCCAGCCTTTCCTAAAATTTCCTCTACAGCCCCCGCAACACTTCAAGCGCCTTGGCGAACTGTTTATCACGAGCGATCCAGTCGGAGATCTCCGCCCGCTCAGGATCAAACGGCCTCGGGACCTTGACCGATGGGGGCTGAGATGCACCCTTCCCCTCCTCGGAGCCAGGTTGCGACACCCCCGACGGGTTCTTAATCGCTCCCGGTAGATCCCGCTCTCGCACAATAAACCGCTCGGCCTGTTGTCGAGGAGAGGGCAGAGTCTCTTCTTCATCCTCAATCATCGGCACATCGAGCTCGATATCCGGAATAATTCCCTGAGCCTGAATAGAGCGACCGCTCTTTGTGTAGTAGAGGGCCGTCGTGAGAGTCAAGGCACCGCCATTCTCGAGCGGGGTTATCGTCTGAACCGAACCCTTGCCGAAGGTCGGCGCTCCCAGAATAACGGCTCGCCCGTGATCTTTCAGTGCGCCCGCGATAATCTCGGAGGCACTCGCAGAGCCCCCATTAACTAAAACAACGATAGGATATTCGGGCTGCGTTCCTCGCGGATGGGCGTAGAACCGCTGTTTTTGGCTCTCCATCCGTCCATCTGTGTAAACGATTACCCCCCGAGAGAGAAACATGTCGCTCACCTTTATCGCCTGAGTGAGAAGCCCACCAGGATTATTGCGCACGTCAATAATCAGACCCTTAATCTCGCCGTCAGCGCTCTTTCGTTGAAGTTTGCGAATCGCCGCAGCCAAGTCATCCGAGGTCTTCTCTACAAATTGGGAGATCCGAATATAACCGAATCCGCTCTCAAGGTACCGGCTACGAATACTTCGCACCGATATGTTCTCACGGACAATGGAGAGATCGATTAACTGGGAGCTACCTTTTCGACTCACCGAGATAGTAATTGGGGTACCTTTCGGCCCTCGCAACCGCTTGACCGCATCGACGAGGGAGAACTCCTTGGTAAACTCTCCCTGAATCTTGACGATGACATCACCCGCTCGGACACCCGCCCGCTCCGCAGGGGAGTCCTCCATTGGAGCGACAACAACAAGCAATCCATCCTTGAAGGTAATCTCAATTCCAAGCCCCCCGAACTCTCCCTTCGTTTGGGCCTGCAAATCCTGGTAAAAATCGGGATCGAGATAGCCACTGTGAGGATCGAGAGAGGTCAACATCCCCCTGATTGCACCCTCGACGAGCTTCTTGCTATCAACCTCCGAAACATAGTCTCGCTGAACGATTGAGATCACATCCGTGAAGGTCTTCAGCTGGTGATAAATCCCTTTGTTGACATCCTCCTTGGCAACAACCGCCGACGCGCCCTGACTGATCGCGTACATAAAACTCAATACCACACCCGCACCAAGGGCAGCCCCCTGGAGAAGCGTTCTCCGCTGAAAACGGTATCGGGAAATCCCAGGATGAAGGGGATAACCATCCCATTCATTTAATAATCTTGGACTCTCGAACAACGGACCATCGGGCGACTGGACCGCACCGGAATTGGGTGCATCGGCTGACGAATGCGGATCTCGCCCGATCGCGTTATCCGACTCTGTGCCCCTATCGCCCCGCCGCATCATGTCGTCCCTTTACGAATCCCCTGGAATCAAACCGAGCCACCGACTAAGTTACCAAAAAAGCCCCTCTCCCAGCAAGACACATTAGGGCTCCTGCATTGTGTCAAAAGTAATATCACTGAAGCGAAAGGATTCAAGATTTTATTGGGTAGCCGTTACCTCAAAAATCGCGGCTTCCTGAAAAAATGACCTTCCTCTCAGGGGGTGCACGCAAAGGGGGTACGCAATCAATCGCCCCTACCCCCACGGGACCCCGAGCTCCCGCACGGGATCAACAGGGTGCCCCGCGCGGCGCGATTCGAAATAGAAATTGCTCCCCCGTGCCCCTGGCTTACCGACAATGCCTATCTCTCCACCCTTTTCGACACGGCTACCCACCGCCACAGCGACCCGACCTAAACGCCCATACATGGAATAGAACCTATCCCCATGGTCAATGACGACGACGGGCCCAAATCCCGGCATCTCACCGACGAATCGAACAGTCCCCGCCTGCACCCCTTTGACGATCCCCCCCTCTTCAACCAGCAGCTCAACCCCATTCGCTGATACAAAATCATCAAACTCGCGCACTTGACGCTTGCCAAATGGGCGCACGATCCGACCAATTGCGGGGATGGATATCGAGACGGTCGGAACATCCGCAACCTTGCCCGAACTCTGATAGGTACCTCCGATGGGGGGAACCACCATCTGACTTGTCGGCTCGGCACCCCCTCCGGTGAGCACTTCAAGCATCCTCGATAACCGAAACCACTCCTCCTGAAGACTCTCTAATGTCCGACGCACCGATGCCTCGTGCGCCTCGTGGTGGGAGAGCATCGACGAACGGACATTTTTTTTCTTCTCGAGCTCCTCTGCTTGCTTCTCGATAGTCGTCTTAAGCGACACGAGAGTAGCCCGCTCTCGATTAAGGCGCTGTCGGAGCGTCGAGACCTCCTCTTTTTTCTTCTCCAACTCAACCAGAAGATCCCGGTCGGAGTTCACGATGCGCCCCCACATCGCATGCTCTCGGGGGGAAAACAGCGCAACATCTCGCTCTCGTTGGTGAAATACGAGAAGGTCCTCGGCCCCTCCACGGCGTGCCATGTAAAGTGCTCGCAATCGAGTGCGCACCTCGTCGGAAAGTGCGTCAAGTTCCCGGACCGCTCCCTCCTCGCGAGCTTCCTCTCGCGCGAGCGCCTCCTGGTGCGCAGAGAGTTCGAGGCGAAGAACCTCCCGTCGCCCCGAAATCGATGTTAAATCCCTCTCGATACCCGCCAGACTTGCCGCGTTGGCCCGACCCTTTGCTCGCGATTGCTCGAGCTCCCGAGAGAGCGTCGCAACTCGAATAGTGAGCCCATTCAACTGCTCCGTCAGCTCTGTCGCCCGACGTTGCTCGTCCTGGCTAGGCGGGGTCGCGATTCGCTCCGCATTATCTTGCGTATCCTCTGCGTGAACCCAACGGGCCCCCGCAAAGACGAGCCCCCCCACCGCAGCGGCCATGACTAAGAACCGACAAGCCCCGATATGCTCACGGAATCTCATCAAATCCTCACGCATCCATCGGCCGAATCGCGCGGCGAACCGCAGCAAATGAGGCAATTCCTCCGACAGCACCGACGGCCACGAGCACCGCAGCCAGAAGAGCTTCTGGCAAAAACGCGATCCGATCCCACACCGGAACAAACGGCAACGCTGATGCAAGGATGTGATGAAGTACGGAAAAGCCGAGGGCAGCTGCGACGATGCCGATCCCACCTGCGAGCAAACCCTTGGCAACCCCCTCGACAACGAACGGGCCACGAATAAATCGCTCAGGTGCTCCGACGAGGCGCATCACCACGATCTCATGTCGCCGTCTATCAACCGAGATGAGAATCGTAAGGGCAACGATACCCGCCGCTACAAAAGACATTACAAACGCCCCAGCGCCGCCAAGCCAACCTATGAGCTGCAACGTCTCTGAGAGTTCTCCCAGAAGGCTGTTATTATACTGAACGAGCTCGACATCAGGGAACTGCTGAAGGCGGCGCCGAAGCTCTTGGTAAATCGCAGGGCTGCTATACTCTTTGACAACAGTGACGGCGTACGAGGAAGGGAGTGGGTTTCGCGTCTCAAGTCCCTGCAGAAGGGAGGAAACTGCGGGAGTCTCAAGCCGCAATTTCTCGAGTGCCTCCTCCTTACTTTCGAAACGTATCGACCCAATCCTGGCATCAGCACGGAGATATCTCTCTAGCTGCTCTCGGCTCTCAAATGCAGGATCGTCGCGCAAGAAAATCGTCAACCCGACCGAGCTTCGGGCGTATTCAAGGAGAATATGCGTATTGTAGATGAGTACGATTCCCGAAACACACAGTGAAAGAACCACCCCCATAATAGCGGTTGTCATGGCGGTGAAGGCAGGGCTCTCTCGCAAGTGCGACCAGGCGCCGCTGAGATGATGGCGCAGAATTTCCCGACGATGCGGTCGCTCCTCCGAACCCTGCACCCGCCACATCTTCTCCAACCCACATGAGGTGGGTGTACGAGCGGTGGCCGCAGCCTCATCGGAGGGTACGTCATCTGTCATGCTATGGTGAGCTACTCCCGTCATTGTCTCTATCCCCCCGCCAGTTGTCCCGAGGTCCGCTATACTACAGCTTCAGTCCCCACCTCTTGAGGCTCCCCCATTCCTGAGGTAGCCCGTGATTCACGCGTTACCCCTCGGCGCGGATCAAGATAGTCGCCAATGATCTGTCCCCGGTCGAGCACCAGTGTTCGCTTATTGAGGGTATCGATTATCGATAGGCTGTGGGTTGCAACTACCACGGTGACCCCCGCTTGATTTGCCTCTAAAAGAAGATCAAATACGAGGTTCGCCATATCCCGATCAAGATTTCCTGTCGGTTCATCGGCGAAGATAATACGGGGTCGATGCACCAAAGCCCGCGCAACCGCCACCCGCTGCTGTTCACCTCCCGATAGAGTCATCGGTGGAACGTGAGCTTTATCCCCAAGCCCTACCGTTTTAAGAATCAGGAGCGCCCGTTCGGACCGCTCCTCGCGGCCGATACCCCGAACCTCGAGGGGAAAAGCGACATTCTCGAGCACCGATCGACTCGCCAGCAGTTTGTAATCCTGAAAGATAATCCCCACCTCGCGACGCAGCGAAGCGACTCCCTCCCGAGCCAGCTGATTAATGGTTCGGCCCGCAACAACCACCTCTCCCTGAGTGGCCCGCTCAGCACCGTACCCAAGCCGGAGCAGGGTCGACTTACCCGCCCCGCTCGCCCCGGCGACAAACACGAATTCGCCCTTGTCTATAACGGTTGAAACTCCGCGGAGCGCTATCTGGCGGGGCGGATACGTTTTATGAACCCTGTGAAACCGAATCATGCCCCCTCCGATTAAATGACCTCGGCCAAACCACTCAGCTCGACATAGCCGTTCGCCCTTTACGCAACCACCGCCCCACAGTATTGTGTAACCCACCTCGGACCTCTCCCGCCACTGGGAACCTTCGTGTCAAGGAGGTTTTATCAGTCGGTGAGGCTCTCATTCGGATGCAGAAGCCCGGCAAGCGGTTCGATCACGAGGTCGAAGCGATAGCTGCACTACAGGTACCTATGATCATGAGACGAATCCCCTCTTTTGCGCCCGTGATCGGTAGTTCCATCATCGTCCTCGTTGGCTGCGGGCCGGTGATCGATACTCAATCGCTGCCCCTGATACGAGAAACACATGAGTCATCGCTCGAAGATTCGACTCATTACCAACCATCGGCTTCACGAATTAATCTCGAACCCATCACTGATAGCGCGCCTTTCGTATATCAGCTCCGCGAGACCACCCCTTCAGATGCACCACTCTTTGTCGTCACGATTCAATCGTGCGGAATGATCAAGCAGCCCCGTCCGTTTGCTGGAACTCGCCTGCTCGTCAGCGGTCTTGATAACGTCAAGATCACCAAAGGGAACACTATCGCACTCAACGGTGCCCCTCATCCCGTCACGGAGGCTACTGCCCGCTTACAACGAGAACCAGTATTTCTCCGGATCGCCTCTGTTGCAGATTCTGATTGCCTCACCGATATCATCGTATTCTCGACTCGCAACGGTGACCTTACCTCGCGAGCGACCCCTGTTCTCGAGCATCTTCTCCTAAAACATCAAAATACACTTCCAACCCTCGCCACTCTCTCCGACAAGCCACCCCCGCTCGCTTCCCATCCATCAGATCTCAGGAGTCCTCAGCCGTGATATTCCCTGAAACCGCTCGCTCGTGGATTCAATCACTCGGAGCCTTCGGTCTTCTTCAGATCGAGACCGTTCGCGCCATCATATCCGGCAAGGTCAACCCCCGCGAGGTATGCCGACAGGTTGTCTTCATCGGAGTCAACTCACTCGGCATCTCAACCCTGACCGCGCTCTTCACCGGCATGGTCCTCGCGCTCCAGACCGCCTACGGATTAGAACGGTTTGGCGCTAAGCATTACGTCGGCAACGTCGCGGGGCTTGCGTTTATCCGCGAACTCGGTCCGATGTTAACCGCAGTGGTTCTGTGTGGTCGTGTTGGGGCCGGTATCGCCGCTGAAATCGCATCAATGGTCGTTACCGAACAGGTCGATGCGATGACAGCGCTCGGAGCTGATCCCGTCGCGCGCCTCGTCTCTCCCCGCGTCCTCGCGGGAATAATCGCAACCCCCCTCCTCGTGGTATTCGCTAACCTCACCGGCATCTACGGTGGGCTGGCGATCGCGGTCTTCGAGCTGAACGTGTCAGCTCATGTCTATTTTCAATCTCTCTATTACACTATCTTGATTCGCGATATCGTCGACAGCCTAATAAAGAGTGGCGTATTTGGTTTTATCGTTGCCTCTGTCGCATGCTTTCAGGGGCTGAGAGCGCGGGGAGGAACCGAGGGAGTCGGCAGGACAACCACCTCAGCGGTCGTTATCGGGTGTGTGTGGGTATTCATCGCTGATTTTTTTGTAACGAAACTCCTTCTTCTTCTGTAAAAAGCCAAGACCAGATCACCTTTTACTCCAAAAAACGAGGATGTTCTGATATGCCCCCCTCTACCCCGTCCGTTCATCTATCCCAGACAACGCTTGGCGGCTGGACCGCTGTCTGGTCGATTGCTTCATCCGAAATGGAGCTTCTCATCCCCTCAGAGATCGGTCCTCGAATTATCGCCGCTCGAGTACCCGGTGGAAAAAATCTCTTCAAGGAAGTCCCCGATGAGATCGGGTCCAGCGGAGGAGGCGGGTGGCGAATATATGGTGGGCACCGGCTGTGGCGGGCCCCCGAGGAGCGCGCGATCACCTATGCTCCCGACAACGATCCCATTCAGATAGTGACTCACGAGCGAGGCATCACTGCAACAGGAGCACCTGAGCCGAGCTCGCACCTCGTCAAAGAGATCGACATTTCGTTCTACACCTCCTCGATCGCGACGATCACCCACCGCATAACCAATCATGGCAAGACCTCGATTATCGTTGCTCCGTGGGCGTTGACCGTGTTTCCCGAATCAACGATCGGCATTCTTCCCCTCCCCTCGCGAGGCTCGCACCACGAGCAGCTTCTTCCAACCGCGAGTCTTAACCTCTGGGCGTATACCGATCTCACCGATACCCGACTATCGTTCTCCCCTACCGCCATTAGTGTTCACCACGATCCGCTGAAAACCGCTCCGCTGAAGATTGGGGTTGGGTATGATGGAGGAGACCAAGCATGGTCCGCAGCGGTGGTTGATAAAGCCATTTTCGTCATCTCATTCAGCATCAATCCATCGGCATCCTATCCCGACCGCGGCTCAATGAGTGAAATATACACCGATGGCCAGATACTCGAGCTCGAGAGTCTTGGACCTCTGAGCACCCTCTCACCCGGTGATGCCACCACCTTGGTCGAGCAGTGGAGCATCATCCCCCTCACTCCATCGCATTTTGTCGAAACCCCTCTCACCACAGACGCCATGGCAAAGGTTGCCTCCCTCGCGAATCAGGTGGTATGTGATCATCGGCGTGTCGCCTCATCCCGCGCCTAAACGAGTCTCTTCACCCTCACAGGAGCACTCCCGATGGATCACCGCTACCTCATCATTGATCAGGGCACCTCGAGCACCCGTGTATCGCTCTTCTCGAACGATGGCGTCGAGCTGGCGATGGAGCAACGGGAGATCACCCTCTCTCACCCGCACGATGGATGGGTCGAGCTTTCCCCAACGGATGTCGCTACAACCCTCTTCGAACTCATCGACAAACTGCTCGGAGCACATCCCGGGCCGATCACCTCAATCGGTATCACCAATCAACGGGAAACCGTCTTACTCTGGGACAAAAGTACCGGTGTGCCCGTAACCCCCGCGATCGTGTGGCTCGATCGTCGCACCGCCCCCCTCTGCTCCGCTCTCGCCTCTGACGAATCAGCAATCTTCACCAAGACCGGTCTCTGCCTCGATCCCTATTTCTCCGCTACCAAGATTAAGTGGATCCTCGACATGGTCCCGGGAGCACGCGCGCGGGCAGAGCGAGGCGAGCTGCTTGCTGGCACCATAGACACCTATCTCATCTTTCTTCTCTCTGGAGGTACCGTCCACGCCACTGACGCGACAAATGCATCCCGCACCATGCTCTTCAATATCCACGAGCAACAGTGGGATGCCGAGCTGTGTACCCTCTTCACCATCCCCCCAACTATTCTTCCTCAGGTGCTCGATAGCCACGACGATTTCGGCATCGCAACCACTCCGGCCACTCTCGCCGGAACGCCCATACGAGGAGTCGCTGGGGATCAACAGGCGGCGCTCATCGGTCAGGAGTGTTTCGCCCCCGGTGCTGCAAAGTGCACGTACGGGACGGGTCTTTTCCTGGTGGTTAACACCGGTGCCGAACCAGTCATGTCGCGCTCACGCCTCCTCGCAACGGTCGCTTACCGGCTGGCCGGAAAGGTCAGCTACGCGATAGAGGGCAGCAGCTTCGTCGCAGGGTCTGCGCTCCGCTGGGCCCGCGATCAACTCGGCATCATCACATCCTACACCGAGTGTGAACAGCTCGTATCCTCCGTCGATTACCGACGTGCGCCCCTCTTCGTCCCAGCTTTTCACGGACTCGGCGCCCCGTACTGGAACCCCGATGTCCGGGGCGCACTCTCCTGCCTCAACTACGACACTGGACGCGCTGAGATCCTTACTGCTCTTCTCCTCGCGAGCGCTTATCAGACTCGCGACCTCATCACCGCAATGGCCGCCGATATGCCGCCGGGGGAGCCCCACTCGCTCCCGTCACTTCGGGTCGATGGTGGGATGACTATCAGTAACTGGTTCTGTCAGGCGCTCGCTGATATCGTTCAAACTCCCGTAGAGCGGTCATCCGCCCGAGAATCAACCTCACGCGGCGCCGCCCTCCTCGCAGAAGGAATAACCCTCACCATCCCCCGCCCTCCAGCGCCAACCGAACGAACATTCGAGCCACGGATAGGGAACGATGAGGCGGCTACGTTATATGGGGAATGGGTGGCTGCGGTGCATCGGGTTTTGGACCTCTCAGCCTCTGAGACAAAGAGGGTAATGCAAAAGCTTTGACACGTGAGGAAACTTATCTCCCCGATGGTCGGGCGCGGTCGATTGAAGAAGCAATCTTGTGGCAAGGCGGCGAATTTGAAGGTGCCAAAAACGGCCTTCCAACCTCTGAAGCAGAAGCTCACCACGCACTAATCACCTTCTTATAGAAGGACTTCGCCCGCCTCTGAACTCAATTCGATAGGGTCCCACGGAGCCTGCACACCGAAATACGCGAATCCGCGAAAATACCTGTTCTCGTCTCAGCCCTCACTCGGAATTGGATCGGTCATCGCTAAAGGCCCCTTTTCTGCGAGATGATCCCGCACTCGATTGAGATATGAGATGACTTCAGTTCGATTCCGGATCGTTGCAGGATGATCGATAAGCCAACGAACGATGTGGTCTGATATGCTTTGATAGAGTGCTCGATCATACATCGCAAAGCATCCCAAATCTCGCTCTGCAGCCGAACTGAACGCTTGGAAGAATACAGTGAAAGCCTCCGGAATCGGACCGGAGTGAATATCGTAGGTGACGACGACGAAAGGGACTACCATCGATGTTATAAAGAGGTGATAGCTCTCGTAATGCACGAGTATCGCGATTAGATTGTCGAGGTGCGCGATAACATCCTGAGAGGTTATGGAACGAGGGTAAAGCTTAAATCCAGTCCCTGGAGAGTAGCGAATCAGGTCCCATATAGTCCCTTCATTCAGAACTTCAAAGAAATTGAATCGTCCTGTCCGATAACCCTCGAACGCGAGAACTTTACGCCGAAGCACCCGCGGGGAAACGGCAATCTTCTCGAGCAGCAGATCTGGATAGCTTGGAAGCGGCGGACGGACATACAGACTCGTTACCGTCAGTTCGAAGGGATGATCATACATCTCTAACAGAAGTCGGTCGGCAGCGTCAGGTCCAGGCGGCACATACAAAGCTCTTCTCTTTCGAACCTGTTCAATAGGCGATCGGCTCAGTGCCTGAGCGAGAATGGCCGAAATGTCTCCATCAGTGCTTGTGATTTCGATCTTGAGGGACTGAATGATATCCTCGTCGTTGAGACGCCGGGGTGTAAGTCGAAACTTCTTATCATCGAAATCAAGATAAATGTCAGTACCCCTCAAGTGGCTGGTCGACTGACAAAATTCCCAAAAACGGTAGACGGCAACCCGTACTCGTTCTGGACCGCCATTCTCGGCCTCCGAGCTCTTTGGCTCCAGAGCCAGCAACGTCTGCCCAATCGCGGCGAGCGGATCGTTTATACCCTTCCCTCCCTCGAGCCTATCTTCGAGATCAAGCAGAAGAACCAAAAAAATGGCCGCTCGGACCGCAGAGAGCTTGAAAGACGAAACAATTGCACCCTCGCACCGAACCAGAAAAGGCTTGGAAGGGGAAGTTGACCGAGAGATAAAAACCGCTACTCCGGTCCCCTCCTCAGGCCTTATGATCCCCATGTTCCCAAACCCGAGTGAATTCCTCAGATCGTCAACCGACGAGCGCAGGGCCGCTAATTCACGGATGACCCGTTGCGCCGTCGGTTCAGTGTTTTCGTCTTTAATGCCTGATTTGGCGGTCATGAAAAAAAGCTTATCATGACCAACCTGCCTTAGCTAGACGGGTGGTCTTGAGATTAGGACCCGCCTCCACAACTACTTCCACAACTACTTCCACAACTACTTCCACAGCTGCTTCCACAGCTGCTCGCTGAACTACCTCCGCAGCTACTTGCTGAACCGCCACCACAACTGCTACCTGAGCTACCTCCATCACCTCCCGGAGAGTCGTGCCCACCAGATCCCTCATGCGATCCGTGATCGTGTCTATCGCCACCTCCATAAAAATCAGAATGGCTGGAATCCCCACCTCCGAAGAACTCACGGATAGCTCCCCAAAGGCCTACCCCACCTCCGTGAGCCTCAGATGGGGAAATAACATCATCTGGATGTATGGGAGGAATAGTGGATACCGTATCAGGTGTATCATACAGGTAATAGTCATCCGAATCTGCCCTGACGAAACTCTCCTCGCTCAACCGTCTGCCCGATATTTCCTTCGTTTTAAGGTTGAATAATTTCCTCGCAGCGCCACTGAGAGGCCATATATCTCGAGGCGGATTTTCTCCAAATGTGGCCTTATAGAGCAAAAGAGTATCGACATATTGAGCAACATAACGGGACTCGGAAGACCGACCATCTCCCGGATTGTGATCTATCACCTTCCCCAGTACCCTTCCGCACATCTCATCGCGATAATTGCTCGAATACTGCAGGTGCTTGTGCCACACCTCATCGACAATCTCAGAGGGTGTCACCTCGTTATCACTTATGGCAGCCAATACCATAAATCGCTTATATTCCTCGATTGCCCGCCCCGTAAACTTTGAAGACCAGCCTTGCTCACTGGCAATGATTCCCGCAAATGTTCTCAAAGATTCTGGATTATCAATCGAAAAATGACTCATCCGTTCTATCACCTTCGCTGGTTCAGAGTAGCTGGATGTAGAATCTGCCGAGTGATATCTTTGATCATCGTTTTTTCGTGCAAAAAGTCCCATTTTTCTCCTCCACGATAAGGCTCTGAATTTCGCGAATTTTCTCTTTAATTCACACATCAGAAACGCGTTCTTTGTGAAGAACCTAGCACGTCGAGGGTTGTAAAAAATGGTGTTGTACTCGTAACGAACAGTTCCGTACGCAACCGTACGCCTGGTCTGTGCCCAGCGCAAACGACCGAACTCTGGTGCACATCACGGTTTTTGTGAGGAGTGATTAGATAAATTGATGCGGATGTGAGGTAAGAATTCCATCAACACCCAGTTTCTCAACCCGCTCCCTCGTCCACGTTCCGTACGTTGTGACGAGGCATACTTCGAGATTGAGCGCTTTAAGAGCTTCAATAAAAGGGATGGAAGGGGATGCGTACGACGGGACTACGTTGACGGAATTAAAGAGGTTCGGCTTTTTGACAATGATTGGGGGGATTCGCATGGGCGCACAGATCGGAAACCATCCTGCCCCCTGCGCGCCGAGCAAGAATGAAAATCCAATTCGAATATCAGGTCGAAGAGCCCGAATATTTTCAGCTGTTGATACTCTCCATGTCACGAGGGAGACACGATCGAGAATATTTCTATCGGAGACTTCCTTGATAAGCTCGCTCTCAAATCCCGAGCCTTTCAATTCAAAACGAAGCCTCTTTTCGCTCGCTGCATCAGTATAAATATCGAGGGCTTCTGACAACGTCATCAGGCCATTTTGCGCAGCCATCCGATAGCTCTCGGAACAAATCAGACGAAAGGAACCACCGGGTAGACGATACCAAGGAAGGTGCGCAGCAACGATGCCGCCATCGTGGGTGGAACGAAAATCAAGCTCTATTTCGTCAACTGGCGAAGAAAGGGCGGCCCGGAAAGCTGATGCAGAATTTGAACGCTGATTAAACCCCTTGCAGCGATGAGATATGAGCCGAAACGGCCTTTTTTCTAATTGAGACCTCGACTCTCCTGTTTCCATTAAAAAATACTCCGTTATCAATCGCGAGGCCCATGACGAGATGAGGGGACCCAACACATAAAGGGTAGCCTACCCCTGAGGACTTGGGGAATGATAATTTCTATACGGTCAGTTGCCACCCGATTTGCAAACCCTCAGTAACCAGAAAAACTTGGCTCACCTGACGATCACCTATACTCTTATCGTCTCATACCTCCGCACCCCGATGAGGCCGCCTGTTTGTACATTTTCCATATCCACCTGACTGAACGCACTCGCCCCAAATTCCGTTTTATGCTTAACCTCCTGATTCCATATCCCCCATTGAGCGTATTATTCCCGATATAAAGCTACTCCCATGCTAGACACCTTTTACTCACACCTTACCGAACTTAAGAATCTTCACCACATCCGCGGAGTTCTCGATTGGGATCAGCAGGTCTGCTTGCCCACTAAGGCTGCAGGCGAAAGAGCTGAGCAGCTCGAACTGATGGCACGACTGATCCATCAACGCTCGGTAGCGCCAGAATTTGGGGAGATTGTCGATGAATTGGCTGCCAACAGTGCGCGGTACTCCGAAGAGGACCAGGTTAATATCAGGGAAACGAAACGATCTCTTGATCGCCAGCGAAAGCTTCCTTCGTCGTTTGTTGCCGAGCAAGCAAAGGCATCATCTCTCTGTTGGAACGCATGGACGAAGGCTCGACCCGATAATAATTTCGCAGCGGTCGCAGATATGTTAGATGCCGTTTTTGAGCTTGCCCGTGAAGAGGCACATCTTGTCGGATTCGAGGAGCATCCCTACGACGCGCTCCTTGAACTGTATGAGCCCGGCGGCCGATTACGTGTGGTCAAGCCACTCCTCCTTGAACTAGGTGACGAACTTGCAGCTATCTGGCCGAAGTGTGCCGAAAAGACAGCTCGAAATAAAAGGATAACGGGTACATTTCATGAGGTCGCCCAGAATCGATTAGCCGAAACAGTACTCAATCACATCGGCTTCGATTTTGGGTCGGGACGACTTGACAAAACGCACCACCCGTTTATGACCGGCCTCGGTTCGCACGACTTTCGGGTGACAACTCGATACGATCAGAGTGATTATATTTCATCCCTTTTAACGATTCTGCATGAGGGCGGGCATGCACTCTATGAAATGGGTTTACAGAAAAGGTGGGCAGGTACTCCAATGGGGCGCTACGTTTCCCTCGTTGTTCACGAGTCCCAATCGAGATTGTGGGAGAACTTCATTGGTCGAAGTCGCCCCTTCAGCACGTACCTGCATCGGATCGTGCGTGAGATTTTTCCTGATCAGGCAAAATACTCCTCGCCGGATGACCTGTGGGCAGCCTGCAACAAAGTCGAGCCATCGTTGATTCGGGTCGAATCTGATGAGGTCACCTATTCTCTTCACATCATTATTCGCCTCCTGTTGGAAGAGCGGATAATCGGAGGAGATTTGAGTGCAAGAGATCTTCCTGAGGCGTGGGCCGAAATGTATCAGAAGTATCTGGGTATCATGCCCCCAACCGACAGGGAGGGCGTTCTCCAGGATACCCATTGGTTCGGTGGATCACTTGGCTATTTCCCCACCTACGCACTCGGTAACGTATTCGCAGCGATGATGGTGGAGAAGATAAGGGAAGATTCGCCAGGGTTAGATAACAATATTGAACAGGGTGAGTTTCAGCCGTTGCTTTTGTGGCTCAATCAAAATATCCATCAACACGGGATGCGGTATTACTCGATCCCGTTGGTGGAGCAAGCTACTCAGAGGAAGGTTTCAGTTCGCCCCTTCATCTCGTATCTGAAAGCAAAGTTTGATGTATAGAGTGAGTGTCCGATGATGAGAGTAGTCTGTGGCATAATTCAGGATGAAAAGGGGCGACTATTGATAGCACGACGCCCGGAGGGTAAAGCGCTCGCCGGCTATTGGGAGTTTCCGGGGGGGAAAATAGAGCAAGGAGAGACCCCGGAATCCGCTCTGCGTCGAGAGCTTCGCGAAGAGCTCCTCATAGAAACCGAGATACTACAGACTCTTCCTCCCGTCGAGCATCACTATCATGCTCTTTCATCTTCTTCGACCGACACCTCTCCGAGGACGATCTCGATCATCCTCATCCCCTGCCACGCCCGAATCATATCGGGAAACCCACATCCGACAGAACACACCGAGATCGCGTGGCGCTGCCCTTCCGAGATCGACCTGTCAACATTGGCGCCAGCAGATATCCCAGTCCTCGCTTTGCTGAACCGTGAGTAATATAGTGGGTCCTGTTCTTTCGCTTCAGCTGCCATATGATCGAGCCAAAAATACTCGATACTGAGGCTATTTTTTTCTCTCGCTTTCGAAGGCAATCCGCGCCATCCCTTGTCCTAGATGCAAAAAACGGGTCTCTCGCTCAAGGATGCCCCGCGTTCACACTTCGCGTCTTAGCTTAGATGGTATCCATAATCACGCTACCAGCTCTCTGGCGGTACGAGGCTCGAATTTGATTTCATCCCGCCGAGACGTGAGCTGCTGCCAACCGCTGAGTTTAACTTATAATTGCAACGGTCGAATTCGTCCATACACCGTTCTGGGCACATGGCCAAAGTTCCCCCGGGAATGGGCACTTCTCCTCATATACAGCCAGAGCAAAATATCTGCGTTCCTTTAATTAAGAGACTTTCACCGCAATCGATATCGATACATCCCGGTAAAAGATTAGGGATCAAATATCCTTTTCCCCCGTGATTCGCCATATTGGGCTGATTTTCCTCGACATGCCCCGTTCGACAAGTCCGCCTCTTACTTCAGTCTCCCATCAGCCCACAAAAGGTATTTTTAAACGAGTATTTCCGCGATATTGACCTCTCTCATCCAGTACCCATTTCATAAAAATTCTCAAATTAAATGAGTTATTCGCCGATGACCATGGGCTATGTGAATCCAGAAATGGTGGATTTTATCCTAAATGAGAATATGATTCGATTCCTCTTCATCCAGCCGATTTGCTCATCAGCCTGGCGTACATTTTCGATAATAGGATTCGTCTCGTTCCTGATTGCATTGAGCTCTACTACCCATGCACAAGTCAGTGACTGCAGCAGTAATAGCGGAATTACGATATCATCGCTCCATTCAGATACAATCTACCTTGAGGAGAATAAGACACCCCTCCTTAACATGTATCTCGGCTACTCAATCGCCAATAATAGTGGAGTGCCAATAGACGATCTGTGGGTTAAGCTCGGAAATTTTTCCGGAACGGGAGGTGTCTTCAGCCTGGCTACCAACGAAAATGGGGTGAGCCACGTTGGTGCCTTGGCAAACGGCTCCACAAAATTCGTTTATTTTTTTGTCAAGGCTACCGGTCAAAACCCGAACGCCCAATCACAGAATATTTCTCTCTTTACTGGAAGTCCCGTCGTATTACCAGCTCCTTCTCCCTTCTGTCAGGAGACGTTTTCCATAACCTCTTCGGTTGATACCCTAGATGCAAATGCGAACAAAATAACAAGCATCACTTATGCACCTTCACAACCAGAGGTAGGTGGCGAATTAACGCTCACGGTAACTGGAGAAACCGGTGAGCCTGGTGGTTCGGCTGGTCCCTTCGCACTCACCCCTGCCTCGTTGGATTCGTGGCGAGCCGATGTGTTTGAGCTGTATTCAGTTCAAACGGCCATCTCAGGCGGTTCCACGTTCACCGAGAATCTGAACCTCTCTGGTTGGGGAACCTCGAACAAGGCATACACACAAACATTTAAATTCCGTGTGAAGGGAACGACAAATACCTCGACCACGATCAAGCCCGTTAATTACATAATTAGCGGGGGACCGATTAAATACACCGGAAGTTATCCCGTTACTCTCAATCCCATCTCCCCCCCAACCAATAGCGTTATCCTCAGCTCCTTTGTTGGGAGTCCTATTTGCACCACCGGAGGTGGCACGAGTTCGATGACGCTGTCTATAACGAATAATGGGAGTACCCCGGTAAATCTTGACGATATGGTTGTTAACATCCCTTCTAGTCCATCCGGTGCGACGTACATTCCATCGAGCAGTTCATTTAACGGCGCATCAATCGCCGACCCAACTCTTTCAGGGACAGCACTAACATGGACTCAGCTATTTCAAATTCCTGCTGGCTCATCCAGGCACCTCTCGTTCGACATCAATATTCCGAACACTGATGCAACTTATATTTTCTCGGCTGTCGGACATATTGAGAGCATCTCAATCGATACGACGAATGATACCACCGACGACCAACCTATTAATGCCCTCATCTGCAACGGCCCCACACCAACACCAACACGCTCCCCAACCTCGACTTCCACGTCTGTACCCACCGTGACTTCGACAGCCACTGCCACTCCGACACCAACCTCATCACCCAGCCCCACACGAACGACAACGGCAACCCCCACCCCCTCTCCGACCCGTACAGCAACCATTAGCCCCACGGCAAGCTTTACCGCTACACAGACCCATACCCCGACTCCAACCGATACCTCAACACCAATCCCGACGCCATCACATACCGCAACGGCCACTCACACCTCGATGCCAACCGCTCTGCCAACAGAAACACCGACCACGCTCCCGACGAGTACATCAACATTCACCCCTTCCCACTCTCATACACCAACGGCCTCGCCGACTCATACCTATTCACCGCCTCCCACCGGCACTCCGACGAGCACGGCCACCCATACCCCCTCTCCGACCGTTACACTGACAGAGACACCGACTGCTATCCCAACGAGAACCTCCACCCCCACAGCTACCCCAACTCCGACCACCCCACCCACCACAACTCCGACAAAAGCGGTTGATGTCGATCTCGATGACGATGGCATTCCAAATATTTTCGATGGACCTGGGGACACTGATGGGGATGGTATTTTGGATGCCTATGATCGTGATTCAGACAACGACGGTATCCACGATATCCTTGAGGGAGGTGGGCGTGATGATAATAGAGATGGTATTGCTGATTCGACCGCTGACATTGACGGGGATGGTTTGGTGGATCAATACGATCCTGACAGAGGCGGAAGAGCTATGGATATACCCGATACCGAACGTGACGGTAAGCCTGATTTTCAAGACGTGGATTCTGACAGTGATGGCCTTCCCGACTTTTTGGAAAACCAAGTTTCAGATCGACAGCCCAAACGGCCTAGCGGTCGGGATACTAATGCTGACGGAATTGATGACGTGTATGAGGGCTTGAAGGGATTCGTTGATACTGACCAAGATGGCAAGCCAGACTTCAGGGATGTTGATTCAGACGGTGACGGCAAGAGTGATACCTCAGAGGCTTTTCAGGGCAGATTTCCTAAACCGCAAGGAGACAAAAATGGGGATGGGATCGATGATGCCTTCCACAAGTTATTTTCCAACTTATCAGGGATAGATGACTCATGGCGCCGACTTCCCATCAGCATGGTGTGTAAAAGAATCCGAGTAGATAAAGATGTGCAGGGCGTGAAGGCTGCAGCAATGTCATTGTCCAATCGATTGGCCCGATTCTACGTCAAAGCCCGAGAATGTGGCGACAGAAGCGCCAGTCGTCGGTGGCAAGCTGGCCCGAGAGAACAGGGCGAAATTGAGAAAGAGATAGAGAAGCTTTATTCTGGACAGCTGTATCGGTGTTCTGCGGCTATATGTCAGCGATTTACAACGAGTGCGAGGCTTCGGGCTTTACAGGCAAGAGCCGAACGACTGTTTGATTTGGCTCAACAGGCTAAGCTCACGGCAGCGCGATATTGCAAGCCTGTGCACGAACAAGGTGCACTACCAGATACACGGCTCCGGAATGGCGACTACCTCGCCGCTCTCATTCGTCATTTAAACGCGTTGCCGAAACGGTTTAATCGGTGTCAATAAGAGGAAGTGATGACGCGGTACTAAGGGTTCGCCGCCCCATAATGCATTCAGGCCACATTATTTCATCAGCCGGGCCGAAGTAATAGCTGAATTCAGGAACGTCTGTTTCCCCCAGCGAAGGAACATCGGTGAATCGTAGAGTCACGCCGTCGTCCCCGAGTTTGCTAATGGTGAAAATAGATGTTCCCTCCATCCAATTGATATACCATGGTCCTCAAAAAAATTATTACCCTTCCTCTCTGTTCCATTTGCCTGGTCGGTCAGATTTCACAAGCCGAGAACAGTCTAATTCTATATCCCCGGGGTGTTGGAAGGATATCTTCGAAGGTCGGTGAAGATGAGCTGGCCACCATTTACGGGAAACCGAATCTGACGAGAGTTGTCTTACAGGAGGAAGACGGGAGATTACGGTGTGCTACCATACTATTTAGAGGCACCAACAAGGAGATCGGTATCTTTTGGCGCGACGATCCCTCCAACCAGGCCTCAGAGCCGTCGCCTCTGGACCAACACACGTGCGATCGCACTCCATCACGCAGGAATCCGGAGAGCGTTGATATAAGAGCGAATGGCGGCCAATCTCCCTCGGATTGGAAGACAGCTCATGGCGTATTCGCTGGTATCACCCTGCTATCACTTGAACAGATCAATGGAGCGCCGATAGAATTTGAGGCGAGTGAGAGCTGCAGTAATGGAGGCATCATGAACTGGAATGGAGGAACGCTTGAAAAGCTGAATGGACTCTTCTCAAACTCAAGGATGTCATTTAACGCCGAAGATATTGAAGGAATACGGAGAGGAGATGTCGTATCGTCAAAAGATATTTCGGACTCCACCAAGATGAGGATCTTTCTTGACAGAATCAGTTTTTACCTTTCCGACAATGCGGGTTGAAAATGGCATTCAACATCACGCATGGGGGTCAAAAGTGATTTCCTGTTGTGACATGTGATAATTTGACGCCGACTTCGTCGGCTTCAAAAAAACTCTTGACCGTGCCTCTGAGGGCACGTTTCCCCTTTTTTGTCAGCCTCTCCTCGTCCCGTCAAAACAGGAGAAATTTGGTCGACAGAAACTTTCTTCATCGCCCTTCGAGACGAATCTTGGTCTCCGAGAATCTGTCAAAGAAGATCGTTTCACCTCAAACGATTTAGGAGGAATCGCCCCAACAATCGGCACATATTGCATCAGCTCGTCCCGACAAATTGCCGTGCCGTCCCCGGACTGAGAGAGGATTATCGCCTCTTTCCTCTCGACAGGTCACGACCAGATTCCCATCACGACAGAGTAACCTTCTCCGAATAAGCAAGACATCATGACACTCTCCCAACTCGACCATCCGCTTCTCACGATTCGGGTTCGTGGACTCGATGAGGGTGCTGATCACGATGCAATTACCATCAGTCGTCACCCTTGGCCCTTAATGATCGCCATCAGTTTCTTCGGATTGGTGGCAACGAACTCGCTGATCTGATTCCGGACATTCCCTCGGAGCAGGCCCCCCAGGGGATGAGTTGGATCAATACGGACTCCCCCACTTTCTTGGTTGATGATTGAGGATGGATGGGCTAAAGACGATGAAGGCAATAACAACTAACAACGACCCGAGCAAAGTCGGGTCAATGATCGCATTCAGAGATGCAGACTGGCAAGATCGATCGAAATGAGCGCAATCACCTTCGGTGGAGCAGGCGTTGCATGGGCCCTTCCCGCACCCAGTTGGCTTCCCGCCTCCGACCCGGTATTATCTCTGCGAGCGTTTTGCGGAAAACCTGGCCCGGTGAAAGTTTTCTGGCCCGCTCACCCACCGATCCCCACCTTCACTAAAACCCCATGACTACCCCTCCTCTCATTGACTTTCGCAACGTCTCAGTTCGATTTGGCAAGACGTTGATTCATCGAGACATTTCGTTTTCGATTCGTGAGCGAGAAGTGGTCACCCTTCTTGGGCCCAGCGGCACCGGCAAGACGGTTCTCCTCAAACTCCTCATCGGCCTCCTGACCCCGACCTCAGGAGAGGTCTTGGTAGAAGGGAGTAACCTTGCGCATCTTAATCGCGAGGAATTACGACACATGCGCAAGGAGGTCGGGATGCTCTTCCAAGGGGCAGCCCTCTTCGACTCCCTCACCGTATTCGAGAATATCGCTTTTCCGCTGCGCGAATACGGCGAGCGGGATGAATCAAAGATCGCGTCAGTCGTTGAGGAAAAATTAGGGCTCGTTGGATTATCGGGGTTTGCGCAACGACTTCCTGCCCAGCTCTCGGGGGGACAACGCAAGCGGGTTGGCCTCGCCCGTGCCCTGGCAAGCTCACCGCGGGTCGTGCTCTTCGACGAACCCACCACGGGCCTCGATCCCACCTCCCGCAACCGCATCGACGACCTCATCATCCGCCTCCGCGACGAGCTCGGCATCACCTCGATCGTCGTCACCCACGACATGGAGAGCGCGCGCCGCATATCAGACCGGATTATTCTCCTCTCTCAAGGGGTTGTCATCGTCGACGCGCTTGCCCCCTCGGTGTGGGAGGATGCCGAGCCAGTGCGACGATTTGCGAGTGGGCAGTGGGTGGATTAGACGACCCTCCCCGTTACCTCCAACGCTCAACTACCCTTATGCACCTCCCCAGCAAACACCTGCTCCATTTGCAATCAGACCTCTGAAGGACTACCCTATAACGGTTACTTACTAGGTTCATGGAAAGGGTAAAAACGGCGATCTGCGCTTCCGCGATTGCGGTTGGAGGGGTTTTTCTGGTCGTTTTGGTGCACGAATACGGTCATTTTGTGGCCGCCCTCTCGACCGGAACGACCGTGCCAACGTTTAATGTTGGGATTGGTCCGAGCCTCGCGAGTATTCCGATAGGTGGTACGGTCTTCCACGTGAGACTTCTGCCCATCGGCGGATATGTCAGTTTCATCGCGGATTCTCGTCACGCAGCACAGTTATCGATCGAAGCGAAGCCTGACCTCGTGGCTCTCTACCAAGACCAATCCGGCTGGCTCTCCGAGAAAGATGCACCAACCTCCCTCCTCATTGCTCTGGGTGGGGTGATCAGCAATTGGCTAAGCATCATCGTGATGGCGAAGCCTCTCGCTCGCTGGGTGACCAAGGAGTATCTTCCAATCAGCGTCCAAGCGCTCATCAGACAATTATCATCGGGTGTGCTCGTTGGCCCCCTGACCATTTTCAGGTTATTCATACGGGCTTCATCCTATGGCCCCCGCATGTGGCTTTATGCCGTTCTTTGGCTGTCGGTGGAGATCGCCGACTTCAATCTACTTCCCATAGTAGGTTTCGATGGCTTCAGAGCGCTCGCCGCTGTGATAGCCGGAGCAAAAGAGGGATGGCAGACAATCGTTGTGTTAGGAGTACTTTGCAGTGCGGCCTATCTTCTCCGACGTGCTGCGCTGCGGGTCATTAGGAAGACAGAAGCTGCGCTATTCCAGAGGACTCGCTGAGTTAAGCGAGGCTACTAATGCGCAGTCAATCCGAGAGAGAGCACCGACCGCTCTCTCTCATACCTTTTTTGAACCATCCCCCTTATTCCTCCCCCCTCACATCTTATGTTCTCCCTGCGCCCCTACCAAGCTTCCGCGGTCCAAGCCACCCTCAAACATTTTCGCCGCTCACGAAAGCCCGCGGTCATCGTTTTGCCAACCGGCGCGGGAAAAAGTGTCATCATCGCCGAGCTTGCCAAGGTCGCGCGGGGACGGGTATTAGTCCTCGCTCATGTCAAAGAGCTCGTCGAGCAGAATCATGCGAAGTTCAAAGGCTATGGGCTCTCTGCGGGGATTTACGCCGCGGGACTCAACCAGAAAGATGTCGACGATAAGGTAATCTTCGGAAGCATTCAGTCGGTCGCTCGCGCCTCTTCTTCCTTCTTTGACGATTTTTCCCTCCTCGTAATCGATGAGTGTCATAGGGTCTCGGGGGATGATGGAACGCAATACACCGAAGTGATCGAGGCGGTCCTCAAGCGAAATCCAAATCTCTGCATCCTCGGATTAACCGCAACTCCGTATCGGCTCGATACCGGATGGATCTACCAGTTCAATTATCAAGGCTTCTTGTGCACCGAAGAACCGCGGTTATTTCGTACCTGCATCTTCGAGATATCGCTTCGGCAGATGATAGATGACGGCTACCTTACTCCACCGATTCAGATTGATGCCCCAGTCGCGAGCTATGACTTCTCAAGCCTCAAACTGCCCAGCGGGCAACAAGCATTTAAACTGGAGGAGATCGAGGCGATCCTTAAAGACCAGGCCCGCATTACGCCGGTCATCATGCACAACATTATCGAGATGGCCGAGAATCGCCGTGGCGTGCTTATTTTTACCGCCTCGGTGCGTCACGCCAAAGAGATTCTCCGCTATCTTCCCCGAACTGAATCGGGGATGGTGATAGGCGATATGCCGACTGAGGAGCGGGATCAGGTCATTGATCGATTTCGCACCCAGCAGATCCAGTACCTCGTCAATGTCTCGGTCCTGACCACCGGATTCGATGCCCCGCATGTCGACCTGATCGCGATCTTACGGCCAACTGAGTCGGTGAGCCTCTATCAGCAGATAGTCGGCCGAGGACTTCGCCTATTTCAGGGAAAAAAGGATTGCCTCATTCTTGATTATACCGGAGTCCCCCATGATATTTTCAGCCCGATTGTCGCCGACCGTCGCCCCCGCAGCGATTGTGTTCCCGTTTCCGTTTCGTGCCCCGAATGCGATCACACCAACACATTCTGGGGAACCACCACTCCTCAGGGCGAGGTTGCAGAACATTTCGGGAACAAATGTGCCGGTGCAATAGAGAACCCCGATGATGGGAGCCTGGTACCGTGCGGATTTCGGTATCGGTTCCGCGATTGCGGGTCGTGCGGAGCACAGAACGATGTTGATGCTGATCGGTGCATCGCATGTCAGAGCGAGTTTGTCGATGACGATGCTAAACTCAAGGCTGCAGCAGCCGCCAAAGATACCCATGTCATGCGCCCTGACACTATGATCCTCGAACGCAAGATAGACGCCAAGGGAACGGAACGTCTCGAGGTTCGCTACTATGACCTCGATGCTCAGCACCTCTCTGAGTCATTCTTTTTTCAAACGGCCACCGACGCGCAGGTCTTTTACTACAACTTTGTCCGCATGCATCACAAAGCCCCCGGGCTGCCCCTCACGATCACATCCGTATCTGACGCTCTCCGACATCAGCATCTTTTTCGGTTGCCGCTCTTTATAATAGCCCGAAAGCAGAAACCGTTCTGGAAGATTCGGGAGAAGGTGTTTTTGTGATGGTAACCGCCCAAATTTAAGCTGGGTGGCCCCGGGTACAACCCATCCCGTCGCCATCAAGAGCGATGTCGCGATGCGGGCGGGGGTAGTAATCACTCCGGCCAGCTCGGGGATTGCTCGGCGGGAAGAGCCCCCATCCGGCACTCCCCTTTCGCGATCTTCTCTCTCTCTATCACCGATGCCGATCGCAGTCATGGCGAAGATCCTGGGAAAGCCATCGGGCATCGCGGTTCTCCATTTTAATTTTTTCAAATTCTTCCTCCGCCTGGGTCGGTAACCACGAACGAGACCGGGTGGGAGGGAATTTGAGCGGAACAAGGGTGTAAAGGGTGTTTTTTGAGAGGTTATGATGCCCCTCGGTGTGCGTCTTCATATACTAGTAGCGTCGTGTTTGAAGCAATGGGCTCAAATCTAAGGGGATTTTTTGATACGCGGCTTTGGTGAAGAAATGGGCCATTTTTTGCCCGAATAGTAGATCTTGCTCTCGTCCGTTTTCATCCTGAGGATGTGCACCGCATAGGCTTCATCGAAGGAGAGGTTGGTAATAAAGGAGCTCGTCTCAGTCATTGAGGTCTTTTTCTTCACAACCTCCTGTCCGCACCAGCTGTGCGATCTGCGTAATGCCGAGAGTCACACGGGAATAGGACTCCACCGACGTAACTGATATATGTCGCTGAGCGAGGCGACCGTTAATCCGACATTTGACCGGCCTCACCCCGCCTTTCCACCTGCCGCGACCATGCCTCGAGAGGCTGAAGATAGAGGCTGGGCTTGAGTTGCAGCGCTGCAGCCGCCCACCTTTCGGAAGCCGCTCGTGGTCCCTGACACGAGCTGAAAATTAAAAAAACGGGGGGAGGATCAGACACTGATCACCACCCCCCTCTCGGAATTCGCCAAAGGCGCCATCCGCGTAACGCACTGTAGCTACTGCGGATTTTCGATGTTCATAAAAGGAAGAACACCATTTCCGCCGAGAACCTGCGGGAAATGACCGTCCCACTTGTCGATCGCTCGAGCTTGTAAGACGAGACTACCCCCGGCTGATTTGAGCGCCTCTGCTTCCAGTCGTTGGGCTTCGGCTTCACCCCGGGCCCTGTTGACAGCTGCCACGGCATTCTGCTCCGCTTCCTCGGCAAGATATGCGGCCTTTCGCGCATTTTGCTCCGCTATCTGCTTCTGCTCGACAGCCTCATCGAACTTGTCAGAGAACTGGAGTGTGGCAACCGCGGCATCGCGAACGAGAATCCCGTACGGCTCGAGGCGGCTTCCCACTAGGGAGTCAAAGCTCCCCTTGAGGTCAGACCTCTTGGTGATCACCTCCTCTGCTGTAAAGCTTGCAGCCGCCTGATTGAACGCTTCTTGCGTCTGTGGAATCACGATCCGATCGTCGAGATCATTGAGACTGCCAAGATCTCGGCGAATCGACGGAAGGCTCGCCCGATCGATACCGATGTTGAGCACAAAGGTGGCTTCGACCGGCTGGAGATCTCTGGTCTTTGATTGGACCGTTATCTCGTGCTTGCGCACCCCGACCGTGTATCGAGTGTAACTCTCCACCAGAGGAATCTTGAAGTGAGGCCCTGGCGCGAGGCTGACTGGGCGAACTACCCCTAACCGCTGAATGGTCGCTCCCTCCGTCGGACCGACGACGAAGAACGAATTGACCAAAATCACAATAACCGCAACGAGCGCTGCAGCAAATTTTGACGCTGTTTTCGACATGAACCTTGATTAACAACGGCGATATCATACCCGAAGGATCACCGCAATCAAGAGCCCCTGTCACGAAACCGTAGCCTCGAACTTTTCTTTCACCGAACCTCTTTGCCTCAGGGGCACAGAGGATGAGGATCGACCAGCCGACCGTTGCCCCCGGAGACGCCACGTCGACCATTCGTACCATCTCGGACCGCTCGATGCGTGGTAAAAGAACATCCGGGCGAAAAAACGATGAAAATGAGGTTCATAAGGCGCTACGCGCTCCCGACTTCAAAGCTCCTGAGATAAACGGGTTCACGATGTCGATCCTCATCCACACTCCGTCCAACTGTAGCGATCCCCATCTTTTGTGAGCGCGGAACTGCGGAGTTGGTGAAGGAGGTTCTCAAAGACTTGTCTCTGCGATTGAGGAGAGTATCTGAAGAAAAGAGCCAGGCACCCGAGGATGGCTGGCTCTTGGATCGGGAATGTTGAGGACTGTGGCGAGTCAGGGTCGGCGAGGCTCCAACGAATCGAGCCAGTCCAGCCATGAGCCGACCGCTCCTTGCCACTTGATAACCGGCCACCCGAGGTGAAACCGCTCCTCCGGGCCGTACACCCAGATGCGGGTTCCCGGGTAGAGAGTACGCAACCACTGATAGATAGTTGTGTACTTCGAGTGCGAGTTTGGGATGTACGGAACCATAAACAGGTCCGCACTCCTCTCAGTTCGACGCCGAGGCCGTGGCGCACTCTCTAGCACCTCACCCCTGAGGAACTCGAAACGAGCCAGAGGGGGGGATGCGGGGAGCTGAATGAGAAAAAATTGGGGACTCTTGGTCAACTCGCCAACAAAGAGGAGCTCTTGACCCTCGAACGGGACGATAAGAGCTGCGGAGGGAGAAATCATAATGACAGGTGCGACAACGTGGTATCGCCGCGGCACTACCACGTTGTCGCACTATCACGTTATCGCCCTTCCTTTCAGCTCTCCCAGTGCAGCCCATTCATCGCGCCATCTTGTCGACGAGCCCCGGGTGGCTTCGGCCTTGTGTCACCAAAAGTATCCTTTTCGACCGACTTCTCACAAACCCTTGAAAACCTTAACCGAACCGAACTTATCAACCTTTTCGACCGAATCAAAAGTGCCATTTTTGCGAGATAGATGCAAATTGAGGGCGACCGAGGGAGGTGAGCCCATTTTTTGTTACCCTCATATCTCCTAAAAGCACATCAAGGACTCAAAACGGCATACTCAATCAGGTGGTCATTCTGGGGGATGTGAGTAATGATGGGTCGTTGGTGGTCAGTTCGCTCCGTTCGAAAGTTAAGCGGGAGCGCCGTGCTTCTCCTCGCGGGTATGTGCTTTCCCGTGGCAAGCTACAGCCAGCCACTGATTACTCCCGATAATCCAAGAGTTTTTATCGACCCCAGGGGTCCGCAACCCTCAATTATTGCGCGACCCGGAATACCCCGGATCGACGGCATCCTATCGGGGTATCGGCTGGATCCGTCAGTAAGCGGGGTTATAACCTACAGCTTTTACAGCGATGCTGTATTTGCGGGGGCGTACGGAGGCTCCGAGACGGGAGTCAGAGAGGTGAGTGAGCCGATAAAGGCCTCGGTTCGAGTGATCATGGGTCACCTGTCCGAGATAACGAACGTCGACTTTGTCGAAGTAGTTGAGAGCTCAAGCCAGATAGGTCAGGTTCGCATCCTCTTCTCGAATAACCCCAGCTACGCCTACGCCTACTATCCCGCAAGCAACAGTTCTTCCAGTATCTCATCAGACGTTCATCTTAACCCGAGTTACGACAATTCGAACAATACGAATGGATTTCGGATGCCCCCGGGGTATCATGGCTACATGACGCTGATTCATGAAATAGGTCACGCGCTCGGTCTCAAGCATCCCCACGACTCGTCCCCGAACCTCCCCCCCGCGGAGGATAACACGTCATCGACGGTGATGACCTACAATTTCACCGGCAACTCCGCAGGGTTGCCAATGTCGTACGATATCGAGGCCCTTCAATTTATGTACGGGAGCAGAGGAGGCCGGACCACGGGCACTTCGTATTCGCTCCCAACGCGGGCTAATCAATATCAGGTGGGGACCTCAACGTATGTGAACACCACGGTGAACGCGAAGGTCTCGATATGGGATGAGGGCGGTGTTGATACCGTTGATCTCTCCTCGCTCCCTCTTAACAGTTCGGGGTTTCGCATCGACCTTCGACCCGGGGGAGTTATCACCACCAATTCATCTTTCAATTCAATCACTTACTCGGCAACTCCTGTCCCGTCCGGCACAATCGTTACCTCCAAAACATCTGGGTCGGGAGTGTTCCTCTCCTCGGATACCGCCCGCATTGAGAATATCGTGGGTTCACGAAGCAGCGATCAGATTTACTTGAACAATCTTGCAAACGTCGTGAGTGGCTTCGGGGCTGCAACTTCATTTGGAGATGATGTCGTATTCTCAGCATCAACAAACGATGAAATATCAATCGGTACTCTTGCGAGGTCACAGTTTTCGGACGCTCAGGTCGGAACTGATCTCGTGCTTACCCGAAGCGGTTTCGGCTCCATCACGGTGAAGGATTATTTCTCGGGAGCTACTCCACGCATCGCGTTCTCCGACCAGGATTACGCCATTTCCGCCACTCCAACACCGACGGCGACTATTAGCCCTACCCCCACTTCAACCGCAACCACTGTGCCCACGTGGACCCCGGTGCCGACATGGACTCCACTGCCCACGTGGACCGCGACGGCAACACGTACTCCCACTCCTCAGCCAACGCAGACACCGACCGCCACTGCGTCATCAACGGCAACCGCTACCTCAACGGCAACGCACACACCATCCCCGCAACCAACCCAGATGCCATCTGCAACAGCAACCGCCTCGCCAAGCCCCACAGTAACCCCGAGCGCAACCGCAACGGCGACCTCGACGGCTACTCGGACTCCGACAACCCAACCAACTCAGACACCGACCGCCACTGCGTCATCGACGGCAACCGCAACCTCAACGGCAACGCACACACCATCCCCACAACCAACCCAGACGCCGACTGCAACAGCAACCGCCTCACCAAGCCCCACAGTAACCCCAATCGCAACCGCAACGGCGACCTCGACGGCTACTCGGACTCCGACCACCCAACCAACTCAGACACCGACCGCCACTGCGTCATCGACGGCAACCGCAACCTCAACGGCAACGCACACACCATCCCCACAACCAACCCAGACGCCGACTGCAACCGCAACCGCCTCGCCAAGCCCCACAGCAACCCCGAGCGCAACCGCAACGGCGACCTCGACGGCTACTCGAACTCCGACTACCCAACCAACTCAGACACCGACCGCCACTGCAACGGCAACTCCAACCACCACCGCGACAGCAACCCCGACACCAACTCGAACGGCTACCCCGACCGCAAAACCGAAACGCCGAAGGGAGACGGTGAAAATTGACCTAGTGCAACTGGGTCGGGTAAAGCGTTCGCGATCAGAATTCGAAGTAACGACGGTCACCATTGAAGATGAGGATGACCCGGAGCCTTTAAAGCGAGCGTCTGTATCGATTATCTGCTCAAACGCCGATCGGAGCGTCGATACTACGGCGAGAAGTAATTCCAAAGGCATCGCGACATTCACGATGTCCGATACGAAGTCGGGGATGAATTGCAGGGCTCAAGGGAGGTTCTTCGGATCGATTGAGCGCAGTAATCGTGTTCGGCTTCGGTAACGCGACTCGAATCTGAGCAATTGGGCAAATTACGGCCTCTCCACTCGACCTGCCCCCTTGCAAAACCATCCCTCCTCGTGTTCAATCCCTCCATTCGGGATCGCTGTGGCCCCCCGTCTCGCCTATCTCCTCCCCTCTTCCCACCTCCCACTATGGACCCTCTCTCACATTCGATTATCTGGATCACCGGCGCCAGCAGCGGGATTGGCGAAGCGTTCGCTGTTGAATGCGTGCGCCGGGGAGCGCGGGTTGCGCTCTCGGCCCGTCGAGCCGATTCCCTCGCTGGATTGGTTGATCGGATAACCACTCAGTTTCCCGATGCAACTCCTCGGGCACGCGCGTATCCAGCAGATGTATCATCGCTTGATTCGCTTCAATCGGTTGTCACTGCCATTGAGAGCGAGATGGGCCCCATCGATATCGTGGTCGCGAATGCGGGGATTAACGAATACGTCTCGCTAAACTCCTTCTCGACGGAAAAGTTTCTCTCGGTGATGAATGTCAACTATGGCGGACTGCTCCGGTGTATCGAGGTGGTGCTTCCTTCAATGCGCAAACGGGGGAAGGGGCGGATTGTGGGGGTGGCGAGTATCGCCGGGTTCCGGGGGCTACCGACCTCGGGGGCATACGGCGCATCAAAGTCAGCGATGATTCACTTCCTTGAGAGCATTCGGTTTCAGCTCGAACCGATGGGTATTGGGGTGACGATAGTCAATCCCGGTTTTGTGAAAACCCCGATGACCGATACGAATGAGTTTCACATGCCCTTTTTGATGGAGTGCGACGACGCAGTCAGATGTATGGCTGACGGCATCGGGCGAGGAGATTCCGAGGTAACCTTCCCGTGGCTCTTCTCGCGCTTAATGAAGATTGGGCGCATCCTTCCCTTTCCCCTGTACGCCTGGATTGCACGAACGATATGGTCGCGGATGGAACACGGAAAAGAGTAGCCGTTGTCGGGGGTGGAATCTCCGGTATCACGATTGCCTCACTTCTCTCGGGGAGTCTCCCGGTGGCTGGTAAGGCGGATATCGTTGGGTCACCTCACCTAGCCCCCACTCACGATGTCGTGCTCTTCGAACGCGAGAGACGGATTGGAGGGCACACAAACACCATAGTCATCCCTGATGGGCCCGATGCCGGCACCTCGGTTGATACCGGCTTTATCGTCTGCAATCCTGTCAATTACACCCATTTTTACCGTTTTCTCGATCTTCTCGAGGTCCCTCGTCGTGATGCGGAGATGACCTTCGGATTTTATGACGAAACAAGTGGTCTCCACTATCGCGGTCCCGACCTGATCGATCTTCTCCGCTCCCCCGGAAATTTTCTCCGCCCTGCGTTTTGTCGGATGGTGATGGAGCAGCGACGATTTAATCGACGCGCCCTTGAGGACCTTCGTTCGGGAAGTCTGCAAGACGAAACGCTCGGGGACTATGTTCGCGCTCTCAACCTAAGCGATGTTTTCATCACCCATTACCTCATTCCTCTCGCCGCTTCGATCTGGTCAAGTCCGGATGCCCATATTCTTGAGTTTCCCGCGGTTACCTTCCTCACTTTTTTTCGTAATCACGGGATGCTCGAACTGCACACCCGTCCTCAGTGGCAGACGGTGATTGGGGGTAGTCACACCTACCTGAGAGCGTTCGAGAATATTTTTCGGGGGACTATTCGAACCGATGCACCAGTGAGTCGAATCACGCGAGACGGAACCGAAGGCGGGGTCGTGCTTACTCTCGGGGGCGGAATCAACACGGCGGAGGGAGCAGCCGATGGAACCAACGAGCGTTTTGATGCTGTTATTCTCGCGTGTCACGCCGATGAGGCGCTCGCACTTCTCGCCGATCCCTCACCCGCCGAACAGGCTGCTCTCGGCAGTTGGCGGTATCACCACAACCGGACGATTCTCCATACTGATACATCACTCATGCCGCCCCGTCGTCATCTCTGGGCATCATGGAATTACACGCTACGGGGGAAGAGTGCCGAAGATAGCGCTCCGCAGATCACCACCCCCCTTACCCGCTTGCAACAGGAACAGCTGCCCACTGCTCCCGTCTCAATCACCTACTCCATGAACCGACTCCAGGGGCTTCGCACCGCCCGTGAATATCTGGTCACTCTCAATCCCGCCGTACGCCCCCGCGAGGAAACGATAATCTACGAAACGGTATACACCCATCCCGAGTACACAACCCGCTCGGTTGCGAGCCAAGACGAGATCGCTGAGCTTCAGGGTGAGCGGAACACCTTCTATTGTGGGGCGCATCTCCGCTACGGCTTCCACGAGGACGGAGTCGTCTCGGCCCTCGCGGTGGCGGATAAGTGGGGGATCACGGGGTTCGGTCGTCAAGGAGGGTGAGTGGGGCCAGGGTCTACCGATACGGGCGATTACTTGAGGACTGGTCACCAGCTCTTCAGGGGTACTGTCTGGCATCACCGGCGCCGCGAACTGGATCACTCATTCGCGTATCCGCTGATGATGCTCGCGTTTGATCTTTCTGAGGGTACCGTTCCGCCTCGGTATCCCCTCCTCTTTGGCATAAATACCATCGCGCTTCTCTCGGTTCGGGATCGCGATTTTATGCACGAGAAAGATAACGAGTGCGCTCAGTCGACCACTTCATCTCTCGGGCCGCTCCGCAAACGGCTCATCACCTTTCTCGAGCAACAGGGTGGGTGCGTTGATGGAGCGCGGATCGTTCTTTTGACAACCCCACGGATACTTGGCTACGCGTTTAATCCCGTGAATTTTTACCTCGTCGAGCGGGACGGTATCGTTGATCAGATCGTGTGTGAAGTGCACAACACGTTCGGACAGACGCACCGATACTTCGCATGGCGGCGTGCGGTGAATAGCCACAACAACGGGGAAGCGCCTCAAGAGGAATCACGGTTTGTTTTTCCCAAAATGTTTTGTGTATCACCTTTTCTCGACCGGACCGGGATGTATCGGGTAACGATTACTCGGCGGGACGAAAAGGAGACCGGTGGAGAGGATGAGAATGGCTCGTCAGATTGTGTGCGAGCCGGCTTCAGGCCACTAGTGACGAAATGTAATCTGTCACCCCGAACTGCACACCCCGCCTTTAATAACCTCTCCATAACGGTGGAGCTGTTTCATAGCTCCGGACCAGATGCGGAGTTGGAGGATGCTCTCTCAACGATAGCTTCTCCGTCGACGAATTTTTCACTTCCCTCGTTCGCGGCCGGTATAACCGGCTCCCTGCGCCCCCTCACCCCGCGATCGCTTATCACCACTCTTGTGGCCGTTCCTGGGACGGGATGGCTGACGATGACGCGAATATCGTGGCATGCCCTCATATTGATTGCGCGTCGGGTGAGCGCTTTTCCGCTTCTGCCACTGGTTGAGCCGAAAGGTACTTATCGGAAACGAAGTTGGATTGAGCGGTGGCGGGCAGGAACGTTGCGACTACTAACTGGTGGTCGGTTTGAGGGATGATGAACGTGTGAAAAGCTGACCCGCTCCACCTCTTTTTCCCTATTTTTCTCCTATTCTTCCTTTTCGTTTCCCCGCTCTTTCGTTGTTCAACTCTCCTCCGCCCTTTCACCTCACATAGTGGCTGGAGGCGGAGTTTCTTCTACGATATTGGACGCCTTCTTAATTTATAAACCAGAACACGCCTCGACTCTTTTGGCCTCAACTACTTTTACCGCCTGAGCAACCAGTCCCCGAAAAAGAAAGCCCGCGGCACGAACGCTCAACGGTTTCTTCGCCCTTTGGTAACAGACGTTACACTTCTTCTTCGAGGTCAGGAACTTGGAATCCGTACAATTCCGAGCATCTATCGCTCTGTTCGCGAGGTCTTCCGCAGTGAGTGCGAATCTATCGGAACTCTTCAAAGTACACGATGGGTCTGCCGCGAAGCACGACTGTAAGACCTGAGGGACCTGCTGAGAAACGCAAGCCTGCGTCGTTGGACAGAGTGGACCTTTGGGCTGTGCAGTCGCAGTTGGAGAAACCGTCGGAGTGGGGTCCACACTTTCAGCGACAACGGGCCCAACCCCAGCACTCGCTACTACCACCAGCGAAATGAGAAATCGATTAGCAAATCTTTTCATCCTTTATTCCCGCTTCAATCTTCACAATTTGAAACAAAAAAGGGGAGGAGCCGATTTCACCCCCCCCCTTTCTCACACTCTGTGTGGCAAACCCGACTGGTCAGGTTGCGGTTCCTAAGGGCTTACCCCTTAGTACGAACCACCACGTCCGCCGCCGCCGTAACCCCCACCGCCGCCGGAGCGACGTGGGCCATCCGACCGACCGCCGTAGCCGCCACCCGAACGATAGCCGCCACCACCACCGCCGCCACCCGAGCGGTACCCACCACCACGATTATCGCGAGGAGGACGGTCGCCGAAATCGCGCTTCGGACGGGCCTCGTTCACCTTGATCTGGCTGCCAGCGAACTCTGTTCCATCGAGAGCGCTGATGGCCGAATCGGCCTGTTCATCTTCGAGCTCGACAAATCCGAAACCACGGGATTCCCCCGTGTCACGATCACGGATAACCGCGCACGACAGGACAGGAGAGAACTCTTCGAAAAGTTGACGAAGTTCTGCGTCGGTGATGGAGAAATCTAATCCTCCAACATACAATTTTTTCATACTATTAGGCCTCTGAGAGACTACTACTTGCTAGAATGTGCGAATGGCTCGTACCAACCCGGCAGCGTGCCATGAACACCCGATTTTTCCGAATACTGAGGCCTAAAAACTCGACTGGAACATGACTGACGGCGCTTGGCCAATGAGCGTTCGGCAAATCTATTCCGAACTACCTTTTGACCTAATTACCTGCGAGCGTTATCCGAATGAACGAGTTCACCGAGCAGCAGTAAACTACCATCATAGTACACGACAATCGCTCCCCGTTCAACTAAATACCGGGGAGACAACCCAAATCCCTATTGACATTCAGAAAAAACTCCCTTGACCTTACTGCCAGCCTTTCCCCTCCCCCTAGCTACCCTCGAAGAATTTTGTCTATACTCGAAACCGACCTCCTCGCCCGGAACATTTGTATCGTCAAAGGAGAACCATGACCGACTACCTCTCTCACGGCTCGACCGCTCTCGCTCCCGACTCTGCATCCCCTCACTCTTACTCATCTCCCGCCACATCGTCGCTCGTCGCCATCACCCCACTCTCAGAGATAGAGGCGATCGCCCGAGAGGGTATCGACCTTCTCGGTGATGCCTATATGGAAGGTCGCTGGTCAACACCTCGACTGGACGAGACAATGGTCGCCCTCTTTACGGCTCAGAATGATCCGGGAGGAGAGCTACCTCTCCCTCGAAAGATCGCCCGACACCTCCGGCTCCTTCGCTATCTGGCTGCGTCTCGTCTCGCTAATCTTCAGCACGGCATACGGGGGCTTCAGGTTGCTCACCGCCACTATGACCTCGGGAATGACCTCTTTGAGGCGATGCTGGATCGCTCCATGACTTATACGTGCGGGGTCTGGCGAGGCGCAAAGAACCTCGAAGAAGCTCAGCGAGCCAAGCTTGAACTCCTCTGCCAAAAGCTTGAGCTCAAGGTGGGGATGACGGTCCTCGATATAGGCTGCGGCTGGGGTAACTTCGCGGAGTTTGCCGCGCGCGAGTATGGAGTGACGGTAACGGGGGTCACCATCTCCCGCGAGCAAGCAGTGTATGCACGAAAGCGGTGCGCAGGTCTACCAGTCACAATCCTTGAGCAGGATTATCGCGAACCAGTCGGTACCTTCGATAGAGTCGTCTCGATAGAGATGGTCGAAGCAGTGGGAAGAAAAAATCTCGGAGCGTTCTATGGTGCGGTTTATCGCGCACTCGAATCCGATGGAATCTTTGCTCTGCAGGCGATCTCGTCTGAAACGGTGACGCGCTATTCATCCCCCCGTGTTGATGAATTCCTTCTCTGGATTTTGCGGTACATATTCCCGAACGGCTATCTGCCCACGCTGCCTGAGTTGGTCACTCCCGCCCGCTCGTCATTCATCCTCGAACATCTCGATAATCTTGGTGACAGCTACGATAAGACCTTAATGGCTTGGGACAACAACATTGCCGCTCGGTGGTCAACGCTCGATACGCGGTACGACGAACGGTTTCAGCGGATGTGGCACTTTTATCTGATGTCGTGCGCGGCTCTCTTCCGCTCGCGGATGGTGCAGGTGTATCAGATGGTATATCGAAAAGCGCCGGAGCGATGAAGCTTCGATCGGGCAATCGGATGCAATAATCAAATCTTAGCGGCTATCTTTACCCAGCCTTAACACAGCTGCCCACATCTAATCAGAGATGTGATCGCGCAGATTTGGCAGGCTGGCAATCTGAGCGAATGCTCACGAGGTCGCGCTCAGATACGATGCCATCTCCGCCGCAACCCGCCTTCCATACTGGACAGCGTAGTTCGTTCCTCGATCCTCCGGGTAGATCTGCGCCATCGTCGAGAGCCAGATGCCCTCAATCGGGGAGCGGGACGCCGGGATCAACGACGAGTAGTTTTTGACGACAACCGGCTGGCTGTATTGCGCTCGCCATACCGAAGAGCCGATGATCCAATCGGCGGAAAACTCAGGAAATAGTCGTTGGAGATGCGGCATGGTGTATTCGACCAGTTCCTGATCTCCCATGCTATAGAGGGGATCAGTCGTCGGGAGATACTTGGACAGGTAGGCGATGTGTTCTCCGCCGTACTTCTCGGGACTATCAAAATTAGTATGCTCAATAACCCCAACAAAGGGGAATGCGACATCAGCGACGTTCAGCCAGTAGGTTGAGGAGAGGCTACGCCGTAGTCGAAGAACCAGACACACATTACCGAGAAATGGAATCTGCGCGCACCGTGAGCGATACTCTTCGGGGAGTGAAGGCACCATCGAGAGAAATACCGGCAGCGGAGTGGTGACGAGCGCCGCATCGAAACGGCGCACACCACGAGCGGTGACAACTTCGATACCTCCCCCCTCTTTCCGCTCTATCTGGGCAACCGATTCCCCACAATGGATCGCGACTCCGTGCGCCCGTAGCGTGGCCTCAATTCGCTCCAGCGCCGCCCGAAAACCCCCCTGCAGATAAAAGAGCGTCTCTTTTGCTCCCTTACCACGGCTTCCTCCTCGCAGCTTCATCTTGTTCCAAAACCACACCGCTGCAACATCGCGCCACACTGCGCCGAATTTCCCTTCAAGAAGGGGGTGCCAGATCACCTCAAAGCTGCGCCGGCCCGCAAGACGACAAATCCACTCCTCGGCGCTCTCTTGCTCGAGAGTACGCCAATCCCGTACCCGACGGGCTGCCAGGACCATAAGACCGGTGCGAATCCGGTCGATGAGAGGTAACGGAGAAAATGAGAGAAGGTCGAACGGACTAGAGAGCCGAAATATTGAATGTGCGTAATAGAGCCCCGTTTGTGACGCCTTTTCCTCGATAAGATCCCCTGCCCCAATCTCTCGTAACCAGTCCATAATCGCCCGATCACTCGAAAACCAGTGGTGATAAAACTTTTCGAGCCACACCCCGGAGGAGAGTTCAAAGCTTCCCGCGAGCCCCCCCAAACTGGGCTCCGACTCAAAAATTGTCACTAAAAAACCGCTCCGAGCGAGATCGTACGCCGCCGATAATCCCCCGTAGCCACCCCCGATAATTGCAATCTGTTTCGTCATGGTTCGAACCGTTGGCCCCTCTCTTCATCTTCTCTTTGAGTATCACTCATTTTTCTTTATGAACTGGCTGATACACTTCATCATCAATGATATAGAGGGGCCTATTCTGTCCTTGCTCGAAGATACGCCCCACGTACTCGCCCACAATCCCAAGAACGACGAGCTGTACCCCTCCAAGGAGAAGTATCGAAGCCATCAAGGAGGTATACCCCGGGAAGTTAATGCCACACAGCTTTAGCACCACAACCACCACGATGTAGAGAAACGCGAATCCCGATACGCCCAGCCCAAGATATGATGCAAGGCGTAAAGGGTGAGTTGAGAACGAGGTTATCGCATCGAATGCGAGCTTGAGCGACTTACGGAACGGGTACTTTGTCTCCCCCGCAAATCGTTGCGGCCGATCGTAGACGAGAGGTGCCTGCTTATATCCAATCCACGGTACCATCCCGCGCACAAAACGGTGACGCTCCCGAAGCTGGAGCAGCGTATTGAGGGCGCGACGGCTCACCAGCCTGAAATCGCCCGTATCGGCGGGAATAGCGACGCCGGTGACTCTACTGAGTATCCGATAAAACGCGTACGCAAAGAATCGCTTGGACGGAGACTCTCCTTCACGACGACGCCGCACCCCGTAGACGACATCAAACCCCTCCCGCATCTTCTCAAGCATCGGCATAAGCAGCTCGGGTGGGTCCTGCAGATCGGCATCAATAATCAGCACCACATCCCCCTGGCATCGATCCAGACCACAGGTGAGGGCGAGTTGATGACCGAAATTGCGCGATAGTTTGATCGCCCGTATTCGTGAGTCTCGCTCCGCAAGCTGCTGAATCATCGACCACGTTGCATCCCGGCTCCCATCGTCGACGAGGAGGACCTCAACAGTCGGGATGCCACAGATGGCGATAACTGCCACAAGACGACGGTGGAGCTCCGCGAGAACTTCCTCCTCGTTATAGCAGGGACAGACGATTGAGAGTGATGCCGGGGCCCCCCCCGCCCTGAAAGGAGGGAGAGTGGTGAAGGATTCGTTCGCAGTCATACAGGCATGAGGGTCGAGGCGTGGCGGTTATCAAGGGGGAACCAACGTCCCCATAGTACCATGCCACGAGTAATCGCCCGACCCCCGATTTGTGTTCTACAAATTCCCCCGAGCCTGCTGCTCGCGCTCTATCGCCTCAAAGAGTGCCTTAAAGTTCCCCTTACCGAACCCCTGAGACCCCTCGCGCTGGATGATCTCGAAAAAGAGTGTCGGGCGGTCGTGTATCGTCTTCGTGAAGATCTGAAGCAAATAGCCGTCCTCATCGCGATCAACCAGAACGCCAAGCCCCGCTATCCGCTCGAGATCTTCCTTTATTCCCCCAACCCGATGGGGCACTTCGTCATAATACGTTTTAGGCACCCGCAGGAATCGAACCCCTCGCTGGCGAAGTCTTTCAACCACTCCGAGTATATCGTTGGTTTGAAAGGCGATATGCTGAACCCCCGGTCCCCCGTTGAAATCGAGATACTCCTCGATCTGCGACTTGCGCCGCCCCTGGGCCGGCTCGTTGATCGGCATCTTAATCTTTCCGGAACCGCCCGACATCACCTTTGACATGAGCGCCGAATACTCAGTCGAGATATCGGTATCAGTAAAATGTTTGAACTGAGAGAAGCCAAGCACATCCTGGTAAAATTGAACCCACTCATCCATCTTTCCGAGCTCAACATTCCCGACGACGTGGTCGATCCGTTGAATACCCGCCTCAGCAACATCGACTACGTCCGGGAATGCCGTCGAAAAGGGAACGTAACCAGGCCAGAAAAGGCCGGTGTATGAGGAGCGCTCGACAAACGAGTGAATCGTATCGCCGTACGTGCGAATCGCAGCCCGCTTTACAAACCCGTGTTCGTCAGACCACACGGCCGGAGCCTCCGCACTCTGCGCGCCCCGCGAGAGCGACGCGTAATAAGCCGCCTCGCAGTCAGGCACTCGATAGGCAACATCGCGAACCGCTGTGCCGTGGGTCGCGACAAAATGTGCGATGGGACTTGCCGGAGTCAGGTACGACGTCACCACGAGCTGAACAGCACCCTGTCGAAGAACATAGCTAACCGAATCGCGACATCCCGTCTCAGGGCCTTTGTACCCAATCGGACGGAAGCCGAAGCCGTGAGAGAGCATAAAAGTAAGCTGCTTCGCCGACTCGCAGTAAATTTCGACACAATCAAAATCCTCGATAGCCACCTCCCCCCCCCCTAAGCGGGTGGCAGCATCGGCGGTAGGAACGATCGATCGGCATGTTACCGTGGGTACTGATAGCGGCATGGCAATTTTCCTCGAGAGGTGCGGAGAAGGGAGACCGACACTCCCCGCAGCGTGATACAAAGCGTCGTATACAGAGCCTTACGGCGCGCGACCTCTCTACCATGCCGGAGCGGGTTGGCTCAATGGGGTTTTGAGAGGGTCGGGGTGGAGATATGGCCCTTAATTCGGGGCAATTAGTGTCCTGAGGTCATTAAGAAACAAATGAGTAAGAGCTCCTCGATGAATAATGGTGATATCTGAGTAGGCACACGTGCGAGGCTGTTGGGGGCATTCCCGTGGCATCCCTACTTCACCCGCCGCAACCCCACCCGCATCATCCTCCCCCCTACGATGAGGTCCCCCCGCTTTGCATCAAGCGTCGCGGTTTGACCAACAGGCAGAGCGGCGTTGAACGGTACGTGGCCGAAGGGGAGCCCGAGCACGAGGGGGACCTTGAGGGGGAGGAGTCGCTCCTGAATGACCCGCCGCCATCCGGGAGGTTGGGGTTCGCCCGTGGCATCGACGGCGTCGCACGAGGCAAAGAGTCCCGCAGCGATCCCGCGCACTCCGGCAAGAACGCCGCTATTAATCAGATGAGTCACCATCCGGTCTATCCGATACGGTGCTTCCCCCACATCTTCGATAAAAAGGATCGCACCCTTGAGCGACGGAAACCAAGGGGTACCGAGGAGGCTGGTGAGGATGGTAAGGTTGCCACCGATAAGTCGCCCCGATACGGTCCCCGTTCGAGCAACTTCGATCGTTTCCCCCGCATGGTCATATCCCTCGCGTACCGATCGTTCACGATCCGGCTCAAAGAGGGCCGCTTTCAGATGATCTCGCGAGAAATGAGAGACAGAGGCATCAGAAACAAGTGAGCCAGCCATCGGGCCGTGAATGGCCCATCCCCCGAAACGGGCAAATACCCCTAACAGCGCGGTGATATCGCTAAATCCGATCAGCGGCTTGCCTGATTGCGCGCACGGTTTGAGGTCCAGTAGCGAAAGGAGCCGCTGCGAGCCGTACCCCCCTCGGAGGCACATGACCCCATCGACCGACCGCGCACGAAAGGCAGAATGTAGATCGCGGGCACGTGCTCTGTCGGAGCCCGCGAGAAACCCGTTTCTATCCCAAATTGACGCACCTAGCGAGGGACGGAATCCGAGCGCTCTCAGGTTTTCTATCGCATCAGGAATAACTTCATGGTCCCGCGGTGGACTCGCGGGCGCGACGATCCGCAGGTGAGCCTCGTCAGGTAGCGGTTGTCCTCGCATATGCTCTCCTCGGAAGGCTGTTGCCGATATCACCTCCCGGCGCGCGCTATATCCTCGAGCGTTCCCTCGACGGCATCGACCAACGCCGTCAGCACTGGCCCGGAATGAAGCGCACTCATAAACCACGCCTCAAAGGGTGAAGGAGGAATGAATACCCCCCGCGCCCGCATCCCGCGAAAAAACGCCGCAAACCGATCTCGGTCACAACGCTGAGCATCCTCGTACGAATCCACAGGACCCTCGTGGAAGAAGAGACCCGCCATCGAACCGGCGGCAGCAGTCGTCAGCGGTATCCCAAACCGGTGCGCGCATTGCTTTGCTCGCTCCGTCACGACTCGCGCCGCCTCTGCCGCGTGAAGAAAATGTTCTCCTTCACCCCAGAGGGTCAGGGTCGCCCGCCCCGCGGCCATCGCGAGAGGATTTCCCGAGAGGGTACCCGCTTGATAGACCGACCCGGCGGGTGCGATCATCTCCATGATCTCTGCCCGTCCCCCGTAGGCTCCGACCGGCAGACCACCCCCGATCACCTTCCCCAGCATCGAAAGATCAGGCCGAACTCTCGCCTGTACCTGCGCTCCCGCTGGATGCACCCGAAAGCCACTCATCACCTCATCGAAGATCAGAAGAACTCCGTAGTCATGAGTGAGATCGCGGAGCGATTGGAGAAAGGTTGGGTGGGGCGGAATCAAGCCCGCATTACCCATGACCGGCTCGACGATGACTGCGGCAATATCTGATCCGTACTGGTCGAGACATCGCACGACTGACGCGAGATCGTTATATCGCGCAAGAATCGTGTGCGCGGTGGTATCAGCAATAACTCCCGCTGAGTCGGGAAGGCCCAACGTGGCCACACCGCTTCCTGCTTGCGCCAACAGTGAATCCACATGACCGTGGTAACAACCGGTGAACTTGACGATCTTGCGCCGACCGGTAAAAGCACGCGCGAGCCGGATCACGCTCATTCCCGCCTCGGTTCCGGAATTCACGAAGCGAAGCATTTCAAGGCTCGGAAGAGCAGCCTGGATTATTTCAGCGAGCTGGAGCTCTCCCTCGTGACACGCCCCAAAACTGGTCCCACGCTGCGCCTGAGTGGCAATCGCATCGGTGACGACCGGGTGAGCATGACCCATCACGAGCGGCCCCCAGCTTAACACACAGTCGATGTATCGATTGCCCTCGACATCGAACAGATACGGCCCCTCGCCCCGCGCTACATAAAAAGGCTCGTCCCCTACCTGACGAAACGCCCGCACGGGAGAGTTTACCCCCCCTGGAAAAATTTTTTGGGCTCGGGCGAAGAGTTCGGAAGAACGCGTTTCTCGGAGGTACGAGCGATCTTCCCACGCTACCTCTGACTCGCTTAATGATGTCTTACTGCGTGCAACGGCACTCATACTGCTCCTTTACAGCTTTACGTCACATAATCTTACGATGGAGAATCTGTCTCCTGTCGCGCCTCTGTTTTCTTATCGGTTTAGCCCAGAAAATCCCTCCGCAGCGGGTCACACCCAATCTGCACCTCTCTCCCATCATAGATCCCATCACCATCGCTATCAGCGGATGTCGGATCACTTCCAATCGCCAACTCAACTGAATCGACGAGCCCATCGCTATCGGCGTCATCAACCCCTACCGTCAACCCCTTTTCTCCTTTGAAGGCATCGCTGAGACAATGCCCCGCCGCGCTCGCGGGAAGCGAAGTACCATCGAGGGGCGAAGACTGGGACCATACCTCCGCCCCGTCAGCACACCCATCACCATCAGAATCACCATCCGCAGCGTCCGTCCCCCGTCGCTGTTCATCACCATTCACCAATCCATCACCATCATCATCGGCCCCCGCGAGCCTGTCACGGAGCAAGGATGCGCACGAATAGGCGGGTGTCACCTTGGCATTGTGCGGATCGGAGAGATACTCATTTTCGGCCTCATCAGTGAAGCCATCCCCATCAGAATCGAGGCCAACCTTCGCGACAAACGCAGAACCGAGCCAATTTTGAGAGGCTGCCGCACGGGGTTCGGCGGCAGGATCTTCTGCGTGGCCGTCAGCGGATTCTAAGGTCGCTTCATCGAGGATGCCAACGAGGGGTTCTTGCTCTGGCTCTGGGGTAGGAGACTCGTCTACCGACGGGGTTTCAGTAGGGATCGGACTCGGTGAGCCGGTCGGAGTGGCGGTCAATGTCGGAGCGGTTGTACTCGTCGGCGTCGCCACGATGTTAGTCTGGCCGGCCAAATCATAATCCTCCTGACATGCTCGCGTTCCTGAGATAACCATCGCCATACTGCCGAGAGCCAGAGTATAGGCGAGGGTCCCTGCGGGAGTTCGACGGTAAGAGCGAGGAGGCGACGGCGGGGATTCAACGGCCATGGGGTCTTGGAGTAATAAGAGAGAACCGGCGATACGAAGACCCCCCTATCATACTCAAGTCATCGCCTCATGAGAACCCATACTCCGCGGCGCTCTTTGGGGTTATATACGTTCTATCTCACACCCCCCTCTCGCGCAAATGAGCAACCTCTGATATGACTACCGCTCGAAAATGGGTCACAGCCTCGGCGTGAGGCTCGCCTCCCTTACGTACCGTTCTATCGTGCTCGCGAATGCGGCAATCATGCGGCATCGAGAACGACATCACGCCACCATGACATGTTTTCAGGAGTAGACCAGATGGCACACGAACTACCCCCCCTCCCCTATCCTTACGATGCCCTTGAGCCCCATATCGACGAACAGACGATGCGGCTTCACCACGACAAGCACCACCTGGCGTACGTCAACGGCCTCAACAATGCCGAGGCAAAGCTCGCCGATGCCCGGGAGAAGGGTGATTACGCGCTCGTGAAGCATTGGGAACGCGAAGCTGCATTCCACGGTGCCGGTCATTTTCTGCACGTCATCTTTTGGGAAAACATGACCCCCAACGGTGGCGGCGCTCCCACGGGTGCGCTCGCAGACGCAATTACCGCTCGATTCGGATCGTACGAAAAATTTCTCGCCCAGTTCAAAGCAGCTGGAGCCGCTGTCGAAGGCTCTGGATGGGTGCTCCTCGTTAAGAACGTGATGACCAACACGCTGGATATCCTCACCGCCGAGAAGCATCAGGACCTCTCCCAGTGGGTCACCCTCCCGATCCTCGCGTGCGATGTGTGGGAACATGCTTACTATTTGAAGTATCAGAACAACCGGGCTGCGTATCTTGAGGGATTTGTGCAGGTGATAAATTGGCGCGATGTTGAACGCCGGTTCGGGGCGATGTAATGCTTCACACGTCCGCGCCTCACATCCTGGAAGGGATAAGACAACTGAAAGGACTCAGGCAAGGAAAAAATTAGCGAGTAAAAAAAAAGCGACTGCGGTTAATTGGGCAGTCGCTTTATTGGGCTTTAGCCCTGCGTTCAGAACCTTTATGCCGTTCGACAGCTTTATGCTCTGTCGACGGGAACCCAAATCGTGACCGATTTGGCCCCCAGGAAACTATCAGGCTTCCCGACATTGAGCGAATGACCCACCATGCGGTTCGGCGGAACGGTCGGCAGGTCCCAATGGCTCGTGACCCAGGTCGGATCATACATATCAACCCGAACCTTCGCCGGAGGACGCCACGCCGCTAATCGCACGTCGAATTGCTTCTCTCGTTTCAACGGCGCATACACCGTTGGTAAGGGCCTCAACGCAATAACATCGGGAATCCGCGTCGGCTTGCAATCATAACGACTCCAGGAATGCCACGGGTCGCCGTCGTGATATATCGTTTCCGTAAGGAGCAGAGGCCACGGCGCGTCCCAGACTGTCAAAGAAACCCGATCCCCCCTTTGAGATAATCTCAAGCGTACCGGCTCGTGACACACACCGATGAAGGTGACAATCGCTCTCTGAAATTCCTCGGAGGAAGCTCTCTGATAGAGAGTATCCAGGCTCCCCAAACCCAGCGACCTCCTCTTTAATCGGAGGCGGATTCTGGCTTTCACCCCATCCCTCGTTAATTTTATGTGGGAAAGAGAGGGTGAGAAGCCCCAACTCCTTGCTTGAGAGATCGCTGCAGCAATCTCTCTGTGATCAGCACCGAACAAAACAGCCATAAAACCCTCTGAAACAACACCTAAATAGCCTACCCCATTTGGCAGCAAACCCCAACAGCACACGGCCCCCATACGCTCGAATAACCTGAGAAAGGTTCTGCCGAACACGGTCGACTAACCCGCCACAAGCACCTCCGTTTGCAGGACGAGGTTGCTTCGCCGCGGATGATGGACCCTCGCGCATAACCTTGGACGAACCACCCCCTACCACAGGACCGTCTATGCGTTCATTTCGCTCGCTCTACTTCCAAAAAGCGTACTCCCTCCTCGCCGATTTTATCGACGAAACAGGGCAGGGCGATGAGGAACTTCAGGAACACCTTGAGCAACGCGACGTGGAGGGACTTCTTGGGTGGGCCCGGCTTCACGATGACGACCCTCTGGCGGGGCCGATCAGGCTGTTTGTGTCGGGTATCATGCTTGATCAGACGCTTGATGAACTAGCCGCAGCGGCGCTTGATATACAGGGGACCTCTGACCTCATCGCAGAGGAGACTGCGCCCTATTCCGAACCGATGGAGACTCCCCTCCCCGGACATCTTGACCCATCGGAGCAGGCAATGCTCCTCATAGCGGGTATTCCGACGAGCCGGTGGGTCCACTAAAGCCCTCCCGCAAGCACTCGTCGGTCAGTGTTGCCCGCACACGTAACGAGCGAGGGGCGGATTAACAATTTCGGAGATCACGCAAAGGGCTCCTTTAGCGCATACCGGGGGCAGGCTCCGATTTCAGTGCCGCTACAACGATAGCTGCGCAGGCCCGAGCGTCTGACTCCGCCTCGTGGTGATTGAGCGAAACTCCTAAAAATCGGGACACCTCACTCAGCCCACACTTCGGTAACTGCCACGTCTTTCGTGCGAGCCGGACGGTGCACAACCAGGGGGTCGGAGGCACGTCTCGTCCGTAGCGGTCGCAGAGTGCTCTGATGACCGAGGAGTCAAAGGAGGCATTATGGGCAGCAATAAATGGGGCCTCTTGGAGCATCGGCATCAAGTGCCCCGCTATCTCGTCGAAAGTCGGGCTGTTCCGGACGGTCGAAGGGGTGATGCCATGAATGTAAGTGAACTCAAAGTCCCCTCCTCCCGTGTCAGCCTCGGGGGGACGGATGAGAGTAGTGTACACTGAGGCGACCTCGCCATTGACGACTGAAATCGCCGATACGGCACAGGCACTATCACGATTGCGGTCAGCGGTCTCGAAATCGATGGCCACAAAGGTCGACCCGAGGGGTTGTGATATCCGTTTGAAGCACCGCCTCACAGGGGAGGTACGCCTGATCAAGGAGGATGACGCCACCACTCTGTGACCTTCCGCACTGCCTCTCATCACTACACGCGCCCCATCACGAGCGTTCCGTTCGTGCTCCCAAACCCAAAACTGTTCGACATTACGTAATCACAACGGTGCTCGCGAGGCTCGAGCGGGCAGAGGTCGAGACCGAATTGATCTATCTCAGGATCGGGTTGCTCCAGGTTAATGGTCGGAGGAATTACCCCCTTGTTCATGGCCAATAGAGAAATTAGGCACTCGGTGGCCCCTGCTGCCCCGAGAAGGTGCCCCGTCATCGACTTGGTACCACTGACCTTCAGGTGCTCGCGCCCCTGAGGGAAGACCGTCGCAATCCCCGCTATCTCCTCAGCATCGCCCCCGGGGGTTGAAGTCGCGTGGGCATTGACATAGCCGACCTGTTCGGGGTTGAGCCCCGCATCTCGAAGCGCCATTCTCATCGCCCTTCCTGCTCCAACTCCACAGGGCGCCGGGGAGGTGATGTGATAGGCGTCGGATCCGAGCCCGTAACCAAGCATCTCGCCGTAGATCTGTGCTCCTCGCTTCCGAGCAAACTCATACTCCTCGAGGATGAGCACTGAGGCTCCCTCCCCCATCACGAATCCATCCCGGTCGACCGAGAACGGACGCGAAGCCTTCGTCGGTTCATCATTACGGGTCGAGAGCGCCTTCATAGCGGCAAACCCGCCGATCGCAAGCTCACACACAACCGCCTCTGCCCCACCAGCGATCATGACGTCTGCATCACCGTTCCGAATTGAACGAACCGCCTCTCCGAGGCTGTGCGCACTCGTTGCACATGCAGTCACATTACACATATTGGGGCCCTGCAGGTCGAGTAGGATGCTGAGATAACCCGATACCAAGTTGGGGAGCACCTGAAGAATAAAAAAGGGAGTTATCCGACCAAACCCTCGCTCCCGATAGGTATCGTACACACTCTGAATCTCGGGGAGCCCCCCCATGCCAACCCCTATGTTAACTCCAATCCGATCGGGAGGGAGATCCGCACGAACGGCATCCAGTCCGGCATCACGATAAGCCTGAAGAGCCGCGACCAGTCCCAAATGAGAGAACCTTCCCATTCGCTTGAGCTCTTTGGTTTCAACGGCCCGCTCGATGAGCTTTTCCGGGGATGGACGGAGTGGCTCAGAAAATGGCTCGGTCACGGTACAATTTTTAACTTCACCAGCGATTTTGACGGGCGACAGGGCTGCATCAAAGAGGGTAATCTGTCCGATACCCGACCTTCCTGCGACCAACGCATCCCACGTTTCGCTGACCGAGTTTGCAAGAGGGTTCACCGTACCCAGTCCGGTAACAACCACTCGCCGTCTCTGGTGAGGGGCCGCTAGGTGCATTTCTCCTGTTGCCATATCTTAATTCCCTTAGTGTGATTATCACGTTGATCCTCACTGTCCGCTTTTCTACTGCGCGGTTCGAATTGGTCCCTCGTCTATGACTACCCTCAGACCAACGCTCGTCACCTTACCAGAAGTGAGGGAAAAAAAGAACTTGTGCTCCGTGCCCCCTCACCCATCAGGTCCAAAATAGTGCTACGTCGCCAGTTACCTTTGATATCCATTAGTTAATACTCGCCATCTTTTTGACGAGCACCTCACGTCACGAAACCCCTTTTTTATCAACCTGCCTCTTCTTTCCAGACCCGCGGTCTTGCTCTCCGACCTTGCCATCTTTGTCCGTGGCCTCGCGAAGAGTCTCCTCCTTCGCTCCCACGTCTCTCCGACTTACCCCCTTACCCTCCTGCGGTGGCCCATCACCTACTTCAATACCGATGATTGCACCCTGCTCGAATGAATACCGAGCTCCCTCAGGTACAAAAAGATCATTCGTCAACAACCCACTCGGAAGGAGATTGTGTCCTGCAAGGCTCGATGCAACAACATAGACCCCCCGCAGCCCGTGAGACCATTCGAGAGTCGAGGTCACCACTACCTTTCCACCATTCTGGATAATCGATTTCCCAAGTCGAACCGTTCGTCGTATCCCGCCAAGAACTGTCGGTTTAAGAACAAATACATGCTTCCGAGCGCGCCGCGGTATGAAGGATCCGAGATCGAGAAGCATAAGCGACTCATCGAGAGCGACCGGCACAGGAAGCTTATCTGACAGATGCTCGAGCTCCTTGAGTCGATCAGGGCTCAACGGATCTTCGAGGTATTCAAGGTTCTGGGTGCCGAGACGATAGACCAGTTCAAGAGCATCCTCTGCCGTCAACATCTGATTACAGTCAATCCGATAAGTCTCATGGACTGAGAGTTGCGACCGAAGCTTTTCAAGTCGTTCCGTCCGCTCAGTTCGACTCCCTGGAAGCAGTTTAACTTTGAAACACGAGACTCCCCTGGAGCGAAGATCAGCGATCCTTTCTTCGAAGAGCGGGCTATCTGGATCAACGATGCCGTTGACCGGAACAAGCCGCCAACCCTCCTCGTCGCCGAGCATCGCTGGAAGCGGAAGCCCAATACCCTTCTCGCAGTATGACAATATCGCAAGCTCAACCCCGAACCTCACCGAGGGAGGCATCGTCTCAAGGGTAGTATCGAGCTCGAACAACACTTCACTCAACTGTTCCGGAGTTGTCGGCGCGGGGAAGCGCATGAGAAGGGCGCTCGCCACTAAAAGCCCCGCCCGAACCTCAGCATCGGTCTCATTGCTCAAACCCGGAAAGGGTGCAACCTCTCCCCATCCACAGAGTCCCTGATTATCCTCACAGCTGATGAGGTACCCCGCTCGCTCGCGATACTCCCCTTTTGCCGTGCGAAACGGTTCCGCAAATTTCACCCGATACGGGTAACTTGAAATCTTCATTCTCTCTGTCTCTGGCTTCCCATGGCCTCTTCAGAAACAATCGCCCTCACAGAGCGATTGCCAGAACCAATTCTCTCTCAGACCTCGCACCGGCGATGACATGTGCTGCGATGTGCAACCGACTATCCGTGATGGCCACTTTGCTCAAACCTGCATAAACCCCAGCAAATTTTCGACCACACTTCCGCGCCGCTCCTGACGCCCATATACCCCCTACCTGAACAAACTGCAAGCTCGTGACCATCTTTTCTTCAGCCTCCTTCCTGATGAGCCCACAACCCCTCGCTCTCCGACCTACATCAAAGCAAGCGATGAAAGCCAACCGATGCTCACTGCCGCTGTGTATCCACCCAGGATAACAACCGTCTGCTTCAAGACTAGACCATAGTCAACACCGCATCGAGCCACAAAAAGCCGCCTTGCGACTCTCCAGCCGAAGGGAATTATACCGACACCCGCGAGCACTCCAACGGGTGCTTCGCAGAGCCACGCTCCGACAGGGGCGCACGCTGCTACTATCATCCATACAAAATACTCAAACCGACACCTCGGCTCGCCCAGGCGAACCGCTAAAGTTCGTTTCGCAACAAGCTCATCCTGTTCCCGATCGCGTACGTTATTTACCACCAGCAACGCGGTCGCAATCGCAGCAATTCCCCCCCCGATAATCAATGACGGAACAGGCGCTTTGAGTCCCATAATCCGAAGGGTTCCATATACGGGAACGGGTCCAAAAAAGATCATGACAAAAAGTTCACCCAACCCTCGATAGGCAAGGGGATGAGGGCCTGTTGTATACGCGAAAGCGCATACAAGAGAGAGCATACCGATAAGCAGGATCGGCCACCCACCAGCACCTATCAGCACGACGCCAAGAATGACTGAGATACCAACAAGAATCCGCAAGGCATACCGCATCTGCTCAGGCGATATCAGGCCTGCCTGCACCGCCCGCTGAGGGCCAATTCGAGCATCCGTATCAGCTCCCTTTAAAAAATCGTGCAGGTCATTGGCAAAATTACAGATAACCTGAATCAGCGACCCACATATCGCGACAAGAATCCACAATCCCCATCGATGAAAACCCGCTGAATACGCCACCGCTGCAGCAAATATTACTGGACACAATGCGGCAGGGAGAGTCCGCAATCTCGCGGCTATAATCCAGGGGACGACGGCTGACCAACATCTCGCGGCATGAACTCGTTCTTCTCGGTCAACCGGCCCCAGTTCCTCTTTATCCCCACTAATCAGCACTCTTTTCCCCCTTATTTACCGGCACCACCAATACCGGACACGGAGCTATTGAAAGTAACTTCTGGAGCACACTCCCCATAAACATATGCTCAAGCACCCCTTTGCCGCGGCTTGCCATCACAATAAGGTCAGCATGCTCCGTCCTCGCATACTCAGCTATCTCCTTGGGAACTGACCGAGATGATATGATAACGACAGGATGGACCTTCTGTCCGTGAAACTTCCCCAACATCTCCTTCAAACGCTCTTTAGCGTCACCCCGAATTGTCTCCCGATATTCATTGATCTTCTCGGGATAAGAGATCGAGGAGTAAAGCTCTGGTGGAACGACCCAGTCCTGCACAACCGCGAGGAGCGTTACCCGCGAGCCACTATTCTTCGCCTCATAAGCCGCAATGTCGAATGCAGCCTCTGATGCTTCCGAAAAATCGGTTGTTACGATGATATTGTTGAAGTTCATATATCCTCCCTCGTATGTGGTGATGACTTGCGGGATGATATTCTGATTGAACTAATTCACCTGGCCGTGGCATGCTGTCCACGCTTCATCACCAGAAATGTTCTTTCTCAGCTACTTCCTCTCCGAAAACTTTTAACTTCAGCCAACTCCCCCTTCAGACAACTCTTCATGAGAGCACTCCCTGCTCTGAGACAAAACTTCCGCTACCACGCCCATGACTACGATCTCACTCAACCACGTTTGCCGCTATTTTGGAAGCACCACCGCTGTAGATGATGTTTCACTGACTATCCCAAGTGGGAGTCTCTTCTTTCTGCTTGGCCCGTCGGGCTGCGGAAAGACCACTCTTCTTCGATTAATAAGTGGGCTCGATTCCCCAACATCGGGGGAGATATGGTTCGACTCCCGCGAGGTGAGTCAAATTCCGGTGGAAGATAGAAATGTTGGTATTGTGTTTCAGCAATACGCTCTCTGGCCACACATGAGCGTTCTCGAAAATATTCGGTTTGGGCTGACACAACGGCGGATGGATCGCGGGGAGATCGCCTCCCGGATAGACCACGCTCTCACTCTCACCCACCTTGTTCCCCTCGCCCATCGGATGCCGAGCGAACTCTCAGGTGGTCAACAGCAGCGGGTTGCGCTCGCCCGAGCACTTGCGCTCAAACCCGCGGTCCTCCTCTTTGATGAACCGCTCTCAAATCTTGACCCTCACCTGAGGCACGACATCCGCGAGCAGCTACTGACCCTCCACCACACCCTCCCCACCACAATGATTTATGTCACCCACGATATTGAAGAGGCGCTCTCAATGGCGGATGAAATAGCGCTCCTGAATCAGGGCCGAGTGGAGCAGTCTGGTGTACCCCGTGCGCTCTTTCACCGACCTCGCAATGAGTTTGTCGCCCGATTTATGGGTGAGGCATCGATAATCGAGGGCACGGTAATCCGCCACCAACAAAAGTGGGCGGTGCTGTTGGAGGATACACAGAATGGAGCACCTTTGATTATCTTACCGGATGAGACCGGATCGACTCATCGGTTGTCCGCGAAAGCCCCAGGACGATTCGTGCTTCGTCCTCATTATTTCAGTTTTCCGAGCGCCAGTGAGTACCGCATCTCGGGGTGCATCGAGGCGATCACCTTTACTGGACCCGTTACCCACATCGTTATTCGATGCACTCCCTCTCAGACGATCACCGTGGCGATCCCCTCGTGTCGAACCACCCTACTCCAGCCCGGCATGACGATTGAGGTGAGCTATCAGCCCGCTGATATCGCCGAGATTATCGAGAATAGTGGACGGTTAGGCGGCTAATTTACCCTTACCGAAAGGAGCCTCACCCTATGAATGGATCGCTCTCTATTCGACCTGCACCAGCTACCTTTTCGGGACGTGACAACATGAGTCCTCTTCCCAAGCGATATATCTATCCTCGCCTGTGGCTCACCGGATTAATCATCTGGACCATCCTCTTACTGTTTCTGGTGTACCCCCTCCTCTCAATCGCTAAAAACGCCATTATCAGCGACGGAAGGCTCAGCATAGGTCCGATGCTTGCGCTCCTTGAGGACCCATATATTGCTCAGATCGCGTTTAACTCACTCGGATTGGCTCTCTCGGTATCAATCCTAACCACCCTCGTTGCAATACCCGTTGCGCTGCTTCTTGCTTACAAAGATTTTCCTGGGCGCCGACTGGTCCTCCTCCTCCTCGCCGTCCCGCTTCTTCTCCCGCCATTTATCGGGGTTATTGGCCTCCGTCAGCTATTGGGGCGTTTTGGCAGCTTGAATTTGTTTCTTATGCACCTCGGATGTATATCTCATCCAATAGACTGGTTACCCACGGGGAGTGCCACTGCGGTGGGCGTCCTTCAGGTGCTTCACTATTACCCTATCATCGTCGCCCAACTTATCAGCTCATTTGAGCAGCAACCGTTGAGTCTCCACGAAGCAGCACGCAGCGTCGGTGCGTCTGCTTCCTCGCGACTCATCCATATTACCCTCCCGCTTGCACTCCCGACGATCATCTCTGGGACCACCCTCGTATTCGTCTCGAGCTTCACTGACCTGGGCACACCTCTCCTTTTTGAATATCGCTCGGTTCTGCCGGTGCAGATCTTCAATATGTTGACCGATCTGCACGAAAATGCCGTCGGATATGCCCTTGTTTTTGTCGTTGCAGCTGTAAGCCTTGGCCTCTTTGCTATTAGTGACTTTTTTACACGACAGCACGCTGCAGAGCGTTCAGTTCGTGAAGGGGCAGCTCTGCCCCGGTGCCCACTCACCGGGTGGCGACTTGTCGGAGCGATCGGGCCCCTCGCCCTCATCACCACACTCTCAATCGTTCCTCACCTTGGAATCCTTTTGATCGCCATCGCTGATCGGTGGTTTTTCACCGCTCTCCCCACATCGTTCACCCTTGACCACCTTTATATAGTATTTTCTCATCCTCTTACCCTCGTTGGACTTCGCACAAGCCTTGGGCTTGCTCTCGTGAGCTCTCTGGGTGTTATCATTCTCGGCTTTGGGGTTGCGTGGTTAGTAGTTCGATCGCCACTTCCTGGGAAACATCTCCTCTCACTCGTCGCCCTCTCACCCCTCGCGATCCCGGGTATGCTCTTCGCATTCGGATATTTGGGGGCATTCTCAGGCACCGTACTGGACTCCGGAATCAATCCCCTGCCGCTGCTCGCGATCGCATATACAATTCGACGACTCCCCTTCATGGTGCGTATCGTCACTGCAGGACTCGCCGAGACCTCTGCCACCTATGAGGAAGCCGCTCGATCTGTAGGTGCGCGCCCCCTTTCCATCGCACGCCACATCACGATACCGCTCCTCAGTCGATATATCGCAACTGGCGCGATCCTCTGCTTTGCATTTGCGATGGTTGAGGTCAGTGACAGTCTGATCCTGGCTCGCGAAGAGAGGTTTTATCCGATTGCAAAGGTCCTGTATGCCCTGACCGCTCGACCTGATGGAATTGAAATAGCCTCGGCGTTAGGTGTGGTTGTGATGGTAGTCAGTGCGTTGCTATTAGGGGCCGCGCGACTGATAAGAGGGCGTTGACCCCCCCCGCTTGCAACTCTTTGCCGATTAGTCGGAGCTTTAGATCAGGTAAAGAAATTTTTTATTCCATCGAAGATGCCGCTGCGACCCGCCGACTCTCCCTCTTCCTTATCGAGTTCAGCGAGCTGTTCCAGAAGCTTACGCCGTTTTTCTGAAAGTCGCTTCGGCACCTCCACCATTACTCGCACATGTTGATCGCCGCGCCGATTGGTACCAAGGACAACGATCCCCTTTTCTCGAAGCCGAAATACTTTGCCCGACGGTGTACCGGCGGGAATTTTGAGATTAATTTTTCCATCGAGGGTTGGCACCTCAATCTCTCCACCCAATACAGCGGTCGCGTACGGTATCACGGAATCACAAATAACCTCGTGCTCTTCACGACGAAAAATTTTGTGCTCTTTGATGTTGATCTGGACATAGAGATCCCCTGCCGGAGCTCCCTCAGTACCCGCCTCACCCTCACCCCGAAGCTTGAGTCGCTGCCCCTCGTCGATTCCCGCAGGAACCCGGACATTGATCTTACTTTGACGCATTTTGAGGCCTTGACCGTTACATTCGGTACATGGACTCTTAACTACTTTTCCGCTCCCCGAACAGACAGGACAAGGACGACTAACGGTGAAAAAGCCCTGCTGAGTTCGGACCTGCCCTTGGCCCCCACAGTGCTGACAGCTCTCGGGGCTCGACCCCTTCTGGGCCCCATTCCCCCCACAGCCAGTACACGCCGCTCTGCGCATTACCTCAATAACTCTCTCTACCCCGAAAGCCGCTTCCTCAAAGGTCACCTCGAGATCATATCTGAGATCCCTGCCCGCACGCCCACGGGTTCGCTTCCCCCCTTGCTGGGCTCCACCACCCCCGAAAAAGGTACTGAAGATATCAGAAAACACATCCTCAAAGCCCTCAGCACCTCCGAAGCCCCCTCCAGGGCCCCCCATTCCTCCCTGTTGGAAGGCGGCGTGTCCGAATTGATCGTATGCCTGTCGTTTCTCTTTATCGCTCAGAATCGAATACGCCTCTTCAGCCTCCCGAAACCGATCCGGCGCCGTTGGATCATCGGGATTCGTATCGGGATGTGATTCCCGAGCTTTCTTGCGATACGCACGTTTGATCTCGTCGGCGGAGGCAGTCTTGCTGACCCCTAACACCTCGTAGCAATCTCTTTTCGCCGACCCTTTCGTCACCGTGCTTACCTTGTTGATAGATTACCGACGCAAAGCTTGCGCGTCGCTCCTCAGGACAACAGGGAGGCCCATCTCTGCAATGTGCCTCCCTCCCCATTCCAGAGGATTTTCTCGGGGACTGATCCCCCAGTCTCTTTGCGAACAGCTACGCTCCTCGCAAAGCCTCCCTCACTTATCCTTGACCTCTTCGAAGTCTGCATCGACGACATCATCTCCTGCAGATCCGGCACTACTCTCGGACTCGCCCCCCTTGGCACTCTGTTCAGCGGCCTTTTTGTAGACCTCTTCAGAGAGTCGGTGACTAATCTTCATAAGCTCCTCGTGAGCGGTTTCAATCACCCGTGGGTCGTCGCTCTCGAGTGCCTTTTTCGACGCCTCGATCGCCCGTTCAACGGCAAGCCGTTCCTCGCTATCGACCTTGTCACCAAGTTCACTGAGGGCCTTTCCTGTGCTGTACATCAAGCCATCGAGGTTATTCCGCTTCTCGACCAGTTCCTTGCGCTTCTTGTCGTCTTCAGCATGGGTTTCGGCATCCCGAACCATTCGCTGAATCTCCTCATCGGAAAGCCCTGAGCTAGCGGTAATCTTGATAGCCTGCTCTTTACCCGAGCCGAGATCCTTCGCAGCCACATTGACTATCCCGTTCGTGTCAATATCGAAGGTAACTTCAATTTGAGGCAAGCCCCGCGGTGCTGGCGGAATACCCATCAGATCGAACCGACCGAGGGTCTTATTATCAGCGGCCATCTCTCGCTCACCCTGCAGCACATGAATGGACACTGCGGGCTGATTGTCAGCTGCCGTTGAGAAGACCTGCGACTTTTTCGTCGGGATCGTCGTATTCTTTTCAATGAGCTTGGTAAAGACACCCCCAAGGGTTTCGATTCCAAGACTGAGTGGAGTCACGTCGAGAAGAAGAACGTCCTTCACATCCCCTTCCAGCACTCCCCCCTGGATCGCCGCCCCGATAGCCACCGCCTCATCAGGATTCACTCCCCGCGATGGCTCGCGCCCGAATATCTCTTTGACTCTCTGCTGAACTGCAGGCATTCTCGTCATCCCTCCGACAAGAATGACCTCGTCGATTTGACTCACAGAAATCCCTGCATCCCGAATTGCAGTTTCACAGGGAGCCGTCAATCGGGCGAGAAGTCGCTCGCAGAGCTGCTCAAATCGTGCGCGTGTAATGCGTACATCAAGGTGTTTTGGCCCCGAGGCGTCCGCCGTGATGAAGGGAAGGCTAACCTGCACCTCTACTTTCGACGATAGCTCGTGCTTCGCGTTCTCAGCAGCCTCTTTGAGCCGCTGCAACGCTATCGTATCCTTCTTTAGGTCAATGCCCTGCTCTCGCTTGAATTCATCCGCCAAAAACTCAACAAGAACGTGATCGAAGTCCTCTCCCCCGAGGTAGGTATCCCCGTTGGTTGCCTTCACTTCGAACACTCCATCACCAAGCTCGAGCACCGAGATATCGAACGTCCCACCTCCGAGGTCGAATACTGCGATGATCTTCTCTTGTTTTTTGTCGATCCCGTAGGCAAGCGCTGCCGCTGTTGGCTCGTTGATAATCCGCGACACGTTCAGGCCAGCGATCTTGCCCGCATCCTTGGTCGCTTGACGTTGGGCATCGTTGAAGTAGGCGGGGACGGTAATAACTGCATCGGTCACCGTATCTCCTAGATAATCCTCCGCAGTCTGCTTCATCTTCGAGAGGATCATCGCCGAAATTTCTTGGGGGCTCTTGGCCTCTTCGTTGAGCCGAACCCAGGCATCGCCATTTGGCGAACCCACCACCTCATAAGGCAGCACAGACTGAGCACGTCTCACCTCTTCCGCCGTCTCCTTTCGGCCTATCAACCGCTTTACAGCGAAAATGGTGTTTTTTGGATTGGTAACACCCTGACGCTTCGCGACGGTTCCGACCAATCGCTCACCCGCTTTGTTGACAGCCACCACCGAGGGAGTCGTTCGCGCCCCTTCGGAGTTAGCGATAACGGTGGGCTTCCCGCCCTCCATGATCGCGACACATGAGTTCGTTGTTCCTAAATCAATACCTATTGTCTTTCCCATGATTTATCGTTCCCTCTTCGTATTTCTTTCCTAATCTGCCCTTTTTTAGTCTTACTCTCGGGGACACCGATTTAGTAATCACCACCGAGAGAAACTTCAAGGAAATTCGTTTTCTTTAAACCTCTTGCTGAGAGCCGCTCTGACCGGCAACTACGACCTCCCCAACCCGAATTAGTTTATCCTTATAAAAAGCAGCTTTTTTTAGCTCATTAACAACAGTGCCCGGCTCTGAGTCAGGACTCGGAACGATACTGAGGGCTGACTGGTACGATGGATTAAACTGCTTTCCAATCGCGGTTTCGAGGCGAACCCCCCACTTCTCTAGCAAATCCTGAAAGTTACGAAAAATGAGTTCTACCCCTCCTCGGAACTGTCCGGGGTCGCCATCTACGTACTCCATCGCCCGCTCGACATTGTCGATGACATCCAGGAGGTCGAGAACGATCTGTTCTCCCTGATACTTCACCAGCTCTGACCGCTCCCGCATCGACCGTCGCCGAAAATTATCAAACTCTGCAAGGAGGCGAACGTGTCGCTCCCGCGCCTCATCCGCCTCGTGACGAAGACGAACGAGCTCCTCAAGAAGATGGACATCCCCGTTTTCAGCTTCAACAACTCTTTCATCCGAGCCCTGCTCATTGGACATTCCAATACTCTCCTCGGAGACCTCTTCTGTTTGAGCTTCCCTCACTGCTTCATCGCCCGAGGTCGCATCTTCGCCTACCATCTCAATCACCCTTTTCCTACACTACCACCCAACCGTCCTTCGTCTGTTAACAGAGTGGCGATTCCTTAACTACTCGCCCCTCTTGAAAACGCCGAAGGCCCCTATCGTATGCCGAGTTATTCCGGGATACAATCGAAGAGCGAAGGTTATCGCCCGTCCACCCACGGAATTCGTGATTGATCCCATGAAATAACCCATAAAAAGGGTATTTCTGGGAGATTAGTCCACTCGCAGCGCAGTACCCGCGGACAGTACACCCGGCTTAGTACACCCGCGGAATCGCGCCACACTCGCACAATCATGAGCTCAGCCAGCCAGCCCTTTCCCTTCATCGTCCTTACCACCCTCCCCCTCGGTGAGCGCGATTCCCTGCTCCGAGTGGTAGAGCCGCGGGGTGGTACTCTTTCGGTGGTTCTCCGAGGGTCTCGTAGTCTCCCGGGAGCCTTTGGTTCCAACCCGACACGTCGGCGCAATCCAGGAAACGCATCGTGGCGAACCCTTGATCTTTTCGATCGAGCCAACGGCACCCTCCGCTCCGGTAGGTCTGGTTTACCGACAATCGCACAGTGCGAGCGGCTACCTGGATTCCGCTTCCTCCGGGAAGACCTCATTAAATTCGCCGCAGCAAACCTTTTTGCTGAAGCTGTTCTATCCCTTTTCGATGAGCAAAGTGAAAACGGCTCCTCCCTGTTCGGGATCGTCGAAAACACCCTGACAGCAATCGATACTGCCCCCTCCCCCCGCATTGCTTTCGGTGAGGTCACGATGGGACTGGTCGCCCTCCTCACCCTTTCGGGCTTTGGATTCTCAGCCTCCCGCCATCACTCGAACGGCGCCCCCTCAGGGAATCCCAGAGGCATCCCGACGATCGTTGCGACTCCTCGGGTACTCCGCGAAGCGATACGCAGCATAGAGGACGCCCGAGGAAGAGCCCTTCGGTCCGCCCCCACGCTTATCGCCATGGTTCGAAAGATGAGAGGAACAGATAGACCCAAAGCAGGAGAATCGGCAGGCGCGTAAGGGTTGAAGACCCCGTACATACCAAACTACGATCGCTAGTGGCACCCGCACGAAGAGCCACAACCCCCTCCGGAGGTTCCTGAAGAGGATGACCCCCCCGAGGAGTTTTCCGCGCCTCCCGGCGCAGCCGTCACGCTCGGTGTGTCACCCCCTGAGCTTTCGCTCCCCCCGGACGAGCCAGCGCCACCGGCCCCCTTCTTGACTCCCGCACTCCCCCCCGAAGCGTAATCGGTCTTGTACCAGCCTCCCCCCTTGAGGTGGAAAGCAGATACCGACAAAAGCCGGGACACCGGGGTGACGGTCCCTGTTTCCGCACACTGCGGACATTGTTCAAGTGGAGCATCGCTGAATCGTTGGATAACTTCCACTACCCCACAAACCGAACATCCATACTCATAAATAGGCATATACACTTCTCCGCCGTAGAAACGAAATGATTACGAATCAGCCCGTCATCGCTTTCATATTCATCCGAGCCGCATATTGAGCAAGACTCTGAACCAAAAATTGATCGAGAAAAAGAACTGCGAGCAGCACGACAAGAGGGCTCAGATCGAGTCCTCCCAATCGGGTCGGGATGTACCGCCGAATCGCCGCATAGACCGGCTCGGTCATCGCGTGAACCGCCCGCACGAACCCGTTGTAAGGATCGGCGTTCGCCCATGACATAATCACGCTAACGAGGATGACGAGTTTGTAAAAACCGAAGATCGCGCCCAGAATCGCCGCAATCGCCGAGAGAAAATTTGCCAATAAAATCATGCACTAAATCCAATTTCAAACAAGAGCCCCCCGAGAAGACCCCCCATCACCGCTCCGGTCGCTCCCCGAACAATACCGATCCCAACCGCACGTGGGTCGCTCCCTCCTCGATTGCCACTTCAAAATCGTTCGACATTCCCATACTAAGTTCGGTGACACCCGTTTGAAAGGGGGCCGTGGAAAATTCTTCACTTTCCCGCATTTGTCCTGCCAGCTGCGCGAGAGCTCGATAGTCCCCCCTCACTCCCTCGTGAGCATCCCCTCCCTCACATTCACCCGCATCATACCGCTCTGTAATCGTCATGAACCCCGCTATCGGCACTCCCCGCTCTTTGGCACACCGCAGGGCCTCGGGAACCGCTGAGGGAAAAAAGCCTGCCTTGGCCGGGTCCTCCGATATGTTTACCTGAATCAGAAGGCGGGGTATTCGTGCCTCTCGAGATTTAATAAGCTGGACCGCGCACGCCTCGATCGTCTTGAGGTCCCCAATAGTCTCTATCACATCGAATAGCCGCCAGACCCGGGGAAGCTGAGAAGCGGTGAGAATCCCAATATATCGCTTCTCGAGAGTTTCCTCTTCCTCGCCACCGAGGAACTCCACCTTCCGAGAGAACTCGCTCAGGTAGCTCTCTCCGATGACCGAAACGATTCCGAGCGCTTGCGCCGAGTTCACGTAATCCCGGATCCTGGCGGGTGAGACCGTTTTAGTCACTGCCGTTATCGCGACCTCTTCGGCTGACCGCCCCGCTCGCGTTGCTGCGGCGCGCACTTTTGCGAGCACTTCTCGAAGCCGCTCTGGCACCTGATTTGATTCATTCAATGAAGCCACCTCCGACCTTCTCCCAAGCGGCTACCACCTCATCAAGCGGTAACCCGACGACATTCGTGTACGACCCCCGGATTTCCGCAACGAACTGCAGCCCTGCTCCCTGGATTGCATAGGCGCCAGCCTTGTCCCGCGGTTCACCGGTCGAAACGTAACGTCGAATTCGTGATTCCACTGCTGGAGCCATCCTCACGATTGTGTGGCACACCTTCATAATCTGGTGCTTGATATCTTCTCTCACCAGCGAAAATCCGCTTGTAACCGTATGCTCCCGCCCCTGCAGGATCCGTAACATTCTCACCGCATCTTCGTCGTCAAGGGGTTTGCCGAATACCTCTCCATCCACCACGACGACCGTATCTGCACCAAGAACCCACCGGTCGGGAAGCCGATCCGCGACTATCCTCGCCTTCGCCTCCGAAAGCCTCGCGACGAGCTGACTCGGCGATTCACCGGCTCGGGGCGTCTCATCAACAGGCTCGATAATTATATCAAACGGAATACCTGCCATCTCCAGCAGCTCTCTGCGCCGGGGGGATGATGACGCGAGAATAAGGGGATCGAAAGTTTGATACATCTTACTTCACCGGAAAAACAGGGGCCGAGACTCAAACGCGTATCACCCCAGTCGTAGTCTAAACTCGCCTTCTCGGAATGGATCGATGCCGACTAATAGCCCAAGTGCCCGGAGCATAGCACGAAAAAGAGACGCCGCCTCCACGGTGCCTCTTTCTCCTTGCCGATGAGCAACCGTAACACACCACCCCGAGCCATCATGCGCTCTCGCGATCTGTTCGACCGAGCCCCCGTGTCTCTCTATTTCGAGGACAATATCATCGACGGAGGGAATCAGAAAAAATGCAGAGCGATCATCTGACACGAGATCGGTTTTTTCCCCGGTCGTGAGTGAAAGTACCCGACGATCGGGAAGAAGGTAAAACTCCTCGACACCAACATCGGCAAAGCCTCGAGCGACGAGGTCGCCTGACTCCATCTGGAGCAATACCCCTCGCCGATACAACCGATGACACGCTTCAAGTTCATCGCGCACTACAGCCACAGCATCCCTTGCCTCCTTAAACCGTTGCTACCCACCCGAACGCTTGATAAGCTGCTGAAGGTCACTCCCTGGCTCATACGAGTGGCTTCCCTCCTCAATCCGCTCCCATGTCACAAAGACACACTCAAAGGGCCTTTTCACGCGACCCCGACCCACAATTTTCTTCAAGAACTCATACATCTCCTCATCAGAGGCAACTCGCCGAATGGCAAGCCTATTGGCAACCTTCTGAACAATCTGATCCCCTGACCATGTCTGTAGCGTCGTCGTGTAGCGACCGACCGCTTCGAGGGAAGTAGCCTCTCCTGTGAGCGATATTGGTGGGCTTGCCCCCTGTGGCTCGTACACAAGTCGCGCGGTTGGATCGCGCCCTACCACCTCATCACGCGACACCTGTGACGGCGGAAGTGTGGCACCAGTATCGAGGTCCAGCCGAATCGCCGCCGGCTTTACTCCACTGGTAAAGGATGCCTCGCCAACACTCGTCAGACCGAAGGTACTTTGCTGGAGCACCAATGAGAGTTGATTCTCCTCAGCGGGAAGACGTCCGGTGCCCGCGAGAGCAAGATAATCAACACTGAGACACAAGAGTGCACCTACCGCATAAAGCGGATCTTCGAGAGTTGGACGCACCACAAGGAGTTGAGTGCCACGTTGGAGGGAGAAATTATAGACGTCAGGCTTTTTGTCACCCGCCTCTCGTTTCGGCACATCGAGACGGGCCTGATTAATTGAAATGGTGCCCCGTTCCTCTTCGAGCGAGATACGCACGGGTGATACGTCGACTACCCCTTTCTCAGGGATGTCGAAGAGAAGGTCCGCCGTGAGGCTTTGCTCTACCGTTATCGACCGCAGCGAGATAAAACGAGTACGAGGTGCTTTCTTACCCCCACTAAAGCGCGACACACCCTGAAGAGATGCCCGTTCCATCCCTGTGAGCGGGAGGCCCGTCGGGACATCATCCCGCGGTTTTTTGAATAGTGGAACACTCAGCTCTTCAACTTGAGTTGGTACCGGTACCTCCGTTGAGGTCGATGCTGGTCCCTGTGCCTCTCCCCGATCCCCGATAATCAGTACAACCCCGAATCCCATGAGCACCGACAACGCCCTTCGCCACCACTCTCTCCGAAGTCGCTTGCGATTCTCGTCGCCTTCTCTCGCCAATCTCATCTGCCCCCTCGCTGTTGAGCACTCAATCCAAACACAAGCCCGAGCGAAAACATGGTCGATAGAACCGAAGATCCCCCGTAACTAAAAAGGGGAAGGGGTATACCAACAACGGGTAGCACTCCCATAACCATACCTATGTTTACCACCGTGTGAAAAAAAAGGACCGAGGTTATACCAAATACAACCAAAGTGGAGAAAAGATCTCGGCACCGTGTCGCCACCATGATGAGTCGTTGAAATAGAACGAGGTAAAAAAAGAGCACCGCTCCCGCCCCGACGAATCCCCACTCCTCCGCGAGCACAGAGAAAATGAAATCGGTGGTATGCTCCGGGAGAAACTCGAGCTGAGTCTGCGTTCCCTGCATAAAACCCTTTCCAAAAAGCTCTCCGGAGCCGACGGCTATCTTCGATTGATTGATATGGTAGCCCGCTCCCCGAGGATCGAGATCGGGATTAAAAAGCGATATAATTCGTTGTCGCTGATAATCGTGGAGACCGCGCCACAATGGCATCGCCAGAAGTGCCCCGCACAGGAGAGCGCACACTATCACCCGCCGACGCACCCCGAGAAAGAGAATGATCGTTGCACCTACCCACCCAATGACAAGGGCCGTCCCAAGATCCGGCTGCCTCGCGACAAGCATCATGGGGGGTAAAAATATGAGGCACGGGCGGATGAGCCCCACGAACGAGAACCCCCCTCGCCCCGGCGGATACTCGGAAAGCAAGCGCGCCATTGCGAGGATGACACCGAGCTTTACGAACTCCGCTGGCTGAATTGTCACTACCCCTAATGGAAGCCAACGCCGCGAGCCATTGCTCACGATTCCGAAAAAAGCGACCCCTAACAACAGCATGATCCCTAATCCATAAACGAGGTACGCGCTCCGACGAACCATGTCTGAGGGAATCATTGCAGCGGCGCTCATCACTATCATTCCGAGACTAAGGAAGAGGAGCTGCTTAGCGAATGGGGCACTCGCAACGGAAATTTTAAAGATTGCAACATCTATCACCCGGCCACCGGGATGAAATCCTGCGCTGTAAAGCACAACAAGACCACAGAGGGGAATGCACACGATGAGGGAAAGAGCCATCCAATCGATCTTTCTCAGGGTCCGAGCTGCTATCATCTCGCTCCTCCCTTCACGGAATCTACAGAATGCTCTGTGCTGGCCTCCTCGGAAGGGCTCATTCTGGCACGCTTACCCGCGAAGAAAGCGTTCATGACCTCTGAAGTAACCGGAGCCGCCGCAGCTCCTCCGTGGCCACCGTGTTCAACGAGTGCCACGACCACTATCTCTGGATCCTCGGCGGGGGCATAGCCGGCAAACCATGCGTGATCTTCATACTGACTCGATTCTTTGCCGGTAGCTGCCTCGCGTCGCTTCAATCCAACAACCTGCGCAGTACCCGTTTTTCCCCCCACCACCACTCCAAATGACTTATCGACCTGCGCCCGTCGAGCAGTACCACTCGGCTCATTTACCACTCCCACCATCCCCGAACGAACAAGTGCCAAAGCCGCATCATTGACAGGAACCTGGCGCTGAACCACCGGCTCTCCAACGCTGCGGTCCGGCACGCCTCCATCCCTCGGATTGATGGCTCTGACGAGCAGAGGCTTCATGACTCGCCCCCCGTTCACCACTGACGCGAGCGCACGCGCAATCTGGAGAGGGGTCACTGACACCGCACCCTGACCGATGGAGACCGATATTGTCTCGCCCGCATACCACTTCTGATCACCCGCCCGCTTGAAGGCACGCCTCTTCCACTCCGTCGAAGGAATCACTCCTTTTGCCTCGTGAGCGAGCTCGACGCCGGTCAGTTCATCGAATCCGAATGCCGCGGCGTATCGATGAATCGTATCAACTCCAAGCCGCTGCCCCATGGTGTAAAAATAGACATCACACGATTGAATGAGAGCACTCCTTAAATTTACGGCTCCGTGACCCGATTTCTTGTGGCAGCGATATTCGCGTCCCTTGAACCAATAAGACCCGGGACAGTGTACTCGCTCCTCCGGTGATGCTGCCTTCTCTGCAAGAATCGCTGCCTCCATGAAAACCTTGAACACGGAGCCCGGTGGATAGGTCCCCTGAATCGCTCGATTGAGCATCCGCTTTTCGGCAGAGAGGTGGCTCCAGTCTCCGGAGGTAAGATCGCCTGAAAAAATGGCAGGATTAAACGCGGGAGCCGACACCATCGCGAGGATTTCTCCTGTCTTCGGATCGAGAGCAACGACAGATCCTCGCTTTCCCTCCAGCGCATGCTCTGCTGCCTCCTGTACTCCTCGATCTATCGTCAACTCAAGAGCATGCCCGGAAACAACAGGCTCGGATGCAAGCTCCCCCACCCGCGTCCCGAGAGCATTAACAATAATCTGCTGTTCCCCCCGCTGCCCTCGCAGCGATTGCTCCAGAGATAGCTCAAGCCCGTACTGCCCCACAAGATCGCCAGGAAGAAAGGCTTCACCACGTGGCCCCTCTAGCTGTGCTTTGGTTGCCTCTCGAAGATACCCCACAATATGAGCAGCCATCTCATGATAGGGATACCGCCGGACCGGCGTGACCGACACGAAAACTCCCGGAAGCACATGACGGTTCGACGAGACCCGAGCAACGACATCGCGCGATACATCTTTAAGCAAGACCTTAGGTTCAAACCGTTGCCGACGAGCGCGATTTTTCTCTAATCGCTCCGCGAGCACCCCCCCCTCAATACCGAGCACATCGCCCAACTCCCTGAGTACATCAGAGGGATTGGGGGCATCCTCCTTGATGAACTCGATATTGAATGATGGCCGATTCGAGACGAGCTCCTCCCCATGACGATCAGTCATAACGCCACGGGGGGGCGGGATATAAACGGTCTTTAGGCGATTATGGTCAGACCTATCGCGGAACACCGCTCCCTGACCAATCTGGAGAAACCACAGGCGAGCCGCCAAGCCACCAAAACTGAGAGCCACTACCACTGCGGCGAGGGAGGCTCTCGACCTCAGATCTATCCCCTTCCTCCCCTTGTGTGACTGTCGTCGTGTCATTCCCCAACTTCCGAACTAATTGGATTAAAATATCCGATCACACATACCGCCGGGCTCCGTGTCCCGCATTACCACGATTGTGCACTCTCCTGGGCTCGAGCCACCAACGAATAAACGAAAGTGTTACGACTCCCGCTACCGTTGTCATGAATGCTTCCTCAAAAAGGCTCCCAATTGAAGGAAACAGCTGAGTAATCGCAAGCTGCATCCCGTGAAACACCCCAAATGCCGCCAGACTGGCGCCGCACAGCACTCCGGCAAAGGCGCCCCTCGAGGGAAACACAGAACTCCGAGCAACGACCCCCGCGACCATAAACGCGACGATGCTTCCTCCAGCCCACGGACCGATCACCGCACCGGTCACACCATCCATCAGCACCCCGCACCCGAAGGCACTCAGCGCTCCTCGCACCGAGAATTGGACAATTCCGAGGTATACGCAAACCGGCAACAAGAGCTGCGGATGCACCCATCCCAGCGGCACATAACTCGCCATCAACCGCTGAGCGGTGATCAAAACTAGAAGAAGGAATGCCCACCGCATGAAAGTCCCCTTCGAGCGGATAAATCCGCTAACTCAATCCCCTATTAATCAACCGGGAGTCAACCCGGCATCAAGACGATAGCCTCTGTCAGAGAATGATCTGAGAAGGGATCTCCCCAAACTCTCCTACTTTTGTTTCTTCATGGTCGTCCCCTCCTGTTCCGGGGCATCATGACCCGAGACTGCTTCGTTCTCGGGTCCCTGAGTAGCACTGATGGGCACGTGCGTCACTACCATAACCTGTTCAAGCCGCGACAGATTTACCGAGGGCTCCACCTTCAACTGATGAAAGAGATTGTGGGGAGCACGCTCCACCGACGCAACGCGACCAAGCGCGAGACCGGCGGGAAACACCCCATCAAATCCTGACGTAACGATCGTGTCGCCAACCGAAACCGATTCGTCTCCCTCGACAAAACGGAGCGTACCACCCGCCAACCCGACTCCCTCAAACACTCCTCGAGCTCGAGAGGACTGCACCAGAGCATCAACACTACTCTTCGGATCGATGATCGGGAGTACCTGCGATGAGCCTCCGGTTACCGCGATGACCCGCCCAACAACACCATCAGCGGCTACAACCGGATTTCCGATTGCAACCCCATCGCTCCTCCCTTTATCGATAGTGACCACATGTGCCCACCCAGCCGCGCTGACCCCAATCACGCGAGCCACTGGCCCGTCGACCACTGTGCTATCCGCCATATTTAGAAGCGCACGGAGCCGCTCATTCTCCCTCTCAAACTCGTGCAGCCTCACAATGTGGGATCGGAGCACCTCCAATTGGTGGCGGAGCTGCTTATTGTCATCGGCCGCTGCCGAGAGCTCTCGATAGTGGGTTAACATCCCATGAATACGACCCTCAATCGTCGCATGCGCCTCATGAACGGGAGCTGATATCCACAACACAGCCGACGCCAGCCACGAGCCCCCCACAGGTGACCTCACCGAATACGCCGTCAGTATGGCCGCCCCGAACAAGAGGAATCCGGAGGTGTAGGTAACTCGATGAGCTCGTCGCGGGGCATATGACATCAATGCTACCTACCATCAAATGCGGCCGATTCAGGTGTGAAGCGGAACGCCAAAACATCACTAACTCGCCATTTCGCGGAGATTCTCCATATTGTCGAGAACCGTTCCCGCACCGATGGCAACCACCGAAATAGGATCGGCCGCTACCGTAACTGGAAGCTGAACGTGAACCGCGAGAAACTCATCGACCCGCCTCAGGAGTGCTCCTCCACCGGTAACCATAATCCCTCGCTCGACCACATCGGATGCTAATTCCGGAGGGATGCGCTCGAGAGCACCTCGCACCATCCCGATGATCTGCCAAAGTGGTTCGAGTAGTACCTCACGAATCTCCTCCTCAGTAATCACCGCGGTCTGAGGAGCCCCCTGAACAACGTCGCGCCCGGTAACCTCGATAGCGAGCTCTTCTCCAGTGGGAAGCGCACTCCCCACGGCTATCTTTATCTGCTCGGCGGTTCGCTCTCCTATGAGAATGTTATGGGTACGTCTCACATGATTCACAATCGCTTCGTCCATCTTATCACCCCCGACCCGTATCGTGTGGGAGTAGACGATACCCCTCAGAGAGATAATCGCAACCTCTGAAGTACCTCCCCCGATATCGAGGAGAAGACTTCCACTCGGCTCACTGACCGGCAAACCGGCACCGATCGCCGCTCCCATCGACTCCTCGATGAGAAACACCTCCCCGGCGCCCGCTGCTTCGGCCGACTCTCGCACCGCCCTTCGCTCGACCTCAGAGACCCCGTGAGGCACACAAATAACCACCCGGGGACGGAAGAACCTTCCCCGCTGCCCGGTTTTTGCGACTAAATGGCGAAGCAGCTCACCAGTGAGTTCAAAATCGGCGATGACCCCTCCACGAAGCGGTCGGAGCGCCACAATCTTCTCCGGCGTGCGACCAATCATGCCCTTGGCTTCGTTGCCAACTGCAACTACCCGTCTCTTTCCTCCCTCAACCGACTCAACCGCCACAACTGAGGGCTCCGAGCACACGACTCCCCTGCCAGAGGCGTAAATCACGGTATTCGCAGTCCCCAGATCAATCGCCAGATCACTCGAAAACATTCGTCGAAAGGATGAAAACACGAGCCCCTCCTTCTGTGATAATCTCTGAGAGGGCCTGGACAAAAATAAAAATCCCCCCGGTCAGCGCCCCTCTTTCCCTCGGGCAGGGAAAGTCCCCGTAACCGTACCACCCTCACCCACGGGGTCGCAACACGGAAACACCTCCCCAAGATTCTCGAGATCAACCGACTTCTTCCGGTACACCCTCATCACAGGGCGGAGCTTTCGGAACAACAGACGTCATATTCGGCACATCCATCGCCACCCCCTCCGATATCGAGGCGAGTTTCGCTTCAAGGAACGAGATTTGCTCATCCACCCCGAGACGTCGATCAACGAAAACCGTCTCTCGGTCGAAAACCCGACACACCCCGCTGACAGCACGCCACCCCAATCCACGCCGCAACTCCTCGCGGCGCACCACGAGGCCACGTGCCACGAGATCTCCGACAAGCGTCGCTATTCGGGCATCCTTCACTGGATCCCGACGGGTAGCCACTCGTGCCGTTCGCCGACTACTCTTCCCTTTGTCTCGCATCATCTTTCTTCCGTCACTTCTGACCCCTCAATCTTGCCAAGCCCCCTTTCCACACCTGAACCTCAGTCCTACCCTTTTAACGATGCCCCAACATTCGCATTCATCGACAAAATGCATCCTCCAAAAGGTCGGTTCTCCACCGCTCCTTACCAGCACCAGGGGACTCGCGATTTCTCAGAAGGTGGGCCATTCCGCCGAGCCCGGGCGAATACCGCGAGGAGCCAGCTAACTAGCCTGAACTCAAAGAAATATGCCCTGAAGTCGGCTTCAAACCCTTATGGTAGAATGGAGAGCTCAAGTCGGCAACGGGTTCCTATTTACCTCTCCTGAGTCAGCGCATCGAGGTTCTTGGGCAAAAGTGTCAAATCGACCACAATTCCACAAGCCGTGACCGCCCCCTATTCCCTTTCTGACCTATTTAGGGTAAGGTCGGAGGCCGAGGGAAGCTTGATTTATCTGTGTCGCCCCTCGTTTCATCTGAAAGGAAGTGCTATGTCCTCAAATCCAATTCTCGCGTCAGTAACAGCGACCTCACTTAAGACCGATATTCCCGCGTTCCGTCCGGGCGACACCGTCCGTGTATACGCTCGAATCGTTGAAGGCAACAAAGAGCGAACCCAGATGTTTCAAGGGGTGGTGATCAAGCGAGTAGGCGGTAGTCGGCCCGATGCCACCTTCACGGTCCGCAAGGTTTCTCACAACATCGGTGTTGAGAAGACCTTCCCGCTCCACAGCCCACGAACAGAAAAGATTGAGATAGTCACGAGAGGAAAAGTCCGTCGTGCCCGCCTCTTCTATCTCCGACCACTTCGGGGTAAAGCGGCCAAAATCAAGACCCGGGCCTTTGTAGCACAAAATGATTCGGCGAAGAGCGACACTTCAACCGTAGATAACGGATAGGGCCTGGAACGTACCGTGCAGATTGCGATTATCGCGGGCAGTCATCGCCATTACTCTCAATCGGATCGTATCGCGAGATACATCCAAGATGAGATAGCTCGGGCGGGGCACAGCGCCCCAGTTGTGAGTCTGGCGGGCAACCCTTTTCCCCTATGGGACGAGGATCGGTGGGCTCCACCGAAGAAGCCAGGCACGGGCCCAACCGAGGGGGAAGAAGAGAATCGATGGGATAAGGTCTGGACTCCGACTTCGCAAATCCTATCCAGTTCGAGCGGTTTCGTAATTATCACCCCGGAGTGGGGCGGAATGGTTCCTGCCGGCCTCAAAAACTTCTTCCTCCTCTGTCAAGACGGTGAGCTAGCGCATAAACCAGCTCTGATTGTCTCGGTATCATCGGGAATCGGAGGGAGCTATCCGATCGCTGAACTGAGGACCAGTAGCTATAAAAATACCCGCATCTGCTACATTCCCGAACAGGTCATCATCCGATCGTGCCAGTCGAAACTCCATGATGAGAATGGTCGAGATGAAGACGAGGATCATTCAAATGACGAGCACGATGCCCTAACCCGTGATCGGATCACATACAGCATTAGTGTCCTCCTCAGCTACGCTCGCGCTCTCACGTCAGTGCGGGAAAGCGGCGTCATTGATGCGGTGAAGTTTCCTTTCGGAATGTAGGGTCGTTTGTCGGCGCGAATGAGGGATGCCCTCGGATATAATCGGTTATAAAAGGAGAAGTGGCCGATTCATCGAGAGCTCCTGCAAATTCGGTGGGCACGTGCAGTAAACCCTTTAGCAAATGATTCAAGCGCGCTACAATCGCCGAGCCGGCTTCGCGATTGGTCCAGCTGCCACGAAGTTCTTCTCCCTTATCGAATCAATATCAGTCGAGCGCTATGAATCAAAACCACTCTGCCGTGGGAATCCCCCTCGGCGACGGGCGTCGCCTCTTCTCTGGATTCACCCTCCGGACTGGATTGGCACTCTTCCTCGCTCTGAGCACTCCTTCGTCATTGTTCTCTGTCTTGAGGGGAATATATCCCGTGGGCGGCCCTGACAAGACCGGCTTGTCAGTTGCACTTGCTGAGGCACCGCCGAAGAAGGCACCAAAAAAATCACCTCCAACCCGAAAGGTGAGCGCGTCAAAGAGCGGCTCAACCAATCGACACGTTGCGACGAAGCGATCAAAGAGCAGAACTTCCTCCGCGGTCGCCTCGAGGAAGAATCCACCCGTTCAGCAGACAGCATCGAATCGTCGACCAGCCCGATTGATTGAATCGGGGTCGATCAATTCGTCAACGATTTCATCGACTACCGAAGCTGCCCTGCGGGGGCGAATGCGCTCCGTCAGCGATCCAAGCCGTCCGCCACCTCTGGATACTGTATCGGTTGCATATGAGGGAAATCTTGCCTACTCAGAGAAGATCCCGTCGATGGAATCTCGATTTTCAGGGCGAATCGTCGCGACAACTCAGCAAGGCGAGTTTATCTATTATTCCTTTGATCCTCAGCTCCAGGACTATGTTGAGGGGCTCGTCCGGGCATCCCGGGATAATCACCTTGCAATTGTGGCCATGGAGCCGATGACTGGGCGAGTTCTTGCTTTGGCGGGTCACTCTGTATCTCTTCCCGATCCCGTATTTCACAATCGCTACCCGGCAGCCTCACTGTTTAAGGTTGTGACTGCTGCTGCAGCCGTCGAACATGCATCAGTGACTCCCGATCACCTCATCGCGTTTCGGGGAGGTAACTATACCCTGGAACGGTCAAACTTCCGGCCGGATTCCCGGCGAGACACCCGAACCATGTCGATCGGTGAGGCTCTCGGTCGTTCGGTAAATCCTGTATTCGGTCGAATCGCCCTCCTTGATTCTCTTTCGCCACGCATTATCGGCTCGGTTGCTCGCGATTTTGGTTTCAATTGGGACCTTCAATCAGATGTGCCAGTGCCGATAAGCCACGCGATCATACCAAGTGACGAATACGAGCTTGCCCGAACAGGGGCCGGATTCGGCGCAGTAACTATCAGCCCCATTCATGCGGCTTCGATGGTTTCGGGGGTAGCAAACGGAGGAAATCTTCTGCGGCCAATCTTCATCGACAAAGTCCTCTCACCCACTGGCGCGCTTCGGTACCGCTCGCGACCGAAAATAATAAGCCGGATGCTGAGCGAACATGCTGCGCAAACTGTTTTCGCGATGATGGAAAATACCACCTCGATCGGGACTGGTCGTCGGGCCTTCATCTCCCGAGGTCAGCCCGTATTCCCTCATATCCCTATTGCTGCAAAAACTGGCACCCTCAATGGGTCTAATCCAGAAGGATTGACCAGGTGGTTTATCGCTGTCGCTCCCCGTGAACGACCACAAATCGCGATTGCGGTTGTTGCGGTCCATCCCGGGGGGCCTCGCGGAAATCCATCTTTATACGGCCGACAGATTCTCGGGCGATTTTTCGGGGAATAAGGCCACATGCTGTTCCTGCCATTAACAGTCAGGTACCTTCATCGCTGCGACCTCTGCTGATGAGCTAATCTAATGAGTCAAAAGGGCTGTGTCTTTGCCTCCATCTATGCCTTACGGTATAAGGTGGGATGCGTTCCACGCATCTCGGCAACGGACGCTTCTCTCGTTTCTTTTTTTCACATCTGTCTCGTGAGGAGGAATAATGGCTTCATCGCACCGGGTTCGCAAAGCAATAATCCCTGCCGCCGGTCTCGGCACGCGCTTTCTTCCCGCGACAAAGGCGGTTCCAAAAGAACTTCTTCCAATCGTCGACACCCCCACCATTCAATATATCGTCGAGGAGGTGCACGCAGCGGGAATCGAGACCCTCATCATCGTCACGGGGAAGGGGAAATCTGCGATTGAAGATCACTTCGACCTCAATCTCGAACTTGCTCGGAAGCTTGAGGCTGACGGCAAACAGGAGCTTGCACGATGCCTCAACGAGCAGGCCAATCTGGTCAAAGTCGTATCCATCAGACAGCAACAGCCACGGGGACTCGGTCACGCGGTGCTGTGTGCCAAAGAGATTATTGGCGATGAGCCGTTCGCGGTACTTCTCGGGGATGATCTTGTAGACTCAGCAGTGCCGTGCACCAAACAGATGATATCGGTTTACGAGCGATACCATAAGGCAGTCGTTGCTCTGATGCCGGTCGATGACGACGACGTTCCCAAGTTCGGTATATGTGGGGGCACCTCTCTATCGGATAGAGAAATAGATATAACCGCAATGGTAGAGAAGCCTAAGCTCGCTGATGCTCCTTCTAATCTTGCGATCGTTGGGCGGTATATCCTCACCCCTGAGATATTCGAGATTCTCGAAAAAACGCCTCCCGGTAAGGGAGGTGAGATCCAGCTTACCGATGCGATGAACACTTTGAGAGCACGAAATGGGTTCGTCGGGTACCGGTTTGAGGGACGACGATACGATGCGGGTGATAAGTTCGGTTTTCTGCAGGCCAACATCGCATATGGGTTAAAAAATCCTGAAATTGCTCCCAAATTGATGGAGTATATGAAACAAGTGGTGGCAGAGGGATAACTTCCGTGTTTCGGTTTACAAGAAGGATCGTTCCGTCTTTGGGAGCAGCTTATTGATCAATACGCCCTTTTCCAGGGCGCATTTTCTTAGATTTAGGGATTGAATATCGGGAGAACTGCAAGCGGAGGCACCCTCAGTCCTTTTATCTTCAGTTCAGCTGGACGGGGTTGGACCTTGACCGACATGTGCAACGTCCTGTCTTCACCGGCAACCTTTCGCACGATGGTCAGAAGCGCGGTCCCATGCGAGGGCAGGCCGGCGATGAACTCTCTGAGATACGCGGCACCAGCGATTGTTGGTATCTCCTCCCCGTTCACTCCTTTTATGAGGTCACCCGCCCGAAGACCCGCCTCCTCTGCGGCTGAATCCTCACGCACCTTAGTTACAAGAACGCCTCTTGTGTGCTGTCTTCCTTTAAGCTGAAGCGAATCCACTAAGCCTCCCACTCTCAATTCATTAAAAAGGGTTGGCGATAGATCAACGACACAGGCTCCTATGAACGAATGGGAAACGGCTCCCTTTTGAGCCAACTGTTCAAAGAGTCCCTTGACTTCATTTATTGGAATCACGAACCCGATGTTGTCCGAGGGAGCGCGACGGGCAAAAACGATCCCCCCAACCTTGACCGTGCCATCTGAAACATAGACGAGGGGGCCACCCGAATTCCCCGGATTAACCTCTGCGGACACCTGCAAAACGGGCCAGGGATAAGCGGTGTCGAGCGCTCGCAGCGGCCCGGAAATTTTTCCCTCTGAGGAGCTGAAGGGTAATCCAAGTGCAGCCCCGACCGTTGCTACCAGCGTACCCTGAAGTAATTCGTTCGAGTCTCCAAGGGGCAACGGTGCGACTGACCCCACGGGGGTTTGTATCGGCCTCAGGAGCGCAATGTCGGTGTGCGTGTCCACTCCCACTATTCTAACGGGAAGTGATTCCCCCCCCGGGGTCGTTATCGAAACAAGACTGTTTCCATCATCAACGGCATCCTCGACGACGTGAGCATTCGTGACGACATACAGCTCATCTTTTATTTTAATCCAAAAGCCGGAGCCCGAACTCGCTGAATCCTCCAAACCCTCATCAACTGTCACCGAGCCTTCTTTGACTCTCTCAAGGAGGAACGGGGTAAAGGCCGGTTGTGCCCGATCGGAATAAAGGGGAATGGGGGGAGCTTTCAGGGGAGTATCAGAGAATACCAAGGCCCGGTCCGATGCTCTCTCAACGGAATTTTTTACCTGACCATTTGCCTCAGGCAAACAGCTCGGATGAAGAGGCTGGCTGCTCGCTGAGTTACGCGAGGGTAGGGAATTGAACAGAGTTAAGGAGCCAACGGTAAAAGCACCAGCGGAGATTGCAACCCCCGCTGCCCCGGCAGCAATATGAGATTTCGCCATGGAGGAGCCCATTGTAGAACGCGAGTTCAGTAGAAGCAGAGTACCCCAAATCACCCGAAAAACTCAAGGCAATCAGGTCACATTGGCGTCCCCTGCAGCCATCCTTCTCCGGCAAAACCCGTTAAAAAGGGCCAATCATCTGCTCTAACTCAAAATAGTTACTCTTCCTGATTTTACTCATCTCGTAAGGGGCACTGATGGAAAATAGCCGATCAAGATATTTCTCGAGGTTAACTCAATCAGCACAACTACTCCTGTTGCACGATCGGATGACACCCTTAATTTTCCGAGGCGTGCCCTTGTCTCCCGAGATTTATCGAGTCGGCATTGTTGCGAGAAAGGGTCCTCCACCGGAACGGCGCTCTTTCAGCGTAACCTTGATATTCATCCTTTGCTCTCTTCGGAGCACCTCAAGAGTCACCGTCGAACCTGGATTGCTCCCCGCAATCATTGTTCGAAAAGCAGAATCTCCGCCGATTTCAACCCCATCTACCCGCTTGATGATGTCCCCTGATTGTAGTCCCGCCATCGAAGCGGGGGAGTTCGGGACGACATTAACGACGACGGCCCCTTTCTGAGGACGCATTTCTGATGCCCAGCCGGGAAGAAGCCCATTCCGATTTAGCTCGGAAAGGGCGAAATGTGTTAGCTCTGAGACGTTCGCTCCCAGGTATGCGTGCGTCGCGTATCCCTTCCCCGCAATCTGCTTGATAATTGGCAATGCGTGGGTTATCGGAATAGCAAATCCCAGGTTATCTCCTCCATCCCAGGTCATAGAGCTGATACCCACAATTTCACCCCTTTCATTAACCAGTGGCCCACCCGAATTGCCCGGGTTTATTGCTGCATCCGTCTGAATGAGATCAAGAATATTTTTCCCCGGCGCATTTCGACCCAGCCCAGAGATAATTCCTAAACTGACGGAGTTCCTTAACCCACCGGGGTGCCCAACCGTAAAGACCGGATCTCCCAACCTTAAAGCATTTGAGTCTCCCACGGGAGCACTGGGAACACCCGGATTACCTCCGCGAAATCGGAGAACTGCGAGGTCACTCAGCACATCATAACCAACGAGATCAACGGGTACCGATGAACCCTCAGCGAGTGTCACATCAACAACTTTTCCATCCTTAACCACATGCGCATTGGTAATTATCAGCTGCTGACCGCCGACAGTCAGCAGAAAGCCGGCTCCTATCGAAGGTGCCCACACCTCCTTCCCACTCAGAACTTCCCGCTCGAGCCCATTAACCTCGACGGTGGACCGTACTATCCGTTCAATGACATCGGGAGATATCCGCTCTCCCATCGCAACTAAGGTCGGCGCTGAGAGGGGTGCGGGGCCACTATCGGAGAGCTGGTCTGCCATCACGACGGCCGGCATCGAAGGCAGGTGTAATCCCTCGAGAGGAGGCGGAAATGAGAGCGCATGACTCGGAGCAGGGAGCGAGGAATGTGCGACGATAATCGCTGCACCCGCAGCGGCAAGACGTTGAGGCGTGTTATTAATCATGCAAACTCCGCTGCTTGTCGTTTATGGGCTGACCGCCTGACGGCTGAGGACTGCCCATAACCACAAGCAGCTCTTCCCGCTCGTATAGCGCGGAACCCATTAAAAGACCAGAGCTAAGGCCGATCATCCCCCAAAAATCATCCGCCCTTCATCGCTCGACAATTCGACTGGATAATCTCGGCTGCCTCCTCCGGGGTATCCACTATCGAAATCTGGTCGAGATCCCCGGGACTAATCAGGCCTCTGGTGAGAGTATGAGTTTTTACCCAATCAATAAGTCCAGTCCAGTATCCTTTGTCGAGCAGGACAATAGGTCGATCGGTAATGTGCTTCACCTGAATAAGTTGCCACGCGAAGAACAGCTCAAGCACTGTCCCAATCCCCCCTGGAGTCACAATCAGCGAGTGCGATAGCCTCATAAAGTCATCGAGCCGCGACGAGAATTTATGGTGGTGCCTCTTAATATCGAGATGGGGATTCGGAATAGGTTCGAAATCGAGATGAATAGAGATTCCAAATGATCGACTCTTCGATTGCCCTTCCTTTCTTCCCTGCTGCGCCCCTAAATTCGCCGCCTCCATCAGACCTGGCCCTCCGCCGGTTAGAATATCTATTCCATCGGACGCTAGTATTCGGGCAAGCCGGACCACCTGCTCGTATTCCCGAGCTCCCTCTTTCAGTCGCGCACTTCCGAATATACAGACCCGATAAAATCGAGGATCAGCGAGTTGTATCAGTTCTCGCTCAATAACCATTGCCCGTTGATACAATGACCGGAGCCGTTCATCGAGATGCTTACGACGCTCTGAGCGTATCTTTTTATCACTCAGAACTGACGACTCTCCAGCGTCCACTCCCGGAGAAACATTAAGGACAACCTCTGATTCAGCCACAAACCTCTCGTCACCTTCTTTACCTGCACCTCGATCCCGTATGCTCACACGTCCCCCTGCTCTTTACTGGTAACCGTTTAACCGAAAATTGATCTTCCCCACCAGCGAGTCGAATCGCCGGTCTCGATGATCCCATCCAATCATTGTACCCTCACCCGGAATTCGGCGAAACCGGGCCCTCAAACAGTTCGATCCTCAATACGCCCGAATATCCTCAGCAATGCGAGGTGGCATTTCTCTCGAGGTTTTTCTGCTGCTTTACCATCTCGGTGCGTCTCAAAACCATCTGACAGGTCGCCTCCTTCCTCATTTGGGTGGCAAACCGCTCCGAAGTAAACGATGTTTGTCCTTAAGCTTATCATCTCCAGCCCTGTTGACTTCTGCCGGGTTGATAGCGTCGCCACCTGACGACCCCGCCCCTCCCAATCAGCAATAAAACGAGCACGCCAAAGGCAGACAACCACCCCCTCTCTGAAGCTGCAGACCCGAGACACCGCTTCCGCCACTGCGCGATATGACGCTGGCGGACCGAGGGATCCTTCCAATTCGTAGCAAGATCGAGCGCACCCTGTTCCGTGATAGGTGGCTGTTCGGTCACACCATCCCCCTCTTTACGCTGTGAGAGATCCGCATCGATGACACAAGCCCCAACAAGATCGTTCACCACTTCATATCGCCTCGATGCAAGCGCGGTATCATAACGAAATGAACTCGTGGTCGCGAAGGGACGATCTCCTACCGCGGCGTCGTTATCGAGAATTTCATACAAACGAGGACGAACACTTAATTTGCCCAGCTCAAAAGTGGCTGGTCCGCCGGAAACCCCCTTTTTTGCCAGAAATAGCCGCTGCCCCACATCAGAGAGAACAAACGAGACGAACTGCTCAGCGAGCTCCCGATGTGGCGCACCTCGAAAGATGGCAATCGCATCCCCTGAGTACGGCACATAATCAGTCGGCGTCACAAAGCGCACATTCTCTGCGCCGAATTTTTTCACCGCATCACGGCCATAGCTATCAAGCAAAAAACCGTAGGCTGCTTCCCCCACCGCGACCTCTTTTGGAATCTGAGACGACGCCGACGCAAAGCTACGCACATTCCTTCCGATGTTGCGCAGTATTCGCCATCCTTCATCCCAGCCATAAGCCTGCAAAATGATCTCGACCATCGCATGCGCCGTTCCACTCTTACGTGGTTCCGCGAATGAGACCCAGGAACGAGCCGCGGGGACCGCCACATCTCGCCACGTTTTCGGCTCAGGCAGCCCCATTACCGATACTACCCGCCGGTTGATAAGTATTCCAAAACTGGAGAGAGACGCCGCAAACCATCTCCCTGATGGATCTCGCAACGATACTCCTCGCAAGTCAGCTGGTATCCCCGCGAGCACTTCATCAGGGACTGGACAGGGGTGCAACAGTCCCGCCGATGCAAGCTCCACGTAAGGGTCACTACCTCCACCGAAAAAAAGATCCACCCCGATTGAATCTGGCGATCGGGCGTATTCGCTCCGTACGTACCTCAGAATGTCAGAGGTTCCTCCGATATCAAGCCACCGAAATTTTATCGGAGGTTCCCCCTGAGAAAGGCGTGTCTGATTAAAGCCCCGCTCAAACTCACGCTTTATACCCTCCCAGTGACTCGAAACCACCACGAGCTCGTGGTCATCCGCACGGACATCCCCTCCTCCGCCAAAAACCATCATCGCCACCCCGAGGATTACCAACAACCTCTCTGTGGGCCTCACATACTCCCTTCCTTGTATCAAAGACCTCAATTTTGGCACCATATCCTCATAAAAATTCTGTGGGCATTGATTATCATTAAGCTCTCTTGCCCGCTATTCCTTCCACGCGATATTTTTGCCCCACCTTCACATGGTCCAAAATGCGACTAGGTCTCAGCTTCTCTGTCGTGATTACGCCTCAGTTTGGCATCCGTATGGACGCGATAGCGATCATGAGGCCCTCCTCCCCATAACACATGGCGCGGGTGCCCTGCTCTTTACCGAAGATGGTCGGGCGATCATCGATGCCATCTCATCATGGTGGGTAAATCTTCACGGCCACGCTCACCCTGCCCTTACCGAGGCAATCACGCGTCAATCGACCTTGCTTTCGCAGGCAATATTCGGATCATGCACTCACGAACCCGCGGTTACCCTCGCAGAGCGGCTCCTTGCGATTATCCCCGCTGACCATCAGTGCATCTTCTATTCCGATGATGGCTCCACCGCAGTTGAGGTTGCACTCAAGCTCGCGATGCAATACTGGCACAACAGCCATACACCACGCACCAGATTCCTCGCACTTGAGGGGGCATACCACGGTGACACCTTTGGAGCGATGTCGGTCAGCGAACGGGGAGTGTTCACTAATTCCTTCGGAGAGCTTCTGTTTTCAGTTGATCTCCTCCCTTTTCCGGGCGATACCTCATCCGAGAACTCGTGCCTTGCCGCGCTTGACGCAGCCCTTGAAAACGAACCTGTTGCCGCTCTGATTGTTGAACCGCTCGTGCAAGGTGCCGCTGGCATGCGGATGTATAGACCGGAGATACTAGACCAAATGGTCGCCCGTGCGCGAACTGCGGGTGCTCTCGTTATCTTCGACGAGGTTATGACCGGATTCGGTCGTACTGGTCACCTCTTCGCCTGTCAGCAGATACGTCATCAACCCGACCTCATCTGCCTCTCGAAGGGAATTACTGGCGGAATTCTCCCCCTCGGAGTTACGACGATGACCCGAGCAATCCGCGAAGCATGCCGCACCGAGGACCCCGACAAAACATTCTTTCATGGCCATTCATTCACCGGGAACGCGCTCTCATGCGCCTGTGCCCTCGCAAACCTCGATCTTCTGCTTTCCCCTGCTTGCACCGCAGCACGGAAACGAATAACGGACCGACATGCGGCGTTTCTGGGCTATCTCCGTGACAATTACCCCACCGTCGCCTCGCGCCATCTCGGGACGATCCTCGCGGTCGATTTCCCTCACCAGGTGCCGACCGGCTACATCCATCCCCTCCGTCACTATCTGCTTCGCGAGTTTTTATCAGACGACATTCTGCTCCGCCCGCTCGGGAATACGGTGTATATTATTCCTCCTTACTGCATCACCGATGAGCAGCTCGACCGAATTTATCAAAGTATCAAGCGGGTGCTCGCCCTTCTTTCCAGCGGCCCTACAGGTTTACCAAGAGAGTAGCTGAGCTCTTATCGGTGCACCGAATAAGCATAATCGAGAGCCACGATGTAGTTCCCCTCTCAAACGATGGGCCGTCAGCTCAAAAAGACAGGAGAGCATTTCGTCGTTCTCCCTTTTGGGCCGAGCAACCTCAGTTAATAAGGGGGTTTGGCGGTGAGAACTTTTGCCCTTGACGGAGGAGCCTATTGCACTCAACGGGTCACGCTGCGCGGAGAATTCTTTACCCAATCTCTAAAACCCTCCTCGAGAGCAGTTTCTCCATCGAACGAGGCTACACTGATGAACGTCCAATAAAAACCCCAGGCTAGCGAGGAGTTTGAGTGTAAACCAAACCAGCACAACGTCGTTATTATCGATCGATTTTCCGCAAAACGGAGCCCGCGCCTTTAGCTCCAGGAGATGCACGCCGATAGACCCGAGATGGGGGTGGTTCGCTCGCTCATCCGGAACAGTTAAACGCACCCTCCGTGAGATATCGAAAATCGCTTCCGAACATGAGGATGAGAGCACGACTAATTATTCCTATTACGACGGTCGCGGTTGCGATACTCCTCATTCTGCACTTTGTCGTCGGAACGATAATTCAGAGGGGCACCAGCTCCGTCGTCTACGAACACGCGACGGGGAAAGCATCGCGAGTGGTTCACCTCATTTCAGAGGAGATAGCCTCGCTCCGTCGGACGGTGGCCGCGGCAGCGATTCATCCGATCAATCCCCGAATACCCTCACTTACTGAGGCTGACCTGGGAATCTTGAATCTCGACATGATCGTCATCATCGATTCCGTTGGAAATCTTGTTTGGTCAGTCAAGAGCGATAAAGAAGCATCATCCGATTCCTTTATCTCTAACTCCCTCCGAGGGCTTTCCACAGCAAGCTTGCTCAATGGCGCCATCTCTGGCCTCATCTCGATCGGAAATTCACCCGCTTTTGTGACCGTCCAGAGAGCGACCTTCATCACGCCCGATGGCACCTCATCTGAAGGGCGACTTCTCGGTATCCGAATCCTGACCCCTCAAAGGCTAGCAGATATATCTCGCTTGATCGGTGCCACTGTTACAATACGGAGATCCATTCGACATCAGCAATCGGGTCCCCTCTTTGACGATCGACCGGTCTTCAACATAGAGGGGAGTACACTATCCGGACGAGAGATAATCGGAGGCATTCAACCGGCTGATTATTTTGAGGTCGATTTCTCAATTCAAAGTCCGCTCACCTCCGCAGACGAATCCCGCGTGGTAGGTCTGCTGACCATCCTTTTTCTCTCTGCTCTCCTCGGAGTGTCCGGTCTATCCTTTTTTCTTTTCGATTCACTCTTAGTCAAGCACATCAGGAGTATTACTCAGCAACTTCACTTCCAAAAACACAATCCTCATCCAACCATCTCAGTACCGCCAGGTACTCACAATTCGATTCACGACCTTGCGGAAAAGATCAACACCACGCTCGAAGGATTCGCGCTCTCAAGGAAAGCGGCCGCACAGGCGACCGAGATAGCCCACCATGCAATATACGCAAAGACCGAATTCATCGTCTCGATGAGTCATGAAATACGGTCGCCGCTCAATGCTATCCTCGGCATTGCTCAGATACTAGAGCGAATGTCTCTTCCAATACACCTGCGAGAATACGTTCATGTGGTCAAGGAGTCGGGTAATACTCTTCTTGAGTTGATAACCGACATGCTCGATTACTCTTCGATTGAATCAGGTCAGATCACCCTTCAGAGGAGTCCCTTCAATATTCAGGAGCTCCTTACCAACGTCACCCATTCGCATTCAGAAGTCGCTTTTAAAAAGAATGTGGAGGTTATCCTTTCGATCGATCCAGAAGCTCCCACCCATATCGAGGGAGACCGACTTCGAGTGAAGCAAATTATTGATACTCTTGTGGAGAATGCGGTCTCATGCAGCGATGTCGGGGACATCGTGATTTTCCTCGCTCCATCCCAATTTCTCGAAGATGGTCGGACACTGATACGAATAACAGTGCGAGACTCAGGCGTCGGCATAGCGCCTGAACGAGCTAATGAAGTCTTCTCATCATTCAACCTTCCCGATCCCAGCACATTTTTAAGACTCGGTCGAACAGGTCTTAGCCTTCCCATCATACGGGGTTTAGCTCGTGGGATGGATGGGGATGTCTGGGTCGACAGTCAGTACGGACATGGGGCAACCTTCGGGTTCGAAATCGCGACGACAGCAGTATCGTTTTTGGAGGATCGAAATCCCGGGATTGAACCCAATACCGACGTAGTGATCGTTGACACCAACCCCCTCAGTGGGGAAATTCTCGCCCAGGTCTTTCGTGAGATCGGTGTGAACTCCATCAAAGAGCTCTCGACTGAAGAGCTTGAAGAGCTCTTCAGGACCCTCCAAAGTAACGTCATGGTGTGCATTGATAGCCGACTGATTACATCTGCGATTGAAGAGAAGCTCTGCGAGATGGCATCCCAGGGGCTAGTGAAATGGTTTGCTCTCGTTCCTCCACACCTCTCCGATTCTTCAGACCGGTTTCTGAGGAGTGGGGCATTGAACGTCATTCCGAAACCGATTTCTTACGCAACCATTTTCCAGTATCTCGGTCAGCCCGCTCTCCGTGAAGACTCCGCCCCTGTGGAGCAATCAGCACCCACTCGCTCTCAATCCTCAGTTGGGCTCTCCATTCTGGTGGTTGACGATATCGAGTCCAACCGATTTATCCTTGCGACCCTGCTCACCGGTTGGGGTCATAAGGTGACAACAGCATCATCAGGCCTTGAAGCAGTCAACCTTCTGCGAGAGCACGGGCACTTCGAGGGGGATGATGATTCCCGGCTTTTCGACCTCATTTTTATGGATATTCAAATGCCTCAGGTCAATGGACTGGAGGCAACCAGAATTATCAGGACGAGCGAGAATCTGGCCAATAGGAAAAAGCCAGTACCCATAATCGCAGTGACAGCCGATGCTCAGGTCAAAGATATCGATGAGTATGTTACCGTCGGGATGTGGGGCGCTATTACGAAGCCAATCTTGGCCTTGCGCCTTTTTGGCGTGATAGAGTCTCTCGGCCTTCATGATGGAAATCTGCCGGCCCGTCGTCGAAGCACCACGTCGGTCACTATCGAAGCGAGTGGCCTTGTCGCTGCTCTTGAACGAAAGGATCTCAAAATGAGCGTCGCCCGTTTGTGGAGCGACCTTGGTCACGACCCAGTCAGGCTGGTGGAAATACTCACTCTATTTGTTGAACAAACCGCAATCCAGACGGAGCAGCTTTCTCATCTCGCTCAAACAGGAGATGCCGCACAGGCCAGCTCTCTTGCGCACGCAATCCGAGGGACTCTTCTCAATATTGGTGCTCGTGGGTCTGCAAAAGTAGCATCTCAGTTGGAGACTGCTGCCAAGGAGGGAGCTCCCGACAAAATACATAAACATGCAAGGGAATTAAGGGACTCTGTTGGTGTCCTTGGTGCCATCATCACTGAGGCTCTGGCCACCCACACAAATACTTCCCGAACAGTGAGCTTATCACAAGATGAGCCTCCCTCTCCCACGGCATGATAAGAGTGGTCAAGATACTTTCGATCCGTCACCCCTCTACTTCCCCTGTCGTGACTATTCGCTCTCCATCCTCTCCGCCCGCGAGGATTAACTCCCCCCGCGAGGTCAGTCCCCTCCACAAGCCGGCATACGTGCTTTGCCCCGATCTAATCACAACAGGACCGTTAAAGCGAAAAGCATTATCCATCCATTCATCCTTGAAGTGATCAAATCCGTCGGAAATAAAACGCGCCGTACCCTCAACAAGAATAGGGGTCAGCCCACCAATAACCTCGCCACGCGTGATCACGCCACCACAATCGCGTACGCTCGCGCTTGAAGGCAAAGCCTCTTGGGTCATTACGAGATTACACCCGATCCCACAGAGAATAGCCTGCCCCCCTGATGCCGGGATCACCTCAATTAAAATCCCCGCCAACTTTTTTCCATCTGTAGAGAGGATATCATTCGGCCATTTGACTGCTGTCGTTACGCCGATTGAACGGAGGAAACGGTGCAGCATTAATCCAACCATGAGAGAAAAACCGCTGAGGTCTGGTGAGGCCTCGTCAATCCGAATAATGTAAGTCGCTAAAAATGCTCCCTCGGTCGAGAGCCACGAACGCCCCTGTCGGCCCCGACCGGCTGTCTGATGGCGTGCAATCACGAGACCGACCTGTCCCCTATGTATGCATGGTATCAAGGGACGGGCGAGGTCCATCGTCGAGGTAACGGTGTCGAACGACCAGATTGCAGAGAGAGCAAACATGAGGAAAATCAATTCGGTTTAAGGTCGTCAATTCGGCGCATTCACACCTCCCCGTGTCGGACTCCCTCCCCGACGAAGAGTCGCATCGAAATATCAACGGCGACGGCCTGATTGGTCAGTGAACCCATCGATGCAACGTTTACTCCCAGAGCCGCGAGAGAGGCAAACCGGTCCGAAGTTACCCCCCCCGATACTTCGACTCCTCCCACGAATCCGCTCTGCGCCATGATCGACAGACATTCTTCAATCATTCTGTCGTTCATGTTATCGAGTAGTATGAAGTGAGGCGAGTGAGGCAATACTGCAACAAGCTCCTCACGCGATCGAACCTCACACTCCACGGGAATATGCCATGGCTGTTCCGCCCGCAATTGGCGAAAGAGCGAGTTGATGTCTCCCTCGTGCGCAGCAATGTGATTATTTTTGATCAAGACGAGATCGCCGAGATGAGAGCGATGGTTGCGAGCACCACCAACCCGAGTCGCGTATTTTTCTAGAACTCGCCATCCGGGCGTTGTCTTTCGGGTATCAAGAACAACTATACCGGCCGACCTCTCGACGATATGCGAAACATGGGTAGCCACCCCAGAAAGCCGCTGCAAGAAATTGAGCGACACTCGCTCGAGCGAGAGCAACTCGCGAGAATCCGCCTCCGCCTCGGCGAGAACCATCCCCCTCGCAACGCGTTGACCATCGTCAACTATCGAATGCCACCGAACCGATGCCCCTGCGCACTCCGATATGCGATTGAGGAGTTGTCCCCCACAAAAGAGAAGCTCCTCGCGCGCAAAAATCCGAGCCCGCGATCGATGTCCCTCTGGGATGCAACAACGAGACGTCACATCACCGAGACTGAGATCCTCATCCACAGCGAGGGAGATTAGACGGTCAACAAGGGATGAGCGGGGATACATGGGGTCCTGCAGAGGCGGAAAGGAGGGGAAATGTTAAACACCTGCCCCGGGGATCTCACCCCCGCACGCCTTGCAACTTCTCGGCGCATCATTGCCCCGTAGTCAGTGATTACCGGGCAGAGACGAGAAATCTCTCCGATGGGTGAGCACCTCTTTGTAGCCACTAAAAGCGGGTGAAGGGACTCGAACCCTCGACATCTTGCTTGGGAAGCAAGCACTCTACCAACTGAGTTACACCCGCATCGAGGCCCACCCGCTTCCTCCATCCCCTCGGCTCGATGCAAAGTCCCCCTCGAGCCCGTACCTACATCAGAAGAATTGAGGAAAGCGGGCGAAGGGATTCGAACCCTCGACCTCCTCCTTGGCAAGGAGGCGCTCTAGCCAGCTGAGCTACGCCCGCGAAAAGTGACCCCGTATGGATACCTGACTTTACCCATCGCCGTCAACAGTTCGTCCCCAAATAAAGCTAAAAGCCCTCTGCGGACCGACGCAGACGATGAATTGCGGAATCACAAAGGTTTTGCAACGATAAAAGAGGGTCGCTTTTGATACAGGCACGCCGAGGGAGGCCCCTCGTCGGAATCTATGATGCTTCGGCCAGCTTTTTTTCGTTTTTTCGCAAGCTCACAAGGAAGATTATGAACGATTCATGGGATGATCGTCGGCGTGTTTTGGAAGATGAGTACATCGAGCGGCAAACTAAAGCCGCGCTCGAAAATCTAGCACACGCCGGGGAGGGTTCTCCTCCAAAAAGTCCAATTACCGGCAGGGCTATGGTTCGGGAGGATGTGCTTGGAATAATCATTGATCGATGTCCGGATTCGGGGGGCGTGTGGCTCGATAAGGGAGAGCTTGAACAACTCATCGACCGCGCTCGGCAGCAAGAAAGTGGTGGCCCCCTCTCGAGTTGGCTTCATGAGCTTTGGTCCACTGTCACGGGGAAATAACCGACCTCGAAAAGAACGGTGCCGGAGAAACTAAAAAAGGGAAGGGAAGCCCAACAGACTGACCAACAATCTGCGGTATTCCTGCCTTTCTCTCGGTGCCGCGCACAAGGCTAGCCCCCAGGAGCATCCTTTACCTGCCACTAAACAGGTCAGTTGGAGGTAATTGAACCGATCCCGGCGCGCGCGGAGCTCGCAAAGGCCCACTCTCGTCATCAGGAAATCCATCTTCACCAAAACCTCTTCGATTGTCGTACTGATCAACCCTCCCCTGGTAACCACCCCCCGGGAGGCCATCGAATCCAAGACCTTCCCGTTTGCCCCCTGCCCCGGCACCAAATCCTCGCCCATACCCACTCCCTGCTCCCTGCCACCCTTCCCGTTGAGCACCGAAGCGAGCATCCTCCTGAGCAAACCGATCCCGCATGCCACCGGAGAGAAGAAAATAATCGATGACGCCTCCGGGCCTAAAAACAACGTACCCCACAACAACGCCGAATAAAAACGAGAGCCAAGAAAAACTGAAGAGATTTGATGGTGACGTCGGTGGTGTCGCCCCGGGCGATGAAGGGGGGATTGTCTCTGAAATCGTCACTTCACTCTCCTCGTAAAAATCGTCCCCACGCAGTGAGCAAACCCGCTCTTTGATAGTATCTCAGAACTCGCCCTGAGGGCATTCATTTTTAAAATAAAATATCGTCTCAAGTTTCTGTCTGTTGTGCCGATCACAACAGTAGGTTTGTAGGGCCCGTGGGATCCCCCGCGGAACTTCATGGATGAAAGGAAGGTGTGTCATGGATCGAGATGTATTCTCCCGTGAAGGGAGCGATCTTCGGGCAAGGTTAGTATCTTTTAAGGGGCTCTCGGCAAATTCCCCTGATGGTTCAATCTGCACGGTGGGGAATATCAGTAAGACTAACATGTTACCGCGACCGAAATCCGGTGAGGCTGCAAACGGGCTCATCGGTTGCACCCCGAAACAGTCGGCTCACATCGACTTGGTCGAGCATGCCCTCTCCGGATTGTTCGGTTTTCTTGAGAACATCGAGCAGATGTCCTTTCGGGCAAGCGAGGCAGGGGTTTCTGACGAGATTCGAGTGGCACTCGAGGCGGATGCTCACGACTCGACGGGCAATTTTAACGATCTCACCGGGTTTACCCTTCCCGACGGGGCACAACCGTTTCTCGGTCATGCAGGTCGGGTGGTGGATAAGCATGTAAGCTTCGATAACATCGTGGGAGCGCTATCGGCGCTCAAACCGCTGTCATCGATTGATCCCTCTTCGATTAGCTTCTCTTCACCTGAGAAGTTGAGAGCCTGTCGGGAAGCCATCTCAGCCTCTCACGGAGCCCTCGAGAATTATCTCCGAGTGACCCAATCTGTAAGAGCGGGTGCCAGTGGGGAGGGGGAAGACTTTGCGATCTCATTCGAAAATAGGCTCGCTGCTTCCCCGCGGATTGAACATGTCGAAGGCAACTTTCTCCGGCTCCCATTGCTTCGGGCAATCTTCCCAACCTGAGCGTCATTGATCACCGACTCAATGCCGGAGTACACTGTCGTATCGCACAGAGATGTACATTCCGGATGTATGGTAACCGGCCGGCACCGTCTTGCGACTTGAGGGCGTTTCTGCTTTTTTGCTGGCTCCCGCCTGAACTGCTCCTTTCCCTTGCTCAACTTCGCTCCTTATTAGAAGGCACCGTCATGTTTGCCGCTCTCCAAGAAAAACTCGAATCAGCATTTCAGCGGATTAAGGGCCGCACGACGATATCTCAAAAAGATATCGAGGAGACCCTCAAAGAGGTACGCATGGCCTTGTTGGGGGCTGATGTCCATTTCGCTGTCACGAAAGGGCTCTGCGAGCGGATCGCGCAGAAGGCGCTCGGCGAACAGGTCATGAAAAGCCTTAACCCATCGCAGCAGATCATTAAAATAGTCTTTGAAGAGCTCACTGAGACGATGGGGCCGGGGTCGGCGCAGCTCACCTTTACCGCTGAACCTCCATTCATCATCATGCTCGTCGGATTGCAGGGAGCAGGAAAAACGACAACGGCAGCAAAACTTGCCCTCCTCCTCCGACGTGAATTCAAGAAACGAACTCTCCTTGTGCCGGCTGATATCTACCGTCCCGCCGCTATCAAGCAGCTCCAGACCCTCGGGAATCAGCTTCAGATACCCGTGTTCCCTTCGACAGTTGAGATGAATCCCGTCGATATCGCCCGTCAGGGGGTCGAGGAGGCTCGCCGCTCGGGAGTCGATGCGGTCATTATCGACACCGCAGGGCGACTACAGATTGATAATCGTCTCATGGATGAAGTTAGAGGGATGAGAGAAGCGATTCATCCGCACGAAATTCTTTTGGTCGCAGATTCGATGACGGGTCAAACCGCCGTCGATATCGCGAAAGGATTTCACGATGCGCTCTCGATCACGGGGCTCGTGCTCACCAAACTCGATGGGGACACCAGAGGAGGTGCTGCTCTCTCAATGCGGGCTGTGACCGGACAGCCTATCAAGTTTGTGGGGGTAAGTGAAAAACCTGAAGGTCTCGAGCTCTTTCATCCCGATCGGATGGCATCCCGCATTTTGGGAATGGGAGATGTCCTCACTTTGATCGAGAAGGCGCAGCGCGAAATGTCGATTGAGGATACCGAGAAGCTCCATAAAAAGTTCAAACGGGACGAGTTCACCCTTGATGATTTTCTCACTCAGATGAGAACTATCCGTCGCATGGGGTCGATTACATCGCTCACGTCGATGATACCCGGAATGGGCAAGATGCTCGAAGGAGTTGACCCAGAATTGCCCGAGCGGGAGATGAAACGGGTCGAAGCCATCATCCTCTCGATGACCCCTCAGGAGCGCCGAAACACTGCTATCCTGGATGGATCACGCCGCCGACGTATTGCGCGGGGATCAGGGACCTCCGTTGAGGCGGTTAATCAACTCGTCAAGCAGTTCACGGAGATGAAGAAGATGATGCAACAGCTGACTAAGGGTGGGCTCGGGGGACTTGCCAAGATGTTGGGGGGGAAGTTGCCGGGCGGAATGCCTGGTATAGGAGGCCTCGGGGGGTTCGGGGGGGCTGGTGGGCGCGGTGGAAGGGGCCGGTAGCGCTAGCCCTGAGGTTCAATACGATAAACATATCCCATTCTTGACCTCTCTGCTGCCCTCTGGTAAGGTTTCCCACCTCTGCGAACGTGAGGGCCCTCTCATCCAACCGGCGACGCAGCACTCACGTCGGTCGAGAAGTCGCAGTCAAAACTTTGATTTTACTTCAGGATTACTACTCCTGAGAAGAAATTATCGGACGTCAACCAGAAAAACACGACCAAAAGGAGCACACGTGGCAGTAACACTACGACTAGCACGACACGGACAGAAAAAGCGGCCCCACTATCGGGTTGTTGCCGCGGAGAAGCAGTGTTGGCGAGATGGGCGATTTCTGCAGATTGTCGGGACGTACAATCCAATGGTAAACCCGGCCGCTGTGGTACTGCAGGAGGAAGCTGTCCGTAAATGGGTAGGTAACGGGGCTCAGACAACTCCTGTGGTCGCATCCCTCATCAGAAAATCGTTCCCGGGGCTCCTCGAAGAGCGGGAACAGAGACAACGAGCACGCATTCAGGCGGCGCGGAAGGCTCGGAAAGAACGGGCAGCGAAGCGGGCTGCAGCTTAAGGCGGGTGAGCTCTCGATCGAGAGGAGCCCATATCACATGATGGCCCGGTGCCATGGTGATCCTGTGCAATGCACCATCATTACCCTTTTTCCCCACCTCTTCACTCCCTTTCGGGAGCTGGGCATAGTGGGAAGGGCATGTTCGCGAGGGCTGCTGTCCATCGAAACCGTTAATCCCCGAGAATATGCCCCCCTTCCCCATCGCAACGTGGACGACACCCCATACGGTGGTGGTCCCGGGATGGTGTTGCGGCCTGAGCCACTCGATGCAGCGTTAACTCGAATAAAAGAGCGTCAACCCGACGCGCGCATCATTTATCCCTCACCATGTGGCCCCCTTTTTCGGCAAAGCACCGCGGTGAGGCTGAGCCAACTTTCTTCGCTCGTCTTCCTCTGTGGTCGGTACGAAGGGATTGATCAGCGGATCATCGACCTCCACGTCGATGAGGAGATTTCACTCGGCGATTTTATCCTCGTCGGAGGGGAGATTGCAGCGATGGCAATGATCGAGGCGTCGGCCCGACTGCTGCCCGGAGCTCTCGGTAACGCGACTTCCTCGGAGCAGGAATCCATCGGGGCTGACGATACGATCACCCTCGAGGCACCCGTGTACACCAAGCCTGCCGTATTCCGGGGGCTGGCAGTACCTGAGCCTCTCCTCTCGGGCAATCACCAGCGAATAGCGTCGTGGCGGGCCGAGCAGAGCCGCAAACGAACTGCGCGAGTGCGGCCGAGCTTCGCACACGAAAAAAGTACGGCCATCCTTGAACCGAAGGAGAATGCCCCTGAGGGAGAGGCCTCCCAACCCCCTAAGCAACCCAACGAATAGCCTGAAAAACGATTGTCTGTCGGAGCACTCCATGAGCCTTTTTGTCGTCCTTTTGCACGCTGAAATGGTGGATAAGACGGGAGCGGGAGTCACGACCTCATTAACTCTTATTGATCTACACGATATCGCCCGCAGTGCCCGCACCTACGGCGTTGCGGCCACCTACATCGCCCATCCTGCTCCGCCTATGCGGGCACTTGGCCGAACCATCAAAATGCACTGGGAAGAGGGATTCGGCGCAACTTATAACCCCAACCGGAAAGAGGCGCTTGAGCATATCCACGTTGTCTCCTCGCTCGACGACGCAATCGCCGGGATTCATCATCAAACGGGTAAACTCCCCCGACTGATAGCCACATCGGCAAAAGATGGTGGAGAGCGCATCACTTTTGGAGATGGACGAAAGCTGCTCCGCACCAGCGATGAACCTTTCGCATTGATGCTCGGAACCGGGTGGGGAATGAGTCAGCAACTCCTTGATCGGGCCGACCTGTTTCTGGAGCCGATAAAGGGCCCTACCCCATACAATCACCTTTCGGTACGGTCGGCATGTGCGATTATGCTTGACCGCTTGTGCGCTGAATGAGGGTACCCCGCCCAGCATCATCACCCCACCAACGCAGCGATCTCGTCCCACGAAGAGGCAACGACGTCCGCGAATGAGCCACCGGTGTCATTTTTCATGGATGGTACCGGCTCCCGCAAAAGTACCGATCGGCATCCAAATTCGCGAGCGGCCTCGATATCGACCCCCGAATCTCCGACGAAGATACTCTCCTGACGCAACACCCGAAGGTCCGTGACAGCTCTCTCGAGCATCCCGGGAAGCGGCTTTCGGCACGAGCACCGATCCACATTTGAGTGGGGACAGAAATACAGTTTATCGAAAACCACCCCAAACGGTGCCGACTCTCGAAGAATTCGAGCATTCACCCGAAAGAGATCTTCGACGGTAAAGTATCCAAGACTTATCCCCGGTTGGTTGGTGACCATAATGATACGATACCCAGCGTCCTGAAACCGACGTATCGCGGAGAACGCTCCCGGTTTGATGGTGACCTTAGCCGGGTCGTGCAGGTATTCGACATGATCGATAATGGTCCCATCACGATCAAGGAAAAGAGCTGGCCGGGGCTCAAGCGATCGTGGAGTAACTGAGCCTGTCTGCGCTATTAACCCTATCCTTTCAATAATTGCGGAGGTTGAACGATCAGGAACGAAGGGCACCAACTCAACCCGCCCCCCATACGCCTCTATGATCGGAGCGGACGAGAGCTTATCCTTGGTGTAGTCCCCTGCCTTGATATACACATCAGGCCGAAGCATCTCTATCGAGCGATTGTTGTTCGTTTCATCGAAGAGAAACACATAATCTACGCTCCTGAGGCCGGCAACGACCCGAGCTCGGTCCTCCCCACTCACCACCGGGCGGGTTGGTCCCTTATAAGCCCGGACCGAAGAATCAGAATTAACCCCCACCACGAGCACGTCACAGAGGTTACGAGCAAGCTCCAGATACTCAACGTGTCCTCGGTGAAGGAGGTCGAAGGTGCCCGAGGTATACCCAATGGTACGGTTTGAGAGACGAAGCTGCTGAAGGAGGGGGGGGAGGTGGTGTCGGGGGAGGATTGGCATGAGAGAGGGTCAACAGATAAATGCTTCTACGATGACGACCCCGAGAGTATACCCGAGCACATGCTCGCTGAGAACCCGGGCAGATGGAGAGGCGGTGTGGGAATGAAAAATGGCCCTCAGAACTATTGTTTTTTTTTACCCCCTGGGCTAGAAACTGGCCCGTTTGTTTTAAGGGTTATGTCGCGCTCCGTCGTAGTCCAAGAGGCCTTGTCCTGCTTGCTCCCCCCGTGGAAGCAAAAAAGTGATCCAGGGACCTACCTTGACTGGGTTGCGTTGCGGCTCAACAAGGTTCATCCGCCTTTCTTGGACGCGATCATCGAGTTTGCCCACGCAACATTGGCGTCCCCTGACGTGTGCGAGGTGGGACAATCCTGTCTCGCGATCGCCCTTCTGTCGGGGTCGTCGATTGACGCACCAAGAGCTGCGTGTGTTCTGAGGGGCTCTCAGTTCAAGCCGTGGGCAACACTGGCGCGGCGTTGGCAGGTAGATTGATTGAGATCAGACAAGCCTCTCTTTCGGAACCCTTCGCGTATAAGCGCAGGGTTCCTTTTTTTACATCCTCAGCACCATAATCCCCAGAACCACCCGATACGCGGCAAACGGTATCATCGACCCGGACCCGAGGAACGCGACAAATCCCCTAATCGCTGCCACAGCAACCACAAACGAGACGAGAAACCCGGCAAGAAATGGGACCAGCACGCTGCTATCGAGCACCTGCCAGCTTTTGAGAAGGTCATATCCGGTAGCCGCCATCATCACCGGCACCGCTACCAAAAAAGAAAACTCGGCTGCGGCACGTCGCTCAAGTCCACATGCGAGCCCGCCAATAATCGTTGCACCACTGCGAGAGATGCCGGGCCACAACGCGCAACACTGGATGCAGCCGATACCGATCGCCTGCTTGAGCGAGATCCGATCAAGAGAGCACCGCTCACCGCGAGCTGCACGATGATCTCGATCAACTATCATGATGACTATGCCACCGACGATGAGTGCCCACGCGACCGGAATTGGCGAAAAGAGGTAGGTCTTAATCGCGTCGCGGGCAAAAAGCCCCAGCACGAATACCGGCAGACACGCCGCAGCGATTTTGATGATCCCCGACCATCCGGCAAGCGCACCCCCCTCTCCCTCCCGCTTCACACCATCTGGCCCCGGCAGTAGTGCCAAAAAACGCCGCCAGTAGAGCACCACGACCGCGAGGATCGCCCCAAGCTGGATAAAGACCTCGAACGTGTCAGCAACGTCATCAGTAAAGCCCAGAAGGTGTCCAACCACTATGAGGTGCCCCGTGCTCGAGACCGGCAAAAACTCCGTGAGCCCCTCAATGACGCCAAGCACCACCGCTATCCAGAGCAGCTCCATCTCGCACTCCGTGCATAAACCTTCGTCCCTTCGCACCGAATTCGACAAGCATCGTATCAGAGCGGACGATGCGCGCCCTCGATCATCGTCGCATCCCGCACACGGGTGCGCGCTACGCCATCTTGATGCGCTGCCTCGATTACCCTTTGCTCCACTGTCTCTGCGACGAGAGGATCGAATATGCTCGGAATGATGTGATCCTCACGAAGAGCACCCGGAGCGATGAGACTCGCTATCGCCTGAGCGGCAGCTATCTTCATACGGGGGGTAATCTGGCGCGCATGGCACGAAAGTGCTCCCCGAAATATGCCGGGGAAACAGAGCGCATTATTCACCTGGTTTGCGTAATCGGAGCGACCGGTTGCGACCACCCGTGCAATCCCTGCAAGCTCGTGCGGCAACAGCTCGGGCACAGGATTTGCCAACACAAACACGATCGGGTCTGGGGCCATCCTCTTTATCATCTCAACGGACACCGACCCAGGTCGCGAAACTCCCACGAACGCATCGGCACCCGCAAGGGCATCCGCGATTGTGCCCTCGCCCTGCTGCTCGATGATCTGATCGACTAGCTTTTCCTTCATCGGATTCATGCCGTAGGGACGACCCTTATAGACGATACCGCGGCTATCACACGGCACTACCCGCCGAACTCCCGCCTCTATCAACATCTTGGTGCACGCAACACCTCCCGCGCCGAAGCCACAGACGACCACCTTCAGCGACTCGAATGGCTTGCCCACCAACCGCGCCGCATTCATTAATGCAGCGACAACAACGACGGCGGTTCCATGTTGGTCGTCGTGAAACACGGGGATATCGAGCTCACGCTGAAGCCGCTCCTCTATCTCAAAACAGCGGGGTGCCGATATATCTTCGAGATTAATGCCGCCAAATCCGGGACTAATCGCTTTCACCGCATTGATGACATCTTCAACCTCGCTCACGGCGAGGCATATCGGAACGGCATCGACTCCAGCGAATTGCTTGAAGAGAGCCGCCTTTCCCTCCATCACCGGAAGTGCAGCCTTTGGACCGATATCACCAAGCCCGAGAACCGCGGTCCCATCGGTCACCACTGCGACCGTATTCCTCTTGGTCGTATGAGCGTAAACACTCTCTGGGTCGTTCTTGATCGCCGTGCAGATCCGGGCCACACCCGGCGTATACAGTCGCGCCAATGCCTCGGCGTTTCTCACTGGTACTCGGGGATGAACCTCAAGCACCCCTCCTCGGTGTAACACAAAGGTATCATCCTGCCAGGCTATCAGAGAGCAGAGCGGGGTTCGCGCGAGAAGCGAGACTATCTCAGCGGCATGCTCCTCATTCCGGGTGTTGATGGTCACATCGCGAAGCGTATACGCAAAAGTGCCCTTAATGAGAGTTATCTCCGCAACCGAACCGTGAGCCTCACCAATCAATTGGAGCACTGATGCGAAGCGGCCGGGTGCGTTTGCAATCTGGATTCGAACAGTGACCGAATAGGCCGGGGAACACTGCTCCTTGCTCACGGAAGGAATCGCTGCATAATCCATACGTCTTTCGCCCTTTTTGATTAAGATAAAATTCGCGCCGCACGGACGTTCTCACCCGTCGCTCGCGTCCTGCTATCGCCCGCGCCTAAACCGCTCCCAGACCTGCTCCTGGCGACTGAATCTTAACGATGAGAACCGTGTCTCGACCTCCAAATCCACGTATTATCTGGGTAAGAGAGACCGGCTGCAGGGGGGGAGGGAGTCGATTTCTCAACTCTTCAAGATCGGCGGCCCTAAGCAGACAAAACTCCCCCTGGCGAGGAAGCGGCTCCGCGATTCCTATCGTCCGGCGCGCATATAAGCTTGCCCCATAAAACTCTCGGTGCCAAGAGACAAGGGGAGCATCCGGGGGAACTACCGCTTTGATTCCCTCCGCAATCAGCCGCTCGGACCACAATCGTGATATCGGAATTTGGATATTAGCCTGAATAATCAGAATAATAGCGACCGAACACATCAGACACCGAGCTAAACCCCGCTGATAAACAATAACCGGCTCACAGGTAACCTCTCGAACCACAGAGGTAATATCTCCTTCCCTTCCACCTTCGGGCGACGGTGACCGACGTAATACCTCTGACCTCCTCGCAATTCGCCACGTCCAAAATCCGATAGCCAGGCCCAGCAGGAGAGGGAGAATGCCCAGCAACGGGTCAGCGCCAATTCCCATCTCAATCATCAATGACAGACCCCGCCGAAGCCAAGGCGACATACCCACTGCGGAGCCCGCTCCCACCAACGGGATAAAGGGCAGCGCTCCCGCCAGATTGAGGAGCACAAAACTCAGAATCGAACCAACGATTACAATTATTGCAAGACCCAGAAGCACCCCGGAGAGAAACTTCTCAAAAACGACGCTACGGCCCCGCGCGCACAGCCACTCGACAATCCGCCCGAGGAGAATTGCGTAGAACGGGTACCCAACGAGGAGGTACACCCCCCGCTTACTGCCGGGGACCGAGTAAAAGAAAAGCACGACGAGCCCAACCAAAAGGGCATATTGATCAATCGGTGGCAATCCAACAAAACGAGACTTGACCGCCTCCGCTAACTGCCTGCAATAGCACCTGATTCCCCGACCTCGGCTTTTCGCGGCGAACCACCCTCGCAACTCCTCGACTCCTGCCTTAACCCACGGTACTGACGCCAGAGGCACCAAAATGGTCCATGGAAGCAATCCAGCCAAAAGGGTTCCGCCCAGATATACCATCCCATGCTGATGGGGGACTGAGTCTGCACTACCCGCAAATCGCTCAATGTTCTCCCGCCATACCGTATCGGTGAAGGCCCCTCCTCCTGAAAAGATCGCTGCAAAATACCACAGCGAGGCGATCCCCCCCGCCACCCCAAACCAGATAAATGAGCGAAACATAAAATCACGCAGAGTCCCCCCCTGCTCGCGCTCTGATATTAAAAACCAAAGCACAAAAACAATCGCCGGAAGGACCAAGGCGACGGGGCCCTTGGTCAGTGTTGACGCCGCCACCAATCCGCCTCCCCACAGCAGGGATGAGACCGACCGCTTGCTGTGGAAAGCTGGCCACATCATGAGGGCAACGGCTAAAGTCGCCGCATGCACCATATCAACCCGGCATGACAGCGAAGCTCGAACCCATTCGAAAGCAGAGGCGAGGACGAGAAAAACCGCCAACCTTCGCGATTCGGGGACTGATTTAACGAAAAACCACACCGCCCACACCGCCGCAACGAACGAAGGTATTCGAGCAGATAATTCGGTAACAATTCCGAATGGGAGACTCGCAGTCGCAATTAACCAGTGGAGGAGGGGTGGCTTGCTGGCGATGGCTCCTCCGTATCCCCGAACGAGTAACCAGTTGCCCCAGAGGACTCCCTGAGCATTGAGGGCCTCCCGTCCCTCCCCGCGGGAAAAGAATTCAATTTTACTGAGCGTCACAACGATAAGAAGAGCACTTAAGACTATGACAATGCCCTCTATTCTCCCCTTAAAACGGAAGGAGCCCGACTCTTTTGTGCTCATCATCCCTCTCCTCATCCCCTACTACGCTCGAACATATCTTTGATAGACTTCCAACCCCTAAGCCGAGCTACCGATTATCAGGCTCAGGCCACCCCCAAAAGCTCCAAACTTAGCCATGGAAGGTCACGTTTGCCTTCAGTCGTCGAATATGCCCAAATACCTCAAGTTCTACCCCAGCTCGTCCGACCAACTGGGATAGATTATCGAACTGTCCGAATTATTTAAAGCGAACAAGCACCCACGCATTCCATCCATCTTCGCCAGTTCTCCTATGAACGAAGAAAAAGAGAAGCGGGGCCGGTTTCTCGGAGAGCTTTCGGAGCTTTGTGAAGCCCCCTGTGACTTAAGCAGTCAATCACCCCTCGCCCAGATTCATGGGAACGAGGCCATCGTCTTAGGAATTCCGTTAGTGGGGTTTCTCGCGAGTCTTGTCCTCGTGCTATCCCTCTTCGCCCTTTTCGCGCCCTCAGCTGGGGTCGTTGTAAGGGATGGGTTTTCCTCGGAGGAAATTCGTATCGTCCTTATCGGAGCACTATCCATACTCAGTCTACTGGGAACGCTTTCATGGCTTATCTCTCGTCGGCGCCTCCGCGAGGCAAATTACTATCTTGGTGATGCGTTTGACGAGCTCTCCGAAATTTATTCTTTTCTCGACGACCACCTGACAGATACCGATCGTCGCTATCCCCCGATGGTACTATGCTCCGCGACAACAACTAAGATAATGCACTACTTCATGCTCGTGCAGATCCGTGAGGCTCTTGCCCCCCTTGTGAGAGAGATTCCCTCACTACTCGAGCAAAATTCGGCTGCAGCAACTATCCAAGCCCTTGAACTCCTCAGCAGTTCTCTTGAAGTTTCCTCCGGCGCAGGAATAACGACAGCCACCACCATCGAAATACCCTTATACAATTTAACCAAGACCATCGATTGGTTAACCTTACACCTCCAGATACTCCTCCAGCAGATCGATGCCCAACGTACGAGATGGTCTGCCGAGTATCAACAGCGGAACGAGCCCGATTGAAACGGGACTGCTCTGGTTACCGAACTGGCCTGGAGCCGCAGTTTGACGAATCCCTCTTCTTAACACCTATCATCCCTCTCGACATAATCAAGATCTGCCCCAAAGCTCTCGCGAAGCCACCATAACCCCCCTAAGGCGAACACAAAACAACCGATACCAACGAAAGAGCTGCTCCAAACGAGAGGTTTTTCGGCAAAATATGGCTTCAAGGCGAGAACAGCCAGGCTCAAAGGAATGATAGCGCCCCGAATGAGATTAGGAACCGCCGTCGCCACCGTTGCCCGAACATTCGTACCAAATTGCTCTGCCGAGGTTGTCACCAAAACGGCCCAATATCCCATGGAAAATCCCACCCCGAACGCCCAGCCGTACAGGGTCTGATCGCTATTGCTGAGCCACAGGTACCCTCCTGAGAGAAGAAAACCCACGGTAACAAAAAGAAAGATAACCCTCTTTCGGCTTCGCATGATCTGACTCATCAATCCGGAGATCATGTCGCCTGCGAAGAGCCCTGAATAGGCGGCCAAAACTGCATAACGAGCACTGGGCGCCCCTCCAAAAATCTCTTGCCCCAATTCAGGCGCAAAAGTAATAAGCACGCCTATTGCGAACCATATCGGCACACCCACAACGACACAGGCAAGAACCCGACACAAGCGTTCTGGCTTGATGAGCAATCGAATAACGGCTCCGATCTGTCGCTCAGCTTTATTCACTCCGAGAATTAGTGCTGATTCGTGAGTACTCACCCGGGCCATTAACAAAAGCAGTCCCAATAGACCTCCAATACCGTACGACCATCGCCAGTCAACGATACCGGCGACCACGGAGGCAAGGATCGCTCCGAGTACACCCACCGTCGCTATGATTGTTGTCGCGTATCCGCGCAAGCGTGCGGGGAGCAACTCAACCGCGAGCGTGGTTCCGGCTCCCAACTCCCCCGCCAAGCCTACTCCAGCGACAAATCGGATGATTGCATAGCTCGTGACATTCCAGACAAACGCATTCGCGATATTTGCCAACGAGTAACAGGCAATAGAACCAAACAGAACCGCACACCGTCCACACTTATCACCCAGGAGCCCCCACAGAATCCCCCCGAGTAACATTCCTGCCATCTGGATATTAAGAAGGAGGACCCCCGTAGACTGAATCTCCGCGGGGGTAAGTCCAAGCGTGGCAAGGCTCGGGACCCTCACGACACTAAAGAGCACCAGGTCGTAGACATCAACAAGGTAGCCAAGCGCAGCAACAATAGTGGTTGCCCATGCAGCTCCGACCACTGATGACTCATGAACGCTCCGTGTGTTCATTCCGTCCCCTCCAATTTCAGCGCCTACTTCCGCCCGAGCAACGCTGCGAACGGCGTGTTGGCGACCCGCACCTGCTCTTCAACCCGGGCTCCTTTCCCTCGACTTTCCGATTGAACGCGTGCACCACCACCGAATCCCCGCACCCCCTCGCTTCCTCGCCCCGGGTGTGCAGAGGGTCGAACTGACGCAATGCTCTCCTGCGACGACTTCATCGTAAGGGCAATCTGCTTTTTGTCGCTATTCACTTCGAGAACACGAACCGTCACCCGCTGGCCCGCACTCACCACATCACGGGGATCTTTCACAAAGGTATCGCTCAGCTGGGAAATATGAACGAGGCCATCTTGATGCACACCGATATCAACGAAAGCCCCGAAATTGGTGACATTCGTTACTATTCCAGGACATACCATTCCGACCGACAGGTCGCTCATCTCTGATATTCCCTCTCGAAACTCCATCGTGACGAATGGATCCCGTGGATCTCTCCCCGGTTTTTCGAGCTCACCTACCACATCAGCAAAGGTGAACTCTCCCAACCGAATCTTGAGGGCTCGGTCGGCACGCACCGCTGCAACCCCTGCACCGAGGAATGATGATACCTCAACCCCGCGCTCGGTGGCGTATTCCTCCAAAACTCCATACCGCTCTGGATGTACGCCCGTGGCATCGAGCGGATGAGAGCCATCAAGCACCCGCAAAAATCCCGCCGCCTGCTCGAATGCCTTCGCACCAAATCGTGGCACATCGAGAAGCTGCTGCCGCGAGGAAAAAAGTCCCCGCTGAGCCCGGTAGTCAACAATCGCTTTTGCAAGCGCTGGCCCAATCCCCGATACGAATGAGAGGAGGTATTCCGACGCCGTATTCAGATTCACTCCCACCCCGTTCACGCATGACTCTACCACCCGCTCAAGCGACTGCTTGAGCGACTGCTGATTCACATCGTGCTGATACTGACCGACCCCGATGCTCTTAGGATCAACCTTGACCAGCTCCGCGAGAGGATCCTGGAAACGTCGGGCTATCGAGATAGCTCCTCTGACGGTAAGATCAAGATCAGGGAACTCGCGTCGCGCGACCTCACTTGCGCTGTAGACGCTCGCCCCCGCTTCGCTCACCAAGGTAACCGGCAGCGAGAGCCCTAGCTCTTTTACCAAACGACGAAAATACTCCTCCGCCTCTCGCCCACCTGTTCCGTTACCGACCGCGATCGCTTGAAGTCCCGCCTTCTCCGAAAGCTCTTTGAGCAAACCTTTTGCTTTCGCCCGATCGCCGTCACCAAGGGTGTGGACCACCGCGCTCGCCACATAGCTGCCCGCCTTGTCAACGAGGGCAAGCTTGCATCCTGTTCGGAGCCCCGGATCAACCCCGAGCACCGTTCGCGCACCAAACGGCGAACTGAGCAACACCGTCCTCACATTATCGGCAAAAACCGTGATAGCTGCTTCATCAGCGACCTCCTTGAGGACTGAATGAACCTCTGCCTCTATCGAGAGGAAAACATGGTATTTAAGGGCAAATCTGGCAGCTTTTTTAAGGAGAGGCGCACACGGATCGCGGGGAACCTCGCAGGCCACCTCTTCGAACCGGGCGAGAAGCCGTTGATCGAAGCTCTCCGAATCAGCTCCCCCCCCAATTCGAACCTGCAACTCACCCTCGGCTTCACCGCGACGCAGCGCGAGATACCGATGCGAGTTCTCCCCCTTCCTCAATGATGCAACCGGCTCGTGATAATCGAAGTATCTATCGAATTTACTCGGCTCTTTCGCCTTATCTCCCTTCGAAGATGAGATAATCCCCCTCTCGAAGATCTCCCGACGAACGAACTGGCGAAGTTCCTGCGTCTCGGAAAGCCGTTCGACAAGAATGGCGTGAGCGCCCTCAAGCGCCGCCGTCTCGGTATCAACCTTCGCCTCCGCATTAATAAATTCCTTCGCTTTCTGATCAGGTGTAGCTCCGCCACTGAAACCCGCCTCGTGCCCACAACGCCACAACCAATCCGCCAACGGTTCAAGACCCGCTTCCTTTGCAATGGTCGCCTTTGTCTTCTTCTTTCGCTTGTAGGGAAGATACAGATCCTCAAGAGCAGAGAGGTCGTAAGTGCCAGAAATAAGCTCCCGAAGCGGGTCTGTTAGTTTTCCCTGCGCCTCGATCTCTCCCAGGATGAAAGCCTTACGCTCCCCTATCTCCTTCCACCGAGTCTGCGCCTGGATCGACTGTTCAATCGCCACCTCATCGAGATTACCCGTCTGCTCTTTTCGATAACGCGCGATGAACGGTATCGTTCCTCCCTGCTCGGCCAACAAAATCGCCGCACGGGCACCGGCGAGAGGAATCTGAGGATGCTGATTCGCAAACCACTGATCAAAATTCATAGCGTTTCATCCGTTGAAATGGCTGATTTCGAATGGAAAGAGAAAAGACTAGCTTAACGATTCGAAGCGTCAGTCGAGCGACGCGGAGAGTCGGATGCTACCCTCTCCAGTATCATCTCACAAGGAGTGTGGATCTCTGCGTCTCGCACCAAAAGTCCTTGCCTTGAGAAGGCACCCCGCACATTCTGCTCTTTCGGTGGGATTAATTTCCGAAATAGCTGAGGTTTATGTCGCAGAGTGCCGAAAACACCGAGTACGTTCTCACATCGAGTAAAGCAGCTTCAACCCACATTCCCCCCTCAGCCAACGATTATAATTCGCGTTGACTTACCCCGAATTGCCCGATAGGCTTCGCTTTATTTACTCCCCTCTCGATTCAGGTCACCATGAAATACCTCGTCGACGTCCCCAACGCTCCTCAACCAGTTGGTCCCTATTCAGCGGCAGTTTCTGCGGGAGGATTTCTCTTCACGAGTGGGCAAATCGGCCTTTCTCCGGAGACGGGGGCGCTCGTCGGAAGCGATATTATTTCGCAGACCGATCAGGTGTTAGCGAATCTGGCAGCAGTTCTGAGCGCTGCGGGGTGCACCTTCGCTGATGTCGTCAAATCGACAATTTTTTTAACAGATTTAGGCGATTTTGGAGTTGTCAACGAACGGTATGCGAGTGCTCTGGGTGCAGCTCGACCGGCACGTTCAACGATTCAGGTTGCAGCGCTGCCCAAGGGCGCGTGTGTCGAGATTGAGATGGTAGCCGTTGCGAAGGTATAGCGGGTCGAGGTCGATTTGTCGTAAGAATCTTGGGATTATTTCAAGGATAGCCCGTTGAGCTAGGCGCCGGTATATGATTGGCAAGGACGGCGAACTCCGCTATCGACAGCGTCTCGGCGCGCCGATCTCCATCGATTCCCGCGCGGTCGAGCGATTCATCAATAACCCCGGGCGGTACCAGCGATGCAGCTTTGAGGCTATTCCTCAGCTTTTTTCGTCGTGAATGGAAACTACCCTGCACAATCCGACGAAACCAAAACGGGTCGCCAACATCAACACGCGGTTTCGTGAAAAAATCGAGCCTCAGTACCTGCGATTCAACCTGAGTCGTCGGATGAAAACTGGTACCCGGTATCCGGGGGCCGAGCGTGACATCACTCCAGAGCTGCGCCATGACACTGAGCACTCCGTAGGTTCGCGAGCCCGGTCTTGCGGCAACTCGTTCTGCAAATTCACGCTGGAGCAACAAAACTGCCCGGGACACCGTCGGGATACTTGCGATCAGATGGAATATAATATCCGAGGAAAATACATACGGAAGATTTCCGAATACGGTGTAGGTTCCCTCAAGGGCGCCAATGTCGACCGTGCGAACATCTCCCTCAATGATCTCAGCGTCGGGGAAACGGCGCTCAAGCGCTCGACAAAAGGATGACTCAATCTCGATGAGGGTAAGTGACGCTCCCCCCTGAAGTCTTGCAGTCAGTGCCCCCAGTCCTGGTCCAATCTCAATAATATGCTCCTCGGGAGAGGGTTTACCGAACGTGACTATCTCCTCGACGACTGAGGGATCGACTACAAAATTTTGCCCCCGCTCCTTCCGAGGCGCAACCCGCCGATCGCGTAACTCGCGTGCCACTTCCCGAACCCGCGGATCTCCCTTTGACCACGACGTACCACCCTGTCGCCGCTGATGTTGTTTTGCCACCATGTCCTCCCTTACTTCTTATTCTCCCGCTTTGCGCTGTCTCTGAGCTCTGTCACTTTGCCAACCACAAGAGATCCCATTAATGTCCCCGTTGTGACGACGGTCGGACCATCTGTTCGATCGGCCACCGACTACACACCGAGGACCGCGCTGCTAAGCGCTCACCTGCGGCTAATCGCCACGCACCCACCAATCCGATCATCACGGCATTATCTGAGCAGTAGCGTCTATCAGCGAAGAAAAGAGTGTCACCTCCCCCCAGAGCCCGATGCAATTCATCGCGGAGTCCTCTGTTCGCCGCTACTCCTCCAGCGACAGCGACCTGCTCCAAGCCCCGCTCAGCACGCGCCTCCATCGTCTTTCGTACCAACACCTCCACGATCGTCTTCTCGATGGAGAAGGAGAGCTCCGAAATGATTCGATCATCTACGAGCTCTTTAATCGCGCGATCCCCCCGCACTGAACCGAGCTCTCGACGAACCAAGAGCGCGACCGCAGTCTTAAGACCGGAAAAACTCAGCCCAGGACGCTCAAGCATCACCCGCGGAAGCGAATATCGGCTTTCAGCCACGCGCTCGGCAGCTTGAGAAAGCGCAGCTCCTCCCGGATACCGAAACCCAAGGAGCGCCGCTGCTTTGTCAAACGCCTCCCCTGCAGCATCATCCATCGTCCGACAGATAAGTCGATATTCACCCGGAGCGACCGCCTCAACCAACTCGGTGTGCCCCCCAGAGGCAATGAGAGATAAGAATGGGAATCGAAGCGCTGAGCGGTGGATCAGTGGCGAAAGGAGGTGACCTTCTACATGATTTACTCCCACCAAGGGAAGACCAGTGGCCGCCGCCATCCCCTTTGCGAATGAAAATCCTATCAGAAGAGCCCCTTTGAGACCTGGCCCCTGAGTTACCGCGATCCCATCGAGATCCTTGACGGTCAGCCCCGCCTCGGTAAGCACCTCATCGAGCAAAAGAGGCAATACTCGCAGATGTTCTCGCGCCGCGATCTCAGGAACGACCCCCCCGTACTGTTCATGGATAGCCACCTGGGACCACACTCGCTCAGCAAGAATAGTAATCTCGCCCAAAGCATCCCTGGTAACATCGATACTCGACCTATCGAGACGCACAACCGCTATGGCGGTTTCATCACAACTTGTCTCTATCGCAATAACGACCACAACCGTTCCATCTGTTCATCTCACTCATCACTCCCGTCGCACTTCATTCTTTTTCGGGAACGTGCAGCCCTCGTAGATACACAGCTATCGCCACAAGGTCTTCCTCGGCCGCTCGACTGTAGAAAGATACCGGACAAAATCGGGAATCAACGCGCGGGCCCTCTGGCCTTAATCCCTTTCTAAAAAATACAAGCGCCTCGGCTTCGGACCATGCCGCAAAAGGCTTTCCTCGCCTCCTCCCCCCCTCACCCTCCCTTGAATGCACCAATGACGGCGCAACCCGTTCACCCCATTCCGTGCGGATCGCCTGCCCTCCCGTCAGGTAGCTCTCCCCCGAAAATATACCCGACGCCCCATTATGACACATTCCGCACCGAGCTACCCGATCCACCAAATATTTACCGTATTCAGCCACAAATCGGCGGGGAATCTCTGGTACGTATCCTCGAACCTCGTGCTCATCCTCAAAGAAACCATTGACGTTCCGCTCATAAAATCCGACTGAGCGTCGCTCAACCCGCGCGTGGAGCGGAGGTAGATCCCGAAGGTACGTCACGATCGCAGCGAGGTCTGCATCAGCCATCCACTCGTATCCGCGGTGCGCATCGAGCGAGATATGACGATCCTCACCTGCCCATCCACCCCGCAAAACTCGTAGCACCTCAGCGGTTGGCACTGCCCCAATCCCCGTCTCACGATCCGGAGTAATATTCGCCGCAGGGACATCCCCGTATCGGTCGTGCCACACCAGTCCCCCAACCAACGGCGCTCCCGGTTCTCGCATTTTACCGTGGCAAAAACCACAGCTTGCCAGCCCCTCAACCAACTCTTTTCCCCGCGCCATCACCACTGTATCACGGGAGAGCACAACGGGGTCTCGTGGCACCTGTGAGCAGCTCGCGATCACACTGATCGCCACCCCGATCACCAAAAGCCGAGCAGCCCCACGCCCACGAGGGAAAAATTGTCGGACCAGAAACATGAGGGTAGCCTTCGATCAACAGATAGTCTCGAACCGGTCGCAAACCCCCATGTCCGAGAGCTCGCGTCATTCCGATACATGCGGAACGCACGGTACGATATACCGGTCTCGGGAAGGGTGACAACCCGTTGGCTCTTCCACAAAAAAAGGCCAGGTCGATCCACTCCCGGACCGACTCGGCCACCTCCTCCTGAGATATTTTTTATCCTTCCTCAATTCCCCTCTATCCGACCGCCCGCCTCTGCACCGAGCGCAGATCCTCAGGAGCATCCGCCTGTAACATGTCTGTCAGCGTTCTTTGGAGCGCAAGCCGCGATCTATGCAGCCGTGATTTTACTGCGGGAACCGATATGCCGAGCATCTCGCTGACCTCAATACTCGAAAACCCATCGACATCACGAAGAATAAAGACTGGGCGATAATCGCGCGGGAGAGAGTTTATCGCCGCGGTCAGCGCTTCCCGAAGCTCATTCTTTCGTCGAAAGGACTCTCCTTCCGAGTTAAAAACATTCACCTTGTTAGGAACAGCGAGCACCTGCGAGAGCATCTCCTCCATCGACATACTCTTGTCTTGTCGACGTTTCCGGAGCTTCATCAGAGCGCAGTTGAGAGTCACCCGATAGATCCAGCTCGAAAACGACGACTGCCCGCGAAACGCTTCTATCTTCCGCATGACGGAGATGAAGACCTCCTGCATGACATCTTCGGCATCCTCCCGATGCTTCGTCACCCGATTCGCCAGTGTAAAAACCCGGGTCGAGTACCGATTGACCAGCTCCTCAAATGCGAGCGGGTCCTCTTGCTGAATGCCCTCTACTAATTCGGTGTCCGAGACCTGTTGAAACGTATCCATGGCGATCCCCTGAAAGATTCGAGACGAATCTTCCGGGATCAATTCCTATGCCAAGAGAAACGGCACAAAGGATTACAACATCAGACCGCCCCCTCTCTCCTCGAGATGAGATATACTCAATAATTCCAATAACATATAAAAATCCAAAATCCTTTTCAAAAGGGATTTTTTTCAAACTTCGGCTCTTATCTGAACACTGGTCACCCCATCGACCAGAATTTGCCGGGTAACCTCTCGATCTGTCATTCGTTTGTCAGAATACCGGCAGGATCCTCCCTCTCAGCTTGCTCCTTCGGAGCCCTACCGTGCCGACCGGACAAACACCATTCTTAGTTGATGGAGTACCTCCTCAATCAACCGCTCTTCATCAGTGGTCAGATTGCCCTTCGTCTTTGTCTTCAACAAACTGATAATCTCGATGGTCTGTTTTGCAGCCTCAAGATCCTTCTCCACCGCCATCCCCGCGGGAGGACTATCTGCTCCGAGCTGCCACAACGCCTGGGTCGCGAGCGACCAGATGAATGAGGCAAAATCAAGCGCGGGGGCTCTCTCATCACCGAGCCCGGCACTCGCTGATGGAGCCGATCCGCTCAATGATTCAGATCCCGAAGATGCGGGACGCTCGGGCGAAGCCCCCCCCCGAGGAGCTGATGGACTCACTTCATCACGTCGCTCATTTCCCGAGGAGTCAAACCGCCGCTTATCACGAACAGTAAACCCTTCTGACCGCTCTCCATCTTCCTCGTTCTGCTCTGCCATAGTTCCTCCGCACCCCAGCAACCACCGGACGCATGAACCGTACCCGGTGCCCGAAATTCTCTTCAGCCGATATCTCGATCTCAAATCAGCGTGAACATCTTCCCGACCGAGCTACACCCTTGGAAGGTGTAAGGCTCATCGGCCCGTTTGTAAAGGGGGAGCATAGCGGAAACCCGTTTTTACCCTCTTGAGGACCGGGACAAAAGCTTCACTTGTTCTGTCCCTCGGCTCCTCATGGTAAGACCAACCAAATTTTCACACTTCCTGTTCAACCTGAGAGGAAGGAACTATCGCAATTCAACATGAAAAGGATTTAAAGAAGAAGTCCTCGGTAATCTCCGCTCTGGGGGACAGGTCCCAGATCGAGCTTCGGTGTCAAATTGCAGCCCTGATGACGGTGCATCCAATATATGGCTACCGACGACTAACAATCGCATTGGGCGTCAAGCTCACGGGAGTCCAGAGCGTCATGCATAAGAGTCACCTCAAGCCACTCCGTCGAGCGAAAACGCGAAGTGTGAACTCTTCCCCAGCCCCCTCCGTGGGGCGGCTCTCCGAGGAAACTGGTTGACTCGAGCTGAAGGTGGTATTCGACGACTACTCGGGATGACAACACAATCTCTTTCTACCAGATGTACTCGTGGATATTCACGGGCCACACCGCCGATGAGATGCAACATTTCGCCGAGGACTTCCTCCGCGACATCCCATTTGGGGGCCAACTATTTCGCAGATTCGCGTGACGTCATCACGAGCCTCGCTCCGATGGGATTGCCACTGCTCTCGTCTGCGCACCATTCTAGCCCATCGTCGAGGTTCCTGCCCGCTACTTTGCCATTCCCTCCGAGTGAATAATCGGAATGAATGGTGACACCCTCGCAAAAACCGACGCTCCGCCATCGCAGTCGACCCCCAAACTCCTCACGATGCCACGCATGCTCGAGACATGTTCAATCGCAGAGAGCGAGCCCGGGTATGGACCGGATTTTTTCTTGCTTATGCGGGGACGGTTGCTGGTGAAAGAGTCCTCCGATATCGAGGATAGTTACCGGAACAGGGTGCGGAAGGAGGGGCAATTTTGAGGGTGAACGCCCCCCAATTCGACTAATGAATCTCCTCTCTGTCGACTAGTTGTGATTCATCGCCAGGCGCACACCCTGGAGCGCACCCTGGCACCTCTCTTACTCTTGCGAGGACTCGTACTCTTGCTCCTCATCGAGGTCTATCCATCCTTCGACCACGACCCCATATTCCTCGACGGCAAGCAACAGCGACAGTCTTTCCTCCTCGCTCTCCTCGGCAGTAAATACCAATTTGACGGGACCTTTACCATAGTGAAGTCTAACAAGCAAAGCCATTGCTAGGTAATCGCGGGCATCCTGAGAGATCCCGATGAGGTGAGCAGCCTCCTCTTTCGAGTCTGCGAACCCTTCTCTGATGAATCGCTCCTGAAGGAACGCTGCGCCAAACCCATGGCCACCCCCGCCTTCGGGATACAACACTACCAGCCCCTCACCATTTTCCACTATCGCCTGAACTGACCGCTGGTAGGATGTTGATCGTCCCTCGGCAGCCAGCGGGAATCTCTGAAGATAGCTCTCCGACTGAACCCGAACAAGAGGCATCTCAGTTTCTACTGTGCGATGCTCGATCACCACAAAATCCCGGCAAGAAATATCATGGTAAATATGATCATGGAACCAATAAGGATGTTTGGCGATAAATCGCGAAAGCTCCTGCTTCTGCGGTCCTACTCCTTCGAGAACAGAAGGGTTGAACTCCACAAGCACATTCCCTGAAGACAACGGGAATTCACCCACCAATGGGAGTGCCGATTCTTCCCCGGACGCTCTCCTCACTAGCCCCTTAAAATCCTCAAGCGCGGAGGCAGGAATCACCAGCTTACCCTCAGGTGGCCGAATCGGGAGAGGGTAGGTCGCCGTGTGGGTGAAACGCGCAGCCTCCTCGAATCGCCTCGGAAGAAAGGTCTGAACTTCCCACGGTGGCGATCCGACCACCTCTCCTGGCGCAGTGATCATATGACCACCTACGGCTTTTTTACTCTCGAGGTAGTGAGCATTCTGGGGATTCGACGGAACCGACAACTCATTTCGGACGAAAGAAATCCCCGCATCCTGGAGAGCTTGCAACTTCAGGGGGTTGTTCGTCATTATGCGAAGGTCAGCGGAGATATTAAGGAGGTGGACTAAGTCTGAGAGCATTTCGTAGGATCGAGGATCCGGTGGCAATCCCATCGCGTGGTACGCGTCGAATGTATTTATTTTATTGCCACTATTCATCACCGCCATGCGGTCACGACCCTTGTTCGAATAACCCGCTCCTCGCCCCTCCTGAAAAAGATAAAACAGAACCCCTCGGCCCTCCTCTGCTATCTGGGAGAGCGCTTTATCTAGTTGTTGGACACAATCACAGTCGCATCCGCCTAAAGTTTCGCTGGTGATGCACTCTGAGTGAAGGCGGGCCAGAAGAGGCTCATCCGAACAGATGTCCCCCATCGAAACCGCAATAACATGCGATCGGTCTGGGAGAGACTCAAATGCGTGGAACTGGAAGGTGCCGTGCGTCAATTCGAGTGGGAAACTCCCCAACGCCTCAAGCCGCCCATGGATCGGAGCGCTCGTGCGGCCCACTCCAAGCGCACTACCCCGCGGGGCGACCAGGGAGGCGCCATTCCACCCGTCCGATTGCTCCTTTGCTCCATCTTGTAATCTGTCCATGGTGACCGCAGAATCTCCTTAGAAAAAGACCGTCTCCGAAGATTTCCTTTGCCGAAACCCAGCTCGCCAAACCAATCTCCGCTCCTGTATCCCCCCTTTATACCCCTCGAAGGTTACCTGAGGCCCCCTCCGCCCTCGAGCTGGCTCCGCAATTCAGAGAGGAAGGGGATGTTCTGGAACTGATCCTCTCTTACCGCAGACCATGTCACCCCCCGAGGCCGAACATGCCTATATTCGGTTACTACCACCTGCGAGGGAGTCACGATGAGATCAAGAGGAAAGTCATGACCCTGTAACGGAAGAGATTCATCACTGACGATCTGAAGATCGTGAACGGTCGTCACAATCGGAGCGCTTGAAGCCACGAGCCCCAATTCGGAAAAAATACCTAATTCAAGGTCGGCGAACCCTGCCCCCTTCCCAGTTCGACCCCCCCGACGACCGCAGGCGACACAACCCACAACCAGTACGTCCATCTGCTCCATGCCTGAGAAGTGCACCCTTTCTCCATGCGCGAGAGCGCCCTCTATCGTCGCTGCTTCTGCAAAACTGACCCCTTTAGCGACCAAGACCGCTGGGTCCAGACGAACGAACGGAAACTCCTGAGCGAGCTGAGGAACCGGCATATACAGCCGCTTCCCATCGACGAGTGCTCGGAGGCGGACTGGCTCCTGAGACTTGTCGGGATTTGATTTCACAACCTTGGCATCCCTCCACACAGGAAGCTGCGCAAGCCGGTCGGCTGCATCCGAAGCCCCCCGAAAGTCCGGAATACTGCCCCAAACCTCGCCGACACTGGCCCTCTCCGCCTCTAATGCCCGCCAGACCATCTCCCTCAACGAGTCCTTCTCAGCATTCCGCCCCATCCAGCGGCGGGACTCACTTGCACCTTCCATCAGCTCATCCCTCACGCGATACCATTTATAGAACAACTCTGGACGAAGACCACCGCTCAGGAAGCGATTACTCACAAGCGAAGTTTATTACATGGGAAGAAATTAGTCCAATCGCACAAACAATATTTGCTTTGAATTTTGTGAGATATTACACTCCTTACCATGTTTGTGCCGAAGCAAGACGTCCCTCTTTCTCCCTTATCGACAACCCTTCAGAGGCTGCGGGCAGCGTGCTCTCTCGTATTTGACGTCGACGGTACTTTGGTTGAGCGGCAACAGTTTTTGAGCGCCGACCTTTCCCGAGCCCTTGTCGGGTCTGGAAAGCAGCTCGGGATAGCCACCAGCCGAGCCAAGGACGAGCTCGACGAAATATTCTCGTTCAGCACGATTCCAAGGTCAGAACTTTTTCGGGGACCGGTCATCCTAGAGGACGGCGCGGTGATAATTCGCGACGGCACCTCCCACACGATTGCTAACCCCGATAACATTCGGGCGATAGACGACTTGAGGGCACATCTCAACGCCCACATCACTCCGGTCAGCGAAAACAATATGTGGGGGCAGCTGGCGCACATTGAAGCACCGCTCGTGCATATACCGAGCCGATATGACTATCAGGCGAGTTTGAGCGTCTGGCAGCTACCTTCGGGCAATGGCGACGATTCCCACCTTTTCGCAAGGATAATGTCATGGTGCCAGAATGCAGTTTCCGTTCTCCAACTACAATCGATGGTAGAGCTTGTTGAAATCGGTGACGGAACCTTGCGCGCCTCTGTTCCAGGTCGCAGCAAAGGAGTAGCTCTTCGCGAGCTTCATGAATCACATGCTCTCGATCTCGGAAGTACGGTTTTCTTCGGAGATGGAAGAAACGATGTCGCGGCGGCTCAGGTAGTAAAAGATGCCGGCGGGTGGGTAGTCGCAGTGGACCACAAGTGCCAGGCTCTCGTTGACGAAGCCCATTTTGTGACCTCGTTGCCGACTCCTCTCAATGGCCTCGGAACGACGGGACCAAGAGCGATAGAGCGACTTCTCACTCTTGCTGCTACTGCCGAGAGCAATATTCAGTAGGCATCCTGAAAAATCCTGCCTTGTAAGCGCCCCCTCATTCGTTCAATCGCTTCTATTCACACGCTCGCGAAGACCCGTCAATGCGTTTGTCACGACGGCTCCTATCGAGAATCGCTCAGGAGGCTCCGTTTTTTGTGCTCCTTAAATAAAAGGCAGCTTCGAAATACACCAATCAAGCACCGACCTCGAATCTCCTCGCGTGAAAAATTTCTCCCTCTCATCCCCGCCTCCTCAGCGCTTTCTCGCACCGATACCACCGGCTTGTTCCGAGCAAACCGATATCCTCCTCAAGATATGCCAGAGCGTGCTTCATCTCCGAAAGGGACACCCCCGTTTCAACCCCAAGCTGATCGCAGAGGTAGACTATCTCCTCCGTTGCAACGTTGCCGGTTGCGCCACGCGCAAAAGGACAGCCGCCGATACCCCCGACCGATGATTCGAATATCGATACCCCACTTTCGATTCCTGCCATCACATTCGCCATTCCCAACCCTCGCGTATCGTGCAGGTGAAGCGACACATCACAACCGGTACCCCGAGCAAGGCGCCGGACGAGATCGGCGACACGACGGGGTTCACCCCACCCCATCGTATCCGCAACACAGATCTCTCGAGGCGGCCCACTACTCACCGTTGCAAGCCGTTCGAGCACCAAGTCTACAGCGGAACAGACCCGATCGTTCTCGATTCGGCCCTCGTCGTTACATCCGAAACAGGTCGATACCATGAAGCCGTGAAGGTCTGTCCTCGTTTCCTCAAAGGTGTCGCACCACAACGGAATTGAATCGAGAAACTGGGCAAAAGTGATATTGCTATTTTTTCTGAGAAACGTCTCGCTTGCCGCAAACGGGAGCCATCCCGTGACCGTAATCGGCCCCTCTGTCGCCCTTGCTCGCCGGAGCCCGTGTTGATTGAGGTACAGGACGGTATACGAGACTCCCTCACGGAGCGGGAGTCTTCGGCAGAGCTCCTCGGCATCCGCCATCTGAGGAACTTTATCGGGACGAACGAACGAAGTAACCTCAAGAGTCTTCAATCCTGTTGAGAGAAGATACTCGATCAGCTGCAGCTTCTTTTCGGTAGGATAAACGGTGCTGAAGCTCTGGAATCCCTCTCTGATTCCTACTTCGCGGATGGTGATGGCTGTCATGATGGTCATTGCCCTAAAAAATTTCGCGGAGAGCATCCTTCGCCTGATAGGGGAAAACTGCTCTTCCACCCCTATTCCCCATCTGTCTCGCATTACTCCTTGTGACGGGACCCGATGTGTCAAAAGACAAAACCCATGATATCATCGGGCGATCTATACCGGTGGTTCAGAGAACCAAAGCTCCGTGCCCCATCCTACCGGAAATGGTGCGCGAGTGTCAGGTCACTCCATCGAAAGTTTAGAATTCTTGTTCGATCTTTTCGTTCAGCCTCGATATCTCCGGAATAAACATCCGCCCCAGTCCCGCACCCATGACAATCCCCGCGCCCTTTCCCGTCAGCTACGACCTCACCTGTGCCGCTCTTCCGCATATTCGCGCGAATCTCGACGTCACCCCCCTCTCCCGCTCTATTGGCCTTTCCGCGATAAGCGGGCGAGATGTGCACCTCAAATGGGATAACAAGTTAATCACCGGGTCATTCAAAGAGCGGGGTGCTGTTAATTTCCTCTGCCACCTGCGCGAAGCAGGGACGGTTCCAGCGGTGTGTGCGGCAAGCGCCGGGAACCACGCACTTGGGCTCAGTTTTCACGCTAGACGATTCGGAGTTCGGTGTGTGCTCGTGATGCCGAAATCTGCTCCTCTCGTTAAGGTGCAATCATGTGAGCGCAACGGAGCCGAGATTATTCTCTTTGGAGACACCTTCGATGACGCCTTTACCCACGCTCAGCAGCTCTGCGCAGCGAAGGGTTACACCTTCATCCCACCCTTCAATCACCCCCTGATTATCGCGGGCCAGGCCTCGGTCGCACACGAGCTTCTCGAGCAGTCTGCGGACTTTGATTCCGTGGTCGTGCCAGTTGGTGGTGGTGGGTTGCTCTCCGGAATGATCACGGTGCTGCGCGCGATGCGGCCTGATGTATACATTATGGGGGTGCAATCGAGTTGGGCGGTGATGTACCGCGACAGTGGGTGGAGTGGGCTTCCGAAGCTCCAGCCGATGACGATCGCTGACGGGATAGCAGTCAAACAGCTCGGCGATATTACCGGACCGATCATAAAATCAGGTGCTGACAAACTGGTCTCGGTTAATGAGCAAGAGACCGCTGCTGCGTTAATTCAGTTTCTTGAGCGGGAGCACGCAGTCGTCGAGGGTTCGGCGGCGGTCACCCTCGCGGCCTTAAACGCGGGGCACCTCCCGGGACGGTACAAAAAGCCCGTCCTCATCGTCTCGGGGAGCAATATCGATGTGAATCTTCTCGCTCGGCTCCTCGGCCGCGAGATGAGCCAACGGGATCGGCTCCTCAGATTGCGGGCATCGCTCCCGGATCGCCCGGGGGTCCTCCACTTCCTCTCTGGGGTGATCGCGAACGAAGGTGCCAACGTCCTTGAGGTCACCCACGATAGGTCCTTTGCCCGCGAACCGGGAAATGTTGAGATCACCCTCGTGCTCGAAATTCGAGATGCTGCTCAAAAAGGGCGTATTATCAGCCTGTTGGAGACATCAGGGATTCCTGTCTCAATACTCTAATGAGGGTATCCTCCTTAGAGAGGACGACCGGCCCTTGAACTGGTGGCTTAAGAACTACAGACTCGGTTATAATATGGAAGTTACGTAACAGGGTTGTCATGTTCAGGACGATTCTGCCTTATACTCCTCTGCACCTCGTATGGCTCACTCATCAAGACATAAACAGAGAGGGCCTTTTGGGGGTGGGAGTCCGCTTGCCTCGGTAGAGGACCCTCTCACCCACGCAACCTCAGCAGCTCTTTTCCCCGATGACGGCCTCTGGGAAGGTCCCTTGAATCATCGTGACAGCGATAGCTCCGACCTCTACGAGGCTCGGCTCACTATGACTGCCGCGAATCAGTCAACCCTCGAGATGAGCGATCACACAGTGGTCGCACCTTCAAGATGCGGGAGCCGCCAGGGTGATCGGGGAGCGGATGATACCTCTCAAAGAGGAAGTAGTGCGTTGTCGTCAATTGATGACGATGGTGGCATCGTTGTTGCGGATCAAGAGACTGAGCTAAATGGCAGCAGGGTGAATCGCGGAGGACGCACCTTTACCCCGTTCTCCTCGTCTGGTGAGACTATTTCAACGGGACACTACCCCGAGATTGGAGCATCGGTGGGGCGAACACCAGCCACCCCTCTCACCTCCTCATTGGTGCCCGCTCCTCTCCGACGTCGGAAGGGCGCGATTGTGACATACGAGACTGGTCGCGATGAGAGAGCATCAACGGTAAGCCGAGGCTGGGCAGCATCGTTTACTCGTCGGAAGCAATCGCCCAAATCAGCCCGCTTTGAGGCCCTCGTTCCGCCCGATGAGAGTGTCATAGATTATCTTATCACCACGATAGCCCGCTGGTTGGAACGTTTGCGCGACCGAGTACTTCCCCGGCCTGCTCAACAAGCCCGGGGATCGAAGGGACCAAAGCATCCGCAGGGAGGGAGCTCAGAGAACAGACAGGAGGATGGAGCTGGTGATGGAGCGTTTACCGATCCGCGGAGACGAAAAGAAAAATGTACGGCGCCCATTCGACAGCGATGATGGGGGGCGAACCGGCGACCAAGATGCATTACCAAATCTGACGCGGATCTCCTCGTGGGATAGTGTCGCTTCGACAGTGAAGTTTTTTGGATAGTGTCTCGACTCAATTAAAGCGAGCTCTTATCTGCTCGCGGGGGGGGAGGTGAGTATTTTTTCACAGGTACGACCGAACGGCCTTCCGTGCGCGGAACCACATCAGAACGGATGCTCCTTTCCATCTTTCGACCCTCTCGACCCAGGGTCCCAGATTGATTCGATGACTCGCGCAGCTGTCATCACTGACACACCTCCAGAAACGCTCGCTCAACGTAACCCATCTGTGATTCGTTCACTAATCGATCAATTGTGGTCGCACTGCCTTCAAATACAAGAACGGGAAGAGCCCCACCAATCAAAGCAGCAGATACCGACCAATTCGCTCTTATCGGGAGAAGAACTCCTCTTACCTGCCGTCATCACGTTACTTCACGCCGAAGCGATTGCACGATCGCCAAGGGGAGCAGTCGATAAGACCAGTTCTCATAGCGCGCGAGGAGAGGAGTATCCCATCAAAAACCATATCACCTCGCAGCTCGAGCAGATTATCGACCCATCTGAACCTATCCCCCACAGTCGGTATGTCTCGACAGGGCTCTCAACCGAGGGTAAACATATCTTCGTCATTCCTGATATACACGGAAATTACGACCTACTCCGCGAGTCTCTCGATTACATCGGGCAGCAGCTCCACGCGCAGGAGATTGACCCCAATGGCGCGGTTCTGGTTCAACTGGGCGATCTTATCAATAAGGGTCCGGACTCAGGTGCGGTTCTGGGGCTCATGGATGCTCTGAAGCGTGCAGCTTCGGTGTCATCATCCTCGCCTGGAGAAGCAGCACAGAAAACCTCGAACTTTAACCACCTCGTTGATGAGCTCGGTCTTGCGGGATTTGGTGAAGTAGCTCTGCTGATAGGCAATCACGAAGATGCCGGCAATATCGGGATGCATCTTACTAGCGATGCTCCCATCGATGATTATGCCCGTGACACCTCTCATGCGCTCCATCGCTACGGACTTCGGGAGACCATCCTCTCTATCATTACCGATTTCCCTGACGCGTTTGAGAATGAGGATGCTCGGTGGCTTGCCGCAGCCGTGGATTCGTTTCCGGTAAGAATTGGTAAGGAGGATGGATGGTACTGGAGCAAAGACGGGAGCGAACAGGCAGAGGGCGTACCAACTCAGAGAGATGTCGAAGATTTTTTCCAAACATTCAGGAATATCTGGGTTCCGGGATTAGAGGAGAGTGGACTCCTTGGAGTGGCCGCCTCTCTTAAACCTGCTCACCGCGTCGGCGACTTTATATTTACCCATGCTGGTCCGCCAAAAGATGCTCACCAAATGAGCTCGTTGTTACATCACCTTACACCGAACAGCAACACTGCCCTCTCGCAACACACGTTGGACCACATCCTCAATGATCATTCGGTTTCTGACGAAAAGCTTCTTCATCACATCACCACAGCTATTCAGGCGGAACCGGAATCGCCTCTGCTTCCTGCCGGCTTCGTTTTTGGTCACACCCCGGGAGGGTGTTTCGAGCATGATCAATCGTCCGCTCCCCTCCTCGCGATCGGGCTCGACCTTGGCGTTGGCTCCTCAGGGCTTGCTCTTCCGGTACTCCACATCAATCCTGAAGGAGAAGCGACAATGCTCGTCGCGCTGCGCCGTCACCACGGCATCGTGCCAGTTGCCCTCAATCCCGCTACGTTCCTTCCTCCCGCCGGACATCGCGGTCTACCCGCTCGCGCCCCTATCTGAGACCCTGCATAAACCGCTCCATCCGTCGGACCGTCTGAGCGCTCATGTGGTGCTCAGCCCCCTCTGAATCGAGCTCAGCTATTCGGCGAGGGACTCCGAGAAATAGCAAAAAATCTCGCACAATCTCGTGCCGTCGGCGCGACCGTCGCGCTAATCGACGGCCCGACTCGGTAAGCTCGACCGGTTTGTGTCGGGCAAGAACGACGAATCCCTCCTTTTCGAGGCGCTGCAACGTGCGGACTGCTGTGACGTGAGAAACCCCATGCTCGGCGGCAATTCGGCCCACGCGGGCCTCCCCTTCTGATTCGATGAGCCCGAGGACCAGCTCGGTGTAATCCTCGGCCATCTCCCTCCCATGTTGAAGTCGCAGGGCGTGGAATCTTCGGGATGGGGTGGGCCCTTCACGGTTCAACGTACCGCCATGCTTGCTCATGAGCACCCGGTTTTGGCACAAATCTCGACCGACAGCATTAGGTTTACCCCCCAACCCCGTTTTTTTGACCCTCATGCAAATATCTCCCGTTGACCATGCTTGTAGCCTAGGCTACATTATAAAGAAGAGGACCGAGGAGGTAAAGGAGGATATCGCAATCGTGTTAACTTCGCTCATCGCCATTATTTTATCTCTCATAACGACCGCTGCTGCATCTTTCCCCGCATCAGCTGAGCCCCCCCTACGGGTTGTTACGACCACCGGGATGATCACCGACACCGTTCGCGAGATCGCAGGGGATAGAATTTCGATCACCGGCCTGATGGGAGCGGGTGTGGATCCTCACCTCTTCAAGGCGACTCGGTCCGATATCGCGAACTTGAGCTCCGCAGACATTGTCTTCTTTAACGGTCTTCTGCTTGAGGGAAAGTTGACTGATGCGCTCGCCCGCATGAAGAGTGCAGGTAAGGCAGTGCATCCCCTCGGCGAGCAGATTGAACGCGCGACACTGAGGGAGCTCGAGGGATTTCCTGGCCATTTTGACCCGCATATCTGGATGGATCCTCAGGCATGGGGGAAAATTGTTCCCGTTATCGCCCAAACCCTCGCTGAGACCGATCCGACGGGTGCTTCCTCCTACCACGCTGCGGCGGTTCGATATCAGGAAAAGCTTGGTGAGCTTGATCGGTATGCGCTCCGTGTGCTCTCCAGCGTTCCACCAGAATCACGGGTACTCATCACAGCGCACGACGCGTTTAGCTATTTCGGTCGACGCTACGGATATACGGTCCGGGGAATCCAGGGTCTCTCCACCGAATCGGAAGCGGGGGTCAACGATATTGAACGGCTGGTTGACGAGATAGTTTCCCGTTCAATTAAGGCGGTATTCGTTGAAAGCACGGTTCCAAGCCGCTCAATAACCGCTCTCATCGAAGGCGCTCAAGCACGCGGTCATACCGTGTCGATTGGGGGCCAATTGTTCTCAGATGCGATGGGAGCCGACGGGACATACGAAGGAACCTATCTTGGGATGATCGATCACAACGTCACCACGATTGCTCGCTCTCTCGGTGGAGACGCCCCCGCGGGTGGGATGAGTGGAAAATTAGCGGGAGCGCACTGATGAGAAACAGATGTGATCACCTCATCGAAGGGGAACATCTATGAAGCTCTTCAGCCGAAACACCCCCGTTACCTCGCTCGCCGGTCAACCGGAGCACAGTCCGACGAGCCCACTTTCGGTGCATGCGATGACTGTCGCATACCATCAACGCCCCGTGATTTGGGATGTTGAATACGAGGCACCCTCTCAAGCTCTCGTCGCTATCGTGGGACCGAATGGGGCGGGAAAATCTACCTTTATGAAGGCATGCCTCGGGATCATCCCCCGCGCGACCGGACTCGTCGAATTCTGGGGAAGGCGATTCGAGGAGCAACGACACCGCGTCGGGTATGTCCCACAGCGGGAATCGGTTGATTGGGATTTCCCTGTGTCAGCCCTCGATGTTGTGTGTATGGGCCGTTACGGGATGATCGGGTGGTTTCGACGGGTTTCTCGAGAGCACCGCAATCGCGCCATGGAATGTCTCGAGATGGTCGGACTCGCCGATTTCGCGCAGCGGCAGATTAATCAACTCTCCGGAGGGCAACAACAACGGGTATTTCTTGCAAGAGCGCTCGCACAAGAAGCGTCGCTCTATTTTATGGATGAACCGTTCGCCGGAGTCGACGCAGCCACCGAGCGCTCGATCGTTGACATACTCAAACAGCTGAAAGCCGATGGCAAAACCGTCATTGTCGTCCACCACGATCTCTCCACGGTGGCTGACTACTTCGATAGCGTGGTACTTTTGAATACCCGCATCATCGCGCACGGACCCGTCTCTTCAACCTTTACCAACGATAATCTTCGCCGCACCTATGGAGGGCGACTAACGATCCTTGAAGAGGTCGGTGAATCGATGGCTTCTCAGCGGTAACGGCTTCCCCATGGCGTTTATACCGGAATCATCTCAGCTTGCTACCGAATTCGCCGAGGCGTTTGCGGTCATGACGTTCCAGGCGGGTTTTAATACTGCCTTAGTAGTCGTCGGAACTACCTGTCTCGGAGTGGCGGCGGGCGTGATCGGGACATTCTCCCTCCTTCGCAAGCGGGCTCTGATGGCCGATGCTCTCGCCCATAGCTCGCTTCCAGGATTAGCCATCGCGTTTATCCTCGGATCGTTGCTCGGAATCGGAGGAAAACAGCTCTGGCTTCTCCTTTCAGGAGCCGCAATCTCGGGGATACTGGGCGTCCTTATCGTGCAAGGGATATCACGAGCAACCCGCATTCAGGAGGATTGCGCGATCGCAGCTGTGCTAAGCGTCTTTTTCGGTGCGGGAGTGGTTCTCCTCAGTATTATTCAGGGAATGGGCTCTGGCGAAGAGGGGGGCCTCCACCACTTTATTTACGGGCAGACCGCTGCAATGACTCGGGGCGATGCTCTTCTCACCCTCGTAGCTGCGGTGGCTACGATCGTGGTGTGCACCCTCACTTTTAAAGAGTTCCGTCTTATCTGCTTTGATCGGGGATTCGCTGCCGCGACCGGATGGCCGATCTCGACGATTGATCTTGCGATGATGGCGATGGTTATTCTCATCACGGTGGTAGGTCTGCAATCGGTCGGGATATTATTGATCGTTGCTCTGCTGGTTATTCCACCCGCAGGTGCTCGTTTTTGGACGAATAGGGTCTCGACGATGATTCCGATCGCGGGATGTATCGGAGGGGTGAGCGGATATCTTGGCTCCATCACCTCGGCGCTTCTTCCAGGAATTCCGGTGGGGGCAGTTATTGTGCTGGTAGCGGGAGGGGTGTTCTTTTTCAGTATGATCGCCGCACCAACTCGAGGGCTCCTTGGTTCGACCGCTCGACACCTCTGGATGCGGGTACGGATCTCAGAGGATCACCTGTTGCGGGGCATCTATGAAGGCAGTGAGCAGCTCGCATCCTCAGCCGAACCGCATCCAGGAGTGCCTCTCGATAATCTTGCACTGACCCGCCACTGGAACTGGCTTGGTCGGCTGATTTTCCTCTCGTGGTGTCGTTCGCGGGGATGGATCGAGATTCGTCGCGACAGGATACACCCCGAGGGAACTCCCGACAAAGAAGAAGCCCCCGTTCAAACGATCCTTCTTTTGACCCCTCGAGGTTGGGAGCAGGCGGGTCGTCGCGTCCGTAATCACCGACTCTGGGAGGAATATCTAACCTCCTTCACCGATGTCCCGCTCTCGCACGTCGATTACTCTGCCGACCTCGTTGAACACTCCTTGTCGCCCGCAATCATCGCTCAGCTCGAGGCAAGCCTTGCCGCACGGAAAGGGGCTGCATGGCTCCTGCGCAGGCATCGGAGTATCCATCCTCTCGATGGCGCACCAGGGACACGTACCTCCCGAGCCGAACGCCGCCCCGACAACATCCCTCCCCCCTCACGGTAGGCATTTTTATGGACCCAACGACCTATCAATTTATCGCCCTCGACCTCCCCCCCCTTCTCGCCGCCCTTTTTTCAGCTATCGCCTGCGCCATCCTCGGTAGCTACCTCGTCCTGCGCCGCCAAAGTCTGCTTGGTGATGCGATATCGCACTCCGTCCTTCCAGGCATCGTCGTCGCCTTTCTCGTGACCGGCTCACGCTCGACGATACCGATCTTTGTCGGTGCCGCGTTTGCGGGGATATGCAGCGCATTTCTGATCGAGATTGTCCGAAAGTTCGGTAATGTCGACGAAAGTGCTGCGATGGGGGTCATCTTTTCAACCTTTTTCGCACTCGGCATCCTCACGATGGAGCAGGCCGCGGCCCGAAATATCGACCTTGACCCAGACTGCCTTCTCCACGGTCAGCTCGAAACCATCTTCTGGTACCCACCCAATGACTGGGCAGCATTCTTCTCGTGGTCGACCCTCGCTTCAGTTCCGGCCGAGGTGTATGCGAGTGCCATCGCCGCCCTTCTGGTGATCGGATTCGTCACGGCCCTTTGGAAGGAGCTTCTCATTTCGTCATTCGATCCTGCCCTCTGTCATGCCCTCGGATTTCGAAGCGACCTGATTCATCACACCCTCATGGTGCTCCTCGCGTGTGCTGTCGTTGCCTCATTCAAGACGGTTGGATCGATACTCGTCATTGCCCTTCTCGTCTGCCCCGCCGCGACGGCGCGACTCTGCACCGATCGGCTGGGAGTACACCTCATCCTCAGCGTAGTGTTTGCATGTGTCGCATGTAGCGCAGGCTACGTCTTTGCAGCATTCGGTCCACAATGGCTTGGGTATGAGCAATCGGTGAATGTCGCGGGGATGATCGCCGTGATAAGTGGCGTATTGTTAGGGGGGGCGGCCTGTTTTGCGCCAAACTATGGAATTGTTGCTCGGCGGAGGAGTGGTCGCCGATGAATATGTAGGGTCAAACTCAAGCCGGTGGCTCCGCCCCCGGGCGACGCGTATTAAATCCCGATGAAAACGATTCCTTCCGCTGGGAGCCGTACTGAAAAACCCTTGGATGGGTTTTCTCACTCAGATGGAATGTCCCGCCGCTGGAGCTCCTCTTTCAGCAGATCAATCTGCTCTGGATGACGTTCACGAACAGCAGTCACGACCGCCATCGCTGCCGCCTTTTCATCTTCATTCGACGCCGTTCCAACTAAAGCTATCGCTGCCGCTGCGTTCAGATATACCCCTTCCTGGGCGAGAGCACCGAGTGCTGCCACCCCCTCTGCCCGCAGAGCGGGTTGACCCAGGTTAACCTTTGCTCGCACATAGCCCGCGAGCTCTCCAAGTAACCGGTCGGAAGCTTCTGGTTTCCTCTCTTGCCAGGTCGCTGCCCCGAGCCCCCACACATCGGAATGCCACGTCCCCTCAGCGGTAGCTCGTGCGATGGTTCCGTAAAGCTGGCCTATCTCCGCGTATGTACCACCTTGCTCTGAAACTATCTTAATGCGCTCATCGAGAAGCGCTCGCTCATCATCGCGTCGTTTTCGGGCTGCTTCCGTTTTTTCACTGTGGTTCTTTTCGCCCGTCTTTGCTACCGCCTCAACCGCACCCGCCGCGGCTGATATCATCTCACTGTTCGCCGATAAAAACTGCGCGAAGGAATCCTCCACTTTAGTGAGCGCCTCAGAGGCCTGCTCCGCCCGACGGTTTTTTGCTTCACGAATCGCGACCTGAAGAAACCACACAAGGGCATAACCAAAAACCAACACCAGCAGCAACCGCCAGTGCCGGCCCAGGAACTTCATGAGGGGATCATCAGACGCGACCGCATCGGTTATCGCGGGATCGCGAAATATCCGATCATGGTCGATGACATCGGAGGACGGAGATGATGGGGAACGACCTGCCACGAGAGAATTTCCTTACGGACACGACAAACACAGAAGGAGCCACCACCGAGAGCTCCCTTGCAATCTCCATCAACGGGATGAAGAAACTCACACCTTATACTTAAAATCCTCAGCGTCAAGGCTGTTGAGGATCTCGGACCACTTTTCTTTGTTGATGTCGCTGAACTCGTCCCCCCCGAGCGCACCCTCTTCAGAGGGACCCGGTTCCGATGGTACTCCCTCCCCCCCTTCACCTTCAGCACCACCGTGGGCTGCTTTGAGGGAGATCTTTGCCTGCTCGAGCACCTGTCGCGCAACAAAAATGGGGGCATCGGCGCGGACCGCGATACCGATAGCATCGCTCGGACGGGTATCGAGAACGACCACCCGATCTCCCTGGGACAACACCATCTCGGCGAGATAGGTCGCATCTCGGAGCTCAGTAATAATTATCCGCTTCACCTTCACCCCTAGCTCTCCCAGCATTTCGTGCATCAGGTCATGGGTGAGTGGTCGGGGAAGCGAAACCTGTTTAATCGCCGAGGCAATCGAGGTCGCCTCCGCCGCGCCGATCCATATCGGAAGGCAATTTTCGCCCGACTCATCCTTCAATATAACCACGGGTGTTTGCGAATTGGGATCGAGCATCAACCCGCCAACAAACATCTCTACTGCTTCCTCATTCGACATCGTGCACCCCCCTCACAATACCTGACTGCTCGCCCGGCACCCCTGAGCCCTCCGTTCTACCCCCCTCGGCGTACACGATAGCAACAGACCGATGCCCCTGCTTCACGGTAACGGGCACTCCTTATCATGTAACAGTAAACCCCCGAGGACACAACGGGGGAGTTCGCTCAGGTCTGATGGCAGAACAGCCTCCCAGCTCTCGAGGCGGGCGAAAAGATCACGAGATGGAGGATCCCCCCCCCTCCGTCGCCATCCTTCCGGAAAGAGTAAACCGGTTACACCCTACCACCTCGAGGACTACCATATCCCCAGCCTGATGGCGGGGCGTCGGTTCGGTAAGATTGATAACAAGATTTTGGCTCGTCCTGCCACAGAGCAGCGCGGGATCTGCCGCCGAGGGCCCCTCAAGCAACACCTCAACAGCCTTACCGACCCATCCCTCGAGCGCTTCACGGGCGTGCTCCTCCTGCAACCGCTGCAACCGTTGCAGCCGCTCGAGCGCTATCTCACGGGGGAGAAACTCTGATTCAAGGAGCGCAGCGGGGGTACCCGGCCGTGGGGAGAATATGAACGAGAAGCTATTCTGAAATCGCACTGCCCGCATCACCTCGAGGGTTTGTTCAAAATCCTCCTCAGTTTCCCCGGGAAACCCGACGATGATATCGGTCGTCATAGCCATATCCGGAACCCGCGACCGTAACGCCTCGACGATCGCGAGAAAACGGTGTCGCCGATAGTTTCGGTTCATCGCCTTCAAAATTCGATCGCTTCCTGATTGGAGAGGAAGGTGAATGTGGCGACATATCTTTTGATTCTCGCACACGATATCGATAAAGTCGGAACGCACCTCTTGCGGATGAGGACTCGTGAACCGTATCCGCTCAACCCCCGGAAGCTCAGCAACCCGACGAAGTAACGAAACGAAACTCTGGCGGGGCGAGAAATCAAGGCCATAAGAATTCACCGTCTGACCGAGTAGCACGATCTCGCGGGCTCCCCGCGCCACCGCGATCCGCACCTCTCGCTCGATCTCCTCGGGAGCACGCGAGACCTCCTTCCCACGGGTGGTCGGCACGATACAGTAGGTACAGTTTTTGTTGCATCCCCGACTGATCGAAACAAACCGTGATATTCGCCCATCCTCGGGGAACCCGAGGGGATAATCCTCCCACTCCTCTCGATAATCAACCGCAACCTGCGGAGCACCTCCAGCAATCCGCTGAGCGATCAGCGCTGGCACTAATGAGAGATTGTGGGTGCCAAAGACAAAATCGACCGCCTTGCTACGCCGCACGATGTTGTGACCCTCCTGCTGAGCCACACACCCCCCAACCCCGATCATCACCCCAGGCTTGCGCGCTTTGAGGTCGCGAACCTCCCCGAGCAGACTGTAGAGCTTCTGCTCTGGCTTATCGCGAACGCTACAGGTATTCACCAGAATGAGATCAGCTTCCTCCGGAGCCGCAACAAGTTCGTACTCAGTCTCTAGGATCTTAGCTAGTTTCTGCGAGTCGTACTCGTTCATCTGACAGCCGAAGGTCTTGATGTAAAGGCCTTGGCGGGAAGGTTGGGGGGTGACAGGTTGAGAGGTCATGGAGAGTACGGCCGAGCAATTGAAAGAGGTCAGGGTGGAGCGGGAAAGAACTCGTTTATAACGGTTGATTATACGAGGTCGACGGGAGGGGGGTCAAATGTTGTGGACAGCACCTCTCTCCCTTAACCCTATGCGCCACTCACCATAGCCTAAACCAACCCGCTCAAGCGGTCTCCTACGTTCACGCGGGGCAGCGGACTATCGAGCCGATATCAGGTCCACATTGAGAGTACGGCCCGACTTCAATTCTCCGTATACCGATACCTTCTGATGCATGAAAAAACCCCGCGCTATCCTTCCCTTCCCCAGCCTGAGGCTATCCGAATGCGCTTTGATAGCTTTGCCTCCGACCGACGAGGCCACAAATCACCCTTGAATTAGGAACGCCTCTTCGACAGACGAGCGACTCCCTCGCAGACCATGCTGAGCCTTCTCTCTCCGAATATGACTTCGTCAGGAGGATTTTCCCCCTCACTCAGCCATCCGCTCGCGCGCACCCACCTTTACCCTCACAACTGGCTCATACCGTCCCCCTGGCGAGGCATTTGCTACCATAGGAACTACTAACGAGACCCGACGTTCCCCACCAGGAGCAAGGGCAAGTTGTTCGAGCACAATCTCTTCCTCTCCATCTCGACGAGCGTCGTCCTGATCTGTGGCCTGCTGGTTGGGCTCCGCTTCACCATGTTGGCCCCTCACCCACCGATAAGCTACCCCAAGGACAACCGAATCGATCTGATGCGGGGAATCGTTCCGAAGGATGGCAGCCACCCGATACTGCGATTCACATCCCGCCTCGGTGGGACACGGCTCTACCGCAAGCTTTGTTTCCGCCAACACTGGCAGCTGAGTCCTCCGAAGAACAGGGTACGCATCACGCCCCCAGAGAAGCTCGATCTGATACGTGCTCAACTCGAATTCGGCGAGTGATATCGCGAAAGGAAGCGCTCTCCCTGCATCAATCGACCTCGGAGCTTCTCCTTCAAGCGCAAGAGATGCAATGTTCGCATCAGTCTTGGCGGCTACGGCGCCGTCTCGGTATCCGACAAGCCGGATCGCGACATCGCCCGGGGTCCAGGGAATCTCACCAATGATCTTCCCCTGCACAACGAGCAACTCGCCGTTGTACGATTCATCTGTAATCGCCATACGAAGGGGGGATTGTGCCGGTGCAGTGGACGATGTGGAAGGCGTTGTGGTTGAGGTAACCAACTCATGACGTTTGCTGACAGTACACGCAGAAATGCCAACGACTGCGCACAAGAGAAGAAAGCCAGGGTTCCCCACTATCTCAGCCACCGCAGCTCTTGCAATCTTTTTTCGAGATCCTTCGACCTGTCTCATTTACCCCCCAACTGCCTCATCTTCCCTCACCTCTCGCTTTTCATGCAGCTGCCACCCATCCCCCACCGAGTGCATCCAAAGCTGCTCTTCGAAGGTCTCTGCAACAACGAGGGTGTCCTTCGAAAATCGCTTCGTCGCAACGGTAACTCTCGCTTTCTGGACTGAATCATCGAATGAGGTCGACACAACATTAGTAGAAACCACCTGAGGGCCACGCCCTACCTTTCCGAGGACTCGTCGGAGCCCTTCTCGTTTTTCTGGCGCAACAAAAGCCATGGCATCGCTCAGATTGCCCCAATAGACCGCCTCCTCGTACTTCTTCAGCGCTTCCCCTAATGTGGCGCGACGACTCGAGGCTGTCATCCCCACATCGTTGGCGGCCTCGATGAAAGGCACCAGAAAACACCCCGTGAGAGACATACAGGTCAACCAACAAACCACGAATACTGGAAGTCTCATCGATGTTCGTCGTGCGTGGCGTCGGAGCATATCCACATCCCTTTCAAAAAAAAATCACATTCGTGAGGTCAGCTATTACCAACCCTCCCCCGCGCCTCATTGCGCAATACTTTGAGCTGTTCCATTCGCTCCCGAATTCGCAGCTCATATCCCCGCTCGCTTGGCTCGTACATAGGCCCCGCTCCCAACTCCTCGGGCAGAAACGAACTCATGACATCCACCGCCCCTATCATATCGTGAGGATAGACGTACCCTTCGCCATACCCTGCATCGCGCATCAGCGGAGTCGGTGCGTTTCGCAGATGGATCGGTACCGAAGCGCGTGGAAAATTTCGTATCGCCCGAAGCGCCGCATGCATGGCGAGGTAGCTTCGATTCGATTTGGGCGCTGTCGCAAGATATGTGACGCACTGAGCGATGGGAATTCTCGCCTCGGGGAGGCCGATTCTGTCGAAAGCCTCTGCCGTTGCAACAGCAATCTGCAACGCACGAGGATCGGCATTACCGATATCTTCTGAGGCGAAGATAATCATCCGCCGGAGAACGAACGCGGGATCATCCCCCGCCTCGAGCATACGAAATCCCCAATAAAGCGCAGCATCCGGGTGCGAGCCCCGGAGGCTCTTGATAAATGCCGAGGCGATATCGTAATGGCTATCACCAGCACGGTCGTGACGAGGAATCCGATATCCTTTTAGCCTTTCGATAAATGCTTCTCTATCAGAGAGGCCCTCCGTCCTGACGTCACCGTCGAGGTCATCCGTGCCAAAACTATGCAGCTCTTCGACCATTGAGAGTAAGCTCCGCGCGTCACCACCCGAGGCTTCGAGAAGTATTTCCTGGAGATCTGATGCGAGGTTCATTCCTGCCGACCGCAACGCACGTTCAAGAATGGCGCGGAGTGCATCACCCGGGAGGGGAGCGAGCTGAATGACCCGCACCCGCGAAAGAAGGGCGGGGGTGAGGTAGAACGAGGGGTTTTCGGTGGTCGCTCCGATTAACGCAATCGTACCCCTCTCGATGTGAGGCAAAAAAGCGTCCTGTTGGGCCTTGTTGAATCGATGGATCTCATCCACGAAGAGAACCGTTTGCCGGAGTAGATGATCGCCACCATTCCCTCGCTCTTCATCCTGCCGACGATATTCCTGCTGTGCCGCCTCAACAACAGCGCGCACTTCCTTGACCCCACTGAGTACTGCCGATAGCTCCACGAAGGTAACGGGATACGTCGCACCAACGAGCCTCGCGAGCGATGTTTTCCCCACCCCTGGCGGCCCCCACAAAACTAGTGAGGGAACAGCGCCCTTCCCCTCGCGAAGTCGCGAAAGGATCGCCCGTTCTCGAATCCCTCCACACTCGAAGAGATCCCACGACAGCGGACGGAGCCGATCGGCAAGGGGAATGAGATCTCGACGAAGTGGGATTGAGGGTTCGGTAATTCCGCTCATTGTCGCCCCAACTCCTGGAGGAACGCCGCAGTAAAGGTAAAGACCCGTTCGGCCTGATCGAGGCCGAAACTTTCATTTGGCGAATGGAAATTATCGCTCGGGAGTGAATACCCGACGAGCACCGGCTCCGCGCCACTCGTAGCGACTAATCGACCCAGAACAGGGACACTGCCCCCCTCCCACACAAGCGTTGCGGGGGCACCATGAAGCTCAGCGAGCACAGCGCGAGCTGTCCGTATAAACCGACCCTCGGGATCGATACGCAAGGCACCACCCGTATCCTCCGAATGCACTATTTCGAGTCGCATTCCCCCCGGCACACGAGCTGTCACATGGGTGACTAAAGCATCCAGCGTTCGGCGAGGATCCTGATCGGGTACCAGTCGCACCGATAGCTTTACGCTCGCGCTCTGAGGAATAATTGTTTTGTTGCCGTGCCCGGTATATCCCGAAAACAGACCGTTAACTTCAAGCGTCGGTCGCAATCCGCGACGTTCCCCGATTCCTCTCCCCTGCTCGCCCCCCGTTGGCGGCACCCCGAGGATTTGTTCGATCTGCTCAGGTGTGAGCAACACCCCCTCTTCGGCCGCCGCACGGAGCGATTCAGACGGTTCTACAAACCCATCGTAGAATCCCTCAACGGCAACCCTTCCCGTTGAATCAAAACAGCTTGCAATAATCTTCGATAGTTCAATTGCGGGATTACGCACGATCCCGCCAAAAACTCCCGAGTGAATATCCGCTCGGGGCCCGTGAAGCTTGAACTCTATCGCAGCAAGCCCCCGCAACCCCGCAGTGACAAACCCTCGCTCGAGCGAGGGTGCCCCGGTATCGCTCACCAGTAACACATCAGCCTGTAGCCTTTCTCGGTAGTGCGCAACGCTCGCTGATAACCCCGGGCTTCCTGATTCTTCCTCCCCCTCAATCAAGACCCGAACGGTATTCCTTAGCAAACCCCGCTGACGCAACAACTCAAGGGCCTTTAACATAAAAAAGACCGGGCCCTTGTCATCAGCCGCGCCCCGGGCCCATACCCGCCCCTCACGGAGCTCGGGCTCGTAGGGGGGACTGTTCCAGAGCTCGAGAGGATCGGGTGGCTGCACATCATAATGACCATAGACCAGGACCCGAGGGAGCGCAGGATCGCCCAGCAACTCACCATACACGAGGGGCAATCCGGAGGTCGGCAATAACTCCGCACGAAATCCGATCCGTTCGAGGGTGCTGAGAACCCATGATGCGCATTCCTGGCATGGCTCCCGGTACGCTGGATCCGCGCTGATGCTCGAAAATCGCAAGAACTCGTACCACTCAGCGAGAAGCACATCTCGGTGGTCTCGAAGATAGTGTACTAGTTCCGAGCGGGTTATCGGGGAATTCATGGGCAGATCCTCACAGGAGCGAAAACATCCCCTCCGACGCGCACGTGCACACCCTTGACGAGATTTTTCGGATAAGCGGACCCCTCAATCCTACCCCCGCCAACACGAAGGAGCAAACCGATTTGCGCACCCTGATAAAAGCGGGATACCATTTCGGGCAGAACAACTCCCATTCTACTCCCCCGCGGCCATCAATCATGAATTATCTCACCACTCTGCATAATCGGCCACATCACCTGACGGTGCCCCTCAAAGCTGTTGCCATATTGTTAATCGTTATGGCACTTGGGTGCTCTCCCGCGAGGGGTAGAGGCAAAGTGGCCCGCGAGGCCGATGCTCGCAATACGCAAGATGACCTCTCAATCGTACGACATCGAGAGCAGCGATTCGGTGAAGGCTCAATCCCGAAAGCAGAGCGAGAGGGTTTATTGTACGACATTCGCTTCGAGCTGGACTCTGCCGAGTTGACTCCCGACGCACAACAAATTATCGCGACAAACGCCAAGATACTGTCAGATTCATCGTTTGCCGTAACCCTCGAAGGCCACTGCGATGATCGGGGAACAACAGATTACAATCTGGCGCTCGGTCAGCGGCGCGCTCAGGCAGTGCTCTCTTACTTAGTGTCGCTTGGCATTCCCTCGTCGCGCCTCTCAACGGTGAGTTACGGTGAAAATATTCCTCTGGACTCTCGTCCAACGGAAGGAGCGTGGGCAGTGAATCGGAGGGTCCATTTCGGCATTGGACAGAACGAGGCGGTGGCCCGCCAGATAGCACCGGCAACCGAGTGGGAGCGAGCTCGCCCCCCGGAACAAACTGAACCCGGGATACCGACCCGGCGACGATTTCGCCCCCTCGGGATTCCCCTTCAGGAAGGGGCCATCGATTCTGGAGAATAAAGGTCGGCTCCTCGAGGCCGAGCAATTGCTCGACCCCTAGAGGCCGTGCCCTATTGCCGAGGCGACGCGATGCACAGCCCGCTCGTCTCGCTCACCAAGAAGCTGAAGTCCATCAGTCTTGAAGGCTAGCACCTCCTCTATCACTTCTGCACTCACCTCAGTCATTAATTCCGCCATATCAACGACTCCCAGTGGCTGAAGTCCATCAACGTACCGAACTTCACGAAGCCCGAAGACCCCCCCCTGGCACCAGAGAGCCGGACCAGGAAGATGAAAGTTTTTGGCGAGGAGAAATGAGTGAAAGCGACCGAGATTACGCATCGGAGGCATGCCGATTGGGCAGGTCAGCACAATAAGATCTCCCGTGCCCTCTCCGGTAATATCAAGCTTTAGCCAGGTACGATGCAGACAAAAAAGCCACTGGTTCCCGTCGCTGCCCCACCGAGCAGTAGGTGCCGGGATCCCCAACTTCGTCGTGAGGACCTCCTCAATTAATGTCCGTGTCTGAGCCATACCCCCCTCACCCTCCCAATCAGTGAGCCACCCTCTCCCACTTGGTTGGTCGGCATAAACCGTCTGGAACATGAGAGAATTGCATTCGGGAACGTATGAGCTCTCAAACTCTAATTTGAAATTTACCTCTCATTCTCGCTATAATTTGCTCATCAATAACCTTTATCCGTAGCCATGTACGACATCATTAACTTCTACCATTTCTTCTCCTTTCCCCCGTCGGCGCAGGAGCAGGTGACCCGCGACCTCCGCGAGCTGACGCAGAGGGATCCTTCACTCGGGGGACTGGTCCTTCTGAGCGATGAAGGGATAAATTTGAGCGTCGCATCGACCGGAGAAGGGACGAACCTCGTGTTGGCATGTTGCGCTGCTGTCACCGACCTTTCAGGCACCCTTGTTAAACGGCACCAATCCCCCCACTCCCCTTTTCGACGATTTACCATCGACCGCCGGGCTGAACTCATTACCTACCGTGGGGAGCAATCTCGAAATCACCCCGACCTCTTTGCGGGGCTTCCCGAAACTCAGCTATCTCCCCAGGAATGGCATGACATCATTGGCTCGGGTGAGCCAATTACGATTATTGATACCCGTAACGACTACGAAGTCGCGCTGGGCTCTTTTCGAGGTGCCCTCAACCCGCAGATAAAACACTTCAGCGATCTCGTTCCATGGCTTGAAGACAATCCTCCTCCTCGCGACAAGAAGGTTTTATTATTCTGCACGGGGGGAGTTCGGTGCGAGAAGGTCACGATTGATCTCAGGGATCGGGGATACGACAAGGTCTACCAGCTCCACGGAGGCATTCTTTCTTATCTCGAGCAGTATCCTGATGGATATTTCGATGGAGAGTGTTTCGTCTTCGATCACCGAGTCGCGGTCGATCAACAGCTGCGACCCTCGACCAAGCATCACCTCTGTCGACTTTGCGGGGAGCCCACGATGAATGAACAGAGATGCGAATATTGTGATTCGTCAGCTCCGGTTTGCGAGGAGTGCATCTCGCGTAACGGTGTAGTGGCATGCTCCAAAAACTGCCTCTATCACGCTCAGGGTCGCGGACGGGCTCGGCACTCCTCCCTTTCGATTGCTCAATCATAACAATCCGCTCCTCCTCATTTCCTAGCAGCAGGTGCAAACCATATGTTCATCCCTCTCGGTGACGACAACTCGAACCGGCGATCATTCCCCGTAATCGTACCCGTAATGATTTTCCTTAATGCCGTCGGATGGTATCTGCAACTCTCCCGGGGAGACTCCTTCACATACGGCTATTCCTTTGTTCCCGCTGAAATGACGGTAGGTCGAGACATCATCGGCCCGATCAGGATCGCCGTCGATCATCAACCCGTCACCTTTACCCTCTATCGAAGTCCTCGTCCCCTGCTATTGACGGCCTTTTCTGCAATGTTCATGCACGGCTCCTGGGGGCATCTTATCGGGAATATGGTCTACCTGTGGATATTTGGTGATCAGATCGAAGATCGTCTCGGTCGCTTTCGGTTTCTGCTCTTCTATATTGGGTGCGGACTTATCGCAACTCTCGCTCACTACGTGGTCGATACCCGTTCAACTCTACCCTGTCTCGGCGCTTCGGGAGCGATCGCCGGGGTGCTCGGCGCTTATCTGATTACTCATCCACAAAACCGTATCACCGTCATTGTATTCAGGTCGTTGATCCATCTTCCCGCGGTTATCGTTCTGGGGGGATGGTTCCTCATGCAACTTGTGGGGCAATTCGGGTCGGCCGCCTCATCCGGCTCTCTTGTTGCCTATGCGGCCCACATCGGAGGCTTTGTTGCGGGCACGCTCGGTATTCTCATGCTTCAGCGACGAAGCCATTTTTCCGATCATAGAGTTGTGTTCCGACGGCGATGGTAGGTTAGCCCGCAAGGGCATTCAACCGCCTATCGGAGAAGATTCAATGCAAGACTCGGAATTTGGTTCGCCTGAGCGAGGACTGAAGCACCAGCCTGTTGTAAGATATTCAACCTCGTCAGCTCTGCCGCATCCTCAGCGATATCAGCATCTCGGATCCGACTTTCAGCACTTGCGTAGTTTTCCCGAGTGGACGAGAGATTCGCTATCGCGGACCTCAAACGCGATTCGCCTGATCCGAGACTGCCTCGGAGAAACGTTAGTGAAGTTATCGCCCGATTGACACCGTCGAGCGCAATTCGTGACGCTGACGCTCCTGCCGCTGAATCGACCCCATTCAGAGAATAAATTTGAGCCGAAGCATTCCCCAAGCCCAGCCCTGCAAGCGTACCGGTTAAGCTTTGAAGAGTTATTTGACTCGTCGCCTGAGAGTCGAAACCAACCTGAAGAGTAATCGCGTTACCCCCGGAGATCAAGTTGGCGCCGTTGAATTGAGTAGTCCTCGCCACCCGATCAATTTCCGAGGAAAGCGCGGAAAATTCAGCATCCAGCGCAGATCGCTGCGTCGAAGAGTACACTCCGTTAGCCGATTGTTCGGCGAGCTCTGCAAGTCGAGAGAGTACATTTCCAATCTGTTCGAGGGCGCCATCAGCGATGGATATGACGGAAATACCATCGTTCACATTTCGCATCGCCACCGAGGCAATTCGCTGGTCGGACCGTAATCTATCGGCGATGGTCAACCCAGCAGGGTCATCGGCTGCGGTATTTATGCGTCTTCCAGAACTTAGCCTCTGAAAGACTTTCGACAAAGAGCCCGAGGTCGAATCGAGGATTCGCTGGGCGTTCATCGATTGAACATTACTGCCAATGGTAATCGGTGACATCTCTTAACTCCTATCGAATGGGACCCGAACTTGTTTTCAGCAAAACTCCACAAGGTCGGATATGCGAGCGACCAGCATCACCCCGCCACATGTCGAGCCCTTTTTTCCAAGCACCTATTCCTACCTGAGAAGACTCAGGGCCAAACTTGGAACCTGATTTGCCTGCGCAAGAACCGAAGAGCCAGCCTGCTGAAGGATATTAAGTCTTGTCAGTTCGGCAGCATCGCTCGCAACATCAGCGTCTCTGATCCGACTTTCAGCAGCAGCGTAATTTTCGCGAGTCGATGAGAGGTTTGCTATTGCCAGCCGGAGTCGAGACTCACCCGACCCAAGACTGCCCCGAAGAAACGTGAGGGATCCAATCGCTCTGGTTACCGCATCAAGCGCCAGACGTGACGCCGATGCACCCGCGATCGCATCAGGGCCGTTAAGTGAATATGTTTGGACTGAATCCAGACCACCCAACCCCAAACCGTACAAGGTTCCTGTGATACTCTGGAGGGTGATCTGGCTTATTGGCTTAGAGTCAAAGCCAACTTGGAGAGCTATCGAATTGCCGCCCGAGATCAAACCAAAACCGTTGAACACAGTGGCGGCCGCGATCCGCTCAATTTCTGATGACAATGAGGAAAATTCCCCGGCCAGAGCCGACCGCTGCGCAGTGGAGTACACTCCGTTCGCAGATTGCTCCGCAAGCTCACCGAGTCGGGATAGCACGAACCCTACCTGCTCGAGAGCTCCATCAGCAATAGCTATAAGAGAAATACCGTCATTGATGTTTCGGATCGCGACACTCGCAACCTTTTGGTCGGAGAGGAGACGGTCGGCGATGGTCAACCCTGCCGGATCGTCGGCAGCGGTATTGATCCGTCGACCAGAGCTTAGCCTCTGGTAAACTTTTGAAATAGCTGCCGAAGATGAGTCGAGATATCTCTGCGCATTGAGAGATTGAACATTACTTCCAATCGTTATCGGTGACATACGAACTTCCTCCTTGAAGTATGCTCTCAGTCGCCGAGCAGACCTCTTGTCTACCCGTTTGAATCTTCCTACGACTTGAGCGAACTGCAGTGACGTTCAGACATCGACCGCGTATATGCTACGCAGAGAGGGGAACGTCACACCCTTTCAAGGAGAGGGTATCGGACGGAACCTAATTTTGCTTGAGAGGCACAAACCAAAATGGCATAGCTTTCTATCATTTCTGGAAGATGAATAAGCTCACCACATCAGCCTTTTTTTGACTTTACAAGGACTTAATAAAAAAGTGGCCTCTCTTCAAAAACTCTGAAAAATCCTCTCTGAGGGGCCACCCTCATCCTCAAACGAACATTCTGCGCTCTCCTATCCCAGGAGTGCCAGCGCGAGTGCTGGTATCTGGTTAGACTGCGCAAGAACACTAACCCCTGCCTGCTGAAGAATATTCAGTCTGGTCAATTCAGCAGCATCAGCTGCAACATCGGTGTCTCTGATTCGGCTCTCAGCTGCCGCAAAGTTTTCACGTGTCGAGGCCAGATTCGCTACCGCCGTGTTGAGTCTTGATTCTCCAGCGCCAAGCGTTCCTCGCTGCGCACTGAGAGAGGTTATCGCTCGGTTTACCGCATCAAGAGCGTTCCGAGATGCTGATAAACCTAGATCAGCCGATGCAGCGTTCAGGGAATAGATAGGTGCGGTCGCCGTCGCAAGCCCAATTCCCTGGAGAGTACCGGTTACTGCGTTAATCGTTAATCTCGAATCAGCACCGGAGTCAAATCCCGTCTGAATGGTGATGGCATTATTCCCCGAAATAAGCCCCACTCCGTTGAATGTCGTTGTGCGGGCTACCCGGTCAATCTCCGAGGATAGAGCCGAAAATTCAAGATCTAATGCGGATCGCTGAGTAGTCGAGTACGTCCCATTGGCCGATTGCTCCGCTAGCTCTCCAAGACGAGTCAGAACATTTCCAATCTGTTCCAGCGCGCCATCCGCGATCGATAACACGGAAACGCCATCGTTGATGTTACGGATCGCTACCGATGCAAGTCTTTGGTCGGCCCTGAGTTTCTCAGCGATCGTTAAGCCGGCAGCATCGTCAGCAGCGGAGTTTATCCGCTGACCAGAACTTAAACGCTCGTAAACACTTCGGAGCCTTGTTGATGTACTGTCGAGCCGCCGCTGCGCATTTAAGGACTGAATGTTACTTCCGATTGTAATTGGAGCCATACTGCTTCCTCCTTGAAAAATACCCCTGAAGCCCCGGAAAGAACCTCTTGTACTCCCGTGTGGGACAACTCCCCTTCAGGTGAAAAAAGATGAGAAGAAGGTTTACAATCAGCGATAAACCGATCATTTCAACCACCGTCACTGCACCCTTGTTCCAACCAGAGTAACGGTTGCAGCGTTATTTTTCTTGAGAAGAGAAGTTTTATTTATGGCAAAAATATTTTCTAAAACTGCTCAAGAGCTTTTGAGGAACTATTTTGAAACTGTTTTTAGTAGCTTACCTTCCGACGGAGAGGAAAGATTTGTGTGAAAACGAAACAAGGATGGGCCTTCGGGATTTCCCCGTCGGCCCATTTTTACAACTCTGCTATGCTCGACAGCGAGATGCGGTTACAACCCCCTGTCGGTACTTCTCAATGTACAACCCACCGGGTATCGCCTACCGGAGAAATTCGGTTTATCCGCACACTTCGAATCGGCATGGCGATAGAGCCGAGCGAATTATCGTGCGAACAGGGTTAAGAGGCAGTCGGTGGAAACTGTTCTTCTCCCCTCAAACTTCTTGGCCATCCTCGTTAGCTTACTTTCAATGAGCAGCAGCGAGGGGCCGCGAAATCAACTCTGACGACCGGATGACAGTACTTTCGTCCCAGCCGATGTTTGTTACAAATATCCAGACGAAGGGCGGGCAATCAAAGGAAAGCGCTAACTCCCTCAGAGCTCTCCCAACCCCTCTTAACCTCGTAAGAGGCTGAGGGCTATCTGGGGCTGCTGGTTTGCCTGGGCGAGAATTGAAGACCCTGCCTGCTGCAGAATGTTCAGTCGGGTAAGCTCTGCTGCATCCGAGGCGACATCGGTATCCCGAATACGACTCTCCGCCGCAACGTAGTTTTCCCTGGTTATGGAGAGGTTTGAAATGCTCGTCCGAAGTCGGGACTCGGCTGCTCCCAAATTTCCTCGAGTCGAAGAAAGCGAACCAATCGCTCTGTTTACCGCATCAAGAGCGGCGCGAGCCGCCGATTGTGCGTTGGCATCTGAGGCTCCTGTCGCGTCTGTCAGGGAGTAGACTTGAACAGAAGATCCTGACGCAGCCAGGTTGAGCGCCTGCAGCGTTGCCCGAACATTGGTTATCGTCAATTGACTCGTCGAGGTCCCGTCGAACCCAACCTGGAGGTTCGTGGTCGCACCACTCGAAAGCAAGATAACATTGTTAAAGACAGTGGTCGCCGCAATTCTCTCGATTTCCGAGCTAAGGGACGCAAACTCATTCTGCAGAGCTGAGCGTTGAGTCGAAGAGTAAACGCCGTTAGCCGATTGCTGCGCAAGCTCGGCAAGGCGGTTTAACACATTGCCGATCTCAGCCATGGCTCCGTCTGCAATACTGATATAGGAGAGACCATCGCTGGCATTCCGAATGCCGACCCCCGCGACTCGTCCATCCGCCCTCAACGCATCAGCGATCGTCAAACCCGCAGCATCATCTGATGCGTTGTTGATTCGCTTTCCCGAGCTGAGTCGCTCGAATACTCTGTTCAAGGCAACCGTCGAGGTTCCCAATTGTCGCTGAGCTTTCAGCGATGATATGTTCGACCCTATCGTAATCGTCATGTTGAATCCTCCGTGAAGGTATATGGTGCCCCAGACGCATCCTTTCGAGCTGTCGACTCCATCACGATTGACCGCTGACAGAGCTACCCGACATACCCTTGTCCAAGACAGCAAAGCCCGAGAGGTTGTAGGCGATAACCCGGACCTTACAAAGTTGTTAACGGCCTCTTACGCTGAATCCTTAAGCGCTTTCTGTAAGATTTTTTCGTAAGAGTTCTTTTTAATGAACCGCCGTCCCACTAGCGCTCTTGGAGCCTACACGGTATTATCTGCAAAAAGGGCCGGATCTCGAGGGCTCACAAGGTGTGCAATGTATTGGAAGATATCGCGTAACGGGGAGTTGGATATCATGGGGAAACAAATCATCTCAATCTGCTTGTTGTCTTCGGTGCTCGTTTTCACTGCCTGCGAATCTGGGGCTCCTCGATTGGGCATGCGTGAGAAGGGTGCCCTCACGGGTGGCGCATTGGGGGCAGGGCTTGGAGCAATCGTAGGCAACCAAGTAGGGAGCCCAGGAGCTGGCGTCGCCATTGGTGGGGCGACCGGAGCTCTTGCAGGGGCGCTTGTTGGAGAAGCTCAGGATCAACAGGACGAGGACCGAGAGTACCAGGATGAACGCCTCCGTCGCCAAGAAGAGGAGCTGAGGCGACAACGGCGAGAGCTTGAGGAACTCCGCCGAGGAGAACGGTCGTACGAGGATGATTACCGCTATTCCGAGCCCTCTCGTGGACCGCGATACGATGATCGGCGCTATTAGAAGGCCCCAAACGGTTCATAAAAAAGGAGGGTCCACGGGATCATTTCGTTGAAGCATTCCATCGCCCCCTCGATTCTTAGACTTCAGTCCATATCCCTTGGGGGTTGGGCGCCACACAAGGCGGGCGGCAGGTGCTTTCGAGAAGATCGACATCGGGGACCCCTAACGGATAACCATAACCTTTACAAAAAAAGGATGAGATATGTCAGTGATTGTTGGAGAAACCTCAGACAGCGCTTTTGATACGGATGTTTTGCAATCGGGGACTCCTGTGCTCGTGGATTTTTGGGCTCCATGGTGCGGTCCGTGCAAGAGTATCGCGCCAGTGCTTGAACAACTTGCCTCTGAGTATGCGGGAAAGCTAAAGATTGTTAAGCTGAATGTCGATGACAATCCTCGTACCCCGCCTCATTATAATGTGCGTGGAATACCGAATCTCGTATTCTTCAAAGGGGGTCAGGTTGTCGAGCAGATCGTCGGCGCCGTTCAGAAGGACATCCTTGAAACGGCGATCAAAAAAGTAGTCTAGCCTACCTCCCGTATCGGTCAGACAGTATCCGATGTCGGTGGCGAGGGGAATAACGGAGTGAGTGATGTCCCTTACCGCCATTATTGTTGATCCTGATGCCTACAAGCGGATGTTGCTGAAGCAAGCGACGTCTCTGATGTCCGAGCTTCAGCGGGTCTTGCAGGCATCATCGTTTCGGGAAGCAGTAGCTCGGCTCGAAAATCTCGAGGGTTCTTGTGACATCATATTTATCGCGAGCGACCTTGACGCGGCGGCGAGTGAGGAGTTCATCGAGAAGTGTTTACTCCTCAAGGAAGCACGTGACGCCGCCTTCGTGGTGGTCCTTGACAGCAAAGACCAGTCGGTAGGGAATGTCGCGCAGACCCTTCTCAGTGGGGCCAACGGAATCCTGATGTCCCCTTTCAGTGTTGAGGACCTCGCCGGGGTCATTGCACTGTCCACCGCAGTTAAGAAGCAGCGCGCTCTTGCCCGTCGCAAGCAGGCGATTCGGCTTCTCCTCGATGAGATTATTTCCAAGCTCGACTCGGTTTGGTACAACTACTGTAGTGCTCTTCCAGCCGGAGTAGCGATTCGAGAGCTGAAATCGGCAGCGGCGGTTCTGCAGGGCCTCAACGAGGATGAGTTGGCTTTGTATTTCGAAATGGCTGCGGAAATTTTCGACGAAGTTCCCACCCCCCCTATTATCCCACGGAAAATAGTTGCCTATTCAGGAGCAAGTTCACGGGTGAGAAAATTCGCAGAAAAGCAGAAGAAATCTTTCTCTCTCAAAGAGGAGGAATAAGGGGCTCTTTCCCCTGAGCAGGCTCCCCGTAAAATTCTCAGTCGAACGGTGCGACCTCGAGGGGCCTTGGACCCGGCCCCGAAACGATAACCGTTGGTCGTGCCCTCTGGAGGTGTCCAAACCTTCTGTATTGAAACTCCTCACGCGTTTTCCTCAGCCATGACCCACGTACGCATCACGATATGTCTTCCCCGTGAGGGATGTGACCCTGAGTCTGCAGGAGAGCTCCTCATTGAGGCAGGTGCAGGCTCAACCGAATGTATCTTATCCTCAGAGCAGGCTACTCCCCACAGGCTCCGAGTGTTTTGCGATCATACCAATCTCCTCCAGGTTCTTGCCTCGGTTGATCGACTCGGGGGCACGATCCTTGAGCAATCGACCATCGCAGAGCAGGATTGGACTGCACTTTGTCCTGAGCTCCACCAACCAATGGTAGTCGGAGGCCTCGTCATTCAACCGCACGCATCTCCCGTTGGAATAACCCCCGAGCCGGGTGTCCTCCATATCATTCCAGGTATGGGGTTCGGCACCGGCCATCACGATACCACCAACACCCTCATTGCAATGCTTGGAGCTCTCGCCTCTGAAGGAAGGAAGATTTTCACGGTCGCAGATATCGGCACCGGCAGTGGGATACTGGCTATCGCAGCATCGATGCTCTTTCCGGATGCTGAGGTTATTGCGACCGATATCGACTCCGCGGCTCTTGAAAATGCCGCGGAGAACTGTGCGATGAACGGGGTGACTCCGAAGATTACTCTCTCGCTCACCTCGCTGCCCGACCTGACCTCCCCGCGAGATCTCGTCATTGCCAATCTCTACGCAGAGCTCCTGATCGAGATGCGCCACGACCTCGTAACGCTCGCTCGTCCTGATGGTATTCTCCTCATTTCTGGTATCGCGGTGGAGCTTGAGCCCGCAATCGAGACCGCCTTTTCTGACCTGCCCCTCACCCTTGAGTACCGGTGGGAGTCGCCAGCTCGAGCGGACGATAATCACGGGATGCGATGGGTAGCTCGTCGATATCGCAGGACCGTGACATCAGCATCACTCGGAGATACCCATGAAGGCACTCGGCTTTGAATCTCACGGGGGTATCGAGACCCTCGCCTTTCGGGAAGTCCCAGAGCCGCCTGCAGCACCTGGCTGGACCGTGCTTGCCGTTAGGGCAGTCGGGCTCAATCATCTCGATATCTGGGTACGCCGCGGATGGCCGGGACTTATTCTTCCCCTCCCCCACTGGACGGGGAGTGATATCGTGGGCACCGTAGTTACGCCCGATCCGCAGCTCTCACCTCGCGAGATACCATTTCCCATCGGGACTCGGGTAGCGGTCAATCCTGGCTATCTGACAGATCACGATGAGTGGAGTAAACGGGGCGAGGAGAGCGTCAGTCCCTCGTATCGAATTATTGGTGAGGATTGCCCGGGAGGGCTCGCCCAGATGGTCGCCGTACCGACGAGGTGCCTTGTCTCGATTCCGGAGGCTCTGAGCGATCCTCTTGCAGCCGGATTCCTGCTGACCGGCACGACCGTCTGGCGAATGCTTTTCTCCCGAGGAAACCTCACCGCGGGTGAGACCGTCCTCATCGTCGGCGCGGGGGGCGGAGTCAATTCACTCGCCACATTTGTGGCCAAGCGTCACGGCGCGACTGTTATCGCACTCGCGGGAAGCTCGGAGAAACAACGCGCGATAAGGGCGATCGGGGCCGATGAGACGATTCTATATCGTGATAACCCCCAATGGCATCGAGAGGTGCTTCGGTTGACCGGAGGTCGTGGCGTCGACCTTGTTGTCGACAACGTCGGAGCGGTAACGATGGAACGAAGTCTCAAAGCAGTTCGACGGGGTGGACGAATCGTGACAGTCGGCTCCACCAGTGGGCCAATGCTCACGATTGACAACCGGATGATCTTCTCAAAACAGCTCTCCCTCATTGGCTCAACAATGGGAAGCACCCCCGATTTTCAGCACGCAATCGAATTTCTATGGAGCCCTGCCATTCAACCACACCTTCCCCTTCTCATAGATGCCATCGCGCCGTTTGAACACGGAATCGAGATGATGGCTCGACTCGAAGCGGGGGAGCAGAGCGGGAAGATTGTGTTGATGATGAAATAAGCGCAAACGTCGCAACGCGAGTTGAGATGAGCGAGAGTCGCAGGTTGGTGTTTGCGATTATTTGTCCACAAAGAATCGGGAACTCCTATCGCTTCTCTCGCTTGCTCACGACTTCTTAATTTTATCCGCTTTCCTCTACCGAATAAAATCAGCGCCCTTTTAAAAAGCCCCCGTGCTATAAACCTCACACGCTTCTCGACAAGATCCCCCCTCACACCAGCTTTTTCCGGTGGCCAACGGTGCCGCATTTGTATCGACGAAGTTCAGACAATCAGAACGTTCCTCGAGACCGTTCACCGTTGTCTCAATTCCTTTCCAGAGGTGCAGTTTATCCTCTCCGGTTCGAGTGCACGCAAACTCCGGCGAGGCGCTGCAAACCTCATGGGAGGTCGGGCCATTAATCTCGCCCTCGATCCGCTGACCCTGCCCACGATCGATGCAAAGAGCCCCGTCTGCGGTCGCGACCTGAGAAGACTGCTTCACTTCGGGTCGCTTCCCCATATCGCGACTCACCTCGCATGAGGGGAAGAAGTAATCGCAAAACACCTCCTACACTCGTACGTTATCACTTGTCTCACGGAGGAGATCCACGACGAGGCTCTTGTCCAGCGACTAGACCATTTTCACCATTTTCTCTCGGTCGTGGCCTCATTATGTGCCAAACAGGTCAATCTGACGGGACGTGCGACGAAGGGCGGAATCTCGCGACAGAACGTCCGCAAGTGTTTCTCCATTCTTGAGGACTCCCTGCTCGAGTTTTTCCTCGAGCCATACATCGAGAGTGCACCCAAACGAATGACGAAACAACCCAAATGATATCTATTCGACGAGGGTGTCGCGTGCGCTCTCCGGGGCCACCTCGGTTCTGAATCATCCGGTGATGAGCTCGGCGTGCTGTTTGAGCAATTCGTCATCCAGGAGGTCCGACGCACCTCCGATTACGCGTAGACCGACATTCAACTCTATTTCTGGCCCACCGCCGCAGGAACCGAGGCAGATCTTCTTCTCGTTCGTGGCACAACCATCGTGATGGCGATCATATATGAAGGTAATCCCCCTATCACCAGATCCGATCTGTCAGGACTCAACACCTTCGCGAAAGTTTCCCCCAAGGTACCTCTGTTGCCATGCGCGCCTGTATCGCGCTCTCGTATCAACGATTCAGGAGTGATGATCGTCTCGGTTGATGAGCTTTCGCGCCGGGTGCAAGGGGTTGGTTAGTTGGGGGAAGGCGCGGGGAAATCAATAGCTCTGCCCGCGAGATCCATGAGCGGGACCTCTCGTTCAAGCTATCCCGCAACCCCCAACCGCCTCGTCACCGCGGCCCTCTCCCCCTCGCTTAGCACCGGCACGGCGATCCCCGCAAGGTGTCGGACAACGTCTTCAACGGTGTGGGCTTGTTCGACCTGAATAACAAAATCGACCTCTCCCGTGAGGCCAAGGACTCCTATCGGGGTTGCCCAGTCGTTACCGTGGGCGAAGTGGCGGACGAGGCCACCAAAACGGGTGATGGCTTGGTGGGCGAGGTGGCGGCCATGCTCGGTGGCCACGCTCATGTCGGCAAGGAGCTGTTCGGCGGTTTCCCGACCCGCTGCTCCCGGCAGCGGGCGACCCCATATCGGTACGATGGGTCGTTTGAGGCGAGCGAGTTTCATGACCTGAGAGAGCGCCTCCTCGGCAACGACGGGAGCGGTCGTGTATTTTCCACCGTAAAGGGTCAAAACTCCATTGGCGTACTCCCACCGATGGCGTCGGGAGACACGGCTGGTCGCTCCCTCATAGTCCGGCGACGGGGAGCGACGAGGTTTTACCGGCAAGGTTCGGAGGCCGGCGAATGCCCCGGTGATGCGATCCTCCCGTAAACCCGCGTGCGGGACGTCATGCGCAAGCCGATCGAGGATCTCGCGAACCTCCTCGGGCGATGGCTGCGGATCTGCCTCAAGAGTCGCAACCTCACGCTCGGTCGTCCCGACGAGGGTGCCCCCGAATCGGTGCGGAATGATGAAGTAGTACCGCCCGCGCTCCGCCATCGGCATAATTACGGCGGGATGAGGCCACGGGGTGTCAAAGAGAAGGTGGCTTCCGCGGCTAAACCGCACCCGATCGGCAAGGGGGGTGACCCGCCCGACCGCTGGCGCCCAGGGACCCGCACAGTTAACAACAACACCTGCGTGGATCGTGAGGTGAGTGTCGGAGGTCCGGTCGGTGATTCCGACCTCGACCCGATCGTCGTACCGATGGGTCATTGAGTCGACTCGAGCGTGATTGAGACACACCGCGCCCTCCTGTCGCGCTGCGATAATTTCCTCGATCACCAAACGGGTATCATCCATCACGCCATCAAAGAATTGATACCCGCCGATCGGTGGGGTGCGAAAGATGGGTGGCACCTCGTGGGCGGCGAGCCACCGATAGCGCCTCTCCGGTTTGCGAAGGTTGAGATCGTAGAGAGACATACCAACTCCGACGACGACCCGGCCTGCACAGCTATAGACCGGCAGGAAGAACTTCTGTGGCGTCACCAGATGTGGAGCAATCGTGAAGAAATCCTCGCGACACCGCACTCCTTCGAGCACCTGCTGAATGTCTCCCATCTGAAGGTAGCGGAATCCTCCGTGCGCGAGCTTGGAGCTCCGACTCGAGGTTGAGTGCGCATAATCCTCCATTTCAAAGAGGGCGGTCTTGAGACCATTAAAAGCGGCGAGTCGCGCAAGGCAAGCCCCGTGAATTCCGCCCCCGACGATCACAATGTCAAAGAAAGCCTCACCTGTGAGATCCGAGATAAGCTTTTTGCGCGATGCAAACTGCGCGGTCCACGGAGGCTCGTCCAAGGGTCGTTCCTGCTCGTAAAGAGAGATAAGGGACATGCGATCTGATGAGATTACGATGCGGGCAATGGAGGGGTGGAAGTTGGTGCCGCAGGTGGAGCCTGTGGTACTTCACGGGTGATTGATACCGATGCGATTGCCCCAGTATCAAGTTCTGTCTGCCATGTACCATCCCCTACACTGGAGAAGATGAGGGTAGACCCCTTCCGGGTTCCCATAACCTCTGATGAGAGACCGGTGATACGGCGAAGTCGAAATTGGCTATCCTCCAGTGTCGTCGATGGGGACGAAGGTACCCCTGAGAGAGGCAATGGAGCCCCCGACATTACTACCTCTACCGTGGCGTTCCCCTCACCGAGGAGAACCCCACGTATTAGTCCCGAAGTGTCCTGAACAATACAGTCACCGAGCGCAGGGGCAGCGATACAGGAGATGAAGCCACATGATACGAGGCAATCGGTAAAAATTGGCGAGAAAACTTCAAAAATGGTTCCCCTTTTTTTGAGCTTCACCATAAGTCGTATTATAACGTCCCAACCGCTTCAGAACAGAATATAGCGCGCCCATCCCCGCCTAACCGTTATTAGGCCCCCCGATGTCACTCCGCATCACTCGGCCGGCAAACGATATCTTTTCACACGCCTCGTAGACCCGTTCACAAGCCTCCTCGAGGGTATTACCTTCGGCGGTCACCCCAAGGACCCGTCCTCCGTTGGTTACCACATGACCAACCTTATCGATTGCAGTACCAGCATGAAAGACAGCAACCCCTTTAACCTGCTCAGCGCGCTGTAACCCCAGAATCTGATCGCCGCTCCTGCTCGTCTCGGGATATCCGGCTGAAGCTTGCACAACGGCGACCGCGGTTCTCGATGAAAGAGGGAGTGACTGCGCAGTCGCCCCATCGGCAAGATCGTAAAGAAGAGAGAAAAGATCGCCCTGAATCCGGCGCATAAGCACCTGACACTCAGGGTCACCAAACCGAGCATTGAACTCGATAACGTGCGGCAGCTTTCCCTCTGGGAGCATAAGCCCAACATACAGGAATCCGCTGAACGGAGCACCGTGCGAACGCATCACTGCGAGGAGTGGTTGTACGATGGTCTCAACAATTACCGCCTCGTCTCGTTCCGTCAAAAACGGCGTCGGCGATACCGCTCCCATCCCCCCGGTATTGGGCCCCGTATTACCATCTCCGACTCGCTTGTAATCATGCGCGGATCCGATCGGGACGATCTGCTCACCATCGGTCGCAACGAAAAATGATGCTTCAGGCCCAACCAGAAGCTCTTCAACCAGAATGGTGTCAGTCTTTATAACATCGTAGAGATGGATGAGACCTTGCTTGACCTCTTCGACGGTGTGACAAACCACCACTCCCTTTCCGGCAGCAAGTCCATCTGCCTTCAGCACCAGAGGGGCCCCCCGATGTTGGCAATAATCCTCTGCATCACGACGATTCTCACACCGGTGATAGGCTGCAGTTGGAATACCAGCCTTCACCATCAAATCTTTGGCAAATCCTTTGCTACTCTCTATTCGAGCTGCCGAGGCGGTGGGACCAAAGACCCGAAGACCCCGCTTTCGGAAGAGATCCACTATCCCCGCCACAAGCGGTGCCTCGGGACCAACAACCGTTAGATCAACGCCAAACTGCGCGGCGAAATCAGCTAACGCTGAGATATCGTCGGCACGAATAGTAACGTTAGTCGCACACTCACTCGTCCCGGGGTTACCGGGCGCACACCATACTTTTTCAACTTGCGGAGACTGAGCGAGACGCCAACAGAGCGCGTGCTCACGCCCCCCTGATCCGATAACAAGTACCTTCATAGCTACCCTCCCCTCAGATACAACATCCCCTGAGACACTACGATAGGAGGGGCCTCTCGTCGAGTCCCCCCGAGGAGATGTCCACTGAAATTACGATCCATACACACGTTTGAATCGCCCCTCTGAATCAGAGAATTACCATCCTAATGACGGAAATGTCTGTCCTCGAGTAAATAAAGCGCTACCCCGTGCTGATTACAAGCGGCTATGACCTCATCGTCCCGTCGCGCACCCTTGGGAGAGACTATCGCGGTAATCCCCCGCTCAGCGAGAGTCTCAACACTATCGGGAAAAGGAAAGAAGGCATCGGAGGCAGCAACCGCTCCTTTCAACGAGTGCCCATGCCGGTCGGCCTTCATCAATGCGACCTCGACCGAATCTATCCGGCTCATCTGCCCAGCGCCGACTCCCACGGTCATTTCATCACGAACAACCACGATTGCATTCGACTTCACATGACGGCAGACCTTCCACGCAAAGAGAAGATCCGCGCACTCCCGCTCTGATCCCATTGCAGCTGAGACCCGCGCTTCCGCTGGAACCGAAAGAGGTAATAGATCAGGCTCCTGGACAAGCACCCCCCCCGTCGCAGTTCGAAGCTCGAGCCCCGGCACCCACTCAGCGTCTATCGCCACTAAACGGAGCGCCTTTTTCCGCTGCAATAGCTCGAGCGCCTCCGGAGAAAAACCGGGAGCAACAACGATTTCTGCAAAATCCTCCTGCACAACCGCGGCGTCTTCTCCTGATACCTCCCCATTAAAACAGACAATACCTCCGAAGTGGCTCCTCGGATCGCACGCTTTCGCTTTCTTCAGCGCATCGCGCAATGTTGCTCCCGAAGCAGTTCCACATGGATTAAGATGCTTCAGAATGGCGACCGTCGGCCGATCACTCCGAAATGTCGCCAACAGACTAATCGCTGCATCGACATCGAGAAGATTATTGTAAGAAAGCTCTTTCCCGTGCAGCTGTCGCCATGGAAGACCGCGTCGCGAATCGACCGCCCCATACAATCCCGCCCGCTGGTGAGGATTTTCACCATATCGAAGGGGTTGAAGTTGTCGACCGACAACTCCGGCAACTCCTGACAACGTGATAGCCTGAGACGACTCCGCCGGCTGTTCCTCGGCCAGATACGTCGCTATCGCCAAATCATAGGCAGCCATGGCCGTGAATACCTTCGCAGCGAGCTCTCGCCGCAGCGCGGCGGGCACATCCCCCCCTCCCTCCAGGAGCTCAAGTACCGTGCGATAATCGGATGGGTCGATGACAGGCACCACCGTGCGATGATTTTTTGCCGCAGCCCTGATCATCGTGGGCCCGCCGACATCAATCTTCTCGACCATGCGCGGAAGCGAACTATCCCCTCCGGAGCAACGAGCGTCCTCAAGGGTCTGCACAAATGGATATAGATTAACCACCACCAACGCTATGGGAAGTATTCCATTCGCTGTCAGCTGCTCCTGATGGGCGGGCTCATCTCCCCGAGCAAGAATCCCCGCATGGATCTTCGGATGAAGAGTCTTAACCCGTCCGTCAAGGATCTCTTCCTGTCCAGTGTACTCCTCTACTGACTCAACGGTGAGCCCCGCATCACGGAGCACTTTCAAGGTTCCACTCGTCGATAGAAGCACAAATCCAAGTCGCTCGAGACCTTTCGCAAAATCAACCAAACCTGTCTTATCGCTCACACTCAGCAATGCTGCTCGCTTCATCCTGCTATTCCTCCCAATCGACACGAACGCGACCCTCTATCCCAAGCCATTTTCTAGGATGCGGCTTTTAAGAGCGATGAGGGTGCTTCAACCGTTCGTGCGCCTCCATTAAAAGCTCTTCAGTTTCATCCCACCCAATACAGCCATCAGTTATAGAAACACCATACGTGAGATGCTCCCCTGTCGTAAGCACCTGGTTACCCGGCTGAATGTTACTCTCAATCATAAAAGCCCGCACTGGGTAGTTCGGTAACCCCACTCGCTCGAGTGCGTATCGGAACACCTTTGGCTGGTTGCGGAAATCTTTTCGAGAATTTCCATGGCTGCAATCAACCATAACAATTGGGCAGAGACCCTTGTCGCGGAGAATGGTGACACTCTCCTCGACACTCTCTTCTTCATAGTTCGGCTGGTATCCACCCCGTAGGATTATATGCCCGTTTGGGTTCCCTTTGGTCTGAAATACCGACACCTGCCCTTCGTCGCTCACACTCAAAAAATGGTGCGACTGAGCTGCCGCCATGACAGCATTCGCGGCAATCTCGATATCCCCCGACGTGCCGTTCTTGAATCCCACCGGCATCGAAAGACCACTCGCGAGCTGACGATGAGTTTGTGATTCAGTGGTTCGCGCGCCGATTGCAGACCACGAGATGCAATCGGCTAAATACTGCGGGCTGATAAGATCAAGCATCTCGGTCGCGGCGGGCAGCCCCATTTCACTCACATCAACCAAAAGCTGTCGCGCAAGAGCGAGCCCCTCTTGGATCGCAAAAGTACCATCGAGGTGAGGATCGTTGATAAATCCCTTCCAGCCCCCTACGGTCCGTGGCTTCTCAAAGTAAGTTCGCATCACGAGCACCATCGTCGAGGACACCTTTTCGGCAACCTTTGCGAGACGGTGAGCATAATCATGAGCCTCAGCAACACGATGAATTGAACAAGGCCCCACGACGACAAAAAGTCGCTCATCCTTGCCCGTGAGGATATTTGCGATATCTCTCCGCGCCGAACGGATGGTATCTGCCCCCCGCTCACTCAGCGGGTACTGAGCTTTCAACTCGTCTGGCGAAAAGAGCTCTCGACCCACGACGATATTGACGTTGTGGACGCCCGAGGGTGATATATGTTTCATGGAGTTACGACTTAATAGAGACTACGAGGAAATAGAAAAAGAAGGGGGATTTTAACGACTCCGTATTATACCTCTTTTTCGACGAAATGCCCACCAAATGGGAGACATTTTCAATGGAATCAATTATTTATAAATGCCCCCTGTTGCACAAATCTTGTAAAATACCGCTCTCGTCTTCCGTTGATCTTTTACCAAAAAGGACTCTTTTGTGACAAAACTGATCGCCCTTACCGGCTCAATTGGAGGTGGAAAATCGGCAGTAGCAGAGCTGCTGCGCGCTCGAGGGGCCACAATCATCGACGCGGACCTCCTCGCGCGCCAGGTGCTAACCCCCGGCACCGAGGGATATCACGAAACAATCGATCTCTTTGGTTCAGATATCGTGCGCGAGGACAATACGATTGACCGAGGTAAGGTCGCCAACCAGATTTTTCGCGATCCAGCACTTCGTATTAAACTGGAAGCGATTCTCCACCCCCGAATTCGCGCCGCATTTCAGCAAAGACTCTCGGAGCTTCGAGACACCTCTGCGCAGTCATCTTCTTCCCCATCCCCAGGAACATTTCCACCCTCGGTCATTGTTTACGTCGTGCCTCTTCTCTTTGAAGCTCATGCGGATTTGTCACCGTTCGATGAGATAGTTGTCGTTGCCGTCACCCCTCCTGTTGCGATATCGCGAGCTGCCTCACGCGACGGCGCATCGCGCGAAGATATTCAGCGACGGTACGAGGCTCAGATGCCCATAGAGGAAAAGGTCGCGCGAGCCAGCATCGTAATCGACAACAACGGCACGAGGGAGGAACTTGCGGCAGAGGTGGCGAGGGTTTGGGAGCAACTCATGAAATAGGATCGTTTCAACGGTTGCCCCCCTCTTTCCGCAAGCGTCTCACGAAAGTGCCACCACGCCAGGCAACGGCTTACCTTCGAGAAGCTCAAGGCTCGCGCCACCACCGGTACTGATGTGAGAGATCTTATCTGCAAGCCCACTCTGATTAATTGCATTCACACTATCACCCCCACCCACGATACTCAGACAGGGGGTCCGTGCAAGTACCTCTGCAATAGCCATCGTCCCGGCCGCAAAAGGGTGCATCTCGAAACACCCCATCGGACCGTTCCAAACGACGGTCTTCGCTGATGCGATCTTTGATGCAAAAAGATCTCGAGTTGCGGGGCCTATATCGAGCGCCATCCAACCCTCTTCGATGCCGTCCTCGGCAACGGTTTTGACCTGAGCAGAGGCCGAGAACTCAGAGCCGATGACGTGATCTATCGGGAGCACGAGCGCAACACCTTGCTCCTCAGCCTTGCGAAGCAGAGCTCCGGCTAGCTCAATTTTATCCTCCTCAACGAGGGACCGGCCAATCGGCAATCCCTTGGCACGATAAAAGGTGTACGCCATCGCACCTCCGATAAGCAGAGTATCAACCTTTGAGAGAAGATTTTCGATAACGCCCACCTTATCGCTCACTTTTGCCCCACCCAGAATAGCCACAAACGGCCGCTCTGGAGTTGCGAGTGCCTTTCCGAGAAAGTCGAGCTCTCGCTGCATAAGGAAACCTGCCGCCTTATCCGTGAAAAACTGGGCGATGATGGCGGTTGACGCATGCGCTCGGTGAGCTGCGCCGAAAGCATCGTTAATGTAAAGATCTCCAAGGGCTGATAACTGACGGGCGAAATTCTTCTGCGCATCTTTCATCGCCTGCTTTGCCACCGCGATCTCATCCGCAGATGCTCCTTCGGTCTTTTTCGCTTTACCCTCCTCTTCGGCATAGAAGCGGACATTCTCGAGTAAAGCGATCTCTCCCGGGGAAAGGCTCGCTACTGCCGCTTCAACCTCAGGGCCGACACAATCATCCAGAAACTGCACGGGCTTCCCCAGTAGTGAACTGAGATGGCTTGCCACTGGTCGCAGGCTAAACGCCTCTTCACGTCCCTTTCCCTTGGGGCGGCCAAGGTGGCTCATCAATACGACACTGGCTCCCTGCTCAAGGCAATACGTAATCGTCGGTAGTGCCGCACGGATACGGGTATCATCGCCCACGATCCCATCAACAAGAGGAACATTAAAGTCAACCCGAATGAGGGCTCGTCGACCCTGAAGATTGAGGTCCGCTAAGGTTTTTGTATTCATGACATCTCTTCCAGCAGATTAGAATGGTGAGTGAATCGAATTATACACACTGATCCCTACAAAATAGGGCACCTATTTCAGGGGGCACTCCAGACCACGAATGATCCATCAAACGCAGACAGGCATTTGGGCGACGCGCATGAAGATGTGCGTAAAGCGATTTCATGGGCTTTGAGCCGTCCCGAAAAACTATCCGTGGTTTTTTCAGGACCAATCATACAGTCGGGCTAGTGGGTTGCTGTCTAGAAGCCCCCATCCATCGGTATCCTACCTATCTTCTGATATATCGCGCAAATGAAAGAGGGATCGCTACAATCCTTTCCCGCCGTTTCTAACGATTATCTGGGATTCTCGCGAGCTGCGCTGCAACCTCGTCCCGATATTTTTCTAGGGAGAATCCACTCTCAACATTTCCCTTCATCACCCTTTCGACCAAATTTCCCCAATGCCGACCGGTAAATGCCCATCCCAAGTTGGAACGGATTGCCTGGATATTGTCGACGATGCGCCGGCTGAGCTCGCGAGAGAGTGCATCCTGCAAACGTTTGGTTAGAACCTCAACTTCTTTTTCTAACTCCTGACGCTCAGCAGCAAGCTCAGGTTTCTCAATCACAGACGTAACGGTCTGCCGAAGTCTCCAGATCGGACCACTCGCGGCTTCGCGAGCCGCTTTCACATCATCACTAGTCGCCTCAAAAGCCTCGGAAAAAACGAGAAGAGTCGCAGGGGAGCGGGGCAAATTATCCCGTGCATCTAGTAAACCAGCGATGTCTCTCAGAAGCTGCGAGACGGCTGTACGATTACGTTGTTCCCCTGTACGAAACGCAATCAATTTCTCAGACAAAGCGGAGGATGACCCGTCACTTTGTCTCAGCGAGATGAGTTGCTCTATCAGACCAAGATCCCCCTGGAACTCCGCCCGTCTCCTCTCTCGATAGGCCGGTATATTAGCCCTGAGAGCCGCGCTGACCAGGGCTCCCTCTACATCAAGATTTGAAGTCGCCTTTGCTTCTTCTTGGAGCGGTGCAATTGGCGCTGGAATCGGCGCTAGGAGCCACGCAGAGGCTAAAATAAGGAAACCCATACCACCCACGATGACAACATTTCGAGCATCTCTCAGCGCCGTTCGAACACGCCACAACTCCGGTGTTTGAAATGCTCCTGAAAGTACCTGGAATGCTCCTGAACCTCTCCGTTCGGTCACATCCTCCGAATCGGATGGAGTTTCAGCTGACTGCCTCGCGTCTGGCCCGGACAGCCCTCCCTCCTCAGCTTCAATCATCGACTCAGGTTCATCAGCCATTGGTCGGTGAGGTATCCGCTCAACCGCTATTTCAGCGGCAGGCACCCGAGTCGTGGGACCGACCCTTATGACTGAAACGGTGATATTGTCGGTACCTCCTGCTTCATTGGCCAGCTCAATCAAATGGGTAACTGCGTCATCTCCATCATTGAAGATAACGGCCTCTGCGACCTCACAGGTATCGACAAGATTGTAAAGACCATCCGAACAAAGAACATATACATCTCCCAGTTCTGGTTTTTCTTGATACATCCAACAATCTACCGTTACGTTCTCGGTGGGCCCGAGTGACCGGGTAAGCATGTGCGCGACAGGATGTCTCTCTGCTTGTTCCTCAGTGAGAGTACCTGCTTCGACCAACTCCTGTACGAGGGTGTGATCACGGGTCATCTGACCAATCTTGCCGCGACGAATTCTAAACGCTCGAGAATCGCCAACATTACAGACCAAAATCCCCTCTCTGCCAAAGCCAAGGCCGACGAGAGTAGTACCCATTCCGGTCAGGCCGGGATCGGTCAAGCTCCTCTCGAAGATGGCTTTATTGGCCGCCTGAACCGCCTTAGATACCCCTTCGACATTCAGCGAAATCTCGCCTGCCAAAAATCCTCTGATCGTCGCAAGCGCCAGTTGCGAAGCTTCTGCTCCTCCCTGAGCGCCTCCCATACCATCAGCGACAAAAAAACATCGAAAAAGTTCGCTTTCGAGAAGTCCATGAGAATCCTGATTTTCCTCTCGGCGCAAACCGACATCGGAACCAGATGAATAAGCGAGAAGCGGGAGATAATCGCGGGGGAGTTCATCATTCATTAAGTGCCCCTTCTTCGAGCAGTCGATAGCGCTCTCGCTATACTTGGAGCCGTTTCCAGCAAAAGATACCAATCCAAAAAAAAATCAAATTTAGATTAGCATCACTGAAGTGGCATTCGCATCAACAAAATTTTCGTCCCCGACAGTTCCTCGAACGAGAAAGATACTCCTCATCGGCTCGAATTTTGGGGAGAAAGCACCCCAAAACAATCTCAAAAATCGGTGGACTATTTTCCGGGAGCCCCCTTCTCACCCCATCGACGTAGCGCGAGGACTTTCTCGCTCACCATCTTATTCCTCAGCGAAGGGATCTGCGTCTGGCAGCCCCTCAATGAGGCGACGCTTTTTTTCCTCAAGAGAAAGAGCCCGTGAGGGCACACTACTATCCTTTTTCTCATCCTTCGTACTACTACCGGAGGCCTGCACTTCCTTGATCCTCTCCGCCGACCCTTCTTTACCGTTCTGATCCGCCTCTCTCAGAGTATCGACCGCTTCACGCGATATTTCCGACATTCGCTTTAGCCGGTGCGACATCGCCACATCAGCCTCCTCAAGCTGGTCAAGCACCTCTTCTGCTGAATGTACCGCTTGTTGAATCGCGTCGATAACATCGGCCAACATTTCGCGGAGCATCGCATCCCTGACTCGAGGAACCCCCTGCTCCTTAACTCGACTTAATTCCTCAGGTCGATCACGTCGCTCTCGGCCTGAATCTCTTCGAGCTGCAAGCTCCTGCTGAAGCTCCTTCTCTCGGCCAAATTCCTCAAAATCACCCCCCCCACCTTTGCTTGCAGGCTCATCCTGACCTCTTTCGGCATCAGCATCTTCCGCGCCTTCCCTTGATGGATGACCCTTGCGGCCGATGGAGTCCTGCTCACCCCCTCCCCCCAGAGGAGAGGTCGAAAACATCCGCAGAGCAAAGGCAGCCACCACGGCGACCAGACCGAACCTAAAACCAACAAGCGCGATTGATCCATCCTTTGTAGTCGAGGCGGGTGGAGATGAAAGGAGGGACGGCTTGTGGTGCGTCGCTCCCGAGGATTTGGAAATTCCGGACGACTGCTGCGTTAACTCGATTGCCTGCGCATTTGATGCCTGAGATGCCTCCCCCGCTCCTTCTCCCAAGAGATTCTTTGGGTTGCCCTTCAGCAATCCCACCGGTGTTACAGCTTCCGCCTCGCGTCGTTTCCGTTCCTCGATGCGTTGCGTTAGTGGCGGCAATCGCCTCGAAAGGGGAGCCTTTCCGAGCGCAGGCGCAGCCGCAAGCCGCTGAGCTCCGCGCCCCCCGGAGGAAGCTGCCGCGGGAGTTGGGGGTCTCAATCGCTTTCTTCCCGCTTTCGCCGGCCGAATCGGCTCAAATTCCCCCTCATCATCCCGCTCACGAAGATCGAGTAATTCCCGACCCGGAACCGGGTTTCGAGTTGGCTTTGCGGGAGCCCGCTCAGCGGGAAGGTCTTCCCCCACCCGACTTTTGAGAGGAGCAAGTCGGCGAGGAGCTCGTGCTGCCAGAACTTTTTGGTCGGGCGCCTGACTGGTAGTTTTCTTCCTCGATCCGGTTTCGATGCCAAAATTACGATTACCAATCTGCATCATCACAACGGTGATATTATCGTGACCTCCCCGTTCGTTCGCGAGATTGACAAGCAAATGAGCAGCGTCCTTTATCGGATGGGCAGCAACAATTCCCACAATCTCCGCATCGTCGACCAGATCATGAAGACCATCAGTGCAAAGAAGGTAGACGTCCCCATCCTTTACCTCTTCGGGGTAGCTGGTCACCTCGACCTCAAGGGTCGGCTTCACTCCGAGGGATCGGGTGAGAAGATGCGATTTTGGCCGAAGATCGAGCTCTTTTGCCGGCTCAACCCCCTCTCTTCGCAACTCCTCGACCACGGTATGGTCGAGCGTAAGTCGCTCTATTTGTCCCCCTGAAATTTTGTAGATCCGAGAGTTGCCGACATGAACGGTCGCTATTTTTTGGTTCGCAATCACCAACCCGGTCAGGGTTGTGCCCATTCCGTGGAGTGTTTTACTTGCGGATGCCTTTTCGAACACATCTTTATTGGCGCGCACAACTGCATCCCGGAGAATCGCGGGATTATCGAAGTGTGGGTGATCTTTAAGGGCGATTCGCACAGAGGAGAGAGCCAAGTTCGATGCGACTGCCCCTCGCTTCGGCCCTCCCAATCCATCCGCAATCAGAAATACCTGATAGCCAACCTTCTCCAAGATCGAAAAGGCATCCTCATTAACCTCTCGCTTAATCCCCTTATTGCTGACCCCCGCGGAGATAATTGCCAGCTCGCCTGTTTCGGTTGACGCCGCGGTGCCATCAGGTGCCATAGACAATCTCTCTCGATGATGCAGCTACCAATCTAACGGTCCATTCTCAACAAACAATTAATGGAGGGGCTCTCGATGTTATCCAATGGACGGGCAATCATGTGCTGCCTCAGCCATCAGCCTCCTTCCGACACCTCACTTCGCTCTTCGGAGGAAGGGCTCCCCCTTCACGAGCCGCTCTCGACGGACCTGCTCGACCATTCGTTGAGCAGGTTCCTTATTACCCTCGGGACCAACCAAAACCCGGTAGTACTGTTTCTTGCCAATCTTGACATCCTCCACAACTACCGCAAAACCGGCAGTCTTGATCTTCGCCGCTGTCACCTGAGCTTCTCCCACCGTCGTCACCGCGGCCACCTGTACATACCAACCCGGGGGAACCGTCCCCTGCCTGAGAAGCTCGAATACTCCCGATACATTACCCCGCTCCGAGCTACCCTGGCGCACGGTGGGAACAGGAGTTGGCGATGAGGTGGGGGTTATCGCCGCTGCTCGCTCCTCAAGTACCTGCTCAAGCGCATCGCGAGGGTTTTCTGCTTTCCTATCCCCCCCGACTGCGTCACCAATCCGCACTTCCGGGATAGGCTGTAGTCCCTCTTTATCCTTGGCGAGCGGAACCGTAGGTACAGCGGTTGGATGCCCCTCGCGGTCAAGCTGGTGCACAACATCTGAACGATCCTCCTTTTCATCCTCTCGCTCACGAAGAGGGGGCACTATCGGTAATTTTGGGAGGGACGCTACAGTGCCATCAAGCGCTGCCTCAACCCCGACTCTTTTGCCCGCGATAAAACCGAGGTAGTAGGAGGCGACTATAGAACTACACACCAGTATCGAGAGAGAGAAAAAGGACACAGAAGAAAGACGAAGCTCCCATCGAGCGACGCCCGAAGCGTGAGGAGAAGATGTCGGGACCATACAGAGACTTACCAGAAAGGGGACTTATCGTACTCACGAAGCACCGTCTCGTCGCAGAGACCGTCATTCAATCAAAAAATCGAGCTAAAGCGGCCACACGTCGCGAGAAGAAGGCATGCCTCTTCATCCGATACCCCAGCCAAACGGCTCTTAAACGAAGAAGGGGGAAGGGAGGCGCTTCGGTGCGCAGCCGCTAGCATCTGTCGAGCATGCTCGACAAACACCGGAACAGAGCCCCATGATACTGCATCATCCAGGAACGCGCCAAACAGAAGTGCGCTCCTGTGTCCCGCCCCGTGATTTCGATACATCCCGCCTGGCGCCTCGCGAAAGCGCCGCCCTAGCCTCTCCACCGCAGCGCGGCCACTCCATGGCAAAGAATCGAACTCATCGAACCAACCGGCGTACTGATCGATATCTCTGGCCGACTGCCCCCCGGCGAGATGAAGGGCAAGGCCCCAGAGCCGCCCTTTATCCGCCTCGACTCGGCCTGACTTTAATACCCGCTCATCAATCCGGTGCGCGGGAGGATCAATGAACCACCCCCCACTAGGACAACAAAGAGAGATGCGGCCCTCTTCAATCGACGACTCTCGGTACCACATCTTGAAGGAGGATGGCGGCAGCGTGGTCGGCATGAACCAAAGCGTTCCCTGAACACCTAACTCACGGACCTCGCGACATAGCTGCTCGAGCCCTTCGCGAATTACCCCGCTGCCCTTCTCATCCGTGGTCCACGCCCATCCGAGTATCTCCGAAAGGTCATGCTCGCTACAACATTCATCAAAACAAAACCGGCGCTCGGAGCCCAACCAGATTTCAACTGCCTCCCCCCGGACGGCGGCGAGGTGCGCCTGTATGGCGGCGGCGGCCACCGTTCGCATCAATAGCCACCGATTTATATGAACCGGAAGAGGGGCACAAATGATGACGCGGCGTTCTTTCCGACGGGGAGGTGAGGAGACAAAAGGGAGCGATTCACAAGAGAGGGTAAGGTAGCCCTCAGTCGCTCTCAGAACGGTTCCCCCTGACCCCATCCCCTCAAAGGAGCCCCCCCCTTCGTTCACCCGGCTTACGAGCTCTTCGGAAAGGGGCCTTGGGTCAGTGCGCAGTCGCTTAGCAAGCTCGAGACACCAGTCGGACCACCAATCACCCCGTTCGGCGACACCCTGCGGCCGCCAGAGAAGCGGAGGTACGGTCGAGTGCTCGGGATAACGCTCTCCCACGAACCGCATCAACAATGAGGAGAGCGCGCTATAAGGTTCCGTTGCGCAAGCTCGATTCGTAGTATCACCCACCGACATATCACACCCAACCATTTCGCAGTTCTCGCGCAAAGGATACCACGTTTGCCAAAAACTGCACCGATACACGGCCATCAAACCGAAAAAGAAACCCGCCACCTCCAATGCTCAGGGCATCGATGGTGGCGGGCACCCCCGAGGAAACTCAGGGGATAGGGTACCTTCATGAAACCTGCGGTAACTCCGATAATCATTGGCTCTCGCTGCGCCGCCGAACGGGGAACAACCAGCCGACGAACTCAGAGTGATCAATCTGAACAGACTCAACCCCCTGCTGCCGGAAGTATTCCGGAGCGGCAATCCATCCTGTCGGCGTCACAAATCCCCACTGACGCCGACGAGGGCCAGTGATAAAGATAGTCCACACCTTACCCTCGGAGTTCGGCTGAAGCCTCACTCGGTGGCACTGGTGGCGCGATCTGACACCGACATATCCCGGATGCCGAAAGTAGGAAGTTTCCCTCCCCTGCCGGTCGAGGACATGCTCTGAATATCCCCCTCCGAGGATAATGCTGCACGAATCCCACGGATGGTCATGCAGAATCGGCTCATCGCTGAGGAAGAACTGGTGGATCATCGCCTCGAAAATGGGCGTCTTAATCAGGTAGTAACGCCGCAAATAGAGCGCAACTCCTCCGTCAGGCTGGCGGACAAAGATATCGCGACAACCGCCCCGGCTGTCTATCCATTGTGCCAACCGATGATACCAGGACATGATAAACCTTCGCGAAAGTCGCAACGCTAGCCGAGCGCCATGCTCCGCGTCAATAAATGAAAGAGGTTTTCACATCGCTTCATCAAGACAAACCCGAAAAAATCTTCCTTAATTCAAAAAAGACTACCGGCACCATCGCCATCGAACCACACCAGATGAGCGTCGTTATCGACAGAGGTGCAACCTTGAGCGGTACGCCAATCGCGGGAATGAAGAGAAGGGAGATCTGGAGTACGACACTTGCGGCGACGGTAATAAAAAGCCATCTGTTGGCTCGCCAAGGCGCGTAACAAATACAGGTCCTATCGACCCGAGCAGACAACACATACAGAAGTTGCGACAATGTTAACTCCGTAAATACAACGGATCGCCATGCACCCTCGCCTGAGCGATACGCTACAACCGCAGTCATCAGCGCCACCGCTGCAATCACAACCCCTGCCAACACCGTATCAGCGGCGAGACCATGCGCGAAGATACTTTCCCGCGGATGACGAGGGGGTCGGTCCATTGCATCACCTTCCTCAGGCTCAAGGGTGAGCGCAAGTCCTGGCAATCCATCAGTCACAACATTCACCCACAAGATATGAATCGGGAGCAGTGGCAGGGGCAACCCGAACGCGGGCGCGAGCAGGACGACGAGCAACTCAGCGACGTTGCTTGCAAGCACGAAACGAACAAATTTTCTGATGTTATCGTAGATAACCCTTCCTTCGCGCACCGCCGCAACAATCGTCGCAAAATTGTCATCGAGCAACACCAAATCAGAGGCTTCACGCGCCACATCAGTGCCAACTTTTCCCATCGATATACCAACCGTCGCCGCCTGCAGCGCGGGTGCATCATTCACTCCATCGCCCGTCATCGCAACAAAAGCACCCTCAGCACGCAGCACCTCGACGATTCGGAGCTTTTGTTCCGGAGAGATCCGGGCAAAAACCCGCGTTCTGCGAATCTGTTCAGGCCATGACTCCTCGTTGATTGAGAGAAGGTCTCCTCCCGTCATCACCCGATCATGCGCCTCGGCAATGCCAACCATCGTCGCTATTTTGCGGGCTGTCGCGGGGTGATCTCCCGTAATCATGACAACCTCAATTCCTGCTCGCTGACATACCTTTACCGCTTCTCGGGCCTCAGGGCGTGGAGGATCAAGCAGGCCCACCAGTCCAAGGAGCTGCATCTCCTCCTCCCACTCTTCGATTCGCAATCCCTGACAGGCCCGATCTGCGATAACAGGACTTCCCGCAAACGCGATCACCCGCACCCCCTCCGCGGCCATCGTCTCTACCTCAGACAACCATCCCCCACCCCGTTCTGCCCACCTGATACAGCGGGGGAGTACTACTTCTGGAGCCCCCTTGGTCACTGCGAATCGTGCTCCCGCCATCTCGTGAACCGTTGTCATCATACGGCGCACAGCATCGAAAGGAAGCTCATCAACTCGCGGACACTCCGTAACCCACCGCCTTCGATCATCACCCCACCGCCTCAAAGCCTCATCAAGCGCAACCTCCATCGGATCACCGACGGACCTTCCCTGGTCGTCATGCAGATCAAGATTGAGCGCCATCGCTCTCAGTAAGAGATTCGTCGTTTCATCACGACGATCAGGCACCTCACACGGGACCAAACTATCACCAACCCGGAGCGATACCACTACCATCTCATTCTTGGTAAGTGTTCCCGTCTTGTCCGTACAGATGCAGGTCACCGACCCGAGCGCTTCCACAACGGAGAGTCGCCGAGCAAGCGCATGATGCCGGACCATTCGAGCAGCACCCCGCGCGAGCGCGATCGTTACTACCGCAGGAAGTGATTCCGGAATCGCCGCGACGCCAAGGCTCAAGGCTGTTAAAAAAAGTTCGAGCATCGATTGCTCGCGGATCACCCCCCAACCAAAAACACCAAGACACACCACGAATGCGATGACCGTTAACCGCTTTCCAAGATCGGCAATCCGGATTTGAAGCGGCGTCTTCGTTTCCTCGTTCCGCAACATCGCGGCTATCTTACCAAGCTCCGTCTGCATCCCGGTTGCGATTGTTATTCCGACCCCTCGCCCGGAAGCAATCTGAGTACCTGCGAATGCGAGATTTGTGCGGTCCCCGAGCGGAAGCTCTCGATCATCAAGATGATCTACCTGCTTTCGAACGGGAACAGATTCGCCCGTGAGCGGTGCCTCAGAGACACAGAGATGATGAGCGGCGACGAGCCGCACATCGGCAGGAACAATTCCCCCGGCCTCAAGAATAACCACATCACCCGGCACAATGTCCGGTCCAGGAATATTGATTATACGCCCCGCGCGCATGACTTTTGCGTGTGGAGCCGTGAGGGCAGAAAGAGCCGCCACCGCCCGTGATGCTCGCAGCTCCTGATAAAATCCGATCAGCGAATCGATCGCAACGATGAGAAGGATGATGATCGTATCGGCGATATCACCAACAAGTCCGGAGACGATTGCTGCTATGATGAGAATGGCAACGACCGAATCGGTCAATTGTCCAAAGAAGATCTGTAGCGGTGAGCGAGCAACCTGTTTGATTAGCTCGTTATGCCCATGAACCGCGCGGAGCGAGCGACAAACCTCCTCAGCCAAACCGTAATCTTCGTGAACCCCAAAATGTGCCCGTACCGCTTCGACTGGCTCAATGTGCCACCCTCTTTTCGGAGTAGGCTCCTCAGCACCCCCTCGCCGAGTCTGAAGCTCCATGATGCACCTCCGTTTTTTCGGTGCACTCCGGTATCACCTCTCGTCGTCACACCCGTGACGACTCGGGCGCTCGTCGAAGGAGCAGCACCGCGCCTATCGTCACCAGTATCAGCGCAATGACCTGCGCTTCGCTGAACAACCCACCAGCGATGCGAGGATTGATTCTTAAAAACTCAACAAAAAAACGCTCTAATGACAGCAAGATTAAACACAGACCCGCACGCGCGTACGGCCTCTGCCAGAACGACCGCTTCGAAACCTCGATAGCACCGAGTACGATCGCAATACCGATTGCGATCGTCGATTCAAAGAACGGTGTCGGAAACACCAACACCCCGGGTGGAGTCGGCACGACCCCCGAGGAGTAAGACATTCCCCAAAAACTTGCCGTCGCCCGACCGTAGTCTCCATCTCCCGAGAGCTGACACCCGAGCCTGCCAATCGCATATCCGAGAGCAAGAGCCGGACCTACCGCATCGAAGAAAAGTCTCGGAGCGATTCGGTCTCGACGCAACAATACCCCGAGGACAACACACGCGGTGATAAAACCACCATAGAAAACAAATCCCGCGGTCGCAAGAAGGGCATCGAGAAGTTCCCCCCGAACGTCGCTCCAATTGGTACCGATGAACCAAAATCGGGCCCCGATCAAACCACAAAAGCCCGCCCAAAGAACGTATCTTTCGGCCAGAGCTTCAGGGAGTCCGAACCGACGAAAGCTGATGGTGAGCCGCTCAATTGCGACGAGAAGCGCAAGAGCCACCATTAAACCAAAACTATTTATCGGAATTGGACCGATATGGATGATCGTAGGGATCATAAAAGGCTCCGATCGTGCTCGCTCCTTTAGGGAGAACTGCGCTCAGGCCGAGGAGCAAGCGCCATCCGAACCCGGCGGATAAACGCCGGGTCATCCCAGTCGCGTGGCCCCATGAGCCGCACCGTTGGTCCTTGCCCAGGATCATCAAAGAGGAGGAATTTTCCCTGAGAGTCGATGAGGAAGGTCTCCGGCACTCCCGCCACTTTCAATCGAGTCGATACCTGACCATTTTTATCGAAGTATAGCGGGAACGATGCCCCTGCTTGACGAAATACCCGTTCAAGTTCGGCTGGATCGTCCTGAATACCGATTCCGACAACCTGGATGCCGTCGCGCTCAAGAGCATCTCGCAGCCGCGCAAGAGCTGGAAGCTCGGCAATGCACGGGTCACACCATGAGGCCCACAGATTAAGGACGGTTGGCCTGCCTCTGGTTATATCCGAGAGGCGTATCTCAGCCCCCTCACGAGAGGTCACCATCACCTGCGGTAACGAGCTCCCGGGCGCAACCCCCGAGCCCGCGCTACAAGAAAGAAGCGCCGTCGAAAAACCTCCGGCGATGAGCACACCGAAGCCCTTCCGCAGCAGGTCCGATAAAACCAAACGGAGCGATCCTGGCCCGTCAGATCTTGAGCGTCGGAGCACAGTGCCCTCGAAAAAGAAGTAGAATATGAAAAGAAATTCCGATTGTCCCCGTTAGATTCGCATCACCGGAGGCACGGGGACCATCAACGGGAATTTCCTTACGCCACCCCGGAGGATGTCTCAGGGGCTGCCGAAGCATCACCCGATACTTTGCCATACTTTCGCCGGAAGCGCTCAACTCGCCCTTCAGAGTCAACCAGCGTCTGCTTGCCAGTATAAAAGGGATGGCACGCTGAACAGACTGTCACGTTGACTTCGGGAACCGTCGATCCAATCGTGAACGTTGTTCGGCACCCGGCACAAACTACCTTGGCTTGATAATACTGGGGGTGAATATCTTTTTTCATGCGTTACCTCGAATCCTGCGTCGTGAATCCATACCGAGCGGCGAGCTCTCTTCCTCGTTGAGAAACGAACTATTCGGCCCACACCGCTCTCCCTGCCCTGAATTGAAAGCGTATCGTAGTTGTGGACGAAGATTGAACAACTCCCCCTCAAAAGTCAAGCTGCCTACTCCCCGTCGAACAGTAAAGCGACCGCCATCGCCGCGATCCCCTCGCGCCGTCCGACAGAGCCAAGTCGCTCCATCGTTGTCGCCTTGATCCCTATCTGATGGGGTTCAATCTCGAGTGCCTTGGCAATAACTTCCTTCATCGAAGCGACAAACGGTCCAACCTTTGGCGCCTCAGCGAGCACGGTCGCATCCAGATTTCCGACCACGAAGCCCGCACGACGCACCTCGCTTCCGACACGAGAGAGAAGCTCTCGACTTGCAATGTTTTTGAATTGAGGGTCAGTGTTAGGGAAGAACACCCCAATGTCAGGTAGTCCTACAGCCCCGAGGATGGCATCCATTATGGCGTGAAGAAGGACATCCGCATCAGAATGACCCTCCAACCCACGGTCGTGGGGAATCTCAACCCCCCCGAGCCAGAGCGGGCGATCCGGCACGAGTTGGTGAACATCAAAGCCCTGCCCGACCCTCACCGGATGCACTCGTCGCCGCCCTCCCCCCTTCTCAACCCCCTGACCCGTCATGAGCTCCTGCATCCCTCGGCAACGTCATCCCAACCCCGTGGTCGACTTTTCAAACCCGTACTTCTCGAGGTCCTTGATGATGAGAGTTACCGCGATGAAGCGCGGAACGTACTCAGCAGTCTCCCGTCGAAGCTTACCTGCCCGAGCCAAAGACCAGAAATCGGCTACCTCGCTCCGCGAGAGCGCCTTAGTCACGCTCCCAAGCCCCGCATTGTACGCTGCCAACGCCAGAAACCAGTCACCCAGGGAATTGTAGAGATCCTTGAGATGGCGGGCGGCTGCCTGCGCTGAACGGACAGGGTCCAATCGCTCATCGCGACGGCCTACCGTTTTTAGACCATACAAGTGAGCCGTGGAGCGGATAAATTGCCACATGCCACGCGCCCCGCGCGGACTCAGAGCGTTCGGAGTAAAGCGACTCTCAATGGCCGCAACATTCAACAACTCCTCGGGGACCCCTTCCTTCCGAAATTCAGCACGAATTTCGTCGTAGTATTTCTCCCGAGAGCGGAGACTTGTCACAATGAACGATCGGTCCCGCTCCGTAAATCGTCGCAATTCCCGCTGCACCTCCGGTGTTACGGGCAATTCGGGCTTCGGCAGCTTCGCTGCACCTTTGGCCCCCTGCTTCGTCCCAGTCACCCCTGACAGCGAGGACCCAGGCACGCTTACCGCAGAGCCCGCCACTACTCCTCCACATGTCCCAGCCTCTTGATTCTGACTTACCGCCATCACGGGGCCACTGAATCCGGCTCCCGCTTCTCCCCCTTTTTTCATCTGATGACCCGGCAACGCACAAGCGCCAAGCAACACCAACAGGGAGAGAGCACATCGCATAGTCATACGCTGCTCCCTAACGGCATCCCCCGGGAAGAAGGTCGCTCACCTCCTGCGACCTCATCTACCACACCCTTGCCTGTACCGGCCGGGGAGATGCACCTCATAATTGTTTTTCTTTCCCGGGGGTCGCCTTCTCAACAAAAAAACTTCGTCGACCTCTCTTTGTATCCCTCTCCCACCCTCAAGACTCACAAGAGTCCAAAGCGGTGTATCGGTGATGGCACCACAAAAAACGAACCATCGACCGCCTCCAGAGCCCCGGTACGCAAGCACCGGAGAGGAACACAGAGCACCCCCCTTTTCTCACGGGCCTTCCCAGAGCCGACCTAGTTTCTCCAAGCCTTCACGAGAAACCAATTCTTCGACAACGGACACATCACACCGAGTCGAAGCGACTGAGGCCAAAGTCCCCCCCCTTTGAGCCCTTACTTTCATCTAAAGGAAGGGTCGGGAAAAGACGTCCGGGGGTACCCGGACCACAGGCATACTTCTTCTTGCCCTCACCTTCAATTAGAGTCATATACGCGGAGGACGCAAGAGAAACCGTACAGAGAAATTTAAACATTCCTCCCCTTCCCCTCGACCGCCCCTCATCGCATAATCAGGGTGGAAGTCGATAACTCGCTATTTTTGCGATTAAATCTCTCTCTTTTTCCTCCCCCTCCGGGGGTCTGACAGGTGCGCAAATGAGCAAACGATATGTCACAAACGGTATTTTATTATTGACGAATTCCCTCATCCTGTCGGCTTGCGGATCGGCCTTTCAGCCTCCTCCTCAAGCCTCCTGGCTTGCCGACGGATCCATTGCAGTATTTCGGGAAGTGAAAAGCCCTCCTCCGGTTTCTTTTACCCCCGATGTATTCCGATCCTTCGCCCCTTTTACTCGTATATCAACAGTTCGCTCAGGGGTCCCTGATCCTCGAATCCCCCAGAATCGGGTGCGAATCTCTATCAATCGCTCCGCTGGTACAATAACCGTCCGCGGCCTTGGAGCAAATCCGGTCGTCATCCCGGTTGAAGGGGCAGACCGCATGTTGCTTTCCTCAACATCTCACACAGAGATTCTACCAAGTGGTGCGAGGGTACGGCCTCACGCGTCGATAGAGCTTAAGCAAGAGTCCCCTCTCTGGTATGCTCCTGATTCGTACTTCGAGCGTCGAGGCCTTCCTGTGCCTCCCCCATTTTCCCACACGCGCTTTCGGCGTGGGGCCCTCGGGCCTTTTGCTCTCTTTCTGACCGGGGAAATTCCGCTCCATTCAGCCCCCTTCTGGAGTGATGAGGTTGGGGGTCTCCGAGTCTCCGAAGAGGTGGCGAGCGCTCTGTTTCAGCACCTTCCATTGGGAGCCACTATCGATCTCGAGTAATCCGATAATTCCGCGATAAGGAAAGAGCCTCTTCAGCCCCGATTTATTCTCCTCTCCTTCGTAGCCTCGCAGGCCTGAGAGGGACGTAAATGCCGGCGCCCCGCCGTTTGTAGAACTCTCTTTTTGGTGCTAGGCTCGCCGATTATCCCGTGAGAAAACGCCGGTAGGGGGCCTTACCGCTGGGCTCTCCGTTCCTTAAACCAAGGTAGTGAGGGTGCCTATCCTCCAGAAAGACACCAACTGCCGTTCGGTTCGCCGTTCACTTAAAGGTATTTCTCATGCGCGTCCTTGTCACCACCACGAGCTTCCTTGATACCCCGGGTCCTCACGTTGCTGAGCTCGCTGCGGGTAATTTCACCCTCGTTAAGGCCCGAGGGCCCCTTTCGGAGGGACAACTTCTCTCGGTTGTCGATGCTGAGGGCCCTTTCGACGGATTTCTCGTCGGCGAGGACCATTTTTCCGCCGCAGTTCTTCGTAAAGTTCACCCTCATGCCAAAGTGATCAGCCGGTACGGAGTCGGACTCGACAAGATTGACCTTGAGGTGGCGAAAGAGCTCGGTATTACGGTCTGCAATACCCCAGGAGTAAACCATACTACCGTCACCGAACACGCCTTCGGACTGATGTTCTCCCTTCTTCGGAACATCCCTGAGCAACACGCAGCAGTGCAGCGACTCCAGTGGCGTCGGATGACCGGCAATGAGCTCGCCGGAAAAACACTTGGGGTTCTCGGCTTTGGCCGAGTAGGACGGGAAATGGCGAAACGGGCGATGGCATTTGGCGTCCATGTTTCAATCTACAACTCTTCGTGGAGCGCTGAGCAACAAGGGTATGTCGATGCACTTCGGTCAGCATACAGTGATCCCATATTTGCGGAGCTCCCGACGTCGATTGTAAGGCTAGCAACCCCCGAAGAGGTCCTCCGAGTGTCCGACATCATTTCGCTCAACATGAATCTCACCAAACAGAACAGCAATTTCCTGAACACCCGTCGATTGCAGTCATGTAAACGGGGGGCCTACGTTATAAACGTGAGCAGAGGTGGGCTTGTAGACCAACGGGCGCTTGCTGATGCGCTCAAAAGTGGGCAGATCCGCGGGTTTGGAGCGGACGTTATCGAACCTGAACCGATTAACGCAGATAATCCCCTCGCAGGAGCTCCCAATGTGATAATCACACCCCATGTAGGGAGTAGAACGGTCGAGAGTATCGCACGACAAGGGTTGGCTGCTGTCCGAAATCTCGTCGGGACCCTTCGACCAGAACTTCTGATTCCAGTAAAGCCGGCAGCTTAAAAATCTTAAGCTGTGTTTGTCTCATCTAAGCGAATACCTTTCACATGACGGCGCTAGTGTAAGCCGGGATGTTTTTGCCAAAGGCCTGACGGGAAGAACGCTCGGAGGTTGCCGATGGATCCTCGCTTCCATCGGCAACCTTCATAGCCCTATGTCACGGCACTTCAAAGAGTTCGCAGATGATACCCTCCTTACGCCTCACGTGGTGTCTGCTCCGCATTCCGCGCCTCGTCGCGATCCTTCTTCTCGCGCCAGTTGTTACCGCCGTCATGCTCGCTGTCCTGCAATTTTTCGGGTCAGCGATATTTTTGAGAGCGCCGAGCCATCAAAGTGCCGAGGTGCTTGCGGAAAAACGAGAGGCTCGAGCAAAGGACCAAGATCCGTCCTGGTTTCGAAAGACTCTGATCGGAGATGCTGACTTCGCCAGGGAGCTAAAAACCTGCCTCTGGGAGGACGATCCCGTAACGCAAAGACTAAAAGCAACTACCCCGGATTGCGCGCTTGAGCGATTTGATATCGTTATCTCTCCCGCGATTATCGAAACTTTTGGATTGCCCTTTTACCAGAATCTTTTTAAGGGCCTGTTTCGAGCGATTCATCTCTGCGATGGTTGTGGTACCGACATTATTATCTGGAAGGAAAACGGAACTATTAGGACCGACTTCCGAAGCTTCCTGGGGTTTGTCCTGTTCCAGGAGGTAAACTTTCGGGGAAGTGTCGAGAAAAAACATATCGAAGCATTACAGGCTCGCAAAGAGCTCGGGGAGCGATTAGGAGAGCGATTCTTTGACCTGGTCGGCTTTCGGGAACCAACCAAGCTGAGCTCACTCACTGCCAAGATCGTAATTATTCTTAACATTGGCTTCGCGATCGTGACAGCCTTGTGGCTAGCTCTCAAAGCTCATCGACGTGTGCTCGATTATTTATCACACAGTGGCGTCCTTCTTCCGATGGTGGCGGCGGTCGGAAAAGGGCCGTTCTACGGCTCGGTGTGGCTACTCACCCTCATCCGAGTAGCCGCGTTCGTACTCGCGACCGTCCCTCTCGGGATTTTTGTATTCATCGATGTCATCACCGACCCCTCAGCCTTCCCCTTTTATGGGAGACCCTTTGCCCTTCTTGCATGGGCCCTTGCAGTCGTCATTAGTTTCGCTCTTGCGGCACTCGTTGCCTCCGTTGCGGAGCTTAAACATCATCACGACCTTTTTAATATTCACTACAAGCTCGCACCCCTCATTGCATGCTCATTCGGTGGCATCGTGTGGACCATTACCTTCCTTATCGAGCTCCCGATCGGTCAAACAGTGCGCTCTCTCATCGGAGCTATTCCTGTCGTGGGGATCGGTCCGATCTTGCTCGCCCCCGTATTCGAGCCCTACTGGTACGTTTTGGGGGCTAATATCCTCAGTACTCTCGCTCTGCTCGTCTGGATTGGAAGATATAACACGCGTTGGTTCGCCGCTCATCTTGATGAAATCTAAGCAGGTGACCGGTTCGTTCTAATCCTCATCTGCCCCAAAGGCTCCGACCGGAGCAACCGTGACCACTCCCGCCCGGATACCCTGCACCATGAACGAGTATTTATCGCGAGCAACCAATCCCAACCGTCCCGCGACTTGATGAATCAGGTTCGGTCGCGATGTCAAAAGGACCATCCGCCCTCCCGGTTGAAGCAAACTTCGCCACCGCTGTAGTGCGCGCCGGTAGAGCACCATCAGGTCCTGATGCGCCCCGAACTGTTTTCCGAATGGCAGATTACACACGATAAGGGAGACCTCTCCTTCAAGTCCGGGGAACATCTCACCGGTCGTCGCATCGCCGTGGTGAAATGAGACCGTCACCCCGGCTCGCTCCGCGTTCGCCTTTGCAAGAGCAAGTGCATGACGGTCGCGATCGCCCCCTATCAATCGCGCGTCAGGATGGGCAATCCCATACTCGAGAAGGAGCGTCCCGACGCCACACATCGGGTCAAGCACAACCTCCTCCTCGCCCGGCTGTGCCGCGAGCAGTACCGCCGCCGCGAGGGTCGGACGAAGTGACCCAGGCCGTTCATCGCGCTTGTAGCGACGCTGACGAAAAGTGGCATCGGTGAGCCGCAAACCTACAAGGGCACGACCCTCCGAGAGAAACGCCCACACCTCCACCTCGGCAGGCTCACGAGCAGTCCAACGCGCAAAAGTTGCCGAGTAAAATCCGACCAACTGTTCAGCAATCGATCGGCGCCATACATCATGATCTTCATCCTGCTTGACGAAAACCCAAAAGGTCGTTGATGCCTTTTTTCCACGCCGGCGGCGGGAGAGAGGAAGTGCTTCAATAGTTCGTTCGCGCAGAGTTCGGGGGGTGAGACGATGAAGTTTTCGCTCATCAGGGAGAGACACCCCTTCTTCAAGCACCGCGAAAATATCCTCTATTACTCGCAGCCCAAACAAACCGGCGATAGCTTTTCTCTCGACCGAAACAACAACCAAATCTTGGTTGCGTATACGGATGATGGAGGGTCGAGCAAACGAAATTTTTCGCTGAGTCAATTCATCAAGAGCGATCTCTCCCACATCCTCTGCTGTCAACAGCGCCACTCGTTGCATACTCATAATACCCCACCTCACGTACCACCCGCCCCCACCCTCGACATGAGAGAGGGAAACCGTTTATCATCGCACAGATGGCAAAAAACAGCGAATCAAGAGGATATCGCCATCGGAGGAGCATCCAGCGCCGTCACGCTGTCCTGCGCATCGCTCAGCTTTCCGAATCGACCGTCTGATTCACATGAAGATCCAACCTCTCGGAGCACCGCTCCCACCTCCGCCGATGGCCGGCAATCCCTATCTTTTTCTCATGTCTGGACTTCCGGGCAGCGGCAAAAGCACTGCTGCCGATGCCCTTGCGTCGCAGTACGGCGCGATTATCCTGAGTCTCGATCAGCTTCTTGTCCCCTTGTTCGGAGCCGATCATATCGTTCGCGAGCCCGAGAAGCGGATTGACCGCGTAAACACGGTCCGCAATTTCCTGTGGTCCATCGCCCGACAAACACTCTCGCGAAATATCTCCGTTATTCTCGACGATGGTTTTTTCACCAGAGACTCGCGTGACCGCGCCATAATCGGATGCCAACCTGACCCATCGACCGACGTTACCGCCCTTCCCATCATCGTCTTTTGCAACACCCCAATCACGACCCTCTTTGCGCGACTAAACCTGCGAAACAGACACCTTCCCCCGCATTGCCACCGAATAAGCGCCGAGTTCTGTACATCATGCTCACATCTGTTTGAACCACCGACTGATGATGAAGGTGTACCGGTTGTAGTGATGGGCGGGTAAGCCGACCGTAAGGCCCTCAGCCTATTTGTTTTGTGGTACCTCGTTGCTGAGAGGGTTCTCATGCGCTTGAAGTATCCGCCAAAAATGAACACCCCCAGCAAGCAAGAAAATACACCAATAATCCCGAGACAACGACGCCTATTTCAGAAATGGAGGCTCAGAATCACGAATCAACAACGTTCAAATGCAGTGAACAATATCCGGAGAGTCGCGTATCAAACAACATCCCCAATCGGCCAATAAATTGTTTGACAAAGGGGGGGAGTATCCTAAAGGATAATGAAGAGGGAGGTCAGAGGGGTCATAAGATTCATTTCAGTAGTTAGATACGTCAGAGGAGGGTGGTAGGATGAAAGGCACTGCGGTTCGGCACAAGGAGTCTGATTCAAAATCAAGGGGTTATGTCTTTTTGGAAGCGGCCCTTATGCTTCCAGTTCTGGCGGGTTGTGTAGTCGGCGGGGCATTTTATGCTAACAAGTTGTCGACCGGGATTAGATTGACGTATGCCGCGCAGCTTATCGCCTTATCGATAAAGGACGAACCGTTAATCGCAGAGGCAGACTTAGAGGAAGTTACTTCAGCGGCCCTAGGAACGCAGCCATTACCGTCAGGCTTCAACGTGAATACGTATCGGTCGATGAACGGCGATCTCAAAGCGTTGACTCCGGCTCAGGCCCGGGAACATTTCATTCGGTATGGAAGACATGAGCACCGGAAAGGTGTGTTTGGCGCATCCGCCGTTACTCTTCCACTGTCAATTCGGGAAGGGCGAGCCGGGATTCAGACATTCTCTGCGAGACCATCGGAAGACCAGTTGGCAAATATCCCGGTGAAGTGGATCGACGAGCCGAGTAGTCGGGGATGGAAGCAAGGGAATCCCCACCTGTCCTCGTGCAATCCTTCTCAGCCCTACTGGGTAGCCGTCAAGACGGTGAAGGGATCGGCAGGCCTGAAGATATTCGGATGGGAGTTTGGGGGGTTTGCGATAAAACCGGACCATACGCTGGAGGGCAAAGCAGTCCACGGCGTTTCGGTTGTACGCGTAGTGCCTGACAAATTACCCGTCGGCCTTCGCGTTGAGGGCGATTCGATTATTGCTTCGGGTGGACAGTTTAATCTGACAATTGTGAAGACCGGCCACTCTGCGGAGTGCGGGAATAGTGGTTCTTTTTCAAATGGGTCGACCTCAGCCACGATAGCTCATGGTGGGTCGGTCAAGTTGAAGTTTAATGTTTGGGGGGGGTGCGGAAGTTATTCGATTCCCCTATCCGGCAGTAGAGTTAACACTCTGAGCGGCGGTCCGGCGAACGGAGTATGGGACGGCTCAAAATGGAGATTGGGGGTAGAAGACGCTAATGATTGGGATTTTAATGACGGGATGTATGAGGTAACTGCTTCCAAGATCGCCTGTGACTAGCACTCCGAGAGAGCTGGCGCGATTGGATATTGGAAAGTCAGGGTCGCAAAAGCTCGATAAAGCATCAGCATGATTGTCGGAATACACCTCATTTCCATCTTTGAATGTCCCCCCGGTAATCGCCTTGCCCGAGTAGAGGGAGCTTTACTTAAAGCCAGCCCTTTCGCGCACAGAGTCCCAATTTAAAGATAATAGCCATCAGGTGGTGGCGTGGCAGGCACCCTTTAGACCAACTTGATAGGAGGGGAAACGTGCCAATCGTCAATTTGATGGGATTGGGTGTCCACAAGTGTTGCCAGTGCTGCTCGGGAAAGTTCTCGAATGCCAACAGCTCTGATCGGTTTCTTCCCAAGCGCGGAAACGCGTTCCTTCACGAGTATTCAAACAATTCCTCGAACTGGTCAAATCGCTCTGCTGAGCTTCCATTGCTGCGGGACAAGTGGAGTACCGCTTGATTGGACATCAAACAATGAACCGAATTCGCCGCCATCCTTCAAATGGTGGCCAGGGTTTATCAGGCATTCGGTTCCTTCGTAGGCTCAAAAAGTGTTTGATTCTTGAATGTTGGCCTCATACAATAAAAGTGGGGGTTCAAGTTGCGACTGATACGCAGGCTCTCCGTTATGGTTGCCAGATGTAAGCCAATATTGCACTAAAACGGGTGAGCCATATGAACGAACCCTACGAAAACTCTGTACCAAAAAAAAGGTGCTCGCTGGAAACAAGGGGTAGGAAGAGAGGAATACGGGGAAGCTCTGCAGGCGGGCTGCTGGTCGAGGCAACTGTCCTTATTCCTGTGGTCGCTGGGATTGTGATCGCATTGGCCTATACCACAAATGCGAACATCACATCGATGAGGATGGCTAATGCCGCTCATCTCATTGCGGTCGCATTAAAGGCAGATCCGGAGATGTCCGATTCAGAACTGGAGGATGTGGTTAGCTCAGCCCTTGGGCCTCAGCCGGCGCCATCTGGTGATGCTGACACCGTCTCTCCCGGCATCTCACGGAGAGCCGCTCGTGTTGGCATGAGAACATTCTCGTCGGTCCCATCGGCCAGTGACCTGGAGAACATACCGGTCGTTTGGAGTGATGACGCCGACAAACGGGACTGGAGGACCGGTTTTCCTCAAGCTTGTCCCGAGGTCGGACCCTTGTGGTTGGCAGTTGTTGCCGAAAAGGGGCTGTGGGGTGTCAGCATGTTTGGGTTTGGCGCGGGCGGGTTTGGATTCGATAGTACCCCTGAATTAACGGGTAAAAGCGCTAAAGGCTACTCTGTAGTTCGACTCGGGAGTCAAGAGCCGGGGGGGTCCGTGTCGCTCGGACATTTTCGGGTGAAGCACAGGAAGCATATAAAGGCTCTCGGCGCAGGTTACAACCTCCATATCGCAAAGGTGAGTGGGGACGGATCGGCCTATTTCACCAGGTATAGAGGAACGAGCATTTTCCTAAAAAAGGGGAAAACTACGAAGGTGCGATTCGTCGGCCCGAGTCCAACTAAAAAGAAAGTGGGGCTTGAGAGCAACAGAGTAACAACAATTTTTGGAGGCCCCACGAGTGATACGTGGAATGGAACCGAATGGAGGGTTCGAGTTAATTTTGGTGACGGCAAACAGGGAGAATTTAAGATTTGGAGCATCGCAGTATGTGACGATGAACAACCCATTTCTGTCCCCTCATCCGACGATATTGATAGTGATGGATTCAGTGACTACGATGGCGAAGATAACGAAGAGGGCGAGGAAGAGGGTGCTCATGATGATCACGAGCAATATAAAAAGGGTTGCGGTGGTGAAAAGCGTGGTAAAGGTAAAGACTAAAATCGTGAATTGAAGTGCTGGGTACTTTGGAAGACTAAAACTCGCTTGTTATGATGTCAAATGCTGCAACCCTGTTTCGAACCCACAGCGCGCGATACTTTCCCCCCTCGTCCGAAAACAATGCAGAATTAATTGACAAAGGAGCGATTATCCGCATCCAGGAGTTGATTAAGGAGAGAGCGTAAATCCGAAAAGATGCGACGTCCAAGGCCATCACCTCTATTCGTCGGCAAATGACAGGAAATTACGACTTGGAAGCATATTGTTTCGAGGGCAGGGGACGGGTATCCCAAATGGACGAATCGGACCCAATACCAGAGAAAGCGAAGCATCTTGAACTTCACCCCGACCCACGCCTTAACAAACTCAATCAAACTGCGGTTGATTCGGCATTGCCGAAAAGGGTATAGTAATCGGAGATGTGGGGGTGAGGCTCGATTTGTCGAGGGAAAAGGGGTCGCACTATGTGTTTAAAGCTTCGGAGGAGGTAACATGTATCAAGACAACGAGCGGAGAGTCCACACGGACTTGCGAAGAGACCGGAACTTCGCCGGCACGCATCACAAAAAAAGGTTTAGTTCGGACGGGACGTTACTTGTAGAAGCGGCAATAATTTTGCCGCTCATCGCCGCTCTGACCGCAGCTTTTGGCTTTTACGTTAATTCCGTAGTTGTGGGAATTAAGATGACGAATGCTGCGCATCTCGTTGCTATCTCCCTCAAAAGTAACCCCGGCATGTCGGAAGCTGAGCTTGAAGAGGTGGTTTCTGCGGCTCTCGGACCACAACCGGCGGTAAATGGTCCGGGCGATAAAGCGTCCCCGGGCGTATCGAAGCGTGAAGCTCGGATAGGGATTAAAACATTCACCACTAATCCAAGTCATGAGCAACTATCCGCGATGCCCGTTAAATGGACCGACGACCCTCCAGGGCGAGGCTGGAAGGTAGGTAATCCCCACGACGATTCTTGCCCTTCCGGTCCAGTGAGGCCCGGACCGTATTGGGTGGCGGTGACCGCCCAACGGGGCCTCAGTGGCTTCAACGCCTTCGGCTTAAATCTGGGGGGATTCTCGATAACCAGTGACTATGACCTGGTAGGGAGGAGAGCTCAGGGCACGGCGGTAGTTCGGGTCGGATCAGGGACTCCAGCTGCGAGACTGAGGATAAAGAGGAACAAGATTAAGGCTCTGGACATGGGTTATAACCTGAAAGTTAGAAGGTTATCGAGGGAAGCCGAATGCGACAATAGCGCCTACTTTACTAAAAACAAGGGAGATGAGGTCTTCATCAAGAGAAAGAGAACTACCAAATTACGATTTAGATTTTTTGGTTGCAATCTTCCATGCAAAGGCAAAAAGATAGGACTTAGCAGCTGGAGAGTACGGACCTTGTCCGGCGGCCCGGACGCAAACGGCTTCTGGGATGGCTCGGCATGGAGAGTGGGTATTGAAGATGACGTCGACGAGGATTTTAACGATGGTGAATATGAAATAACGGCCTCTGCGGTCTGTGGAGGTAGAACGCCTACTGATTCCACTGAGCAGAAAGTGAAGTGGGATGATGGGTTCAGCTATGATAATGATGAGGACGAGGACGAGAAGCTCGACTCGGTGGAGATCGCGGCCAGCAACGACTCGGAGGAGGGATGATGACGGAGTTAGGGGAGTAGTCGAAACTGTGCGCCGGGAGTTCAGGAGGCCGGCATCGACAGACCGCCGTCTTGTCGAAAGGATGGTGGTCCGCTATCCGATGACAAAAAGGCTGTTTTGCGCCGGTGATTCCGCGCATTGGTAGTTTTGATGGCCCCTTGCGAAAACCCACGGACCTCTGAAAAAGGTAGGCGGTAACTGCTTACAGGGGATGTCGTTGTGGCGCAGGGGAGCCTCTCCCTGTCCATCCGATGCCCGTTTATCATCATCAGTAATCGGCCGACTCTGAACCGCAGACATACCGAGAAAAAGATGGGGGCCTCCCGTACCCTGATAAAACCGGGAATTGATGGATTACCACCGATGGCGGAGATGTATTCTCGGGAGGCGCGGGGATTTTAGTCAGATGGAGGGTTTCACTATCAAGGGATGGAGAGCCTGCAAGAGGCTTCGATACACCTCTCCTTCACTGAGAGGTCCCTCTCTTTCGGCGAATTGTCCTCAGCCCCCCTCACCACCCACGCGGCATCAGAAGAAATGAATTAGGTTCCGTTTTGCGAAACATCATCACCGGACCTGCCGATGATGAGGCATGAACGTTTATGTTTCCCCCCTTTTCCTCGGCCTTGCGCTGGTATCTCTTACTGCCATCGGAGGTTTCTCTTTCTCCGCAGATGCGACACCTCGACGATCGGACGCTCAGCGAACCACCCCATCCTTTGCCGTCACCGCGCTGACACGGCTGCGGGCTGATGAGCCCGTGTGTCTGGTGGTGAGAAATCCTCGAGGGCTTGAGTTGCGACACCTCAATGTTGAGGTTCGCAACGTTGGGAATCACCCCGCCGCCGATATCATCGTCTATGCCGAGCTCAGCGATGGGATCGTGCTCCAACTTCGGGGCCCCACCCGTCTTGCCCCGGAACAAAGGGGATTTTATGTCCTCCGCTCGCGAATTCCGTTGGCTCGGGAGGGACCCGTTCGGGTTGTGACACGGTGTGGCAACTGTCGGTTGTAGAACAATCAGAGACCGCCCCCCCATCCAGAGTCAGCACCCTTGAAGACTTTACCCCTTAATTGTACCGTGTTGGGATATATCTGTGCTCCTCGGCGGTATGATCCTCGGGGGGCTGGCCGAATCACAATCGGTTATCTTCGATCGGTCGACTGTCTTCATCGCACCCTCCCATGCCGGTTAAGCGCCTTTTGCTCATCCTCACCCTGGCGCTCGTGTGCAGTGGTCTCATTCTTGGGGGAAGGCTAAAGAAAGAGGCCGTCCGCTCTCTTATCGGACTCCTCGACGATGAGGCGGTTACTGCGTGTGGCGGCTCTATCGTGTATGAGTCCGCCTCCCTCTCTCTACTAACCCTCTCAGCCGAAGCTCGGAACGTCAGGCTCATGGTCGGCGGATCTCCCCACCTGACGGTCAAACGGCTTCGAGCTCGATTCGGGCTCCGCGATATTTTCTCCCGTCAGGTCCATCTTGACCACCTTGAACTCATCGGCACCCACGCCGAAGGAGTCGGCGAAGAAAGCGGCACCTTTCGATTCATCGATCACCTCACCGCTCCACTTCCCCCCGAGAAGGATACCCCCGACCGATGGCGGATACTCCTCGAGCGACTGACTGTTTCCGATGGTAGTTTTATAGAGCGATTCCGGACCGCAGAGCTCCACGGTCGCGGGGTATCACTCGAAGTGAACCGCAACCGCGACGATACCTTCAGACTTATTCCCGTCATCAACGATGTCTCAGTCCGTTACCCCCGCCCTTCCCTTGCACACACCTTCACCGTTGGGGGAGCCCGCTCCGAACTGACGATCACCTCGGCGGAGGCCATTTTTCACACCATCGCGGTAGCCCATCGACAGACCGCACTACTCCTCTCGGCAACATCGAATACCGATAAAGACAACCAACTCTCGGGTTCGGGGTCGCTCACCCTTCATGCCGAATCGCTTGGGATATCGCCCACCCTCCTCGGCACCGTCACCGGTACCACAACGGTCACAGAGACCTTGGGTAGCCCCCGCTTTGATGGAACCCTTCACGGCACTCCTCCCCTTACCGTGGCCCCCGGTGGCGCTCCGCTCTTCATCTTTGATCAGTCATCGGGCCACTTCACCGTCGATATCAACCACGGCGATCCTATCGTAGCTCTCCGCGACATTACCGCTCAGGGAGGAGGCGCATCGATCGCCAATGGCGCGTTTACCCTTCGCGGAGACACCATCACGGGAAGCGCGACCCTCCACCTCGATCATCTCACGACCGATGTCGTCAGCGCTCACGATGCAACGCTTACGGTTGCTCTCTCAGGCACCCTCGACCGAGCTGAGGTGGATCTTAAACTCACAGCGACCGCCGGGCATTTTCTCGATTACAACCTCGGCCCATTCGTTGCCTCCGGCACCTTCCGGGATCGCATCCTCGGCTTCACCCTCACAACCGACAAGAACACCCTCCAGGCCAAGGGATCTCTGAACCTCACTGACATTGATGATCCATCCTTCACGGATCTCTCCCTCGTCGCCACTGGCCTCCGGGTCTCCGACATCCGCGCTCCGTCGGTCGTGGATGATCTTCTCATATCAGGGACTATGGCCCTTTCCGGCCCTCTGACAACTGCCGGCATCCAAGGCAAAGGAAGCCTCGATGTCAGTTACCAACCTCTTTCGGGTCTCTACCCGATGCCCCACATACTGAAAGGCAATCTTAACCTCAAGGATGGCACCCTCTCGCTCGCCGGAGGAGACGAAACCGGCCGGGCGACGGTGAAGAGCTCAATCATCATCGACGGTACCTCCCCCAGCTCGCTCACCCTCACCCTTGCCCAATTCACTCCTCCGATATCTCCCACCGAACAGCTCTGCCTCTCAATATCCGCGACCACCTCGTACACCTTCTCTCTCAATAACCCTCTTGCAGGCAGCGGCGCTACCGCCCTCGACTCACTCCGCATCGGCTGTCACCCGTACGAAATAGTGCTACCCTCCCCCACGAAGATTTCGATTAAAGGAGGGCGCGCCAACCTCGCGACCCTTGCCCTCAGTGGCAACGGAAGCGCACTCGCCGCAACGGGGTGGGTCTCGCTCGCCGAGGGATACAAAACAAAGCTCTCCGGGGGTATCCGACTCGAGAGTTTGCTTGATCTCATTCCCGCCGTCGACAACGCATCGGGACTCTTTTCAGGCTCAGTCCTGATCGGCGGGCCCATCGGAACGCCCTCATTCACCGGTTCGGTTGATTTTACCAAGGGGCGGGTCTCCCTCACTCAGCCAGCGATCGAGGCGCAAGAAATTGTAGGTCACGGTCAACTCGATGGTAAACAGCTCACAATCTCATCACTGAGCGGAAAAATTAATGGTGGCACCGCGACCGCAAAGGGGACCATCAATCTCGCCAACCCCCAAACGTCGCTCATTTCCGCAACCATCGCCGGAGTTCGCTTCGACGCAATCGCGGATCTCTCCACCACCGCCGATGGTGACCTCTCGATAACGTGGTCTCCGACCCTTACCCCTCAACTTGGCGGAACCCTCACCCTTCAATCCGCATCGTTTGAGAAGAACATCGGACTTGGTGCCGTGGCAAAGCTGATCTCCCAGTCACTCATCGGTGAGAAGCAGCAGGCAGCGTCTGCGATAGCCCCTTCCGAAGGAGGTCTTGAGCTTAATCTCACCATCCACGGCGATCACGATCTCTTCCTTGCGACCAACTGGGCCGAAGCTGAGTTAAAGGTCGATCTCGCCATCACCGGCACGTCTGCCCGACCGGTCATCGTCGGCAAGGCAGAAGCTCTCTCTGGATGGTTCGGCTTCAAAGAGACCAAGTTCTCCCTCGTGTCTGGAAACGTCACCTTTCAGGAGGACCAACCACTCCCCCGGATTGAGATACTCGGGCAGGCAACCATCCTGTCATCAATCGGTGAAACCAACTCCGTTATCCTTGAGGCGCGCGGACCGGCTGACAATCCAAAGATCCTTCTCTCCTCGGATCGCGGTCTCTCACAGCGCGAGATTCTCGCTCTTTTAACAGGAGGCGGGGGGCGCTCCGATCTCACCAGACAATCCACCATGAGTCGCTTCGGTGTCGGACTGAATTATCGAGATATCTCCCTCTTCGATCAAAACGGCCCTCTCTCGGGGGGCACGCTGCTCAACCGACTCACCCGCATCGATACTCTCTCCGTAGAGCCAGCTTATAATAACTCAACTGGAAGTATTGACCCGGCCGTTGTCGCTACCAAGAGGGTTACCGACAAAATATCACTCACTGGCGAAGGACTCTTCAGTGGTCCTGTCTCAGAGTCACGCGCTCGGCTCGACTATCGGCTCCTTGATGCCGTTACCCTCACCGGGACTCTGGAATCAAACTCACTTCGGCAAGGCACTCAGCTCGGTGTCGATGTTGCCCTCACCCTCAAATCAAAAGAACGGGTTCCTCTTACCATTTCTTTTATCGGTAATGACGCATTTGAAAGTTCCCAAATCCTCCAATTCGCCAAGATAAAACGGACTCGGCCGATTAGCAGTGCTCAAGTTAAATCGCTCACCCGTCGCGTGACAACCGCATACCATGAGCGTGGCTACCGAAGCGCGACAGTCACCGCCCGCTGCGCCGTTACCCCTCGCCAAACCACCGAAGGGGAGGTGTGTGCAGCTCTGGATATCTTTATCGACGAGGGCGAACCTCATTACGTTGAGGGAATCTCCCTCGAGCGTGGCATCGGCGGATCGCTCCTCCCTCGCAAAATAATCGACTCACTTTCAAAACGTGCCCTCGCGACCGCTTCATTCGAACAAGATGCCCGCTCGACGATCACTCGCCACCTCCGCGAACAGGGGTATTTCTCCAACCGCGTTGAAACTTCTTATCAACCCTCAGAGGCACCAACATCAAAACCCGCCACGACCCAGACCCTCAACCTTCGCATCGACCCAGGCCCCCGGCACACCTTCGTCTTCAGTGGCAACACCCACTTTTCGAGTGATGAACTCCTCGAGACCGTCAATCTTCTCGACCGCACCCTTCCTTTTGGCAACAACAGCATCATCCTCCTCGCCGAATCCATCGCCGAACGATATCGCCGATCGGGATACCTCAACGCAACCGTCTCTCACCAACGACAGGATATCACTGCCGAGAATGCTGAAGGTAAAACGGGGGACGAGGTCCGCTATTACATCCAGATAGACGAACAATCGCTCGTCACGGTTCGGAAGGTGGAGCTTATAGGAACCAGAGCTGTCTCCGTCACTGACCTTCAACGGGAGATAAAAAAACGAGAACGAACGACACCTGGACTTTCGCTCCTTTCCCCTCGGTTCGCAGTGGATGAAGATATTCAGGGGAACACCGGAATCATTCAGGATATCTACCGCGACCTCGGCTACACAGATACGACCGTTTCCTACGAGATAATCCCATCCAAAAAGAATCGCGCCACTATCCGCTATCTGATCACCGAGGGTAACCGCCGCCTCGTGCGACTCGCCACTATCGAGGGACTTCCTCTCGATCTCTCCTCACCGAAACTCCCCTCTCAGCCCGTCAGCACGCGCGCCATCAACGACCTCATCACTGACCTCGCTCAGCAGCTCAAAGATGCGGGCTATCACGGGGCCACCCTTTCCCTTCACGCGCAATCGTTGCATCCCACAGAAGCCGTCTCGCCCATCTTCATCCTCACGGTACATCCCGGTGCTCCCGTCACCCTCTCTCGCATCACTATCGAAGGAAATGTCTCGGTGCCGAATATCGCGATCCTCAACGCGCTTCGCATGCGCGAGGGACAGCCATGGGCACAACCCGCTCTCGAAGAAGGACGCCGCAAGATACTCAAGCTCGGGCTCTTCTCTTCGGTACTCTTTACTGAAACCTCCACCCCCGATCCTCTCCGACGGGAGCTCACCATTAAGGTCGTGGAGCGCCCCTTGAGCTTCCTGCGGCTCGGTGGCGGTGCAAACTCCCAATTCGGGGCACACGTCTTTGGGGAAGCATCAGATCGTTCACTCTTCCTTGATGGCCGCGAGCTCTCATTCCGTGCCGATCTCTTCGTGCTCCCGAGTACTCTCGAGGTATCGCAAGGTATCGCATCGATCCTCTACTCAGTTCCCTCGATCCTCGATTTGCCCTACTCATTCGTTGAAGATCTCCGCTTCCAAAAACTCTCGACCACGACGCAGGAGTTCGATGTCGAGCGAAGCATAGCATCGTCATACCTCTACCGCGCAGATACCACCGGCATCGGCCTCACTCTTGGCCATTCCCTCGCGCGTGAATCAATCTTCAACGTCCCAGCCGATGTGCAGTTGAGCCGATTTGATTCCGGCACCGTACTCCTCAGCTCTCTGAACTCCTCCCTTACCATCGACCGACGCGATGCTCCCCTTATGCCAACCTCTGGATACACTCTCGGCTTCGACGGATCGCTCGCCACCAATGCCCTTGGCTCCGATGCTTCCTACCTTTCAGCTGTCATCCGAGGGTCGACGATCCTTCCTCTCTTCTCTCCGATCAGCCCGTGGTCTCTCGCCGCGAGTACCCGATGGGGCGCCGCCAAAGGGTTAAGCGATACCGACAACATTCCGATCACCCAACGATTTTATCTCGGTGGTCGGAATTCAATACGAGGATTTCGCGAAAACTCCCTCGGCCCCCGCGGTGAACTCGGGAACGTTATAGGAGGTGACATCCTTTCGGCATCGAGCATTCAACTCCAACGGCGGGTTGCCGAACGGGTATCGCTGCACACCTTTATTGATATCGGAAATGTCTTCCTCCGCGATCAGCATCGCTCTCTCACCGACCAACGCACCGGCTACGGTGTCGGGGTACGATTCCTCTCCCCGATCGGCCCCATCGGGTTCGATCTCGGCTTTCCACTGAACCCAGAGGAATATGAACCCCGCATGCGATTCCACTTTTCCGTGGGTAGCAATTACTGATAAATGGGTGGCTGTCATTGCTCACCTCACCCCCTCGAAATCACTCACCTCGGATAACATGTTTAATCGACTACCGGGCTATTGCGTCTGTCATTCGACTGGGATACCCTACCAATCAAACGGTTTTTTGTGTTTATGAAGCTTTCCGAACGATATGGAAGCGAGGTGATGGGCTTCGTTGAGAGCTTGGCGCTCGCTATGGCAGCGGATGACCAGGTGAAGCCTGAGGAGGTAGCGAAAGCTGAAGAGGCGATTCGCCGCGCCGCTTTCGAACTTTCTGACGACGACAGGACCGTGCTCGCCCGGTACACCGAGGCGCGCGCTCAGGAATTGGTCGCCGCGAGCTTCGCTGCGATCGGTGGTGGTTTAGAGGAGCTCACGAAGCTGGCCGCACTCCTGCGTCTCAACTTCGAGGCGATTTCTCAAGCCTCGCCCCAGAGAGACGTTATCATCTCCGCCGCTCAGGACATTATCGGGAGCGACGGTGAGGTAACGGATAAAGAGTCTGCGACTCTTGCCTGTCTCTATACCTGCCTCACGGCTGGAGCATCAGCGGCATTCCGTTCACTGACTGGAATACCCGAGAACGCCTGATTCAGGTGCGTCATTTACGTTCACTTCACCGAGGGTTTTATCATGGGACTGTTTGGACGAATCGCGCGACTTTTCCGTGCGAACGCGAACGCTGCAATATCAGCGGCAGAAAATCCAGCTCTCATTCTGGATCAAGCCGTGGAGGATATGCAGGCCGACCTCGTCAAGCTTCGGCAGGCGGTAGCCACGGCGATTGCCTCACAGAAGCGGCTTCAACAGCAGTGGCAAACTGCTGATGAGAACGCCCGCACGTGGTACGAGCGGGCGGAGATCGCTCTTCAAAAGGGGGAGGAGGATCTGGCGAGAGAGGCCCTCGCACGCAGAAAGGCGGAAGCTGACTCTGCGGCAACGCTCAAAGCCAGCCTGGCTGTGCAAGAGCAACAGGTCACTTCTCTCAGAAAGAGCCTGGCCGCTCTTGAAGGGAAGATCGCTGAAGCCCGCACCAAGAAGGAGATGCTCAAGGCCCGCCACCAAGCGGCAGAGGCCCAGCAAAACCTTCAGGGGGTCCTCAGCGGTGTCAGCACCGATGGGGCAATGGCGGCCTTTCAGGCCATGGAGGAAAAGGTGCTTCAGCAAGAGGCCCGGGGGCAGGCTCTCGCCGAGCTGGCAGGCTCCGACCTCGAGAGCCAATTCGCCCGTCTCGACGAATGCTCTGTCGATGACGAATTGGCGGCCCTGAAAGGGAAGCTTTCAGGAACCGCCGGAGCTCTTCCTCCGAGTTCAGCGCAGGCACTTCCGGCCGCGGCTGACGACCCGCTGGATGTTCTCTTCGCCGAGACAGCTCAGCACCAGGCTAACCCCTAACAGGGTTGATAAAAAGCGGACCATGCCGCTCGAGTTGTTCCTGAAAGGGAACCAGGGACTTGAAAGCTTCGGCTTTCTTGTCCCTTTTTTTTCCCTTCGAGTCCCCATCAATGGTTCTCCCTGACTTGATTTGAGGCAGGTGGGAATATCGATAACAAGCGATGTAAGTCGGAAGAGTTAGACAACTGATTCTTGAGTACAGAGGCCGCCGCGAACTATGCGACCAATAAAAGAAAAGGAGAGCCTTACCAACTTGGTAGGGCTCTCCTTCTGAGTCAGCTATGCGACTCAACCGCAAGGGTCAATCAGCAATCGCCTTGAGGATCATCGCCTCGATGTCGCTTGAGACCTCGTTGACCGGGGTCGTATCAACAAGGTCATAGCCGACCAAAGACGCGATCTGATCGTCCAGGAGTCTGAGGTACCCTGTTCCCTTAGGGTCATCACCGATTTGGATGAACCAGAGGGTAAAGACCTCGTCAGGCAAGTTTTTCGCCTTCATAAAGTCGCCCGCCCGCTTAATTTCAGACACGACTGCCTTCGGGTCATCCGGCTCACCGTCCGTAAGGATGATGGCGAAAGAAGGCTCGACATCACTCCTCTGACCGACGAATTGGTCCACCACGTCCTTCACCGCAAGATGAAGCGGAGTGCCACCAAACGGCCTCATCGTCCGAAAAATTTGGCTGACGGAAGCTCCATCAGTTTGATTGCGGAACGCCTTGATTTGCCCACTTTGGAACACTATCACATCGATGCCATCGGGGTCGCTCTCAGCCACCTCGTGTGCAACGCTGGAAGCTACCTCCGCTACGGCCTCCCATCGCGACCCGGAAAAACCAGCACCAGCTGGTTCCCTCATCGAACCACTGCCGTCGATGATGACGAAGTAGTTAGCCTGCTTGACTGCCATAAAACCAATAAAACACTGTCAAAATAATACCTCGCTTAAGCTTCTTTAGCAATACCTCCTGGCTGTTTTCCGGATCCGCCACTCCCGGGCCCATTAGAACCCCATCACCACCAAGTAATCGCCTGTTGCATAAGGATTGTTTCCTCATTGGAGGTAAAACCTCGATTATGTGAGCACCTCGCTCCGCTGTTGAGGAAATAGTGATTTCTGAATCGGAGAGTGCCCCACAAATCGGAACAAGAATCTCGACCGAATAAAACAATTTGTACTTTATGAGGCACGGCTCTCGAGTGGATGGCGAGGAAATTGCCCAGAAAAAAAGTGTTGGACGGATGCAGTGACACCCGTCCAATAATCTGACCTTAGAGAAAACCGTGCCGAAACCCTCAAGCCCGATCAGAAACCGTGGCTTTTCAAGAGCTCACCGATTTCGTCCGGCTCGCTAACACCTCTCGGCTCTAAAGTAGGCTTCGTTGATGAATTCGACCCGTTGAGAAGTCGATCGATATCATCCGCCCCATCCGACGATGATGGGAATGACCTCGACTCGGATTTGCTCCGCGGACAAGAAGGAGAAGCATTCCCGCCTAAACCAGCGAATAACTGGTCAATCGGATCGCTCGGCTCCGCATTTGGCAAACTTAACGCCTTCGCTATCGGCGAGGGGGCGGTCGCGGGCTGTGGAGGTCCACTACCTTTATCCTTAATCGACTGAGGAGTCTCATAAGGCCTCTTATCGACCACCAGGCGAAAAATCTCACCCATGAAGGCGACCGATTCACCCTTTTTACTGAGGAATCTTTCGAACTGTGATATGGCTTCCGCGGGCGATTCCGTTTTGTCGAGGCAAAACGCTAACCCCCCGTGGGCGGCTCGGAGCTTTGCCTGAGCCTCAGTATCAACGCCAATCACATTGACGAGATCCGCAATGTCCAGGGCAGACACAATCGCGACCACGGCATCGAAGACCGCTCCATCGTCGGTCATCGCCAAGTGGTCGAGTCCGAAGCATGCAGAAACCTCTTTAATTTGTCCCATAACCTTTGAGAGCAACAGAGGCCTATTTTAGGCTACTTGGACCAGCTAGTCGAGCGCCGCTCGGTGAGACTGAGATAATTCCGGATTATTCGGAGATATTTCTCGCAGGGCCCGTCTGTTCAATATCAAAAAATTGACTAGCTTGATTTGATGTGGATACCATTGGGAAGTCTGCTTTTTTTTAATGGTTTTGCGGCTCGTAATTCTTCTACTCCCGATTGCCTGTGTGGCATTCGCAGGGAACGTGAAGACTGCTCTTTGGGCGGTTGTGCTCTTGTCCGCCCAAGGATTGATTGCCCGGCTGGCTTGGCCTAACCTGGGCATTGAGGTGTGGAAGGCGGTCGGTGAGCGGCGGGTTCAGGTGGCAGTTATCGCAAGCTCTGCCCTCGTGGCCGTTCTCGTGTTAAGTGGCACCACTGATGCCCTTGCGGCCGCTCGTGAGGCCCCCGAGAACGAATTCGGGAGCTGGGGCGAATGGTTTGTCGTCGTGACAAACCTTCCCGTGCTGGTTTACCAGACCATCATTGGGGTGCGCGTGTACCGGGTGACGAGAGTTCTCTCTCTTAACACGGTGACCACGGAGCTCTTCGACTCCGTGTTGGGGCGACTTTTTCCCGAAGATAGGCTCGTGGCAAACCCCGTAATAGCGGATGCTCTTACGAGCCAAGTGTCCTTCGTGCTTACCCGCTCCCGGGAAGCGATAAGGCCAGATGAGTTGGGCCAACTGTTCGTCGCTTTGACGAAGTGCCATGCGCTGAAGGTCTTAGCTTTCACCGCCATTCCGGGTCAGTTCGAGCTCGATCAGAGCGGACGTCCGAAAGGTCTTCCGTTCGTCGATCCTCGAGAGAATCACTCGGAACGCGCTCCCATAGCGTTGCGACCGATCAAGCTGCACGAGCTGACGCACCTCATCTCGGGGTGCAAGGTAAACGGGATGCTGCAGGAGGTAGACTTCAGCTGGGCGTCCTGGGAACAGGTCAACTTTTCCAAGGCTGACCTTCGAGCAGCGAACTTTATAGGGTCACAGTTCCGTGAGTGCGGCTTCCGAGAAGCCGATCTTCGTGAACTGAGAGTCTACCTCTCGGATCGCGAACTGGCTGGCGCGAGGTACTACGGGTCCACCGTCCATGAGGAGTTCTGGTATACGCAGTTCCACAACTGCGACTTTACGAGGGCTCGAATGACTCCCGACCTCTACTCCTTCATAGAGGCGAACGGGACAGGTTATTCCAAAACAACTATCTTAGAGGCAATCATATGCCTCTCCGATGGTACGGAGGTTCTCGCCAAACACTGGCGAAAAAACAACCCCCATACTTAAGCGCTCAGCGCTTGAGATGACATGGGAGAGGCAATGCCCCTCCCATGTCCCCTTTTTTCGTTACGGCGACATCTGCCGAATGTATCTCGAACGACTGCAAAGGGCGCAATCCCGTGCGGTTCCTCACCAAGGACATTGCGTGTCGGCCACCCGGCCCCGAGCGTGCTCATCGGATGGTCCTCTCCGAATATCTCTCACACATCGCGGATGACGTATTCGAGTCAGCCATTTTGACAGTGCTCAACGTGTCATTAGCCCTCTCTTTTTCTGAATCAACGAACTATTACCCCGTACTTCCCTCACATTTTTATTTTCGCCAGAAGTAGACTAGCTTTTAGGGACTCGATATCCTTTCTGTAATGTTTTTTTGTAGGATGACCATTGAGGCAATCCAAGAGGGTCGAACTGAGGGATTTTCTCTCAAGGCCCTTGGTCCAATGTTCTGGACTCTGGTTCTCTCGGCCGGTGGGTCGATCGCGCTGGAATCATTCCACGGAGATCCGCGCATCAGCTTTGTGGTAGCATTCGTCTGCATAATCGCCTTGGCGAAGATGCTCGGCGATGCAACGGAGGTGGTTGGGGAGCGGGTTGGGTCTGGTGTCGGGGCACTGCTAAATGCAACTTTCGGCAATGCCACAGAGCTCATATTGGGTCTTATCGCAATTCGCGAGGGACTCTTTCCCCTCATGAAAATTTCGATTCTTGGAGGGGTCTTCGGGAACCTCCTCTTGGTCGGAGGTCTATCTCTCCTCCTCGGAGGATTGGTGAGTATCTCTATCGCCGGCCGCCGTCGTCGTGACCTCCGAGTCCATCTGAGTGCTGCTCAGATGGGATCGACTGTCCTATGGACAGGGGCCTCAGTACTCCTCATTCCATCCGTGGTGGGAGCTCTTGGCCTTGAGGCGCTCGGAAATCTTCCGACCATGGTGGGGGCTTTGGCGAGCCTTGCCGTTTACGGCCTCTACCTGGGCTTCTCCCTGGTAACGGACGCTAAATCCTTCGAGGAGACTGGCGTTGGTGAGGGAGAATTCGAGGAGGCGAGCGAAGGCGACACTGGTTACGGCTGGCCGACTTACGTTTGGGTGGCCTTCCTTGGCCTTATTGCGATCGGGGTTGGGTTGGAGTCCGACTTCTTCGTCGGGGTCCTGCAGCCGGCAGCCGAAGCGATTGGGCTCCGAGAAGGCTTTGTGGCCTTCGTCGTGGTTGCCCTCGCGGGAGGTATCGCTGAGCACTGGTCAGCGATCAGCTCAGCCACCCAAGGCAAGATGGCGCTTGCGACTGGTATCATCGTTGGTTCCTCGATCCAGCTGATGATGTTCGTGCTCCCGGTCTTCGCGCTTTATGCGATCGCAATCGGACAGCCCGCATCGCTCGCCGTCGATCCGGTCCACGGGGTTCCTCTGCTGATATCCTTCTCCCTCTGGGACAAGGTGTCGCAAGATGGAACCTTCAACTGGGCTGAAGGTGGCCTCCTCATCATCGTGGCCCTCCTCACCTGGGGCTTGATGTTCTTCGTCGGGTGAGATTAGCTCTCCTCCACAGTGGGGGTGAGTTGTGCTGGGTTGTTTTCTCTACGAGAAGCAACCCAGCTCCTCTTTTCATGACGGTCCAATTCGTCATGAAGCTTCTCCACAAATTCCCTGCTCGCACGGGTGACGATGCCCTCCTCATGTGACATCGAGTATCGATCCGTGGTGTATACTTTTACCCCTTTTCTTGCTAGGTTTTCGAGGGTCTTTCACCTCTCAAAGGAGCAGCCATGAGCTCATCCCCCCTCCACACCTACCTCCGCGCGACCCCAATCGAATCGGTACATCCGGGCACCGTCCAATTCCTCGCCTCTCTCGAACTTATCGGAGAAAAAGCCCCCGAGATCGTCGGCGCTATCGTTGCTGAACTTGCGAGCCAACGCTCAAGCCTCAAACTGATTGCTTCAGAAAACTACTCATCGCTTGCCGTTCAGGCTGCCGCGGCGAACCTCCTCACCGACAAATACGCCGAAGGGTATCCGTATCACCGCTTTTACGCAGGGTGTGATAACGTTGACACCATCGAGGCATCGGCATGCGCGTTGGCCTGCTCACTCTTCGGTGCTGAACATGCGTACGTCCAACCCCACTCTGGCGCGGATGCCAACATGGTCGCTTTTACCGCGATCCTCGCAGCTCGGGTTCAGGAGAAATTCTTAAGCCTTCGGGGTAACCCAAACCCAGAAGACCTCGACGCCGAGACCTGGAACGCCCTTCGCGCCGAGATGATGTCGCAGCGGATCATGGCGTTTGATCTCCGATCCGGTGGCCACCTCACTCATGGGTATCGGCGTAATTATTCCAGCATCATGTTTGAGGTGCACCCGTATCAGGTCGAGCGAGGCACCAACCTTCTCAATCTCGATACCCTTCGTGAACAGGTTCGTGCCGTCAAGCCTCTGATCCTTCTTGCGGGCTACAGCGCGTATCCCCGGAAGATTAACTTCGCTACGATGCGTGAGATCGCAGATGAAGTCGGGGCCGTATTCATGGTCGACATGGCTCATTTTGCGGGGCTTGTCGCGGGCAAAGTATTTACGGGTGACTATGACCCCGTCGCTCACGCTCACATTGTCACGTCAACGACCCATAAAACGCTCCGTGGTCCTCGTGGCGGTATTGTTCTCTGCAAGAAAGAGTTTGCCGACTACGTGAACAAAGGATGCCCCCACGTCCTTGGTGGCCCCCTCTCGCATATCATGGCTGCTAAGGCCGTCGCATTTCATGAAGCACTCCAGCCGAGCTTTCAGGAATACGCGCGTCAGATAGTGAACAATGCGCAGGCGCTCGGCGAAGCATTCGCGTCGTTTGGTGTCCCCGTCATCTCGGGTGGCACCGACAACCACCTCATTCTCCTCAATATCGCCGAACGGTTCGGACTAACCGGACGTCAGGGAGAGATTGCGCTCCGCGAATGCTCGGTAACTCTCAATCGAAACACCATTCCATTCGATCCAAACGGTGCGTGGTTTACAAGTGGACTGAGACTCGGCACCCCCGCTCTCACTACTCGCGGCCTTGGAACCACAGAGATGAAGGAGGTCGCCGCAATCATCACCGACGCTCTCGCCGCCACAACCCCCGGCACGATAGATTCAGGAAAGAACGCAGGGCAGATCAGCAAGGGCAAGGCGGAGGTTTCCGAGCAAGTGAAAGAGTCGAGCCGGCAACGGGTGACTGCTCTGTTGGAGGGCTTCCCTTTGTATCCTGAACTACCAGCTTGAGCGGGGTTCCGATTTCGGAACGTCAGAGCGCTCTTTTTGCAAAAACCATCGGGAAATCCCCTTCTCGATGGGCCCTTCACACAACGGAGTCCTTGCTTTATCCGTTTAGGAGGGCCTTTGCGGCAATCCCCTCTCCTATTCTCCCCCTATCCCGAAGAACTGCTCCATCAGTCTCACTTCACGATTGCGTGAAATTCAGGGCTCCGCTATCAGGTTAAACAGCATATAACTATTGTGAGGCGGTCAATAAGCCTTAAAGCTGATCGCCCAACGACTAATCGCCAAGATGTGCTTCTTATCCCGGAATCCCGTGCCATGACCCCTTGGGTAAACTCCCTCATCATTCTCATCGTGCTGAGTTGCGCCGCGTTTCTCCCCGCTGATCGCCCATGGGTCGATGTTGAAAATCTGAGCGCTGGGGATACCGCCTGGATGCTAACCGCCACGGGGCTCGTCCTTTTGATGACTCCTGGCCTTTCACTGTTCTACGCCGGTATGACGAGCACCAAGAACGTGATCTCAACGATGCTCCAAAGCTTTATCTGTTTGGGCGTGGTTACCCTTGTGTGGGTGGTCGTCGGATTCAGTTTAGCGTTTGGTGACTCGTTCGGTGGCCTTATCGGCGATCCCCGCAGCTATTTCCTCTTTTCAAATGTCGGAGGATCACCCAACCCAGATTTTGCTGAAACCATTCCATTTCTCCTCTATGCCCTATTCCAGATGAAGTTCGCCGTGGTCACTCCAGCCCTCATCACGGGCTCTTTTGCAGAGAGGGTCCGCTTTTCGGGCTACCTCCTCTTCATCACCCTTTTCTCAGTTTTCATTTACGCGCCCGTTGCCCATTGGGCGTGGCATCCAGAGGGATTTCTCAGAAAATGGGGAGTGATTGACTTTGCAGGTGGCACCGTGGTGCACACCGTCGCAGGCTTTGCCGCTCTCGCCGGCGCTTGGTACATGGAACAGCGAGAGTCCCTGAAAGATGGGCGAGCACATGCGCCAGCTAATATCCCCTTTGTTCTCATCGGAACAGGAATGTTGTGGTTTGGTTGGTTTGGCTTTAACGCAGGTTCGGCCCTCGCGGCGAATTACACCGCATGCTTTGCGTTTCTCACAACGACAACTGCATCTGCTGCAGCGATGCTAACCTGGATGTTCTTTGATGCTGCTCGGGGTCAGAAGCCCTCAGCCCTCGGGGCGTGCATGGGAGCTGTCGTTGGGCTAGTAGCGATAACGCCCGCCGCTGCATTTGTCTCAGTCGGAGCGAGCATCTTTATCGGGGTTGCCGCAAGCCTTCTCAGCAATCTCTGTGTTCGGTGGTTCAGCCGAGCACCTCTTGACGATACCCTCGACGTTTTTCCCTGCCACGGTGTCGGCGGTATGGTCGGAATGCTTCTGACAGCCGTATTTGCCGAGGATGTCGGATTAATCTACGGAGAGTTCACCACCCTTGGAATTCACTTTCTTTGCCTAGTGATCGTCGGCAGCTTCGCTTTCGTCGGCTCCCTCGCCCTCTACTGGATTACCGACCAGCTCATAACGCTCCGGGTTTCCCCGGAGGAGGAACACGACGGGCTCGACATCTCTCAACATGGTGAATTTTTTGGAGAATCGCCAGCGCCTCTCGTCAGCGGGCAAAGGGAGAAATAATAGAACAGAAGAGTATTATAATTGACCACAATGGGCGTTCTTGAGACACTAGGGGAGTGGTCTTGAGTTTACGCCACGAAGGTGCGGCCCCGCTGCCGCCGCCACGCATGGAGGGGATGTCGAGAAGACAGTTACTCGAAGAGACAGTTACTCGAAGAGAGAGCGCATCAAACAAGTGATGTAACGGTCTCAGCCGACTTGCCAATCATCGCTTCAGTCGCAAAATGACGGGGCACATGTTGTGGTCAGTCCCCCCGGAGGCAGCTTAATTTAGGAACATGGACGGCTCTTTACCCTACTTTATTCGCTTCGCAGGGGTTTTTTTCCTCGTTTTTCTCAACGGCCTCTTCGTCGCATCCGAGTTCGCCATCGTGCGAGCTCATCCGACTAAGTTAAAAACCCCCGAGCTTGAGAAAGCCTTCGGCACCCGGTCGTCTCTCATTCTTATCGACCAGCTTGACCGCAGCCTCTCGGCAACGCAATTGGGAATTACGATAGCAAGCCTGATCCTCGGGTGGCTCGGTGAGGAGATATTTGCTGAGTTCTTCACCGCGATCTTTCATGAGGTCGACTCAACCCTTGAGCTTGCCCTCGTGCATGGGATCTCGACTACCCTCGCGCTTCTCGTCGTTACCGTTCTCCATGTCGTCCTCGGCGAACTCGCTGCAAAATCGATCGCGATTCAGTATCCCGAATCAACCCTCCGGGTCGTCGCTCCTACCCTTCTTTTCTTTTCAAATCTCTTCCGCCCCGCCATCTTCATCCTCAACGGCGCCGCCGGACTTTTCCTGTCGTGGTTCGGGATTAAACCGATCTCGGAGTCGGAACGGGTCCACACCTCGCGAGAACTCTCGATGCTCATCTCGCAAAGCACCCAGCACGGTGAGCTCGACAAATCAGAGGAGGAGATGCTCAAAGGGGTGTTTGAGTTTTCCGAGACGATTGCTCGGGAAGTAATGACACCCCGCACCGATCTCGTCACCATTCCGGTGGATGCTCCCCTCGCCGAGATCCTCGCGACTGTCACCGAATCAGGCTTCTCCCGCTTTCCAATAGTCGAGGACAATATCGATGATGTCGTTGGCCTCCTGCTCGCTCGCGACCTCCTCACCTATTGGCACCAGCATCTCAACGATCCTGCAGCGACTTTCAATGTTCGTGATTTTGCGCGGGAGTGTTACTTTGTGCCGGGGACCAAACCAGTTGATGACCTTCTCAACGAGCTCAAGCATCGCAAGATTCACATGGCGATTGTGCTTGATGAGCACGGGGGAGTGGATGGAGCGGTGACTCTCGAGGATCTCGTCGAAGAGATTGTCGGGGATATTTATGATGAGTCAGATGCACCGAGTACAGAGCTTGTCTACGAAAAAGATGGTGACGTTCTTGTCGATGGAGGGATTGTTGTCGCCGACCTGAATGAGCGGCTCAATGTCGAGATTCCTGAAGGAGATTATGACACGGTCGCCGGCTTTATTCTCAGCACTCTCGGGAGAATGGCCCACGTTGCCGACACCGTGCGGTTGACGAGCAAGGGGGTCATCATCTTCAATGACCAGGAAGGAATACGTCGGGCCAAACTGCCCGATGGAGAAGAAGCAGAGGGAACAGAGCTTCCCCTTGACGAAGAGATAGTCCTCACTGTTGAGAGCACCGTTGGCAATCGGATTGAGACCGTACGGATCCATCGGACCATTCCGGTTTCTGCTGAAAACTCGGGAGCTATTCACGACATGGCCTAATGAGTAAGAGGGTGGCGGAGCCGCTCCACCGCGTTTCTTCTCCTCATCACCTCTTCGCACCGGTCCTTCTGTCCCTCACTGAGAGAGCCCGTATGTCCTCCCATCACTCCTCTGCTGCTGCGCTATTACCATCCTCTCTGCTGACCTACCAACCCGACTTCCTCCCCCTTCCTCGAGTCGCTGGAATAGACGAAGCCGGTCGCGGGCCACTAGCCGGTCCCGTGGTCGCCGCCGCGGTGGTGTTTCCGGGCAACTACCGAAATGAGCGATTTCAGGACTCAAAGGCACTAAGCGCTACAACCCGGTTGCGTCTGGTCGCCGAAATAAAAGAAGCGGCTCTCAGCTGGGCTATCGTAGCGGTCGGTCCTCGACGAATTGAAAAACTGAATATCCGGGAGGCATCCCGAGAAGCGATGCGCCTGGCCCTCGAACGGGTCGATGCAGACTACGCCCTTATCGACGGGAATGTGCCCATACGAACGAATCGTCAACAACAGACGGTCGTGCAGGGGGATGCCCTGATAACGCACATCTCAGCCGCATCTATCCTCGCCAAGGTCCACCGAGATCACCTCATGTCGGTACTTGGGCACCGTCACCCCGGCTACGGCTTCGAGAAACACGCCGGCTATCCAACCGCAGCGCACCGCACCGCGATCGATCAGCTCGGGATAAGCAGGGCACATCGACGAACATTTCGCGGAGTGATCGAGCGGATATAGCGCATCCTTCACCTTGAGCAATTTTTCCGATCCCCGCCACGAAACGTTTCAACCCCTTCTATCGATACTAATCACACAATAGCACGCGTGCAGTTTTTTTTGGACTAGTGGCGCTGCTCAAGATGGAAACAGCAAGCCCGTCCGAGTGAAAAAATATCTGAGTATGAAGCTCACGTATCGAACAAAAAGGTGGAGGCATGATGCCACGCACGGAAGGATGGCTTGAACGAGTTCGCCAGTGGTTCACCAAGAGCCCCTCCCACTGCGTTGCCGCTCACACCCTCGGCCGTTGGGGGGAAGCTCATGTCGCTCGACTACTCGCGCGAAATGGCATGAAGCTACTGCATCGGAACTGGCGGGTGGGAAGGCAGGAACTTGATCTGGTGCTTGTCGACAGGAATACGCTGGTGGTGGTGGAGGTGAAAACCCGGCAAAGTGAGTGGGCAGCAGAGTTAGGTTCGGGGATGAGGTCGGGAAATGGGAGTAGCTTTGAGAGTGAAGAGGTGGTGAGAGAGGCGCAATTAGAGCGAATTAGAAAGGCGACCGAATCCTACCTGGCACGGTTTGCGGTGAGGTTGAAAAGGCTGGGGGTGGTGCAATATCGAATTGAGGTGGTGGTGGTTCGACTTGGGGGGGGAGAGGTTCGGATTAAAAGTTCAAAGATATGCGCCTCAACAGCGTGGTAACGGACATTGCCAACATGGCGGATACAGGGGCGCTCATGAGGTTATCGGGAAGCTAGAGGAAAAAAATAACCATTTGCGGGCGCGAGGAAACCTTTGGAAGGGTCTCCCCGCGATTCATTACGCTAGACAGTTACGATCCTGAAACTCCCAGAATCGCACACTGACGATAGCCCGTTATACAACTGCAGTATCTCTCCCGGCACCTCCCTTGGATCAAAGGGAATGAGCTTCCCGCCCTTATAAAGCTGCGGTCCACCCTCTGTTCGGACAATCGAGTATCCGACATTTGCATACTGCCAGACCAAAGCCGGGTAGTACACCTCTTCCGACCCCACACACGTCTGCACAACATTCACTTTCTTACCTAGCAAGGGAACAAGTCGCACGAAGCGACTCCAAATAGGACTTCAACACCCCTATTTAGAATCGCTTCGTCTCCTCGTCCTCACCTAAAACCCTTCGTAAATAACCCCTAGCTACCAGATGACCCCACACCACGTCGCTTCAGAACCGGGAACCACACCCCCTCGCTCCGGAAACGAACCGCGCGGAATATCCTCGTCCTCTACCCACTATTCGCTTGTCTTTTACTCAGTTGTGTTCGCCTATTCACAGCCGTCAACAACGAGCTATTTCAATACCCTACGAAATTGGAGAAGTGGTAGTCAATGGTTGAGTAAGAAAATTAATGGGAGAAAAAGAGATAATTCCGCTAAAATTTTACGCACATACGATTTTCTCTACAAAAGGATATAGTTTCTCTAAATCGTCTAAAATGGGACATTCTGGCACAACGAGACCAGGGCTCCTTGAGGGATTTGTGAGAAGATCCTTAGCGGTCCGGGAGTGCGGTCCGGTAGAAATTGAGTTGTCATCGTAAAGAAGTCGTAACATCATGACAAAACTTGCTTCTTCAGAGAAGGTATTGGGCTCGGATAACGATATTGCAAGCTCCTTTATAGCGCCTCTCCCTCGAATAAATAGAAGCGGAGGTCCGGCGAGAGCCACCTTAGATAGATGGTCCAGCGAAAAACTGGCAGATGAAATTCCCTCTGAGGTTCTCGATGACCTGAAAAGTAAAGTACGAAATTGGAACAGGGGGAACCCCTCATCTCGTGCATCGACGAGTCCCAAGCACTGGAAGTATCAGCTAGTCCGTGGCGAAAGCGGGGGCCACCTTGCGCTGATAGATGCACAAACTCGCAAAAGCCTTCCTCCTCTACCCCGATTGCGTGAATGGGCAGAGGATATCGTTCAAAAGATACACCACGAGTAACCTTATTCTGGTACCTCCTCCCCGGGACCATCGCTTTGTGGTAAGAAGAAGCGGCCTCATTACCAACTAAAGCCTTCCATGCGTCTTCTCGCCATTACTACCACCACCGACCTCCCCGAAGCACACCTGCTCGCCGAGCTTTGTCGTACCGGTGGCATCACCGTGACTCTTCTCGGCAACCTAAAACCGTACCACCAATCGATCCTCTCAGCCGCTGGTGTTACCATCGCCCCTATTTACCTATCAAGCCGAATTTCGCGGTGTGCTATCACCACCATTCGCAATACGGCTCGAGAGTATCAGCCGGATATCATTCACTCATTCTCAAACCGCGCTCTCTCAAACAGTCTTATCGCCACCCGAGGACTCCGATGTCGTCATGTTGCATACCGAGGGGCCATCGGCAATGTGAGTCGGTGGGACCCGCTCTCGTGGATGACGTATCTGCATCCGCGGCTCGACAAGATTATCTGCGTTTCTCGCGCTGTTGAAGATTATCTTGCCGGGGTCGGCGTGGCACGCGAGAAGCTGCGCACTATCTACAAGGGCCATCGGCTCTCGTGGTATGAGGGCTACCACTCAGACACTCCCCTCGCCTCACCGACTGACACGATTACTATCGGATGTACCGCGAACATGCGCCCCGTTAAAGGGGTAGACATTCTCCTCAAGGCGACGAAACGTATCCCTGCGACGACGCCCCTTCACCTCATTCTTATCGGCGAAATAAGGGACAAGCAGCTGCCCCCCCTTATCGCATCGGTAAGCGAAGAACATCGCGTGACCGTTGTGGGATATCAGGAAAATCCAATTCCGTATGTACGATCGTGTGACATTTTTGTGATGCCCTCCCGCGATCGCGAAGGGTTACCAAAAGCGGTTATCGAGGCGATGAGTCAGGGAGTAGCACCAATTGTAACGCGGGTCGGTGGGATGCCGGAACTTGTCGTCGATGGGGCGTGCGGGCTCGTGGTTGAGCCGAACTCACCGGAGCAACTCGCCACGGCGATTATGTCTCTTGCCAGCGATAGAGAGCGTACGGCGCTCCTCGGAGCCCGCGCCCGTACCCGTCTTGCAGAACATTTTACCCTCGATGCGACGGTTGCCGAAACAATTGTGGTGTACGACGAGCTCCTTACCGCGCGTTCATAGCCTCATCCGCGCCCTCACTTTCTGGTTCCCCACGGCCACTCAGCATTTTTGTGATCGTTAACGCTCGCTCGGGAGCTATCAGCGCCAAGATCTGACCCATTCGCTTCTCAGGCATCCTCTCGAGCAGGGCGAGAGTTGTCGTGATATCAAGCTGACTCAGAAGGGTAGCTGCCTCTGTCGGATTCATGGATCCGTAAACATTGGCTAATTGACCGATCTGAGAGTCCTGTTTCTTCTCCGTATTCTCGCGATCAGCCTGCAACACTCCCGTGAGTTCGCGAAGCTGCGCGAGTCTACCGGCGAACTCCCGCTCTCGCTCGGCGAGATCTCGCTCTCTCTCCTCGAGTCGTCTCCGTCGCTCCTCAAGCTCGACTCGCCGGGCATCGAGACTTTTTAACAGCTGCATCTCCCCCTCGCTATACCGCGGACCAACCTCTTTGATAACCGTTGCCTGCGCTGGTGCTGGAACTCCCCATCCGGCAAATTCACAACCTCCGATTACAACCCGAAAAATCGCACATCCGCCAACCAACAACGCTGCTGCGACCTGACCTCTATCGAGCTTGGCTCGTTGACGCTGCATCAAAAGCTGCATATCCGAAGATGATGGGAGTGATGTCTTACCATTCACCTTCTGACTGGCTTGCTCGTTCCCCTGCGCTCCTTCCAAGACTGAACGCATCGTTTTTTGCATTTGCCCGTACAGTTCAACTGCCTCCTCCCTGGTCATCGTGGGCTTTTTCTTATTTGCCATCGCGGTTCCGCTGCCTCATCGCTACACCTAATTCGTCTAGTTCCGCAGTTTCCTGTCGGTGTACTTCTATCTTGTACTCCTCCTTATGCTTTTCACGGAGCTTTTCGAGCACTCGGACCCCCTGTTGCCGTTCCCGATATACTCCTAGACACTCTTCAACCCGAAGCCTCTGCCGAGAGATCCTCTCATCGAGAAGCTCGATACGGAGCTTTACCCCCTCGCCTATCCACCCTTGAAGAAGCACATCCCTGCCTGAAACGACCCCCACGACTTCTGAAAAACGATCATGCGCCTCCCGTAACAGCCGTAGGTCCTCTTCAAGCGTAGCCAGAGTCGCTCTCTCTGCGATCAATGCCGCCTTCGCCTCATCAAGCTCCGTTTCTCGAAAGCGAAGAACTCGTTCGAGGCGAAAGTTAAACCGCTTCATATCGAGGAGTTGCTCCCATCAAGAATCGCGCCAGTCTCGTTCCACGAATATCTTTCCACTATAGGCTCCCATCTCTCACTGAGCCAAAATATCCCGTAAAGCAACTATTGTTTTCTCGTAAGGTGTCCGCTCTTCAGACAACTGTCGCAAGAAAAGGACCAACCGGTGATACAGACGAATTGCCCGATCCACTCGACCGTTGGTGCCCTCTTTGTAGGCACCAATCAGGACTAGATCCTCAACATCCCGATACTCACTGAGCACCTCGCGTGCTCCCCGGGCCAGCACCCTGCCCTCCTCATCAACAATATCGCTCATCACCCGCGAAATGCTCTCGAGCACCTCAATCGCGGGAAAATGCCCCTTATGGGCAAGCTTTCTACTCAGCACAATATGTCCATCCAAAATCCCTCGGACTGCATCTGCGACCGGCTCATTCATATCATCTCCCTCAACGAGCACGGTATAGAGCCCGGTAATCGAGCCAGTACCCGCATCGGTGCCCGCGCGCTCTAACAATTTCGGCAACATCGCGAACACCGAAGGAGTGTAGCCCCTGGTGCTCGGCGGTTCTCCGACAGCGAGCCCAATCTCTCGTTGCGCCATTGCCAGTCTCGTTACCGAATCCAACATTAGAACGACCCGTCGTCCCTGACTTCGGAAATATTCTGCATAACTTGTCGCAAGATAAGCCGCTCGCAGTCGGAGCAACGCTGATTGATCACCCGTCGCTACCACCACAACAGAGCGAGCAAGACCCTCTGGCCCAAGGTCTCGCTCGATAAATTCACGAACCTCTCGACCACGCTCTCCGATAAGCCCAACAACAGCGACATCACTCGATGAGTGCTTCGCTACCATGCCAAGGAGTGTTGACTTTCCGACACCGGAGCCCGCCATGATTCCGACCCGCTGCCCTGCTCCGAGTGTCAGGAGCGAATCAATCGCACGGACTCCCGTTTCAAAGACCTCCTCAATTCGACGACGAGTGACAGGGTTTGGTGGAGACTGAAGGAGAGGCATCAAGCCTGACGCAAATGGTCGAGGCCCCTCGTCAAGGGGATTACCGAGCGCATCGACGACCCGACCGATCAGGTCATCACCCACCGGCACTGCCGCACTCGTTTCGCTTCCAACAACACTCGCACCCGGGGCTATTCCTTGCGTTTCACCATACGGCATGACAAGGGTTCTATCGTTGCGAAATCCCACCACCTGTGCCGGTATGATTTTTCCCGGAATCCGTATCTCGACCTGAGAACCAACAGGTACTCGAGGGCCTGTCGCCTCGACCACCAGACCGGTGACCTCAGTAACAATCCCCTTCAGTTCAAAAAGATTGGTCGTCGCTGCAACCGCAGCCGCCTGCTCCATCAATCTCATGACGTCACACTCCGAAGCACCTGCTCCTTGAGCCGTTCCCACGCCGCATCAAGTCTGTAGTCGACCTCGCCCGAGCTCGTCTCAATGATGCATCCCGATGAGATAGCCGGGTCCGCCACAAAGGACCATGTGCCATCAAACCGCTCACGAATTCGCTCAAGTTCAACAAATTCGAGGTCGGCTGGGCTGATACGAACCCGAAGTACATCGGCTCCCCCAACATATCCAAGTGCCTCACGAACGACTGGGAGTAGATATTCGGGATTGATATCAACCGCCTCACCAATAATTCGTCGTGACACTAAAATCGCGAGGCCCACGGCCTGCCGCTCAATCCTTTCAACCTCCCCATGAAGCTGTCCGGCGAGATCCTCGCACAATCCAGCCGTGCGATCCTGCAACTCAGCAATACGCGCCTCGCGGCTCTCTTGAATAACACTACTACCCGCTTCGAAGCCTCTCTGATACTCCTCACCCTTGATCCGCTCAATATCGGCGAGTGTGAGGCTCAGCCTTTCCTCCGGGGGGGTGTCGTTAGCCGTTTGTCGGTCCCCATCGGCAGGTCGGCGATAGCGCGCTTCTCCCTCAGATGACTTTACTCCGTAATCGGCGAACATCGGGTCTACCCCGCGACCCTCGTGAGCCACGATATCGATTTTTAACGGTTCAAAGAGCGGTTTTTTCGGCCTTTGACCATAATCCTCATAAATCGCACGTTCGAAGGGAGGAGTCCGGTAGTTGGGTTGAGATTTCATCTTGATATTCTCTGAGGCGACGGCATCACTTCAGTCAGACAACTTTCCGCCCTAAGCACCTACCTCACCGAGCCAATACCGAATCAAAAGCGCTGCTTGTCTCGGATTCTCTTTGACCATTCTGCTGTTATCCGCGATCAGCGCGTCAAGGTGTTCAAGGTCAATTCCTTCATCCCCTTCTGGCAGCACCGTTTTTGCTCTTTGCCGCTCCGCAGCAAGCTCCTCTTCGAGCGCCTCGATTCCAGTCGGCAACAGTCGCTCCAGATTTACCTCAGCCTCTGCTGGAATGAGCAGCTGACCCATGATGGGTTTGACGACTACAAAGAATAGAAGGACCAATGCGAGAAGGGATACACCAAGCTGACCACCGGTCATGAGATATTGATGAGTATTCGACTCAAGGGCGGTCACTAACTCCTCAGGCATTCGCGCAAACTGTAGATTCTCAACCCGGACTGCATCTCCCCGAGTGACATCGAATCCAACTGCGCTCTTCACGATATCCTCAATTTGACCCATGGTTTCATTATTAAGAGGTCGAAATATCTGCTTCTTCGTGGGTTCAGCTCCCTCAACAGCTGGTTCAGTGACCTCTTCATACGTGCCATCGACGAGCACCGCGACAGATACTCGCTTAAGGGTTCCTCGCGGGGATGAGCTCTTTATAATCGCTCGGGATAATTCATAGTTTTTGACCGTCTCATTTCTTTTCCCTCCGACACCCTCTTCTGCACCCTGTTGCGGGGCGAGAAGTTTTGGATCATTTGAAAGATTTGAGACAACTCCAGGAACTCCTCCGCGGGCTCCTCCACCTGATGCCCCTTCTGTAATGCTTCGCTCTGAGCGAATCACCTGACCACCGGGATCGAAGCTCTCCTCCTCTCGCTCATTGCTCGAGTAGTCGACCTCTGCGGTTACCCGAGCTACCACACGACCCGGTCCCAAAACCTTCGATAACATCTGCTCAATGCGACGGACGTAGCCCTGCTCCAATTCGTGCTGGTATTGAATCCGGGTCGCCTCAGCCGAGAAATCTCCCTCTCGTTCATCATCTTTTGGCGAAAGAAGGTTTCCAAAAGTGTCAACAATCGATACATGCTCCGGCTTCAGACCATCAACACTTCCCGCGATGAGATTCATAATGCCGGTTGTCTGAGCTTTACTGAGCTCCTTACCTGCCTTGAGCTTTATCAATACTGATGCGGTTGGTTCGGAGGCTGCCTGAGAATAAATAGATTTCTCAGGCTCGGATATATGAACTCGAGAGGCAGCGATCGCATCGAGCGCCCCGATGGTACGCTCGAGTTCACCCTGACGAGCACGAACCCATTTGACCTTTTCATCGAAGGTTGTTGAACCAAGTCCTGCACTGTCAAAAAGCTCAAATCCAACTGATCCATGTTTTGGAATGCCGTCAGCTGAGAGGGTAATACGGAGCTCATGAACTATACTCGGAGGCGATACCGCGATACTTTTACCCTCAGCTCTTAATTCGTAAGCGATATTTTGGGCTCGGAGTCTTTCAACCACGGCGGCTGAATCCGCCGGTTCAAGGTCAGAGAACAGAACCGAGTATTCCGGCCGTGAGGCCCACTGCGAGATAAAGACGATACCCGCCACTGACCCGACTACGAGGAGAGGGAATAAAATACGCTGGCTCATCGGCAGCCGCATAAATCCCGAAAGCAACTGAGAAAATACCGCACTCGGGTCAAATGAGGCCATAGGACTGTCAAGAATAGACTACAAATGATAGAGGAAAATATCCTTTAAACAGATCGGTACAAGCTCTACACCTGAGTCCGCATAATCTCCTCGTACGCACGCACGATTTTCGTGCGGACTGCGTTCATTAATTGGAACGCCACATCAGCCTTCTCCATCGCGATCATCGCATCATGCGGACTCTGAGTTCGTCCACTGACTAGATTTTGAATCTCTCCGTCCGCCTTCCCTGAGAGCCTGTTAATCTCATTGAGCGCTTCAGAGAGTGCCTCCTGAAAACTCGATCCTTTCTCTGCACCGGACGACGGTGAATCAGAATCTTGAATCTGTGGCCCGTTTTTCCTGAGCTGTTCGATACCCGGGTAATTGAATGGAATGCCATCTATACTCATTTTTTGATCCCCTCGTCGCTTTAATCCTCACTATCAAAAATTACTGCCGTCATCATCCTCTCAAAGAAATCTGATTTGCTGCTGCTATCATCTGTTTTGCCGAATCCAGCGCACTGACATTTGCTTGGTACAGACGTGTCGCTGACATGAGGTCCGTCATTGTGGTCACGACCGATATGTTTGGATACGCGACATACCCATTCGGATCAGCGTCGGGGTGTCCCGGCTGAAAAACCATCCGTGGATCTGATTGGTCTTCAATGACCGCCTGTACCTGGGGGCGAGCAAGACTCATTTCGTCAAGTGCCGCTCCGAAGGTTCCGGAAATGGGCTGGGCAACCTGAACGATATCTTTCCGACGATACGGACCACCTTCAGCAGTACGGGTTGTCTCTGCGTTCGCGATGTTGCTGGCGAGAACATTTACCCGCATCCTCGCCGCACTCAATCCACTCGCCAGCACCTCCATGGTATCCAACATATCTGCTCCTCTCTCTGTACTTCAGACATAATGTCAAACGCTCACGCAACGAGCTGCCGAATCTTGTCCGACAATCCACCCAGCTTCTTCTGAGTAAACGCCGCCGCTCGCGTGTAGGCCATCGTGTTGTAGGCGAGCCGTCCCATCTGCAAATCAAGGTCGACGTTGTTACCATCCATCTTTGTCGCTCCGGAAAGGTCGGAGATCAGCCGTGCGTTTCCTCCCCCACCAATATCTTGGTGTCGTGGATTTGTCCGGTGCAGAGCCTCTTTGTCGACGCCGAAAGCCCGGTCGAGCTCCTGCCCAAACTCGAGGTCAACCGCCCGATAGGTCGGAGTCTCTGCATTGGCGATATTGGCGTTGATGGCCTGCCCCCGACGCCAGCTCAGATCAAGCAAACGCTCTAACCCGTTGATAGTGGATCCAAATATCTTCTCGATACCCATGCTTCCTCCGTCAATCTACTGGCGCAGATGCCGTTTCTTTTTTGGAGTAGCAACCGCTGTGCCAATTAGAGGTAGGAAGTTGACCTGGGACCTAAAACGTGATTTGCTACTCGCGAGATTGGGGTCGAGGGGCCGACCAAAATTCCATTTCCAAAGCGAGCTGGTGGCCCTCATCTATTCCGCGATGAACTGATTGCGACCAACTGCCGATATCCCGCCACCCGGGTGTGGCAGAGATTCAGTTGAGGAAAGGCCGGCAAAAGAATTGTCGAGAATCCGAGGAGGTTTGATGGAAATCGGATGGGGTCAAAAGAGAGGGGCTTTCACCGCGCCGATTCAGTCCCCCGAGCCAGGATATCAAAGGACATCGCTCACTCCTCTTCCGCTTGTCGAGCGAATCGTGTTGATGGGTCTGCCATTATCCGAGTTGGGAGATATAACGATACGGGTTGGCGATCCCGATACGAAAGGCCATCTCACCAGCGTCGGATTGAAACCACTCTCTGGGGAGCAGAGGAAGATCTTCGACGCCTTGTCACCTGGATTGCATTTTAAGGTTGTTCTTGCTCACGGGTCACCCTCCATCGAGTTTGGCCCAGTCGATGGCCGAATAGGAGTTGCGAGCGTCGACTATGATGCGAAAGGGAGCGCGTATGTTCTGGTCCCTTATCCGGGAAGCTCATCTCTCATAGGAGGTGGGCGAGCATCGAAGGGAGGATTCCCGGTTAGTGAGAACGGGGAATGGCTCCGCCAGGAGGCGGATTACTCGACTTTTCCCTCCCGTTTCAAAGGGATTAACTGGTCGAGCGTTCGGTCAGCCCTCCACAATCGAGCCACGACCACCTCACGAGTTGGGCCCGAATACACGGTCAAACAGGGTAGTCCCGATGTACGAGGCAGCACCCTGGTTCGTTCTCGGCCTGCCGATGCGCGATCGGAGCACATTCCCATTCTTAACAAAATCCTTGAGGCCATCAACGAAGGGCAGGGAAACATATTCGGGCGGTTGTTGCCGTTTACTCGGACGAATCCCATAAACATCGATATCGGACGAGAGATGGACACATTCTTGGGCTCGTACTCTCCTCGGGGAGCTGCGGACCCATTGACGACGAAGCAGCTTTTATTCTGTCACCTTGTGAACAGAGTCTCTGCCCTCGCCGCAGTGAGCGAGGTCGTGCCATTAGACGCTGAGAGCCATGTTAAATCAATAAAGCGGGTTCTCGCAGCTATCGATGCGTCGCCGATGAATGACGGACTATCCCAACTGGTGCCGAACCAATTAAGGATGAATTTGACGGAACCGATGGTTTCGAGATTCCTCGAAACCGCCCGGAATATGGTGGCCGATAGCTCGAGTCGTCCCATGCAACGAGCGAGAGAAGCTCTTTCTTTGCTCGAGCAAATGGAACCTCGCTCTTTTCCCCCCTGAAGCTCTTTTCCCCCTAAAGATGCAGAGCTCCGCCTGAGGATGTATTTCGAACGGATATTGATCGATGAGGAGAGTACGATGAACCTCACCCTCTTCACCTGGCCAAAACCCGCCACGTTTCATACGCCCCGGAGAGATTAACCGCCTGAAAACCGGTCTGAATCAGTACTCGGCAGGCATTATATGAGCGTTGTCCGGTTTGACACGACACGACAAGAAGCCGATCACGGGGCAGCTCGACAAGCCGTTCTCGGAGCTCGCCAAGCGGAATGTGGATCGAATCGGGAATCGCACCTCTCCGTCTTTCCGCTACCTCACGAACATCGACCACTAGGTACGGCTCCGTCAGCGCTGCGACCTCCTGCCACGTCACTGATCGAACAAGCCCCCCCCGGGCATTCGAGGCCACCATGCCAGCCATATTGACGGGGTCCTTCGCCGACCCAAACGGAGGCGCATAGCAGAGATCAACCGATATGAGATCCTCAACGGTGAGGCCCCCCGCGATCGCGGTTGCTAACACATCGATCCGTTTATCAACCCCCTCTCCCCCAACGGCCTGAGCTCCAAGAATCGCTCCCGAGTCCGACTCGTATATCACCTTCATCGCCATCGCATCGGCACCAGGATAATAGCCTGCGTGCGATTTGGGATGGAGATAAATCACCTGATACGGTCGGCCCAACGCCACCAGGGTCTTCTCATTCAGACCGGTGCACGCTGCCGTTTTAGAGAACACCCGAATAATCGCCGTACCAAGCGGTCCCACGTACGCAGTCTTCGGACCACCGATAATATTATCGGCGACCAACCGGCCCGCCCGATTCGCGGGACCAGCTAACGGCACCATACCAGAAACACCCGACACTCGATGCGGAAACTGCACACAGTCACCGAGTGCCCAGATCCTCGGGTCCGATGTTTGGAGATAATCGTTCACGACCACAGCGCCCCGCTCGCCGAGCGTGAGCCCCGCCCCGTGAGCGAGCACGGTATCGGGACGAACACCGATACTCAATACCACCAGATCCGCAATAAGTTCGTGGCCACTTTTGGTCTGCACCAGGATCCTGCCCTCTTTATCGGGCGAAAAACCTCCCACCGGATCGCTCAGACGGACCGAGACTCCGTGATCCTCAAGCTCTTCCCTCAGCGGCACCGCCATCTCCCGATCAAGAGGCAAGAGAAGCTGCCGATCGGCCTCGATGACGGTCACCCCGAGCCCTTTTCGGTGAAGCTGCTCCGCAACCTCAAGCCCGATAAATCCACCACCCACCACGATCGCATCACGAACCTGTCTGCCACCCATCCAGCTGATTATTCGGTCCATATCACCGATATCACGCAAAGTGAAAATACCGGGAGTATCGATACCGGGGAGCGGTGGACGGATGGGCGCCGCTCCGGTTGCTAAAACGAGATGATCGTAAGGCGCCGTGCTCTCGCGGTTTTGCTCAAGGTCGCGCACAGTAACGGTCCTTGCGTCTCGATCGACAGCGACTACTTCATGGCGTGTGTGTACCTTAATCCGCGAGCGCTCCCAAAGCCGAGCAGGAGTCTGGACGAGTAACGCTGCCCGTTCCTCGATCTCTCCTCCGATGTGGTAGGGCAATCCACAATTTGCGAATGAAACGTGAGCGCCTCGCTCGAATATCGTAATGTCGGCATCTTCAGAGAGTCGACGAAGCCGTGTCGCGACATTCGCCCCTCCAGCCACCCCCCCTACAATAATGACCTTCATACGACCTCCTTCGCCATTTAAAACGATCGGCTCATAGCTGATCCGACAATCTCTCTATTTCGCGCACTGGCCACCACACCCCTGGTTCCACGGCATACGCCCGAGTAACATCGCCATGCCACAGGTATCAGTGACCCCCGCAAAAACCAACCCTGCACCCACAAACAGCGGTATCCCAAGCGCCCAGCTCCATCCAAACAATCCGAGAAGGGTACCGATAACGACGAGGCCCCCGGCCGCGATCCGAACCTGTCGCTCCAATGAAATCACGGTGGCTTCACCCCGCGCCACGCCAAGCCCTTCTGACTCCCACGCCATCGTTCCTCCGACAACGTTATCGCAATCCAGCCCCCATGAAGCTGCCAGCGCAATCGCCGTCTGACCCCGTTTGCCGCTCCGACAGATAAACACCACCCGTTTTCCCTGAGCAGCCGAGGCCAGAGCCTCCTTGGTAAGCCGATCGAGGGGGAGGTTCACCGCGGTCGTGGCACGCACCTCCCCGAACTCTGCGGGGGTCCGCACATCAACGAGCACAGCCTCCCCTGCTTTGATCATCCGTGCCGCCTGCTGTCCTGAAATGTCTATTGCCATGAGCTTGCTCCTATTGGGGTTTGCGCGTGTTCTTCGATAATCGAATTCAATTTCAAATCGGGATACACACCAGCACCGATCTTTTCTCAACCAATTAAACGAAGTCCCTTATTCGCTCGAGTAAATATGGACGGATAAGGCTGACGGGAACGGTCCGTTCGGCTCCTGAGGGTGGAATCCGAAGGTCATTCGCGATACCACCTTCAGCGTTCGAGACCATTGCCGGCCACGAGGCCCCAAAGAGCGACTCTTCTCCGTCTGCCCTTACGCAGTAGCCGTGACAGATGACCGCCTCGACACCAGCATCACTCAAGCTATCCCGAAAGAATTGCGCCAGGAGGTTTCGATCCGCAGATTGTGGGCGAAACAGGAGATCTTCGCGACACTGCTTTAACCACTCTTGAAAATCGGCCGCCGAAAAGGGTGTTTGTTGAAAATCAATCTGCACTCACTCCTCCTGTAATATCTTCCCTGCCTCAACTCTTGCACACCTGGCACCAAGATTGAAGCCTTGGAAAGCGATACGTCCCCCCTACCTCGCAATCCCCCTCCAAGCCCCAATACCTCCTCCAAGTCATCTGAAACCCCGGCCATCAGGGTCCTTGCGCTCGAAGTTGTTTACTTACATCGCCCGTGAGAGTATTATTAGCAAATCGCGTTTTATGTGATGATTGCAGACGTCACCGTAAATGAAGACAATTTTTTCGTGAAGTTGTCTCGGCAACTTCTTGAGAAAGGGAACTTTCCGACAACTCGGGAAGAATGGAATGAGGCACTCGGTGATTTTGCCGGTGAGTTCAATTTCGACCTTTTCTCAGACATAAAGGGGGGCGGAAGGTTCGAAAGGACGGTTAAGGCAGGAGATGAATGCTGCGTCTATGCTGCAATCCAGGCTTTTTCCAGCAGAGCGAGTTGAGCTCTTGACCTAACAGGTACCAAGGCATTCGGCCAGCCGGTCGAATGCCGTTTTTTTCGATTGAGCTAACAAGTGTCTTCGAATGGTTCACAAGCGTCCGAACATGGTCGTGAAAAATTGAGTTCTTGGTTTGCAAAGAACAACCAAAAGCTCAGGCCAGTCACGAAAATCAAGTCTCGAGCAGGAAGTTACCTGAAATATTATTTTCATTCTTCATTCAAGACGGTCCCATAAAAAGGAGTCCTCCCCCCTACCCCGTAACCCCAGTCAACTCCCCTACCGAAACCCCAGCGACCCGTTTCATCGTTCGAACCCCCACACAGATCTGCACGAGCATCCACGCGCGTCGCCACACGGAATCCTGCACGTAGGGAACTCCATATCGTTGACAGAGCGCCTTCACCTCAGGCTGGACAAGTTGATACTGTCGTAAGGGAACATCGGGGAATAGGTGGTGTTCGATCTGATAATTCAAAAATTTGTGGAGGTGATCATTCAAGTCGCCACCGGTCCGAAAATTGACGCTTCCGAGCACCTGGCTCAGATAGAACTCCTCCTTATCCGAAAATTGACGATCAAAACGGTAGAGGTCATCTCCGGAATGATTGGGACCTATGACCAGAAAGGTGTGTAGATTCGTCAAGAATTCCGCGAGGATTCTCGTCACGAGAACTGAAAAAACTACTCCTGCCCCGAAAGGGGAAAATAGGAGAGGAATCATGACAAAATGAACGCTGAAAAAAGGAAGATAACATTGCAGCCATAACCGGCGAACAACCTCCTTTTCCCAACGAAATAACTTACGATACGTCACCCGTTCCTGCTGCGCGTAATTTTTGTGGGTCGCCCGTTGGGGAAAGAGCACCGTCATCGTTTGGGGAGCGTAGTAAGACCACTTCCACGTGAGCGCAAGCGCCGCCACATACAGATATTTTCGATAGAGCGGAAGCGAACTAACTCGTAACATCTCGAGATGTCGCTCTACCAAATCGGGATCTGAGGGACCACCCGTGTCATAGTGATGAAGGACGTTGTGCTCGTGCGCCCACGCTTCGGGAATAATCCAATCAAACCAGTCGATAAACCGCCGCCATCCCCGACCAAAACACTTGCTAGTGTATCGCTCCGGTACCCCCGGCACTGCATCGTATCCGCGATGCAAAACATGGTGAGCGACCATCCACCGGGTCACCATCCCCAGGCTTATCAGGAATGCCGAGAGGAGCAGAACAAGAGCAGAAGAAAGACTCAGAGGAGCGAGAAGATACCCCGCCACCGTCGCCGCTCGTCCCCGCCATTCGAGACGCTGAAGATGGTGAAGGTCCGCGGGGGAGACCCTCGCGACTATCTTCGACCGGATCTCGTCGAGCTCCCGGGCAAACCCCATCCGATCGATGGTCCCCAAGTGCCGCGGAGCACTATTCGATGCAAATCCGCTCTCACGTCTCGTTGATGACATAGATACTCCGTGAAGAATACGGCAGGAGTAGTATTTGGCGGTACCACCCCACCATCGTTCCCCCTTTTTACCCGAGCCTCAAGTATGCCAGAAATCAGAGGCGTCGTCGCGTAGATCGTGATTCCTCAGTCTAATAGACTCGTCTACCGGCAGACCGTTATGCGACAGCTCTTTAAGAATTGGTCGGAGCCCCCCGCTCAACTCCCCCCCTTTCGACTACCATCTTCCATAACCGCTCCCCTCCCATCGCAGTAACAACCTCTTGTTCTAACCCGCTCGCGACGAACAATTCCTCACCCGAAAGCACTCGACACAGCCGGGAACCCACTTCCCCGTGGGCCAGTCGGGGAAAGATCTTTCGTATTCGAGAAAAACGACCCTCCGCCTGCTCAATTTCACCCCGTAATAACAGCATCACCCCACCCATCACGAGCGAAGCACCCTCATCTGGTGACAGCTGCTGGCATTGGTCAAAGCACGCACTCGCGGTCTCCAGATCATCCAGGGCAAGGAACGCCACCCCAAGAGCATACCAACCCCGCACAAGATGAGGCCGAGCTTCGATAACCCTCCGAAGAACGGTAACACCGCTCTCCCACGCAGACTGCTCAACAAGCATCACCCCAAATTCAAGATGAATCTCCCATTGCTCAGGAAATTGCTCTATCGCTCCACGCAACAGTTCGAACGCATCGCAGATTTCTCCGCACCTCTTTAACTCGACAGCAAGCTCGAATTTCGCCTTCCAGTCGTTGGGCGCAGCATCAGATTTTGTACGGGCCAACATCACATAGCGGAGCGCTTTTTCGCGCGATTCGTCCCGTGGTTTGCATGGGCCATAATGATGAATAACCGGAGAAGCTCGTGCTATCGTCACTCCATGCGCCCATAAGCTCCCCTCAAGCGATTCGTGTAACGCTCCTTCATAGCGATACTCGGGACGGGCACGAAATAGTCTAACGTCATGCGTCGAAAAATAGCCGATTGCCCCCAAATCAAGGGGAGGAAAAGGATCCGCGAGAGGGAGAAGGTTACTGAGAGAAACATCCCGGACGTAGTGGCGTCGGTCGAGGTAATATGCGTCTGACCGTCTTTGACCTGATTCTGGCGGCCACGCTCCCCCTTTATAGGTTTCATCAACCAAATGCTTTACCACCTCACGATGCGAAAGCTCGAGTGCTTCGTCACCATCGAGCACGAGCACCCACGAGCCTGTCACATGACCGAGGACCGTATTACGCGCCTCAGCATAACTCCCCTTCCACGGTATCGAGACGACGTGGGCACCAAAGTGCCGCGCTATCTCGACACTCTCATCAGTGGAGCCGGTATCGCCTATAATAAGTTCGTCTGCGAGTCCTTCCACGCTCGCAAGCGAGTGTGGAAGGAATGTAGCCTCGTTTTTTATGATCCAGCACGCTGAGAGGCGGGTTAGGGAGGGCATGAAATCACACTCCAAGCAGAATAACGCTATCCGGCCTTCTTCGCATCACCACTATCCTGAATCCCCTCAATCTCGAGCGAGACCTTTACCTCATCACCAAGTACGACTCCACCAGCATCAAGGGCCTTGTTCCAGGTAATCCCAAAATCTTTTCGACTAAGACTCGTCGTAGCGGAAAATCCGACCCGTTTATTACCCCACGGATCGGTTGCTCCCCCCGTATATTCAACAGCAAGAGTCACCGGCTTGGTAACCCCGTGCATCGTGAGGTCACCGGTCGCCTTAAAAACTCCTTCCGAGACGGACTCTACCTTCGTTGATTTGAAGGTTATCGTCGGATTATTCGGCTCATCAAAAAAATCAGCTCCTTTTAGATGATCGTCCCGCTTTTTGTTTGCCGTATCGATACTCTTGGTGACGATAGTTGCCTCAACTCTCGATTTTTCAACGGCCTGCGGATCAAACTCGAGCGATCCCGAGAAATCGCCAAAATGTCCCGGAACCGAGGAGATAGCAAGGTGTCTAATTTTAAAACCCACCGTCGAATGGGAAGGATCTATCGTATACCGCTCAGCATGAGCGATTCCGCCCAAAAGAGTTATGGCTGACAAACCAGCTATTCCCAGAACACGTCCCTTTTGCATGATTCTTTTCTCCGATTATACTTTTCTCTCAAGTAATCTCCCCTGAGAGGAGACACAACATCTCCGAAGGTATCGCAAAGCGAATCATAGCAACATCGGGATTTCTCTTGCCGTTGCTAAGGTTACGATTCCATCCTCATCCTGTACGCTCCTGCTGCGGATGCACATCATGAATTGTCCCAGCGACCGCCCCCCTTGCCCGAGCCGGCGTAAGTCAATACACTAGTTTATTATCACTTCGAGAAACCTCCATGGCAGATTCCAACCTTCTCTCCTCAATCGAACGGCGAGAGCGTCGGCGCGTCTTCTCGCGAGCCGCCCATATCGCCCCTCCAAAACCCCGAACCCTTGTTTTTCATGGTGCGGTAGCAGGACCGTGCCTCATGAGTATATTTTTCTTCGTTCCACTCCTCGGCCCAATCGTTGCACTCATGACCATCGGAATCATGATTCGACTTTTTTGGGTTTGTCGCTCAATCGTTTCTCCCCTTTTCTGGTTCGGTGGCGCGGCGATTACTCTCACCATACTAGGAGGAGTCCTCTCACTCGAACGAACTAGTATTGAGTTTTGGTTATATATTCTTTTCGGAATATCCATGGCAGGAGCTCTGGGAGCTCTCGTTTCTGCAGGAACTCTGCTTAGCGATCAGCTCGAGCGTGCTCGGCTTGCGTGTGAGGGAGACCTCCAAGAGTGAGAGAATTCATCAGGCGACGTTGTGCTTGATGTGGTGAACCGCTACCGTTGAGAAGATCATCGGATTCAGAGGATGCGAAGGTTAAACGAACGGATATTGTCTTTAACTTCCTGAGCTTCTCCCTTCACACCTTTGTCCGCCCTCCCTTCCCTCAAGCCATGACTACTCCCTCACCCGATCCGTTTATCCAATACCGAAGCTTCGTTGCAACTCACCATCGCCTTCCCAAAAATCTGCGAGAGTTTGCCCGCGAAAGCTCCCTTCCTTTCGATCAGCTCCGCTCTCGATTCTCGACGATTCACGCCATGAACGAGGAGCTTTGGGAAGAAGTGGCGACCTCCGCCGGCTCCCGAATCGTAGCGACACCCGAGTTCGCCCTTTTTTCCCCTCAGGAAAAGATAACGGCTCTCGTTCTTGCAGTGCTTGATGGTTGCAATCGTGAACAGGAACTAGCCGATGCCACCTTTCCCCCTGACCTCCTCCGACCGATCACCCGAGGACTGCCTCTCTTCGATGCAACTCGGGGATTGCGCCGCGGCATCCTTCGAACACTCGCGGTGGCCCGAGTGCATCCTCTTCATGGCTCATCTTCTCAACTCACTGAGGACACAGCACCACATTCAGGTGGAACAGCCCGCGACGAGGCCATCATTGCCGCGTTCCTCGCATCGCTGGCCTTCTGGGTGACCGACACATCCCCGGAGCGACTTCAAACCGAGGCATTCGTTGATCACATCTCTCGGGTGGTTTCGGAGATCGTTTTTAATCCAATCCGATCCGAACTAGGCTCCTCCATCGCAGAACTCCTCCAATTTATTGGTCAGCGGAGAGTGCTCCCCTTCATCGCACCACTTATTACCTCGTGGGTGCAGCGCACCAGATCCTTTGACCTTAATGAGGAGGATTGATGAACGACACGAGATCCAAAAAGGGGAGCTCAATTCCCACCTCCTCTCTCGGGCGAGCTGCCCGCCTTCTTGGGACGGGAATGCAGCTCGGCGGGAACTACCTCTCGCATGTGACGCGACGAGCAACGACGGCTGAGAACTCCACGTTGAGACTTCATGAGGCAAATGCAGCCACCATTTATCAGGGGCTGAGTCAACTGAAGGGAAGCGCCTTAAAAGTCCTTCAAATGCTCAGTCTTGATACCGGTATTCTGCCTGAACCGTATCGGGACCGATTCCAGCTCTCGCAGTCGAGCGTCCCACCCCTCTCGTTCCCTCTCGTAGTGCGCGTTTTTCAGCAAACGCTCGGCAAATCACCCAGCGATATTTTTGATACTTTTTCGCACACGGCTGTCGCTGCTGCCTCCATGGGGCAGGTTCACCGCGCCACCAAAGGCGATCACATGTACGCGGTTAAGATACAATACCCAGGAGTGGCGGCAAGCATCGATGCCGACCTTAGCATGATACGACCGTTCGCATCCCTTCTCTTTCAGATCAAGGATTCAGATGTTGCATTTTTTCTGGAAGAGGTTCGAGATCGGTTGAAGGAGGAAGTTGATTATATGCTCGAGCTCTCACGGGGAGAGGAGATCGCCGCTGCATCATCCCACCTCGAGGGAATCACCTTCCCGCGCTATTATCGGGAGTTATCAGGGCAACGGGTAATAACGATGGACTGGATGGAGGGAATGCACCTTCCGGCATTTCTTGCGACCAATCCATCTCGCGAGATTCGCAATCGCGCCGGTCAACGGATCTGGGATTTTTATCACTTTCAGATCCACACCCTTCGGCTTGCTCACGCGGATCCGCATCCCGGGAATTTTCTCTTTCAACCAGATGGCGATGTCTGTGTAATCGACTTCGGGTGCGTCAAACAAATCCCCTCACCTTTTTATGATCACTATTTTTCACTGATAAAAAAAGAGATCCGAGAAGATGATGTACGGCTCGCTCGACTATTCGATCAGATGGGGATTCTACTCCCTGACGATACTCCACAGGAGCGAGACCTCTTTTTCTCCATCACTGCCGAATTTATCGAACTGCTCGCTCGCCCGTTCGACACCCCCGTCTTTGATTTCTCTGATGCCTCCTACTTCAATCAGATCGCGCAGCGAGGAGAAGAGATCGCTCGAATGAAGGAAGTGCGGGAATCACGATCAGCACGCGGTCCCCGAGATGCGATCTTTGTGAATCGGATTTACGTCGGGTTGTACACGTTGCTTCATTCGTTGGGAGCAGAGGTTGCAACGCGGGAACTGAGGAATGTTGACTGACAAAAATGAAGGGGAAGGGCATCAAGAGATGCTGGCTTCCCCTGTTGATGACAACCGGCTCCAAGGATTCACAAACGCCCAAGGAACTCCGTCACGCGATCACGGGTTCGGATGAGCCGATACAGGGTCGGCAACCTAAGATCCTGCGGCGAGGGAAGGAGCGAGTCGAGCTCCCTCCGCAGCACCTCGACCTCACGTCCTTTTCTGCCCTCCAGCGCCTTCTTCTGATCCGCTACGAATCGGCGAACCTTGTCAGCAGGAACCCGTTCGGACCGAGCCATAAGGCCAAGTGTCTCGAGCATCCCGACTACCACCAAGATATAAGGCCACCCGCGGAGGAGGAACGGCACTCCGAGAAAGAGAAATAATCCACCACCGACCAGAATGGCATAAAAGTCAAAGAACGGGCCGAGCTGACCGCCGGCATTTCTCCGATACCAGCGAAACACCGTCAGCCAATGCCTACGAAGAACGTGATACGTGTACATACCAAAACCTTCCGAGAGTCAAACCACTAGAACTCCCCTCGCCAAAAGTCAAGCCGTATCCTCCATCAGCTTTCGTGCCCCTTCCGATCACTGACCACTAATTACTCCCCTCTTATACCTATTTCTGGTAAGCTCTCGCGACAGCATCAATGCGATTTTGATTTGACGGCCGTTACCCTCTTCTAGCCACCGCCCCCTTCGGAGCTCCCATGTCTTTCTCCCCATATGCCCCTGCACCTGCCCCCATCCTCTGGCAATCGGCTAAAACCTATACCGATATCGAGTACCATAAAGCAGAGGGTATCGCCCGCATTACCATCAACCGCCCTGAGGTTCGGAATGCGTTCCGTCCATTAACAGTTCAGGAGATGCAGGATGCCTTCGCTGATGCCAGGGATGATGGCGATGTGGGAGTGGTGATTCTGACGGGGAAAGGGCCCCTCGCGTTCTGCTCGGGAGGAGATCAACGAGTTCGAGGAGATGCTGGCTATCGCGATTCAGAGGGCACGATGCGGCTGAATGTTCTCGACCTTCAGCGACAGATTCGTACCCTCCCAAAGCCGGTCGTCGCGATGGTCGCGGGATACGCTATCGGTGGCGGCCACGTGCTGCACGTTGTCTGCGACCTCACGATCGCTGCTGATAATGCCCGATTCGGTCAGACGGGTCCCCGGGTGGGCTCGTTCGATGGGGGGTTCGGTGCGTCGTATCTCGCCCGCATGGTTGGTCAGAAAAAGGCCCGGGAGATCTGGTTTCTCTGTCGTCAGTACGATGCCAATGAAGCGCTCGCGATGGGGCTCGTGAACGCCGTGGTCCCACTCGATCGACTCGAAGAGGAGACGGTACAGTGGTGTCGCGAGATGCTTCAGCATTCTCCTCTGGCCCTCCGGTGCCTCAAATCAGCACTCAACGCCGACTGTGATGGCCAGGCCGGCCTTCAAGAGCTTGCGGGAAATGCGACAATGCTCTTCTACATGACCGAGGAAGGCCAGGAGGGTCGCAACGCTTTTCTTGAGCGTCGGACTCCCAACTTCGGTCAGTTTGGACGGAAGCCGTGAGGATGAAAGCCCGGGCTATACCGAGAAGGTAATGGTCATCGGGAATAATTTGACGACGCGCAATGGAAGATTCTCTCTTGGAGCTGCTCACCATTCGAGCGACGACCGAAGCCGACCGAATTGCGGTTATCTCGGATAGAGAGTCTATCTCTTACCGCGAGCTCATCACCCGTTCATCTAGGCTTGCAAGGGAGATGTTTGGAAGCAGCTTCTCTGCGGGAGATAGGGGGTCTTTGTCCCCTCTCCATCCCCAGTTACCTCTCAGTGTCACTGCTGAAATCTCCTCCTCGTTCGTCGAGCTTTGGTGGGCTGCGATACTCGCCAGGGTGCCCCTCCTGCTCCACCACACTGGAGACCCTCCCGCGCGGCTTGCCCGCTATCAAGCAACCGCGGGTATCGGTGGAACACTCTCATATGAGGGAGAAGGAAGCACTTCTGGAGGCAAGTGGCACCTCCAACCTATCGAACAACCCTCTCAAACATCACCCTCACGTGCTTCGGCACTCATCGCAACCAGTGGGAGCTCGGGTGAACCAAAGATTATCGCAATACCTTCAACCCATCTCTTTGCAAGCGCGATGCGGGTCAATGATCGCCTTTCGGTCAGCCACGACTCGGTCTGGCTTCTCTCCCTCTTTCCGTGCCACATCGGAGGATTAAGCATCATCGTGCGGGCAATGGTAGCAGGGTGTGCGCTTGTTATTCCAGACGACCTCAAACGATCAACTATTCACCGCGCCGCGATCACGCATCAAGTTACTCACCTCTCCCTCGTGCCCTCCGTTGTTGAAGAATTCCTAGCGGTTGGGCCGATGCCAACGTCGGTACGGGTACTTCTCCTCGGCGGAGAGCGTATTCCGACAACGAAACGAGCGATGTTGGCATCAATTCCCCAATGCGTGGTGAGCTACGGAGCCACCGAGACATCATCGTGTATTATTTCGGCCCGACTGGTGGATCTCGCGGAAACTGCGCCCGATGCTGTTGGCACTCCTCTGGCCAACACCACCATTCGAATAATCGATGAGCAAGGGCAAGAAGTCCCCCCAGGAGAGATAGGTACTATAGAGGTGCATGGGCCCACCATCATCGAAAAGTGTGACAGAGACGTATCTCGGGCCGTAGGGGGCGCCTCCTCCCCCCCCGGAGACAGCTCGGATTACGGAACCTGGCGATCTTCAGATATCGGTTTTGTTGATTCTCACGGATGCCTTCACGTCATCGGCCGATGCGATGATGTCATTATTAGCGGGGGAGTGAACATACGGGGTAGTGAGGTCGCCGACACAGCACTCTCCAGTGGCCTCGTTGAAGAGGCGTACGTTGTGAAGGCCCCCGATCCACGGTGGGGTGAACAGCCAATCCTATTTGTCTCTGGACTCAAAGGCTCTCTCGCCACCCTTTCAGATGTGCTCCGCGGTTCCCTTGGTGCACACCGCACTCCACGGCACATAGAAGTGGTCGAGTCTCTCCCGCGAACGGCAATCGGAAAGATTGATCGCGAGGCTCTGCTAAAAAACTTACACAAATAGGACAGCAAACCTTACCCCAACAATGCCACAACGTCATCCACTCGCACTGGCTTCGTAAGATATGCATCGAATCCCGCCTCTCTCGCTGCTCTCTTGTCGTCGTCCTCGCCGTACCCACTGACGGCGATTAAGAGGGGTAGTTTCGTCGGACTCTCATTACGAAGCTGTTGAACAACCTCGATCCCGGTCATATCCGGGAGCCCAATATCAACTATCGCAGCAATTGGACACTGGTGATGCACCCGGTCAAGTGCCTCCTTTCCAGAGCATGCCACATCGACTTCGTACCCTCGTGATTGTAACACCATCTTCAGCATCTCGGAGGAATCGGGATTATCTTCAACCAGAAGAATCCGATCGCCCGATACCGGCTTCACCCGATCAATGCTGGCCCCGTCCTCGAGCGATTGACTCTGAACACTCGGGATAGTGACGACGAACTCACTACCTCGCCCGAGTCCCTCACTGTGCACAATAACGGACCCTCCGTGCTGCCGCGCGATCTCTTGCACGACCCAGAGACCCAGTCCAACTCCCTGCGATCGATTCGGCTTATCCCCATCGATCTGCGCGTACTTCTCGAAGATCTTTCCTAGGCAATCTGGGGCAATCCCGCGCCCTTCATCCCTGACCACGAGAGCTACGTTTTCATGACGTTGCTCAACTCGAACCCAGATCCGACCTGCATCCGACGAATACTTGCTGGCATTATCTATGACATTGGCAACAAGCTGTCGGAGACGGTCTTCATCACCTGATACCCATATCGGTTCTTCGGGCATCTCACAAAAAAGCTGCTGCTTTTTTGCCTCAATATCGAGCTTGACCTGATCGATCGCCGACTCCACTGTCGGTCTGATATCAATCGTTTTCCGATAAAGCCGCATCTTGTCGTTGTTTGCGCGAGACATTCCCATCAGATCATCGACAAGACGAGTCATCTGTTGACTTTGTCGCGTTATCACCCCAATCGCTCGTTCTGAGGCTTCACTCTCCCCTCGATCGCCCTGCACAACTGCGAGAGCACTCACGATTGCGTGCAAAGGATTGCGAATTTCATGGGCTATTGTTGCCATGAATGTATCACGTCGTCGTATCCCCTCAAGCGCCTCGAGCTCCTCCTGTTTTCGCTCCGTAATATCGGTAGCGATGGTTGCAACCGCGTAAATTCCCTTGTCGGGCGACTTAACCGGGTATCGAGCCGCGATAAAGGTACGGACGAGGCTGGCTCCATCAGTCCCCACTGGCAAGACCTCCTCAAATTCTCGGATTTGATCGGAATGAATGACCTCGACGTGGTGGCTCCGAAACGCTTCGGCAACATCAAACGGAAACAACTCGTAATCCGTCTTCCCCTCAATTTGGGCGGCGGAAAGTCCGAGTAGCTCCTGAAACTTTCGGTTGACAAGAATGTACCGACCCAGAAGATCCTGGACGGTAACAACAGTAGGAGACGCGTCGAGGATATTCCGCACGACATCGCTCTCTCCGAGAAGCGCCTGCGCTCTGTGTAATTCATGCGCATCCATCAAAGTCGCCATCCATCCCTCATCTCCTGAAACTTCATCCTTGAAAGGGACGAACCGGAAAGAGCACACCCGATGCTCCTGATGTTGTGCGCTCCAGACCCGCACAACCGCCGAGAGCCCTCCTCCGGGGATATCCGACGATTCGCGAGAGAGTAGCTCAAGAATACGGGTTCGATCAGCCTCAGCAACCGCTGAGAGCCACCCAAAGCCCTTTTCAGTTGTCCACTCCTGACCAACAAACGCCGCCCAATGGGGCTGATGCTCAACAATTGCACCGGACCGATCCATACTCCAGACCGCCGCCTCCGAAGCCTCAACAAGAGTGCGATATCGTGCTTCGCTCACCCGAAGTGCCCGCTCCTTCTCCTTGACCGTCGAAATATCGACCATCGTCACAATCACGCCATCGACGATATCACCAACAAGATACGGCAATACCCGAACCAAGAACGTTCGGGCGGTAATGTCCTGATATTCGTGCTCCAGGGGCTTTCCCTCCCGAAGTACCGTTTCGAGAGTCGGCACAAGAGCCGGGCCCCGAAAGCGCATCGCGAATGTGTCGATCCGCCGTCCGATATCCTGAGGAAGGAGACTCAAGAGTTCTCCGATAGCGGGGGTAAATCGACGTATGCTCAGACTGCTGTCGAGAAAGAGCGTGGCGATATCAGTAGCCCCCAAAAAGTTCTCCATGTCATTACTGAGCTCGGTGAGCTCACTTATCTTCTGATGATATTCTGTATTGACGGTATACAGCTCCTCATTGAGCGAATGAAGCTCCTCATTGGTGCTTTGTAGCTCCTCGTTTGAAGCGATAAGCTCCTCATTACTCGCCTGAAGCTCTTCGTTAGTCGTTTCAAGCTCCTCGATCGTTGCCTGCAAGGTATCACGAGTGTATCTGAGCTCCTCCTGCAGATTGTCGATCTGATGTTGTCCGCCATCGTCGTGCACAAAGGCACTGCCATCGACGACCTGTTCTCTTTCGACTGAAGTGACCTCGATAGTTGGAGAAACGATCGGTTCGGTCAAAACCAGTACACATTCAGCCTTAATAAATTTAACTACGAGAGGACGCACAGTGATGTGAAATTCCTGCGTCGCACTGCTCGGAAGAGTGAGCATCACCCGTTCAAACCGGACTGAATTTCCCGTCTTCCTGATATGGGGAAGTGCACCCACCAGTAAAGAACGGAGCTCGGCAGGCACAAGCTCGAGGATGTCGACCGAGGCCTTTCCACTCCTCAGCGAAAGGATATCTCCCCCCTTTCCAAAACAGTAAAGCAGCTCACGGACATCATTTATCAAGAACCCCGAGGGCATATACTCGCTGATTACCGAATCGAGGATTGACAACATCCGGTGTTCCGGAAGCGAATTTGCATGAATTCGGTCGGGCTGACGCAATCGTAATTGTGTTGAGTCGGAGATATGACTGAGCGTTGGAACAACAGATCTATCCCGTCGTTTTCGAAAGATCTTCGATGCAGAATCAAGCGGCTCAAAGTCCTCCTTGAGAGCGCCTGTTGATTCACTCGATCCAAGGAAAAGCACTCCTTGAGCCTTGAGAGAGAAATGAAATATCGAGAGCGCTCTCCTTTGCGCGCTCGGCTGAAAGTAGATCAGTAAATTACGACAAACAACAAGGTCAATTTTCGTAAAAGGCGGATCTCGGAGAAGGTTATGATTAACGAATGTCACCATACTCCGAATCTCAGTGCTCACCCGATATAAATCCCCTGCAGGAGAAAAATAACGATCGCGACGCTCCGGTGATAAGGGGGCTATACTCTCCCCTGAGTACAGACCCGCCATTGCAAATGAGATTGAAGTTGGATGAATATCTGTCGCAAATATTCTCACTCGATTCGTCATCTTACGCCCATTAAGGGCTTCTCGAAGTAAGATGGCGATGGAATACGGCTCCTCTCCCGTCGCGCAACCGACGGACCACACCCGTAATTCAGCGTCAGGAGCTAGTCCCTCGATCAGCCCCGGGATTACCGAAAACTCAAGAACCTCAAACGCTCCTTTATCTCGAAAAAAGGCGGTCACGCCGATGAGAAGATCTTTGTATAGCTTTCCTAACTCCTCCTCGTCAGACCGAAGAAACTCAAGATACGCTTCGGGGGATTTAGCCTGAACGAGAGCAAGTCGACGGGTGATTCGACGCGCGACAGTTGAAAGCTTGTACTGAGAAAAATCTATCCCGAATGATTCGAAGAGCATCCGATAGATTGAAAGAAGAACCGATTCATCCTCATCTGTCTCGACATCAATCTCGCTCCCAGGAGCGATCTCTCCTATCAATCCCCCAAGTACTGGGCCAATCGCTGAGGGTGATACGATCTCATCGATGATACCGGTGGCAATGGCTGCCCGAGGCATACCATCAAACTTAGCGGTATCGGGGTCCTGAACGATACAAAAACCTCCTGCATCGTGCACCGCACGAATACCTCGCGAGCCGTCAGAACCCGTTCCTGATAACACAACGGCAACCGTGCGGGTACCAAATGCTTCAGCAAGTGAATGGAAAAAATGGTCTATCGGCATCGTCAACACCGACGGGCGTTCACGATCGGTCAGTGCGAATGCGCCATTCTGAATCGCGACCTCCTTACCAGGTGCGTTGACATACACGACATTCGGCTTGATCGACATTCCGTGCTCGACCATCATCACCGGAAGCTCGGTGATCCTGCCAAGCAGCTCATCCATCATACTAGGAAAATCGGGGGAGAGGTGTTGAACGACAACGTAGGCGACTCCTGCAGTCAGGGGAACTCCCTGAAACATGACCTGTAACGCCTCGAGTCCACCCGCTGATGCTCCGATACCAACTACCTTGGTTGCTTCCATTTTTCCTGTACCTCCCCGATGCGGCGATCTTTACTCCTGATCATGGCACCGTCATCATAGGGTGGCTCTGGTGGTCATTCAACTAACAAGATTTCCAGTGCAGGTTATACCTCACATGAGCCTTGCCTGTTGGATACAGACCACCAGCTCAACGCTACTCCCGGCGCGGGCTTCAAAATCAACTACCACTTCCTCCAGGGCATCCGTGCCGAATGGGTTCCAACTTGTCGCCTCACGTGAGAGCGCTCAGAATCATCCCTATACCCACCGTTCTTAAACAATACTATCCATGAAAGACTCACCCGAAGCCAAAATCCGCACCGCCCTCATTTCGGTGATGCTCTACTATGAAATCTTCGCGCTTGGCCTTCTTCTCCTTCCCGCCGATCTATTTCCATTGATCGGACTCCTCCCCACCACGGCGATATGGCCTCTGCGACTCGCCGCAATCATGGTAGGCGTGAGTGGCTTGGGCCTCATCTTTCCGCTGCGTGACCCCCTTCGCCATTGGGCGATCACCGCACTTATCGCGAGCGGCCAGATTGCGCTCCCCGTCGCAAGCATCATGCTGGTACTTTGGGGAGACCTTCCCGCTCCTGTGGGGGTCCCGATGGCACTCGTTGATTGTCTGTTTTTTGTGCCGAGTATCCTCGCACTCATCTGGACGATTGATCTGCACGCAAAGTCGGAGAATCAATCGGGCGAACGTCGGCGTCATTTGACCACCGACACCGCTTCCGATGCAGTCCTTTCCGTGGTGCCCGACGGCACTCATCGATCTATTGCTGAGCTCTCAGACGACGGCTCTGTTCTGATACTCCTCCTCCGACACCTTGGATGTACCTTCTGCCGTAAAAGCCTTAAAGCGCTCAGCGAACAGAACGAGCTCCTTGAGGGGCATTATCGCCATATCGTTATCGTTACGATGAGCCCGCTCGAGGAGATGCTTTCCATTCGGACCCGCTATCACCTGCCCTCTGTTCTTCTCGTGAGCGATCCCGACCGAACTATCTACCGCGCACTCGAAATACCCCGCGGGACCGCTCGCCAGACGCTCGGCTGGGGCGTTCTGAAAGAAGGTCTATGGTCGGGCCTCCTCTTTCGCCACGGCATCGGCACAGTCCGCTCCGATCCGTTTCAACTATCTGGTTCTGCAATCATCGAAAAGCGATCAATCGTCGCTATTTACCCGACCGAAAACGCCGCTGCAGACGTTGTCGCAACCAGTGATGGCTCTTGCATGCTATGACATGGCTTTCGAAGTTTCGAGCCGAGAACAAAGGCGTTACCCTCAGTTTTAAACGATGGTAGTGGACGGCTACAGGAGGGCGGATATTGACCGTTTGCAGTGTCTATTCATATCACCGTGCTCTGCGACTTTTATCAACAATCTGTTCGAATATTTCAATGAGATTGGTTGATAACTCGCGGTCATACTCCTCCAGCCATTTGAGGACATACAACCGATCATAGTCAGGATTTCTCAGAATGCCGTACAGTATGTCTTCAAAGTCCCGCGGGCGAGAGGCGACGAGCCTATGGATGATTAAATCCTCGACTGAAATGTAGTTTATCGATGTGGCATCAATCTCAAAACAGCCCCCTCGCTCGATCGAGAGCCGCTCGTACTCAGAGAGAGAAAAAATAAAATCGAATCGGATCGCTATCAGGTTATCCTAACCGGCAACACAAATGTCTGCCAAAGAAAACGCTCTGGATCGTCGACACGTATGGTAAAGCCCGATCGAGACAGACCTGGAAAAAATTCAACGGTCGACCAGTCTCTTATCTGTACCATGTCCAACCCCTCACACATTGAATCGGACTTTTCCATCACATTGATCCGGCAACTCTGATGGGATCCCGAAAGATGCGCTCAACGTGTTGATGGGCAGGGAGAGTAGGCGGTGCTTACGACCTCCAACTCTCCCCCCTTTACTGAATCGCAAAGCTCGGATTATCAAAAAGCAGCTCGGTCCCAAAAACGAGGTGGCCATCCTGTACCCCGACATACACCGTCTGACCATCAAGGATGTCACCCGCGATTAACTTCCGACCGAGCCTCGTTTCAAGCTCCCGCTGGAGATATCGCTTAAGAGGCCGGGCGCCGTACGCAGGATCATACGCTGCTTCCGCTATGAAGCGCCGCGCCTCATCCGACACCTCAAGTCGGATATTCCGATCCTTAAGCCGCTTGACCACATCTGCGAGCTGAAGCACAACGATCTGGGCCATATCACCGATCGTGAGGGGTTTAAAGAGCACCGTTTCATCGATCCGGTTGAGGAACTCCGGGCGAAACGTCCGCCGGAGCTCAGCCTGCACGAGCGACTGTGCCTCCTCCGATATCTCACCATCACTACCCACCCCCTCGAGGAGGTACGGCGACCCGATGTTAGAAGTCAGAATAATTACCGTATTCTTAAAGTCGACCGTTCGGCCCTGGGAATCGGTAATTCTCCCATCATCGAGAACCTGCAGCAGCACATGGAAGACCTCAGGATGCGCCTTCTCAATTTCATCAAAGAGGACGACCGAGTACGGACGTCGACGGACCGCTTCCGTCAGCTGTCCCCCCTCCTCAAAGCCGATATACCCGGGAGGCGCCCCAATAAGGCGAGAAACCGAGTGTTTCTCCATGTACTCGCTCATATCGATCCGAACCACACTATCCTCGGAATCAAAGAGGGTCGCCGCAAGGGTCTTGGCCAGCTCAGTTTTTCCTACCCCCGTCGGTCCGAGGAAGAGAAATGATCCGATTGGTTTGCGCGGATCTTTAATCCCGGAGCGGGCCCGAATGACTGCATCAGCGACCACTTGGACCGCATCCTCCTGTCCAATCACCCGTTCGTGCAGAGTTCGATCAAGACTAAGTAACTTCTCCCGCTCACCCTGTACCAGCCGGGTCACCGGTATGCCAGTCCACCGAGCGACGATCTCGGCGATCTCTTCTTCTGTGACCTCCTCCCGCAATAATCGACCACTCTCTCGCTCACCTCCTTTCTGCTCATCTTCGAGATTCTTCAGTAGCCCGGGTAATACCCCGTGCTGAAGCTCAGCGAGTCGATTGAGGTTGTAGGAGCGCTCCGCATGCTCAATCTCCCGCCGAACCCGTTCGATATCCTCCCGGATCTGTTGGACCTTATGGATTGCTCCCTTCTCTGACTGCCACTGCGCGCGCATCTGCGTCGACGTCTCCTTCAGATCCGCAAGCTCCTTCTCTACCCCTTTGAGCCGCTCGCCACTCGCCCGATCGATCTCCTTCCGCAACGCTGCCTGTTCGATCTCAAGCTGCATCATCCGTCTCGTGACTTCATCGAGCTCTGCCGGCATCGAATCGATCTCAGTTCGTATCGTCGCACACGCTTCATCGACGAGGTCGATTGCCTTGTCAGGCAGAAACCGATCACCGATATATCTGTCTGAAAGGGTGGCCGCGGCAACAAGAGCAGCATCAAGAATTCGCACTCCGTGATGAAGTTCAAACCGCTCCTTCACCCCTCGCAGAATCGATATACTATCCTCGACACTCGGTTCGCTCACCATGACCGGCTGAAATCGCCGCTCAAGCGCCGCATCCTTCTCAATGTGCTTCCGATATTCATCAAGAGTAGTCGCACCGATGCAATGGAGCTCTCCCCGCGCAAGCATCGGTTTCAGCATATTCCCCGCGTCCATCGCCCCTTCTGCCTTTCCGGCGCCGACGATGGTGTGGAGCTCATCGATAAAGAGAATAATTCTTCCCTCCGACTGTCGAACCTCCTGGAGCACCGCCTTGAGTCGCTCCTCGAACTCCCCCCGGAACTTTGCCCCTGCTATCAACGCTCCCATATCGAGGGAGAATATCGTTCGGTCTTTGAGCCCCTCAGGAACATCCCCCCGCACAATCCGATGCGCGAGCCCTTCGACGATAGCCGTTTTTCCCACACCCGGCTCCCCGATAAGTACGGGATTGTTCTTTGTCTTTCGCGATAAGATCCGAATCACCCGACGGATCTCACCATCGCGCCCGATCACCGGATCAAGTTTTCCCTTGTGGGCCTCTTTGACGAGATCGCGCCCATACTTTTCCAGAGCTTCGTAGGTCGCTTCCGGATTTGCGCTCTGTACCCGCTGCCCCCCGCGAATACCTGAAAGGACTGCGAGCACCTTGTCACGGGTCACCCCCAACCCCTTAAGCACTCGCCCACCAGGACCCCGTTCACCCTCCTCCACCAACGCGAGGAAAAGGTGCTCAACTGAGATATATTCATCGTGCAACCGCCGCGCTTCTTCCTCTGCTGCGGCGAGTAATCGCTGCGTATGCTGACTGACATACGCTTTTCCTAATTCAACGCCACCACCACTCACCGCAGGCTTCTTCCGCAATGCACGATCAGTCTCATCAGCGACCACCGAAGGCTCAACACCGACCTTCGCAAGCAGCCGCCCAACCAATCCCCCTTCCTGCACGACGAGGGCGTACAACAGATGGTCGGTGTCTATCTCAGGACTTTTACGCTCAAACGCCACCTTCTGACTCTGCTGGAGAGCCTCTTGAGCCTTCTCAGTAAAACGCTGCCCCGTCATGCCGTCCTCCGTTTATGATGCGCGTATGGAATGCTTACAAGATGAATTGTTGCCTGGTGTTAGCCACGACATCAAACCCAGATTATCGCCGCGACACTGTCATCCGGCCGAATCGGTGGGTCTACTTGGTGGGTAAGCATTCGGAACGGGGAAGTCAATGCAACCGACCCTCCACAACCGAACACTCTCCCGAAAATCTACCCCATCCCGTTGCTCTCACCCCGCCAAAGTGCGAAATTCCCCTCTCACCTCAGTTCAATCATAGTTCTGCAGAGTCATCCTTAAGGAGCAATCATGACCCCGCCCCCTTCCCCCTTCGAGCACCTTACAAAGAAACAGCACCTTAAGAACGAAACGATCTATCAGGTCTTCGTCCGCAACTACTCGCCCGAGGGAACCTTTACGGCTCTCGAGAGAGACCTCCCCCGTATCGCGGATCTCGGCGTTTCCATCCTGTATCTGTTACCGATTCACCCGATTGGGGTCACCGCTCGCAAAGGCTCTCTCGGGAGCCCCTACGCGATAACTGACTACTGCGCGGTCAATCCTGAGCTCGGCACCCTTGAGGACTTTATCTCACTTCTTAACGCCGCTCATCAGAACGGACTCAAGGTCATGATCGATATTGTTTTCAACCATACCGCCCGAGATGCAAAGTGGATAACCGAGCGGCCTGACTTCTACCTCTACAAGGACGGCGCTCTCGCGAATCGGGTCGGTGACTGGTCTGATATCGCCGATCTTCTTACCTCGAAAGCTGAGGTTCAGGATGCTCTTATCGACGCCCTTCTGTACTGGGTAAAAATCGGCGTCGATGGCTTTCGGTGTGACGTTGCGCCGATGTTGCCTATCACTTTTTGGATGAAGGCAAGGACTGCGGTAGATGCTGTTCGGCCTGATACCATCTGGCTCTCTGAATCGCTCGATCCCGTTCTCCTTCGGGACCTCAGAGAAGCAGGATTTATCACCCACAGCGATGCCGAGATGTACCTCGCGTTCGACGCTCTGTACGACTACGATATTTTTGATACGCTCGAGGGATACTTCTCGGGTAAAAACAGTCTGGCAACGTATCTCACCCTCGCTCACGCACAGGGCCACATATATCCCGACAACTACCTGAAAGTGCACTACCTCGAGAATCATGATCGACGACGTGCCGCATCATACGCCGAAGACCGCACCATTCTGACAAACATCACTGCATGGTCGTTCTTCCAGAACGGGATCGGATTCCTCTACGCGGGTCAGGAAACGCTCAATGCCAAGACCCCTTCACTTTTTGACAAGGACCTCATCGACCTTACGGTAAAAGATTGCGACTTCTATGACTTCATCAAGCATCTTGTCGCCTTAAAAAAATCCCCCGCCTTCGCCACAGTTCGTCGGTTCGATATCATCGATACCAATCAATCCGATCTCATTCAGGCACGGATGAACTCCGCGGCCGGTCATTTTTACGGCATCTTTAACCTGTCGGGTGGAACTCGAGAGGTTTCTGTTCCATTTGCAGATGGAACCTACACTAACCTGTTCAACAACACGACCGTCACCTGCACCAACGGGCGGTTGTCTATCCGCGCGCCGGTCATGGTGGAGGCACAGCCGCGGGCTTCATGAGCAGGGAGGGGTCGCAGCCCCCCCACTTGCGTGGGAACCCGATTTGGAGCTCACGGTCGGGGGAGCGGTCATTCTCGTCCCCGAACGATCCTCACCCCTGCCAGCCCCCCATCAATCGAGATCTATTACCGCACACCCCGAGCCAATCCTCCCATACCTCCAGAGAGCTGTTGTATTTCTTCATGCGGTAGGTCGCAACCCTTCATGGCTATAGTCCCCGAAATCGTTCCCGGTACTCCCCCACCCGCGACAACCGACACTACGCCCACGCCAGCACTGCCCGCCGCGGAACCCCAACCGAGACCTGACCGAACCAGCAAACCTTCCGACGTCACGGCGTCGACTCAACCAGGGTCGCAAGTCACCCCACCAGCCCCGACAAAAACCGAAGACAAGTTCTATGTGCAAACACCACATGGCGGATGGCAACCTCTCTCTTTGGCTGATTACCCCGGCGCGCAGCCCCTCGCGACCCCAGCCGGCACCGCGCCCGGGAGGAATCCCGCAATTGTGCTAAAGCCCTCAACCTCTTCGCCGGCCGATTACACTGCAAACAACGAGGCGGTGCTTCGCGCGAATGGGACCGTCTCGGGCGGGCCAGCCAAGCCAGAGATTGTTCGGGGTCTTATGATAGGGCTCCGAGACAGTGGCTACCTACGACCTAACCCTCCAACAGACTCAGCCTCATTGGTCGCATTTGTGCCCAGTAAGACGATACCTGGCACTTATCAGCCCTATTTCGTGCCGATGAAGCCTGACGATGGGGCGACTCCCTCAATACCGCTCCCCACTCGGGTCGGCTTTCACGCCTCGGCTGCATTAGCTCCCGGCTCAGGTCCATTAGGAGGCCTGGGAGGAATTTCGGTTTCATCTGGATCAGGCACCGGCGGCCAGGGACCCACGGTGATAACGCGCCAAACAACCGTGAGTGCTCAGGGGGGGTACGTGGGAGGCCCTGTCGTCGGGGGTGGGGTTAAGAGGGAGAATAGATCTGTCTCCTCTTGGGGAGGCGAACCGTACCTTCTTACTTCCACATCCACCGCCGCAACGATTGGGTTCTCGCCCTCCGGTCCCACGGCTCAGATCACCGTTGATAATCGCTCTCAGGGACCTGATAGCAAACGGAATCAGACCTCTGTTACCGCCGGTGTCGGCGTGACCGGGCCAGTGGGGCAGGTAAAGATTGAACGGCCGGGATTTTCGGGCCAAATTGGCTATAACAAGTTGGATATCTTAGGTATCCCCGTTGGATCGTTCGTCCCCGGCTCTTGGGGAGCGATAGCCACCTTCCGCCGACCGGATGATCGCAACCAATGGGTTCTTGATAAAGCCTCAGAATCGCTCTTATTTTATGGTAAAGGCGAAGGCAAAGCAGCCGTTACCGTGGGAGCCGTCGGTGTTGGCCCAGTGGGAGTCCTCCCCGTGGTTATTCCCGGTCCCGATGCCATCCCCCAACAGCGAATCAAACTTCCCCCCGAGGTCGTCCAATCGATTAACGCTCGGGAACTAAGCGTGATGAGAGTCTCAGATCTCGACACGAGAACTGTTCAGCGTTTTGCAAGCTCTGCGGACACGGTCAGGCAACATCTCTTTGAACAGGCCAGTGGTGGCGTCTCCCCCCTGTGGGCAGACGGTACCGTCAAATCGCGTCAGGAGCTCGAACAGGAGCTGTTAGCCAGACAACGACACACCAATCCCGAGATCGCCCCGCTCGAGACCGCAGCAAGATCGAATAAAACGGATATCGCCCAAGAGGCACAGGAAAAACTCTCCGCGCTCCGCACAGCCGCCTTGCAACCGATCGAAAGCCTTGCTACCCCGATGACTGCGAGTTTTTTCCCGGCCAACGCAGCCGTTCACGTCTTTGCACAGGCAGATATGCACCAGCAGGGGGAATTGGCCAGAAACTTTGAAGCGGTTACTGGTGTTTCAGCGTTTCAAGCTAATGGCGCAGTTAAGCCGAGAGAACAGCTGAACGAAGCGGTGTGGCGTTGGTTCGAGAGAGAAAATAAAGTGCTGGTCAGTGCTCTCGAGGAGCGGGCTGCCTCAACCAATCCCGCAGTTGCGCGAGACGCACAGCAGCGACTCGCCGCGGTACGTCAGGTCGCTGTGTCGGCGGTTGCAGAACCGGTGATTCCCACTCCTGATGAGCTGCGCGCAGCTATTCACGAGCAGCAGCGGCGCGAAATCAGCAGCCAGCGGAGGGGTGGCGAAAAGCCATGGGAGCATCGGAACCAAAACCCTCAGATTGATTATCGTCGCCCGTACTCTCATATCTACGACATGGGGGTAAACAGTGACGCCAGCGTATCAACCGAGAATGGTCAGTCAACGGCAACGAGCAGGATAAGCCTTCACGTCGATACTCCCGATACCACCAGGTCGATATCCGGTCGCGCCCAGCGAACAGGTATCCCGGATGCAGTGAGTCAAACCCACAGAGTGACCTTTGAACAGCAGGTCGTGCTGAGCGGCCCGACACCACCGTTGGTAACTCAACACCAAGTAAAGGGGGATCTCGAGGCTCAGGAAACGCGACTGCTCCAAGCTGGGCACAACACCCTGTCTCGAGAATCTCGACAGAATGGCCGAGTGGACCCGAATACGGTGCTATCTCTCTTCGCTGGCCTGCCGCTAGCAGGGCTGACGCCCCGAGGTGATGTGACATCGCAGAGGCTGTCATTTCAAATTCCGGGTCACCACGATGTGAGCGTTGGAACCTCCCAGAATGTGCAGCTGGTAAAAGCGGCCAATGGAGCACAGGTTGCGGTCACTCAGATCGTTGTCGAACATCAGACCGCTGATGGTATTTCATACGCGACACGAGAGCAGGTGTTTCCCATCCCGACCGACCGTCCCCCGGACGCAAGCCTCACGGCTGTAAGAATGCATCTCCATCGCCAAACGGTCGGGACAGAGGGCTCTCCCGGCGTCCTTCAGACCGCAGCACGGAACGCGATAACGGCTGTCACCAGTGGACAGCGGACAGCTCCGCTCACTATTGACGGATTCCAACCTCTTTCCGACGGACAAAATCCGCATATGCGCATGGCGGCATTGGTCGCCTCTTTGACCAACCCTTCCCCCCAAGAGGTAACGCGTCCCGCCTCAGGTCCAGCTCGCTACGCCAGATAGGTTCAGGCTGAGGAAGCGCAGAGCGCCCGGGCCTAGCCGACACCGGGACCATCCATTATGGCGGTTTAACCCGAAGTACCCGCCCGAGCCGTCCGCAGGACCCGACTCACATGAGCCACGCTAAAAAATAAACTTGTAAGAAAGGAGTACGAGGGGTTGCCTCGTACTCCGCACCTAGGGGACAACCTTGACAACAGTACCTATTGAGACGTATCGGAAGAGCTCCTTTACGTCCGCATTGTGCATTCGCACACACCCGTGTGAGGGTCGCAAACGCTCGAGGTTTGTTCCATGGAATCCTATCGCGATGCCCTCATGATCTTGGTAAAATCCAATCCAACGAGAGCCCAGCGGGTTGTTGGGAGCACCCGATGGCCGAATATCCGTCACGTCGAACGGACTTCGAAAAACAGGATCCTCCTCCATCTGGATAACATGAAAGGTGCCGAGGGGGGTCTCCCATCCCGGTTTTCCCAGAGAAACCGGGAAAACGCGAATGACTCTGTCTCCCTCCACCACTTCGACCACGTTACCACCCCGGACGATTCGGAGGTAAAACTTCGTCGTTTTCTCCTTTTCCTCAGGAAAGGCCGAATCTGACTGGGACTGTCCCGAATCGAACACCTCCTGAGCAGCAGGACCTGGGCCTTGACCAAAGCTCCCTACCTCCTGCTCCAACTGCCCCGACAGGTTAGACCACAGTGGACCAGCAGCAGCGGGCACTGAACCGACATTGATCAACCAGAGGGACATGAGAGAAGCAGCGATACCTCTCAACGACGTTGCCCAAATGACCTTTCGGATTGCTCCAGTAGGCTCAATCGACCGAAATGAGTCCATCTCTCTTCAAAAACCTACCTCTTGAGTATCCTCACTGAGGTGAAGAATGTAAAGCTTTCGTCTTTCTTCCTCGTTCTTGATTGCCCCAAAAGAATTGTGGTCTTTTCCCGGCACGAACAGGGATTATTAAAAAATTCTCGATCATCTATTTGTTTTGTATCTCTGAAATTGGTACGCTTTTGGGGTACAAAGGTTTAAAATGATCGTTCGCAATTTTTGTGGCACCCTCACCGTCACCGCAACGGTTCTCGGCGGACTTCTCGTTGGCCCTGCTGCCAATGCTGAAATCTACCAGAAATGGGGCGGTTCAACGGTTCGGTCAAACGGCACCAGTGTTACCGAGTCCCTTCGAAATGTGACAGGAGCATTCAGTTCCCGTCAAACGACGAATGACTCGTCTACTTATACCTTGCTCCCCGAGTGCAACTGCACCGGAAGCGGAGGACAAACTGGCAACCAGACCACCATTATCCAAAAAGTGGTGGAAGAGTCCCAGCAGTGGACCGAGCAAGTCAGGAACTCCACCAACCTCACCATTGAGGCTGAGGATTGGACCGAGTTCCGATTCATCGGGTCCGGGTCTCTGTTCAACTGAACCGGTAAGCAGGGTGGCTAATCTAGGTTAGTCGCCGGGAGGGTCTCGCGTCAGCGCGTCCCTCCCTTTCATTTTTTGAGTCCGTTACAGCGAGCTTCCCCCTGACATCACGAAAGGGGAAAAAACGGTCATAACCGAAGAAATATATTAATTGGGGAATGTCGAATGAGGAAGTCGCAAATTTTTTGATGGAAGGCTTCCCAGAAGAAGTGGAGGAGCGTTGATTTTCTAGAAAACGGGTGGAACGGTGAAAAAGAGCGGTTCCAACTCGTGCTTTGAAGGCCATCAACGGTAATTCACTTACCCACATGATGAAGGTTAATTTGGTTAAAAAAGTGCTGATCGGGACTTTGATCGGCGGGCCTCTTTTGTTGCCCATGGTCGCTCTGCCCTCCCTTGCGTGCCAAGGCGGGGTGTGCAGTGGTCTTGGTGCCACGGAGCAGTCAAACATGACGACCAACACAGCAAGTCCCACGGCGATATCAAACACCACGGCTCAGCCAACTGCGATCGGGACAGGGACGAATTTTAACTCCCAGATGGTGTTCAATCCCAACGGGGAATCGAAGTTCGAGGGAGTTGTAACCCTCCCTGGCGGTCCTTCCATCAAAGGGGCAGTCCAGTGCGGGAACAACTCGGTGAGCATCGCAGCTTTTCCGAGTTCTGGGTTCAATAACCAGTGGGTTTTCTCCGGAGGGATCGAAGTGTCTTTGGTGAAAAACGCCATTGACTGTCGGTCTCAGCAGGAGATCGTAGAATGCGCCCAACTCTTCTCCTTCGGGAGCAGTGGGCAATACTACGATACCCGGTGCGGGAAGTACGGCTTTAGAGCTCGAGCTACGGCAACCCTTCCTGTCGAACGACTTGAGGTGAGACCCGCCAACGCCGAATTGCTGATGCCTCCGACGACACCAGCACCCGCGGACAGTCCGTCGTCGACGCGCCCGCGTCAGCGCTTCTGACATTCCGCCCTGTTGCTCCTCCCAGAGGACAACGGGGCCTCCTTTTTTGTCGTCCGTTCGTTTTCGATCACCTGAGTTCGCTGACATTCAGCTCCGCTCAGATTGACTCGGTTTCAGGAACTCTTCCCCCGGAACCATCGTTCGCAAGCACCGCCGCGTAACGCCCCTCTCGGGGAAGCCTCCTCAATCCACCCCTCATTCGATACCACACCGCCACTATCTCACCCACCGTCGCACGTAGTAATGACTTTGAGCGAAGCACTAAACTACGTGCAAGGCTAACGGCAGACGATACTCCCACCTGGCCCAGAAATAACTCCTACACCCCCTCCCAACTACTTTAATGCGTCCGGTGAAACTCGCGAGGTTTTCACCCTGATTGCCATCAAAATGCTCATTCACTTATCCAGCGAGCGATTGTTAGTCAACCGCACCGCCACGATGAGGGCAGAGGCGAGCGAAAAAGCCATTCGCAATTTCAAGACGAGGAAACACCTCATCCCGAATCATCTTCATGCCATTCGACCTATCTGCAGCGATAGTGCTGACTCGCCAACCGACACCTCATGACCGTGATTGCGCGGAAAAGTCATACGAACCCGAGCGCCAACTCCACACATCAGGAGCATACCGAGCAAGGTCGCTTATCACGTCTGGAGCAAGCCAAAAGAGAAGACGATGCCCGGCGCATTCTCTGGCGATATTTTCCCTTCTAATGTTGAAGGCGTCGAAGACTTGCGGAGACCAGAATTCCCGCGGGAGAGCAATATGCAGAACCTGAGGCTGAAGCTCAGAGGTCGCCGCCGCGATTTGTCGCTGCAGATCGTGCACTCGCGCCGAAGCACGACGAAATTTCTCGGTGCGGTTATCGCATTCATCGTGCGATTCCGCCGTGTGACCGATTGACCCTCCTTCACGGTATTCAAAGCGTCGCGCAGAAACGCCACTGGCTTTGAAGACAGCATCGAGCGCCTCAATAACGTTTTCCCGTTCTGACTCAGCCCCCACAACGGCAAACACATATTGGAACGGAGGCCCGAACACGAGGGTTCGGGCGAGTCTTCGAAATTCTTGCCACTGATGCTCCTGCAGAGAGCTCGAACCATCACGAACATGGTGCAGCGTTAGATTTAATTCCTGAATACCGTCATTTGGTGAACTGTTCGGAATAAACATATCGCCCATGTATCAGCCCCTCATTCGATCCCGCACCACCACAATCCCACCCACCGTCGCAAGCAGGTATGATTTTGCGCGAAGCACTAGACTAATTGCCAGGCTATCGGCCGGTGACACTCCCACCTGGCCCAGAAAAAAAACCCAAACCCCCTCCTGGACGCCGAGCCCACTCGGGGTGACCGGGACACTCCCGAGGATCAGCACCAACGGAACAACAACAAAAAGATCGGCAAACGGAATCGAAGGAGCACCGATCGCCCACGCTGCCGTCTGGGTATTAATCACCGCGAGGGTATGAAAAATAAGAGAAAGAAAGATCGATTGGCTGAGGACCGCAGGGGATTTTCTCACCAATGAGAGGGCATGCTCCATCTTAGCGAGTTGCTCCTTTAACCGCGGAGAGGGAATCCACCCCGTCGGAATCACCACCCAAAGCGCCACTGCTCCTCCCCATACCACGATCGCGAACAACACCACGACCAAAACCACAAGGGGTGGTTGAGCCGTCACCAGTAAACCCGCCGCAGCGATAGTGACCATCGCAAGAAGCCCCGTAAAACGCTCGAGAAAGGTGCAGACAACGGTGGAAACTTTGCCACCAGGCTGCGACGCTGAGAGACTCCGCACGATATCACCCCCGATCTGAGAGGGCAGAAAGAGATTTACAAAGTACCCGACCAGGTAGAGCTCCGTTAGTCGCCATACTCCAGGGGCAGTCCCAAAAAGACTCAAAAAGGCGCGCCATTTGATGACGCTTACCAAAATGAGGGGACCCGAAACTCCCACAAGAACAACCATCGAAAAGATGGTCACCCGCGAGAGCGCGTTGAATACGTCAACAGTTCCCGCCGCCACAAAAAGGAGGAAAAGAAGCCCTACGGCTCCGACGACCGAGATAAATTTGTAGCGGACCTTCATCGTCAATATCTTTCCGATTATACATTCACGGATGAAATTCCGCCGACTCATCACGGTAACTTCGCTGCTGAAACAGTTGAACCTCCGCAATCGACCAATCGAACAGAGGATGTGCTCCGAGCTGACGAAGAACGACGGCATTACATGGTAAGCCTTTCATTGATAGCTCGAGATCTTCCCAGCCCAGATGATGATCAAGCGATCGAAAATTGCTCGGTGACAGCACTGTTCGTTTATCGCTCCCCACCTCGCACTCGACCAACAATTCGCGGGGATGGTCAGTCCACCACGCCCCGAGAGAAATCCGAACACCGGAGATTATTGCACCATCAAGCGCGGCCACCCGGACCATCATCCCCGACGATTGTGGCTGCGCGGAGCCCCATCGAGTTTCGAGCGAGCCATCGATTGCTTTCCCCGCTGAATCAGGATTAACCGAGGCAGTCGCGGAGATGCGAGCAGAATCAATCCGCTCCAAACCCGAAAGGGGATGATGAACATCATGGAGAATGACATACGAGCCTACCTCGGTGCGCTCGAATGTCATTCCCAAGTTGACCATGCTCTCGGCGACCTCCTGTGCGAGTCGTGGGGTGAGAACATACACGAACGCATCCACCGGAACCGCCTCTGCCGCTCGGGGGTACTCCGCAATCCGAGTCTCACGAGGTTTACCGAGGACCAAAAACCGCACCCGCTCTCCCGTCTCAAACGCCAATCGATAACCGATCCAGTAATTCGTCCGAACCCACGCAACCTGATGTTCGGTCAACCACTTGATAAGCGACCGATGATCGCGCGCAACCCGCTCCTCCTTGTACACAAATGGCTCTCCCGGGACCGGCCACCCACCTCCTGCCGAGGATGCTACATGAAATGCCACAAAGATCCCCACTCCCGCAACCGCGAGTACCCCCCTCACTCGCGAGAGCGCGACCGCAATAAGCACGAACAGGGGAGGATACAACGGAAGCAGATACCGAGGCGCGGACGAAAGCCATCCAAACGAGGAAAGCGAAAAGATTGTTGCGGTGGCAATGATGAAGATAGCGGGTAGCAGTACCGCAAAGGGATGCTCTGATCCACAATCCTTTAGATCTTCAGATGTCGCATCACCACCGATAGGCCCACGCATCACACACAAGATCAACGCGACGATTCCGTACAACACGGCAGCAAAAATCGCTGAACCTGACCACACCTCGTTCGTTGACCAGAACCGCTTCGCTCCCACAATGATTGGAAGACCATTCTCAAAAAAACCGACCGCATTCGTCCACGGTTCGGATGAGGGGCCAAAGAGCTTAAAGGATTGAAAATCTGAGAGAATATTGTGGACCCAGAACGGTGCCCCCCCGATCAGAAACGTGGCTACGCCCGCCAATCCGTGAGTAAAACCGTGTCGGATACCTCGCGAGAAACTTTGCGAGCGAAATCCTATCGTCAACGCCCATATCACTCCCACCGTGGCGATGGTAAAAATAATCTGGTTATTAACCCACCACCCCACCCCGAGGAGGAATCCGATCACGGATGACTGACGAAGAGATGGTACCCCCGTGCGGGTCCACTTTAGGGCGCACCAGAGACAAACTGCTGACAGCCACACGATCTCGATAAATCCCCCCCGCGGCTTGGTGCTCCACTCGACAAGCGCCGCGGGGGGAATCGCGAAGAGACAGGCCGCGATAAGCCCCGATCGTCGCCCTGCCGCCTCGCGACCGAGCAGGTACATCACGGGAATCATCGAGAGAGATACAACGAGAGGAACGGAACGGAGGACTAGCGAGGAGCTTCCAAAAAGCCAAAAGGCGCTCGCGACGAGTATCGCCTCGAGGCTCCCCATATAATGCTGCCCGTAATAGAAGACGGGAATACCTCTCCCCTCAAGGATGTGATTCGCCATGAGGCCGACTATCGCCTCATCTGAATCTATCGAAAACTGCATTCGGGCCATTAGCTGCCATCGCAGCACGAAACCAAGCGCGATAAAAAGGCCGAGAATCAGGGCATCTTGTGTCAATGACGGACTGGGTGCGTTCGGCTCATGATTAAGTCTCTCATGGCCATCACCCTTCACGCCGGTACCTGAGACGATCGCCATGCAAATCGCTCCTGACAAAACTCTTCATATGCCGCCGCTGTAGTCTCGCCGGTGCGAACCCAGCTAAAGTGGCGGGCCTGTACTGTCCCTTCTCTCGAGAGGCGCTCTCTGCGCTCCGGATCATCGAGGAGCGCTCCTATTTCCGCGACCCACCCTCCCGTATCATCTGGCTCCACCCCTATCCCGACCTCACCGAGCACCTCGGGGAGCGAGGCGGCCCGCGAGCTCACTACCGGCAATCCCGCCGCCATGGCTTCGAGTGGCGGCAGTCCAAAACCCTCGTAACGACTCGGAAAAACAAATATAGTGGAAATCTGGTATAATCCTTTTAATACGTCGTCGGCAACGTACCCAACGAGATGGATAAAATCCTCAAGCCCCCGCCTCCGAATCTCTCCGCATAACCCCGGATACCCGCGATCCTCCTCTATTCGCCCGGCAATAACCAGATGTGGCAACCCATGACCCGAGGATCGGCGTGCAGCCAGCAGCTCGTCAAACATCCGAACTAATCCGAGGACATTTTTTCTCGGGTCGATCCCACCAACGTACAGAAGAATCGTCGCTTCCCGCGGAAGCCCTACGACCTCCCATGCTCGCTCGCGGGCCTGCTCAGTTACGTGCGCAAAAAACGACTCGTCAACCCCAAGTGGCGTGACCCGAATCCGCTCGGGAGGTATTCCGAGCACCCGCTCCAGATCGCGCGCGGTGCATTCGCTGATCGCGAGGATCAGCGACGCACCTCGTATCGCCCGAAGTTCGAGGTAACGCGCGAACCGAAATCGCCACCCGGGCACATCAGCCGCATAGAGTTCGGCGAGCACAAGGGGGATGAGATCGAGCACCGTCAGGATGTACGGCTTCCACGTCCACGCCGGGGCATCCATGTGGGCGGGGAAATGGAGTGCTGAAAAGCGAGACATCGGACCCGACCCGAGCTGTACCGGATACACCATCTGTTGCCGAATCGTCTGACGGCCCACGGGAATCATTGAGAGGCCCTGCTCAATCACCGACGGAAGTCGGCACGTCTGGTGGTCAAAGGTATCAACGGCGATCCTGTCGCTCTGATACCCCTGAAGGTAGCGGTGAAGCTCTCGAACATACCGCCCGATACCGCGCCCTGCATGGGCCTTAAACGTAGAATCGAGTGCACTGACATCGAGGCCAACTACCGGCTTCATCGTGCCACCTCGGTGGCGGTATCCAATTGTGCTCGTCGTCCCATCCCACGCCGAAAAAGGCTCCCAACATTCTCCCGAAATCGCTCAAACGAAGCAGCCGCAACCTGAGCACGTCCCGCTTTAATCATATCCCGCCGAAGCTCTGCATCATCGAGTAGCTCTGCAACGAGTGCTCCAAGCAATCCAGGGTCCTTCGTATCAACGATGAGCCCCCCCTCACCGATGGTCGTCGCTATCGCACCCGCATTGTAGGCGACCACCGGCAAGCCAAAATGCATCGCCTCGACGACCGGGTAGCAGTACCCCTCGTGCTCACTCATGCAGAGGTAAAGCGAGCTATTCTCGTAGAATGACCGCACCTCTTCGTCCGTAAGTCCCCCCGTGAACCGTACATAATCCTCAAGCCCGAACTCGCGCGCCATTCGCTTGAGCGCGAACCCGTATAGTTCGGTATCAGTATCGATCCCAACCAGCCAGAGAACCGCTTTTTTTTGAAATGCGGTATGCAGCACAAAGAGTAGCTTGATGAGATCTTCGAGCCTCTTGTTCGGCGCAATCCGCCCAACGTGGAGGAGATGAGGGCGTGGATCAGCTCGCAACATCTGGGCAATTCCAGGATTTGCTGACACCGTCCACCGCGACGGATCTATCGGCAACGGAAGAACCTCGGCGGAGAGCCCGAAGGCCTCTATCTCGCTCGCGTTGTAGGGGGAATCCGCAATGATGCGGTCGCTCAATCGACACAGCTCCTCGAGATCACGAATCCCCGCTTCAATATTCCGACACACCCGGGGATTGACCGAACGGAACCAGTGGGGCGGAGTAATATTGTGATAGATAAGTACCCGCTCTGTCGCATTGCTCACGCGGTACAGATCATTGAGGGGCGATCCAAGCGAGTAGTGAAGCACGAGAGTATCAGGCGATTGACCCTCCGCCCACTCGAGATGCTTTGTTTTTCCCTGATAGCGGGGATGGGTGTGGAGCGCAACTATCTCACTTACACAACCAAGTTCACGCCATGCTCTATCAAGCGCGAGAACCTCGCTCGATATTGCATCGCCGTAACTGAGGGTGTGCACCAGCTGATGTATCGATGCCACCTTTATCGACTCCCCCATCACAGAGCCTCCGCCAGGTGATCCCGATACCGGTTAAACACTGCCGCCCCTACCACGACCGATATCACCGCCCACCCTACCGCGATACCGAATAGCTCAGCAGAGGGGACCGTACCATGTAGCAATACCCCGTGATACAGCTGCACTATCACCGCAAACGGATTGGCCGAAAGGGTCCATGAAAAAGATCGAGGGACCTGGGTTACTGGGTAGACTATCGGGCAGAGGAAAAAGATCAGTGACAGAAGATTTCCCACCAGATGCTGCACATCGCGGTAAAACACGTTGAGCGATGAACCCGCCAGCACCAGTCCGTACAATAGGCAAAAATGAATCGCCACAACGAACGGCAGCAAAAGCAGCGTCCACGAAACATGTCCACCAAGAAAAAAGGTAAATATGAAAAAAATCGGGAGTGAGAGAAGGAAATGAACGAGCCCGGTACACACAGACACTAAGGGGAGAATGTGGGGCGGAAACATCGACTTCGTCACCAAATGCCCACTCCCCGCGATCGATGATGTCCCCTCAATAAGGGTGCTCTGTGTCCAGACCCACGGCAGAAGACCGCAAAACACAAAAAGGGTGTAGTGGTTTGTGCCATCAAATCGGGTGTAGATATGGAACACGAGGGTATATACCGCCATAAGACAAAGCGGGTTCAGTAGCGACCAGACGAACCCCAGCACCGACCCCCGGTATCGCCCTGCAAGATGACGCGCCACCAAAGCCTGCACAAGCGACCAATACCTCACACTCTCAGCGATAGTACGCACCAAGGGGTTCCGCCGAGAGCGGGAAGGGGTCGACGATTTCGGGATAACGACAGATTGCAACACGGCGTTTTGATACGATTCTTCCGGATGATAAAGCCCAAACCCTAGCACACGTTGGGGAATTGCGCGAAGGGGGGAGAATCCAAAGGGAATGAGTCGTTGGGACCTCGGCCTGACATAAGCGCCACGATCCCCTCATGTGAGCGCCTACACGGATGTGACGCCCTTATTTCAGGCCTCGAAGACCCCCCACAACCGACTCGGCGAGAGCACCCCCAACTCACCAGATCCCGAGCGAACGCTAAAGCGGAGAGCCCGTTTTTGGTAGTCGTAGGGATAGCCGTCGGCAGCATGCACTGCAACATCAACGGTGTAGATTCCCTCGGCGAGGCCAAGGCGTGGCACGGTAAAGGAGATGACCCCCTGCTCGGGAAGGGAAGGAAGCGAGACCCGATCGATATCGGTGTTGGTGCCAAAAACAAGTAACCCATCATCCCGGTGAAGCCCGACACCAAAGACCGGGGTATCGACCAATTGACGGACTGTGAAGGCAAGGCGAATCGAGACGGAATCTTCGGGAGATACGACGAATCGCTCCTCGGCCTGCTCTCGCTGGCTTCCATCATCAACCGTGAGGCTAACCCGGGTGATCTCTATCTCACGACTCCCCCACCGCGAGCTTCCTGCTACTGCCTCTCCCTCGATGAGACCAGCATCATTCGCAGTTTTTGAAGCATCCGATGATTCATCGATGATATCGTGCATCGGGACGGACTGCTCCTCGTCGTCGTTAGCCCGCCGAGATTCGGACACGTCGACCATCTCGTCCCGCCGCTCCCACTCTCGCTCCTGTGCCGCGAACCGTTCTCGCTCCTCCCGACGCTCCAGAAACTGACGATAATGATCGATCACCCGCCGGGGCTCTCCTCGGTCTCGAACATCACCCCCCTCAAGCCACAACACCTCATCACACCACCGCTCAACCGCGTCGAGATCATGGCTGACGAGCAGAAGGGTAGTGCCACCTCTCTTAAGAGCAGTAAGCTTTTCTTTACATTTTGCCACAAAGGCAGCATCACCGACTGCGAGCACTTCGTCGACCAGAAGCACGCGTGGATCGGTATGGACCGCGAGACTAAACCCGAGCCGCATAAACATCCCGGACGAATAGGTTCGCACCGGCTCGTCAATAACATCGCCCAGCTCGGCAAAAGAGACTATTTCGGCGAACCGCTCCTCAACCTCCCGCCGGGTCAGGCCGTGCATAATACCCCCCAACATCACATTTTCACGGCCCGTAAAATCAGGGTGAAATCCTGCACCGAGCTCGATGAGGGCAGCGATCCTCCCGTTTACCTGAACAACGCCACTATCGGGTTGGTAAATACCGGTGATTATTTTGAGAAGGGTTGATTTACCCGATCCATTTCGCCCAATAACACCCACCGATGCTCCCTGCGGTATTCGCAGGGTCACATCTGAGAGGACCACCTGCGCACGACGGGTCTCCTCACGGGATTTCCCGAACAGGGATAGCAGCGCACTTTTGCAGGTCGAGTAGCCCGATACCCGCGCAACTCGGTCGAACCGTTTGGAGACGCCGATGACATCAAGCGCATACGAGATTTCGGAGCCCTCAAACTTGTGGGCGATTCCCCGGTTCTCGACCTGTCCCTCTAATGGTTCAGTGGTTTTCATACCGATATGTCTCCTGGCGCAAAGCTCGTTATGAGGTGCGTGATTGTGCAGATGTGAGGTCTTTTACTCGCGAGACAGTATCTAGAAGGGTGAACAAGCCGAAGGCACAAAGAACCCCGCCACATCTCTCCGAGATCGCTGCGCACCCGCGTCCCAGACGCTACGTGCGTTTCATGAGGACTATGTGCCCCCTGCCGGTTGAATAACATAGACCCCGGGTAGATTCCGCCACCGCTCACCATCCTCCATACCGTAGCCGACAAACCACTCATCCCCTTCATACGAAAACGCACTCCAGTTCGGCAGGTAGCGTGGCTCGGGCAACACCCGTCGCACGAGCACGGCAGAGCGAACTTCCCGCGCTCCCTCTTCGAGCAATCGCTCCGTCATTGCAGCGAGCGTTCTCCCCGAATCACACACATCATCGACTAGAAGCACCGATCTGTCTCGCGTCGGAATCGCAGTCAGGTCGAGCCGCATCCGTTCGCTCTGCACTCCGTTGAGCCCGACCTCGTACCCCCAAGCTCGCCCGGGAGCAACTTCGAGCGAATGATGCACCGCTCGCACGAGGTCACCAAAAAAGATAATGCCCCCCCGCAGAACGGGCACGGCAACCACATCAAGACCTGACGCATCAAAGCATTTCTGCGCCCACCCGGTTATCTCCTCCCCGACTGCGGTGACAGCGCGATGTATAGCAGCGGGGGAGTAAAGCGGGGCGAAATGAGACGGTATAGCGTGACGGGTCCACGGCGATGTGCCCACCTGAGCGGGAGAGCTTTTCACATTATCCATATTCATCAAGGAAAAAAATTGGCCAGGAAGATGTTACTACAAAGTCGCAGCGGGCCAAAATTGGGAGCGCACACGGGCCGAGGCTCTGATGAGAGCACCTCGTGATGAACAAACTGAAAGCGATTCCTAGAGAAATTATCAAACCGAAAGGAAGGATCTGAGATTCTCCGGAAGGATAGCCCGCAAGCGATCAGGGCTGACCGCAACATCGAACTCACCCCTTGGCCCCAGTTCGTCCCGATGATTGAAGAAGAAGCTGTCCGAAGCAACTCGCATCATTCGCTCAGGCGTCGCATCCTCCAGGTCCCGTCTCCACTGGTCACCGTCGAGAGTCGGCAGCGTTAGCCGGAATGTTTCCCCACCACTAAAATCCTTCCCCCTCAGGGGAGCAGGAATCTGGGCCTCGACCTCGCTGAGCCATCGGGGGTGCTCGTGGGTGAGGAGGTGACTAGCGTAGAGTTGGGCCGTCTTGTATACCGCGTCAGCTTCGGCATCAGCGTTGGCCCACCAAAATATTTGATTCCCCGAGTGCCCCCGCAACGGCGAATGGATCGCTGCGGTAAGAAGTTCACCTGCCGCCCCCCACACCGAAACATCAGGACGATTGGCCGACTCACACGCCAACTGCCAGCCGAAGGGATGGAGAATTTCGTGAAGCACTACCCACTGAAACGGCAATCCCCCGAGAGGTCCTCCCGCGAACGGAGACTCCAACCGCTCCGTGTGATGGGCAGAGCAGAATTCCATAGCACGCGGAGCAAAGGTGAGAGAAACCGGCTCACCCATTGCTACCCCATTCCTGGCATCTCTATCGTCGGAATCGCTCACTCGCCATGCGCGGGGCACGGTCAGGGTTGAAAAAGACCCGAAGGGGCGGTCGTGGCAAATGGGGTTTCCCTCTGATCCGGGCCGTAGTTGTGGCATAGCCTCCTCGAATATTCATTTTCGAACGGGATTTGCTCTCATCTATCCAACGACGCTAGCAGTATTCCAATCACTAAGCTAGCCAGAAAGGAGACGTACAGCACACCCTATGTGGAGGTGATTATTCGGACTCAGAGAGCTTTGACTAGCCAAGCGAAATCGAGATAGCGTGAAGTCAGGCAGCTTCGCTCGACATCCCGCGTTCGGGCTGGGGCACCTCGCAAAATATGCTCTCGAGCACGTCCAGCCTTCGATCATTTCTACCCGCCTTGTGTGGGTTATTTGCGTACTCCGTATTCATTCAACCGACACCCCATGCACACTGCACTCACCATTACGACAAAGGGTCAGGGACTCTACGAATTCACTGAGGAGGTTCATGGCGTTATTCATGGCAGTACCGTGGGCACTCAGAACGGCGCGGGAATCGCGCACCTGTTTCTGGCCCACACCTCGGCTAGTCTTATCATTCAGGAAAACGCCGATCCTTCGGCGAGGTGCGATCTCGAGCGATGGTTAACCGCCCTCGTGCCGGAGGGACAAAGCGGCTTTTCACACACCACCGAGGGGCCTGATGATATGCCTGCTCACATCAAGTCAGTGCTAACGGGGTGCAGCCTCACGATTCCGATAATTAATGGGTCGCTTGCCTTGGGCACATGGCAAGGTATCTACCTCTGGGAACATCGACGAGCCCCCCATCGGCGGCGAGTGATTGTCTCGGTAATGGGATAGTGCCTCGGGTAATCGAAAGAACATTTACGCTCTCGGCGATACGACCCGTTCTTCGAATTGCGCTCCTCCCACCACCATGGTAGGAAGAAGGGAGAGGAGCCCGCCATGAAACAGCTCATGAGGGGTGGTCACCGCCTACCTGCTTATCGATGGTACCGCGCTCAGCTGCGGAAACGGCAGCAGAGGGTGTTGTTTAATCGAGAGCACCGGGACGCGGAAGAGACCACGAGCACCGATATGGTTCTGCAGGTTCCGACTGAGGAACAGGCCCCTCCTACCGATCAGGCCCCGAAATCTCCCTTGCGACATCTCGCTCTTCTTCTTCTCTCGAACATCTCATTTTTCCTGTTTTTTGTGAGTGGCTGCCTCCTCGGCGGTGCCTTGGTTGATCTTCTTGTCGCGAAGCAGGGAGCGTTATCTGCCGCATTTTTCCTCTGCCTTGTCACTACAACCAGTTTTTTTGTTTGGCATCTGACCCGACAAAGATCCGTTCATATGCTGACCGGTCACGTGGAAAGGACGGCGCGGCGCATGCACGATGCTTTTGGACGAAATATCGAAGTTATATCGCTCACCATCACTCCCCAGGAAAGAGATAACTCACCAAAACCTACTCCTCCACCTACCGGTCAGGAGCGCACTCCCAAATCCATTGAGATTGAGGTTGTCGGAGCCCACATCAAAGGGGATATACATCCCGGCGATCTGGTTACCGTTTACGGCAGTTGGAGGAAGGGCCGCACGTTACGGGTGACCCACCTCTTTGACCACACTCAAAATCGACGGATCGCTGCCACCGGTTGGCTGTCCACCAAAAGGTGCGGTGAAGAACTGCTCTTCTTTGTAGCGCTCGGCCTCGCCACCATCGCGTTTCTGAAGGCGGTGGCTCGGCTCCTCACCTCTCGATAGCTTGCCTCAGTGGTCTTCCCGTCTCCGTTCGATTATAATCAAAGATGTCACCAACCCGCTTAGATGGACTGTCTTCGATGGTTACGAACATTCCCCTTCATCGCCTCTCGCTGAGATGCCATCCAAAGAAGTATTCGACTATCACCCTCCTCATCTTTCTCGCGATTTTTTGTTCGGGATGTCGAGATGAATCGGCCCCACCAGCCGTGTCCCCCTCCTCATCTCAGCCAAAAACGTCAACACCTCTCGTAGCGGATGAGCAATCCTCTACCACCAATGAAGGTGGCATCATTTCGACCGCCTTGGATGCACTTAAAGATGGGGCATCGAAGGTTCAAGATGCGGTTCAGCCCTACGCATCTCCCCTCCAAGATACAGCCACCGCTTCAGTTCAAAAATTAATTGCGATCGATTATCGACTCGTTGAGATACCCCATGAAACGTCTATCGAGACCATAGAACTCACCCTTAATCAACTCGGTACCGAACGATGGGATTGTTCAAGTATGCCCCCTTCGAATACCAGTCTTCGCTTTCTATGCAAACGCCTGCCAATGAACGCGTACCTCAAGGCATTCTCGCTTGTATCAAAATTGAGTGCTGATTAATTTACTCAGAGTCTATCCATGGTTTGTTTCTTTTGCCCTCAATCCTGGCGGCACGACCTCAGATGGCGGGATGAGTCGTTTCAAAAACACCTCTTACGGATTGTAGTGGTATGTCTTACGTCCTTCTCGCTCGCATGTACACCTCGACGTCCCTCCTTTCCTGTCGGCGAAGTTCCCTCCCTTCCCTCCACAACGCGCGAAGATTATGAATACGGGTACCAGGTGCTGACCGAGCTCTCCCGAACGTTTCCCCTTTCTCGCAACCGCTCAGACCTGATGCAAACGCGCCGAGTCGTCTCCCGACTCGCCCAGGAAACAGGTGGCCGGAGCGATGCGTGGCGAGTAACCCTTTTCTCAGATGAAACAATAAAGAATGCCGCTGCAACGCGAGGGAATTTTCTCTTCCTCTGGTCAGGAATGCTTCGCATGGTTCGCAACGATGACGAACTGGCAGCCGTACTCGCGCATGAGATGGCTCACGTTCTTGCTCAACACGTCATGCCGAATCCCGCGGAACAGATATCTGGTGTACTCGCGTCGGTCGGCGGGGCGGCAACCGCGGGGGTGCTCGCGGGAACTGGCTCGGCGACATCTGGGGCTGCACAACTGGGAGGTGCGCTGATAGAACAGGGCATTCGAAGCTTCATCGTTAACCCCGAATCTCGCCGAAAGGAACTTGAGGCGGACCAAATAGGGCTTTTCCTCATGGCAGATGCTGGCTTTGACCCCACCGCCGCAGTCAGCTTCTGGGAACGTGCTGAGGGTAATCCTGAGTTCAGCGCGGGACCTCTTGAGTTTCTCTCAACTCATCCATCATCGGCCAAACGGTCTGCAAATCTCAGGGCGCTTCTCCCCACAATTTATGAGCGAAACGGCGGAAAAAATAGGTTTGGGGGTGAACGCAGGTACTCATTGAAACCAGCAACCCAAGAGAAGCCGAACGATTTTCAACCTACCGACCTCTATCGGAGAGGCACTGGACCGCGCTCAACTCCGCCTTCTCGTCTCCCCTCGCGAGGTATCATCATCTCGCGCTCCGCCCGCATTTACTCCGCTGATGATTCTTGGAGCACTGTTCGCGATGTCGTTAATCGGGATGAAGAGGTTACAATCGAGTGCCAGGTGGGGCACTTTTTTAGGATAACGAGACCTACTCCCGGATATATCGATATTCGTGCGCTGGGGCGGCCTATGCAGATGCCCCGCTGCTGAAAAGTATCTCACTAAGGAGCACGAGCCCCCGATAGAGGAGAGGGATGACCTCAATCACGATCAGGCTTGCTATCAGAACCTCGACGAGATGCGCCTGTCGGTGTCGCCTTCTGTCGACAACCCGCTGCCGGATTGTTCGCAAGTCAGCGAGCTTACCCCGAATCTCATCGGAACGGGCCTGAAACTCAAACCGTCGCGCAACAACGCGTAACAGCCGAGCCTGATGTTTATCAGAAAAGATCTTTAATCCACTACTCACTCGCCCGATCAGCTCAGCGGCATCGATGGTAAGAGCGTCAAGATGTTGCTGGTCTGCTTCAGTCACCCCCTGATCAACCGGAACCCGATAGGCCTCTACCACTGCTCGATCGAGCCTACGGTCAAGGATATCAAACTGATGGAGCTGCATGTTTGCAAACTCGAGCGCCGCTATCGTGTCATCAGCGACGACCTCCTCCATCCGCTTTGGGTGACGGATGAGGGCAGCACCACTCCAATCGATAAAGAGGCTGTCATTCTGGTACCATGAGATCCTTCCTTCAATTGTCTCACGGATGAGCTGGTGGTGCAGAGAAAATCGCTCTGCATTGACGATTTGGGCAATTTCAGCCCGATTTGCCTCAACAAAGGTATCAAGATCCTGATCCTCCGGAACCTGAATGCAGTAAATCGGGTAATCTTCGGCGTTTTTTGCAATCGCAGGCTCGACAAGCGCGTCACCAAGCTCAGTGCAAATCTGCCTTGTGCATTCGATAGCAAGACCCTCAAGGGCCAAATTGTCATTTATTGAATCGCTGAGCTCGACCCACTCCCGCATCGTACCGGAAAATAGCAGCCGAAATCTGAGGCAAATACCTCCGAAATCTGAGTACATCGTCAACTCGACCCGCGGGTCGAGAATCGAACCAGCGACCACTTCAAACGGCTCACATGAGCGCGCAGCATGGAGGAGAACCCGATCAGGATCATTCCGGGGGGCATTCACTCGCAAGCCGTGAACCCGATGACGGGCGCGCTCAACATCGATCGACGAACCGCTATCAACTGCAAAGCAGATCGATACGAAGCCAGTGTACCTATTCATGATGAAACCGTTTTGTGAGGGGGCGATAGAGAAACTTGAGGAAGCTGCCTCACCCCATGGCCCCGATTTTCAGAACATCTTAAAACCCCCCAAAAAACCCCGCAATAAGGGACTTTTCTACAACAACGTACCCTGTAAAAGCAGAGCGGCTACTGTAAAGTAAGCAATAAGTCCGATGACATCAACAAGGGTTGCGACAAACGGAGCCGAGGAGGTTGCGGGATCAGCCCCTAAAGAGCGCAGGACAAACGGCAGCATCGATCCGACGATTGTACCCCACAAGACAACCACTATCAGCGATATCATCACAACAAAACCAATCATCAACCAGTGTGGACCATATGAATTAAACGTCCCGCCCCAGATTGCTATCCGAATCAATCCTAAGATACCGAGGACACTCCCCAACACAAATCCCGACGCCAACTCACGGCTCAAAACCCGTCGCCAGTCACTCAGCCGGATCTCTCCTATCGCCATCGCTCGTATCACCAACGATGCCGCCTGACTCCCCGAATTACCCCCACTCGAGATAATAAGCGGGACAAATACCGCAAGCACGACAGCTCGCTCTATCTCTTTTTCATACAGCGCCATCGCCGAAGCGGTCATCATCTCACCGACGAACAGGACAACGAGCCACAACGCCCGACTCTGAATAAGCCGAGCAAGGGGTGCCTTGAGATAAGGTTCCTCGAGCGCCGCAACCGCTCCGAGCTTCTGAATGTCCTCGGTCGCCTCCTCTCGGGCAACCTCAAGCGCATCATCCATCGTGACGATACCAATCAAGATCCCCGCTGCATCAACAACGGGCAATACGGGGCGTCCATGACGATGAAAGAGGTTTGCTGCGACCTCTTGATCATCCTGTGGATGAAGTACGACGACATTCTTGTCACAGATAGTATCTGCGGTTGCGTTTGGATCAGCGAGCAGGAGATCACCTACGTTGATGTTACCGATGAGCAACCCCGCTTCGTCGCACACGAAGAAAACCGATAGGGTATCACTCAAACTTCCCCTCTCTCGTATATAGAGCAATACCTCTGCGACCGGCCATTCTGGTCGGACGGAAAGGTAGTCAGGGGTCATTAATCGACCAACACTGTATTCGGGATACCCAAGGAGCGAGAGCGCTATGATCCGCTCATCTTTAGCAAGCAAACCCATCAGTCGTCGCACGAGAGGCGTAGGCATCTCCTCGAAAAGCGCTGTTCTGTCGTCAGCCGCCATTTCGTTCAAAAAGAACGCAACACGGTCAGATCCGAGCGAATTCAGAAGCGCAACCTGCGCATCGGTATCGAGAAACTCGAATACCTCGGTAGCGTGGTCGTGAGGAAGAATTCGAAAGACAACTATCTGCTCTTCAACTGGGAGACCCGCCAGAAGGTCGGCCACTGTGGCCTCAGGTAGCGAGGCTACGAGATCGCGCAATTCATGGAGTTGGCGCGCCTCGATGAACTCCCGCATCCGCGCTGCAACATCGCCATCGGTCCCCGCCAAGAGATGATTATTTCGCGCCTCTTCTCGCATACCCACATCCGTTCATTGAAAAAAAAGTCTCCCGGACGACGAGGGGATGTGCATCCCTTGTCGATAATCACCTGGTGTTCGATAATGGGACCACGGTAGATATCAGCTCTTACCCGAATGACGAAAAGACAGCGGTGGAGAAGCCCTCAATACTCCCGCGATGGTAGCATGGGGTAGACATATAAGATGAAGCGATGATTGACTGCCCTCGTCAACAATCAGAGGCTCGTGGCCTTCCGCTGCAATACCGCAGTCTGGCGCTCATGATGCTCTTGCTTCTCCTCAACGGCAATAGCATTATCCCGAACGACGCCGTCGCAGATCCACGAACGCTCTTGTCCCCTCTGGTCTCGCCTCTTCCTCGTCCTCTTGTTCATGACAGCACCAACAATTTCAGCGCCACCACCATGACCGACAATTCGTCCAACAGAGAATCGAAGCCCTCGAAGGATAAACTTCGGGAACTCCTCTCTCCAGAGCAATACAACGTCACTCAGTGCGACGGGACCGAGCCCCCTTTTAAGAATGAGTTCTGGAATAAAAAGGACCCCGGCATTTACGTTGATATCGTGTCGGGTGAGCCTCTTTTCAGCTCGCTCGATAAGTTCGATTCTGGCACTGGATGGCCGAGTTTTACCCGACCCATCGCCGGGCAGCAGATCCGCGAGCGGGTTGACACTAAACACGGCATGATCCGAACAGAGGTTCGCTCGTCGAAAGGGGACTCACATCTCGGGCACCTTTTCAACGATGGGCCAGCGCCAACCGGTCAACGGTATTGTATTAACTCGGCGGCACTCCGGTTCGTGCCCGCCTCAGATTTAACTCGCTCGGGTTATGGCGAGTTCGCCCATCTCTTCCCCACTATCGCACAGTCGTTGGGCGACTCTCACCCGACCTCTCCGGCCCCTTATGGGTCTGGAAGCTCCGCCTCGAAAGCTTCATCCTCAACACCATCCCCCACCGTTCCTAGCTCGGCCCGGGCGGTGCTCGCGGGGGGATGTTTCTGGGGGATGGAGGAACTCATCCGTTCGCTTCCCGGAGTACTTGACACGACCGTTGGGTATACGGGGGGCTCCGTTCAAAATCCCAGCTATCAATCCGTTTCAACCGATCGCACCGGTCACGCTGAGGCGATTGAGGTGATTTACGACCCCAGCCGGCTCTCCTATGAGGATCTCCTTCGATTTTTTTTCCGTATTCATGATCCAACGACCAAAAATCGCCAAGGGAACGATATAGGCACTCGATATCGCTCAACTATTTTCGTAGCATCACCAGCCGATAGAGAAAAAGCCTCTCAAATAATGGTGGAAGTGGTTGAATCGGGAAGGTGGTCCAAGCCTCTTGCCACCACGATTGAGCCCGCCGGCACCTTTTATCCCGCCGAGGGATATCATCAGGATTATTTGCAGAAAAATCCTGGTGGATACACCTGTCATTATCTGCGGGATGAGAGCCCTGCTGATGCACCGCGTTCAAGTATCTCTGAGAAAACCGAAAATGACTGACAATCTGAACCGTTTGACGTCCTGAAACCGATTAGTGTAAAACTTGGTTATCTAAAATCGCTCTTCACCTCCATATGACCCCTCCAACCGAACATTCGGGTATTCCCGGTCAAGCACCCGACGTGGTGTCGTTGGTCCGCCATCCAGCGGTGATGACCGCCTTTGCGGCCATCCTGGTC
>JBIIHQ010000004.1:0-305443 GCA_044235645.1 Bdellovibrionota bacterium | reverse complement strand
CCCCACACTTCGTCGAGCAGCTCATCCCGAGTAACCACCGTTCCCTGCTTGGCAACAAGGTACCGAAGCAATCGATACTCGCGCGCGGAGAGCTCAAGGGGCTGATGTTTACGCTCGGCCTTATAAGCCTTGAAATCAACGCTTACATCGGCAAACTCGACTTTATCAACGAGGCTCATCGCCTGAACGCGCCGAAGGAGCGCCTTTACCCGCGCAATCAACTCCGCCATTTCAAACGGCTTCCCGAGGTAATCATCAGCGCCCAGGTCGAGACCAAGCACCTTGTCAACCGAGGATGTTCGTTGCGTGAGTAAAATGAGAGGAGTTGAGATTCCCTCAGCGCGCAGCTCCCGACAAGTTTGTAGTCCATCCTTCTTCGGCATCAGCACATCAAGAATGATGAGGTCAGGCTTGCGCGAGCGAATCGCGGCGAGCCCCTCCTCCCCATCTCTCGCCTCAACAGTGCGAAACCCCTCCAGCTCGAGGTTCAACACCACACTCCGTCGTATCGATTCGCTGTCATCGATAACAGCGATAAGAGCTCCCGGTTCCTTTGGCGTCGTCATGGTCGCACCCCCTTTTTTTCTTCCATCCTGTCGATGTTGGTTCTGATGCTACCCCGTTATCGGAGGGCGGCGGGTAACCCCGTGGCCCCTGTCCCTGTACTATACCAACCCGCCATCTGCGTCCAGACCAAATCCCTTCGTCGATAATATTCCATTGTTTTCATAGGTTACATTTTCCACTATCAGGCACTCCGCCCCAGTAAGCCCCCCTCAAGCCGGTTGATTCGGACCGGGCTTTAACATCGCCGCAAACTATGCCATAGTAGGGGGCCTTCGCACCTGGATTTACTCCGCATAACAAAGAGTGGTAATTATCAATCGGTGCGGTTTGCGAGCGATTTCGGCCGGATACATCATTCAGACTGATTTCCTCATTCAGACATACGATATCAGAGATAGAGAGCCATGTACGCGATAGTAACGATTAGCGGAAAGCAGTTCCGTGTGAAGCAGGGTGATATCCTCGCAGTGGATCGCCTCGTTGATAGCCGATCGGCACGCAAGGGGGAACCTCTTGCGAAGGGTACCGAGACAGACGTCCAAGCTGTCCATTTCATCGGAGGCGAAGGGGTCGCTCAGGTGGTCGGAGCGCCCACGGTAGCAGGTGCCTATGTTCGGGTTAAGGTATTGGGCGAGGAAAAAGGGAAAAAGGTCATCGCGTTCAAGAAGGTCAACCGAAACGGATACCACAAGAAGCAGGGGCATCGGCAGGTCTACACCAAGATCGAAGTGCTCGGGATTCACGCAGAAGGGGCCAATGCCTAGAGTCACGATGGACAGGGCATTAATTCAGGGAGAAAGATAAGTCATGGCACATAAGAAAGCGGGTGGTAGTTCACGGAACGGACGAGATAGTCGCGGAAAGCGGTTGGGGGTAAAAAGATATGCGGGACAGCTGGTTTCTGCTGGGAGCATAATCGTCCGTCAGCGGGGCAACAGCTACTGGCCCGGCTCAAATGTCGGTCAAGGACGAGATTTCACGCTTTATGCACTCACTGATGGGTTCATTCACTTCAGAAAAAGCCGCCGATTGCTGGTCGAAGTGATACCTGCTCCAGCCGTTGATGTAACGGTCATTGAATCAGCAGTAGCCGAATAGGCCGGGCCGGCGCAGGCCAAGAAAAACTGAGAAACAGCAGAATTGCCTGCGATATACCGTCATAACTCCGCTGTGTCATAATCGTCATGAAATTCATCGATGAAGTAACGATAGAAGTTCAGGCGGGGCACGGTGGGGCTGGGGCACGCAGCTTTCGGCGGGAGAAATTCGTCCCATTTGGTGGTCCTGATGGTGGGAACGGGGGGGCCGGGGGGTCCGTTTACGTCGTCGGAGACCGGAACAAGCGCACGCTCCTTGATTTCCAATCACAACCCCAGTGGATGGCGGGACGGGGTGGAAACGGCGAGGGTCGTCGAAAGGACGGCAAGACCGGCGCCGACCTGACCATCCGGGTTCCCCTCGGCACTGAGGTGATTGATCTCGACACCGGCGCTGTCATCGCCGATATCACCACAAATCTCCAGCAGGAACTCATCGCCAAAGGGGGGCGCGGGGGAAAGGGGAACGACTTTTTTAAGAGTGCAACCAATCAAACGCCTCAACATGCACAACCCGGGGAGCCAGGTGAAGAGCGAAAGATTCAGCTGAGCCTGAAATTGCTCGCTGATGTGGGCATTGTGGGCTTTCCGAATGCTGGTAAGTCGACCCTCATCAGCGCAATCTCGGAGGCACGCCCTCGGATCGCCGATTATCCCTTTACTACTTTGACCCCGTCGCTCGGGGTTGTCCGAGCCTTCGGAGATCGCACCTTCGTGGTCGCCGATATACCGGGGCTTATCGAAGGAGCCTCCGAAGGGAAGGGTCTCGGAATCGCCTTCCTCAAGCACATTGAACGGACTGCCCTTCTTGTCCACCTCGTCGATGTCGCGGGCCCCCTCCTTGAAGGGAACGAAGACCCCGAGGCAGTTCTCGCCAACTATGAGGCCGTTCGGCGGGAGCTCTGCGCCTTCTCAGATGACATCGCCGAACGCCAAGAGATCATCGTTCTCAGCAAGATAGATTTGATACCGAAAGATAACCTCGCTCAACTCTGCGAACTTTTTCGAAATCGTGGCCTTTCTCCCCTCTGCATATCCACGGCCACGGGGGATGGCGTGAAGGAACTTGTTGCAGAAATGGGTCGATTGGTGTTCGGGACAGAGCGCACGCGGGATGGGGTCGAAAACTCTTCGGATGACGGCGTTCTGAATAAAATATCCATTGCGACTTCTGAGTAATGCCAGCTATCATAAAGGTATGAGGATCGAGCTTTCTACTCTATCCCGTATCTTCGGCGGCCCAGCCGGGCTGACTCTCTCCTTGACGCCGTGGCCGTTACCAGGGCGACCCTCGACATCCCCCGATTACAACCACCCTTCAGGCTCGCCTCGCGCATCGGGAACTTCTGTTCTCGTCGTGCGGGGCGGAACGGCTATGTCCCGAGTTAGTACCCTCTTTCACGGACCATTCACGCGTAGGGTCATACAGGAGGAGATATAGCGGCCAAATTTCCATTCCCTCACCGGCAGATCGCCCTCTCTTCCCTTGAGGGAAGCGCCCCGCTTTCGGATGGAATAAGGTCCTATACTTCGTCATGCCCCCTCTTTACCGCCCCGACAAATCGGCATCCCTTTACTCCCCCTCGGGGTCTTCCAACTCGAAACCAGCAGCCGTTTTGCCTTGCAATCTCCACCTTCGATGACTACTACTCTCTAGTTCGAGAGCACGGTCCTCCGGGGGTGGGGAATGGTTTTAGTCGTACCGGTTCTCAAGAAGTCGTGTCGAAGGCAGTTGCCGTGTATAAAACGTGCGTATTCCCTTAACAGAGGAGAACCAAACCAGATGATAGAAACCCACATACCCTCCCCTCACGAGGAAAGGATGACCTCTCTTCAACTTGTCTCCCAGATTGTGACGAGCTGCAGCGAGTCAAAGGGTTCTGATGTAGTCGTGCTTGAACTTGATCCAAACGGGTCGGTCGCTGACTTCTTTGTAGTCGTTAGTGGGCGAAGTGATAGACAAGTTCAAGGTATTAGCAACCGTATCGTTGAGGATCTCAACCGAATCGGCGTCTCTCCCTACTCAGCCGAAGGGATGGAAGAGGGCCATTGGGTCGTTCTCGATTTTGGCGATGCGGTTGTCCATGTGTTTTATGGCCCCGATCGGCAACGGTACGATCTGGAAGGGCTATGGGCACGCGCTGGGCGTTACGTCGTGGACGAATCCGCTGATGGGGTAAAGCTGCGAGCTGCATAACCTCGCACCTGTATCGCATCGAGAGATCAACCTGAGGCGGTTGGCTGAGAGGCGTTTAATCGCTCGGCCAGCCGAACTCCCACACCCCTTCTCACGGTGAAGGAGGGAGCACGTCCGTTTTAATGTCAACCGGCAAAAAATTAATGTGAGAGGTACTCCCTCAAGAAGTAGGTCCAACTTGTCTCATTTCGGCGTGATATTTCGGCCGGTGGCTCCAAGAAAATTGGATTCTTTTCCCGAACAAAGAGGAGTAAATCAGGATCAACCCCCTCAAACCCGTGCATCGACTTTGCGCCTCGACACTGGTAAACGAGGTGCCCTGGACTTTCTCCCATTCGCATCCACGGCAACCATGGCCCGATACGGGTCCACGAAATTGACGCAGGCGCAGAGGGAAGATTCGGATCGTTGATATGATCTTTTTGGCAAAAGAATTGAAAAAGCTCGGCCCCCTGATACACATTTGACCCCGAGTGTTCAGGAAATTGGTCGTGCCGAATGGGAGACGGATAGGCGACAAACACATCCATAGAGACGCAGACCATCCCATTGCCAAGCTCCTGAGTGGGCAACCGAAAAGGATCGTCACCTCTGCCCCTTGAGAACTTCGCGTTAACTGGATCATTCCACACATGCACGACTTCGCAGCCCCGATCCGGCCCCCCGATAACGGCGGAATTCCACGAAGCAAGCGGCTCTTGTGTGTCCAGGTCGCCGTATACCGCAACCTCTCGGGTAAGGAGATTGTATCCCGCCTCTGTCGGTACTGCTCGCCCGACATTCATCCCCTTCATAGTGAAGAGCTCCTGACTAAGGTCGGGCCTCTCGGGGACAAACGAATACACCGAGCCGCTCCACCAAAATACTGATGGTTGAAAATCAAGAGAAGCCCGAACCTTGATGAATTCATCAAGCCCATCCTGGGGCAGGTAGAGCTTCATCGGTGCGGGTGTGGGGGTTGGTGATGGAGATGACGAACCTGCAGATAGAGGCGGAAGCAATGACATCGAAGACATCTCCCAAAATGGCAATTAACCATAAATAAATAGTTTGCCGGCGAGCATAGCAGACAACCGCGAACAGAACGCAAGTCCAAATTACTGGCTATCCCTTTGCTCTTCCCATTTTCTTACCTTTCCAACCAAAAAGACTTCTCCCTCAATTAAACCCCGGCTATGCTTTTTCTTCCTCATAAACCAACCCTCGCCGCCATCACTTTAGGAGGCCTCATGCCCCGTCGCTTAATTAAAATAATCGCTGCTCTGCTGCTGATGGCGATACCCACCTTTATCGTTGTCAACAATCCAACGACCGTTCAGGTAAAAACTTTCGGCGAGACCCCTCTTTCAGTCTCTGTCGGAGTATTGATGCTTGTCGTTTTTATCATAGGGGCTCTTTCTGCTTCCCTCGTAGCATCAGTCCTTGGACTCTTCTCTTGGTGGGAGCGGAGGAAACTTCAGAAGCGCGAACAGCTCCGAATCGCCTTTCTCAACGCGATCATTGACGCCCGGTCTGCAACTGCATCTCACGAGTGGAGCCGAGCAAAGAATCTCTGGCTTGGCATTCTCAAGAAGGATTCACAAAATGTCATCGCTCGAATTGAGCTGTCTCGGATATATCAACGGTTGGGGGATCAAAAAGAAGCTCTCGCGGTTGTTGAGGCTGTACGGGCGACCTACCCGGAACACGTTGAACTCCTCTTTCAAATCGCTGACCTTCTTGTGGCGGCGGGCAATCTCACCGCTGCGTTTGATAACATCTCCGTTCTACTCACCCGCGGCTTTAATGCTCGAGCAGCAAGCCGAGCCGTGGAACTCCTGGAAAGACTTGGGCGGTGGGAAGATGCCCTTGAACAGTGGGAACGGCTTGATGATAACGGGGGAGGTTCAATTGAAACGGGGGCACGAATCAAGTTTCACCTCCTGACCGCGAAAGGTTTCGTGCGACCAGAGGATGAACTAACTGCGCTCCTTGAGTTTATCAAAAAGTTTCCCTTCTATTCCCCCGCCTATGAAAGGCTTGCGGAGGTAAACCGTGGCATAGGCAACCTGACCGATTCCGCACAAGCGCTCATCAAGGGAGCGAAAGGAACACGCAACTTTGGGCTGTACCGTCAAGCAATTGAGGCATTTCTTGGTCAACCTGCGCAGGGGGTCGGAGGAGATGCGCGCAGATACTCGCCCGATACTCGCTCCGCACTCGCTGCGGCTCGCTCTGCGGTGGCATCGGTAGCACCAGAATGTCGAGTCACTGCTCGCCTCCTGCTTGCCTCCGTTCATCTGCGGCTAGAAGAGACCAACGAGGCTGAAGATGTCCTCCGTGATTTGCGCGAGTACTGTCGGAAAGAGGGGATCACGATGCGTCATCAGGAACAGATTGTTCAGCTCTGTCTTCAGGGGATGATTCTCACCATCAAGGGACGCGATGCGGAAGCGAGGAGGATCTGGCGTGAGGTGCTTCGAGAGGCAATGCAGCCCGGGTCGACTGATAGCGAGTACGACTACATCAACGGCACCGGCTCTCTCCCGCAGCTCGGTCAAGAGGCAGCTCCGGGGATTCAGTTTGGGGCCATGTAAGCGAGCTTACTCCGCCCGTCCCATCGCCTCGTCGCTGAACACCAACAACACTCCGCTCCGAATCTCAATTACCACCTCCTCGGCAACCGCTTCATTGCTTTGTCCCTCCCGCACTCCCCACGTGAGAGATTCTCCATTGAGCGGGTACCGCAACCCGACTGTTCGCACCTCTTCGACGGCACCAAATGGCACCAGCGACACGGTGCGCCCTAATGGCCCCTTAAACGCGAAACGCTCGTGGCAGTTTTCGGCAGCCATCAGAATACCGTAACCGCTCGGCTCGATCAGCCGAATCGGCACCTCGCGACGGAACTTGTGAAGGATGGCGAGATTCGTGATAGCGTGATCGAGTCGCCCCCCTCCTATTCCCGCTACCACGACCTCAGAGGCACCTCGCTCAAGAGCCAGGCGAAACGCCTTTTCGAGATCGGTTGAATCCTGGCACGGTATCTCGACAACCTCAACCGACGGGGGAAGAAGCTCGCGAATCCGCGGGTCAAGAGAATCGAGATCCCCGACCACGATATGAGGAAGGTGCCCCCGAGCCATCAATGAGTTAACTGCTCCATCGGTGCTGATAACCACCTTAGACTGCTGCCAGACCTCAGCGAGCCGCTCATTCACAGGAAGATCACCGTTGACGATGATGCCTATTGTGGGGGGAGATAATAGAGTTGCTGCCATGGTTCTTTTCGCGATTAGTAACGGGCGACGATACCGTCGGCAACGCCAACTTACCAGTCGTCACATCTATACCTCTGCCGACCTCTACGCTACCATATCAGAGCAACTTCTTCTCCGTGAGGTAACCCCGTATGACTTCTCACCCCCGCCCCACCATGCTCTGCATCCTCGATGGATTCGGATTGAACCCCAACCCGGAAGCCAACGCGGTATTCATGGCAAAGAAGCCGTGCATCGACGCGATTTTGAGGGACAATCCCCATGCAACGCTGACTACCTTCGGTGAACAGGTTGGCTTACCTGACGGGCAGATGGGGAACTCCGAGGTAGGACATCTGAATATCGGAGCAGGACGCGTTGTTGAGCAGTGGCTTTTGCGGATCGAACGGGAGCTGCACGGGGGCAAACTCGGGCAACACCCGATGTTCCAAAACTTTCTCGAAAACACCCGCGATGCAAAAACGATTCACCTCGTCGGATTGTTCAGCGATGGCGGGGTTCACTCTCACTCCCATCACCTTGAACTTCTCCTTCAACAGCTCTCCGCTTCGACCGATGCTCGGTTGGCGATTCACCTCATCACCGATGGTCGAGATACCCCGCCACAGTCAGCGCAACAGATGGTCAACGACTTCGTCGAGCGACTCCCAGCAGTCGCGCCTCGAGCGTTTATCGCGACGATGTGTGGTCGATTCTTCGCGATGGATCGGGACAAACGATGGGAACGGGTGCAGAAGGCGTTCGATCTGATCGTTTCAGGCCGCGGAGCTCGCGATGCGCTCACTCCCGCTGCCGCGCTCGCGGCTTCATACGCCGAGGGAAATAACGATGAATTCGTTGAACCGGTCGCATTTAATTACACCGGCGTCGACAGAGGTGATGGGATCATTTTCTGGAACTTCCGCGCTGACCGGATGCGAGAAATAGCCCGCGCACTCACCAACAGAGAGCTTCCCGACGAACTCATTCGCTCTGGCGTACCTTTCCAACGCGAACGCACTCTCGCGTTCACTGATTACGAGCCCGCCCTCGAACTTCCCATCCTTTTTGGTGAGCAGGAGATAACCAATAACCTCGGTCAGGTGATCGCTGCCCACGGTCTCACCCAGTTCCGCTCAGCCGAAACTGAGAAATACCCACACGTCACCTACTTCTTTAACGGAGGAAGAGAGGAGCTTTGTGTCGGTGAAGAGAGGCTCGTGGTTCCCTCCCCCCGTGATGTTAAAACGTACGACCTTAAGCCGGAGATGAGCGCGTACGGGGTCGCAGAGGCCGTTTGTGCGGCGATCCGCTCGCAAAAATATTCCTTTTTCGTCGTCAACTTCGCCAACCCCGATATGGTCGGCCACACCGGCGTACTTTCGGCGGCAATATCTGCGGTGCAAACGGTCGATTCGTGCCTTGGTGAGATTTTAGCCGCACTCGCTGAAGTCAATGGTCAGGCGGTCATTATCGCGGATCACGGCAACTGCGATCAGATGATCGATTACGATACCGGCGTTCCTCACACCGCTCATACCACTCATCCAGTGCCGATCATCGTGTGGCATGCCGACCCCTCGGTTTCGGGTATTGCGGCTGATGGCGCCTTGTGCGACGTCGCACCGACGGTCCTTGACCTGATGGGGCTCACACAACCACAGGAGATGACTGGGCGCTCTCTCCTGGTGCGTGATTAGTTTTTTGGAAGGACACCGCAAAAGACGAAACAAAATTGATCGGGATACGATAACCGTGCGTCAGTTGAAGGCGGGTGTTTCCTGTGGCCAGATTGGTCGGAGGAAGCACCCTCCGGTGTATCGAATCCCGTATGTCCCCATCACAAAACAGCATCACGCAGCACCAATCACCGTGCCCTGAGCCCCTCCCTCCCCGAGACAAGCCGCTCTTTGTGCCGATCCTCCCCGCACCATTCCCTCGCCTCGCCTACCTCCTCACCCCCATTATCCCCCCGAAGTGTCTCGTCTGCCATCGCGCCCTTCGCCCCGTTTTTCCGGTCACTCCCCTTCTGTGTCGGCGATGCACTCCTTCGCATGCACTCGTGCTCGATCCCCAGACCCTCTGCCCCCGATGTGGACTCACCCTGATGACCGGCTCATGCGAACGATGCTTTCTCTTTCCTCTCCCATTTTCATCGGTGGGTGCCCCGTTCCCCTATCGGGGCGCGATACGCGATCTGGTGCGTGCCATGAAATACACCCCCAGCAGAAAACTCGCGAAACTGGTCGCTCAGATGATGGCTCGTGCCATCGGCGATGAGGCTCAAACCGCAACCCAGTCCCTCAACTCCCGCCTACCGTGGGATCTCGTCGTTCCTATTCCCTCGGGCCCCCATTCCTCCAAAAAAAGGCTCTTTACCCCAGCCTATCTCGCAGCCCGGGAGATAGCCCGAACCCTCTCGCTCCCCCTATCGGCGACCGCCCTCGCGGTCAACCGCACCCGCTCGCTCCAGGCGAGCCTCCTTTCAACCACCGCGCGATTCCGCAACTCCCGCGACGCTTTCACCTCACACACCACCTTCGTTGAGGGCAAACACATTCTTCTCATAGACGACGTAATCACCACGGGAGCAACGATAGCCGCCGCCGCGAAGGTGCTCTCTCAAGCAGGAGCCCGCGAGATAGCGGTGCGGGCATTCGCTGTTTCAGATCGATACGAGCGAACGCGGGCTGAGCTGTATCGGTTTGTCATGAGGGGAGGGTGATGGATAGCGAACAGCTGCGGCGAGCCCTTCGAGGACCGTTAGTTGAAAACGACGAAAAGAGGTATATTGAGGTTGGACGGTTGGGGCAGAAGTCGGTGCTCTTCTGTGCAACATCACGACGCTTCCGATTAACCTCTGACATTTCCCCCTATGACGAACGAATCGCCCACCCCCTTCGACCGTTTTATCTCCATTATCGAACAGCTCCGCGATCCGACCACCGGATGTCCGTGGGACAAGGAACAAACGCACGAGAGTCTCAAGAGGTATCTCATCGAGGAGGCGTACGAGGTGCTCGATGCTATCGATATGTCGCCCGGTGCCTTATGCGAGGAGCTCGGAGACCTCATGTTGCAGGTGGGACTCCACTCGCAAATTGCGGCCGAAGCAGGCCACTTCTCGATAGACGATGTACTCACCTCGATTGTCGACAAGCTGATAGAGCGACATCCCCACGTTTTTGGGGGCACATCCGTTACCACCGCTGCCGAGGTCGCGACCCAGTGGGATGCAATCAAACAAAGGAACAAAACAAGCGGAGAAGGGATACTTGCGGGTATTCCTCGTCACCTCCCCGCCCTCATACGGGGACAAAAGATCAGTAAACGAGCTGCCGCTAAAGGGTTTGAATGGGAGGAGCTCTCGGGTATTCGTGACAAAATTCTCGAGGAGGTGGGTGAGTTTTCTGCTGAGGCGGTCAAGCCTGAGAAGAATCCGACCGCGCTTCAGGACGAATTCGGAGATATTCTTTTTTCACTCATCCAACTCGCCCGGCGGCACGGATTCGACGCCGAGGAGGCGCTTCAGCGGACCAATAATCGCTTTATCGCTCGATTTGAGCGGATCGAGTCTCAATCGAGCAAGAAGCTTGAAGAGCTCTCCCCCGAGGAGTGGCGGGGGTTATGGAACGAAGCGAAGAGCTTCGTAAAGGATGGCGATTCAGAAGGATAACCCCCTGCGACCTTTGGCGGAGCGCGGTGTCTCAGGTGAGGACTCGCCCTGACCGAATTCAAAAAAAGCTCCTCCTCGAGAGGGGGGATAAGGTATCATACTATGGAGAGGTAGTTGGGCCGGCAAGGTCTCTCTTTTTCCGAGAGTTGACGGTCTCATGACTCGCCTCGACTCTCCACGCCACTAACAGCGGAGCTTCATCCTTGATGCGTGCAAACTGCCTCTCCATCGCGCTGGCAATCCTCGGGAGTTTCGCAACCCTCGCTGTCACCCCTCGCATCGTGAAGGCTCAGAGCTCCACTTCGTCATCCCCGTCGTCCTGGTCTCGCTCGCCACTTTCTGTTGCGGCGAGCCTGCCGAGTGAACGATTCGTCGCTTTCCTCCCGCAGCTTTTCTCGTGGGGAAGTTCGCGAACCATAGGCCGCTCCCTTACTGCAGAACAGCTGGCGAGTAGCTTCGCGAGAAACACAACAGGCCTCTCAACTCGTGTTGCAGCGCTCGCGGCAGCGGCGAGTAGCTGCGCTGCGCTCTCGGGCTCGCCCAGGGCCCGTCATCTTGCCATCATTGATTTTTCAAAAGCGTCGACGGAGCCGCGCTTCTGGCTCTTTGATGCGGCCTCAGAACGGCTCCTTGAACATACACTCGTCGCGCATGGTCGCAACAGCGGAGAACTCTATGCTTCTCAATTCTCCAACATTCCGGGCAGTCTCCAGTCGAGTCTTGGCCTCTTCTTTTCGGATGAACCGTACGTCGGTCGACACGGTGCGTCTCTTCGGCTGCAAGGTCTTGAACCGGGGTTTAATGATCAGGCGTACAATCGCGCGATCGTCATCCATGGAGCTCCCTACGTGAGCGAATCGTATATTGCAAAAAAAGATCAACTCGGTCGGAGTCTGGGCTGCCCTGCCCTGCCGGTCACCTCAGCACCCCGAACAATCCGCACCCTCGAGAAAGGGGCTTACCTCTTTGCTTATTACCCCGACCAGCGGTACCTTTCCTCATCGAAACTCATCAATTGCGGAGCTTCGCTGCGACGAGGACTGGGATAACAAGAAAAAACCGCCGGGGAGGCTATAGGCCCCCGAACGATCAGACACCTATACCACGATGTTCCATCAGCCCCCCCCCTCAGATCTGGTGCAATCAGACCGTCGAGACATTCGGGGTGCGGCGACATTTCCCATATACCACCAGCTCTGCTCTCTTCGCCTGAAAGGCCGGTCTCTTGCTCGAACCTTTCCCGCTCTTCTGCCGTACCTGCTCCTCGCTGCCTCCCCCTCCCTCGTTTGTGCACAATCACTCCCCTCCGTGGTGAGTACCGAACAGCACCAACATGCTGCTACCACTCCCTCTCCGATGCCAGAAGGGTATCAAAAACTTCAGGATGTGCGCTCGAGGTTGCAGCACGCCTCCCTCCTTGCTCCGATTATTGCCACCCAGACGATTCGAGTAGGCGATGCCTGTCCGCAGCTTCCTTTGATCCATGATCGACTTCGTCAGCTCGGATATGCCCCGCCCCCTATCGCTGAATCCGGCACACCACCTCGGTTGGGCGAGCTCGATCGCCTGATGATTGAACAGTTTCAGCGGGACCGCGGCCTCGAGACTGATGGTATGATCGGCAAACAGACGCTCCGCGCCCTCAACCGACAGCCCGCCGATATCGCCTCAACGATCGCTGCGAATCTCGAACGGCTCCAATCGGAAGCGGTGAATGAATCATCGACCCAAGCACCAACACAATCACCACCAGCGCTCCCTTCCTCCCCCCTCGTTGTTGAGGTCAATATTCCCGCGTATCAACTCACTCTTCTTGCCGAGGATCGCCCTCTCCTGACGATGCCCGTCATCGTCGGGAAACCAAAAACACCTACCGCTGTGTTCTCTGCCCAGATAACGGGAGTGACGTTCAACCCGTGGTGGCGGGTCCCCACCTCAATCGTTCGAGAGGAGTTGATTCCTCAACTTCGCAAAAACCCCTATCGAGTGGCATCCCACGGCATGGAGCTGCTGTTTCGCACAGGGGACTCCCTCGTTCCGCAGGATATTCTGACGACCGATTGGAGTACCATCTCGCCCTCGTTTGCCCCTCATATCGCCCTCCGACAGCGACCGGGCCCCCATAATCCTCTCGGCTCTTTGAAGTTTGAGATGCCAAATCCTCATACAATCTACCTTCACGATACCTCCTCGCCTTCCCTCTTTGAGAAGACTCAGCGCGCTTTCAGTCATGGATGTATTCGGGTTCGCGAACCGATTGCTCTCGCACAGGCAATCCTCGGGGGTAAACAACGAGGATGGGATACCGATGACATTCGCTCAGCGATCGCGTTAGGAAAGACGCGTACCATATCGGTCCGCCCCGCGGTTGCAGTAAGGACGGTCTATCGCACCGCGTGGGTGGATGAACAGGGACGATTGCAGTTGAGAGAGGATTTGTATGGACTCGATCGGCACTGAGAGTGGCAACACTGTCACACCCCTTCATTCCTGTTCTCAGCTATCCTCGACCACCCTGACACCTCGCCCGAGTAATCTTATCGGAAAGCTTCCCACGACCGTGCGCCAGAAGTGGCCTGCGAGAGCAAGCTCTCGGATCGCCGCCTGCTGGTAAAATCCGCTCGTGGGTGCCGCTGAAATTCCGGGGAGCCCCTCCACGATAAGAAGGACGGCCCCCCGGTGATGGCGGACAAAGGTCGAGAGCCTCCTGAGTTGGACGATCCCTGACCCGAAGGGTGCTAAATCGTGATTGACCCGGATCCGCGAAACAATGACGGGCCATCCCTCGACCTCGGTCCGCCAAAACTCAATCGCAGGAAACTCATCTCCGAGCGACTCGACCTGGTGCCACCATGAAGCCCCCGCACAGAGACTTATCGGACGGGCCAATTCATCGGCAAGCGACACACAATCCCGAACCGCCCCTCCATCCCGACCGAGAATGGTGATATTCCGAAAATCGCCCGAGAGATAAACCTCCACGGGGGCGCGCTCTGCATCCGCAATCACCGACAAGCGTCGCGAAAGCGCACTGCCATACACCATGAGCGATACGAGAAGGGGTACTATCGATACCAGGAGCGCAAGCCGACGAGCACGCAGGATGACGAGAGAAGAGCCCACAAGGATGAGCCCGGATACCGGGGCAACAAACGAATACTGCTGAGCTACATTCAGAGCGGTCCCCAGACGCTGAGGGAGGTCACGTTCAGCGGTCCCGAGGAAGCTGTGAAGGGTGAGAATATTCCCAACGATCTGTGGGCCTATTTTTTGGGGGACAAGCCACATAAGGTGTGCGAGCGAACCGAGAACTACGCACCACCTGACAATCATCGCTCTTCCTTCGCGTCATTATTCAGCGCGACAGTTACCCCACACTACTCTGAGGCCCAATCGAGAATCCCCCGCCGCCAGACATAAACGAGCCCGAGAGCAACGACGAGCATGAACATCAACATCTCAACGTACGCCACCCATCCAAGCTCGAGGAACACCATCGCCCAGGGATAGAGAAAGATAACCTCAATATCAAAGAGGATAAACAGCATCGCGACGAGGTAGAAGCGGACGCTGAATCGGTGCTCCCCGACATCCCCCACCGAGACCGAACCACACTCAAACGGAAGCTGCTTCGTCCTCGTTTTGTTGCGGGGGCCCAACCAGGTGGCCAACCCTAACATCGTCACAAGGAATCCTGCGGCAACGACAACCAGCAACACTATCCCGAGGTAGGGGTTCAGTTCTGTCCCGGCCATTCGATTTCGTCTCAGTTTAAAAGGGGGCCTCTCGATGGAGAGGCTGTCTACCCACTCCCCCGAGAAACGAACTCGCACCCGGCACGATTCGAACGTGCGACCTGCCGCTTAGAAGGCGGACGCTCTATCCAGCTGAGCTACGGGTGCATAACTCCTCTATTTTTGGCTAGAGAGTGGGAAGAGTCAACAATCCGTCACTCGAATTCGCTATCAAACTGCCGTTCTATGAGCGTCTGTGCTACCATCCCCGAGATACTACTTTGAGCGACTATCCGCCGGAAGAAGAGCACTCAATTTTTTCGAGCAAATTGTCGACAGTCAGTTAAGGCCGATACAGAGCGCCACGTCGAGTCGGGACGCTCATGTGGAAGAGAGGGAGATTTATATGAGTGGTAGTTTGCACCGGGCGACAGAGGCAGCGAAGGCGCCATCACATCAGAAAAAAGGGAGGCTGGTGGGATGGTTAGTGTCGTATGGGCTCTCCGATAGTGGAAAAAGTTATGAAATTCGGTCAGGACGGTCATTCATCGGCTCCTCCGATGAGGGCATCTCTCGGGCAATCACGGTGAATGAATCGTCAATCGATAGTCCCCATCTGGCGATAAAAGCCTCGCAAAAGCACAGAGTTCACATCCTCGACGTGTTCTCTCGAGCGGGAAGTTTCGTCCGACGCGGGGACTCAGACTCTGAAACCAAAATTGATGGGTCGACTGAAGTTGGTCACGGCGATTGGATTCGAATCGGCAATTCGGTTCGGTTTCAGGTCTGCCTCGTAGAATCCAACGGACGATAGAGGAGATTTAGATGAGGTAGTGGGTGCTTGAACACATTTGATTCTGACCCTAAACTTTCGAAGAGTGGAATAGGAGACACAAGGTCCCTTGGGTTAGAAGCGGGATTCCGATGCACCGGTGACGATCATCGCGACCTTTTAAGGGCTTTTTTGAACTGTTGGGCTGAACTCTTTTGAGTGATCGATGGCGGAGCGAAACGACGAAACCCCAAAACAGAAAAAAGGTCGCGTATCTCGAGCGGACCCCGTCCTCGGTGATAGCTCTCCCAAGGCAAGGGCGAGTCGCCTGAAGACAGAGGTAGTCCCCCCATCGATGCTTGGCCGTCTGAGGGACCAACTAGTGAGTGGGGCCGCATCGGGCGAAGATCCTTGGTCAGTCTCAACGCCCTCGAACCAAGGGGAGCGTCCTGGAGGAGAGGATGCAGAGGGGGAGCTTATCACGACTCCATCGGAACGAACTCAGGAAACAGATCCAACCGATTCATCTCCCGGTCATAACGCTCACACGTCTTCGACCTCTTCGCAACGACAAGATACCCGCGGCTATCCGAGAGAGGGGCTGTTAAATATCGATAATGGCTCAACTTCGTCGGCGAACACTCCCGTCGCTGAGCTTTCTGACTCTGAGCATGACGAGCCTTACCCTGAAGCCCTTTCGGAGACTTCTCACAATCCCTCCCCTATCGTTCCCCCTTGGGAACGAGAACGACTTCGAAACCTCTCCTCATCTGCACACTCGGGCGGGGAAGAGAAGCGACAGAGTCGGCAGAAAAAGGGAGCTGTTTCGAAGACCCGCGACAACGGACCACAGGGGGATCATCACGCTCAGAGGAGCCGTCGCTCAGAACGGACGGCTATCAGAAAGAATAGTCCCACTCCCGCCAAACGCTCGTCTCGCAAATTGGTCCTCATCCCCGTCGGGCTCATCGGTGGATTAGCTATATTTTTTCTCCTCAAGGGCATGTTTCTGACGAACAGGGAAGAGCCCGTTGTTATTTCCCCGAAACCAACCACGCTGGTTGCGCAGAAATTGCAGCTACTACCCGGTTCCATCTTTGAACCGGTGACCTCCCCCCTGACGTTTCCCAACCTCCCTTCGGGGCTCTACTCGGGAATCGCTCGAGGGTTCCTACCAGACTCTGATGTGTCGCTCACCCTGATTTCTCAAGATAACGGGGCTCGGGTGGGGGTGATTCTTGGGATTGAAGGATGGCAATCAGCTGTTGCCTCCCCATCTGCCGACCAGTCGTTGACAATAAGTTCTAATGGGTGGCTGCTCAAGTTCTTCATCAAAAAAGCATCAAACGACATCATGGTCGGTCGGTGGGAAAATCGCTTTACAAAGGAGGTCGGGGAATGGAAAGTAGTGCCCATGCGATAGTTCCAATTCGGGGGCAGGTCTTCCTCACATTGAGAGTATGCTGCGCTCACGGATGGCGTCGCCACTTCCCGTGGGTGAACACAGGGCGCGAACCGAGCGTTCAATCTGGTTCAATAGATTGGCAATCAAAAGAGGGCTCCTTTTCGCTGAAGAAGATACTTCTTCCCATCCTCGTAACCATTGGATCATGCGTGGGAGGAGATATTCTCCCATTCTTCTCTTTGAGCCCTCGGCTTGCGGTTGCGCAGTCGTTCAACCAAACTCCAGCTTCGGGGCAATCCTCGCAGGCAATTACTCACACTCCGCCGAATGCATCATCACTGCCAGCCCTCGGCGAAAAAATGACGCTAACCGCTTTTTTGAAAGGGTCTCAGGAGTTCGAGCAGCCTGCACGAATATTTTTGGTTCGGGACGGTCTCTTTTGGGATATCTGGTTGCCCACTGGACGCCTCGATATGTCAGAGAGGACCTTTTACGACTTTGAGATTTATGCTCCGGAACAGAGCTTGCGCTATCGGTTCCTTTGGTATGCGCCTCCCGACGCACAGGGTCATCAAAGAGTTGTCGTATCTCCTGAGTACTCGGTGCAGCGACCCTGTCAGTACGATTCGCGTCAGGTTACCGCAGATTCGGCCGTTTATAATCCTCTTGCGGAGAATGAAGCAACTGAAACTAAGAGACTTTTCCATGTGTCGGACGGCCTCAGCAGGGAGATAGCGGCTTACCAGGAGGCAACTCGACTGCTCGGAGAGCTCCGAAAGAAAGTAAATTCTCTCAGTCGATCAACTGAGACGACTTCTGCACAGGCGGACTAGGCGATGAATTATTATCTTACACGACCAAAATCTGGATGCAGAGAGATAGGCTCTGTCAGGTGTCGGCATTCATGTCCCAACAGGACCGATCTGAGTTTTTCGTCGATATGCCTCGGGATAATAGCTGCCGGCGTTACGTTCGGTATTCCATTAAATTCGGACGCTCAGGAAAAATCGGCTCCACTCAAAGAAGTCGAGAGGATTACTGTTGATGTCAGGACGAGCTTCGCTCCATCAAAGTTCGAGGGGCTCGTGATATCTCCAACCGGAGTTATTACCGAGAAGGTCAACCCCTCAGTCGCAGAGGTTGCCCCGAATTTCTATTCAGTTACGTTTCCTATCGACCGCGAAACAGAGGGAAGTTCAATCGCGTCGGCTGTCGCGTTTGCTGGCGATGACGCGCTATCCGTCGGGACGGTTGTGTCGATTCAGTCAGCGAGTACTAACAATGCTTGTAGCAGTCAAGATCCTGATCCCGTTACCCTTGAAATCGATGCCGGAACGATTCGTGCGCTGTGCGCAAACCGTCTCAAACGACGGGACCATAACCGGAAGATATTCGAACTCTCATTCAATCAATTTCCCCGACGTGACATCGAGACCGTTGAACGAAACTTTGGACTTCACAGCAACGAGAAACCTGGCGAGGACCTGAACCCATTTCGGATGATTGAACGGATATCGCGCCTCATCTCGGCGCTCGATGGATGGAATTTTCGGAAAAGCTCCATTCTCCCCTCTTCACCCTCAGGAAGCGAGAGCACATCATCCGCTGAGGGGTCGAGTGAAGAAAGCGGTAAGCGGGCCGCAGCCACTGCGCCCCAGAGCGGAGACGAACGTGTGCCACCCTCAATCACAAAGGCAGCCAGCGAGCCGTAGTTTTCGCCAAGCAACGCCTCATGTGGAACATCGACCTTTCGAGACTGACCGGAGCTCTTTTCACGAAGCGGAGGTGCATCGAATACCATCAAAGTGACTCCACGTCGCTTATCCAGCTCCTCATGCAGCTTGCCCCCCATATCCCTCACTCTGAGTGGAGTCAGCGAATTAGTTCGGGAGGAGTGCACGTGAATGGGATAGCAGCCTTCGCCGATCGTGAGCTTCGAGCCCCCGCTCGAGTGGAGTATTTTGAGCCTCATGACGTCTCATCGCCGGGCCCCCAGCACCCGCTCTGGTCACCAACATGGATCGTTCATGAGGATGACGATATAATTATCGTCAACAAGCCTCCGCGACTCCCGACTCTTCCTGTTCGAGAGCAGATCAAGTTCAACCTCCGTCGGTATCTTGAGCAGTACTCCGGTGATGCCGTGCACCTGCCTTCGCGACTCGATACCTCGACGTCTGGGCTTGTCGTTGCGAGCAAATCGCCTCTCACGCATCGCTCCCTCCAACGGGCGTTCGAGGAGCGTCGAGTTCATAAGAGCTACCTGTGCGAATTCTCGTCTCCCGTTTCATTTTCATCTATCACTGTCGCCAGTCCGATAGGTCGCCACCCTCTCCATCCGGTCCTTCGTGCAACCCACTCTGGAGGCAAAGATGCCCTCACAATCTTTTCTGTCATTGAGCATCGATCAGCAACTACTCTGGTGGACGCGCAGCCCATAACCGGCCGCACGCACCAGATCAGAGTCCACGCTGCGTCGCTCGGGTACCCCCTCGTCGGGGATAATTTCTATAACGGCAAGGAGGCACCGTGTCTCCATCTTTGCTGCGCTGCCCTTGCGTTTCCCCACCCCCGAACGGGTGATGAAATTAATGTCCGATTACCCGATTCTGAGCTGCCAGATTGGGTCAGAACTCAGATATCCGACTGAACAGATCGACTAATAGTCTTCCCCCACCCAATCTGCTAGGATGGCCGCCAGCTGCGGATAAGGGAGATCCCCTCATCCTCGGTGCTGTCACACGCCCCCCTCTGTGGGCACCGTGACGAAGCTGTTGATACCGGGAGGGCTTCGCCAACAACAGCACCAACGATAACGAGGACAGAGACTATTTCAGGAGCATCGCCATGAGTACGGCCACGAAAACGGAAAAACGAGATGTTATCGTCCTCGGGTCAGGGCCCGGAGGGTATGTCGCCGCGATTCGCGCCGCGCAGCTTGGTCGGAGCGTCACTATTGTGGAGCGAGAATCGCTCGGCGGAGTATGCCTTAACTGGGGGTGCATTCCTTCGAAGGCGCTTTTGAAAGCAGGTCAGCTGTACCAGGATCTGCATCACTCCGATCAATTCGGCTTCAAGGCTGAAAAGGTGACGCTCGATTTTCCTCGCGTCGTTCAGCGTTCGCGCGATGTTGCTAGCAAGTTGTCAGGAGGGGTCTCTTACCTGATGAAGAAAGCAAAGGCTGAAGTGGTCTACGGTACCGGCAAGCTTCAGAAAGGAAATATCCTCGCCGTTACCGCCACAGATGGAAAAACAACCCTCTATTCCTTCAACGATATCATCATCGCTACGGGAGCCCGTCCCCGCACGCTACCCCACATTCCGATTGATGGTGAGGTCATCCACACCTATCGCACAATACTTGAATATAAAAAGCTTCCGAAGAAGACCCTCATCATTGGTGGAGGCGTTATCGGCGTTGAATTCGGGTACTTTCACTCCGCGTTCGGTGCGGAGGTAACGATCGTGGAAATGCTCGACCAGATCCTACCCTTTGAAGATCAAGAAGTCGCTCAAGGGCTTCAGCGGATCTTCGAAAAGCGGGGAGTGAAAGTAAAAACAGGATGTTCGGTCAAGTCGATTGAGAAGAAAGGCTCAACCGTAACCGCGACGATAGAAAAGAAGAACGGGGAGATCGAGACTTGGACGGGGGACTGTGTGCTCTGCTCGATTGGAGTCACTCCTAACACCGAATCTATCGGCCTTGAAGAGGTGGGTATCGCGACCGAACGGGGATTCATCACCACGAATCCGTATATGCAGACCTCCGTGCCGAACCATTTTGCTATCGGTGATGTCGTAGCAGGATCGCCACAGCTCGCGCACGTTGCGAGTCATGAAGGGATTGTTGCTGCAGAGGCACTTGCGGGACACGACACTCCCGGAATGCACTACGACAACGTACCGTCATGCACGTACTGTCAACCGCAAGTTGCTTCGGTCGGCTTGACAGAGAAAAAACTCAAGGAGCGAGGAGTCGCCTATCGGGTCGGCAAGGTTCCTTTCGGAGCTATTGGAAAGGCGATAGCAATCGGAGAGTCCGATGGCTTTATCAAGGTGCTTATCGACGAGAAGGTCGGCGAGGTGCTAGGGGTTCACATCCTTCACGCTGAGGCGACCGAGCTTATCGCTGAAGCGGGTATAATCCGCTCTCACGAGGGGATAGCGGCCAGCGTTGTTGATACGATTCACGCCCATCCTACCCTCTCGGAAGCGATGATGGAGGCGATGGCCGCAGCGCTTGGTCGGCCGATCAATACATAGAAACCGCGTTGATGGGGGCGCCGTACGAGACGGCTTGCCGACACGGCGTCCCCCGATGAGGCTAATTCTCAGCAGCAAACAACCTCCTCATTGCGGTTCTCCTCGATTGTGTAGTTTACTCTTCTTGATTATCCGTTGTCTCTTTCACCAGCAGTTCATTCTCACGTAGTTCACAATTCACCCAATAAAACAGCTTCACCCTAAACCTCAAACCACTTCTCACAAACCGGTATCATGCCTCGCTGCGAGATCGTCGATCTGGGACTTCAACCGTACCAGATGGTACTCAACCTCCAGCGCTCCCTTCTCACTCAGCTCAAAGAGGGCCAGGCCGGTAATATCCTTATTCTTTGTTCTCATCCGCCGGTAATAACTATCGGCAAAAGTGGGAAAGCTTCGAGCATCATAGCTCAAAAAGAGATCCTCTCTGAGAGGGGGGTTGACGTTTTTGAGGTCGAACGAGGCGGTGATGCAACGTATCATGGTCCAGGGCAGATCGTTGGGTATCCACTGCTCGATCTTAATGCCCTCCGGCGCGATGTTGGCTGGTATGTTCGCACCCTTGAGGAGGTCCTCATCGCAACGCTCGCCGACTACCGCGTCACCGGAGCCCGTATCGCCGGTAAACCCGGAGTGTGGGTTGAACGGAATGGAGAGTCTCGAAAGATCTGCTCAATAGGAGTGAAGCTTTCCCGATGGTGCACCATGCACGGTTTTTCTCTCAATGTTCTCAACTGTCAGGACGGATTTCAGCTTATTGATCCGTGCGGTATGCCAGAGGTGAGAACGACCTCTCTTGAGGAGGAAACCAGCGTGGATTATTCGCTCGGAGATGTGGCACTTTCATTATCTCGCCACTTCTTGGGGCTTTTTGCTTTCGATCGGGAAGAGTGATGGTTCACGCAGCATTCGACGGACAACAAGGTCCAGCTATGAAAAAAAACGCAACCACGGGAAAACAAAAAAAAGGAGACCATGTCATTCACCATGAGGTGCAATCAGCTCAGCTCGTTGCGGCGTACCGACAGATGCTCCTTGCCCGCTTGGTTGATCTCAAGACCATAGTTCTCTACAAACAGAATAAATGCCACTTTCAGATTGGGGTCGCTGGTCACGAGGCGGTACAGGTCGCAGCAGCCCAGGTTTTTCGTCCCGGAAAAGACTGGTTTTATCCCTATTATCGAGAGATGGCGCTCATGATTGGGCTCGGCATGACCCCCGAGGAGCTCTTTCTTAACGCGATGAATCGGGAGGCTGATCCGAACTCTCATGGTCGACAGATGCCGATGCACTACGCCAGTACAGCGCTGAACGTCGTAAGCCAAAGCTCCCCCACCGGCACTCAATTTACCCAAGCCGTTGGCTCGGCACTCGCTTCCCGCTATCTCGGTAAAGACGAGGTAACATACGTCTCAGCCGGAGAAGGCACGTGCGCTCAGGGAGATTTCCATGAATCGCTCAATTGGGCCGCACGAGATCAGTTGCCTGTGGTTTTTGTCATCCAGAACAACGACTTTGCCATCTCGGTGCCGATCTCAGAACAGCTCGCCGGAACGAGTGTCTACAAGCTCGCCGCCGGTTACGAGGGACTCGCTCGAATGGAGATCGATGGTACCGACTATGAGGCATCAGTGATAGCGCTCCGCACAGCGCATACCCGCGCACTCCGAGGCGAGGGGCCTTCGCTGATCGAGGCACACGTTCCACGACTCCAGAGCCATTCCATATCGGATAACCAGCTGAAATACCGATCTGCCGAGGAGCTTGCAGAAGATGCCAAGCGGTGCCCGTTGGCCCATCTCAAGCGTCAGCTGCTGGACAGATCAGTCATCTCCAAAAGTGAAATCGATAAGATTGATCAGGAAGCTCGACAACTTGTCGACCGTGCCGCTGAGTGGGCTGAAGGACAGCCAGAGAGCAATCCCGACGATCTCTTTGTTGGGGTCTACACCGATCCCACGCCCTGGGTGGGAATTACCGAGCAGGAGGCCACCGGAGAGGAGGCCTACCTCGTCGATGCCCTCAACAAAGCCCTCGACGAGGAGCTCTCTCGTGATACTCGGGTACTCGTCTTCGGGGAAGATGTCGCTGGAGGTAAAGGAGGAGTCTTTACCGTCACTGCCGGTTTAACCGATAAACACGGCGAAGATAGAGTATTTAACTCGCAGCTCGCCGAGAGTTCGATCGTCGGGGTGGCGATAGGTCTTGCAACGCGGGGGCTTAAACCGGTTGCCGAGATCCAGTTTGGTGACTACGTATGGACCGCAATGATGCAAACTCGGAACGAACTGGCGATGATGAGCTATCGTTCTAAAGGCGACTTTACCTGTCCTGCCGTTCTTCGGGTTCCGGTTGGGGGGTATATCCATGGCGGCGCCTATCACTCCCAGAATGTTGAGGCGACTTTTGCACACTTTCCGGGGATTTACATCGCCTATCCGTCGAACGCAGCTGATGCCAAAGGGCTCCTCAAGGCGGCGATTCGGGGGAAAGACCCGGTTCTCTTCCTCGAACACAAGGGGCTCTACCGGCAACCGAGTGGCAAATCGTCGGTGGGAGGCGCCGAAGATCTAGTTCCTTTCGGCAAGGCCAGAATTGCTCGGTCCGGTTCGGACCTGACCGTGGTAACATGGGGATATCTGGTGCAACGGTGCCTGACTGCAGCGCACGTACTCGCATCCGAGGGGTACTCGCTGGAGGTAATCGATCTGCGGACGATCGTGCCGCTCGATGTTGATGCGATTTTTGCGAGCGTTCGGAAGACGAATCGGGTGCTAATTGTGCACGAAGATGCTACCTTTATGGGATTTGGAGCGGAGATAGCAGCCCAAATCTCGGAAACGTGCTTTGAACTGCTCGATGCCCCGGTGAGACGTGTCGGTATGAAGCCGCTCCCACACGTTCCACATGCTCCGGCACTCGAACAGCTTACCCTTCCTCAGCAAGAGGATGTAACCGAAGCGGTTCGAGCGATGGTGCTGTATTAAGCCTAGAGGAGGCGGTAAGGATAACACAGAAGCGGTTGTTAGCCGCTTCTGTCCCTCTTAAAAACGGGAGCTAACTTAACAAGGAACCGCGAGCGACTCTCGGGGATGTTCGCTCAAAGGCCTCCCTCGGCCCCCTTTTGGCATTCGTTGTATCTCGTTAAGGATTAAGCTATGAAAACAGAGATGGTGATGCCCCAGATGGGGGAATCGATAACAGAGGCAACCGTCTCCCGGTGGCTGAAGAAGCCGGGTGATGCTGTTGCGAAAGATGAGATCATCCTTGAGATATCAACTGACAAAGTAGACTCAGAAATCCCCTCTCCCGCCTCGGGTGTACTCGTTGAAGTTCGGTGTCATGAAGGGGATGTTGTGCCGGTAAAGACCGTCATCGCCGTGATCGATTCAGAGGGAGCTGGTGCCATCTCGCAGAAAGCAACTGAAGCTGCTGCCACCCCCTCTCACGCAGCGAGTCCTGCCCCGGCGCAATCAACGCCAGCTCCGTCAGCGCCTGCTGAAATATCTGCCCCCGCCTCAGAGACATCGGCAAGCCGGTTCTATTCCCCTTTGGTCATGAGTCTTGCTCAGGTGAACAACATCTCGCTCGCAGAGCTTGAAACAATACCGGGCTCTGGGCAGGGTGGGCGAGTCAACAAGCAAGATATCTTGCGCTTCATAGAGACAAGGTCGGCTGCACCTGCATCAGGGGCCTCCGCCCCAGCAGTTCCCGCGGTATCGTCGCCTCCCGCAGTGACAGTCCCCGCAGCAGCACCAGCTTCGAGCCGCCCTGCTGCTCCTTCATCGGGCAAAGTCCCTGTCATCGGAGAGTGGCAAGAGGATGGCACCAAGATCATCCCGATGGATGCGATGCGCTCAGCGATCGCCGAACACATGGTGCGCTCCAAAGCAACGAGCCCCCATGTGTACTCGGTCCAGGAGGTCGATGTCACCAACATATCAAAGTGGAGGAACGCGAACAAAAAACTTTTTGCCTCTACTGAGGGCTTCAATCTCAGCTTTACCCCGTTCTTCCTTGAGGCAGCGGTGCGAGCTCTGGTCAAATTCCCCCACGTTAACGCCTCAGTTCAGGACAAGAAGATTATACTAAAGCGCAACGTCAATCTTGGGTGCGCCGTTGCTCTCGAGAATATGGGGCTCATCGTGCCCGTCATCAAACGGGCCGAAGAGAAGAACTTCGTGGGCCTCGCGCGCTCCCTCAACGATATCGCGAACCGTGCTCGATCGAAAAAGCTCCTCCCCGATGATGTGAGTGGTGGCACCTTCACGGTCACAAATCCGGGCATCTTTGGGACGATTATCGGCACTCCGATCATCAACCAACCGCAGGTCGCTATCCTGTGTCTTGGTGCGATAAAGAAGCGACCCGTGGTTATTGATGACGCCATCGCAATACGCGAGGTCTGCTACCTCACCCTCTCGTACGACCACCGGATCGTCGATGGTATGCTCGGGGGCCAGTTCCTCGCGTTCATCCGCGAATATCTGGAAGGGTGGGATATTAATCGCCCGTTGTACTAGGCCATTTCGGTAGCTTCCCTGCCCATCCATCCAGGAGAGCACCCCGGCGACCCCCAGTCGGCTCCGAGGTGCTCTCTTCATATTCCGTTTCCCCCTCCTCTCACATGCGCGTAATATCCGGCTCTCGAAAAGGGAAACCGATCCTCTCCGTACCCGGCGATACCACCCGGCCGATGCTCGGTCGGATTAAGACGGCTCTCTTTGACACTATTCGCCCCCAGCTCGCAGGAGCGCAGGTACTCGATTGCTTCGCAGGAACGGGACAGCTCGGAATCGAGGCGCTCAGCAATGGCGCAGCCTCGTGCGTCTTTCTCGAGTCCGGGAGCGCAGCGGTTGCAACGATTAAGAAAAATCTAGAGACAACTGCCCTCACGGAGCAATCACAGCTTCGTCATACCGATGTTTTCACCTATGTGCGCAACTGCTCGCGTTCGTTCGACGTCATCTTCGCCGATCCTCCCCAATTCAAGAACCTCTGGGCAGAGCTGATTCAAACGATTGCCGAGCGACCTCAGCTTCTCACCCCAAACGGCATCGTCATGGTGAAACTCGACCCCGAAGAATACGAACTCCTGTCGCTTATAACCCTCGAGGAGGCGCAGCAGCGGCGGTATGGAAATAGCTTGCTGGTATTTTTTCGGAGACGGGGGAGATGACGATTGGGAACGAGAGCCTCAAATCGGCGAGTCGCTCCTGAGTGCCACCTGATCCAAAACCACCTCATCAGGGAGAACTTTCCTATCCCCCAACAGACCCTCTCAATAACTGAGGAAAGCCACGGGTCGATGAAACAGCCCTCCCTATCCCCCTCCGATTGATTTCACCATCCAACACGTGCCCCCTCCTCCCCACATCCATTCCTAACCGTTTTTTTTCTTTTCCCCCCTTACGGAAACACCCTTCTGTGTTAGCGTCCGAAAAGTGCTCACAGGTAACGCGACAACCTGTCCCCCTTCCCTCATGATTGGAGTGTCGATGTCCCTCGATTCTGAAACTATTATCCTGAACGGTGCTATCGCCGAGCTGCTCAAACTCGTTGCTTCGTTGGGAATAAGCGACCTCAATGAAATCGCCCTCATTGTTGGAGAAAAAACGGGGCTCTCTCCTGATGAGATTATCGCCGAGCTACTCGCCAATCCACTTGCAAGTGAGGAGCCGACCTTCGACGATGTGATGGCTGATGCGGTACGGGGTGTGTCTGTTATCGGGGGAGCCTCTCGATGAGACAAAACTCTGCAGCCGAAACCCTCAAGTCCCTTGATTTCGCGTTTGCTCCGGTCATTGGTCGTCACGCTCTCGGGATCGCTGACGCCTCTGACCCTGCTTCCGTTGACCTCTCGCAACTGGCGCTGAAAATCGCGCACCTTGAAAAGAGGCATGAACTGCTCTTTCCCCTTGATGGTAAATCTATACGAACCTCTGCGATCGATACTATACCTGCGGATCTACCCTCTGCCCCGAATCGCACCGAGATTCTTGAACGTACGCTTCGTACTCACCTCACCACCCCCGAGCAATTCGAGCAATTCTGCCGTCAACTCGGCACCCAGCTCTTTGAGGCTGGCATCCCGATAAAGATAGGGAGGATGGGGGTTATCGGCGACAAGACTGCCCGTTTTCTTCAAGATGTCGCCGAGAGCATCGCTGAGATTAAGCTCACGCCGAACGTCTCCTCCGAAGCGGCTCTCCTATCGCTCCGCCGGCTGCATGAAGAGATTATCTCGTTCGCTGATAAAGCGAGCCAGGAAGGTACGCGAGGAGAAGACCATCGGCGGTCTCCCGCAGCGAAAGAACAATTATCCGGGACACTGACAAATGTCGAGAGCTGGGCCCTCGACGAGCAGGAACGGGTAATTGCGACCGCGGTCCGCTCGCTTGAGGACAACATTCTCACTAGCCAGCCTCAGAAACTGCGGCGCTGGCTCGCCAAAAATACTATCTTTGAGCATACTCCAATCGCTGCCGATGAAACGAGCGGACAGATAAAGCACTCCTCATCGCCCAAAGCGTACCTCCTTCACCATCTGACCAACCTCGGGATTGTCGAGCCATTCTCCGTCGGCGGAGCACAGCTCGCCGTTAATCCCCGAGGCACAATTGACAGGAAGAGCTTCGAGGATCTCCTACCCCAGCCACTTCGGGAGAAACTTGGTCGAGCTATCTCGGCTGAACTAAGCCGTAAATATCATGGTAAGGTCGAGCCGCTCCACGCACCGACAGCAGAAGGCCCCAACGGTAGTTACTTCCGAGACAAGGTCCGTATCTATCGGATCAGTCAGGAAACAGATGTCCCCTCATCTCTCGTGACAATCGCCCTCCGCTACTATCACGGACTTGGGCTCCTCTCCGCGAAGGATGGTGGCCTCATTCTCTCAGATTTGGGGAAGCAGACGGGACTCGGAGTTCGGGTTGCTGAGCGACTTGGTCGCCCCCGCAGTGAAGCACAACCCGAGGGTTCATCGAGCGATATCATCGACGATTTTCTCTCCACCGCCCGTGCTACACGAGAGAAACAGTCCCGTCCGGAGTACACCGTCAGGAACCATCGGCCAGGACTGCCCCGTACCCACCTCTTCGATGGATTTTCCATCCCCGATAATGGCATCGATCCCACCCTGGTCGAAGCGTCTCAGCGCGCCACTCACCATGCGGATCCAACTCAGCAGCTGGTGATTGTGGGGGGAGTGCTCTCACCCGAGCGGGGAATGCGACGGAAAGAGATGCGGAATTGGACCGCCCCTCACTCGGAGGGTGAAAAGACAAAACTAGGTGCGGCACTGATTGCGGAGTACCCAGGTCGCACTCTCCACCTTCTCGGAAGAAGGGACGACCAGAGCGCCGAGCGACGTGCTTACGAGCAGGCGCTTCGAGAGCGCGCTTACACAACGTCAGACGGCGCAGCCTCGCCCTCTGAGGCAGCCATCAGGGCAAGCATCGAGCACCGCAATGATCAACGCCAATACACTCAGCAACAGGAGCTCGCTGCCGAGATAACTAAGTGGGCAACCTTTATCTCTCTCGTCGTGCAACCACTCGAATGGAAGCTCGGTCGGCGTTTGCACGAATCAGACACGATCCACGCGCAAACGGGAGTAGAGATGAACGAGCTTGAGATAGTCGCATCAATCTCTCAGACCATGAGGGAGAGCGGTTCTCTCAAAAAAGCGCTCCCCGAACTGTCGGCGAATTATCAGAGTTATCTTACCTTTGCTTGTGCGGAGGATCCCGTAATTCTCGAAAAACTCGAGCGTGTGCTCTTTCCCAAGAAAGAGGAGTTCACGACGCAGGAAGCGGTTACGCGAGGAGGTGCCGACCTCGTCATGCTGGGACCACATCAACGAGATCCCCGCTATCGTGTTGCAGCGGTCACCGATTTTAAGCGAAGCGACCGAGCTCCAGCGAACCCCACCAGTGCGTATGAAGGGCTCCTCCGATCGATGGGAAACCTGCGGCACGACACCGCAGATATGCATCTCTTATACGGGACCGATCAACTCATCGGTCAGCTCGGACCACACGGATGGGTAATCACCGCGGGAACGATGCAGGGTGTCAGCGATGCTCGACAACCGGATCTTCACTATCAGCTCCATAGCAGAGCATTCAAAGATATGGCCGGACGTGGACTACCTCCGCAGGCAAGCTTTATCACTCTTCAGGGAGGAGTTCACAGCCATAAGATAACCCAGGCTATCGAGTACCAGATTACCACACCCAAACTCCTTGCCGCGATCGAAGACAACATCAAGCGAGGGGTCCCGCACAAACAGGCACACATCTACGTGACGAGCGATTGGCAGATCGGATCACCAACGATGCAGCCCGCGATGATAGTAGCGGGACTGATTGAAGCGATCGATGTTGGAGTCGAGGAAATCGTCCTCAATGGGGATATTCTTCACGGAGTCAACTATCCACGGTTCCTCCAGGAATCACAGCTCGTCGAACACCCCCTCAATGGAATTGACTCTCAATCGCAATACATTTTTGAGCTCCTCAATCCCGTCCTGGCCTACATGAGGGCGAAAAAAGAGGCCGATCGAAGCTTCAAGATACCCACCTTTACCATTCTTCCCGGCAATCACGAAATCAATACTCAGGCGAACAAAGGCACCCAAGGTACATGGTTCGTTCAGGGAATCGCCGAAAAGGTACGCTCATATCTCCACGGATGGACCAACGATGAGACGTTCTCGAACGCCCACGTTGTGTGTCCTGAAAAGTTCATCGCATCTGACGGCACCCCGGTCGATTATCCGCTGGTTCACATCGACCGCACCAAAGATCTCGGGATCTGTGTCGAGGTAACCCACTATAACGCGAAGGGGGGCGGGGGGGCCTTTTCTCCCACCGTCACCGGCATCGCACGACACATTCACGCAATGGGGGAAGGTAAGGCGCATATACGATTAGAGGGCCACCTCCACGTGACCGGCTTTCAGGTTATCAACGGTGTGGTGTGCGTCAGAACTGGAGCAAACGCCGGCCAATCAAGTTATGAGGCGCATCTCGGCTTCCCTCCCGCTCCCCCATCAAACCAATTTATTAGCCTCGATTCGCATAACCTCCCTACTTTTTTCGTAGCAACCCAGGCCTATCAAGAGACCCGATATCGAGACCTCCTCGGCAAATTGCATGAGAAGGGCATCCTTGTTGACTACAATAGCTTCGATGCCTTCTGCGATGAGAAGCGGCGGTTCGTATCACTCAGAGATCGGGGGAATCCCACCGATGTCCGGCGTGGAAGCTGAGGAAGGGTACAAGAGTCCGTTTTTGAGGGTCCGTGAGCTCTGAGTCGGCGCTCGAGAAGTATTCGCCCCGTAGCTATCCTCCTCATTTTTTTTCACTTTGAGCCTCATACCACGAAACTTTTCCCGGATACTTTCGATACCCGGTAGTCTACGTCATCAATCGCCCGACCTGCACTGATGACGAACTTCCCCCTTCGGAGGTATAATGCCAGGCAAGCAGCGCACACTGAAAAACAAAACTTACGACGATCCGACTATGCCCCTCGAGGTTTTCCTCAATCCCTTCACCGATTTCGGCTTCAAACGTCTCTTTGGCACCGAGGCACACAAGGACTTGTTGATGGATTTCCTCAACTCACTCTTGCCTGCACATCACCAGATACAGACCCTCACCTTTCGCAAAAACGAGCACCTCGGGGGTGCTGCGTTCGATCGGCGTGCCATCTTTGACCTCTACTGCGAATCGCAAAGCGGTGAGCGGTTTATCGTCGAGATTCAGCGGGCTAAACAGCTCTACTTCAAGGATAGGAGCATCTTTTACTCAACCTTCCCGATACAGGAGCAGGCACAACAAGGAGAGTGGAACTTTAAGCTTCAGGCGGTCTACACGATAGCACTTCTTGACTTCTGCTTTGATGATGGGGCTGATCCAGAGCAGTTCCTTCATATGGTCAGACTTCGCGACGATTTCTCAGGACGAGCCTTCTACAACAATCTCGTGTTTATCTTCGCCGAGCTACCGAAGTTCAAAAAAACGATCGACGAGTTGGAAACCCACCAGGACAAATGGTTCTACGCCTTCAAGAACCTCAACAAACTGAGCTCACGCCCCGAGAAGTTGCGGGAGCGGGTCTTTCAGCGGTTTTTTGAGATCGCAGCAATCGCTCAATTCAATCCGAGCGACCGTGACGCATATGATGACAGTGTAAAGGTGATGCGAGATTTGGCGAATATCGAAGATACCGCGCGGAGGGAGGCGCGACTAAAGGGGCATCTAGAGGGGCGACTCGAGGGGCGACTCGAGGGGCTGCAGGAGGGTCGGCAAGAGGGTCGGCAAGAGGGTCGGCTTGAAGGGCTGCAGGAAGGGCTCACGGAAGGATTAAACAAGGGCCGGGAAGAGGGTCGCCACGAGCTTCTTCGTCGCCTCGCCACTCGCCTTCTTGCGGCTGGGATCAGTAAAGAGGAGATCGCCGTCTCAGCGGGATGCAGCCTCGACGACGTCGCGGAATTGATCCGAGAGGCGGAGAGCAACGAGGGGAAAACAGGGGACAAAAACACGACTAAGAAGAGCGGCTGAACGCTACCAGATGAACCAGCCGGATTAATCAGCCTTTTTGACCATTTCCTCAGATAATCCCAAACATCCTCACGAGAGGCACGGCTGTTCAGATGGGAAGGGCTTTGTGCGGCTTTTGCCCACAAGACAGTATCAAGAGACGGCCTCCGAGGTGAAGATCGAAAAAGCTCGTCAAAGCTGTGCAAGCCGCTTTCATGGAGGAGGTTTGTACTGATTTCAGGACTCGCCTGCCGCGCCGCCCCTCCCCGCCAATCAAAAACTCCACCGCACTCCCACCCCACATCGGTGCCACGAGTCGTCGGATCGCCACGCCACTTCGTAGGCAAGATAGGGGGCGATTGCTGCGGGAGTATCGCCATCGCGGGGCCCTATAATATTCTGCGTGACCGACACCCCCTGATAACAATCGGCGGCGCCACCCTGACCGCACATCACTCGATACGCCGCCGAGGTTTTCATATTAAGTATCTCGTAAACGAAAAATCCAAGCTCCGGCCATCCCGTCAAATACCCCTCTCCATCACCATAATTGATCCCCCCGTTCGCCATGCCGTATACCGTAAGATCGTGCGACAACGAGAACGCTTTCCCAACGCCTCCCTGTATCGTTCCTGCGGAGAACCACGAGAGATCCCGAGACAGCTGGCGCTCGACACCGGTTGATTCCTCATCGATAAGTTTCAATAAGAACCACTGACTCACTCACCTCTTGGGCCAGTTCTTCGAGGCTTCGCGATGTGGGATAAGGTCGCTCCTGAGGTTTGGCACCTCGTCGGTCAAGAAGAGGAACTAAGTGCTCCAGTTTCACAGCGAAGGCGATGCCCTCTGGAATCGTACCAGTTTTTCTGATTGTGTTTTGAAGATTTAACTTAGATACGATTATGCCAACTACCTCCCCAGTATCCTGATTTACTAATGCTCCACCGGAATTACCGGGCTGAACCGGAACAGATATCTGGATTAAATCGCCCACAGCACTTACAATTCCATTGGTTAGTTTCGGGGTTTCCTTGCCCAAGAAGGGGTTTAGGACTGCCCCAATTGGATATCCGATTGTGAACACCGAGGCTCCCATCCCAATCGGCTTTGTCGCAATTGGTAAGCCAGAGGGCAAATTGTTTATCATCTCGGGAATAAGAACAGCGATGTCATTAACTTTATCAATTCGCTTCACTGTCGCACTGAATCTCAAACCGTTCTTCAATTTCACAAATATGTGATTTGCTCCTTGAACCACGTGAAAATTGGAAACAATCTCACCATTCCGAGTGAACCAACCCGAACCTGACCCGATTGGTTGTAGATTCGCCGGCATAGGATAACTCGGTGGAGGTCTTACTTCCTCATGCGGTTTTTGCTCAGATTTTTGAGGACCATCTGGTTGCAAAACTACCGAAATCTCTTTCGTATCAATCTGGAACATAGCTCCCATTGGATCTACGATCAGCATACCGGGAATCAGACCGATTACCCCTAAACCCAAATTGCCCCAATACCAAGGATTTACGGTAATCGGCACTGGAGCATTGCTACTTTGATATCCGTCTTTCCTAAAAGTGATCGAATATCGATGCCGAGTGAAGAAACTTTGAGTTGTCGAAAGGGTTGTTGAAGCCGGAGAGATTCCCTGAAAAACTACCTGCCCCTTTGAATCCTGAACCTCAATGACAGCACCGGATGGATGCGTGGAAAACAAAACTGGATTCGCTGATTCAGACACGATCGTTGCGCATCCCACGAAAAATAACAGGAGTACGCTCAAAATTGTAGTCCGAATAAACGCCCAGGTATTCATCAAATTATGCCCTCAGCGAAATGAAGAGATCAGATGGGCGATACGTCCGGGTCCGGTGGAAATATTTTAACTTATGACTGTCTATATCTGGCTTTTAGACGCCGCGAATGAAAACTTACCTCAACTCTCAGCGTTAAAGGAACAATCTTTCACTATTCAACTATCAGCCGTCTAAGAGAAAGTGATGATCATCGTCATCGACCCTCATGAGGACCAACGCCCCACAAGTAAATTCGCTAGGATGCCACAATCGCCCCACAGGTCGAAGTGAACAACTTGCGAGACGGAGCATCTTTACCCATCCGGCCTTCCTCCTCACCCCCCCCTTTGGGGTGAGGCTGCTCTGCTCGAGGGGGGGCTTGTCGGGAGGCGTCGGGTGGACATAGCTTCCCCTCCCAGCTCCCACCCAATCCCAGAAAAATGGACCCGTTAGGAGACATTTTGGCTTCGATGAGGAATAACCCGAGAGAGACCCGGGATTTTTGAGTCAATATATTGTCCTGTTCATTGGACTTCGGGCATTGTGAGGGTCTCAAGTACGAATGGCCCCTCCCTTTAGTCAGCTGTTACTTACCGAAGGCGAGGTCCAGGGTACTTTGTGCGGCTTCAACGACCGTACGAGAACAATTAGATACGGGTAGATGATAGCGAACCTAGGAGCTTCGGAAGCGAAGCCGGTCGGCCAGACGTCCGAATGTATGCTTTAGTAGATCTAATCCCTTAGGCCCCCTCATTGAGGGAGCGCGAACCCATGTCGCGAGAAAACCCTCGGTTGGGGGGAAGGGGGGTTCGATCGCTTAACTACTATTGCGAACACGATCTGTTTCGATGTGGCTTGGTGATGAGGAGCTAGGTAGCTGACTATTATTTTGTTTTTGGTAAGGTTTTCGATTCTTATCGGAGAATGTGAGACTGAGAGGACTGAGTATAGAGCCGACGACCAGTGCATTGCTCGTGATCCACGGGAGGGGTGTCGTCGATGTGAGAGCGATAATGCAATTGCTCCAAATGGGGGGGATTAAGTCGATTTAGGAATCCGATTCCTAAACGGTAGCTGTGAGGAATTTAGGACACAAATGAATGTGGCCCATTTTCTCTCGAGCGTCGTTTGGGAATCGGATTTACTGAATCCAATTCTTCTTTCCTCAACATTCAAGAACTCATCATGAAAAAACCAGGGTGGGCGCTTAACCCGTTTCGTATCACTGTGACCGGGACTTCCAAAAAGGAGCTCTCGGAGCTTGTTAAATCGGTCCAAGCCTCTCGAAAAGAATTAGGTCGTTCGGTATCCCAGGTCGCAATTATGACCGATGGAGGTCTCGTCCTCTGGCAGCCGGCGACGGATGAAGAGTTCCTTTCCGAGCTCTTTAATACCATCCCGGATTCTTGGGGGGCCACATTGGAGCGACCTACTAATTCGGAGGGCTTTTACCTCCTTACTAACGAAGACCCCTTCCCGGTGGTCGCTTTCGACGATAGGTTCGAAAGGCTGAGGTCATCGGAAAACTTCCTCTTGGGTACCCAGTGTGTCCTACGCAACGGGAGCCCCCGGGAAGAAGCGCTCTTCCGGATCCAGCTTCCTGACGCGTCCGAGGAAACTCGTTCAATTGTCTCGCAACTCGAGACTGAGCTTCGGGAGCTGGCAACGGGTCGAGTCGTGTGTGTGATTTACACACCGACCGAAGCGATGCGAGTCTGACAGCCAGTCTGACTCTCACTAACCGAGGAGGGCACCCCCCTCCTCGGCACCCACACATTCTCCGGTCTTTGCTCTCAGGTTATCTCTCAGTAGTCAGCTTCCTAACAACTCACCGGGCTCGCGGTCGGAACCGATTACGCCGAGGATGATTGCCCTCAGAACAAACATCCCCACTCCTCTTCAGGACGGTTTCACATTTTTCTATCACCGTACACGTGGTGGCAGCCTTATCGACATAGCGGTGGAGATTCGCTGGCAGGGTCCTTTTTGCAGCATTAAAGGTTTGAAACCAGTAGTTAAAAAGTGCGAGGTAATAATCCGTAGCGGTTCTTGCTTCGGAAAAATCAGGAAGTGGCGCATCTGCCTCAAGGCGCCTAAGAAGTTCGACTTGGGAGGCGCGCAGTGGCTTTTCACGTTTCCAAACCGAATCACGATGTCTCAGATAATCGAGAGGTTTGAGATCCCCATAGAAGTGGAATATCGCAATATCTTCAACAGGAACCAATATCGGTTTGCGGCCATATCCGAAATATCGGTCAAGGGAATAGAATTTGGCGCTAAAATTGTAGAGTCCCGAGAGAGAGTGCCACTTACCTAGGAAGAATTGTGCTAAAAAACACTGGTCGGCATATCGGTAACCCTCTGGTGGCGGAATACTCGCTCGGAAATTCTCGAATAACGACTCGCAGAGCTCCTCTGAAGGTCGAAAAAGGGAAACTCCAGAATTAATGTAGCCCAGTTTTTTCCCGAGCTGAGGGGCCATATCCTCCTCTGAAACCCGTGTACCAACATGCCAAGCGTATTTATTGTCGCACACAAACACCGCAGGAGAGGGAAATGAAAATATCTCGTCAAAATTTCGATTAATGAGGGTGTCTGTGTCAATCAGTACGATGTTGTCGTATTCGGTAAGAGTAAAAGCCCACAGTTTATTAAACGCCCCCTGAAGCCGTACAGGAGTTGTCTCTTTGACTGCTCCCTCAGGAATATCGATTGATTGAACGCTGATGACTCGGTCAAAGAACGGAGCGAGAATCTCGCGATGAACCGGGTCCGTTCCCTCAACTATCAACAAGATTCTTTCGGCTCTGCTACCCACTCTCGAGAGGGAATATCCAAACACGAGACAATTGACGAGGTTGGTTGCATCCCCATAGTGAAGGGCGATAAGGGCGTTTTTCTCCATCAAATTCCTTTTCAACTCACTCGCCGCAAAACCACGACATGACCTTTCCCGCGAGAATTTACGAGCATCAATCTCTTGGTGGGCATAACCCGATTCTCACTCACATCGCCGACATGGCGATTACTAGGGATTGTCTGGCGAGGCGCTTTGTTAACATCACGAGCTTTAACGGCCCCGTGCTGATTTTCAACCTCTGTTAACCCTACCATCCCTTCCCCAGCTACCGCGCCGACCAGATACCGAAATGGCTCTACTACTACACCGTCTTTTAAGAGTTCGGCGATCTCGTCTCCCTTCATTGATATTCCGTAGCGGCTCTTGAGATAGTTTTGGATTGTGCCGAAAAATCGAAGCTCGCTGCCCTCATCGAGGCGCACCCACTGCTTTTCCTCGAAGATGTACTCGGTCAGTCTCGGAATAACGAGCTCAACGATAGTGCTCAGGCTGGGATTTCGGCTCATCGCTATCAGATCGGCATACGCGGCTGGTCGGATCCGTCGCACCCGACGGACGATATCGCCGACGAGTGACACACACTTGAGTCCCATGAAAAATTCATGAAATTGACGGCCGGTGATCACGGTGTCCATCGTGCCCGCACCGAACGCCGCCGGCCAGTCAAAAAGATAGTTGGCGCTGAGCGCCTCGGCATACTCCCCCCCCGCCTCTACCCATCCCCCATACCCCCTCATGATCACATCAACCCCCGCGAACAACCCCGCCGGCGCCACCGCCATCCCCTGCTCTACCTTCGCCACAAATGCAGGGTCGGCGGTGGGGTTGTGGATGTACAGGTCGATATCCCCAGGCAGGCGGACTCCGTACATGAAGAGGGTTGAGCTGCCGATAAGCAGAAACTGTTCGCGCTCGGCGGGGGTAAAGTGGCGGTGGAGCCACATTCGGAGCTGAATGAGTCGCGTGAGAGCCCGTCGGCCTGGTGCGGTCAGGTAGGGGCGGATATTACCCCGCTTGATGAGGTTCCAGCCTCTGTCGTCGAGGAGGACTGCGCGACACTCGGCGAGCTCGAGCGGGTCGGTGGTAAAGAAAAGAGGGTGCGATGAGCCGGGGGTGCGGCGAGAACTGAGTTGGCGCGCGCGTGAGGTAACGGAGGATTGTCGCCCCGAACGCCCAGCTGCGACGGTTCCCCCCGCATCGGTGATGGCATTGCGTAACCTTTGCACAATGGTGTCGCGATCTCTTTCACGACACTCGAATACGACGAGGCCGATACGGTACTCGGCGGGAGTCGCGGAGTCGCTTGTCGAGCTCGAGGATACAGAACTCGCATTGAACGCGGGGAGGAGCACCCCGAGGAGCTGCGTTGCATACGTAGGGTCTTCTCGGTAGAAGGTCAGATAAAAGATAAGGCGCTCGACCTCGCTGATTGACAATGAATGGACCACTCGTCGGAAGCGGGGTTCGGAAAATTGTCGGGTGTGCAGCGCGGAAGATGAGTTTGGGGCAGGTTCGGGGGCTGCCGATGTCCCATCGGGGGCCCTGCTCGAGCCTGGGCACACTACCTCCTGCAACTTCTTTATCGAGAGACCGGTCACCACGAGGGCACCGATGCCGTCGAATTCCCCGCGATTTTCGACGCGGCGTCGCCGTTGCTCAGTCTGGGCATGAGAGAAGTCGCCGGAAGGGGGATGGTTTTGCCCCTGTTCTTCGACGACCTGACGCAGGTCGTGGACCGCCTTTTGGAGCTCGACAAGAGCGGCGAGCGCCTCTGCTGAGTGACCGACCGGTTCTGCGGTTGCCCCGGTGCTCGCCCCGACGGCGTATGGTGCGATACCGCCATCCCGCGCCCGACGTCCCCGACCGGGAATTGCCCGATGGGGGGTACGGGGCAGGGGGGGTGGAGATGACGGCGTCGCAGGAGCGTTTCTTTTGGGCCGGGGGGCTCGGCGAGAAGCTCGGCCGGTTTCAGCTCCCGCCGAGATGAGGGCTTTGGTTGGTGCAACGCGCCGAGCTCCACCCGCGCCTTTTATCACGGGGTTTTCTCCATCATGTCGCTGGCCCGGAGATCGCTCCCGTCGCGCCTTCGTTTGTTGCCGATCCATGCTTCACCCGCGCCCTCAACACCAGCCCCTCCAGATAACTTATGAGGATGGGTGCTGATCGAGTGACGTAGGGCTGAGATTTCCTCAAATGAGCGCACGCATCCCCCCTATCGCGGGCTTACGGAGAATTGGCGGGCTTTTTAGAGCTTCTTCCCCAGCCCCCTAATCCGACTCGTGCGGCAAGATATCGTTCATCGGAAACGCACCACCCGAATGGGGACCAAAGTAAAAGCGGAACATAGTGCTAGCGGTCCAGGCATCCTGACCGCTCATAGTGGCGTATTCGATGCCGGTCATCAGCTTAATTCGGTGCTTTGCGATATAGTAGTTAAGCCCCACATAGCCGGCCTGATATCGATCTCCTGCAGCAAGCCCCGCAGGTCGCTCGTAACGGCGCTGCGGAGAGAGCCCTCCCTCATCGGTTGATCGTGCTATCTGATATCGGGTCGCGATCTGGAGAGATCGGTTAATGAAGTAGGTCGGTTGGAGGTTCAGCCCAACGGCATCCCCGTTGTCACTCCCGAATCCCCCCGTCACCTCCCCTATCAACGTCGCGTGTCCGTGGGTCATGATGACTGCCCCCGATAGCCCATCGTCAAAGCGGTTCATATTCGTGGCCCGCTCGTTGGCATTGCTATGGAGGTATGACCCGTACAAAGTCACATCCTGAACCCCAAGCATCGCTCCAAGGCGGTGATAAACCGCCCCGAGGGCTGAGTAGCCGGAGGTATACTCAGTGAGCGCCTCGCCGATATTCTGTCCCGTGGCATTTGTAAAAATGCCGGTATAATAAGATGTTTTTCCAACCGTTCCCTGAAGGGTTATCGCGGGGGTGTAGTCAACGCCGAACATATTCGTGAACATCGCTCGCTCGAGGTAGTTCAAATAGCGGCTCGAAACGTTACGGTCGTGGGTGAACCGGTTTTTCTGCTGTCCAATCGTTAACGCCACTTCGGTGGTAAAGGCCCACTGTGCCCACAATTCGGTAAATCCGTTGTACACCGGATCGATATCACTCCCACTCACCATCTGCGCGTGGAGCGTCATTCGTTTTAGGAGCCGCGCCTGGCCTCCGAGCCGAAATCGTCTCGTCTCATATCCGTGATCCTCGCCAGTGTCGGCATCGGTCCAATGATACTGTCCGTGATATCGGCCGAGAAGCCACACCTCCTGTACAACATCATCAGAGTCATTTTTGTAGAGCCGGCCTAGATTTTCGAGACACTCGCCGAGCGTTTGGTGAAGCGGCGGCGGTTGTGAGGTGTCGAGGCTGGGTTCTGCTTGTGCACCGCGGTGAGGTACCAGGGAAGCGAGAAAAAGTGTGACGATTAAAAATAAGTGGGTAAGAAATGGTGATGCAAAGAGGACACCGATAGCCCGCGGGCGAAGGGCCACATCACGTGTGTTCATGTTGTATATCCGAGTTAATTACGATAAGAAGAGCACGACGGCACTGCCACATCTGTTAACCACCCCTCACAGCCGCGACCCTACCACGGTGACTGCAGTGCTACTATCCTCTTTCTCGCCTTAACCCCTCTTACGCCTGCTCGTACCAATCGCGCGCCATGCGCAACCGCGCCATCACTCGATCCTTACCAAGGGCAACCATCGACTCAAAAAGGGGCGGGGTGACCGCTTTGCACAGAACCGAGATCCGGAACACCGAAAAGGCAGGGCCCACCTTAAGGCCATGCCGCTCGGCAATGCCGCGGAATATTTGCTCCAATGATTCGTGTGTCAATGGTGTCGACCCGTCAACCGCTGCAAGCGCGTCCGTAATCAAAGCAACGGCTATCGGAGGGGTTATCCCTTTCTTAAGTGCTGCCGCATAATCGGGAGCAAGATCATCTCGATAGAGGAACTCGACCATCTCGGGGACCTCGGGGAGGAGTTTAATCCGCTCTTTCACAAGCCCTGCAATAGTTTTTAGCTCCCCCTCACAACGCTCGAATGCACCCTCAGGGAAGAAGGGCCGTACCCTTTTGAGAAAATCGGCATCCGAAAGGCTCCGCAGATACACCCCGTTCATCCACTCGAGCTTTTGATCGTCGAAAACCCCTCCCGACGCACTCAACCCTTCAAGCGAGAATCGCTCAGCCAACTCGCGCTTAGAAAATATCTCCTGCTCCTCTCCCTTGCCGGGCGACCAACCGACGAGTGCGACGTAATTTAATAATGCCTCGGGGAGATAGCCTGTTTCAAAAAACTGCTCGAGCGCCGTGGCACCGTGCCGTTTGGAGAGTTTCTTGCCATCAGTACCGAGCACCTGCGCAACGTGTGCAAAGACCGGGGGCTCCCATCCGAGCGCGCGATAGAGAAGGAGGTGAATTGGAGTTGTCGGTATCCACTCCTCTCCGCGGATAACATGACTAATTTCCATGTCGTGATCGTCGACGACGACGGCGAGGTGGTACAGCGCCATACCATCGGACTTCATAATGACCGTGTCGCGGAGCGAGAGATCCTCCCACATAATTCGTCCCCGCACCGCATCATTCAGTACCAAATCAAATTTGCCCGCGGGTATGCGCACCCTGATAACATGCGGAACATCGGCAGAGACGTTCCGATCGCGGCAGTATCCCGAGTACCCGGGCACCTCACGCCGTGCCATCTGCTCGTTTCGCTCTCGCTCGAGCATCTCAGCGGTGCAATCACACCGATAGGCGACCCCCATCGCCACGAGCTGCTCAGCAACCTCGCGGTACCGCGCCGCACGGAGGCTCTGGGTGTAGGGCCCTTTTGTCCCCCCAAGAACAGGAGCCCCCTCCCAATATTCCCCCACCTGCCGCAGCTCCTCTAACGAGGGACCTTCGTCTATCTCAATCCCAAATTGCGAGAGTGATTCAATGATCTGACGAACGGCTCCAGGGACACGACGGGCCTGATCAGTATCTTCGATCCGCAGGATAAAGGTCCCCTCATAGTGACGGGCGAGGAGATAGGCGAACAGCGCGGTGCGCGCGGTGCCAATATGCAGCTTACCGGTGGGACTCGGGGCAAAACGGGTACGAACTGGTTTCATAAGGACAGCAGAAAGAGCGGGTGGGCAACGATTGATATCGGTTCGGTGATACTTGATCAGCACCGAATGGCACCACGGCAGTAGGTCACGGAACAGGCTCGAAAATTACGACAACACAGTAGGCGATGCCCGGGAAAATCTCAAGAAGGGGGTCGGGTTACTCGACAGGATTGCCCGCCCTCACCTACCCCGCGCCTTGACCACGAATCTCACATCATGGACTAGCTGATCATTGTTCACGGACTTTGCAAGGCGGGCCATTATGATCTGTTTGCGGAACTGTAACTCCTGCGCCCACGCAGAGTCGGTAACCTCGACGGTGAGTACCCCTTTTTTAAGCGAGGCGGGGCGAGTCCGCCGGGCGATACCGGTGCCGACTATTTTTTCCCAGTGCGTCACCCATTGGTACGCCGCGAGCCGTTTATCAAGGCCTCGCGTGGCGAGGACTGAGCGGAGAATCGACTCTACCGCGAGCGGCTTGGTAGGACGTCGATAAATCGGAGGGCGCGTTTCATCCTCCTCTTGAGCAAATTTATTCTGTTCGGCGGCCTGTTTGCGTTGAATCTGGGCTTCGTGCGCGGGGGAGATAGGGGTGGGGGACGACACTACGGAGGGAAGGGACTGAAAGGAGCCGGGGGTTCTGGGAAGCGAAGTCATGGTCAGAACGTACTTACACAAAGATGGGAACACCCGCCTTCTCCTGCGTCATACGGATGTTCGCCGAACAGAAGATGCAGCTGCACAAAAATTAAACGATGGCCTCTGCAGACACATGGGCCCTTTGCATGATTACCCCGCGATGTAAGCCCCACATAAGGAAGCACACGCATCGTTATCGCACATCACCCAAGAACGGACGAGTCACATTAATTCGCTCAGATCATCGGGAGGCAACAGCACCGGCTCCCATCCTTGTCCCTGATAGCTAATCGCCATCTTCAGAACATCGGCGAGGTACTTTCGCGGGGTAAACGTCAACTCCTCGCCGTCTTGCTCACCCTCAACTGTCCCTAAACCGTACGCGGCCGCTAGCCGCTTCTCCCAGTCCTGAAGCGCTGAGGGGTCCCTCTCGGATCGAACCCTATCGACATGGGCCATATAGAGATGTTCGACGGTGCTGATCCCAAGGGGGCCCTCTTGATAGAAACAACCCATGAGAAGCTCCACCCGATGGTAGATATCAAGAAAATCGTTTACCGGCACTCCGCGAACAGTTTCACCCGAACGATCCTCCGCGCACGACTGAATAAACGGGCTGATCTGATAATTAACCCATTCCTTCAATCCTCCGAGACCGCTCTCAGGATTCACTAAGACGACCTGTTGATTATCGTCAATCCTCGTTCCCGCCCGCACCACCGAGAGGACGTGTTCGGAGGGGACAAAGGTGCGGTCCAACTTGGGAAGCCCGAACTGACCAGAGTATGGCGTATCCCACGCGACCCTGCTCTCGATCCTTCCAAGGCCCACTTCAGTGAGGCGGTCAAAAAATCGGAGATCGACCGGCTTGTCCTCATGGGCTAAGTCAAAGAGGGCCCGTACGGCGGATGGTTCTGTGGGTTCTAAAGAATCTCTCAAGCGCAGCCAGTCGAGAGCAACCATAGTCGAACGCACCTGCTCGGCAGGTAGCTGTTCATGTCCGACCTGAAGTAAGCTCGTTCCATTCTCCGAGAGCCGCGAGGATTGAGGCACCAAGAGCCACTGACCCGATTCCAAACCTGCGAGTATCTCTCGAAAAAAGGGAGCCTCGCTCGAAGGGAATCCTCGCTCCGCCCGTTGGCCGTGTCCTGGTAACGCGATATCACCGAACGTCTGCGCTAATTCAGCAACTGCCTGATGAACCTTCTTACAAAGAAACATCCCTACCCCTCCGACCTCTTTCTACCGCACTCCTTCCTCATCAAAAACAAACACAACCTCACCATCCCGCACCAACCCTAACTCGTTGCGCACCGTCCGCTCAAGCACCCGCGGATCCCCTTTTAACTGAGCGTTGTGTTCTCGAATTGCTTGGACATACTCCCCAAGCCTCTCATTACGAAGCTTCGCTCCGTGGAGTCGCTCCTGAAGCTCTCTGAGCGCGTGAAGGTCCCCCTCGCCCGTGAAAAACAGGCCCAGCGATGAGAGGCTGAGAGCAAAAAGTACTGGGGGAGCAAAGCGCTTCATGGGGGCACCATACCGCCTTAATCGCTCTGACGCCAGAGGTGTCAGCTCCCACATACAGACCTTTTTGAAAAAAAATTACCCTGTTCAAGCCAGCATTGAAGGGCTCGTCAATCCAATGCCCCCGCTCGACTTGCAGCGCACATCGGTGTACAACTGGCCGCAAGTTGCAACAGGTCCAGTACGAGCCTTGGAACCGCGAGTACCTCACGTCCGGACCGTGACGAAGCATAGATTCAGGAGAACACCCTAATGAGCTGCTCAACCCATAACCAACCTGCTGGCCTTAACCCTGCTACAACCAACTCTCCTGCCACCCCCATTGGCAGCAGCTCAACAGGAAGTGGCATCAAATCGATCTCTGCCTATGAATGTCTTGATTCACGAGGCTTCCCAACCGTTGCTGTTTCTGTAGAACTTTTTTCGGGAGCAATCGGTTCGGCGATGGTGCCCTCTGGTGCATCCACGGGAGAGCATGAGGCTCTTGAGCTGCGAGATGGCGACCCAAAGCGTTATCACGGCAAAGGGGTGCTGACGGCCGTTCGGAATGTCGTCGAGAAGATCGCCCCGGCACTGATCGGAGCCGACGCCATTAACTTGCGGGCTATCGACCGCACCATGATCACCCTCGATGGTACCGAAACCAAATCATCGCTCGGTGCGAACGCAATCCTCGGGGTCAGCCTCGCAACGGCCCACGCAGGCGCCCGATACGTCGGCCTTCCCCTTTTCCAATATCTCGGCGGACTCCAAGCACGGCGATTACCGGTGCCCCTCGTTAACGTCATAAACGGAGGAGCCCACGCAACCAATGTTCTTGACTTTCAGGAATTCATGCTGGTCCCTCATGCCTCGACCCGGTGCTCCGAGAATCTCAGAATCGCTGCTGAGGTGTTCCATACTCTCAAGAAAAACCTCAAAAAGAAGGGACTCTCAACGGGGCTCGGCGATGAGGGCGGGTTTGCCCCTGACCTGAAAACCCCAGAGGAGGCGATTCAGTGTCTTGTTGAGGCTATAACGGATGCGGGGTATCAGCCAGGAAGAGATGTTTCTCTCGCCCTTGATGTTGCCGCCAGCGAATTCTTCGACAAGCAGAGGGGGCTCTACGTGTTCAAAAAGAGCTCTCGTGAAGAGTTTTCGGCAAAGGATCTCGTCGCACTTTATGCAGGTTGGGCGAAAAAGTATCCGTTGGTCAGCATCGAGGATGGGCTTGATGAAAATGATTGGGAAGGGTGGAAGCTGTTGACTCAGGAGCTCGGAAAAACCGTTCAGCTCGTCGGGGACGATCTGTTCGTTACCAATATCAAACGGCTCGCCATGGGAATTGAGCAGGGGATAGGGAACGCCATCCTGATCAAGCTTAACCAGATAGGCTCGGTCAGCGAAACGCTCGATGCTATTGCCATGGCTCATCAGAACGGGTATCGCGCCGTTATCTCTCACCGTTCGGGGGAAACCGAGGACACCTCGATCGCCGATCTTGCCGTCGCAGTCAGTGCAGGCCAGATTAAGACAGGCTCGATGTCCCGAAGCGAGCGGATAGCGAAGTATAACCGACTCCTTTGGATCGAGCAGCTTCTCGGCGAAGCAGCGATTGTTGAGAATCCATTTGTATCTAAGCGGTAGATAGCTGTGGGCGGAAAGGGTGACAGGCACCCTTTCCGGATCACTGTCTGCACGACCCCATTCCTTTTCGCTTCTGCCCCTCGCTCCGCGGAGCCTTGCCCCTGAAAGCGCATTACCCCCTCCCGTACTTCCTCTCTCTTCTCAGCGGCATCGCCCTCGCGGCGGCATGGCTGATGCCAGGAGGAGGGTCGTGTGCGGCTCTGGGATGGATTGCAGCGATCCTCTTTATCCTTTCTCTCGAGAAACTCTCACAGAACTCTCAAAGCGCACATGACGGCACACCAAAGCCTCTTCGCGTTATCAGCACCCCTTATCGGCTGTCCTGGATCGCGGGTATCACCGCGATAGCCCTCGCATTCTCGTGGCTGGCGCGGACCATCGCCATCTTCAGCGGGCTTCCATCGGCAGCCGCAGTGGCGGTATTCTGCCTCTTTGTCGTCGGTTCTGCAGTACAATTTCCCCTTACGTATTGGTGCGCCGCTCGATTACCATCTTGGTTTCACCGACATGGGCTGGCGTATCCCCTCGGATGGGTTGCCGGTGAGATGGTCTGCCCCCGCATTTTTCCGTGGCACCTCGGTCATACTCAGCTCGCGGTTAGACCGTTCGCGCTCGCCGCCTCGCTCGCTGGGGCGGGACTGTTAAGTTTCTTCATGGTGTGGGTGAGCTCATCGCTCGTTATCGCGATCACTCGCTGCTCGTATCGCCCCCTCCTGGCTTCGCTCTTGGTTTTCGGCGCAGCAATTGGGTACGGCACCACCGAACTTAACAGGTACCAGCGTGGTAACCACGCGACGATTCCCGTCGCGCTCATCCAGGCGAACGTCTCTCTCGAGCATAAACACGATATTTCCTATTTCGAGGCTAACGTCGATTCGTATCGTTCCCTCAGCGATACCGTTCCAGAGAGCACCGAGCTCGTTATCTGGCCCGAATCAGTCATTCAGCGATTCATTCCGGATTCAATCATCATCTCAACTCACAGCCGATTCCTCCCCCCCCCTCTGCCCGATCGCGACCTTCTCGTTGGGTCGCTCACGTTCACTACGGACAGACGCCCCCGCAACAGTGCTCTCGTCATTCGAGAAGATGGCTCCATACCCCCGATCTATCACAAACAGATCTTGATGCCGTTTGGAGAATACACCCCGTTCGGCGAGTTCCTTCCGTGGATCGCCCAGCTCAATGATCGGGTTGCGAACTTCGCAGCAGGGACCGGCCCCGTCGTGATCCCTCTCTCATCGACCCCTACCGCGAAGCTCGCCCCACTCATCTGCTATGAAGACACCGTACCAAGCCTCAGCGGCGATGCTGTTCGAGCGGGAGCCACCCTCCTCGCGAGCCTCAGCAACGACGCCTGGTTCGGTGACTCCGCGGCCCCCGACCAACATGAGTTGATAGCGGCATTTCGGGCGATAGAGACCCGCCGCACCCTCCTCAGGTCAACAAATACTGGGACGACCGGGATCATCGATCCTGTCGGAAATTCTCTCGGCCGACTTCCCCCCTTCTCTGAAGGGTTGCTCTCTGCCTCTGTTCCGATCGTCGCTGACATCGATACCCCATTTTCACAATATTGGGGTGAGTGGCCGACCCGCATCCTCGCATGGGCGACCTTTTTCTGGGGGGTGGGGATGGCTATATTCCGCAAGCCAAGGGTCGATTAATGAATCCGAACATTTCCAAAGAGCCCTTGCCTCTGGGGTCTTCAGGTCTTAGTCTTACCGAATCAGCCCGTCTCCCGAAGGTTGCCATGATGAAAGCTCTCTGTCCTCTCGAATCTTTTCCCTCCACCCATCGCTTCTTGATGATAGCCCTGGCGAGTGGTGGGGCGGCAATTCTTACTGCGTGTGCCCCAGCTCAGGGGCCCGACAAAAGTATCGCGGGTGCGGTCGTTGGTGCAGCGTGGGGAGCAGGCGCGGGGGCCGTCGTTGGCAATCAAACTGGCAATCAGGGGGATGGAGCCCTCGTTGGTGCGGGGCTGGGGCTTGTTGAGGGAGCCGCGACGGGGCTTGGCCTTGATGCGTCGGAGGAGGAACTTTTGAGCCAGCGCGAAGTGCTTGCCGATATGAAATTGCATAGCGCGGTAACCGAGAGGCAGCTGAAGCGAATTCAAGCGCGACTCGACTTCCCACCCGCTGGACTGGGAGCTCCCCAGGTGTATCAACTCTTTTTCGATCAGGATGGGACAAATCTCAAAGCAGGCTCCGCGGCGCTGCTTCAAACCATCGCTCGTTCAATCATCGCAAACCCCTACGCGCGCAAGATAATTATCTCCGGCCACTCCGATGATGAGGGACCGAAAGACTACAACGAACAGCTCGCGAGCTCTCGAGCCCGATCAGTGATGGGATACCTCGGCCAACACGGCGTCGCCCTCGATAGTATCAAAGTCGAGAGCCACGGTTCCGAGCGGCCTCTCGTGTCTAATGCAACAGCCGAGGGACGGCAGCTCAATCGTCGGGTCGATATCGTGGTATCCCCCTGATCGCGTATGTCCCTCCGCATCGCCCTCGTATACCCTCATCAGCTCTTCGCGGATCACCCCGCCATCCCTCTCGTTGATGAGGTATGGCTCATCGAAGACCCTCTTTACTTCTCTCAGTATCGCTTTCATCGGAAAAAACTGATACTGCATCGGGCATCGATGCTTTGGTATCGTGACCAGATAGCAGATCGCGGCCTCCCTGTCAGAATTATCGAATCGCTCCATCTCTCTCGCTCAGCCGATATCGGTAAGCTCCTCGCGGGGGCTGGGGCTGGTGAGATATTTTTCGTCGATCCATGCGATGATTGGCTAAGTGTCGCGTTAACCGCGACGTGCCAAGAACACTCCCTTACTCCCATCGAACTTCCCGATCCCCATTTTCTTACTCCGCTCGCAGCAATCGGCTCGTGGGGATCACTGGTCAAGTCGCGATGGTTCTTCGCCAGCTTCTACCGAGAGCAGCGGATCGCCCTCAACATTCTTCTTGAACCACGCAACAAGCCCGTCGGTGGCAGCTGGAGCTTCGATACCGAGAATCGCAAGCGGCTGCCTCGTTCGGTCGCCCTTCCCCCCATATGGCAGCCACCGGAATCATCGTGGGTAATCGACGCACGCCACTCCGTTGCGCGAGATTTTCCTGACGCAATCGGCTCAGACCTAAACTTCTGCTATCCGATTACCCCCGCTGATGCTTCTCGGCAGCTCCACGACTTCCTCGCCCATCGACTACCGCTTTTTGGTGATTACGAGGATGCAATCTCAACCCGTGGTGATATTCTCTTCCATTCTATCCTTACTCCCGCCCTCAACATCGGCCTTCTCTCTCCCCTCCAGGTCGTCACCGCTGCTCTCGCTCACCAGGGCACCGTCCCCCTGAATGCGCTTGAAGGATTTATTCGGCAGGTGATCGGTTGGCGGGAATATGTCCGCCTCGTATACCGACGATTTGGGCGGATGCAACGAACCAGAAATGCGCTCAACGCACGAAGCAAACTCCCTCGTGCGTTTTACGATGGGACAACGGGCATTCTTCCGGTCGATCACGTTATCAAGAACGCCCTTTCTACCGGATATGCTCACCATATCGAACGACTCATGGTCCTCGGCAACATCATGTGCCTCTGCCGGATCGACCCTGATGCCATTTACCAGTGGTTTATGGAACTTTTTATTGATGCATACGACTGGGTGATGGTGCCCAACGTCTACGGGATGAGCCAGTATGCTGATGGTGGCCTGATGACCACAAAACCGTACGTTAGCGGCTCCTCGTATCTCCGCAAAATGAGCGATTTCCCCGTTGGTGCGTGGTGCGATATCTGGGACGCCCTCTACTGGACATTTGTCGCCGACCACCGCCCCCTCTTTGAAGCTAATCCGCGATCTCGAATGGTGGCGAGGCACCTCGATAAAATGGGGGACACCTTCACGGCTCATCGGCGTCGGGCGGAAACCTTTCTCGCTGACCTGTGAGAGCCCTCCTTTCCCTACCGGCGAAAACCCGAGAAGACTGATCCTGATGTCAATCGATTGGACGAATGCACCGTGGCCTGCTGTGCGGGCGAGGCGGATGCATTGGCCGGCATCGCCGCCCCTCCCCCAGGTCCCGGCATCCCCCCTACCCTCTGTCCTGGCCGAATCGTCGGAGCACTTCCCCCTGAAGAGCCGAACCCTCCCATACCTCCAAACTTATTAAGAGATATCGTCGGCTTCTTAGCTTCAGGGCCCTTACCCCCAAGAGCCTCCGAGTACATCGCATTCGACTGCTCGATCTGCTTTCTCTTCGTTTCCTCCCGTTCAGCCTTCTTCTTCGCTTCTGCCTTTTTACTCTCCTTCGCTTTTTGTCTATCGTCAGCCATCCGCTGGCGCTCGTCAGCCAACCGCTTCTCCCTGCGCTGCCGCTCCTCCTCAACCCGCTTCCGGTGTTCGTCGTTTTTACGCCGGGTCTCTTCCCAACTATCCCAAGCCATTTTCCCTCTCCCCGTCTCATCACTTAACTAATCGTACACATCCTCCTCTTCGTCGAACCGCTCGGCGACCGAGGCTGGGATCGCTCTCGTTATTGAGTATGTTCGGGCAGTTGATTGCGATTTTTGTGATGTTCTCTCATTCGACCCGGGAGACGCAGTCCCCGGGCCGGTGCGTTTAAATAACCCGCTCCAAACGAAGAGTATCCCCAGCCCTATTAAAAGAGCTCCGATGGCAAGCAGAACAGTCCGCATCAAGCGCTCTCGTCCAGAGCTTCGCCCTTCACCTGGCCCGGTCCCTCCCTTCTCGGTGGACTCCTCCCTATCCCGTCTCGCCCTCGCTGCCGAAGCGCCCCCTCTATTGACCGTCCCACCACGCCCCTCGAGAGACCTCACCGAGTGTCCGAACTCAGCCGCCGAGCGGTAGCGTCTCTCCAAACTCGGCGACAGCGCTCTCTGTATGACCTCAGCGAGCTCTGGAGAAACCCTCGGATTTCTATCCCGAGGGTCAGGAGCATCTCCACTCACCTTTGCGTCTATCGCCTCATAGAGCCCAAGACCGACAAAAGGAGCTGACCCGGTCACCAGTTCATAAGCCACTACCCCGAGGGCGTAGACATCTCCCTGACGGCTCACGACCCCCTTTTCAAGGTACTCTGGGCTCAGGTATTGAACCGTGCCGACCAGGGCGCCGTTTGATGTCAAACGCGACCCAAACCCACAGTAAGCGACCCCAAAGTCAGATATTTTTGGTTGTTTCTGAGGAGTTAACAGAATATTTTCCGGTTTGATGTCCCGATGAATAACCCCCGCTGCATGAATCGCCTCAAGCCCTCGCGATATCTGTTCGAGGAGAGAAACGGCGATCCTCTCCTCAAGCCCTCCAGAAGCCCCGACTAAACGCGCCAGACTCCCTCCCTCTACGAAGTCCATCGAATATCCGACTAACCCATCGTGACGGATCGCCTGGAAGGCACTCACCACATTTGGGTGAGCGATCCGAAAAATCGCATCGACCTCCCGATGGAACCGAACATAGAGCGGATTTCGATCGCCTTCCGCCGCTATCGCCCGCGAGAGCAACTTAACCGCCACAACGGGGGGAGGATCTTTTCCTTCTTCCTCCGCCACCTCGCACAAATAAACAGCCCCTGTTCTCCCCATGCCAAGACAACGGACAATTCGATAGATCCCGGCGACCAGGGCTCCTGGAGCGATCGGCTTCACCTCTGTCAATTCACCCGCCACCGGAGGGAAAACAACCCCCGTCATCCCGATCGGACTCGTCGGTATTGACGAAGTAGCTGCCTCTGACCCTTTCACGCCACGCACCCCCAGAACACGCTCACCTCTTGGTTATCCTGATTTCTCGTCATCTGCAGCACAATTTTTAAAAAAAATCGGTTCCTGAGGAGCTCAACCCCGCCCACCACGCTGTCTGCGTCTTTCCATCCATTTTTCGTGCTTACAGACCACCTCGGCAATCACAACACCCTCTCTATTCCTGGTGACTGGGAGAGGATCACACGTGGAGTATCTTGTGTTGGTGTGGGCAGCTTCACAATCGCCTCAATTCTTCGCAGGGGGGTGGTCTTACCCGCACGACCAGCGTTACCATGGAGCTAAATCCCTTTGAGGGTTCTTACTTCGAATCGTCTCTTTGTTTGGTGCCGATTATCTCAAAAAAACTCCCGCATGCCTTCCAGCCCCTCCGCCCAAATCCTTCTGCTCTTATGTGGCCTTTCAGGTGCTGGTCACTCAAGTGCGCATCACAGCCTCAGCGATCTCGGGTTCTTCGCGGTGGATAACCTTCCGTTTTCTCTTCTGAACAAGTTTCTGTCACTAGTAAAACTCGGAGGGGATAAGAGATTCGATAAGGTATCTCTGTTTCTCCCCGTTGATTCGACCGACGATGTCGATGCCTATCGAGAGAAGCTGCTGTCATTGAGACAGGAGCCCAGCTTACAAACCGTTCTCCTGTTCTTGGAGGCCAATCATGCAACTATCCTCAAGAGGTACAGTGAAACTCGGCGTCCCCACCCCCGATTCGACCCACTCGTCGACCAAACCCTAAGCGACACCCTTGAACGAGAGCAGCTTCTTCTTCACCCTCTGCGCGCCATCTCTGACCACGTCATTGATACATCGGAGCTGTCGATACATCAGTTTCGTCGCGAGATTCAAAGATTCGTCTCATCAGTCTCAGTTGACACCAAACCTCGGATACGGGTGAATATTTTCTCCTTCGGTTTCAAGCATGGCGCACCGAGCGATTGCGACCTCCTCATCGATGTGCGATTTCTCCAGAATCCCCACTTTGTTGAACATCTCCGCCCAAAGGTGGGTCTCGACAAAGAGGTAGCCGACTTCGTTCTGCACCACGTCGATGCCGTGAATTTTCTGGGTAAGTATACCGATCTTCTTACATTTCTGATTCCGCGGTATGCCTTCGAGGGAAAGGCATACTTAAATATCGGGGTGGGCTGTACCGGGGGACGCCATCGATCAGTTGCGATCGCCGAGGCGCTCGCGCGACGCATCTCCCTTCCTGATATTTTTATGAGTGTCGGCCATCGGGATATCGAAAAGTAGGCTGTTTGATTGTCTTGGACAACCTCCAAAGGAACCCTACCTTGACCCACAGGTGTTTCTCGGGTAAACCTCTTGACTGTTTAAATGGTCGCCATCGTCCGCTTATTGGGGGGAAATCGCCATGTCCTTATCAGCTTCAACTGAACACATCTTCACCTCAGAGTCTGTCTCTGAGGGACATCCTGACAAGATCGCCGACCAGATTAGCGATGCAATCCTTGATGCTTATTTGGCAAACGACCCCAAGAGCCGAGTCGCATGCGAAACGCTCGTCAAGAACTCCTCGATTATTATCGCGGGAGAGATAACCTCATCACATGAATTCGAGATCGAAAAGGTAGTGCGGGACGTCATTCGCCGAATCGGCTACGATGATCCGGCGATCGGATTCGACTCCGAGACCGCGCAGATACACTTCTTCCTGAGCCGACAGTCTCCGGACATAAGCATGGGGGTAAATGAGGGTGAGGGGCTCCATCAGGAACAGGGCGCTGGTGACCAGGGATTGATGTTTGGTTTTGCCTGCGATGAAACGCCCGAACTGATGCCACTTCCAATAGCTCTCTCCCATGCCCTCATGCGGGAGCTGTCTCATCAGCGAAAAAGTCAAAAAGTGCCATACCTGCGGCCTGACGCGAAGGCTCAAGTCTCGGTGCAGTACCAGAATGGGAAGCCGATCGGTGTTGACACCATCGTCGTATCATCCCAGCATACCGACGAGGTTACCCTCAACCAGCTGGAAGAATACATTAGAGAAGAGGTCGTCAAGGCAGTAGTTCCTCCTGCGTTACTTCGACCCGACACCCGTTTTCTGATCAATCCAACGGGCCGTTTCATCATCGGCGGACCAGTCGGAGATTGTGGCCTTACGGGCCGAAAGATTATCGTAGACACTTATGGCGGATATAGTCGGCACGGCGGCGGTGCCTTTTCAGGCAAAGATCCCTCAAAGGTCGACCGATCAGCAGCCTACATGGCTCGGCATATCGCCGCGAATGTCGTGGCGGCAAAGCTGGCCTCGAAGTGTGAAGTGCAGATTGCCTATGCTATCGGTGTTGCTGAACCGGTTTCGGTCTACGTTGATACTTTTGGTACCGGCACAGTGCCCGCCGATAAGATAAGCACCGCGATTAGGGATACCTTCCCAATGACCCCCAAGGGCATAATTACGAGCCTCGACCTGCTCAAGCCCATCTACGAAGAAACGGCTGCTTACGGACATTTCGGTCGAACTCCAAAACCATCAGGACACTTTAGCTGGGAACGTGCCGATAAAGTCGAGCAGCTTCAACGAGCGATTGGTTGAGAATAATTGCGAGAGTTTGGGCGGGGGTCATCCTCAGTCGACCCCCGCCGAACTCGTGGTGGACTTGCCCTTCCAGCCTGTCTGGACACTCGTTCCGAAACGTCGCTTATGCCATTACAAACCCCGTACACCCCCTCCCCTGAGTGGCTTGAGACCGATGGATTGGGTGGATTTTCGATGGGTTCTCGCGACCTTGTCGCGTTCCGAAGATATCACACCCTTCTCTCCGTCGCCTCCACTCCTCCGACGGGTCGCGTAGCACTCCTCAACACTTTCGACATGTGTATCGTCCGCGGGGATGAGCGAACGCCTCTGCACCGATTCCGCTTCCACCCCGGCATCACTGAGCCACACTGTTCCGCACCCATTTCCTCGTTTTCTCCGTTTCCCTTTCCGACCTGGATCTTCCTCCTGCCCGACGAACAGACGGTCACCTTTGAGCTGTTTCGATTACGTGACGCACAGACTCTCTTCTGCTCATGGCGATTAAACGGGACCTCATCGCACCCTACGGTGCTTGAGGTAAAGCCTCTTATATCTGGTCGCTCTATCCACGCGCTTCACACTGAGAATGAATCATTTAATTTTACTCCCCATTTTCTTGCCCATGGGGCAATGTGGCAACCATACCCCGACCTCCCTCCGATTACGATAATCAGCAATGGTTCCTACACGCACACTCCCGACTGGTATCGCAATTTTCGATACGATGAAGATGAAATGAGGGGATATCCGGGCGTTGAGGATCTGGCGAATCCAGGCGTATTCCGTTTTGAGCTCTCGGAAGCCCAATCCGCGATTATGATAGCGTCTGCAGATAGTGATATCGCGCCGCACCTTCCCTTTTCCGACTCCTTTGACACCATTCGTTCCACTGAGCTGCGCCGACGTTCTTTCCCTGATGACACTGAACACCTTGAGCTGAATGCTCAAAACTACCTGGTCCGTCGCGGCTCTGGATCCTCCATCATCGCGGGATATCCCTGGTTTAGCGATTGGGGTCGCGATACCCTCATCTCGATGCGGGGATTAACGATAAGTCTTGGCCGTTATGACGAAGCGACGGCGATCCTGCTTGCGTGGGCCGGAGAGATTTCTGAGGGTATGCTCCCTAATACCTTCAGCGACGTAGGTGCCCCAACCCTGTACAATACAGTTGACGCCGCGCTCTGGTTTGTTGTCGGATGCCACAGCCTCTGGTCGGCATCGCCGTTCCACAATTCCCAAAAAGATCCCCTTCTCCTCGAGGCAATTCAGCAGATCCTGACCCACTATCGAGCCGGGACCAGATTCAATATTCACATGGATGATGATGGCCTGATCGCATGTGGCACCAAGGGAGTTCAACTTACCTGGATGGACGCGAAAGTTGGGGAGGTGGTCTTCACCCCGCGCATCGGAAAACCTGTCGAAATCCAGGCTCTCTGGATCAATGCTCTGAAAATAGGAGCCGAAATCGACCCCACGTGGCGTCCTCTTCTCGCCCAGGCCACTAATTCATTCAAAGACCGTTTTTGGAACAACGAAGCGGCAATGCTTTATGACGTCGTTGATGTGGATCACTGTCCGGGTACACACGATGCTTCCATACGGCCCAATCAGCTCTTTGCGGTGGGAGGGCTTCCGTTTTCCGTGGTATCGAGAGAAAGAGGCCGCGCCATCATCGATGCGTGCGAAAAGCACCTTCTCATTACGGGAGGAGTCCGATCCCTCTCGCCCCTTGACCCACACTACCGTGGTCGGTACCACGGCGCTCAGTGGGATCGTGATGCCACTTATCATCAGGGTACCGCGTGGGGCTGGCTGCTTGGTCCTTTTGTCGAGGGCTGGGTGCGCGTACGGGACAACAGCCCAGAGGCAAAGCGAGAGGCCATCGAGCGCTTTGTGCGTCCTGCTCGTTCTTTGTACGACGAGGCGGGGCCTTTTGCCTTCCCCGAGATCATGGACGGCGATTGGCCCCACACTCCGAGAGGTGCCCCATTTCAAGCATGGACCTTGGCAGAGTACATTCGACTCGTTAAGGAAGTTCTTGCCGAGAATCGGTGAACCGATTACCGTAACATCTTACCAACACGAGCTGATCTGTTGAGATCTAACTCAACCTTCAGGAGGCCAAACGCCATGAGTGACCCTGAATCACGACGACTCAGCGAAGACGAAAGGCGACTAAAGCACTGGAAGCGCTGGGGGCCCTACCTATCCGATCGACAGTGGGGGACCGTGAGAGAGGATTACTCTCCCGACGGGTCCTGTTGGGGTTACCTCTCCCACGATCATGCCCGAAGCAGAGCATATCGGTGGGGCGAGGACGGACTTCTCGGATTCACCGATAGAGAGTGCCGCCTTTGCTTCGCTCCCGCGCTCTGGAATGGTGTAGATCCTATCCTTAAGGAGAGACTTTTTGGTCTTACTGGCCCTGAAGGTAATAATGGCGAGGATGTGAAGGAGTGTTATTACTACCTTCGTGGACTTCCTTCTCATGCTTACATGAAGGGTCTTTACAAGTATCCACAGACCTCATTCCCGTACGCCCGGCTCTTCCAGGAAAACCAATATCGTCGTCGTGGCGATCGGGAATTTGAGATTACCGATACCGGAGCGTTCGACAACAACCGCTACTTTGACGTTTTCGTCGAATATGCAAAAAGCTCCGTCGATGACATCTTAATTCGTATCACCGCCCATAACCGTGGTCCAGACGCCGCCCCGCTGCACGTTCTCCCGACCGTATGGTTTCGCAATACCTGGTCATGGGGAAGGACCGGCGAGGGGTATACCATCAAACCTCATCTTTCGCTCTCCGCCGACGGAAGTATTCGTGCTGATCACCCCACACTTGAAAAGTTCGAGTTTCACTCAGACCCTCAAAACGGGCCCCTCTCCGTTCTTTTTACCGAGAACGAAACAAATGCAGAGCGACTCTTCGGAGTCCCCAGTGTGACTCGCTACGTCAAGGATGCCTTCCACGATTATGTCATCGGTGGGCGAAGAGATGTCATAAATGCGGCCCACGAAGGTACAAAAGCCGCATTCCACCTTTCTCACACTATCCCATCAGGAGAATCTGTAACATTCCGGCTCCGATTAGTGAGGTCAACAGAGCGAGGAAAAGCTCTGTTTGATGAGCAGTTTGATCGCATCTTCGAGACAAGGATCCAAGAGCTTGATCGGTTTTACAGAGATCAGCTACCCACAAATCCTGAGGATGCCGAAATTACACTCCAGGCCTATGCGGGGCTCCTTTGGACAAAGCAATTTTACTACTATGCAGTCCGCGAATGGGTAGAAGGAGACCCCAGTCAACCGCCCCCGGACAAAGGGCGCGCGGGAGTGCGCAACCGTGACTGGCAACATCTCTACAATCGAGACGTCATCAGCATGCCCGATAAATGGGAATATCCGTGGTACGCCGCATGGGATTTGGCATTCCACATGATCCCGTTTGCGAAGATTGACCCTGACTTTGCGAAGCAGCAGCTTATCCTTTTTTTACGCGAATGGTATATGCACCCGAACGGGCAGATACCTGCTTATGAATTTGCGTTCTCCGATGTCAATCCTCCAGTCCATGCGTGGGCGTGTTGGCGGGTTTATAAGATGACCGCAAAACCGGGGAAAAGGGACCGAGGATTTCTCGAACGTACATTTCACAAGCTGCTGCTCAACTTTACCTGGTGGATCAACCGCAAGGATGCCAACGGCGATAACCTTTTTAGTGGCGGTTTTCTCGGCCTCGACAATATCGGAGTATTTGATCGTTCAGCCCCCCTACCAACGGGAGAGTCACTCGAGCAGGCAGATGCAACCGCATGGATGGCATTTTACTGCGCAACGATGCTCTCGATATCTCTCGAACTGGCATCATACAACGGAGTGTACGGAGATATCGCATCGAAGTTCTTTGAGCATTTTGTGGCAATTACCGATTCAATCAATCGACTAGGTGGCACTGGACTCTGGGATGAACTTGATGGATTTTACTACGATCAGCTCCAATCAGAGGGAAAGCCGATCCCGTTGCGGGTCAGATCCTTGGTAGGATTGATACCGATCCTCGCAGTCGAAGTGCTCGAGGAAGCCGTGATCAAGCAGCTACCCGGTTTCGACAAAAGGATGCGGTGGTTCCTCGAGAATCGACCTGATCTAGCCGGACACCTCTCATATCGCTCAGAGGTTGCAGGTTCTCTTGACGGAATGTACCTTCTCGCAATCCCTTCCGAGCGTCAGCTTCGCCGCGTTTTGTACCATCTTTTTGATGAGGAGCAGTTTCTCTCTCCGTACGGGATCCGCTCGATGTCCAAGATTCACCAGGAATACCCCTACATCATGCGATTTGGCACGCAGGAGTTTCGGGTCGATTACGCTCCGGCCGAATCGAGTACTAACATGTTCGGGGGTAATTCAAATTGGCGCGGTCCCGTGTGGTTTCCGATAAATTATCTAATAATTGAAGCGCTCGAACGGTACCATCACTTCTATGGTGATGAGTTCCTCGTTGACTTTCCCACCGGCTCAGGCAACCGAGTTACTCTTAAACACGCCGCTCAAGAATTATCACGACGACACGCTCGCCTTTTTCAGAGAGGAAATGACGGTCGCATTCCCGCACATGGCGATTGCTCGCTTTACCACCAAAACCCCGATTGGCAAGACCTCATCCTTTTCTATGAATACTTTCATGGCGACAACGGTCGCGGATTAGGCGCGTCCCACCAAACTGGATGGACCGCCCTCGTGGCCAGATATTTAACGAGGTAACGCAGCTCACCCCTCTTCAATCAACAATCCCCGTAATTCTCCTGACTCGTGCAGCGACGCCATTATGTCGGAACCACCAATAAACTCTGCTGCAACGAAAAGCTGTGGGATCGTCGGCCAATCTGCGAACTCTTTAATGCCGTTCCGGATCTCCTCATCCTGCAGTACGTCGACCGCGCGAAATGACACTCCGTATTCAGCAAGAATCGCAGCCGCTCGCGCCGAGAAGCCACACATGGGGCGGTTTGGCGTACCCTTCATAAAAAGGACCACACGGCTCCCCTTAACAATCTGCTCTATCTCTTCCTGAACATTTCTCTCTGCCGACACGCACTACCTCCGTTCCCGTAATCCTGCTTGCTAACGAATGATGACTATCTTGCCAACGCTCCCTCACTCAACTGAAGCGTAATCGCATGAATCGGACCCTTGAGCTCCTCTCGAAGCGCTGAGTGTACCAGACGATGACGCGCGACTGAGGACAATCCGGAAAATCCGCTCCACTCAATAACAATGCGGTAATGATCCATACCCCCCGTGAGATCAGCTATTTCAATCACTGCTCCCGGAAACTCTTGAGCCAGTTTTTCTTTTACATCTGCCGGCGGGATCATCGTTAGCCCCCTTTACATCTGGTAGCTCTTCGCTATCTACCCATGATTATCATCCTACCCTGCGACCGCCCGTTTAACCTGTCGTCCTCCTGCACGAGCGACAACCTGATCACGAAAGTCACGGAACACATTCATGTAGTTCACGAAGCCATCGTAGGGGCTTGCATACGGACTGAAGTAGGCATGCACATCGCCATCTGCAAACCATTTGGTGCACATGTAGTAAAAGTGGTCGGAGGTCTGAAGCTTTCGCCATGCATCGAGCAACGCTCCATCCTGCTGCCATTTGACCTCAGACCCGAGATCATAGCACATATCAAAGGCTTGTTCCTGCATCCTGTTCCCTCGCCACGCCGTGATATCGCGCTCGATATCTGCCCACGAGGTCAACCGATGAAAAGACATCGGTGCCACTGATGGGTACTGGTCGATAACCTCACTCGGTGTGCTAAACTTCCAGTCGGGATGCTGCTTTACCATTGAAGGCAACGAGCGCATGAAATCAAAAATGCCCGTACAACTCCACTGATGCTCACCAAAGGTCTCGTAGTCCATAAAAAGGTTGACGGTGTCCCCGTTACCACTCACCTGATGAATCCAATGAGCGTATCTGTCCGCCGTCAGAGGCCATTCAGCCCACCCCCGATTTGAGAATCGAAAAGCAACGTCATCCGAGAGTCGGTAGTTTTTGAGGAGCAACTTAATCGGTGCCGCCGCGCTGTCATAAACGAAGTTCGGGCTGCGCCATCCGAGGATGTCATCCGCTCCCTCGGCAATAATCGCCTTGAATCCGAGCGGGGCCACTAGTCGAGCGATATCGTCAGAGAATATCAACTCGGTGTTTCGAAAGACCGTCGGTCGCTGCCCGAATAGAGCTTCCGTGATTGACTGATGTCGCGCAACCTGCTCCCGAAATTCCGCTGGATCGTATAACGCCGCCAGGGAGTGATAGTAGGTTTCCCCAATAAACTCAACGCACCCTGTCTTCGCTAACTGACAAAAAAGCTCGAGCACCTCGGGAGTGTATCGCTCCATCTGCTCAATCGCGACGCCAGTTATCGAGTATGAGATCTTAAAATCACCCTGATGCCGGTCAATCAGTTCAAGCATCAACCGATTGGTCGGAATGTAGCATTTTTCCGCTACTTTACGGGCTATTTCCCCATTTTTCTGATCGTCGAAGTATGATAGCTGGGGAGAAGAGTCAAAATAAGAGAAGGGCCGGAGCCGAAACGGTTGATGGACCTGAAAGTAAAAACAAACTGATGGCATACCGTAGTCCTCCGAAGTTAGCTGCCGAAACCCCTACACCGATAAAATCTATCTTTCTCCCTCTCGGGGAACGCACCTTGTGAGAGCAATCACTCACCCCAGAAGCCATACAAGCGCCTTCACATCCCCCCTTATCTATACCCACGAAAGGCCAATACCTCTCAGCCAAGAATCGAACGATACACCTCGACAGTCCGTCGGGCAGCTGGTCCCCACCGGAGACGCTGGGCCTCCCGAGAGGCATTTCTGACCATCTCGTATCGCATACTCGGATAGAGAAGCGCATTGATCATGAGATCTGCCATTCTGTCGACATCCCAGAAATCGACCTTCAGCGCATGGCGAAGAACCTCACCAACCCCCGACTGCTTGGAGATGAGACACGGGGTATCACATGAAATCGCCTCAAGCGCTGAAATGCCAAATGGTTCCGACACAGAAGGCATTACGTACAGATCTGATTGTCGCATAATCCGCTCAACATCAGGACCCGATAGAAAACCCGGAAAATCGAAGTGGGCCTGCAACCCCAAATCGTTTACCCGTCCAACGAGTCTGGGCAACATATCGCCGGTACCCGCGATTATGAATTTGACGTCGGGAATGTGCCGTATGACCCGAGAGGCAGCCTCGACAAGGTAGTCGGGCCCCTTCTGAAAAGTTATCCGTCCCAGGAAGAGTACCGTCTTCCCCCGATTTTTTTTCTCGTTCCGCCGTCGAAGAGATCGACGATATTTCCCCGATACGCCGTTGTGAACGACAAATACCCGATCACCCTCCACCGGATGCTGATCAATCACCACTGACCGGGTGTAGGCGCTGACCGCGATAACCGCTCCCGAGCTTTCGATTCCGAGCCGTTCAATGCCGTGGATTGTTGGATGGACCGTCTGGCCACTCCTATCGTACTCGAGGCTGTGTACATGGGTCACCAGCGGCTTACCCGTCAACCGGGAGGCAACCACCCCTGCCGGATAGGTCATCCAGTCGTGCGCATGTATCAAATCAAAGTCGAGTTTCGTCGCAAGTTGAGCAACACGCTGAGAAAAACCATAGACCTCGTCCATCATGTTACCGCCGTAGCGCGATCCATGAGGTGACTTTTTCAATATAACGCCTTCCTCATCTTCAACCTCTTCCGCTTCCTCAATCTCAGTTCCCTGAGCGTCTAAAAATCGCTGAGAAAGCTGATTGAACCCTATCTCTAGTTCCTCTTGCCGAGCGTAACACCCAAAAAGCGTCTTTATATGACTCGTTGTAACCTCGGACGAAGACAGGCTCCCTGAACTCCCCTCTCGAACAACTCTCGCCGGCCCCTCTCGAGAATCAATGAGCGTCATGTGAGGTGCGCGCTCTCCCCCGAGGAGCGCTGGCACCACGAAGGAGATGTCAATCCCCCCTCGCGCAAGGGCCATGGTTAGACCTTCGCACGCCGTACCGAGCCCCCCTGTGATATGGGGCGGATACTCCCAACCAAGCATGAGTACCTTCATCACCGCACCGCACGTAAGATAGTTAAGATAGTACGACTCCGACCCTCCCTTTACCGCCGAATACCATTAAGGAAAATCAACCACCCCCTAACCGCCTTGACTCACCACCGATACTAGCAGTCAAGCACAGCCAGCCGTTATTTTCAATGCCAACAGCAGCAAAAAACTCCTCTTTAATCAGAACAAATTGTCCAAACAAGGCAAACTCGGGAGATCACTTGAGGTTCTTCACCGATTCGAATTTCACCTTCGAATCCTTGATAGATGCAACGCCGAACAAAAGGTCGCTCACAGTCAAAAAAATTTACCTTTCTGTAAATACACCGTTCGACGAAAGATCGAACTTGTTGTATACGAAAGAAAAGATGGCACCTGTCCATCTTTGAGCTGGGACGCGCATCACGTGCGATCAGTTCAGCCCGGGGGACTGTGTTAAATTCAGCAGGAACAGTATGGTTGCAGCTTCTCTTGTCTTAGCTGGTGATGTCGGGGGTACAAAAACTCTTCTCGCTCTTTATCATGCGAAAGATGGCCACGTCGCAATTCATCGGAGCGAACGATATGACAGCAAGGCGTACCCCACCCTTCAGGAAATGGCCCGAGAGTTCGTGGGGAAAGATAAGCATTTAGTAACGGCTGCTTGCTTCGGCGTTCCTGGACCAGTCAGTGATGGAACCGTTCGGACCACAAACCTCCCGTGGCGACTCACGGAATTTGAACTCGCCGACAATCTGCGAATTCCCCGAGTACGGCTTGTCAACGACCTTGTCGCCACCGCGGCGTCGCTTCCGTACCTCGGTTCGCTCGATTACATCACTCTCCACCCCGGAGCCGCGGTGCATGAGCGAGATGCTTTTTGCGTCATAGCTCCGGGCACCGGATTGGGCCAGGCGGTCATGTATCGAGAACCGGGGCGAACTATTCTCCTCGGATCAGAGGGGGGCCACGCCGATTTCGCCCCTCGCTCAGAGAGAGAAATTGCTCTTCTTACTTACCTGATGAAAAAGTTTGGTCGCGTCAGCGTCGAGCGAATTATATCTGGCCCCGGTATTTTAAACATCTACTCGTTTCTCCGCGACACGGCATTTGCCCCTGAATCAGAGGAATTAGCAGAAGCGATCCGATTAGGAGATCCAAGCGCGGCGATCGGACAAGCTGCCGTCAAGGGTTCGGACCCTCTCGCCATTGAAACCCTCTCCATCTTCATGAGCGTGCTGGGCGCGCACGCGGGCAACATGATGCTGACCTATCTGGCCTCGGGAGGAATCTACATCGCAGGCGGTATACCAGGAAAGATTCTGAGTCTTCTCAAAGAGGGTGATGTTGTATCGAGCTACCTAGCAAAGGGTCGACTTTCGCCTCTCGTTGAGGCAACCCCTCTTTACGTTGTCAAAGATCCCCTCTCGGGGCTTCATGGGGCTGCCTATTTGGCGTCTGAAATGTGAAAGAAAACATCCCCCTTGACCATCATATCTTCTCGTCGGTGCGCCTCATCGCGGAAGATGGTTTCTATCGGGTTTTCCTTAAGCCTTCAGGTGTCTTTTCCTCTTCCAAAATTGCTGAGGATCGTTCTATCGCGACCTGGATCGAGCGCAATTTCCCCGATCAGACATCCATCGGAAATGATGGTGATTGTGGGCTGGCTCATCGACTTGATGAGGAAACGAGTGGGGTGCTCGTCTCAGCTCGCTCGAGGGAGAGCTGGGTGCATTTACGATCGCTCTTCTCGACCGACCGCGTTCTCAAGTGGTATGTTGCTCTCGTTGAGGGACGATTATCCGTCCCGATGACCTGTTCCGCGCCTATTGCCTCTCGATATCGACACTCTGCGAAGGTCGTCGCACTTCCTGACTCTCCTGCGAGAAGCACCTCCTCCGCCCATCTCTTTCACTCGGTTCAGGATGCTCTCTCCCACTTTTACCCTCTCGTCACCTTCGAGGATTCGGAATCTTCTCTTGTTGCAGTTATGATAAAAACGGGGAGGCGCCATCAGATTCGGGCTCACGCAGCGTCTCTCGGTCACCCGCTTGCAGGGGACACCCTCTACGGTGGCACACACCGTACCCCGCTCATACAAAATAGAGCCTTTCTCCTGCACTCTCTCGGGGTATCGTTCACTGGGATTGACGGCGTACAACGAAGTTGGTGCTCTTTCTCATCACTTCCGGATGAAGTAGCACAGGCGACTCGCTCTGGATGGAATGCGATATGCCGCGACGAGGCAGCTTGGTTACAACCTCTCGTCAATGCGAGTGCAGAGTTTCGCACCGATGAATCGTAACCAAACCCCGTGAAGGTCGTTGGGCCATCACGGTGCAGGCGACGCCTAATTTATCGAAAAATCCGATTAGGCGCTTGCCCGGTTCTACCCGCTCACCCGAGACGTAAATGGGCTGATCGTTGATGACAAGGTAGAAGGCAGTTTCGGAACCGATGATGTGGCGGGTCGCCCCCTCGCTAAAGCGCCTACTACCTTCAGACTCGGGATTACCCGGCATGACAACGATACTGCTCGCGGATACTTCGTAAGCAAGAAGAGGAGATGCAAGATATGACCGAAAATCATCACCCGATTCGGTAGTGAGCTGTTCACTCTCTCGAAGCCCAGAATATAGCATGACAGGGAGATGAGGTTGCTCTGCCAGAGTTTTAGCAGTTCCACTCCAATCCTCTATCTCCCACACTCGCTGACTTGCCTGCTGAATAGCGAGAAAGCTGTACACCGCAAAAAATGCCCTTTGTCCGACAAAATCCGAGAAAAGGGATGCGACGAGGATCGTCCCGAGTACGAATCCCCCAACCCTCCAGCCCAAATACCTTCCGACAAATACCGATTGCCCCGAGAGGTGACTTGCTAGAAAGAGGACGGCACATCCGCCCACTATCCACACACCCACGAGAATCACCACTCTTAAAGGAGGACGAGCTAACCTCTGCTTTGTAAAAAGACAGCCTACGAATCCACCCCCAAGGAGATAGACAAGTAATTCCCCCGGGATAATTCTCTGTAAGAATTTGCTTGTCGACGGCATGGCAGCAAAGAGGGCCCCGTCGGCCTTACCTCCCCACCATGCCAGGTGGTAAAGTCCTGGAAGCGCGAGGAAAGTCGCACACATTAGCCCAATGCAATATGGTAGCCACCGACACCGATCCTTCTCAATAAACAGGATCGTCAGGAAAACCAACCCCACAAGGCAGAAAAGATAATGAGAGTAAAAGGCCAGCAGAGCCATTCCAAAGTGCGCTACCAAGAGGAGAACGTTACCCTTCGATACCCACGACAATAAAAATACGACAGACCAGACGGCAGCAAGAATACCAAGCGCATACGGTCGAGCCTGTATCGCCGCCATGATAAATTCTATCTGGCTGACGCAGCTCAAAATCGCGATAAGTTGTGCGTCTCTACCCCACACCTGACGCGCGAGCTGAGAGAGGCCAAAAACTGTCCCCAGCGCGCAGAGCACCGAAGGGACACGAAACAGGAACTCGCTCTCTCCCCTCCACGGCCAAGCCTTGATCAGCATAAAGTACAGGGGTGACTGCGCCTGATAGATTGTCGCTCGCCTCCATGTCTCACTCCAGTCAGACGAAACGACCCAGGCGGTTACTGTCTCATCAAGCCACAGGGAGCGGAATATGGGTACGCGAAGAGATACCAAAATCAGAAGAAGACATATCGCAATCTTGACGATCAATCGAGATATCTGATCAATACAGATGCGATCGCTTTGACAGATAATTGATTTTTCTTGCATCAGTGTCATGCCGAAGAAAAAGCGAGGATCTCGTTCTTTAAAACTTCTTGAAAACTTGGACGCGGTTAGAATTTCTACTCAATTTAAACCAAGACAGATCAATAATCATTGAAATTTTTACCTTTCTCCCTGGCTCTTTACTTTGGCAAAATTCTGATTATATTCGAAGGAAACGCGAGAATTTTCGACAACCCAGTTTGTACCATTTAATCACTCGTCATCGCTATCTGTCCCAACATCTTGCTGCTTTTCCGCAGCAATTCTTTGCAGCAACCTCCTCAATGCAGCCAGTTCTATAGGCTTGCTCAGGTAGTCATCCATACCCAGCGCCAAATATTCATCCCGCTGCCCTGAGATGGCATTCGCTGTTAACGCAACGATTTGTACATGGCGATCTATATGCCTCTCTCGCTCTCGAACAAGGCGAGTGGCATCAACTCCCCCCATTACAGGCATCTGGATATCCATCAGCACCAAATCAAAAGGATTACTTTCTCCTCGATAAATGGCGAAGTGACCCCGATTATCCAGTTGATGGAGGACCTCCTCTCCATTTGAAACCACCACAACCTCATGTCCATCCTTCTCGAGCAATCTCCCAATCAACTTTTGATTTACGAGATTGTCCTCAGCCACAAGAATGCGGAGCCCCGGGCTTTTTTCTTCCCCTCCTAGTGGCGAATGTGGCACAGAAACTATTGGCTCTGCCCCCTCGACAGACTCCCAACATCTCGGAGCAGAATTCGCAATCGCGATGGAAAAAACAGGATAAACAACGGGTACCACCTTATCCCTTATTTTCTTGGGAATTGTTTTCAAAACGTCAATCGGCGCCGCAAGAAGAGCCCGTGGCGCTACAAGACCCTGTCTCAAACGCAGCAACCCCACAACATGCGCCAGCACTTTCATGTCGCGATGCGTATCAAGAATTACTACCGCCTGGCTTCCCGAAGGAAGATTATCAAGAGCATCCTCAAGTTCCTCACAATCTGCCGAGACAATTACCCCCGGTACCACTGTCCTCACCTCACGCTCTAAGATGTGACGGCTTACTGGATTGGTATCCATGATCAGGTACTGCCATTTTGAATGACAATCGACTCGCGACTGCTCTGGAAATTTCTGTATCGGATTGGCTCGGAAGCTAAGAGAGAAAGAAAAATTACTGCCTACACCTTCTCGACTCGCAACCTTCAGGCGTCCTCCCATCGCTTCAACGATCCTATAAGATATGCTGAGCCCAAGTCCCGTGCCTCCATACTTCCTCGTTGTTGAAGTATCGGCTTGAGCGAACGGATTAAATATCTCAACTAGCTTAGCTTCCGGAATACCTATTCCTGAGTCTAGAACCTCAAAATGAATCTCTGGTTCTTGCAATGGGGACTGAACGGCATTAATCCGGACAATGACCTGTCCGCGATGAGTGAATTTTATGGCATTACTGACGAGATTCGTCAGGACCTGACGAAGCCGTGTCGGATCGCCAATGACAGAAGCTGGGACAGAGGGCGTTACATCCGCAAAAAGTTCAATCTTTTGGGAAGTGACACCCGCCGCGGCACCTCTCATAATATCGGATATCATTTCGCGAATAGAGAACGGCACCTCTTCAAGCTCGACCATTCCCGCCTCGATCTTGGAGAAATCCAATATGTCATTGATAATGTCGAGGAGCATCTTGGCCGAACCGTGGACGGTCTGCACATACTCATGCTGTTCCTCGGTGAGCGGTGTGTCGAGAGTCAATTCGCTCATCCCAATAATCCCATTCAGAGGGGTTCTAATTTCATGACTCATATTTGCAAGGAAATCTCCCTTGGCGCGACTCAGCTGTTCAGCTACATTTCGTCCTGCTTCCGCGGCGAGCCGCGCTGCATCGATTTCGCGATTTTGATCCGCAAGCTGTGTTGTGCGCCGACGAACCTCTGCTTCGAGATGATTTTGATATTCTAGAAGCTCCAACTCACGGAGCTGTATCTCTGATAACATGAGATTAAAACAATCAGCGAGTAATCCCACTTCATCATCACTCTTTCGCTCTGCCCTAATTTTGTAGTCTGATTCAAGAGAAACTTTCCTGATCACCCGGACCAGATCGATGATTGGTTCCATGATGAAACTCTCAAATCGACGATAGATGAACTCGGACAAGGGTATTGATAAAAGGATCGAGATCAACCCAACCAAGATGGCGAGCAAAAGTCTCTCTCTCTGTTTCGTAAAGTCTAATAGTAGCCTTAAGCTTCCAACACTATTCGAATCAGCGATTATGTGGCCCTGAAGTTCGGCAAAACTACCCCGAAAAGATACCGTAAAGTTCCTTGATGGTGCCGGAATCTCCGCGCTATCCTCGTTGGGAGATGGATTACCAAAACCCGCTACTAGTTTTCCGCTCCTATCCCGAACCCAGGCTCCTTTAATATCGGGGTCTAATTTCAGACTTTCTATCGCTTCACTAATTGGGGCATAAGTCCCGTCCTGAAGGTGGGGTGCCGCATGGAGGCCGATGAAATGGGCTGCCCGCTTCAGTACCTCACTTGCATCGCTGCGAATCCGGACCTGTTCGTAGAAGAAGAAGATAGTGAGCAACGAACCAAGGACGACCGTCATCCCTACGCAGTAAAGGGCTAATATTCTGGCTTGGAGGGAGAGCTTGGTGTATCGCGCTTTTATCGCCTTACGCATCTGGTCGCCCCGAAGACCTTTCTTCTGACAGAATTTTAACATAGGAGATCGGTCGCCCCCCTAGGAGGTCGGCAGAGAATGCCCGAAGCTCAAGACAAAAGCAGTTTCCGTGTACAGCAGACCGCAAATACAATTCTGTTTTCAAAGACAGCGGCTCACGAGAAGCTTAATTCAGCAATAAAAATCCTCGCTGAGCCCCTCCGGAGCGGTCTTCCACCTTCGATGAAGCCAAAACCAGTCCTCCGGTTGTTCCTTTATCACTCGCTCAAGCACCGCCACCGCGAACTCACAAACCGTTCGCCGGACCTCCTCTGGAGAGCTCTCTTGGCGATACAGAGCCGCCAAGTCAAGCTCCTCCCAAAATACCGAATACCGATCGTCCCCCTCGAATCGTCCTGTCACAATTATCACGGGGCACCGAACTCGTTCTGCCACCATGCCAGGAGCCGCCGTCGTCGCTGCTAAGCGTCCGAACCAAGGCACAAACACTGCATGATTTCTCGTAACATTCTGGTCGAAAAGAAATCCCACCGACCGACCCCGTTTCATCTGCGTGAGAATCCTCCGCAATCCTCCAGTCCGCGATATTACACCATTCCCGAACCGGGTACGTACCATGGTCGACCACTGCTCAAAAATCTGTGATTTATTCTCTCGAACGATAAAATCCACCGGCTGGACCAATACGCCGAAAGCCGCAACCATGAGGTCAAAGCTTGCGAGATGTCCGCCGAGATAGAGTACCGACCGACCCTTTACGAGCGCCTTGAGCTCCTCTATTCGGTCAATCTGAACGTGATGTTCAAACCATTCCCGCGAAAGATGAGCAAGTCGAAAGATATCACTCACCATCCGAGCGAACGAAATCGCCGAACGTCTCAAAATCGCACGACGCTCTTGGAGTGATTTATCTGGGAAAACAAGAGCGATATTTCGATGGGCTATATGGCGATACCGAGCACTTATGATCAAAATCAGCCGATACAGCAGAGCGATCATAGCGACTCGTATCTGATGGGGAATTTTTGCAAAAATAAGCAAGCTGACTGCGACCAACGAGTCAGTACACGCGACCCACCAGAAATTTCTTCCACGAACCGGAGCAGAATCGATCATCTTAACTCCGTCATCAGCCACAGACCTGCATCTGCTGCTCCCCATCTCGAAGGCGGACCTTCACAGGCCGATCTTCGGGTATCTTGAAAACGCTATCAATGATCCGCCCTCCAATCGTTACCAGGGCGTACCCGCGCTCGAGCACACGTTGGGGATTCACCGCATTCAGGACCCCGAGCGACACATCGAGCCTGCGATGGCGCGCAGATGCATACAGGGCCATTGCTCGCGAAAGCTCTGAGCCAAGGCGGTGGAGATTATCCTGTGAGTGTTGAATGCGTCGGTCTGGCTGCATCGATTGAAGCATAAGCCCCAATGTGAGAACAGCAGAGGAACGTCGCTGAACCATATTGTCGACTCCCCTGACAAAATACCCCTCTGAATTGTCGAGGAATCGCTCTCTATCCCGCAACCATCGCTCGGCCCCCTTCAATCGCTGCACCAATCGATCGAGCCCCGCCCGAAGCTCCTTGTTATCAGGGGCAACTATCTCCGCCGCTGCGGTTGGTGTCGGAGCTCGAAGATCTGCGACATAATCGGCGAGGGTAATATCAACCTCGTGACCAACACCCGAAATGATTGGCTTACGAGAGCCAAAGATGGCCCGAACAACCGCCTCCTCATTAAACGCCCACAAATCCTCTAGCGATCCACCACCTCGAGCAACAATGATCACCTCGACCTCGTCGAGGGAGTTGAGAAGGTGAATACCTCGAACTATCTCCTCCGCAGCCCCCTTCCCCTGAACCCGCACGTCAACACATACTATTTTTAGTGCTGGCATACGCCGCTGAACGGTTGCAGAGATATCATGCAAAACCGCTCCCGCAGCAGAGGTAACAACTCCGACACATTGACTTATCCTCGGTATCGAGCGCTTACGTGAGGGATCGAATAAACCCTCGCTCTCAAGTTTAATCCGCAAATCTTCATATTGCTTACGCAGCGCACCATCGCCCGCGACAGACATACTCCGAACGTCGATCTGAAATTGTCCTCGCGCTCGATAGAGAGTTGGCTTACCTACACAGGTCACTGCAGCCCCGACCTGAGGTCGGAATGAAAGGCGAGCAGCCGCACTTTTCCACATGACGCAAGACACCGCCGACTGTGCTCCTTCGCCATCGTCCTTTATGGTTATATACAGATGGCCCGATCCTGCAACCTTGACCTCATGAATTTCACCGTGAAATGATACAGTTCCGATATAGTCATCAAGCACTGCGGCGCTAAAGTCCAGCAGCTGAGTTACAGAGAAACTGGTCCGCTCAGCACCAAGAGATCCACTCCTCATACCCTGAGGCGGCTGGAGCAGAGACCGTGGTTCGAAAAGGGAATTCATATGCGAATCCTTTGAGAGTTCAGTCCATCTTGAAATCTTTGTTTTTTATCTCTGATCAAGACATATATCGCAAATCACTTGACGAGTCCTTTTGTCCCTCTGACTGGGAAGGCAAATCTCAGCAAACTCGTTTACCACTCCAATATCTTGCCACCGCGAGCACAGAGAGCTCGATAGGCTGCTACCGCCCCGGGGTATGTTTCGTCGTATCCCGAAATCCCACAAATGGCCCCAGTGTCGAGATTGTAGTCAATAAGGCGAGAAAAATCTTCCGCCAATGCCTCCAAAAAGCGAGGTTTGAGAAGATCAACCCGTGCGCGATATTCCTCCTCGAGCCATGGGGTAGGAGCAACCGTCTCTGCGAGGGGATGAAACCGAAACCGTTTCCCGAGGATCCAGGTAGCGATCTTAATTGGACCGTAAAGAGTGACTACTGCAGGCCATAGATTCAAAGGGGGAAACCTATGCAGGTGCCAATGACCATCTACGATCGAAAATTTGGCAAGTCGTCGCACTCCTCGAAATCCCGCGTGAACGGTCTTCTTAAAGTCCTCTTTGTTGAAATCAACACCCGGATAGTTTTTTTGGTAGGCAATAATCATTAAGCGCTCCGCGACCCCTCTGACCTGCTCCGGGACCGAGGCAGGGAATTCCGCACCACAACGCCACACCCACTCACATCCATCAAGACCTATCTCAACACGCTGATGCCAGGCAGCAGCCTCGCCCCAAGAACAAGGCCGCGAACGGTCCCCCCAAATACGTTCACCACAACTTTCGTTGATAAGCGGATGAATGAGGGCATCAGCCATCACATGGAGACACCAACCGGCAGCAAACGCCCGCTCCTGAGGGCTCTGAGCACTCACCCACAAGGCCCGACCCAGTCGCCCACTACCAAGATAGTGGGCGATATCGGTCAGAAACGGAACGGTTCCCGGAAAGACCCCTAGATCGGGCCCCCATGAGCCAGCGATAAAGGCATGCTGTTCTAGCGGCGACCAAGAAGTAATCTCTCCTGAATCAGCGGAGCGGATTACATCACGACAGATGAGGGTATGACAGAGGACACTTGGCATATCTCAGAGGAAAGCATAAGTGAATTATGAGTAACACTCACCCAGTACAGGGGCAAGAGTTCGATTTGCTGCCCCCCGAACGCCCACAGCTTCCGTTCGTTGTGCCCCCTCAGATACCGCTCATGGGACGACGTTGTTCTTCTCTGGGGTAGATATTTAACTGGACACCACACTTCCTATCCCCGAAATGACAAGGATCATTCCGATAATTTTTCGTAAGGAAAGGCGCTCCTGTCCAGCTCGTACTGCAATGACAAGAGAGAATATCGGGTGGATTGAGCAAAGCGTAGCTGCGACGGCGAGCGGAGCGAATTGGAATGCATATGTGTAACAGAGCGATCCAATGCCCATCTCAATCGCACAAATAGGAAAGATTGACCAAAATTCAACCCGAGGGAGGAGTGGGTAACGGATTGAGCGCTCCATCAGGAATCCCACGATTACACAGAGGAAAAAACCGATAGATGCCTTCAAAATTGTCGCCACGACACCATCAATCTGGAATGCTGCCCTTTGCGTGGCAACGGTCAGGAATGCCCAACAACAAGTCGCCCCGACTGCATAACACAACCCCTTCGCTGAAAGAACCTCCGTTTGAGCTTCGCTTTTCGCTCGAGACGTGCTCGACCTTGGACTACGCAATACACATCCCATACCCAGAACAACCAGCACCACTCCACATCCCAACGCAAGACTCATTTTTTCACGAAACCAGAGGACTCCTACGATGGCGGAGATTACTGGATAACTTGAACCAATCGTCAGTGCATTTGATATCCCGATATGGTGTGAGGCTTTCAAAAACAGTGCATCACCGAAGCTATAACTAGAAAAAGCTGCTAGCACCATCCAATTCAGATGGCTGGCTGTGACGGCAGAAAATCCGGAGAATCCGTCCGGTCGGATAGTATTGATTGCGGACAGAACCATGACGCAGACCAAAGTCCTCGTGGCGTTAACGACGAATGGGGGATGGCTGAGCGCCGCTCTGCTGTAGGTACCACTGGCGACAGCCCAGATAAATGCCGCAAGGATTGCTGAGGCAGAGCCAATAAGCAATGTGCTATCCATAGGGTCATCTTCACCAACCGGGAAAAGTGGGGATGGGATTCGATCACCAGGTTCAATAGACTCTGACGAATAGTAAACCTCTTGATCAGAGACACATCAAATTATTGCGGATGTCTGCTCAAGGCCTGAGCGCTCCTCCGGGTTGTGAAGAAGAGCTAATCAGGGTCATTGGGGACTTCGCAGCCTATTCAGATTAGCCCCCTTTTCGCAGCTCATCAATGGAACTAATCCCGGCGTCAGTTCGATCGCTCCGTCGCATGAGGAGCTCCCTAATACCAGCAAAGTCTGGACTGGTTAACTTTAGTCGAACGCTCCTTGTGCCCACCTGAGCGAGCGCGTACGCGTTCGAAAAATTAAATAGATGAAACTTATCCTTCGGCCACCTGTCGGAGAAAATTCTCGCAGACTCTCCATAGGCGAGGTCAAAGGCTCTAAACCCCCATCGCTCCACCATATCAGGAATTGCTTGAGCACGATGCGGAGTTTTGTCCACTCGAATCGGAAGCACGACCCCCTGACGCTTCTCGGTCAGCGCTATTATCGTATCAATCGGTCGATTGACGATGATCTGCTCGTTACCTGCGGCAGAACGTGGGATTGCCAGCTGAAAAAGAAACTCTGAGAGAGCTGCTGAGCCATTTTGCTCCGGGAAAAGACACGAAAGAACGATGTCGTCACAATTCCCGAGACGACACCGAAGATCAACGCCCGGAATAATGATAATCGGCTGGTCTCCCTTCGCGAGCTGGACCCGGTCAATAAAGTCCGTCGCGTAGAGGTCAGATATCGCCATGATATCAATACCTTTCACCCGAGCGAGGCTGACTAATGCACGCGCTGGATCAATACCATCCACACCCGAATAACCGACCACTGCGGGATTATGAACGCGCAAGTCAACGAGGCAGCTCCGCCGTGTCGCCTGTTTTTCAATCTGCTCACGGAGAGAACGCGTTTGTGGCCTTCCCGGTTTTCGCCCTTCGCCCATGCTTTCTCCCGAAGTGTTGACGACATTCCACGATACGATGCGATGAATTTCACTCCTGGTGCGAAAAAAGAGGATTTGGTTGACGATAAGGGGATTATTATTCAGCCAGCTTGAGGTATGGTATCGAAAGACACACCGCGAGAGATTGCGGGCTTATTCCCCCAATCTGGGTGACTCGTCCAACTCATCACGATTTCCGGCATCAATCCGCACCCTTCGACCCCTGGCACTTCAGATGAATCAATTCTCCTCCGCTTCGCGTGAAATCCTCTGGAACGTATCATCTCTGCATAACGTTGTTTTACTTTACCTTCTTTTTGGGGCTACTCTTGGAGTCGTGGTGGTTGGCATCATCCGCCGCCTCGAGCTATGGTCAACGGGGCGACCCGATCCAAACCGCTCGGGAAGCTGGATTGAGCGCACCCTTCTCTGTACATCAAGGCTTCTCTCGCAAAGACTGACAAATCGAGATCGACGGGCTGGCGCCTTTCACTCCCTGATAGTTACCGGCTTTGTTGTTCTGACGGTAACAACAACAATGGTGATGCTCGATCACGATTTCGGCATCCCGATCTATCGTGGATCCTTTTATATTGCTCTGACAATCCTGAGCGATCTGTTCGGTTTCGCAGTCCTGATTGGGGTCGCTCTTGCAGCGAAGCGTCGGTATCTTGATCGACCGGACAAGCTTCATTCTCGAGTTGCCGATTGGGTGTTCCTGCTGATAATTGCCGTATTGGTGATACAGGGCTTTCTCCTTGAGGGGCTGCGCATTCACGTTACTCGAGATCCATGGGCTCCCTATTCACCAATTGGATTAGTAACAGCTCGTCTCTTTTGGCCGATATCCCCGCACGCTGCTCGCATTCTTCACAGCATCATCTGGTGGTGGCATACGATTACCGTCTTCGCAGGGATTGCTCTCCTCCCCTATTCCAAACTCTTTCATATCGTGTCGAGCTCTCTGAATCTCTTTTTTCGAGAATCAAACCAACCTAAGGGCGCACTCACTGCCATCGGCGACATCGAGGCAATCATGTCCTCAGACGAGGAACCGACATTTGGCCTCGGCTCGCTCCGAGACTATACATGGAAGCACCTCCTCGATCTCGATGCTTGCACCAGCTGTGGACGTTGTCAGGACCTCTGCCCCGCCTATGCGAGCGGTAAGCCACTCTCGCCCAAATGGCTCATTCTCGACTCCCGTAACCACATGCTTGCGCTCCATGCCCAAGATTCCTCAGCACCCCCACATTCATCAATTGTTCCCGCTCCTCTGCGAGCAGTTGACAGCGCTCTTCTGACCGGCATCTTCCTTCCTCGCAGCGGAGTTACTCCGCACACCGACGGTACAGGGTATTCGAGCGTCGGAGATTACCGGGGGAGCAATGAGGCCGTGCAGAGAACCGCTCGACGATTGGGAGGCTCCTGGGACGATCGGATTGCTGGCGATGTAATGGACCCTGCGGTGTTTTGGTCATGCACCACCTGTCGCGCCTGCGTTACCGCATGTCCGGTCGGCATAGACCATATCGACCAAATAATCGGCAATCGCCGCAACATGGCGCTCATGCATGGAGAGATACCTGCTGAGGCCCAGGCAACCCTGCGGTCCCTTGAAAACCGGGGCAACCCCTACGGCGACCCCAACAGTCGCGCCTCATGGGCGAAAGATCTCGACATTCCAATTGTTCAGCCGGGTGACGATGTCGACTACCTTTACTGGGTAGGATGCCTTTCTGCGTTTGACCCACGGAAGCAAAATATTGCGCGAAGCCTGGTCGCCTTAATGCGAGCGGCGGGATTATCGTTCGGAATCCTCGGCAACCAAGAATCTTGTACCGGCGATCCCGCCCGTCGACTTGGCGAAGAGAATCTATACCAGACCCTCGCCAAATCAAATATCGAGCTGTTGCGGTCAATCAAATGTCGCTATATCGTGGCGAATTGTCCTCACTGCTTCAACACGATCAAGAATGAGTACCCTGAATTCGGCTTTGGCACGAACGGCGGTCCTCAGGTTATTCATCACTCCCAACTTCTCAAGAAATTGGTTGCCGAGGAAAAACTCCGGCTGAGCGAAGGGGCCGAAAAGATAACTTTTCACGATCCCTGTTACCTCGGTCGGTACAATGACGAATATGAGGCTCCACGCCAACCCCTCAAAGCGATTCGAGGTCTTCAGATTGTGGAGATGGAACGCTCCCGGGAAAAGGGCTTCTGCTGTGGAGCGGGCGGGGGACATTTCTGGATGGACCTCAAACAGGGCGAACGGGTGAATGTCCTTCGGGTAAATCAAGCTGCCGAAACGGCCGCAACGACCGTGGCGACTGGTTGTCCATTCTGCCACCAAATGCTTGAAGACGGCGTAAAGCTCACTAATCGCGAGGCTACTCTTCAGGTAAGGGATATAGCAGAAGTTTTGGTTGAACATTTGACACCCGAGGGTGCTTAATTGGAGTGCAGAAATTTATTGATTGCATGGGGGCTCTCGGGGGAATTAATTGTCAGCATTCCCTTTGCTCTCGCTGCCCCTGATGCGGAAGCAAAAACTTATTGGTGTTTGACGGAACGACCAAAATGATTACATCAAAACAAGCCTCTCAGATTTTAGAGCCGATACTTACCCTCAATCGCTTAACGACGTGGAGCCGAGCATCGCAGATCAAGATTGAGGGAGAAGCACCGAGCCTCCTGGAGGAGAGGGATTATCTTGAAGGATTTCTAGCTCACCAGATAGAGCGGGTCGAGGGAATTATCGAGCGTGTGCCGGGCTTCCCCGTTGATGAACAGGTGGTGGGGGAGCTATTTCGCCTCCTGGGTAAGTTGGAAGAAATTCCACCTGTCGAAAAGATCCTTCCTCCTCAGACGTACTCCGGGCTAGACGGAGAAACGGAGAGCAACTTACGAGCTCGGTTGGAAGAAACGATTGATCTGTGGCGGATCGCGGAGCACAACTACAAGGAAGCTGACAGACTAAGAAAAGAATCCATTAAACTTGTTGAATCAAAGACCGACTAACAGCAAGACTCCGTTACCGTTCAGAGTTTTCATATGACCGCTCGCCCCTGGATGGGAGTGGGGACCTTCCATTGAATTATTTTGCTCGTGGATAACAAAAAGCCCGATGATGCCCAACTGATATAGCTGGACTCCACCGGGGTACACAAATGGCGACCTCTTACTGGCCCCCACTAACTGCACTATGGGAGTAGAGGAGGTGTCCCCCCTCTTCCCCCCTTACTTCTTAAGGATAGCCTCCTTGAGAGCCTTCGCAGGGGTGAACCGCACTCGCTTACGCGCGGGAATCTTGGTCGGCGCGCCCGTCTGCGGATTTCGGCCCATGCGCTCTTTTGTGGCTCGCACATAGAGCTTACCAAGACCAAAGAAGGGTATCTTGTAGCCCTTCATGAGAGAATCCTGGATGAGCTTTTGAACATCGCCCACGAGCTCCTTTGCCTGTGAACGCTTCTGCAAGCCACAGTAGGAACGGAGATTTTCGAGGAACTCAGACTGAGTGAAGCTACCATTTGTATTTTTGGGCTTTACGATCTGCTGAACCTTCGAACCTCCTTCAACGGCCTTCTTAGCCTTAGGAGCTGCAACCTTCTTCACAGCCTTGGGAGCTGCAACTTTCTTTACTGTCTTTATCTTCGCGGGTTTTGCTGCAGCTTTCTTAGCAACGGGCGCTTTCTTAGTTGCAACTTTCTTTTCTACTTTGCCTTTCTTTGCGGGCTTTGCGGCCATGGTACTATCCCTCATAAAAAAATCCTTCATCACTTGCCCCCCGGATTCTCGCACCGGATCCCACCTTACCGACCGGGAAATGGGCGGCAAAATGACAAAAGCTGCGCGCACTTTGCGACGGTATGGTCACGTGAATTCAGATGACATGGTTAAACTCGTCGACCAGCGGAACATCACAAGTGATGCCACTGAGGACCTGAACAGGAACCCTACAGTTCTCTGCTTTCCGATCATAACGACAAGACAGCTCTCCCCTTGCCGACCAGAGTAATCCCGAAATTTCCGGCGAGATTTCAGGAAATACACCCCTTCTCTGATCGACTCGATACCTGTTGCATGCCCTTCTCGGCTTGCACTCGATAACTATAAGAATACAGCTCAGAACAATCAACGGAAAAAAAAACGAAAACCCCCGGATTCTCCGCAGAAATTACTTTTTTTGCGGCCGTCCCACGATTTCTTATGGCTATCTGACAAAAACTCCGTGAGCAACCGCTTGGGCCCTGTTGTAAAGAAATGAGGGCAATACCCCAAGGATAATTGATGCTGCGACCATCGACCCGATCACAATCCGGGTACCCAAGGGAGAGACAAAGTGGGCAGGCGTTACATCCGTTACTTGGTGCACATACATGGCAGTTATGACCCTCAGATAGAAGTAACATGAAATGGCCGAACATAGCGCGGCCACCACTGCAAGCCCCACAAAATGAGATTGAACAACTACGCTCAAGAGATAGAACTTTCCAACAAGACCGACAATCCCCGGAGGAAGCCCCGCCAGGGTGAGCAGAAAAAGGGTCATCGCAGCAGCAATTCGTGGATTAGTTTGTGAGAGCCCAGCAAAAGAACTTATATCGTCGGCAGATGGATGTTCAACACGGTCGCCAGTTACAGCCATTGTAACCGCAAATGCACCGAAGGTAACCACGGAGTACGCAACGATATAGAAGAGAAGAGCTCCCCCCCCGGCTGCTCGCGCCCCTGGAGTCAGAAGCGCTGCCATCATGTATCCCACATGAGCGATACTTGAATACGCGAGCAGCCTTTTCACATTACGCTGCCGAACGGCAACTATGTTACCGACTATCATGGTCAAGAGCGCGACGGTCCACGCACTACCAAGCCACCAACCCGCAACCTCCATATGACCAAAGCCAACCCAAAGGAGCCTCATTGCCATCGCCAACGCTGCAGCCTTGACCACACTTGCCATGTAGGCTGTGACCGGAGTAGGTGCTCCTTGGTACACATCAGGCGCCCAGAAATGGAACGGAACCGCCCCAAGCTTGAAGAAGACTCCTACAAGAATCAGTCCCACTCCAAAAATAGCCGGAATTTGTCTTACCGAGACCAACGCTCGGGCAATCACCGCAAGTTCAGTGCTTCCGGTGACCCCATATAAAACCGACATCCCGTAAAGCAGAAATGCAGAACTAAAGGACCCAAGAATAAAATATTTGAGAGCCCCCTCGACGCTCCTTCGAGAACTAACCGCAGACCCACAGAGACAGTAAAGACCTAACGATAACGCTTCAAGGCCGACAAAGAGGGTTATTAGCTCACCCGCCCCAACCAACACGATCGCACTGGCCGAAGTCATCAACAAGAGACCGTAATATTCTGGACTCGACGATATCCCGAGCGATGCGAGCCGACCGAACGACATTGCCACAACGACGAGGGTTCCCACCAGAACAAGAACAGTGAAGAACCACGTAAAGGGGTCAGAAAGAAACCCCGCTCCAAACAACCCTGCATCTGGGATGCGAGAAGCTCCGACACTGACGGTGTATCCACCATCAAATAGTAATGCCACGCTGAGGGCGATCACCACGAGAGCGAGAGCCCCAAACGCTGGAATACGCTCTCCTCCTCGAGGCGCTAAAGCTAGCACCATTCCACCCAATCCGAGCACCGCTGTCGGTATCACCGGGACCCATTCCGTGACATTTGTCATGACACCCCTTTTTTGTGGTGTATTATTTATTCTTCCCTCACCCTTGCTCGCCGCTCAGTTCTCTAGAGCGACATTCGGTGGGAATGTTGTTCACTTTGCTTGTTCATAGAAACACCCCGAGGCGTCATATCCTCAGGGATGAGAGCCTCTCGGATCACCTCAGCCTCCCGAAGCACATGCGCTCGCTCTCTCGTTATTTGGAGCGAACGCACCACGGAGGGCTCGATTAGATCAACCAGAGGCTGAGGAAACAACCCGAGCCAAAATACCAGGATTAGCAACGGGGTCAGGGTAACCGCTTCGATGAGGCGAATATCCGTCAATCCTTCCCTCGCCGGATTAACCTCTCCGTACATGGTTTTCATGTACAGCGTGAGCATGTATACGGCTCCGAGTACAACACCGGCCAAAGCAAAAAGGGTGAGCATGGGATAGGTCTCAAAGCTACCCGCCAAGATCATAAATTCTCCGACAAACCCGTTGGTTAAAGGAAGGGCTATCGAGCTCAGCGTGAATAGTAAAAATAGCGTTGCAAAGACCGGTACTTTCGCTGCAATGCCCCCATAATCGGCTATTAGCCTCGTGTGAGTCCGATCATAAAGCACACCGACAAGAAGGAAGAGAGCTCCGGTCGAGATTCCATGATTAATCATCTGAACTGTCGACCCTGTCACCGAGAGACTAGTACCGGCGACCATTCCCAGTACGCAGTATCCCAGATGAGATACTGAGGAGTACGCGACCAGCTTTTTGATATCAATCTGAACCCACGCAATGCAAGCGCCATAAATTATTCCGACAACCGCAAGCGCTGCCAGATACGGCGCAAAAACGGCCGCCCCATCAGGGAACAGCGGGTATCCAAATCGAAAAAGTCCATAAAGGCCCATCTTCAGAAGAACACCTGCCAATACAACAGACCCTCCAGTCGGAGCCTCGACATGCGCATCTGGCAACCATGTATGGAGCGGGAAAAGAGGTATCTTTATGCACATCGCAAGCGCAAATGCTGCAAAGAGCCACATCTGCTCCTGAAGAGTGAATCGAGCCTGCAAGAGATCGCCAAGAAGAAACGAGGGAAGCTGAACACCCGCCTGATCATACGCCATCCAAGACGTATAAAGTATCGCTACGAACATGAGAACACTTCCGACTGCGGTATAAAGGACGAACTTCATACTCGCGTAAACTCGGCGCTTCCCTCCCCATATCCCAATGATGAGATACATCGGAGCAAGCATGAACTCCCAGAAAAGATAAAAAAGAAAAAGGTCTAGAGCAACTAGTGTGCCCAGCATCGCAGTTTCGAGAACGAGCATACAGGAAAGATACCCACGCAGTGACTCATGAATTGAGTGGGAAGAAAGGACTATCAAGGGCATGAGAATCGTCGTGAGCAGAATCAGTGCTAGACTTACCCCATCGATGCCCAACTCGTATCGGACACCGAGAGACTCAATCCAACGAAACGACTCCACCAGCTGATAACCGGGCTGATTCGGCGAGAATCGACTCAGAGCGAGCAATGACAAAATCAGAGTCACCACGGTGAATCCGAGAGCCAATCCCCTTGATCGCAACCGCCCCTCTGCAGAGTTCCCCCCGGGGATTGCGTAGAGAAGAACGGCTCCCAGCAAAGGTAGCCATACGAGTGCACTCAACAGCGGAAATCCGTCTAGTAACGCCATGCTCATTTTCTCCTCCACCTCTCCGCCTTTCCGCCGTTCTTGTGTTGCGATTCTGTAAAAAAGAGAGAACTTACCAGACGAGATAGACCGCTACCATCGTCGCGATCGCCCCAAAAAGATAGAGAGCATAGTGCCTGACGTCTCCCGTTTGCATCGAGCGCACGAGCTCCCCTGAAACCTCTACGACTTCAGCGGTCCCATTTACTGTACCATCAATAACCCCTTGATCGACGCCTCGCCATAAGACTCTCGATAGTCCCTCTAAGGGCCGAACGATGAAAATCTGATACACCTCATCGATGAAGTACTTACCCTGCAAAAGCTTCAAAAGATGGGGGATTGCCTTCGCAATGGCTGGAGGAAGGCTGGCCAACGGACCATAAAGAATTACTCCAATGAGCACACCGAGAACTCCAATCCAGGAGGCCCCCAACGAATCAATTGGACTGAGGGAGTCGTGGGCATGAGCCCGGGGAAGGACCGCCTCCAGATAATGTGGAAGTGAATGCTCAAGCCCAATACCACCAATCACCGCTAACACCGCCAAGACAACAAGAGGAACCGTCATCCTCCAAGGTGATTCATGCGGGTGAGCATGGCCTCGATAAGCACCGAAAAACGTCAATACAAGTGATCGAGTCATGTAAAAAGCTGTTAAGCCCGCAGTCACACTCGAAATGAGGACAATTATCGGAGCGGATGCCACGATGAGGTTATTTGGACTTTCACTTATCGATGCCAAAATAGCGTGTTTTGAGTGAAAGCCGGCAAACGGATATATCCCAGCTATTGCCAAAGTACTGATAAAATAGGTGATAAAGGTCACCGGCATCAAACGTCGCAAACCACCCATTTGCCGCATGTCTTGCTCATGATGACAACCATGAATGACCGAGCCAGCTCCGAGAAAGAGGCACGCTTTAAAGAATGCGTGGGTTATGACATGGAAGAGCGCGACCCAATAGGCTCCCGCTCCAGCCGCAAGAAACATGAACCCAAGCTGACTTACGGTCGAGTAGGCGAGAACTTTCTTTATGTCATTCTGAGCGACCGCGATTGTCGCTGAGATAAAGGCTGTCAAAGCGGCGACGACAACGACGATAAGACCCAACTCAGCACCGGCCGCATCAAAAACGACGTTCGCCCGAGCAAATAGATAAATACCGGCGGTAACCATCGTGGCCGCATGGATAAGTGCTGACACCGGAGTGGGACCTGCCATTGCATCGGGTAACCACACAAAGAGGGGGAGTTGAGCAGACTTTCCCGTCGCGCCGACGAATAGACAGAAACCGATTAGGGTACAGACTGCCGTAAGTGAGGGGTCAAAGAGGGCTGCTGCCTCACCCAAACGATCATTGAGAGCGAGAAAATCGACCGTTCCAAAGTGCTTGAGCAATAGAAATATGCCGAGGAGCACTCCCGCGTCTCCAATCCGATTTACCACGAAGGCTTTTCGACCCGCTCCACAATAATCTAAATTGCGGAACCAGAAACCGATGAGGAGGTAAGAACAGAGCCCGACCCCCTCCCATCCGATAAAAAGAACCAATAGATTCCCTCCCAAGACCAAAACGAGCATTGAGAAGAGGAACAGATTAAGATACGAGAAGAATCGGGGCATACCGTCATCATCGGCCATATAGGCGGTTGAATACAGGTGGATGAGCGAGCCGATGCCAGTGATGACAAGACACATGACCGCGGAAAGTCGGTCTAAACGCAGCGTCATATCGAAGGCAACTTGCCCCACCCCGAACCATCGCCACAGATGCGCCTCTTTGATTCCTGAAGGAGCAAGATCAAAAATCCCCTTTATGGTCAAGGCAAACGCAACGAGTGCCGCAAAGGTAGCAATTAATCCCGAAAAAACTCGGTTTTTCCGACCTAATCCATACGCTGCAACGGCCCCTACGAGCGGTGCTAATGGAATAAGTGCGGGATCGAGGGAGGTAATAACCTGCCGAGTGTCCATACGTTACAGCCTTAGTTCGGTAGCCGAGGTGGATTCAACTGAACGAGCAGTGCGGAACAGCGCAATAAAGATGGCGAGCCCTACCGCGGCCTCAGCTGCAGCGACGACCATTACGAAAAAGACCGCCACTTGACCGGTAAGATTTCCCACCGACTGAGAAAAAGCCACAAATGAGAGGTTCACCGCATTCAGCATGAGCTCAATGCACATGAACACGACGATTACGTTACGACGGACAATAACTCCAACAGCTCCAATCGCAAACGTTATAGCGGCTATCGCCAGTATGGTATGTATCGGCTCCATGACGATTCCTTTAATCTAAGGGCCCCCGAGTTCTCTTTAATCCCCTCTATTCGCTCGCGATATTCGGAATTCGAGCGCGTCGTCCTAGCGTTACCGCTCCGACAACTGCAATGAGAATTAGAATTGAGGCGACCTCGAAACAGTATACATAGTCCGTGTAAACGAGCTTTCCTATCGCTCGTACCGTTCCCTCTGGTGCTGAGAGGTTGTCTAAACCAAGCCATTCATCCCAGAGAGGAAGCACTGTAAGCAGAAAAAACCCCGCGATGATCGAAGCCGCCACCCGCAGGATAAAATCACTTCTTCTTCCCGCCTCGCCCTTTATATTCAGCAACATCAGGACAAAAAGAACGAGAACGACTATTGCGCCGGCGTACACGAGTATCTGAACAGCCGCAAGAAAATGTGCATTCATCGCCGCATACAATGCAGCTACCGTTATAAGATTACCAACAAGGGCGAGTGCGCTCACAATCGGGCTTTTCGCCGCAACAACGGAGACCGCTGTGGTCAGCATACACACGGATAAAATCGCTATCGTTACCGACATCATCTACTATCTCCCGATACCCTGTATGGAAATTTCCGAGCCTTTAAGAGCCCTTTGAAGGGAAGAACTCCTCAATCATCGGTGCGCGATTGCCAATCGAACGGCCGCCGTGACCATCAAATTCACCATGGAGAGCGGCAGCAACACCTTCCAACCAAGCGACATCAACTGATCGAACCGAAAGCGGGGAAGCGTCCACCTGATAATAATCTGGAGCATCGAAAGGACGATTACCTTACCCATCAATACTCCATGCCCCACAAGGGCAGCCCACCAAAGCCCCTCCGGAAGGGTGATAAACGGGATCTCCCAACCACCGAAGAAGAGGATAGCTAGAAGGAGGGAAAAAAGGCCAATTTCCGCAAACTCCCCCAACCAAAAGATCAGAAACTTCATCCCTGAATATTCGGTGAAATACCCCGCAACCAATTCTGATTCACTCTCAGGCAGATCAAATGGTCCTCGCTTAGTCTCGGCCATCCCTACTATAAAAAGTATGAAAAATCCGAGCGGCTGCGAAAATATTCCCCAATTGGTGATTGATCCCGCCTGCTGGCGAACCATCTGATATGGGTCGAGAGTTTGAAAAATGACAACAGCGGTAACGAAGCAGAGTCCCATTGCGAGTTCATAGGAAACCATTTGAGCCGCCGCTCGCAATCCACCGAGGAGCGAAAACTTATTGTTCCCCGTCCATCCTGCCATAGCTACGCCGTAAACTGAAAGCGAACCCATCGCAAGGATAAATAAGAGTCCCGAATCAATAGGTGCGACCTGAGGAAGGATCGTGATCCCGCCAACGGCGAAGGCTGGTGCCATTGGAATCGCCGCGAACGCGACGAAAACCGGCAGAACCGCGAGAAGAGGGCCCAGCGCATGCATGACCGTGGAGGTCCCCTCGGGAACGAAATCCTCTTTGAGTAAAGCCTTCACAGCGTCACACAAAAGAGTGTTAATAACCCCCAGAATACCAAGCCAGCGAACGACGAAGAACGCTGGACGAAGCGGTGCAACCGAGGTTGTGAAATACGCTCCCGCCCGGTTGGCACCAATGCGATTCTGAATCAGAGCGGATCCCTTCCTCTCGAACCACGTACAAAAGGATGAAAGGCCCATGATTATGTTAAAGAGGACGAAAACCTTGACCCCAAGAATCAACAATTCCATACATTCCTCTTTTTGCGCCCTCGGCCTAATTCGTTACTGGTTACATTCGCCCTTTTCATGCCCTCAGTTTCAATGCTTACCTAGAGCCTAAGTCGCGAGTGAAACCCCACCAGCCTTGATATCTTTTAGGCGCAAGCCCTTGAGCCGCTCCTCTGAGGACAGAATCTCCAATGTAAGCTCCCGATCGTTTTGAGAAGCAACCAATGCACCCCCTGAGATCGTAGCCCATTCATTGAGCACTCTCCATTCAGGCATGGTTCCCTCAGGTAGCTCAACCACCCGCTCGGTGTACTGGAGGTGGTAGGCGCGGTTAACGACCAAGCCACTTTTTTCGAGGATACTGCGCCCCGGGATTACCACAGAGACCGCTGAAACCAAAGGATTCGTCTCATCCGTGCCAATGAATAGCGATGTTTGACATGCCCGTACCGCAGATAATATCTCGGCATCAAGATCATTACCTGCTATCGCGCGCTCTCCGATGAAGAACACTCGGGAAAACACTCCGCCCCGAAGTTTGCGAAGCGCCATCTCATATCGATCCCCCAAGAACTTCTCTCCCAGCGAGCCATCTCCAGCCGCTTCGCCTCCCTCTTCACGACGAAAAAGCTGCCCAATTTGCACTCCCCTGAAGTTGGCCGCATAATCAGGGCTGATAAGAATCTTCTCAACTGAAGTTAGTTCCCGCTCTCGAAATGCCAGAGCGACAAAAGCGCGAGGCATCCGCGCCTGGATAAAGCGACGAAGGATAATGTACTCCTCAAGGATGAGGTCGGGCGCAACAAATATTGCTACCTCATCTTCGGAAGACTTGGGAAGAGCTCGGAGCGCCTCAGATAACGTTACCGACTTTCCCCCTACTGATGGTGATGTAAGCCTATCTCGAGGGAGAAATCGCCCAAACCCGTACCGGCCCTCATCACAGAGCCATTCCTTATTCACGGCCTGATTATAACGAGCCTTGACCTGAACGACCTCGTGTGCGTCCCGAACGGCCACCCGAACATTGCACCCCGTTGAACATCCGGGACAAATTGCATCAGTCTGCTTGGAAAACCATATCCGAGAGTTGAAACGCCACTCCCGATGAGTCAGCGCACCGACCGGACAAAGATCCACCACGGTCCCCGAGAGTGGATTGTCAAGCGGTCGGTCAGGACTAACTGCAATAACGGTGCGATCTCCCCGATTGAGGAGCCCGATTTCTGAAGTCCCCGTTATCTCATCACAGAACCGTACACATCGCGAGCACATGATGCATCGCTCACCATCCAGCATGACCGTCGGTCCGAGAGGTTCCGCCTTAACCTTGTGGACTTTATCTTCGAGAAATCGGCTGGGACGACCGTTATATTCGTAGTGATAGTCCTGTAACTTACAATGACCTGCTTGATCGCAGACAGTACAATCCAGGGGATGGTTCGCCAAGATAAACTCGAGGACTGAGGCCTGGCCATCCACGACCCCCGAATCGGTGGCCTGGGTCGTGACCTCCATTCCTTCTGTTGCACTGGTATTACACCCGATCGACAGCCGAGGCACCCCCTTCACCTGAATCTGGCACATCCGACAGTTGCCAGCTATTGAGAGGTCGGGATGATAGCAATAATGAGGAATTTCCTTGCCCAGTAATCGGGCAGCCTCAATGATATTGGTTCCTTTTCGAACCCGGACTTGAGAACCATCGATCGTGACCGTGACCAAATCGCTTTCAGGCACACCACATTGCGTCACAACCGGCGATTCCTCCGAGGCGAGTCCACCTTGCCCAGACGTAGGATTCGCTGAGATATCGGAAGGAGTCACTGTCATATTACCTCCGACTTTGGACAACCGGGCAGTCCCCCTGACATGGCATCGGTTACTGAAGACAAACGAAGATCGGGCTGTTCCTTCTCAATTCGATCAAGCAATGCTTCCAGCTTTTCAGGGTCAAGATTTTCAAAATAAAAATCATTTATCTGGACCATCGGAGCCGTACCACACGATCCGAGGCACTCAACCTCCTCGAAACTCCACTGCCCATCGGAGGTCGGCTCGTGAGCTTTGGTGCCAAATCGTCTCTTTACACACGACGTCAATTCGGGAGCTCCCCTGACCGCGCACGAAAGAGTACGACAAACCTGAACATGGTACCGGCCGATCGGCTTTTTGTAGTACATCGTATAGAACGATGCCACCTCCATTACATGAACCGGAGGAATATCCAGCCGAGAGGAGACCCACCGCACCGCCTCTTGCGATATGTGGCCGAAATGCTGCTGAGCTAGGTACAGCGCTGGCATGATAGCCGAACGGGATTGCGGGTACTGCTTCTTTACCTCGACTAATTTTGCCTCAAAATCGGCTGGCAAATCGACATCCATACAGTCCCATTACCTATGCTTAAAATCTCTTCGAGGCATCTTTCCTTGCTTCTCAGGAAAAACCTCACTTATACGAAAAAAGTTCAGCGCTATCCCGCTTCCTCTACCTATCGCACTCCCCTCCAATCATATTTATCATGCCAAAAGTGGGCACAATATCCGCCACCGACTGGCCGACGAGCATCTTCTTCATTGCACCCATATGGATGAAACTCGGCGCTCTCACATGAACTCGATAGGGTCTTCCAGTTCCGTCAGAGACCACAAAGAATCCGAGCTCTCCATTCCCCCCTTCGACCATCTGGTAGACGTCACCTTCTGGAGGTTCAATACCCTTGATGACCAACTCAAAATGGCTAATCATACCCTCGATAGATCCATATACTTCATCCTTCGGGGCAAGCACGATTCTCGGATTATCGACTGATATCGGCCCCTCTGGCAAACGAGCCATCGCTTGCTCACAGATACGCATCGACTGCTCCACCTCCGCCATCCGAACCTGAAATCGATCGTAATTGTCACCCTTCGTGCCCACCGGGACCTCAAAATCAAAATCCTCGTAGGATGAGTATGGAAATGCCTTTCTCACATCATACGAAACTCCCGAGGCACGAAGCAGAGGACCTGTAATCGAGTAGGCTATCGCCTCATCAGCCGAGAGCACCGCCACGTCGCACATGCGGTCAATGAAGATCCGATTTCGACTCAAGAGCTTATCACTTTGCTCCATCTGGAATCTGACCTGCTTAAACGCCGCTGCCATTCGAGTTGCAAATCCATCCGGCAGATCAGACTTAAGACCTCCTACTCGCCCATATGAAATCGTCAACCGAGCACCGGTAACCTCTTCAACAAGCTCCCACAAAGCCTCACGAGCCTGCATGAGGTACAGCATCACGGTAAAGGCACCAAGCTCCATCGCCGATGCTCCAAGGCAAGTCAAATGGTCGGAGATCCGCGATATTTCGGACATCACCACCCGGACATACTGACACCTCTTCGGCACCTCGATACCAATTAATTTTTCTATAGTGAGACACCATCCTACGTTGTTGATGATCGGCGAAACGTAATTGAGCCGATCGGCATACGGCATTACCTGGTTATAATCGACGGTTTCACACATCTTTTCGAAACCGCGGTGCAGGTAGCCGACCTCAACATCTGCATCGATAATCTTTTCATGCTCAAGTTCGACGACCAACCTAACCGTGCCATGAGTTGCCGGATGGGCCGGCCCCATGTTGAGAATCATCGTTTCGGAGTGGAGGTCATCCCCGAGTGGTCGGGGTCGCATATGGGTGGTTACCCCTCCTGCTCCGTAATCAACATTCAGAAGATCGCTCATAGGTATCTCTTTCGGGGAATCGTCTGCGGGGAATATCTCAGTCCTGGGGAAGGGCTGCGACCAGAACCTTCTCTCCATGGTAAATCTATCGATTTGCCGATTCCGTCCACTTTCGGCGAGGATTAATTGCTACCAGCTCGGGTCGCTTCATATCGACCGCCGTATTGCGAACCTCCGGAGCCCGGAGGGGAATGCGCGGTTGCTTGCCTTGGACGGGATAATCTTTCCGTAGGGGATACCCCTTAAACTCATCGTACATGAGGATTCGACGAAGGTTAGGATGTCCCCGGAACACTACGCCGTACATATCCCAAGCCTCTCTTTCCATGAAGTCAGCACCTGGCCACAGGTCCGATACCGAGTCGACAACTGGATCGCCCTCTGGTGCCCAAACCCTCAATCTTAGTCGAGCATTCGTGGAGAGAGACAAAAGGTGATAAACGACCTCAAAACGCTCTTCCGCACGGTCCATCCAATCAACAACCGTTACCGAGACGAACATATCGAAGCGATAAGTCGGATGTGATTTCAGCTCCTCCAAAAATCTACGCTGGTGAACTCGTTCACACCACACTTCGAGGTCCCCGAGCCGAACCCTCGACCTTTTCACCAAGGGGGCCCCATCGTGCTTAAGGGCGACCATCGCCACCTGCACCTCTTCCGGCGAATTTTTGTTCGCCCACCCCGACTGAGAACCCATGTATCCCCCCCTTTGCCTTCTCCGCCGGATGTCCACCCTAGGAGCATCCCAGAACTTGCATCCCAAGTGGGGACGCCCCAGAAAATCCGCCCCCCCAGAGCCATCATCACCTCGGTACGGCTCTCTCGCCGCACTGAGTGGCCTGAAACACTACCCTTTTATATGAACAGCTCCGCCGAAGCAAGATATGGCCATGTCTCTACACCCAAATTTCGCCTCGACCCAGCGGCACCGGTCAAAACAAAAAATACCCTTTTGCGCACACGACCCTTAAGTTTTCTCTTCGATTAGCCGAACCCCTGCATATCTTAGAACTGCGTTTATTTTTTTGAAGTTTTTTGCAGTGTAGTTTTTGCCTGGCTGTATGAAATCCTTTTTAACTCCCGAGGAACTCGCGATTGTTGCCGAAGAGGAGGCCGTTCTCCGAACGGTAATCATCGGTCTCCAACTCCAAGAGGCCGATCAAACGCGGCGACTCACTGTGGAGACGAATCGGGCTCGAAGGCTTACTCATGAACTAGTCGCATCCCGAAGGTTCGAGGAAAAGGCTTCACTCGGGGATCAGGAACGGCTTTCGCACACGCTGAAGGAACGGAGCGAGGAAGAGGTCGAGCGGCTCCATGCCCTTCTCAATAGGCCTTATTTTGCACGGCTTGTAATCCGAGAGGAATCCGATACAGGACCCGTCGAGCGAGAATTCAAGGTAGGGCACCACCCGAACGGCGACTGTCGTATCGTCGATTGGAAAAAGGCTCCTCTTTCGAAGTTGTACTACCATTACAAAGAGGGGGATGAGTTCGCAGAGGAAATTCAGGGCACGGATCGCTACGGTACCGTGATCTTGAGACGTCAGGTCGAAATTGAACACGGAATACTGCGGAGAATAACCCATTCACAAGGTGCTTTGGTATTAACAGACGACGGCTGGCGCAAGGCGGGCGATCCGGCTGTCAGGTCATCTGCACCATTCTCTGCATCTTCGAGCCTCCCTGATGTCCTGTCTTTTATCTCAGCGGCCCAATTCGATGCAATAACTCGAGATGCACAATCTCCTGTCCTCATTCAAGGGGTGGCGGGGTCTGGAAAGACCACCGTAGCTCTCCATAGGGCAGCCTGGCTGTTCAGCGAGTGTCGAGAAGAAATTTCTCCCGACAGAAGTGCGATCGTCGTACTCAATCCGCTACTGAGAAGCTACATCAGGAATTCTCTCGAAAAACTATCTATACCGGGCGTGACGGTTTACACACTACCAGAATGGACCTCTAAAACTCTTAATGTTGGCGGAGAATCTCGTGCCACGACCGCCGTGAACGGCTCCGCTGCAAGCGTAGCTGTGAGAACGAGTGTTACCCTTCTCAGACAATTGGAACCTCTGATCCGCGATCATAAATTTTTAGATGATTATCCAGGAGAAAAAATCGGCTCCCTCAGCAAAGGTTTCCTTGAAAGTATTCGTTCTCTCTTGATAGCTGCCCTCTCCTCAGATTGGAATCCACACCACAAAGGCTCAAGAAAGCCATCTCCGCACATGGACGGTATCGGGGAATCAATCGATTACTACTCTTCCGTTCAAGCCGACGATTTCGATCGGCACGACCTCATGCTAGCCCTCTGGATTCAACTTGAGGCACTCCGCATCGGAAAAGATTTACCCTTCGAGCCGATTCGTTATGATGCCATCATTGCTGATGAAGTACAGGATTTAAATGGGGTTGAGCTGTCATGCATCGCGCTCGCCGCAAAAAATTCCCGAGGGCTTACCCTCGTAGGAGATTCAGCACAACAAACCGAGCGTCCGGACTCCCTGCCCGGCTGGTCATTTGTTCGCGAGGTCCTTCGTAAACCAAACGAACCTGAGGTATCTCTGATACACCTGACGGTTCCATACCGATGCACCCTGCCCATCATGCAGTTCGCGGCTGCATGCCGTGGCGATGAGCTTCCCGCAGAAGGTCGCACTGGACCTCGTCCCCTCTGGGTTCGATGCAAGCGGGAGGAAATTGGGCACGCTCAGATGATTCAGTGGCTCACCCACGCATTGCAGGTACATCCGGGTACACTCTGTTCAGTGCTCTGTGCATCGCGGGAGGAGGCGAGAATAGCCGCATCTCTCCTGAAACCTACTTTCGGTAATTTGCTCGAATTAGCCGACCCAAGCGCCTTTACCCTCGACGAGGGAATCCTTGTGAGTGACATATCACTTGCGAAGGGGCTGGAGTTCTCATCCGTTGCCCTCTGGAATCCTAGTAAAAAGAGGCTCCCCGACTCACCCCTTTCGGCTAATCTTCTCTACGTGGCAGCGACTCGAGCACAGGATGAGCTATGCGTGATTAGCTGGGAACAACCATCCCCCCGGCTCCCAGGGTTCCACTCTGCCCTCGTTAATGCCTATACTACGGACAACGAGGAGCCCGTGGAGACTGAAAACCATGATCACCAATGAAATTCTAACCCTTCTTGTGTGCCCAGAATCCCGACAGCCTCTGAAACGAGCGGATGTGTGCACGGTAGCCCGCTTAAAGGATATGGCTGAGAATGGATTGTTGCAAACAGTCACTGGGAAAGGGTCGCCGTCAGAGTTCGAAGATATCCTCGTACGGGAGGATGGAGCCGTTGGATATCTCGTGAGGGGTGGAATACCGTTGCTGCTCGCTGACCATGGAATATCTATTTCTCAATCTCTTCAGGCGGGCAGACACAGCTCGTAGATTCGCCACCATCGCTTCGCTCCCGTTGTTGACGCCCCACAGTCCATAGGACGACCCCTGATGAGGCATATCCAAAACTTACTACGAGCAACCCTATGCGAGCGCTATACCACAAAAGCGCGATGAAAGCGGCTATCGCCACGACCTCCGGGAGATGTAAATGACTCAATTTGAGCATCTTTATGCTCGTGTAGGGAATCGAAGCAACCATTAAGACCCCAAGAACAAGGGTGATAAGCGCGACTAATCCAACCGCAAATGAGCTCATCACAGGCTCCGGTATCGCGTATACCATCGACGCCATGGCTGCTGCTGCTCCCGGTGATGGCAAACCGACGAATGCACGCAATGTCGGAGGTGCTACATTAAACCTAGCAAGCCTTCCTGCTGCACATACCGCATAAAGGAATGCCACCAAGACCCCAACCTCGTCGGCTTGCATTTTGAAGCACCAGTTGTAAACCAACAGTCCTGGTGCCAAGCCAAAGGAAACAAGATCACTGAAAGAATCAAACTCGACCCCAAAGGGAGAAGTCGCGTTAAGCCGGCGCGCAACCCGACCATCAAGCCCATCAAGGAGTATGGCGAAGAGCACCGCCAGCGCCGCCTCCTTGAATCGTCCTGAAGAGCTGTGGACAATAGAAAGAAAGCCACAGAACATATTACCAACGGTCACCGCATTCGGTACCAAAAAACGACTCCGAACAATCCGCCCCCGCAGCCGTTCCCTACGCGCATCTCTCTCTTGCGGAGATAATTTTTTCATTCCGATACTCCCACTCTCAACTTCCGCAAACTCTGGCACAATCGACCTCAATTTAAGCGGAAATACAGGTCCCCTTTTCACCACTCACTCCTCTCAATCATCGATCCAGCCACACAACGGTGGGGCATGAACCGGCTCTCAGTAATTCTTCCTGCAGCATGGCATCTAAAACATCCTCCTGCGACTTACATAGGAGCCAGCGGACCCGAGCGACGACCAAACACCTCTTCTTAAGAGGTATTTCGCCACACAATCCGTAAATGATTCGAAGACCGGCGGGATGCGTTGATACATCCTCCGATAGCGAAACTCCGCCCCCCCCCGCTGCAATTATGGCTCGAAGTAATTCGTGAGCATACCCCACCCTCGGCACTCGAAGAACTAGTTGCTCCAGCGGAATCCTCCTCAACTCGTGGGTTGACAGACCAAAAAATGGCGGAAGGGTTCGATACCCCTGAAATCCCTCACTTATCTGCCGAGTCGAGATACCTTGCGCTCGAGCAATCGGGAGTCGAGCTCCCAATTCAGCCAGATGGTGAAACACACCTGAGACTTCACCCACCTGACCTTTCTGGCCCGCGATCTCTCGAGGAGACAACGTAATAACTGCCCCCCTCACACCTTTGGCTCGAACCAGAACCTCAACCCGCTTGGACAAATCGCCCGAATCTCGGTGAGATTCAGCATCAACGCGAATTTTGACAACTGAGCCCGCACATATCGTCGTCCAACCTTCAGGGACTCCCCACTGACTCTCGGGAGCTATTACTTCACTATTTCGAAAAGCATCTTGGATCGAACACTCGGTAACCAAACAATCTCTGACCTCATCAGTACGGGTCAAAAAAAGAAGGCTCACCTCTGACTGTGCAGAATCATTCTCCTCAATTCGCCTCCACCATTCCCTCACATCCTGTCGGCTTAATTCATTAACGATAACCTGTAGGCCCGACAATCCGGCGCACTCTATTCGAGCAACGGCTAAGTCGACCACATCCGCTGGACAAAGAGAGCTCATCTGACTCTCGAGCATAGTTTCCCCGATTCGTCGGTTTAACTTGACAATCCTCTCCAAAAAAGCCAAGTCAATGCCCTCAACTCCCGTCTCCTGCGCAATACCAAGAATGGCTTGAGCCACTGTGCGGAGCTTTCCTGCGAGCAGCTCTTTGAGCGATTGTCCACCCAAGAAAAAATTCCGCTGAATCGATGATCGGGTTTGAGCGTCTTTGATGACCGATTGGCTTAGCTCTCGGAGCGTGGGAGCGAGAGACATCACTCCACACTCAAGACAACGGATTGATTCACCATATGCCCCGAGCCTTCGAAAGTCCGTGCCCTCAGTCGCGACCAGCCCGATATCAAGATGTCCTGGGTATCGAGTGCGGACATCCCGAAGCCAGTGCACCCCCTCGTGTATATCCACCGGCACACTAAGAGAGGCAACTACCACCCCTTCGCTAACTGAACCATCTTTTCCCATTACCCTTCGATCGTCACTCCGCATTAAACGATCACCGATTAAAACTCGAGTAACACCGAAAAATGAGCTGAGCTCCTCGAGGCAGGGATCATTTGGCGCCCGCGGAACCACGCAAACTGCGATTCCCTTCTCGGCCATTGCGAATTTCATCGCTAATTGGGAGGCTGTATCCCGCGTAACCATCCCCCCGCACCCAGTACACGACCAAGAACCCATGAGGGTTACAAGCTCAAGCAGGAGCTGCTCAAGTCCAAAAAGATGTCCGACTGTTCGACCTGAGCCGACTAACTCGAGAATATCAAGCGGAACAATCCACCGGAAGCCCTCGATAGAGACTGGAGTGTGACACCGGCTTTTCGCTCCTCTGCCCCCTATGCAATCACCTCGTTGCGAACGGGCTCTCTGCCGAAATGCCTCCCATATGGACGAGATTCGCCAAACGTCTGAGCCTTCGAGGAGAACACATTGTTCCAAGCGAGATGTGAATCGGAGAATGAAGGGTGTTTCGGAATACTGTCTCACATGACCTATTGGATCAAAAAAACAATGAAGGTGTAATATCCAACACAACCCTACCTCACTGACCACCAGAAGTGTACAATAGAGAACTCAATTAGACACAACCACCTCACCCCTTATCCCCGTTTCGATCCTTAAGTCATGCCCTCTGTCCGACATCCACATGCACCTCCTCTCCTCAACCGCCTGAACGTTCGCAGCCCGGTCACGATACGGGGCTTGGGCCTCGCCAGTGTAGCCGCCTATTTTTTGGGAGGACCACCAGCTGCAGCGTTCGATATTGTCGCTCGATACCTCGGATTTGGCGCCTCTCTACTCCTCACCTACTGTGTGGTGGGAGGCTTTTTGTCAAGAGCACGATTCTCACGCACCGCCACGGTTTCCCTCGATTCTCTGCCTACATCAGATGGTTACTTTGTTTCGGGTCGTTCGATATCCCTCATCGCGTCGGCCCGACTAGGAGCCCGTCTTCCTTTTTTCAGACTCCGCATCACGCCTCTCTGGCCCGAAGCACGTATATCGCATCCCGTTGCTGAATTGAGTTCCGCATGGGGTGGCCTTTTTAGTGCCCCTTTCCCGGTCATTCTTCCTCATCGGGGCGAATGGTCCGTAACCAAACTTCGGGTAACCTGCTCGGACATCCTTGGGCTTACCTCTATCCGGTGGGAGTGCCCTCTCGCGCTCCCTCTACGGCTTACCATTTACCCTCCACCTTCCTTGGAGCAAGAACTGCCTATTGTCTCAACTCGGCGAAGTTCAGGAGAGGTTACTCCCTCCGACTCACCCGCAGAGGGTGAACTTTTCGACCTCAAACGATACGACCCCTCGGATGGAATTCGACGAATAGTTTGGAAAATATTTGCGAGGACGGGAGAATTAGTTGCCCGACACCCCGAACACCACAGTCAGCCTGAGGGAAAGACTGTTGCGTTTATCATTGCCGAGAAAAATGAGGACAGAGTTGCTGCAGCAGGTTGTAGATACCTGGTTCGTTCGGTGTCCCTCGGCATGGAGGTCCGATGCGGATGTCTCGGCATGACAACTGGCCGTCATTTGGCACGAAATATTCCCGATATCGAGCGACTCATCCTCGAGAGCACGTGGGACGCGATTGACCGACAACTTATTCCCGATCTTCAACACTTTATCTCCGAGCTGACCGAAGACAGCTCAAACGGGGAGACTTACCAGGTTGCCCTTTTCATTAGCAGCCGCCGCCTGCTTGACTCGTCAAGAGCAGACCTTTTGAGCGTTGTTTCCGAATTACTGGGTTCGCATGGACTAGAACCCGTGTGGTACATTACTCCCGAAGCTCTGGCCGAGCCCGCGGCGACTTTGACCTCCCGCTCCGAGAGAACGCCCCTCCCCCGCAAACTAGGAGTATGGTGGTTTCTTAAACCAAATCCAAATATGGAAGATACAACCGATCCCCAAGAGATGCTTCATTCGGTGAAAGTGCGGGCCAGTGGGCTGGGTGGACGCATTGTCATTTGTGGATCGCTTTAGTCTTGTTTCGTTTTCAAGTCTCCCATGCCCTTCAAGATACTCAACCCAACATCGGTATCCTTACATCGAGCCCTCTTTATAGCGGCGCTGGCGCGGTTTTTCCTTTTTGTAGCGACTCTTTTTCTCGTCGACAATCTCATCGATCTGGCAAGCTATCCCTACCTCCTTATTACTGCAGGTGCGATGGGTATCGGTTCGGCGGTAATAATCACTCCCTGCCGAGTTACCTCTCGTGGCATTGCCACAGTAACCATCATCGCTCTCTTGCTCTTCCATGTTGTGCTCGGAACGTTTCTTCGTCTCCCTCCATTTGGGGCCGACTCACCACTAACACCCTACATCATTGCAGAGCACGCCACCCTTGCTACGTGGACATTCCTCGCGCTGACCCTGTCCTCCGTCATCGTCTTCCGTCATCGTTGGGCGGTCACCTCTGAGCTGTTCGCCCTTCTCTCAGGAGTCGTCTGCCTTCTCGCAGCCCACCGGAATCTTCACATCGACAAGCCGAAGTTCATTGCATCTTTAGCTTGGGATCTTAACCTTGAGTATCTTTCCACCTTTCTCGTGATCGCAGCGGTATGTCTCGGAGGTGTCCTCAGCTACATTACTGCGCTCTCGCTCAATTTGGGACGCGCCGACGTGGTCAGTGCAGTTGCTGCCAAGCAAACTCCACTTCGAAGATTATCGCGATTGATTCCCCCGATTATTGTTATCCTGTCCCTTTGGGGCCTTGGCGAAGGCCTGTATCATTCAATGAAAAAATCGGTGGGATCTCGAGCAGCAAACGGTGTAGGCCAGGCCAACCAGGAGGGTATTAGTCCCTTGAATTTTCACTCTGCTGTTGGAGGAACAGCTCAACCGGCGGCACTCGTTCGACTCGATGGGGACTATCCGGAAAATCCCTTCACAAAAAAGCTTTATCTCCGCGAATCTGCTCTTTCTCAGCTCGCCGATAACGCCTTGGTGATGGCTTCTACCCAATTCGACCAAGATGTGTTCCGTGGCTCTCCTCACCAGCCCTTTCACCGGGATAAAGACACTTCTCTCGACGGAAGAATAGAGCTCCCACAATCAATATTTCTCATCGCGATGGCTGAAAACCCTTTCGCGGTTGATTACCCAACGAGCATGGTACCGCTGAAGAATCCGCGCCCGGATCGTTTTAAATCGGCTTATCGGGCACTCTCACTCGCTCCCACTTTTTCTATTGAGAATCTAGCGAGTCGCGATGTTGGCGATCCGCGATGGAGTGATGATGAGAGATTACATTACACAATTTACCATCCTGACTATAGGTACGCCGAATTTGCAAAGAAAATAACCGCGGGAGTTACTGGGAAAGTTTCTCAAGCACTTGCCATAGCCGATTGGCTATCAAAAAACGCAATTTATACCCTCCAACCAAATCATGAGATTCCGACGGGGGGTGATCCGGTCGAGCCTTTCCTCTTCGGAGATCTTCGGGGCTATTGTGTTCACTTCGCCCATGCCACTGTGTACCTCCTCCGTTCCCTAGGCATTCCCTCCCGAATCGCCACGGGATATATGACGGATCTTAGCCAGTCAAAAGACGGCCATATCCTTCTTCGTATGAGCGATCGTCACTCGTGGGCTGAAGTGTACGTGACTGGCGCAGGCTGGGTTCCCTTTGATACTCAACCCGAACAAGTTGAGAGTCACGCCGACTCGCCGGTTGACGTAAAAGCGCTTGAAGAGCTGATGGGAATGATCGGACCAGACGAGGAAATTCTCGCCCCCTCTGATATTTCAAACGAGCCCGGAATGGAGGATACAAGGTCACGCTGGTCCCCGCCTTCTCCCCAGATCGTGCTTTGGGGACTCTCAATGTCCTTGGTATTTCTCCTCATGGTGAAAGTTTTCCTTCGTTTCGGTTGGATGGGCTACCGCTCCTGCCAGGGTCGGTTGCGGGCCTCGTTCCGGGCGGTCATCAGCATTCTCCGTGATGCGGGCCTTCCCCGGCACGAGGGAGAAACATACTCCGAATATGAGGAACGCATCACCTGTATCCTCGGATCCCCCTGTTTTCTCCTCCGTCCCGTTCTCCTTCGGACAACTTATGGACCACAGGGTACTCTCTACAGATTATCCTCATCCGAGATCGATCGCTTACGAACCCGAGATCTCGAAGTCATCCGGGCTCATCTTAAAAAAAGACGATGGCGATCTTTCAGCTCTCTCCGATCCGCTGTAGCCTTTCTAAGGGGAGAACTGTCATGAAACCGGTTAAATTTTCTCCACATCTCTCACTGAGTCGGGTAAATTCTCAGACCGGCTACCTTAAAAAAAATGAGCCATCGCCTCTCCATCGATCCCTCGCTGTAGTGGCGATCCCCCTCGGCCTGACCGTCTGCCTACTTGCATCATCGTCCGCACAACCCCTTCTGCCTGATGTATCCGATCCATGGGGTAACAACGTCGAAGACCCCTCGGAGATAGCACCGTCCGATGAGACAGCGGAAGAGTTAACGGAGGAGGCTGAATCCCTTCTCTCCGACGATAGCCACCTTCTCGAGGCACGCACAAAGCTGCTGAACGCCCTAAAGAAGGATCCCTCCTACTACCCTGCTTATGTGAGTCTGAGCTATTACTACCTTGCTCACGTGTCACACTTTCGCCTGGCAATGAAGTATATCAAAGCGGCCGAGCGTCTCTTCCGAGAGCAAAATGGAAGTCCCCCTTATCTTAATCCCGCTATTGAATCCCGACATGCACAGATTCTTTACCTTCTCTCTCAGGCTCGACTTAATCTCGATGACTACTCAGGCTCGCTTGCCGTTCTCGATGAGATCCAATCACGGGGATATCTCACCCCTTCCTATGCCGGTTCTCGAGCCTGGGTCTTGATGAAGCTTGGTCGACTCGAGGAGGCGATTCGAGAGGCGCGCATTGGACTTCTCATGCGGGCTGAGCCGGCACGAACCCTCAATATGCTCGGGATACTTCTCTCGATGAACGGTCAACCCGAGCCAGCAATCGAAGCATTAAAAAAAGCCTCCGCGATTGAGACAAGTCTCGGGAGACAGGGACAACCTGCGACGCCAGTAAATAACATGGGGGAGGTTTATGAGGAATTGTTCGAGGACGATAAAGCCGAGGCATCATGGATCAAAGCGAAGTCGTATCATGACGGCTGCGAACATGTCCTGCCCAGTCTCAACCTAGCTCTCCTCTACCTAGAACAACTCAAGGTTACGGAAGCAAATGATTCGATTTCATCGTTCCTGTCGTGTGTCGCTCAATACTCGCTCCGAAGCGATGAAGAGCACCGAGCTCTTGTCGGCCTTGCTCGGGGGCGATTTGATCTTCATCTCGGAAAACCTCTCGAAGCGTTATCCCGGTTAAGCGATGCCTATGAATATATTCAATGGTTCGGCAAAATCGGGACAAATCAGGACGACCTTGAGATTGGCATTATTATCACAGAAGCGCAGTCCTGGAGAGCACTAGCCAATCGTCTATCAGTCCATGTTGCTGAGAGCATTCTCGAATCGATTCGCGACAGGGCTACGATTCTGAGAGCTCAGATGACTAGTTGGTGGCTTTATCGGAAGGCAGCTCGACTCCTTGCAGAACGGCTTCGAAATATTGAAGACCTGACAGTGAGGAATACCGACAGTTTAATCGAATACAGCACATTTGGGGAGGTACTGTCTTACATTCCCAAGGTTCCTTTTGAGCGACGACTATCTGACGAGCAAAAGCGTGATACACGCTCCATAGCGCAGGTATACTACACCGCCTACCTTGGTGAGAATCAGTTAAAAAATGGGGCGTCTTCCCAGGGAATCGCCAATCTTGAGGACGCCCTTCGAGGTTGTCGGGCTAAATACGACGACGGACTCAGGCTCCATATCTTAACATTGCTAGCATCTCGACATTCCTCCTCCTCCGCTAGGTTCATAGAGCTTGTGGAAGCAATCTTCGTGATCTCTCCCCCGGCTCTGCGCAATGCCGGAATCTCCCTACCCGTCATAGTCTCAGGTATTGATACAGGGCTCATTCGCACCCTTGAGCAGGGTGGTTTTGAACTCGCTAAGGGGATGAAGAGTCCTTTTTCGGTGCAAGTAAGTGGTAGTCAGGACAGAGAAATATCACTAGTGTATACTCCCACATCTGGAGTATCGAGGCGGCTAACGGCGCGTGGTAATTCATCAATCGCGCTCGTAAATAATCTAAATGAGGCGGTTTTTTCTGCTTCGTTGTCGAGTGACCGAAAAAACGGTTAATGGATGCCAAAATTTCGAACATAGGAGCACCAAATCCATGGTTCAGGAAGCTTTCACTGTCGCCTCAACATTACGAACCTCACTCAGTAAGGTGATTCGGGGTCGTGATGACACAATTGCCCTCGTCGTCGCAGCTATTTTAGCCGATGGTCATGCCCTTCTTGAGGACTATCCCGGCTCGGGCAAGACTACGCTTGCAAAAACCCTTGGACGACTCATTGCAGCGGATGAAGGGAGTAATCAAGATTGTCTTCCCTTCCGCCGAATCCAGTTTACACCCGACCTACTCCCAGGAGATGTCCTCGGCGTTACCGTTTTTGAGCCCCAATCCGGAAACTTTAGATTTCAGCATGGACCCATCTTTGCTCACATCGTCCTCGCAGATGAGATAAATAGAACAGGACCGAAGGTACAAGCTGCCTTCCTCGAGTGTATGGCAGAAAAACAGGTGACTATCGATAATGTCACTCGCCCCATCGATGACCTCTTTTTTGTCCTTGGCACGCAAAACCCTCTTGATATCGCTGGAACCTATCCTCTCCCAATCGTACAGCTCGATCGATTCCTCATGAAGATACCGATGCCCTATGTTTCCCCATCCTATGAAGAGGAGATCCTTCGGGATGCTGTGAGCATCCACCATGAACTTGAGACTCTCAGTCCCATAGTCACGCGTAGTGCTATTTTAGCCGCTCGCCGTGAGACACAAACAGTCCATATTTCGCCGGCGATTCGGCATTGCATCATTAGTATGGTGCAGGCAACGCGAACATCTCCTGCGATACAATTCGGTGCCTCAACCCGAGCCGCACTGATGCTGCAATCTGCGGCTCAGGCGTGGGCGGTCGTTCATGATCGAGACTATGTGACGGAGGATGACCTCAAGGCTCTCTACCGTCCCGTTCTCCTCCATCGCATGAAGTTTCATCCTGGACCTCAAGACCCCAGCTCTGTTCTTGAGCGACTAATGCTACCAATTCTCGAGAAGCTAATAGCATCTCAGGTCATAAGATGATGAATTACTTGGTCTTTGTATTTCAGCATCTTTGCATGTCCCTCAATAACACCGAACATTTTCATGTGGTTCTGCCGCCCGCACCCCGAGTGAACGGTAGTCTGAGCCTTGCTGAGTAATAGGGCTAAGGTTTTGCTACCTCCCTTGCCGATACCTACCCTGTCTTCAACAGATTGGCCCAAATCCCTCTAAGCCAGCCTCTCTGTGAGGGCTGAGAGACTGCTGAGGAGATCCCTTGTGCTGCGTATTTTCGCAACAACCTGCTTGATCGGGGCGATAGCGTGTATCGCGTTCTTTTATAGCGTGCCCACGCTCGTCGAGTCGAAGTGTCGCGAGCAATTGATAACCTATCTTGCTCAACCCCAATCGTGGAGAAATTTATCGCTTTTATCGGCGTCCTTCAACTCACTAGAGGTTGGGAATCTTCTCTTTGGTGGCCGGGGGCCTACTCCTCTGACCGTTAAGATATCTCAGCCAACCCTTTTGTTCACCCGTGAGTCCACCCTTGCCGGAGGAGAATTTGCGACTTTTCAAGCATCAGCAGACGCCTTTCTTATCTCATCAAGTAGCACCGACCCTAGCGGTGGTATTCTTCGGGGAGGAAAAATCAACATATCTCCAGTGGCTCATTCGACCCGAGAACGGCAGCTTTCAGAGGAGCAGGCCATTTCTTACGACAATGTTCCCGTGCTTGCTCTCGATACAGTCGTAGTCCCCCTGCCCAATGCGAGAGCCAAGCCGAGGGAATCCCTCAATTTGGGTTTTGATATCCTGATGAGGGCTATCGAAGAAGGGGGAACTCCCCATGCAATAACCGTAACAGGCGGAGTATCTATTCCCCTCATTGGAGAAACAGTACCTCTCATCGTAAAAGGTGAGAAAAATCTTTTTAGGCTCTCACTGGCGAGAGAAAAACTTAGTTCTCTTAAAATTCGAGATCCTCTGTCATCAGCCGAGATAGATGCATTCGAGTTGTCACCCCTCACCTTTTGCTATGTTATCCTGCTCAGGACTGCTGCAGAGCAGTACGCCCATCAGCTTGTTGCGAATACACTGAAACCAGCTCAATCCTCCCTATCTCCCTCCGAGTTGGCGGTCCGCTATGCGGTGTATGGCTATTTTCTATCTCGAATTTTCGGACCTGAATCTGCCCGTCTGATTGCGGACCTGTTCTCCTCTGGTCGCGAGCTACTGCCCTCAGTGGGCGAGAATGAGCAAGATTCATCTCTTCGAGCTCGCGCCTCAGAACTCTTTTCTGTTGGTTTTACGATTTCGGAAGAAGTGCAATCCACTCCTCGCGACTTATCACGTCTCTTGACCAAGGAGCGTATTCTGATGGGTAAGGTTTGAGGGAAGGAGCTACCAAAGGTACATTGCTGGGGGGCGATGCGAAGTGACCCAGACCAAAGGTCACCCTCGTTCGGGAGATCCATAGATGAGAAATATACTAAAGCCTGGTGAACTTGTTAACAATCGGTACCAAGTTGTCCGTCCACTTGGAGAGGGGGGGATGGGGGTTGTCTATCTCGCCCACGATACCCTCCTCGGAAACAACTCGGTAGCACTCAAAGTTCTCATAAAGGGCCATTCGAACAGCGACGACATAATAAAGCGTTTTTTTCGTGAAGTTGAGGTGATGAACAAAATAAATCATCCCTCGATCGCACGAACATTTGATGTAGGACAAGATGATGAACTGATATTTTTTTCTATGGAGTATCTTAATGGACATTCTCTGGATGTCCTGATCGACCCACAAAATCCCCTTCCTATCGAGCGAATCTCTCATCTTGCAGTTCAAATATTCGAGGGGCTTGATGCTATCCACTCCCTTGATATCGTTCACCGTGATCTTAAACCGAGCAATATAATTATCCTTCCGGGTGATGTCGTAAAAATAACTGACTTCGGAATTGCTCGATACCAGCAGTCAGAGATGAGTCAACTTACCCAGCATGGGGCGGTTTTGGGCACTCTTGAATACCTTGCTCCGGAGCTTATCCTGGGGCATCCGGTCACTCACCTCGCAGATCTCTACAGCGCGGGATGCCTCCTGTACAAAATGATCTGCGGAAGACTGCCTTTCGACGTCTCAAATCCTGGCAAACTTCTCCTTGCGCACGTGGAGCAGCATGTGCCTCCCCCCTCAACCATTCGGACCGACACTCCGCAGTGGCTATCCCATCTCACAATGAAGCTGTTAACAAAAAGTCCTCGGGAGAGAATTCAGTCGGCTAATCTTGCACTCAAAATGCTCAAAGAGCAGCAAACGATTCGCTTCGATTCCCACTCCGCATCTCACAGTCCATCTACCCACATACATCATCTCGAACGGAGGGAGTCCTCAAAGATTGCGATATCCCGTCGAATGCAGCAGGCTGAAATGATGGCTCTCATCACCCAGCGTCAGCGCGAGAGGAGAGCGGAAATTCTCGCCGGGCTGCTCGGCTCCGCTCTATTCCTCGGATTTCCTCTCATTTTCATGTATCGAAGCTATCGGTACATCTGCGATCTCCTGATGTTACCCTGATTCTGATGAGCGCAACGAACTTGCAGCCACACCATCTCGCACCTCACCAAAAAATCGGCTATCCTCACGGTCATGAGCCGCATTTCAGTAACAGACATTTCCGTTCACGGCATCGGTTGGGGGATCGGTGAGCCTCACACAGGGGCCATCGCGGTTCCATTCTCGCTCCCTGGGGATATAGTCGAACCTCTTAAGGGCGGCTCCAAGCCGACTGTCTCTCATCAAATTGCCGAACGAGTCTCTGCTGTCGAGGACCAAGTGTTCAGGCCCCAGGTTAGCTCGACTACGAGGGGGATCACTCCCATCCCCGATTTTCGCCTCATTCAATCCTCCCCCTATCGCCAGGCTAGTCCGTGTTCTGCATTCCCTCACTGTAGCGGATGCACATTTATGCACGCCAAGGCGAATTGGCAGATAGAATTCAAGGAGAGATTAGTTCGGGACTTAGTGGGCGATCTCGCATATTCAGCCGAATGGGATCCCCCCCTTCAAGGAGAAACCGAGCAATACCGGCGCAAGGCGAGATTACGTGCTCGCTGGGATGCAAAATCGAGCACTCAGTTTATCGGGTTCAAAAATCGCTTTGGAAGATTTATCGCGGATGTCACCGAGTGCGCGATTCTCGCGCCCCCATTTGATACCCTCATCACTCCTCTGAGAGCCCTTCTTGGTTCTCTGTCAGTCCGGGCATCAATCCCTCAACTCGAACTTGCCGTAGGTGAGGAGGGAGCTGCCCTGATACTCCGACACCTTACTCGTCTTGATGACACTGATGAAAATAAACTTCGCACGTTTGCGCTAAACTCAGGGATTTTCCTCTACGTTCAATCAGGGGGGCCAGAAACCATTCAACTACTCTGCTCTCCTCTCACTACCCCGACCCCACCTGCACCCCTTTCCTACTCGTTGGAGCAATTTGACCTCACCCTCCGTTTTGCCCCAACCGATTTTATTCAGCCTCACGGTCGACTCAATAAGAAGCTCGTCGCGGCAGCCCTTGAATGGATGCAGCCGTGTAAGAGCGAAACCTTTCTCGACCTTTTTTGTGGGCTCGGAAATTTCTCCCTCCCGCTTGCCAGATACGCCCGCGCGGTCACAGGTGTCGAGGGCAGTAGCGTAATGACCAATCGGGCTGAACAGAATGCGTTTCTCAACAAGATTGATAATGCGAAATTTTACTCAGCTAATCTAGAAGCCGATATTTCGGATGAATCTTGGGCTCAGCTCGATTACGACGGTATTCTGCTAGACCCGCCCCGGAGTGGAGCTGCCTCTTTTCTCCGCCAGATCGATAGGTTCTCGCCTCAAAGGATCCTTTACGTTTCGTGTAACCCGATAACATTTGCATCTGATGCGGCGATTCTCGCACAAAGAGGATTTGTACTTTCAAGGGTCCGGGTTGCCGATATGTTCCCCCACACTGAGCACGTCGAAACGATCGGTTTGTTCATATCAAGAGGGTGATAACCCCTTACGTCCTTCAACCAAAGTGAGGCGTTGTAAGGCTAGAACATTCCCCGAAATCCGAAGAGCAATGATCGTCCACGCAGCGGTGCAAGATCCTTTAGAAAAGAGGAGTGCACCCGTGCTTCCTCATCAGTAAGGTTGGTTCCTCGGACAAAAAGTCTCAATGATCGTGGCTCATCCCCCCATCGATAACTCACCTCAGTATTGAACATAGAATACCCATCAGTAGGGATCTCTCCGGCAGCCAACCGTCGTTGTGCTTCTACACGCACCGCCTCAACCATCATCTCAACAGCTTCGGGAAGCTCCCAACGACCACGAAGGATGTATCGCAACGGCGGTGTTCGGGGAATGTAGCTATCCCCGTCTCGATCACGCGTGCGGACTAAATCACCCTGAAAATCGAGCGTCAGTCGATGTCCGAACATCGGAACAATCTGATCGACATGAAGCGATGACAAAAACTCGCCCCCCCAAAAAGTCGCTCCAGTATCATCGTAGACAAATAGGGGAAATTCCTCCTCGGCCCCGCCCACTCCCCGCAAGTTGAAATAACTGGCGAATCGTTGATAGAAGGGAGTTATTGATGCCGTAAGCATTCCTTTAGTCTTGTGAAATGAGAGGTCAAGGCCAGTAGATCGCTCTTTTGACAGAGCAGAGTTACCCCGTTCCGTGATTCGTCGCGCATAATGAATACCATCGGCATAGAGCTCAATCGGAGATGCCGCTCTCTCAGCATAATCCAGCGACGAACCGATTGAATATACTCCCTCGGTATCAAGTTCCCACCTGAATCCCCCCGAAATGCTCATGGGATTACTTTTATAAGGGTCGCCAGTTATCGGATCATGAGAAACCGACTCAAACCGTCCTCCCCCCTGGAGGGAAAACGGCTCAGTTAGTTGCACTTTTTCGAAGAAGAATAATGCCTCGGTGTTACTCTTCGTTGCAGGAATAAATGCCTCCTCTCCCTGGGCCGAGAAGTCATCATAAATTGAATGAATTCCAAAGACTCCCGTCACCGGTCCTATGGGCTGATGAATAAATTCAAGGCGCCCCTCAATTCCGTCCTTTTCAAAGAGGTTGCCGACCGCTCCTCCCTCAAATTCAGTGTGTTCGTAGTCTGTTGCACCAACGCGAAATTTTATTGATTCAATTGAAGCATCGAAATCGTATCGGCCTCGAAGGTCAGCGCGAAGCTGCTTCGCATCAATTCTGACATCATCAGAACCATGCCCCTCGCCGTCACTACTAGACCCTTCATCTTTCGAATCCTCGTGCCCATGCCCATGACCCGGAACACCGTATGCGCTATCAAATCCACTCAGTGCGAGACCAACAAAGCCCTCTTCAAAAATATGCGACGCCCCGATAGTGCCGCCATACGTCTGAGAATCGCTGTTCGAAACAATCCCTCCAGCCTCATATTCATTGTGCGATTCATCTTCGAGCTGCTCACCACCCTCGGCCAACTCCTCCCGCTCTCTCAGCTGCTCTGATTCCGCAAGCCCTGGAATTTCGTAAGAGCTAGTTCTTCTGGAAAAAAATCCCCCGTACCAGTTGACTGAGCCGCTCTCCCCCCTCAGCCTTACCGCCTCTGATTTTTCATTGTCTGCACTATTTCCAAATTGCCCCAAAACGGCTCCTTCAAAAGGCCTTCCAAGAGAGGATTCAGCAATCGATCCATCGTTCACATTCACCGCACCACCAATCGCTGAACTTCCATACAGCAGCGTCTCGGGACCTCGTAGGATCTCTATCTGCTCGGCCTGTAGCGGGTCCGCAACAACAACATGATCGTCGCTCAAGCTCGACACATCACCGGTCGACACCCCATTGCGCAGCGTCCTCACCCGCTCGCCGCTGAATCCCCTGATCACAGGACGGCTTGCACCTGGACCAAAAAATGAGCTCCGAACCCCTGGCTGCAGATCGACCGTTTCTCCCACTGTACTGCGCAAACGCTCTTGAAGCCGCTCTCCGTGCAAAACACTTGCTGGCCGACTGAATTCGAGGAGACTCTGCGAAAGAGGGTCTGCCTTTATGACGATCGTGGGAATGTCGCCCGATTCTCGGAGCTCCGCTACGCCTGCCTTTTTCTCCGATTCCCCTACTCCCTCCTGTGCGAGAGAGCTCGAGGAATGAATACCAAGGAAGCTGCCAATGAGTAGCAATAAGCAAACATTCTTGGCTGCTCCGGGCGGTTGTGTGGCCTTGAATTGATTTGTTATACTTTTGCAATAAATAACGACCATGACGCACTCCATGCGTTGAATCTAAGGCTGCAAAGCGCTATTTGAGTGGTGCATTGGTATCACGACCAAAGTTACAGGTCAATCTTAATGTATATTTATAACAATTAGACCCTCCTCCTTATGCAGAAAAAACCTTCCGGTGCCGAGCCAGTCTCAATCTCTCCCACATCGCATGAACACTGCCGTTCCGCCGTGACGGTAGCCCACTACATCGATAGGTGCCTTGCCATCCTAACCCGGCACGGCCTTCGGGTTACCGCCCCCCGGAGGTCGGTGATATCTTTTCTCGCAAAGCAGGGAAATCCTGCCACCATCGCCGAGCTATTTGATGCGCTGGGTGAACTACCTCGCGGCAAACAACCGCTTAGCAAAGTATCAATCTATCGAGTTATCGCCGACCTCGAACAGATTCAGGTCGTTCACCGGGTTCACCCCTCGGGAGGATATATCCTCTGCACCCATATTGGGTGCGAAGAGCACTCACACGTGATCATTACCTGCCCTTCCTGTGAAAAAGCGGAGGAAACAACGGTACCAATCGAGCTATTGAGTCCTCTTGTTTTTTTCATGACTCAAAAGGGCTCTTATCTTCCCCCATCTTCACTTCTTCGAATCGAAGGAGTGTGTCAACGGTGCCATCAAGGATCTCATCAATCGTGTTAGATTTCCTCCGTTAACCGTTTAAACACTACCACTCTCTCAATTCCGGCCAGATCAGCGATGATTCGCCCACTAAAACCGCTTGGAGCGAACCGTTCTATCACAGAAATGGCCTGCCCCCTTCCAACCTCGATCAAGATACTCCCCCCTGGCTTCAAGAAAGCGGGTGCCCTCTCTAAAATATTCCGAATATCTGATAGCCCACATTCGTCGGCGAAAAGGGCTTGTTGTGGCTCGTACGCTGTTTCTGGCGACAGCTCTTTGTCGACCCTATTGATGTAGGGGGGATTTGAAAGAATCAGGTCGTACGCCTCCCAAGGTTTGCACGGTTCAAACCACGAGCCATGTCGAAGTTCCAGAGGAACGCCCAGACACTCCGCATTTTCAGCAGCAATCGTCAATGCTCTTTGACACCTATCGATACCACATCCCGAGGCGGACACCCCCCTTCGACCGACCTCGTGCTGTACCGAAATCGCGATACAACCGCTTCCCGTTCCAAGATCGAGGAACCGGAGAGCCTCCGGTGTCACTCCACGTTCATTTTTCTCTGCGTGTGCTCTGCGATCCATGGCTACCAACAGCCGTACCGCTTCCTCAACGAGCACCTCGGTATCAGGTCGTGGGATAAGCACATCAGGGGCCACCCGAAATGAAAGTCCGAAGAACTCTTTGGTTCCCGTGAGATAAGCAACAGGCTCAAATCGGACTCTACGGTGAACGAGCTCCTGAAATCGGACTATGAAATCAACCTCAACTTCGGTCGCGTGATGGACGACCAGATGCAGTCGCGAGCACCCCAGCACAAAACTCAATAACACTTCAGCATCAAGCTGCGGGGTTTCACTCGTCGTGCACAGCTGGCGCCTTGCCTCCTCGAGCAGGCCCGCTATCGAACCACCGCTACGCATCGCCACGCTGTAAAGCTTCCGCGCGGGCCGCCGCGATGAGGGGGTCTATCAATTGATCCAAATCTCCCTCCATGACTTGGTCGAGCGCATAAACCGAGAGATTGATCCGGTGGTCAGTGACCCGAGACTGAGGGAAATTATATGTCCGGATCTTTTCGGATCGATCCCCGGCCCCTACCTGACTTCGCCGGTCGGCTCGCCTCTCTGCATCTGCCTCCGCCTGTTTTTGTTCAAGCAACCTCGCCTTGAGTACTCGCAGCGCCTTCTCCTTATTTTTGAGTTGCGACTTCTCATCCTGCATCGCTACAACTATGCCGGTCGGGACATGGGTAATTCTAACCGCCGAGTCGGTGGTATTGACACTTTGGCCACCTGGACCACTCGACCGGTAAACGTCGATTCGGAGATCCTTTTCCTGTAGCTCTACCTCGACGTCTTCTGCCTCTGGCAGGACCGCTACCGTCACGGTACTCGTGTGTACGCGCCCTTGCGCCTCGGTTGCGGGTACACGCTGAACGCGATGCACCCCCCGCTCAAACTTAAATCGGCTAAAGGCCCCATCTCCCGTAATCATCGCAATGACCTCCTTGAACCCGCCGACGGCCGCCGCACTCACCCCCATTAACTCAACCCGCCAATGTCGAGCCTCAGCATATCGGGTATACGATCGAAAGAGCTCACCCGCAAAGAGACCTGCCTCGTCCCCACCGGCCCCTGCCCGGATCTCGAGAATAACATTCTTGGCATCATTCGGGTCTTTCGGAAGCAAGAGATACTGGAGCTGCTCCTCGAGCTTTTCTGACTCCTGCTGGAGCAGTGCCAACTCCTCCTCGGCAAGGGCTGCGAGCTCCTTATCGCTTTCTCGTTCGACAAGCTCCTTGCTTCCTCGAATTTCATCAAGCACCTTCTTAAACGCCCGAAAGGTTGCCACAATCTCCGTCAGCTCTTTATGCTCCCGAGAGTACCTCTGAAAAAGGCCCCTGTTGGAAACAATATCGGGCTGAGAGAGCATCTGTCCTATCTCCTCGTAACGCTCCTCAACTGCCTGTAGTTTTTCGTTTAACATAGCTCAACCCTAGCCCGTCGGCACCGTCGCACCACATGATAGTCTTCACGGCTGTCCGGCACCGTGCCCATTGGCCACTCCTGTAGCATCCCCATTCTTGATCGTTCAGCCCCCGAGAGGCAATTCACCCCCCTGGACACCCAACCAGAAAAAAAATTCTCTCCTGCCCTTGAATTACGCCGATCGGGTGTCCATTAAGGGGTCGGGTTTGCGGGGGATACCGTTTGGTAGTAAAAGGTCGGCCCATCCGAGAGAGATGCACAGCTAGCGCTGGATAGGCAAACGGCAGCTCTATCGGTCAAGCAAACCACTCATCGTTGGCGCAATTCACCTCCCAAAAGGGGGTGACGCCTTGAGCCGCCATTAGTCCTCGTCAGAGCTGTAATTGCTCACGGGAGCTCCATGGAAAGGTACGATGGTTCGGTAGTGAGCATTACCACGAGGAAGGAGTTATCACTTAAAGGAGATAGTGTCGTATGAGCGAAAAAACAGACAGAACGCTTGATGCAAAGATCCGTCCGTTACAGGACCGGTTGATCGTGAAGGTGCTCGATGGCGAGGAAAAAACCGCTTCCGGGTTGTTCATTCCCGACAGCGCCAAAGAAAAGCCACAGCAGGGAGTAGTTGTTGCCCGCGGAAAGGGTAAGGTTCGGGAAGACGGCACCGTACAGCCTCTTGACCTTAACCCCGGTGACAAGATCCTGTTCGGTAAGTACTCAGGGACTGCAGTGAAGATTGAAGGGGAAGAATTCCTCATCATGCGCGAAGATGATGTTTTGGGCGTTCTCCAAGCCTAGACCTCTGTGCCGATCCCGACCAACGGGTACGGGGGACAGACAGGACTAAGCGACTTCAGAACTAAAACGCTCGAGAAGCCCTAGAAAGCGTATCTCTGAGCAACAAAAGAAAAAGGTGTAGAAATGGCAAAAGAACTTGAATTTGGACTTGATGCGCGGAACGAAATCAAGCGGGGAGTAAAGACTCTTGCAGACGCAGTGAGAGTAACGATGGGCCCCAAGGGGCGCAACGTCGTCATTCAGAAGAGCTTTGGTGCTCCCACCATCACGAAAGATGGGGTAACAGTCGCCAAGGAGATCGAACTTGAGGGCTTCAAGAACATGGGCGCTCAGATGGTCAAAGAGGTTGCATCCAAGACCTCCGATGTTGCTGGTGACGGAACAACGACCGCAACCGTTCTTGCCGATGCGATTTACGATCAAGGGATGAAGCTCGTGGCTGCCGGTCACGATCCGATGTCTCTCAAGCGGGGCATCGATGCAGCGGTGGAAGTGGTTGTCACCGCCCTCCGTGGTCTGAGCCAGTCGACCAAGGGGAAAGAGGATATCGCGCAGGTGGGAACCATCTCCGCAAATGCCGATAAAGAGATTGGTAATATTATCGCGGAAGCGATGGAAAAGGTCGGCAAAGAGGGTGTCATCACCGTCGAGGAAGCCAAGGGCCTTCAGACTGAGCTCGAAGTAGTCGAAGGGATGCAGTTTGATCGGGGTTATTTGTCGCCTTACTTCGTGACCAACGCTGAACGGATGGAAGCCGAGATAGACAATCCTTTGATTCTCATCCACGAGAAGAAGATCTCGAGCATGAAGGATCTTCTTCCAATACTTGAGCAGGTAGCAAAACAGGGCAAACCTCTCGTCATTATTGCTGAAGAGGTAGAAGGTGAAGCTCTCGCGACTCTCGTAGTGAACAAAATCCGAGGCACGCTTAATGTTTGTGCGGTCAAAGCTCCTGGATTTGGTGACCGTCGCAAGGCGATCCTCGAAGATATCGCGATCCTCACCGGTGGAAAATGCCTTACCGAGGATCTTGGGATCAAGCTCGAAAGCATTACCCTCAGCGATCTTGGCCGATGCAAGAGAGTAGTCGTGACTAAAGACACCTCAACCATCATCGACGGTTCGGGTGACAAAGATGCTATCAAGGCTCGCGTCAATCAGATTCGGAAGCAGATCGATGAGACCTCCTCAGATTACGATCGCGAAAAACTCCAGGAGCGCCTCGCGAAGCTCGTCGGTGGGGTTGCTGTGATCAATGTCGGCGCCGCAACCGAAGTTGAGATGAAGGAGAAGAAGGCTCGAGTCGAAGATGCTCTTCACGCAACTCGCGCAGCGGTTGAGGAAGGGATTGTCCCTGGGGGCGGAGTAGCTCTCATCCGAGCTATCGAAAAATTGGCAACCCTCAAGCTCGAGAATGAAGACCAGAACTTCGGTGTTAAGATCGTGCGCGAGGCCTGTCTTGCTCCTCTCCGAACAATCTCCACCAACGCTGGTGCCGAGCCTGCTGTTGTGATCGAGAAGGTCCGGAACGGAAAAGATGCCTTCGGCTACAACGCGGCAACGGATCAATACGAGGACCTGATCAAGGCCGGTATCATCGATCCGACCAAGGTTGTTCGCAGTGCGCTGCAAAATGCGGCATCAGTTGCCGGTTTGATGCTCACAACTGAGGCAATCATTGCTGACAAGCCCAAGGAAGAAAAGGATGCTCCAGCACATCCTGGCATGGGCGGTATGGGTGGTATGGGTGGCATGATGTAGTAATACAGCTCAGATGGGCTAGCAGTCCGTTCCCATCTGAGTCTTTTCATCTCCTATACGTCCGGTTTAATACTGGGGGAAAAAGGGTAAGAAGGCACGTGATGTTCTCGTGCTCTCTTGACCCTTTTTTCGTTCTTTAGCGCTCCACCGCATAAACTGTTACCTCTCGTTTGTACCTTCCTCCCGTTGTGCTATCGTTTCACGACCAAAACTCCGACTAAACCTCGATGAGAATTGATACGACATAGATAACAAAAGAATTTGCGAGAAAACGTTATGTACGAATGTATCGAGGTGGTTGGAGGTGGATCTCTCAAAGGATCGGTAGTCGCTGGAGGCGCAAAAAACGCCGCTCTGCCCCTTCTGATGGCGACCTTGTTAACCGATGAACCGGTAACACTGTCAAATGTTCCAGCACTCGAAGACATAACCCACGTCCGCCAACTGCTCGAAGCTCTTGGGTCACAGATGGATCTGCACCGAATTGGTCTCGACGGCGGAACCGTAACTATTCAAACGAAGGAACTCTCGCGGCACTCTGCGAGCCATAGCCTCATCAAGGCCCTCCGGGCCTCATTTTGGATCCTTGGTCCTCTCCTCGCTCGCTGTGGCGAAGCCCAAGTGTCGCTTCCCGGGGGGGACATCATCGGTGCCCGACCCGTCGATATTCACCTTGAAGCACTCACTGCAATGGGTGCCAATATCGAACTAAAACATGGCGTTGTGTTTGCTACGGCACCCCACGGCCTGCGTCCAGCTCACATTACGTTTCGATATCCATCTGTTGGTGCGACGCACCAGATCCTCATGGTTGCAGCTCGGGTCTCCGGTACAACGATTATCGAGGGCGCTGCAAGGGAGCCAGAGATCGAGTCGATGGCCGAACTTTTGACCAGGATGGGGGCGAGTATCGAGGGAGTTGGAACATCACGAATTCTCATTTCAGGTACCCCGCACCTTTCAGGCACCTCCCTTAACCTTATCGGGGACCGTATTGAAGCGGGTACCTACCTCTGCGCCGGAGTAGCCACTCGAGGTAAGGTGACCGTGAATGGAGTCCGTCCTGCTCATGTTGGTAAGCTACTCGATATCTTTTCAGAGATGGGATGTGAGATTGAGAGAGCCGAAAATTCGCTCACCGTTGATGCTCGGCGCGACCTCAGAGGGGTATCTGTCACCACAGGGCCATTTCCAGAGCTTGCAACGGATCTACAGGCTCCCCTGCTAGCTGCTCTCTGTACCGTCGAGGGAGAAAGCTCGGTCGAAGAAACGGTCTACGAGGCTCGATTCCGACATGTGGCCGAGCTTTGGCGACTGGGAGCCCACATTGAGCTATCTGATCGCTGCGCCAGAATTATTGGAACGCCGAAACTGAGTGGTGCTGCAGTCGAAGGTCATGACATTAGGGCAGCAGCCAGCCTTGTGGTCGCGGGTTTGGCTGCAGAAGGGTCCACCTTTATCAGTGAGCCACACCACCTTCGCAGAGGATACGAGCGACTAGAGGAAAAAATTGCGGCACTAGGTGGTACCATCTGCAATCGAATCGCAGACGCTGAGGATCTGATGTTTTCAGGATGTTGAGCAATTTGGCACACCCACGTCTGTTTGTCATGACCATGCTCTTGGGGATAGCTTGCCTCTCTTCATGCTCATTTATCCGCGAGAGACGAGATCAGCTCACGTCTCCCTCCCCTGCAGTTGGGGAATCCTGCTTCATGCGTGCGTCATATTACGGCGCTGCTTTTCATGGCCATCCCACCGCAAACGGGGAGATTTTTAACCGTCACGCATGGACCGCAGCTCATCGAACCCTCCCGTTCGGATCCATCTTGCGAGTTACCTATCCAATAACCGGTAGAACAGTCACGGTACGAATTAATGATCGAGGGCCTTTTATTCGAGGAAGAGATCTTGATTTGGCAGAGGGAGCGGCCGCTCGCCTAGGTATGCGACATGCTGGGGTCGCAAAGGTTCGAGTTCGGCGGATCGGTTGAGCTTATATCTCCCACAAATTTCTTCTCAACAGTCTCCTGTAAGCAACTTTCCCATCAAATATCCGATACAGGGATCGTCGAAATCTTCTGCTGAAGGATAGGCGAATAAACAAGCTCCTCCAGCGGCTGAGTATTTTTTTTAACTAACGCGGACATTTGATTTATGAAAATTGCAACAAGTTCCCTGACTAGTTTTTTATCTCCTTCAATTAGTGCCTCCGATGCGGAAAAAGCCGCGAGAACCGTCGGCAGCCGAGCCCAAGCTGAGCAGGAAAAACTGATGACCCTCTATGGATTATCATCTGGTGGTAAGAGCGACAAACAGATTAATGATGCACTGAAAGCGTTGGACCTTCCCCCAAAAGCCGGCCCAGGAACTATGCAAGAGCATCTGCGAGGCCTGATTGATGCCCAGCAACAACGAGTAAATAGATCTTTTGAAACGCTCTCCGCATTCCAGACCTTCATGAAGAATGTTCACGAAATGATCATGAACATCATCCGAAACATGCGATTGCAGCCCTAAAAGGACTCGAGGGGGCATGAGCGACGAGAGACTGAACTCCCTCTTTGTTTAGCCCTTTAATTGGACTATCGTGATCGGCTCGCCTCCGCCAGGAGCATCAGCAATCAGTATCGTATACAATCCCCTCTCCTCGAATACTAAATCTCGCTCAACCGCTAAAACCTCCTTGGAGTTCGCGACAGTGACCCATACAGTATAGGTTCCCGGTAATCCCTCAAAATATCCGCCATTTATTCCCAATCCAATGCTCCGCACGGTCGGCCCCACCGATTCCACACTCTTGCCCGAATCCAGAATGTACACATCAGCACGTGGCGCAGCCTCGGCAACTCTGATGACCTGAAACTTGACTGAACCTTTCGGCGCTCCGTCAGTATCATCCCGAAGAAGGTTACTTCGAGGATTTTCCGCGGTACCAAATACAAGCAGGGTTTGATCGTTCCCGTCGCTCAGATTGAAGCTCGTGCCCCCTATCGTCGTCAGGGTACCCGAAACCAGTGCACGAATCTCTCGCTGACCACTTCGGACATTTACGTATCCAGTGCTCTCGAGGTAGCCCATACTTTCTAGAAAAGATCGCCCATCTAGGAGGACATCGATAGCAGTTATCTGGGCATTTCCATTAATCACTCGCAAATTTGTCCGACGATCGGCATTCTGACGACCGGAACCGCACCCCGATAGTCCTAGCATCAACAAAATTAAGAATGCCGTCGCAAACCGGGGAATAACGTAAAAACTTTTTTTTGGATGCAGGAGAAGGTGAAAAAAATTGATTCTTGCCACAAATCGACCCTTGAAAAGATCTACCTATCTCATATTAAACGCGCACAGAGAGCTAAGCACACAATCATTACACCGAGGATTCCGGGCAGTGCACACCGCCCGTCCGTGAAGAATCAAACTATGGTGAAGATCTCGCCATCGCTTCTTCGGAAATTGCCTTCGTAACTCCTCTTCAACTTCCCTTGCATCCTTTCCCCGAGCAAGACCCAGCCTTCGAGACACCCGGAACACATGTGTATCCACCGCAAGGCCAGCCTCGGTTCCCCGCTCACTCGCTACCACGTTTGCCGTCTTGCGTCCCACTCCGGGCAAAGTCTGGAGGTCATCAATTGCCGCAGGAAGCCGCCCTCCCCAATGTTCAACGACTTGCTCTGCGAGGGCCCGAATATTACGCGCCTTCGTCCTATAGTAATTGATCGGCCTAATAATGGCCTCAATCTCTGCGACTGATCCTGAAGCCAGTGAATAGAAGGTAGTATATCTCTCAAAGAGAGTTGGAGTCACCTGGTTGACTTTCTTGTCGGTGCATTGGGCTGACAGCACTACTGCCACCACAAGCTGGTAATCATCTGAGAAGATCAGCTCGGATTTTGGATTAGGGTATGCCGCCTCCAACCGCTTCATCAAACGTTCCCGCTTTTGCCGGGAAAACTCTTGCACTAAGCCACCGTCTACCACCTTCCCCTCTCTTCCGCGGTGCCCTCTTGATACCGATTGTCAGCGGGCACTCCTAACGACCGAACGCCACCTCGATCGAAAGTCGAGCGTGATTCTCAAGAACCTCCGGAGCCAGCACCTCTACCGCCGGCATCGGAGTCTTGATTAATAAACTATCAATCCGCCGCCGAGCTCTTGTGATCTGATCGGCAAAGTTAGCATCCTCATCAACCCGCTCGGAAAATACGTGGGCCATCGAGAAAAGATGATCAATTCGGGGACTCAGATACCGGGCAACAATCGTGAGATCACACCCCGCGATGAATGGTTCAACGACCGCTCCCTCCTCATCAATGCGGCGACTGATAGCCCTCATCTCAAGATCGTCGGAGACAACCACCCCATCGTATCCGAGCTCGCCTCTCAAAAGGTCATGAATGAGCGTTCGCGAGAAGGTTGCGGGCTCCGATGGGTCAACAGCCGGAAATAAAACATGAGCCGTCATGACGAGAGGAATTCCATCCCCGCACAGAGCTCGAAACGGTACCAACTCTCGCTGCAGGAGGACCTCTCGGGAGGTAGGGAGGACTGGAAGCTCGAGATGAGAGTCGGTACTGGTATCCCCGTGACCCGGAAAGTGCTTTGCGCACCCAATCACCCCCGCGTCTGAAAGGCCCCGAGCATAAGCTCTCGCAAATGTCGCCACTTCAACCGGATCCGAACTCAGCGCTCTCACTCCGATGATCGGGTTGTTAGGATTTGAGTTAATATCTGCCAATGGAGCCCATGAGACGTTTACGCCGAGAGAGCACAGCTCCCTCCCGGTCGCGCGCGCTACATTGTAGGACTGCTCTCTGAGGAGACAGGGAGGAGGGAATCGAGTAATCGGATGGGGAGTTCTCACAACAGTCCCCCCCTCGTGGTCGAGGGTGACTAGCATCTGCGAGCGACCCGCATACCGCTTCACCTCAGCCAAGAGAGTGTCAAGTGAATCGATCCAATCGCCGTACGGTTTGCCGTACACAAAGTTTCGCGCAAGCAAAAGCACCCCAACAGGGCGAAGGCTCTCCAAAACCTTTTTGTCCTCATCCGATAAAAAGGTCCCTGAGAGCCCCACGATAAGATGGTTTCCGAAGGGGAAAAGGTCGCGCGGGTGTGTCGATCGGTCAACCATGATAAACTTCCTGTGATAACGGAGAGAAGGGTCCCCAGGATTTGGGAATTCGTCCGCTCGAAATGGACCGAAGCCCCCATCGAGCTGACGACCCGAGTGAAGAGCAAACAGCGCGGACCTCGTTGTGAAGAGTACGATAACTGTCGTTGGGATGACAAATTATGGAAAACCACCCACATCGGTCGAACAAGGAAACCACCGAATCGACGAGTTCGAATATGCATCCCATCCGAATTACCGCCCCATGGCTAGCTGATGCGCCCCGGCCCATCACCTGCCTCACTGCGTATGACTTTACAATGGCGGTCCTTCTCGATAAAGCGGGAATCGATCTGGTCCTCGTCGGCGATTCACTCGCATCGCCGATGCAAGGCAAGGGTAACACCCTCCCAGTAACGATGGATCAAATGGTATACCATTGTGCCTGCGTAACTGCTGGCGTTCAGCGAGCCTTTGTTGTAGGAGACATGCCCTTCCTATCCTATCAGGTGTCCACCGAGGAGGCTGTAAGAAATGCTGGGAGGCTCGTGCAAGAAGGCGGCGTGGGGGGGGTAAAACTGGAGGGAGGCGCACCCTTCGCGGATACTATCAGAGCTATTGTGCGGGCAGAGATACCGGTGATGGGGCACATCGGCCTAACCCCCCAATCCGTGAATCGGATGGGGGGATACCGCGTGCAGGGGAAGGGTAAGGAGGGAGAGAAGAACCTCCGCTCCCGCACTCGCAGTCAGATTCTCGCTGATGCTCGTGCCGTTGAGTCAGCGGGTGCCTTTTGTCTTGTGGTCGAAGGGGTACCAAGCGAGCTTGGAGCTGAAATATCGAGAGAGGTATCGATACCGACTATCGGTATCGGAGCAGGGAGCTCATGTCGCGGGCAAATCCTTGTCACCCATGATATGCTAGGCCTATCACTGCGAGAGAGTCCGAAATTTGTAAAGCAGTTTGGAAACTTGAAGGAGGCGGTGCTACAATCAGTGGCTGGCTACGTCAATGAAGTTCTCGCCGGGAAATTCCCAGGACCAGAGCATTCTTATGGTGATCGATGACGTTGTCAAACAAATGAAGGCCACAAACTCGCACCTCGGCTGTCCAAAAAATGCCGAGCACGATGGTAAGAGGTGAGGATCAAGACGTATGACGCTGTTTCGTTCAATGCTTCGGGCAAAAATACATGGTGCCACCGTCACGCACGCCGATATCCACTATGAGGGTAGTATCGCCGTCCCCCTTCCTCTTATTGAGGCGACTGACTTGCTGCCGAATGAAGAGGTCCACGTCTGGAACGTCACTCGTGGTACTCGTTTCCAAACCTATGTAATCGCTGGCGCACCGGGCCGCGATGACATTTCAGTTAATGGGGCGGCCGCTCATCTTGTCGAATTAGAAGATACGATTATCATCGCAGCCTTCTGTATAATCCCCGAGGAATTTGCCAGACAACACCAACCAAAAGTCATTTTTGTCGACGAGTACAATCGGATAAAAGAGATTCGAGCTGAGCAGTTTCCGCCCTTAACCAGGTAGCTCTGCCCGAAAACTTTAACCGGTATTCGCCGCTGCTCAGTACCATCAAAACCGAGACTCCAATGAGCGCGCGACCACCACCAACATCATCGGAAAAGACCATTCTCATCAACAAAAAAGCCCGCTTTGAATATCATATCCTCGAGATACTCGAGGCAGGAATTGTGCTTTCCGGCTCCGAGATTAAGTCCGTACGGAACAGTGGCATAAGTATTGAAGAAGGCTATGTGCGACCTTTTTCAGATGGTATGTATCTTCTGGGTGCTACCATTCGCCCTTACTCTCACGGCCACCACGGTGCTGCGACCTATGACCCTTTGAGACCAAGAAAACTATTACTCCACAAGAGACAAATCGACTTTCTCAGGGGGCGTGTAGAACAAAAGGGTCTAACAATTATTCCCCTACGGGTATACCTCAAGGGAGGACGGGCAAAGATCGAAATTGCGCTCGCTCGGGGCAAAGACAACCCCGACAAAAGGGAGGCAGTAAAAGAACGAGAAGCAAAACGGGAGTTAGCTCGTGCGCTCAAACATGGGTAATCGGTCTAATCGAGGGGAAAAATACGACCCGTGGTACGAAATCTGACAGCCCTTTTTTCGGCAAGGCCACCCACGTTATGAAAAACACGAGATGTCAGGCGCGACTACGATAACGAGCAAGAAGCATTCGGTAGACCCTGACTACGTTTTTATCAAATTCTATCCCTGACTCCATCGCCTCCCGAATTTCGCCAAGGTAGGTTCCAGCGGAATTATAATCCCCAAGACCGAACATCGCGATGACTAAAAGTAGTGTCGCCTCTGCCACCTGAGAATCACTCTCCGAAGCTCGACGGGCAGCAGCCGCTCCTTGCATGAAATCTCGCTCAAACAAGGCGATGATGGCCTGACCGATCGAAGCGGGAGCAAGATTTGGTACCAGATGAATTAACCCATCAAAAATCACCGATGCTTGACGAAGATTACCTGTTTCGAGATAGAGCTGACCCAGAGCATAGATTGACTCTATCTGCTCGAGGGAATATCCCTTCTTTAGCACCTCCGAGCGTAAATGCGCGAGCGTGCTCTGTGACTTCATACGCCACCCCCTACGTCAGCTCCTAACCACTCCAACACCTGCTTCAACATCTTCTCTTCAGCGCCGTATGGCCGCCGAAGTTCAAGAGGCGCTTCCCCAAGCTCAAGGTCACGAAGAATTTGACGCACCCTTTCGTGCCGCGCAAATAGTGAGCTTGTCAGTTCATGGAGTTTCTGAACATTTCCAAGCGTCGGAAGAAGAGACATCAGCGGATATACAGAACCTGAGTCCGCGGGTTCAAAGAGCGGTTTTTGTGGCATGGTGCCTCATTCCATCAAACACTTCTACTCAATCGGTCATAGAATTACCAACCTCAACCCCGTCCTGAGCGGAGAGAGGCCAGAAGCAATAAACCTGATGTGGCGGCTGCGCCTCCTCCCAACAATACCAGCCACCGACGCACGTCAACAAGCAGATTTGCTCCGCCAGTTTCCATGAGGAGAAGATTCTCCGCTCTACTGATCCAGTACTGGAGAGTTAGGTAGCCGACCGAAAGCCCAAGGAGAATCCAGACCAAACCGAAAATTATCCTGATGAACGGCTCATCATCTAAACCCAATCCCCTGACCTGTAAGGTTCCACCCTTTTGGCACAAAAATGCAATCGCAATAGATACCCCACAAACAACCAACATCGGAAAACCTAAAAAAATCATTAAGAATTGAAGGATGAACTGCCATGAAGCTGTGGTCGTAACACTATCGAAAGATTCCTGAGCCCCTTGAACAAATGGCCAACTTTGGAGCCACAATCCCCGCATCCGTTCGGCAGAAACAAACGTGCTCACGCCCCCTAGAGAGAGCCCGAGAGCAGCGAACTCTCCGAAAAAAATGGAGACCTGCCTTTGGTATCTTACCTTTCGACTGATCACCACAGCCATTCCTCACTCTTCGGAAACAACTGAGAATAAATACCAAATATCTTGATGTAATTCCTAGAAATTCAAATCTACTTGCCCGGATTTCCTTTCCCTCCTAAAAGACTACCGGATCAGAATCCCTGCAAACTCTCTCCCCAGAAGAATGATGACTCCCAGAAAAACAACCAATTTTAGCGCGCGTACCAAACCAAGAAATTCGCCTCTCCCCCTCTCTGCACACCATGATAGCGGAACCAAACTAAGTCCGATAACAACCCCAGCGATTGCTGATACGAAAAGAGCCTTTTCAGCTAAACCAAGAATTATCCTCACCATGCCAGAAAAACCGGCCGAAAAATCCCCTGAGATGAGACTTGGATTGACGACGTCATTCCCTAGTACGCTTCCCGCAATACAAAGCATCCAAAGCGAAAGCGATGGAACAATCGGTACCTCAGACATCTGCGCCAGAATGACGACGGCGGCCCATGCGACAAAAACTGGGGCTGAAAGCAAAAAAATCGCCCCTCCTATTTGATAGCCACTATCAAATAGCATCAATATCTTTCCACAAAAACCGACAATAACCGCCGAGAGAAGCAATGACCCCACGTCAATTGATTCCTCCTCTTTCAATCTCACAATTCCTCTCGATACCTTTTTAACGAAACGCAAGCGTGCCGAGTTCCCTGAGGAGAATCCAACTTCTCTCCCACACGACTATCATTGCTGAAACTCCTGCCCCAAGACGCATGATGAATCCGAACGCTGGAATTCTTACTCCCGCAGCTCGCTCAACAATTGATACAAAAATCGAACCAGCGATTACCGCCCCTCCAACAGGGAGTGCAAAGGTAATCAAAAAATTCATAGCCAAGACAAATAGGTCTTTAAGCTCTGATGTCATCCATCCCCACCGTTTCATTCCAGAGGAACTACTGGCCAAACAATGTCTTCAAAAGCAATGACCACCCATCAATCGCAAAAAAAGTGAGCATTTTTGCGGGAAATGATACCGAGTCAGCCGTTATCGAGTGTATACCTACCATCGATATAAAGAGAGCCACTATGAGGTCTATAACAAAAAACGGGATAAGTAACTTGACTCCGACGGCAAAAGCTCTCCTCACCTCAGATATCGCAAAAGCGCCCAGAAGAAGCTCGACGGAGGGCGCTTTATCTCTCGTTGTATCGGACAAACCTGAACTGTTGGGTTTTGCCGATAGGCCTTGAATTTGATTGATGACCATGGGATCGATGCGAGCAGAGAGGACATGAATAATTTCCCTCGCGGAATGTCCATTATCTAAATCAGTTCCCCGCCCTCGAGAAATATAGGCCAGAGAATTAGGAGAGATTTCGAGTCGTCCCGCAAATGATAAGGCGACGGAGATTACAATCACGGATATGGCCGAGGGCAAATCGGCAAAACCGATTCCACGCCTCAATATGGCAAGGACGACCAGGATCCGAATAAAAGATGATAAAAATATCACACTAAAAATGAAGGAGGGATCCACTCAGAATATCTCGATGATTGTTTTCAACGCCACTGACACATCACTTATATGTAAGATGTATTAAGGAACCGTGCTGAACTCGATTTTTATGACATTTGAAACATCACATGGTTGCGTCCTATCGGAAGGGGGACTTTTCACGCGTTTTCTACCAATTTCAAGGCTCTGATTCGCCCACGATATCTAGAGCCTCTTTTTAATAAAGTATCTGAACATCAGCCAGTCCTGACAGATAACACCTATTAGTAGTCGTAAAAACTAATCTACTTCAACCGCGAACCGCCCCCGATACGACCGGAGAACCCCTCTTCCCTCTTTGTTACCATTCACCCAAAGCTCGACTCTATCTCCCAAAGGCATCCCGGTTTCAAGCATCGCACCCATTTGAGAAATCTCCGCAAGAAGTGTTGGCTCGCACGTTATACCTCCAAGAACAACAGAAAAGCGTTCAAAACCCTCGGGGAAGCTCGGACCGGATGTCCTACTTGACAGTATTTCGCATCCGAGACGCGATTCGACATCGCAGATTCGGGCGCTGATAAGGCTATTATCATCGAATCTGAGGACAACACTATCAGACATCGGGATATCCAAATCGACCGCCTGACCGGTTCGAAGATAGTCTCGAAGAGCCTCGGGAGGAACTGCCAGTTGAGCTACCTCAATTGCCATCGTAACTGGTAATGCGCTGAGTCGATTAGTGGAATGAAGCTGTAATCGCCACAACCTATCAAGCTCATCAACCAGACTGGTGGATAAGAGCAGCCACAACGATACTTGCTGACCGTTCACGAGGAACATCACCTTTACAGCCCCTCCATATTCGTGGGAGGAAATATCCATCCCTCCAAAGACACGAACCTCACTTGAACCCTCACCTCTCCAGCTTAGCGCCAAACTACCCACGAACCGTCTCGCCAAGTACTCCAACAGTAAACCTTGAGCCTTTTGGCCTACATCAGGGACAAAAGCTTCTAAGAAAGAGGCTTTACTTGACCCATCGGCCGTAACCACCAGATGGTGTCCCCCTATCGCCAACATAACTCCTGAACCATTCAGTTGCGGGACTGCGGATACAGGCTTGACCTCGACAACTCGAATCTCGGCACCTACCGAATCAATTATCGGCAACCAAAAAACGGTTAGATTGGGGACCCATCGCTCAGGTCGACTTCGCAAAAAACCTCTCGATAACGCCACATGCCGTCGATCCACCTGGCGGAGAAGACCCTGGGGCTCCCAGGGAATGAGCTCAATATCAACCTCATTTTCATTGGAATAGTCATTCATATTGGCTGATTTTTGCTTTACATTCCAGAGCAACGAACACACTACTCATAGTCAGTTCCCCTCAATTCCATCGGCTCTTGAAGCTCCCCGAGGGCCTGACGCAATTCTGTACCCAATAACGGTATCCGGGTTGAGGCTGGAAGAACTGCTATTATCTGGGCTACCTCACCAAGCTCTTCTCCCAAGTGAGCATCCTGCTCAAGGAAGGTCTGGGACTCACGGCCGTCAAGCAATACCGCGATCGCCACCATCGCACGCTGAGCCGGGGGTAGTTTTCTGAAGCGCTCTAATCCAGCCATAAATGATTCCACGACATGAATTTTACCTTCGAGAAAAATCGCGCAATCGAATCCCTCATTCAATAGCTCACACGCCCGGGGAAAAGGCCTACTTCACCCCGACGTAAGCAACAAGGGACACGACAAATTCTAGATCGCCAAGACGAAGCCAATCTCCGTGACTTAACTGCACACTATTATCTTCTCGATGGTAGGTGTCATCACCTTTTTTGCGAACCCACACTCCGCGCTCACTAATCAGGTCCTGAATAAAGAAACCGTTCTCAACACTCATCATTAACATAGCGTGGGGCGTTGATATACTTGGAGCATCGATTACCAGATCCCCCTTCTTTAAACTTGACCCCGTAACGAGCACCCTTCCCTCTCGAAGCTCTATCGCATCACCCTCAGGATCACCATAAGAAACAAGCCAACCAAAGAGCCGGGGTGCACTTACAGTGGAAGTTATCGGTGGTTGCGCTCCCTGCTTGCGATGGCCTTCATGGCCTCTCTTCTCGCTCTCCGATTGCTTCTGTTTGACTTCGGGAATTTCCTTGTTCCTTTGGTCTGTATTACCCACGTGCCCTCGCCCCTTTGAAGCATCCTCAAAAAGAGGCTGTTTCGTGACGCGAAACACTTCCTTCTCATCAGTATTCGAAGCCTCTCGAACCTCCTCCTGTTGAGCCAGTTGACTTACCGACTCATCAAGCGGGTGCGGATCCCTCGAAGAATCATCGACAATTTCGGCAGACTCTGAATCTTGGTGTTGTTCACTCTCTTCGACGTCTCCTATGTGCTCCGGACTGACTTGCTCACCTCTTTGTTCCAGTTCATCAACAGCAGAGTGACTATGATCGCCATCCAGACTCACAAAAAAAGCAACCTCATCCTGATGCCCTCCACTTTTTTCGGTCGAAGGTATTTCTTCCTCATTTAGGCTTCCCTCAGGTGATACAGAAAATGAGGGTTCGTCCGCGGCATCTGCCACATTGCCCTCCCCCGGTACCACTCCACCCGAAACCTCCTCAAAAGGGACTGTTTCAGAGGGAACCTCATCATCCTCCGGCATCACGTCAATGAGCGTGTCCTCCGGGCTATCCTCCACAGGGCTTAAGGCCGAAAAAAATGCTATCGCCTCTGAAGAGGGCACAATCACATCTTCGACCGCACCATTTTGAGCCCCCTCATTGTCAGGCTCTGCCCCCGCACCATCCCCAAATTCGGTGAGCCCACCAGATAAATCCTCAAACGATGACCCTTCCGTGGTATATTGGACGTCGAAAAGCTCCTCAGATTCGATGACTGAAATCATCTCATCGGCCGGCTCAACAGCCCCTCCTTCGTCCTCATCCTCTGATAACAGCTCCTCTTGAGATTCGGTCGTCATAACGCCCTGTGACACCTCAGGAGTTTGCGAATCATCGAGGCCGAACAGTTCGTCCGCTTGATTCGCCGACTTTTCGTCATTTGGTTGCCACTCCGTGACGGTCGCATCTTCCCTGAGTGTATCAGCCTCATCGCCCGTCAGCGAAGTCGTTGGCTGCCTCACCCTTGAAGGCTTTCGATCCGCCCGACCCTCTTGGGCATTATCCTCCACCCGGAGTGAGTTGCCACACATTCGACAACGGCTAGATACCGATGGGACCAAACTTCTGCACGATGGGCATCGAATAAACGTGAGATCATTGCTTCCACTCATGACAAAAATTCCCCTCCCTCCCGATATTTCATAGTCAAATCTGCTCCAGGATTGCTTGATTATCCCAAAGTTCCTCACCGACTTATCCCGGTCCTCAACGCCCTGAAGAGATCCGTCCCATAAATAATCTCAATCGATCTACTATCTTGGTTTGCCCGTCAACTCGACCGGAATCAGATGAATTCCTCTCAGGCTCCTCGCCATCTTCCGAGCGACGACGAGACCGGATTACTACATTTTCACCGTCCTCCGGATCCATACTGCCCACTGATTCCCCACTTTTATCAGATAACGCCTTTGCCCAACGATCTCCTGACTTTTTGGCGGGAGGAGTCGATTCTCTCGAGCCATGAACTTGAGATTCCTCACGCTCATTGAAACAAAGGGCAACGGTTACTCCGCCACCAAAATCGAAAACCACCAACTCTGGCGGAAATATCACTGATTCTTCGGCCTGCAAAAGTCCATCACCGAACCCCAATCCGTTCGGACTTTTGACCGTTACCCGAACTCTACCATCCGGTTCGAGCTGGGCTACGGCGTGCTTACGGGATACGTGAGGTGCCCCTATCCATAATTCTGAGCTCGGATCTCGACCAAGATGGAGCGGTACATCTGGGACAAGTGCGATACGAGAAGGCCTCACCACATCCGATTTCGACAGCAGTACAGGATAAATAGGAGCGCACTCAGCACCTGACGATTGCCACGAGGCGGCATTCACGATCTGATCGCCAGATACAACTCCGGCGACCGTAAGGTCCATGCCTAACGTGACTTGTTCCGCCTCCTCCAAATTCACCCGACCAACAATCCGCGATCCATTTTTAAAAGTTCCGTTCGTAGAGCCGAGGTCCTCTACCCAAAATCTCCCATTTTCGAAACCAAATTGAGCGTGACGTGACGATATGTAGGAGGAATCGACTCTTAAGGCGCATTCTCGACTTCGTCCCACAAGAACCGGCAGCTCAGGAGCAAACGAAAACACTATCGTAGCTTCTCCCCTGACAACGAGAGCTGGAAATAACGGATGAGCGGCTGACGCCGCCTCTCGGAGCACTCTCACTGCTGCTCTATCTGCGGGCTCACCCGGACGAACAATAAGATCCATATCGAGAGCAGTAATACGAAGCGTTAGGGTGCCGAGGGCTAAAACGGCTTCGTCCTCATGATCCTCGAATGCGAGGGCATCCTCATCCACCACTTCACGATTATCCCTCAAACGAGCAGTCCGAAATCGTCGTCCCAGTTGTCTCACGAGGATAAGTTGCTCGGTGAGAGCAGCATCCTCTATCACGACATGAGCCGCCTCGTCCGGTCCAATCACGACGAGGGGACGGCGGACAAGAATTGTCTCTTGTCCGCCCTCCCTATCATTAAAATCAATTTCAATCGCAAACATGAAGAACTATTCCGGACGTCAGTTACCACTCCGCTGTGTACCTTTCTGAACTCTCCCCGAATTACAAAATGACGACCTCGTGAAACCAAAAGGCGCTGAAAAAAAACGGAGGCCCCCCTTCTATCAGCTCTGTTCTTTACAAGTGAAACTGAAAAGTAATTTCAGACGAAATCATACCGACAAAAGGAAATATTTGAATCATTTCCCCTCCTAAGAAGATGCCCCCTACAACCGCCACGCTTCACGGCAAGGGGAAATTTTTGGCTCCATATATCTGAACTTCAACTCAGCCCACCACAAGGAGCACTCACTCTCCTCGTGTGACAGAAACGACGTTTTGCAGGGGGCTTGGGAGAATCTTCCCGATTTGGTGGGGAGCAAAAATACTCCGTTGAGAAGCCCGACTAGGCACATTACCCGACGTCAGCTCTATCGAGACAGGATGCATCCTGCCTCAGCAGCGAGAATAACACCGACTCAATACCACTTCCACCTTTTGGCATGTCCGAGGGTGCGTTAAAATGAGACGTATGAGCCCCGTTGTTTGGAAAAAAAGTATCCCTGTGTAGCGACCAAACGATCGAGCCTCTATAGAACGCCATTTACATGATTGAGCTCACATTAGGCTTTCTCCATCTCAGCGATTGGTACTATTCGGACAGGCTTCAACGAGCCCTAAAGGTGATTTAGCCATGAGCATTTCCAAGCGCATTCTCATCATTGACGACGACCTTACCGCTCTCGACATTGTCCAGATGCTGTTTGAGGACGCAGGTTTTGAAGTTGATCGGTGCACCAGTGGTACTTCAGCTCTCTCCTACCTCGACGCTCAGACATCCGACGTCATTTTGGTGGATCTGATGATGCCACACATGAACGGCCAAGAGCTCGTTGCATTTATCCGAGAGCGAGGTTGGGGAGGACCGATCGTGGCCTTTACGGCAGTCGACGATCCGGTTATTCACGCAGAGGCGATCGCCGCCGGATGCACCGTCGTTTTGACCAAGCCGTGCAGAGCCACCGACCTTGTTGACCGGGTCAAGCGATTACTGTAATCGGCTTGTTGTCGCCTTGGTCCAGTTTAAAGGGCCAAAATAAAACACAGATTAATCTTATCCAAGGAGATGCTCAGGGCTTTGCGTTTCCATCAATGGATCATACAATCGAGAAAGAAGGTCTTGGTGCCAATGGAATTGGCCTCTCTGGTGGGTAGGTGAGATAGCTCTCGGAGGGTTTTCTGATAGTCATCGGGTGTTTACCGCGAGACATTAGGGGCTAGTTTGGCTTGCCTTGTGTTGAGGGGCCCTCAAGCCCGGAAGTCATCAGATGACCACGTTTGCGAAATCCTGAATTGAGCTAAAAGTCCTCGCAGGCGGTAGATTTCGGCCTGATGGTGGGGTTAATTCCGCGCCTAGTAGGTTGACTCATCGGTCCAATAACGGTGCAGGACTTGAATCTTTGAGCAGTTTCGCGAATCGGCCAGGGGATATCCAAGGCGTTGGCGATCGGGGAGGCTTGGCGGGGATCTGCATTCGAAAGAATGCTCGACCACTCAGCCAAGAAGATTAGGACGAGGTGGGTCGCATTCAGTATCCTATCTTCACGCTCGCGCTGAAAGTTGGCTATTCCGTGTGGGCGAGCCTGATGTCCTCGAGTTTTGGTTTCGGCAATTTTTGAACATGTTCAGCTGAAGGGACAGGTTCACAGGGAAGATGGCTCCCGCAGGGATATTCGGTCAACTGCTGGGATGGACGTCATGAGAGCTGGGGATTTTCGATAGGAGAGCGCAGAAAAGAGAAAAGACGCCTCGCATTTGAGCGAAATTGGCTAATTTTGGGTAGTATAGAGTTTTCGTTTCGGAGATTAAGATCCGATACAAAAGGCTTTTAAGAAAATCAGCTGAAAATCGGAGGAAGATTAGGGCACATTATGGCCCGACACCGGGAAGAGGAAAGAGCGTTACGACGGGGTAACAGATTACGCGGGCGTCCTGAGAGCAACGGGCGTTAGCATTCCTGAGGTTAGTACGAATTACCACTGGTTCTCGTCATATTGACGAGGGCCAGGGATTGCGCTTCTCAATTACCTTCCTGAGCCCGCATTGTTCTCAAAAGTGCGGGAGGCCATTTTAGATGAGGAGTACGTGGCACAAAGGAGCACCACTTCGGCGACCCTGTGACATACCTCCCAAGAGAGCTTTTCCCTTTTAAAGAGGGCCATCTTCTGAACCGAATAACAAGCTGACTAAGAAACCCAAATATTGCCGGCCCTCCCTCAAAAGCGATTCTAACCTCCCCTATAAATCGGGTTAACGGGCCCGTTCTGTTTACGAGGCTCTTGAGGCCTAGTACATAGCGCCCCGGGCCGATTATGGGTGGCTTCTTCTGCGATATGACTATCGAAGAACAGTCATCAATTTAAAGGTTTTTATCGGAGAAAGAACCGAGACTCGAATGACCGAGACACCGTCGTTCCCCTGAGAAGCCCCCTTTCAGCGGACCCCGGCAAGGAGTTTTTGAGCGAGATTAATGATTTTAGGAGACCACTAGGGATAAAGCGAGAAAATCAAGTCTCGTGCTGATCGGCGTTTTCGAACCCAGCGTATCACAATCCTTGGGGGCCAGAAAAAGGAATATCATGGACCGAAGAATGTTAATAAACGCGATTCATCCGGAAGAATGTCGGATCGCGATTACGGAGGATGAAGTCCTATCGGAGCTTGAAATAGAGGGACACCTCGGTAAGAAGTTAAAAGGAAATATCTACAAAGCCAGAATTTCCCGCATCGAACCAAGCTTACAGGCGGCGTTCGTTGATATTGGAACTCAACGGAACGGATTCCTTCAAATTAACGATATCCATCCATCCTATTTTAAACCTGGCGCATCCCACGCTCGTGTCCAAATTCAGGATGTTTTGCGGCCTGACCAAGAGTTAGTCGTTCAAGTGGTAAAAGAGGAACGTGAAGCCAAGGGAGCCACTCTTACCACCTATCTCTCACTTCCAGGTCGTTATGTCGTACTCATGCCGGGAAGCGATCGAGGGGGCGTTTCCCGAAAAATCAGCGATTCTGAGCAACGCAAGCGCCTCATCAACCTCGCCCGTGAATTAGAAATACCCGCAGGTATCGGATTGATCATTCGCACCGCAGGACTGGATCGCTCACAGAGTGAGCTTGCTCGTGATCTCTCTCTCCAACTTAAAGTTTGGGAAACCATCCTTACGGCCGCCCAAACGGCTTCCTCCCCCTCGATTTTGTATCAGGAGAGCGACCTCGCATCTCGAGTAATTCGAGATTATTTCACCCCTGAGGTACGTGAAATAGTTGTTGATGATCCAATTACGTTTTCGCGGGTGAAGGAGTTCATCGGGATGGTCATGCCCCGGTATCGATCTCGGGTCCAATTCTATGAGGGCAAAGCTCCGATATTTACCCACTTTAATATTGAGAATCAGGTTGCTCAAACTCTGACTTCAGAGGTTTCTCTTCCCTCTGGTGGCTCGATTGTGCTCGAGTCTCTCGAGGCACTCGTTGCCGTCGACGTAAATTCAGGGAAGGCAACTGCCGGGGAAAGTATCGAGGAGACCGCCTACAAAACGAATTTGGAGGCGGCAGATGAAATAGCAAGACAATTGAGACTCCGCGACTTGGGAGGATTGATAGTCATCGATTTCATCGATATGAACGATCGAAGGCATCGAGCAGCATTAGAGAAAAAGATAAAAGCCGCGGTAAAACCGGATAAAGCGCGAATCGAGGTCGGGCATCTGTCAAAGTTCGGTCTTATTGAAATGTCGCGACAAAGGATCCGAGCGAGCCTTTCCAGCCAGAGCACTATTAAATGCCCTCATTGCCAAGGGTTGGGGCTTGTTAAAAATCCAGAGCTCGTTGCCCTTGAGGCACTGCGAAAAATTCAATCAGCGATAATTGTCGGTAAGGTGAAGGTCGTAAAGGCGAGGCTGGCTCCGGGAGCTGCCCTGTTCCTCCTGAACAACAAAAAGGGCGAGCTCTATCTCCTTGAGAGCACCTTTGACTCACAGATTCTCATACTTGCAGATGGCCGATTAAGGCCCGATGAGTATGAGTTTGAGATGGAATCAGGCAAGCCCGCTCGCGATGCCGACATTAATCGTCAGGACGATAGAAAGTCTCAACAAAGACCTACGGAGAAAAGTCTCAATCAAAATCACTCGTCAAGTGATCGCAATCGGCCGAACGAGCGAATCAACCAAGGAAAACGGATACGCTCTGTCCGGCGACATCGGGGGAGAAGTTCCCAATCGCACCAAGCAAACCGACCGAAATCTGTGGAAGGTGCCGAGGGCTGAAGGGCACGACATACCTATAAAGAGATCTTAATTTGGGGGGTATGCCCCAAGGCTATGGTTACTTTAAGTAACTTGTAAAAAAACTGTGTCAAAGACCATTTCGTTCTTGTCGGTCAACGGAGGTTCCCTTACTCTGTTCTAGCACCCGTCTATTTCGATAAACGCCGGTAGTGACCATAAGTTCGGGCACCTGGCTCAGCCGATCGACCTTGAACTAGAATTGCGTCTTAATAAGCTCCTCCCGCACGAGATGACCATGAATGCGCATCAAAGACCCCCTTCAGCCGCACGTAACGCTTTCCCCGATTCGTCGCCCTTTCGTCGATTTTTTCATGAGTCCAGTATTGCTCGAACACGGCCTCAACTGAGACTCGCTTGGTCGCATGATATGGCAATGGACCTCGGTACCGCCAACACCTTGGTATATGTCCGAAAACGAGGAATTATTTTTAACGAACCGACCGTCGTCGCGATTGATCAAAACTCGGGAAGAGTGGTCGCAATTGGTCATGAAGCAAAAGCAATGTTTGGAAAGACCGGTCGCTCTACCGCTGTCGTCCGCCCTCTTCGAAATGGGACCATCCACGACTTTGACGTCACCTCGGCCATGCTTCGTCACCTCCTCGCGGGGGTTCAGAGCGGTTTCAGTATGCGAGGGCCCCGACTTGTCATCGGAGTTCCCTCTGGAATTTCCTATGCTGAGCGTCGAGCAGTCGCCGATGCCGCATTGCGGAGTGGTGTGAGCTCAGCATTACTTGCTGGAGAATCAATAGCGGCTGCCATAGGTTCGGGACTCTCACTCGAAGAAACTTCCGCGCGGATGATCGTAGATATTGGAGGCGGTACCACTGAGGTTGCTGTCATCAGCATGGGGCAAATGATTCACTTCGAGGCGTCCCCTGTTGCGGGGGATGCGTGCGATGAGGCTATCCAACGATACATGCGCGATGAACGTCTCCTGAATATCGGATGTTTTGAGGCTGAGCGAGTAAAAATACAAATCGGAGCCGTGAGTAATGCCAAAATTGAGCGGTCGACCTTCGTTACAGGACAGGACCTTCCCTCCGGTCTTCCCGCCTCTCGAGAGATCGCCGATATCGAGGTTACAAGAGCACTGCGAGAACCGATTGGTAATATAATCTCTGTCATACGCTCCGTTCTCGAACAGGCATCACCAGAAATTGTTGACGATATCTCTCGAGCTGGTATTTGCTTGGCAGGGGGAGGCTCTCTCCTTAACGACCTTCCATCAGCAGTTTCGAGAGCAACCGGGATTGCCTGCTTTCGGGCGAACGATCCTCTTCATTGCGTCGTAAGAGGGGTAGGTAGGATCGTCGACGATCTCCGTTCGTACAAAAGGCTCGTATTCCAGGACGCTGAGTTCTAGGGTTTAGACCGCAACTTTTTCCTCTCATGCGCCTATTTCCCAACCATCGGAAATAATTTTCACTCAGTTAAGAAAAGCTGACTTTTTGTCAGAAGCACCCTGATTTTATCCGCAAATCCAGCCATAGTGAGAAGAAAAACTCCCTCTGAGTCGACTCCGATAGTTTTCATAAAAAGTCCTATGAGGGTTCCGTAAAAGACTGCTGTCGAAAATAGCCCGGCTAACGGCGCGGCTATGAGCGCTGCCCCCAAGTGCGGTGGATCGAACCAAATACACGCTATCGCCGAAGTGCACAGGAGCGCTCCGATATGCGCCCCCACAATTCCCCGTAACCCCTCTCCCCCCACCGCCTTACCAACCAAAATTCCGACGAGTGCGCTCATTGTAAGCGCACCCGCTGGCTCAAAAAGAATCCCAGGCCAGATCGCGCTCAAAATACTAGCCGTTATTATCAACGAGTGTCCCAAGGACGAAAAACCTTCACGACTTTTCACCAACTCCAGAATGAGAGCTCCAACCACAGCTCTTGTGATCGAAACCTCGAATCCCGTTATCGCCCCCAGACACAACCCGCACCCCCCACAGACCATCGGCAGAAGTATCGCTGATGGAAGCCAATCCACCCGCCGCCAGAATCGTCGTATAAAAGCACGAGCAATGACTCCCGACAACCAAATCACCTGAGTAAGTTGGTAGCCTGATATCACCAAAAGATGTGACAGCCCATGGAAACGAAACACCTCCTCAGTCTCTCTGCTCACTTGATCTCGAGTCCCGATTGTCATCGACAGCAGCATCGCGCCCCCATCAGTATCACCGACCGAATCTCGGATAATTTCGGAAATAATATCGGGAATCGATCTCTCCGAAAGCGAGAAATTCAACCCCTCTCTATCCCCCGCTGGTGTAGCATTCAGCACCTCCCGGCTCGATGAATCCAATAATGACAGCCAATCAACGAAACATCGCCCATCATAGCCTGACCGACGGAGTGATTCCTCATATCCCGACAAACTCTCCCGCTCCCGAAATGGTAAAATCTTTCCGACTATAATGAGCTCGCGACCCTCTTCAAGCTCAGAGGCATTTCGCCAAGGAAGGTCGGCGCTCTGACAGAGAAGTTTAAAATTCTGCTTTTTATCAAAGACCAACCGAGGTGACCCTAAGGGACTACTCGCGAAGTCAAAACCTTGAAACCGAAAAGATACTCCTCCTGATTGGGGCCGTCGTACGCGATCTACCGTCCCCCGGATCCTGACCTTTGTGCCGTCTGGCACGACATTCAGCCCCCTCCACGGCATAACCATGAAAATACCGACAACGAGACAGCACATGAGAGAAAAAAAAACCCTCCAAGCTACCCCAAACAAATAAACTGTTGTCAGAGAATTTACCTTCAGAAACCTCTTGCCTCCCAAACCAGCTAGGGCGATTACCCCCATCAGGGAAAGTATCACAGCCTTAGCAAGAGCAACCGTACCGAAAATTCCGATAGCCTGCCCCACCAGCATCACAAGAGTTATCGTACCGATTGATACTCGACAACAAAAACAAAAAAAACTTCGAACAATCCACCACCTCAATCCATTTCGCCGAGCAATTCTTCGTCCAAACAGCCACACTTCGCCACCCCACAAATGCTGCCCCCCTCCTCCAGGGTGACTCAAGACACAATTGAGATGTTATCGACGGAACAACTCGCCTGGTTGCTCGTGGGCAATTAAATTCTCATCCGCGAAAGCTAGTCCTTATCGCTGCTGTCACGATGAATTGCTCGTCTGAGCGCCAATGCCACCTGCTGAGGCATCCGACCTACGCGTGCTATCTCCTCTGTCGTCGCATTCCGCATTCGCGCGATACTCCCAAACTCCTTCATTAAGCGAAGTCTTCTCTCAGGCCCCACCCCCGGAATAGAGTCAAGGACCGAGCGGCCCAATCTTCGGGCACGACGATTACGGTGAAAAGTGATTACATGACGGTGAGCCTCATCCCGAAGAGAAGCCAAAAGATGAGTAACTTCATCATGGTCATCAAGGGGAATTGATTCGTCAGCCCACGGAGCAAATAGCCTTTCCGGCTTTTTCCGTCCTACAATCTCACCAATACTGCGCTCCTGCCGGACCTTCGCTATCGATATGATATCTAACTGTACCCTCAAATTATCACGAGCCCTGAGAGCCATCGCCAACTGACCCGCTCCCCCATCAATTACCAAGAGATCTGGCAATTCGCCTGATTCCATTCCTCGTTGCAGACGCCTTGTTACTACCTCAAAAATGGAGGCAAAATCGTCCTGTTTATCCTGCTGAGAAATGAGGTATCGGCGGTACTCCCTTCGAAGTGGAACTCCGTCAAAAAAAACACTTAATCCTCCAACGACATCAGTCCCCTGTAAATTCGATATGTCCACACATTCAATTCTCCGAGGTACATGAGACAATCGCATAATTTCGGCAAGTTTCCTCGCAGCTTGAAGATAGCGATACTCTCCTTTCACTGCCGATGAAAAAAACTGCTTTGCATTGAGGTCAGATAGGCCAAGCAAACGGGCCTTTGAGCCCTGTTTAGGAGAAATGATCTGAGAAATCTTTCCTCGACGGGAGCGGATCAAATCAGCAACCATTGATTCATTTTCCAGCGTGAATGGGACAATAATTTCATCCGGTATTTCTCTACCTTCATCGTAAAACTGGCATAGCGCCTCCTCGAGGACTGACTCATCACTTACCTGAACATCATCCAGAATAAAGGAGGAATTATCATTAATCCGTCCATGTCTAATCGCGAGCATATTTACGCAAACATTGCTTCCCTCACGATAGATAGCCCAAACATCTCTGTGATCACCCCGGTGGAATTCTACCTGCTCCCCCTTTGAAAATTTAGTTAAGGCATCGCGACGATCACGGATCATTGCGGCCTCCTCAAACCGGAGCTCTTTAACAGCCAGCTCCTCTCGCTCCGCTAAATCCTCCAGAATCGTCCCCGTCCTTCCTTTAAGCACCGCTATGGCGTCTTGAACCCATCGGAAGTACTGATCACGGTCTACCGACAAGACACATGGAGCAACGCATCGTTTAATTTGAAACTCTAGGCACGGTCTAGACCGATTAGTCAGAACAGAGTCTGAACACGTTCTAAGCGGGAAAACGTGCCTGATAACCTCATACACTCGCCGAATCTCGTGGCTAAAATTATAAGGTCCGAAATACTCCGCTCCATCGTCTACCGGTCGACGAACAAGCTCAATACGCGGCCATTGATGAGTCCGATCAACCCGAATGTGAAGAAAAGACTTATCATCCTTCAGCCGTATGTTATATCGAGGCTGATGACGAACGATGAGGTCCCGTTCCAAAATAGCAGCCTGTGCTTCTGTCGCACAAACTATCGTTTCGATACTCACAACCCTATCCATGAGAGCACCCAGCTGCGGCCTTCCATCGCCCCCTGAAAGATATGTTTTTACCCGAGAGCTTAGAGACTTCGCCTTTCCGATATAGATGATAAATCCCTTTTTATCCTTCATCTGATACACACCAGGAAGAGGAGGAAACGTATCGACAAGTTCACGCAGTGATTGTTTTTTTGCCTTTTTATCCAGCTCGGACATCGTCTTTTATCAGGAATTATGTAGTCTAAATGAAGGGATTTTCGGGACCGCTTGGGGCATTTTTTGCTCCGTGCTAGTATGAGGATCACTGCACGGGGGCAACGCAAGCCATTTTAACTTTTTATCCACCGTGATGCACCTTTACTCACTATGATGCACCAGCCGCCTCTTCATACTCTTTTCTATTTGTCGCTCCACAACACACTTTCAGGCAAGGTAGAGAGATTTTCTCCCAGGATTCCTAACGTCGCACACGTCTATTGTTGTGGTCCGACCGTTTATAGCTTTCAGCATATTGGTAATTTCAAAACCTTCATGTTTGAGGATCTTCTGGTTCGCACATTGAGATTCCTTGGGTACACCGTAAAGCATGTGATGAATATCACCGACGTCGGACATCTCACGGACGATGCCGATGCGGGTGAGGACAAAATGCTGGTTGCAATGAGGCGTGAGGGGAAAACCTCAGCTGATATTGCGGCCTTTTATACCGAACAATTTTTTCATGATTGGGATAGTTTACATATTGAGCGCCCCTCTATCGTTTGTCGGGCCACCGATCACATCAAAGACATGATCGAAATGATCGTTACCCTTGAAGAGAAAGGATTTGCTTATCAGTCGGGTGGAAATGTCTACTTTGATGTCGCTCGTTTTCCCTCTTACGGGGATCTAGGACGGCTCGATCTTTCATCGATGCGTTCTGGTGCGCGTATCGCCGTCGACAGCAATAAGCGTAGCCCTCTCGATTTTGCTCTCTGGTTTACTCGGTCAAAATTCGAGAACCAGGAATTAACCTGGGATTCACCCTGGGGTCGCGGTTATCCGGGTTGGCACATCGAGTGTAGTGCTATGGGAATGTGTCACCTTGGGCAGTATGTTGATATTCACTGTGGAGGAATTGATCATATCCCCGTTCATCACACTAATGAAATAGCCCAGTCTGAGGCTGCTATCGGGCATCAGTGGGTATCTACGTGGATGCATGGCGAATTTATGCAGATAAATGCCGAAAAGATGTCAAAGAGTACCGGCAATCTTATCTGCATATCCGACCTCCGTGAGCGAGGTATCTCGCCGCTGGCGTTTCGTTACCTCTGCCTTATGTCTCACTATCGCTCCCAGCTCAACTTTACGTGGGAGACCGTAGAAAATGCGCAGAAGGGTTTTACCAAACTATGTCGAGCAGTAGTATTACTCAAAGAGGAAGCTACTCAAGACGCGGAAGTATCCCTATCAGATCCATCCTATTCGCCCCAAGGCGAGGAATTCTCCCCTTTCGTTGAGGCAATCTGTTCGGACCTTAATACTCCTAAAGCGATGGCGTGGTTGAGTGGCATCATAAAAGATGGATCTAAAAGTGCCAGTTCGAGACTAGAAATGCTATATGCAGCCGATGCTGTTCTCGGTCTTGGATTCTCAGAGCTAACTTCGACATCTCGGAAAGATTTCCCCGATACGGTTCAGGCTCTTCTTAATGAGAGGGCTGCTGCGAGAGCCTCGAAAGAATGGGCCCGATCAGATACTCTCCGAGAAGAACTCCTATCTCTTGGATATCAGGTAAAGGATACCCCCAAGGGCCAGGAAGTCGAGCAGCTTGAGCCAAAAGAACGTTAGTGTCATGCGCCTATCTGACTCGTCCCTTCCGATTATCCTAGGTTCCTCATCACCATTCCGGCAAGAGGTCCTCCGACAGGCGGGGGTCCGTTTTTCTGTAATGTCCCCAAATATCGATGAGGCTCGACTGCATGATGACGATCCGACCCACCGAGCTCTCTCTTTAGCCCGGGCAAAGATGTCGGCCATTCTACCCCTGGTCACTCACCCCTCTCTCACGATCACGGCTGATCAAATTGTCGTCGTTAATGGCAGCATGCGAGGCAAGCCGCCGACGAGGGAGGTGGCAAGAGAGTATCTCCTATCCTACCGTGACCATCCGGCAGAAACTATCTCAGCGGTAGGGATTGGTGATACGGAGCGGGGAATTGCGGTGTTCGGTTTTGATAGATGTCAAGTCTATATGACACCGATGGACAGCCACATCATCGAGGATATTCTCAATGATGCCACCATATTCCGTTGCGCGGGAGGGTTTGCCGTAGAGCATCCTCTTATGTCTCCTTTTGTCGAGCGGATAGATGGAACCATCGACAGTGTCTTGGGTATGCCCATGGCGCTCGCAGAACGACTTCTGGACGAGCTCTTTGGAAACCTCAAGTAACGGGCCATTCCTCATCTGGAGCCTCATTCAAAGATGCCTTTACGAGATGCTCTCGGATTAGTTTTTCTTAACCTTTTAACTCCTAAGCATAATTTCCTGTGATCGCGCGACAAAATTGGCTTGTCGCGGCAAGTCTCCTTCGGGGTTAAAGGGCTCTACCTGTGAGGATAGTCTGGAATGGCCATAATGCGAGAGCTAGGCGTCACTGTTGCGCTATTGAAGCAATCCGTCAAAATCTTTCAGATTCGGCCTCCGCCCCCCAGATAGCCAGCGGTGGGCCGTGAGCTCCACAGGCAAGACCGACCGATTTGATTCGAAGCGTAAAGCACATCGAAACTCACCGAATTCAATGGGAAACGAATCATGCCGGCCGGTCCAATACCAACGCAGGTTGGACTGGATGCCCTCCCGCCCTCCTCCATATCCCCTCCCAACGGTAGATAATAGTTACAAACTCGATATTATATCTGGAAGTTCTATAGCAACCCTTTCGGGAACTCCGGCGAGCACCCATGCATCAGCAGTTTTTAATAGAAACTTACGACGATGTATACCGGCAGGGTGTAGCTCAAGAACGAATTCTAGTTGCCCAGCAAAGTACTTCGATATTGTCTTTGCATGCTGAGGTTGAGCAGGCCGGAGCGGGGTATACAGACGTCGATACAGAGTCCGCAAATTCTACTCTCGACTCTATTTAACAGCAGATTGGATTAAAACTTCAAAAACTTATTTAAATAAATCAAGCCGGGATGAACGACCGGAAAACCTCGCCTCAAGAGTACTGAGAACTTGCGCTCGCCCGGCCAACAGGAAAATGGAGTGATACAATCCCGCACAATTGCGGGGTTCTGGTATCGCGAAAATCCCTTGTTTGAATTTTTAGAACCTTTTAAGGTTCTGACGAGACTCATTTGCCACTACGGTAATCCTCTCAAAAAACTTCATGAAGTCTGTCACATTCTCATCGCCTCTTCACGGGCATCTTTGCAAACCAGCCAAGAATACCTGATCTCGTTTCGATGGTATTCCCTTTGGATGGAAAATTTCACCTACCGGATGAATCTGAACAGAAACTCATGAAACTATCATCCTCCCTGGTTACTAGCTCAACAGAATACAAAGAAAACCGGCTCGCATCGCTAGCAGCTCTCAATCAGGTCAGAGAGATTGCGAGCGAGGCTTTTAATCCGCACGAAGACCACAATATTCTTCGACACCGCGAACGGGGCAAACTGACGGCTCGAGAGCGAGTGGAGTATGTTCTCGATCAGGACTCGCCATTTCTCGAGCTGGGCTGCCTCGCTGGTTATAATATTTACGACGGTGTGCGAGCCGGTTGCGGGATTATCACGGGAATCGGTTCCGTACGTGGCACTCCATGTATGATCATCGCAAATGATGCCACCGTTAAGGGTGGATCCTATTTCCCTCTAACCGTCAAAAAGCACCTCAGAGCCCAGGAGATAGCAGCTGAAAACGGCCTTGTGTGCCTTTACCTTGTTGATTCTGGCGGAGCATTCCTTCCGCTACAGGATCAGGTTTTTCCCGATCGAGACCACTTCGGCAGAATTTTTTTCAATCAGGCGCAGATGAGTGCCCGGGGTATACCACAGATTGCGCTGGTGATGGGATCCTGTACGGCTGGTGGTGCATATGTCCCGGCAATCAGTGACGAGTCGGTCATTGTCCGCGAACAGGGCACCATATTTCTTGGTGGTCCTCCTCTCGTTAAGGCGGCAACAGGTGAGGAGATTTCAGCCGAGCAATTAGGAGGGGCATCAGTTCACTGTTCGCATAGTGGAGTTACCGACCACTTTGCAGAGGATGATCATGATGCTATTCGGATCGCCCGAACGATAATTGGGAACCTCAATCGGAGGAAAATAAGTCGTCTTGATCGACTTTCCCCGCAGTCCCCCGACTACCAAGAGGATGAGCTTCATGGAGTCATCCCTCGCGATCCAAAGAGACCGATTCCCATGCGAGAAGTGATAGCCCGGCTGGTGGACAGCAGTGAATTTGATGAATGGAAGTCTCGATACGGTACCTCTCTGATCTGCGGATACGCACGAATTAATGGATATCTTGTTGGTATTCTGGCAAACGACGGGATCCTTTTCTCCGAAAGTGCTCTAAAGGCAACTCACTTCATTCAAATTTGTGACAAGCGGAGAGTTCCCCTTGTTTTTTTGCAGAATATAAGTGGTTTCATGGTCGGTAGTACATATGAACGCGGTGGAATAGCCAAAGATGGAGCGAAGATGGTAACTGCTGTTTCGTGCGCATCGGTACCAAAGTTCACGATTATAATCGGCGGGTCATTTGGAGCAGGGAATTACGGAATGGCCGGTCGTGCTTTTGGCCCTCGACTCCTATTCTCATGGCCCACATCTCGAATATCAGTCATGGGTCCTGAGCAGGCAGCTGCGGTGCTGGCCCAGATTAAACGAGATAGCGCTGCTGCTCGTAACGAGGCTTGGGGACCTGCTGAAGAAAGAATATTCAGGGCCGAGATAGAGGCCCGTTACAATAAGCAGGCCTCAGCAATCTATGCATCATCGAGACTTTGGGATGACGGTATAATAGACCCAACAGAAACTCGTCAAGTAATCTCAATGGGTCTTGAAATGTCTCAGTGGTCAGGATGGGATGAGACTCGGTATGGAGTTTTTCGGATGTAGTGGAACACACTGCTTTCTTTCAAGTTTATAGATCTGCTCAATCCTATTGGGAAATACTATGGCCTCTATTCAGAGAATCCTCATCGCTAACCGGGGAGAAATTGCTGTTCGTATTGCCCGAACAGCCCGCAAGCTTGGTATTACCTCGATTGCGATACATTCAGAAGCAGATAAGGACAGTCTCCACGCCCGAATGTGCGACGAACAATACTCGCTCGGCACATCTGACTCTTACCTTGACCTTGAAACTATACTCTCTATTGCACGACAGTCTCGAGCAGATGCAATCCACCCCGGATACGGATTTCTATCAGAACAAGAGTCGTTTCCCGTCCGTTGTAAAGAGGAGGGGATTATTTTCATTGGACCATCGTCGGAGGCAATGCTCCTCCTCGGAGGTAAATCCACCGCGAAAGAACTTGCGCAAAAGATCGGGATTCCAACTATTACCGGAGAATCTTTGGATGGTCTATCTTCTGAAGAGTCAGTTTCCCGAGCCCTCAGCTATGGATTTCCATTGATTATTAAAGCAAGCTTCGGAGGGGGGGGGCGGGGAATACGGATAGTGTCGGACCAATCGCAACTCTTAAATGCCCTAGAGTCTGCTTCACGAGAGGCCGCAACCTTTTTTTCTCGCGGCAACATATTTATCGAGAGATATCTTCTTGAAGCTCGACATATAGAAGTTCAGGTCATAGGTGACGGGAAAGGTGATGCTGTGACGGTCGGTGATCGAGATTGCTCTCTTCAACGAAATCACCAAAAAATAATCGAGGAGGCTCCCGCGCCTCATCTTCCTGACGAGACCCGAAATTCGATACACGATGCAGCCCGGGAACTCTTCAAAGCAGCGCACTACCAAGGTTTGGGTACGGCAGAATTTCTTGTCACGGCGGACGGTGAGTTTTTTTTCCTAGAGGCGAATACCCGTCTGCAGGTAGAACACCCCGTAACAGAGGAAATATATAGAACTGATCTTGTCGCTTGCCAGATCAGGATAGCGGAGGGAGTAAAGCTAGATTCCTTGTCGATACCAAATTACCCGACCGGTCATTGTATCGAGGCAAGACTTTGCGCTGAAGTCCCCGAGATGGGATTTGTGGCCTCAACAGGAGTCCTAAAGACCTTCATGTGCCCAACGAATCTAACGGATGGAAGCCTGATTCGTCTTGATAGCGGATTTGTCAGTGGTGACAGGATTTCGCATCTTTACGATTCACTAATCGCAAAGATTATCGTCCTTTCGAGCTCTCGAGAAAGGGCGTTGAGTAACCTGATGGATTCTCTAAGAGCGATTGCCGTAAACGGTATTCGGACGAATCGAAACTATCTCCTTAGTCTTCTGGGCTGCGATGAATTTACGAGGGGCAACCATCATACACAAACCGCATCTACCTATATTCCCGATACAAGACTACTCGCGAAACAACTCTTTGAGGCTGCAATCAAGTATTTAGATTCGGCTCACTCGTCGTCATTCTCTCAAGCCCCCTCGAACGTTCGGTCCGATCATCGAGCTTTAGGATGGCGATCGCTTATCCAAACGCCTCGAATTATCCATCTGGAAATTGATGGAGAATTAGTTACCGTCAAAACCCGGCCATCCGCCCAGGCTCGTGACGCTCGACCAGAGATCGAGCTGTCATGGAGAGACCATCAACAAAATTGTTTTTTTCCGCGAGAGAGACAGCAGTCTCCCCAACTTATTCTTTCGGACGATGAGATTACTCAACTGTCCACGAGCTTCGGTGTATTCTCGATACGCCGAATATATCCAAAGCTTCCGCGCGTCGGAGAGACCGTTAAGGGTTTTGAGGACCGAATTATACGCTCCCCGCTTCCTGGGAGAGTTGTCAAGGTGTCCGCCTTGGCAGGGACAAAGGTCGAGCAATCCGAGACTGTGATAGTCCTTGAATCAATGAAAATGGAGCACCATATTTCATCCCACCAGGCGGGCGTGGTACGATTGATCCATGTTTCCGAGGGGCAGACCGTTGATCGCGACGCTCTCCTTTTTGAAATCTCAGACGAAGCGTCTTGAGGCTGACTTGAAAGACATCTTTTGTGATTCCCTCATTGAAGTAATCTCTGAAAGGGTGACTTTGCGCGAGCTATACGTCTTGTTTTTTTGGATTTTAAATGCTCGTTTCCCTAATTCCGCTGTACCTCTATGTTTTGCTCGGGATGGTTGCAGGAGCTTGGCTCAGAATAGAAAGTCAGCAGATCGCACGCCTCGCCATTTATCTCCTCACTCCGATAATCATCGGGGGGTTTGTCGCGCAGGTATCATTTGAGCCATCTATCCTCATTCTCCCCATCACGGTTTTTGGGGTGGCATCCATGGTCGCTCTCCTTGCATCTCTCCTGACAGGCTTATTTATATCAATCAGGCCGTACCGCCCCCTCCTCTCAGCCTGTGGTGGGATGTTGAATTCAGGATACTTCGGTATCTCGGTTGCTGGTTCGATCCTCGGCGAAGAGCGTGTTGGTATCTATATTCTCGCCATATTTGGACTGACCCTTTTTGAGTACACCATCGGTGTTTACCTGATCAACAGGCATGTTTCCTCTCCCCGGGATAGTCTGCGCCAACTTACTCGCCTCCCAGGACCCTACGCTTGCATTACTGGACTAATTATATCCGCGTTCGGCATTAAACTGCCGGCTTTTTTGATTATCGCTCTTAATAATCTTAAATCAACTTATGTCGTCCTCGGGATGATGATGCTCGGAATCGTACTTTCCAGCCATCGGGCATCACTGCATATTCCATCAACATTCGCGGCTCTAGTCATTCGATTTGTTATCTGGCCTCTGACCGCATGGCTCGTTCTAAAGGTTGACGCCTTCACGTTTTCATTCATATCGAATTCGACTTCTCAGTCGATAGTTTTGCTTCTTGGATTTCTACCGATTGGGGCGAATGTTATTGCGTACGCCGTCGATTCGAAGGCATCACCCGAGGCTATTGCCCCAGCGGTAGCCATCTCTACCATTCTATCACCTCTCATACTTGCCTTTGTGTACTAATTGTTCCATTAATCTCTCCCAATGCTCTACATCACCACTGCTCTTGCCAGCTCGTTTTTCAGCTCCTTAAAGGACATGGTCAGCAAGGCATTAGCGGGCCGAGTTGACGGGACCACATCCACTCTCGCAAGTTTTGCCTATGCCCTTCCCTATTACTCCATCGGTTTGATTATTTGGGTAATATTTGGACTGCCCCTCGGCGATCTGTCTGCACCTTTTTGGATATTTGTGCTCCTGAGGAGCACCACTGATGCGGCTGCCGAATGGCTAAAAATGTCAGCTCTAAACAAGGCCGAGGTCTCTCTCGTCGCACCTTTTTTCGCCCTTTCACCCATCATACTTCTCTTTATTGGCCCACTAGTTTCAGGTGACGAGCTATCACTTCTCGGTATCGTTGGCGTCATGTTAACCGTCATAGGCTCAATAGGTCTGTTCCCGATCCGTCCATCAAAAGCTTCTTTTGCAACTCTTAAACGTCAGGCGAACCTTCAAGGTATCGGTATGGCGATTGTGTCGTCAGTCTTCTTCGCTTTAAACACTTTATTTGATAGGCTTGCTGTTCAGCGGGCATCAATCTTTGTGTCTGCTGCCGCTATGACCGCCGCAGCAACTATTCCATTCATCATTCCGGTAATTTGTTTTGAGGATAGGCGGAGAGCATTTGTAAAGGAAAAAAGCCTATTTCATCTGAGGGGAATTCTACAGCTTGCTTCCATGACCCTGAAGCTCTCCGCCTTAGCGGGGCTATCGGGTGCATATGTGGCTGGCTTAATGAGGCTCTCAGTTCTCGCTACTATTATTGGTGGAAGGATATTTTTTGATGAGCAGGAAACTCGACGAAGATTAGCTTGGGGTTCTCTCATCTGCTTCGGAAGCATTTTGATAATACTTGGCTAGTCTTCGTCTCACGGCGGCTGCGCATCAACTGCAGAGCTAGGAGCTACACCTTGCTCTTGCGAGTGCCTCTATCATCACATTACTGTCGTCTACTGCCAAAGAAATAGATCCCTCCCACCCTGGCTTTAAAGAATCGATAATTGAGGCATAGCCAGAATTATCACCAGCCTTGACCCGCTCTTCGATCAGCCCAATTGCCTCGCGCACCGAAGAGAGCGCCTCTCCTCCATAGGGATTCTCAATTGCGATATCAGCATACAGCTCTGATTGATGGGATAGCATCCTCCCAATCATTGAGGATATCAGCCTATACACCGGACTTTCAGCAGATGCTAATTTGGTAATCGATATGCCGGAATTATTGTAAGCAACGCCAAGCGCAACAAGCATCCCATGCGATGCAACTTGGATAAATGACATGATACGGTCATGTTCATCAACTGAAAGATAAGAGAGTCGAACCCCAGCTAACTCAAACAGCCCTATGAAGTTCTGAGCTTTTTTTCCATGAGAATCTGCTTTCTCGTGACAATAGATCATCGTCTGACCTGAGATGCTCTTGACCTGAGGACTCCACATAGGATGAAGAAGAAGAACCTCACTCGGAAAATCGACACAAACCTCAAATACTCTCGACTTTACGGACGACAGGTCCACGACGAGATGATCAACTCCAACAACATCTCCCCACTCTTTGATTACATCCGGCGCAACTCGATGGGGCAGCGCAAATACAACGGTTGAATTTCGAGCAACAATCTCCATCGGACAAACGTGATCGCCGATATCAATCGGAGAAACGTCATAACCATTCGTCCGTAAAAACTCCACGAACCATGAACCTAGCCTCCCTCTCCCCCCAATTACTGCGACCCTACGTTCATTCATTAAATTTCTCCCGATTGGAATCGGCCGATACAATCAATCCTTCAAAAGATCTGCCGCTTGAGCCACCGCCTCTTTGTCTTTCCAGACCTGAGCTCGTACTAATTGTTCCCTGATTTCAACCTCTCTTCTTCTCGGGAATATCCGTTTAAAGATGACATCTCGAATTGACCTATCAGGATCCTTCAATCCGCTAACTAGAATTGCCGACATCCGTCGATCCAAGTATCGAATTTGAGCGAGCGATTCGAAAGCGAATCTCCGCTTTGACGGATCATTTGATTTCAGAGAACGAACCAACATCGGAAACGCACTAGCCCCGACACTTCCGATGGCTCTCGAACCAAGCGAAATCCCTCTATCGACCTCTTGGCAAATGGTCCCACAATTCTCGTCAAGAATATCGGAATAGTCCAAAAAAAGCGGGACCGCAGCCAGCCCTTGTACCCCCGCCGGATAGCTAGCAATAACCTTTGCAATAATTTTGATTATATCTTTCTTCTCCTCCTCACCGACGATCGGTCGTTTAATCAGTCGAAGCCCTTCAGAAACAAAGCGACTTAGATCATCCAAATGAAGACCGTATAGGTACAGACCTGCATAACGCACCTCCCGGTGGTTACTTCCGAGTGAATTCCGAAGGTCATCTGCTAACTCCGGGAGCGATATTGGCAAACTCACATAGGCCGGCAAGATAATCGAGATTGCGGGGTCATCGAAAGCTAATCTATCCCGGAAAAATTCTCGATAGCTACTCGTGCTGCCCGGATCACACCATAAGGAGGATATACCGGAACGACGGCAGGTATCAGCTTCATCTCCTTGCTCACTCACGATTAGCGAACGGGAATCGCAGATTATACCTACCCTCCCACACCGAAAACCCTCCTGAAGCTGGAGGCTCCATGACGACATCAGAGGGAAGACCGAATTTCCCACATGGACTAAGGACGAGGCTGCCTGCCGAGATGCCTCAGGCGGGACAATATCAGCTATCAGATCTAGAAGGTCAGGAAGAGCTTTTCCGTGGATTGTGGCACAATCAGAAAGTAACCTCGATAGAGCAAAATTTGAATTGAAACTGAGCTTATTGAATATTTTTATCAGTTGACCTTTCGGGATCCTATCTTTCACCTCAACCAAACTAAGAATCAGTGATGGGAATATCTGGTTAACATCGGGAAAGGTGTTCCGCAAAATTTCCAGCAGCCTATCATCAATAGGCTGAGAAACCAAAACCCTCTCTAGGAGTAGATCCAAACCCTCCAGTCGAAAGGAATAGAAGAGTTTCATCCACTCTCCTATCACTTCCGAATTTTTCTCATCAAGAATTGCCAGCAAAATTCGACGCCTATCATCAGAATCAATAGAGGCGCCAACTCGGTCTACACTCAAATCCACAAGTCGATGAAGATCGGACAGCGAGTCGGAATCCTGGACTTGCAGATCAGGGTCACGAGATAGATCAATCAAATCTGGTATAATATCCGGGAATTGAGGAATAAAGGTTTCCAGAAGTTTTACGCTACATCTTTTTCCCCTCTCGATTCGCTCGGGATCAAGCGACATAATCACCACCTCTCCTAGAAGCTCTCCATGACCAATCCGCTGACCAATTGAAGGACTTCCCACACCAATCGGAATAGCACCAAACCCTGACTCGCGACCATACCCTAGCCTGAAAATCTGAACTACCTTGAGCAGGGCTCGTCTCTGGCCGTCGTGTCCTAAGTGCCCAATCACAAGGCCCGCATGGTCACAATCATCTATAACGAGGTCCTCAATATTTCTGACCTCAACTTCTTGAGCCTCCACGCGACGGAGAAAAAATGGATCAAAAGCCCCCAATAGAAAAGGCACACTCAACAGGAAAAAAAATTCCCGTATCCCTATCGAGGCCCTGTTCTGATATCGCAGAACTCGTTCGCGAATCATGCCAACCTCTCAAAAGTCCACTTTCCATCTCCATTGAGAACGAGCACGCAGTCGTGATAGGGAGCAAGCGCTTCTCGATGCCCCACGCTCACATAGCTTCCCACCTTATCAGCCAAAGTGTGGTACAAAGCAGATTGAATTTCAGGCTCGACAGCTGTTGTCGCTTCATCAAGAAAGGCGAACTGTGGCTTTACTAGGAATAATCGGGCGAATGCAATGCGTTGTTGTTCACCCATAGATAAAACATTTTGCCAATCAAGTTCGATGTCCAAACTCCCAACTCTGCTGACCGTTGCTTCCAATCGGGCTGCCGATAATGCTTGGGCAATTACTTCTTCAGTAATCCCAGTTCGCCGACGAATGTACAGCAGTTGATTTCTTAGTGAACCGAGTATCATGTAGGGTCTCTGGGGGAGAAAGAGTGTATTCCTCAATCTTGGTCGAATGATCAGTCCTGATCCGTTATTCCAAAGGCCTGCGACAGCTCTAAGTATAGTGCTCTTTCCCGACCCGCTCGGTCCGCAAATCAAAAGTCGCTGCCCAGCTTCCATCGAGAAGGAAACATTTCTTACGACCGGCTTACCACCTCGGGGGGGAGATATCGTAACGTCTGCGAAAACCAGCCTTGCGTCATGGCGATAGTCAATCGATCCTGATGCTCTTTCACGCCTCCATTCAATCTCTTCTAATACTTCAAAGAATCCACCCAGACGATTAATGACCGCAGCAAAGGCACTGAGACTACCAAAATTCGTGACAATAATTGACAGAGCTCCAAGCGTTTGAGCAAAGGCTACCGTTGCTTGGTTAACTACTCCGAGAGAAATATCCCCTTTGAAATAAAGAGGTGCAACGACGACGGGAGGTATGACAGGTATTAAGTAATTATAAAAATTGGTAAAAATATTCAGGTTCTTATTCCTTCCGATGATAGCTCGTAAATTTGTCACGACATGAAGAAGCTGTTGTCGTGCTCTGGTTTGCTCTTTGCGCTCCCCGTGATAAAGGGCGATTGACTCAGCATTATCTCGCACATTAACCAGCTTATACCGATAGTTTGCCTCTCTCTGAAGTTGCGTAAAGTTTAGCCAAATCAGATGTCGGCCGAGCAAATATGACATTATTGAGCCGACCCCGGCATATGCGACCGCAATAACCGTTAATTGGGGTGATATTGCCCATAGGACTCGCATAAAGAGTGCGAGACTGATGACAGAATTGAGGAGGATAAGGAGGAAGGAAAGTGTCTGAGCGGTAAATGATCGTATATCACTCTCTATTCTTTGATCTGGATTATCGACAAGATTTTCGGTACTAATTCTATAATAAGCACGATTGCCTAGGTACATGCTTACCAGCTTGAGGCTAAGCCATCGTCGCCAGATTAGAGCAAGCCTCTCTTCGGTGTATCGATAGATTGCGACAACGATCGATGCGACCCCAAATGCTAATACGTACCAGTATAATTCCTGATAGAATCTGTCAGCATTCCTCAGATTCAGCGCATCAAAAAAATCACGACCAACGAAGCTGATCCAGACATTTACGTAGCTAACCGTGAGAGAAAATAAAGCGAGTAGCAGTAAAAGTCCTCGCGCCTTCCACTTCATCTCTGAAAAGAAGAAAAGCCTCGCGACCATCCAGAACTGCCTGATTGTTTTCCGACGCGCCCCCGCCATAGGATTGTTAATATTGACCTAATACCAATGACCAGGACCTGTAGCCCTCTTGACGCCAACACCGTTCATATCGGATGAAACCATGAGGCGCCCAGGATCGTCTCCACTCCTTCCTCTAGAATACAAAACGGTTCTCGAGTTCCTATTCACCGTACCGATGACTTTCGTCTCCTTGGATGCTTAATAGAACTTAGCTTTTTGTCTTTAATATCCCAATAACCGTTTACTCCATCAAATTCTGCAACAAGATTGAGCAAAAATCTCTGCTCATCGGGTGAAATTAACGGAAAGTAAAAATCAAGGCATTGTCTCACATCCTCCTCAGACATTGGGAGCATCGAAGTTACCCCATTGAGGTGAAGTTCAACCCTTTTTTGGTTAAATGCGAACAGGCTCCTCAGCTGCTCGCCAATAATGGTAAGCGGTCGAAGTCTTCCAGCTCTGTAAAGCAGAGACGAGGCGAATCCAACAACCGACGTTTCGGCACTTCGGCAATCGGATAGAACCCTTCCCATCCGATAAGGTGAAACTACCACCGCCGATTGCAGAAGCTGGACTACCCCAGATAGAAGCGGATCGCAGCAAATGTCGTTAGCAGGCTCCTCAAAAAAACCCGCCAAATTGCGGTCGATTTCCTTTTTCGTACATCCGAGGATTCGAGCTACGTCAGCATCACTGAGATAGTCTAGGAGAACAAGAATTTGCAGAAGCTTAGAATCGAGGACATTAAGAGCAAGCCACGCAATCCGAGATACCAAAGATAGGTGTGGGTCGGCGACTTCCTCGAGGCGTAATATCGTACCTGAGGCGAGCGGATGCGCAGCGACCGATTTCAGCTTACCCTCATCCTTCACTCTTGGTTCATCTTGCCGTCCAGGAAAAGCTTTCGTTGCCTGTGCCTGATGCTCTGAATGAAATAAGGGCGACCTTAACTGGGACTCTACCTCATCACCATTCCACAATTCAGCGGCCTCTCGACACCCCTCAATAGCGGCAAGGATAGCCTGTATCTTCGCCTCAGAAAAAGATCGTTTCTGAAGAAGTGACTCAATCGGGAGAAGCTTAAGTTGACGGATAGTAAGATCCTCCTCGAACGGAGAACGGAGGAGTCCAGGCTTCCAAAAATCACCAAGAGGACGATCAGCAAAGATCGCTCCCGCTCGAGACCGGTTCAGGTTACGAATTGCCGTTCGAAGGGGATGCTCCGCCGGCGATTCAGGTGGCTCCGTTGTGAGTATCTTGTTTTCAAATTCCGTCATTGGATTTGGGCAGTAACATGTACCTCGTATTAAATGCTTATTCACACATCGGCACAAACACCTTCGAAGTAAAGAAACCAATCGTCTGCTAATCCTCTCTGCGAAGCAGATTTAATCGTCGCCCACTTCAGAATAAACCCTAATTTAAAATGGCGTAGAATTAGAACATCGTAAAAGTGAATCAACCGTGACCCACCCGAAAAAGATTGCAAAGACGAGACACATCGTGCATTCCAAACATCCCTTTTTTGTGCATAATCATTTGACACTATCGATGTAATCTTGCGCTCGCCGCGTGAAACCTCTAAAAAGCCTCAGAACTAAGAATCCTATCAATCTATCGTAGTCATCCATCTCGAGGACAGCTATGTCTCAAAATCGTCTTTCCCTTCCTTCCCTCCTTAGCTCGATTCTCTTCGCCCTCATTGCGGTTTTCGGACGAACTTCTCTCGCTGAGTCATTCTCACAATCTACCCCACCCTCACCCGGCGACACGATCGCTATTATTAAAACATCACAAGGGACGATGAAGGCAAAAATATTCGCTTCAATTGTACCGGAAGCCGCCCGTAATTTCACAGAACTCGCCCGTCAAGGGAAATATAATGGAACAATTTTTCACAGAGTAATCAAGGATTTTATGATTCAGGGAGGAGACTTCACTCGGCGAGATGGCACGGGGGGTCACTCCTCCAAGGGACCAGGTACCACCATAGATGATCAATACGATGCCCGACTCTCACATCTTCGTGGAGCTCTGGCGTGGGCAAAAACGGCAGCCCCCCAAAGTATCGGGTCGCAGTTTTATATCGTTCACAACGCCAGCGGAACGCCGTTCTTGGACCATCAGCCTGGCGGAGGTCCTAATCAGGGTTATTCTGTCTTTGGCCAGCTGTATGAGGGTTTTGATGTGCTTGACGCTATTGCGAGAAAGCCAACAGCATCAAACGATCGACCGTTAGATGAGGTCGTTATTGAATCGGTCGTGATACAAATCCATTAGGTGGTCGATAGCTTCGACGACGTGAAATGGTATCGACCTTGCTCATGCCAATTAATTTCCATCTTTGATAATATGACGAGCCCCGGCGATTATTTTACCCGCCGGGCACCAAAAATTCGGATCAAGTCGCATGCTCTCAAAGTATGCTGGCATCGCAAGCGTTGAGACTATGACAGCCTCGAGCAAAATTTCGGTTGATATCTCTCAGTGCGAAAGAGAGCCAATCCACACTCCGGGAACCATTCAGCCCCACGGGTGCCTGATAGTCACGAATTCCCAACTAGTAATCACCCATATCAGCCAGAACGCTCGCTCTTGGTTTCCCTCTGCAGGGGCTAGCCTGATCGGCTTTCATATTTCGACCCTTTTTGAAGTTAAAGACACATCGTGGTTTGATTCCCTCTCAGATGATCTCAAAACCCATCAAAGTTGTCGGTCTGTGCTCAGGCCGAAACACAAAAATCAGCTCATGCTCTGCTCTGCTCACCATCACTTGGGGCGACACATTTTTGAGTTTGAATATTTTGATTCATCATCTATTGATGCCTATCTCTCTAGCGGTATTCCTCTCCTCGCAGAGTTTCAAAAAAAACTAGCTCTGCTCGGCACAATAGGCGCGGTTCTTGATTACACCGTCCAAACTCTGCGACAGGTCATCGGCTTTGATCGGGTTCTCGCGTATCGATTTGATCCTGATTGGCACGGAGTTGTCATTTCAGAAGCAAACACTCCTGGCATTCCCTCGTTTCTAGGGTTACATTTTCCCGCCTCAGACATTCCTGCTCAGGCTCGACGCCTCTATGAGGTTAATCCCATCAGAGTGATTGGCGACCGCTTCCATGTTCCGGTTCCAATCATACCTTTTGCCGGACCCGACTCTGAAGAACCAGTTGACCTAACTCATGCCCATCTGAGGAGTGTCTCGTCGATTCACCTTGAGTATCTCGGCAATCTCGGAGTTACAGCCTCTGCGTCATTATCTCTTTCGGTGAATGGGAAGCTTTGGGGATTAATCGCTTGTCATCATCAAACAGCTCGCCACCTTTCCCCGATTACACGAGATAGTGCCCTCCTCATGACCCAAGCAGTCTCATTGCGCTTACAATCAGTACTGCTCACCGAAAGGTCCTCAGAAGCCCTGAAATCAAGAACGCGAGTCGCAGAAATTGCCTCGCGTTGTTCGACTTATCCGACTATAACCCAGGGATTGGTAGCATCCGAGACCCTGTTGCGCGATTGGATCCCCGCTGAAGGGCTGGCGGTCACAGACAAGGGAGTGTGTTTTACTTCGGGAGAAACCCCTGGACCCGAGGTTATCCAAAAAATAGTTAATTGGCTCCAGACTAACCATCCCCTTGAGATTTTCAAAACGACTTCCCTGGCGGGCCATATTCCTCAGGCAGAGGCTTGGCGCTCGGTGGTCGCAGGCCTCCTCTCCATTCCGATACGAGGTCAGGTCGGCAATTATTTACTTCTTTTTCGGCCAGAAGTTCTTCAGACGACCTCTTGGGCTGGAAACCCCTCAAAAAGCGTCATTATCGTTGGAGAGACCCCCCACCTCTCTCCCCGTAGATCATTCGCAGTTTGGAGCCAAATTACCCATCTGCATTCTCTACCGTGGTCAGATGATGACGTCGATGAGTGCCAGTACCTGAATTCGCTTCTCCATCAAATTCTCCAGTCCCGCATCGAAGCTTTGCTATCTCAAACCGAAGCAGTTAAAGGGCGACATCGGTCATCTTTAAACTTAATAACCCGTTCTGTGAGCGATTTTGACCGTCTGGCGAGAAGAATAAATCTCGAAAGCGAAAAACTTTTAGAATTTGTGGACTCAACCCTCCCTGTCGAGGGATCGACGGCTCTTAAGGATATTGTTCTTCAGACGCGGGAGCTTTCCTTTATTTTTTCTGACATCAAAGAGTCAATAGGGGCCCTGAGCTTTGAGAATGAAATGATATTTTTGCCAATCGGTGAAATAATTGACCTATCCTGGCAGCAGGTTTTGCAACGAATGCCGCAAAAAAAGGATCACCTCTCACTGTCCATAATTCCGATAATCACCCCCATCGAGACTAAATCTGCCGACGATTCTGTATGCGCTCTCCTTCCCTCGGCGGCTACCGTCTGCCTCAGAGAGCTGATGTTGGGGATAGGGGAGATACTTCGTGAAGTTGAAAATACCATCTACCTCGAATACAAATTTCCCGAGGCCTCGGATATTTCGACTTGGGGACTCGGTGGACTATTTGGTCCCGACTCTCAACATCACCGACAAGATTATCTCATTTGCCTCGTTCGGGGCCCCGCTGGGGTCGGCCTTCAAAAGGTACCGGATAACCTTCAAGAATCCCTGGATTCCGGTATGGGCCCCTCAATATTGGACGGTCGGCTTGGATTCCGGCTCACGCGAGTTGGATCCATCATTGAGGCCCTCGGCGGAGTACTCCGACCAGTATTCTCGGAATCCCAGAGTACGTCACTTCTCGTCCTTCTACCGCTCGCTGAAGGGGGTGGGCATTCAGATGTGACATCTGCAGGCTCACATGCACTCGATTCAGCCAACTGATTATTATCTTGTAATTTTTGTGAGTATTTTCATTTATTTACATCGATTGCGAGAATCTGGTCTCTGCATATCTCTCCAACCGAAGTTAAAAAAAATTTTCGAAATATGCTACAGGCATACTGCGGAATGGTATAACCTTTTCACAAGTTCCTGTTTTCGGAGTGTCTCTATGAAACGTTTAACACAAATGTACTTGTCACTCAGTCGTCGCATAGGGGCAATGATAACAGCCCCGTCGGCTGCTCAACTTCAGTCAGTGCTTTTAATTGTCGGCGTCGGCCTTTTGGTCGCCGGCCTCTCATCCCCAGCTGACGCTTATCAACCGGTGGCCAATTTTAATGACGACCGTATCGCCGAAGCCGCCGATGTGATAATGACCTATGTTCATGGGAGCTTTGGTGCCCTCATCATGGTTTGTTCCGGAATCGCGGCCATCCTGAGCGCGGCATTCGGCGGTTATCGTGCGGCTCTCGGGCTCCTTGTAGTCGCGGTCGGATCGTTCATTTTGAGGTCCTTAGTTGGAACCTGGTTCAATGATTCTACAATGAAGACGGTCTAGGAGAGATAGACCCTGAAAGGGGGTCGGACCAAGAGAAAACGCCACCCGAAGGAGATGCTCCTCCGGGTGGCGTTTTTGTTTATTGTGCTAGATACGAGAACACCCAGGATCTTTCAGCCGTGAGACGGAGCCCCGATTGTCAACGCGGTCCACATTCTCTCGCGGTTGCTTTCCGCATCGTGAGGGGAAAAATCCCCGGCCCCTCAACCTTACCCGAGGGGAGACTGAGGAAGAGTCAGCTGGCAAAACGGAAGGGGCTCTTTGGGGGCAGGCGATGGTTCGTGCTCGGGGGGGCGCTGGGGCCGTACGAGCGGGTCTTTCTGTGGCATCCTGTCAGGCTGCGCGGGGGGCGGCGTTTTTGGCTCCTTTTGCGGGGGCGCCGTACGTTCTGGGACGGTTTCAGGAGTGGTTGTTGGACTGGCCACAATTGGCAATTGCGGTCGGGAGAGAGCCTCCCATCCGTCGTCTGACCCCATCTCACGAACTTTGACCGTGGCCCCTAAATATCCCACATCCATCATGCGACCTCCCATCACGAGCCCTCCCCTCTTTTCTGGAATCAAAAACACTTCTCGCATTACCCTAAAACCCTCTCGATTTAACCGTTAAGCGCACGAAAGGGGGCAAGAACATCAAAAAACTTCAACCGGGGTTCTTAGACCACCGTGAAGATTAGTGCAAGCGCACAGCTACGATCCCACGGCAACTCTAACGACCGAGAGGATTAATCAAACCCAAGAAAGCTCTCAAGCTATGATGGTCGAAAGCCGACCTCTCTCATTAGGAACGGTTTTTTATTATTAGAGGCCTCCTACCATGACCAAAGAATCAGAAAATCCTCTCGGCAAACCAGTAAACTCCAAAAAACGAAGCCTCACATCATTGTCATTGCAATGGCTTGCGGAACGGCTTCGAAAGGCCGAGCGAATTAAATCAGAGCTTGCGCAGGGCACTTATGTCGTCCCAACATCAAAAATAGCTGAAGCGATAGTAAGTAGCACAGGGGCGGAAAGTGCTGAGGACGAGGACCCATCCTCAACGCAGTGAGGAGCTTCCTGATAGAGGAGAAGAGGAGACACATCGCCCAACATCTAGCCGACGACTCTCACGGACATATGGTCAATCAGAGAACTCAACAGACATTTCACGGAAATGTCGCTCTCTTGTGGTTCTAACCCCATTCTGGTTTCATGTCGAGAACGTATGTTTTAAGGACGGGGCTCGGGCGTTCATCCCCCCCCTTCTCGGCGTTGAGTAATGCCCCGGCTTAGGGCCAGCATTGCTATCACCTGAACCAACCCTTTCGAGTGCCAGATGACTGAGGCAAGATCGCAAGACTCTCTCGAGACGATATCGCGACATCACCATCGCTCTCCATACGAATACTTCAGAATCCTATTCCACTCGGAAGCAGAGGATTTTCGGGTCGTCACCTTTTACGCGCTCGGTGTGGGTGTCCTCTCTCTCGTTCTTCCGATAGGGGTTCAGTCACTAGTGAATTCAGTGGCATTCGGAGCCATCCTCCAACCGGTTGCAATCCTCTCCCTGCTTGTGCTTTTGGGGATGGGGCTTTCAGGGGCTTTCAGCCTCGCTCAAATTTTGGTTATCGAACTCCTACAACAACGGCTATTTGTCCGAGTTGCTCTCGACCTTGCTCGTCGAATTCCGTTTCTTTCTCTTGCGGCAAGCAAGCGAGAGTATGCTCCCCAGCTCATGAATCGATTCTTCGAGGTCGTGATTGTGCAAAAGGCAATATCGAAACTCCTCCTCGACGGTATATCCCTCGCTCTTCAGGCCACGATAGGGTTATTGATTCTCGCTTTTTATCATCCGGTCTTACTGGCATTTTCTATTACCCTGATTGTGATCGTTTTGTTCGTTCTATTTGCGATGGGTCGGGGTGCCTTTCGAACAAGCCAAAAGGAATCAACCGCGAAACACGGGGTACTGGTGTGGTTAGAGAATCTAGCGGGAAGTCCGATTCTCTTCAAAGATCCTTACTGCGCTCAATTCGGACTCGCTCAAGCCGATGCTTCTGTCGCCGAGTATCTCTCTTACAGAAAGAAGCATTTCCGGATTGTGTTTCGCCAGTATCTCGCTTTTTTCTCTCTTCAAGCCGTCGCTGGGGCTGCTTTGCTCGGAATCGGGGGGGTTCTTGTTATTGAGCAGACTCTGACTCTTGGCCAATTAGTTGCATCGGAATTAATAGTTTCGGGTGTCCTAACCGGCATTACGAAGTTCGCCAAAATGCTCGAAACACTCTATGACATGGTCGCCTCTCTCTCGAAGCTGGACTCCCTCCTCGACATACCGCTCGAATCAGTCGATGGGGAAGAGCTTCCGCGCCTAGATATTCCTGCAGCCGTTACCTTCAAGGATGTCGGATTCCACGATGCAGGCAGAGTGGTTTTGCGGAGCATTTCTGCATCCTTTCCCCCCGGCAGCAGGAATGTGGTGATCGGTGCCAATTCCTCGGGTAAGAGCCTACTTGGGGAGCTCCTCTATGAACTTGCGTATCCAACCTCCGGGGTGATTGAGATCGATGGGCACAATCTCATTGACATTAGGAGCGAAAGTATCCGTCGTCAGGTCGGTCTTGTTCGAGGTATCGAGGTTTTTCGCGGCACTATCGAAGAAAATCTCAGGCTTGGTAGAAGCGACCTATCCCTGAAAGATGTCAGAACAGTTCTCGAAGGTGTTGGACTACTCGGTGATGTCGAGAAACTTCCTGAACAACTCAACACTATCCTTGGCGAAGACTCTTGGCCCCTCTCGAAGGGGCAGGCATATCGTCTTATGATTGCCCGGGCGATTATCCATCGACCGCGGCTGCTAATTATAGACGAAGCAATTGATAGTTTCGATCCTACGGCACTTGAGCGAAGCATCATTCCAGCCATCTGCTGTCCTCAGGCACCATGGACTCTTATCGTCCTCACTCACAATCCAGCTCTCGCAGGGCTGTTCGACCGATCCTTTTATCTCACGAATCAGACCCTCACTCTCCAAGAGGAGGCTCATCATGGATAAGCCCCGCTTCGACGTATATCCCTCCGCATCTGAGTTAGCTCTTGAGCGCACACCCCAGTTATCTTCACTTCGCTGGGTAAGACCGATTGTCTCGGCTCGACGATTGGCCTACGCCCTCATTTTGACCCTTTGTGGCTCGGTTCTTTTCATCTCCCTCCTCCCCTGGCAGCAAACGAGTTGGGGTTCAGGATCCGTCGTGCCCTACCACCCTAACGAGCGACTACAGAAGATCGCGGCACCGGTAAAGGGACTCATCTCTCGGTGGCATGTCGTTGAAGGAGCGAGAGTTTCAGCTGGAGATCCGATCGTTGAAATTACCGACTTTGACACCCAGTATTTTGACCGTTTGAAGACCCAACTCTCCGCCACCCAGCAGGCACTGGATGCCTCTCGGGTAGCCCTCGACACCTCGAATCGGAATCTTGAGCGTCAAAAGAAGTTGGCAGAGAGAGGTCTAAAGTCCCAACGCGACTTTGAACTCGCTAAGTTGGAGTACAACAAATTTCTTGCAGAGGTTGCCGCCAAGGAAAAGGACCTGATGGATATTCAGAGTAAGCTATCCCGCCAGGCCATGCAGCAGGTGGTTGCACCTCGAGAGGGACAGATCATGCGGGTGTTTTTTCCGCAGGGAGGGGCAATGGTAAAAGAGGGAGACACATTAGTGACCTTGGCGCCCGAGACCGATGAACTGGTGGTGGAGCTATTCGTTGATGGAAATGATCTTCCACTGCTATCAGTAGGGCGAAGAGTTCGATTGCAATTTGAGGGCTGGCCGGCCATTCAATTCAGTGGTTGGCCAGCAGTCGCGGTGGGAACCTTCGGAGGCCTGATCAAGACGATAGATCCGAGCGATAGCGGGAACGGAAAATTCAGAATCTTAGTTGAACCAGACAGGAATGAACCTCCCTGGCCAGGTCGACCAATCCTCCGACAAGGAGTGCGGGCCAAAGGTTGGATTTTACTTGATACGGTTCAACTCTGGTATGAACTATGGCGGCGCTTCAACGGATTTCCGCCAACCTTGGGCTCAATTCAGAAAAATTATGACAAGGAAGACAAGTCCTCAGAAAAGCTGGGAAAATCTATCAAAAAGATGGGTAAGTAGAAGTTGATAATACTTTCGAGGAACTATGCGCCCCTTTTTGTGGAAAAACAGAGCACTTCCTTGTCACTCTTGGGGGCTAATCGTGGGGCTTTTGTCCGCGATGATTGCTCAGACAGCCTTGTGCGAACAAGGGGTCCTTACGTTGGAATCGGTTCTCTCATCAACTCGCCGAGCATTTCCCTCTATTCTGGAGGCTGAAGAGAAAAGGCGCGCATCCGAATCAGCCATTCAAGCCGCGCAAGGATCCTTCGACGCAAAACTAAAAACTGATGTATATGGCTATCAGGAAGGCTATTACGACGGTCGTGTGATAGACACGAAAGTAGAAAAGCCTCTCCCTGTTTTCGGCATTCAGCTCGACGGCAGCTACCGTCGTAGCAATGGCACCTTTCCAGTATATGAGGGTAATATCGATACCGCGTCGGGCGGTGAGCTGGGCCTCGGTATCTTACTTCCCTTGATGCGGGACCGGTTAATTGATGAACCACGAGCAAAGGTTGCGTCATCTCAGCTCGATATGAAAAGTGCTGATGCGTCTCTCAAAAAGGCTCGCATAGAGGTCCTTCGAGATGCACGAGCCGCGTATTGGACCTGGATAGCCGCAGGATTACAGCGCAAGGTAATCGCCGACCTTGTTTCGGTCGCAGAGCTTCGCCAGAAACAGTTGGATGTCGCGGTTCAGGCAGGAGATAAGCCGCAATTTGATCTCCTCGACAATTCTCGAACTATCTTCAAACGACAAACAGAACTTGCAAAGGCTGAACAAATTATCGCCAAGGCGGCCATTCAACTGAGTCTCTACTACCGAGATGGAGAGGGTAATCCGTCAATCCCCCCTGCTCATCACGCATCTGATTCGCTCGCCCACACCATAGATGTCACCACCCTCAATGAAGAGGAGTTGATCAAAGAGGGAATACAGAACAGACCGGAACTCCAGTCGCTTGAGGCGAAGCTCCAAAAGGCGGGCATCCAGATAGATCTTGGGAATAATTTACTTCAGCCTCGCCTTAATCTGAAGGTCGGAGGGTATGCGCCGGTGGGTTCAGGTGACAAATCTCTCACGGAAAATGAAGTCAAGGTGGGGATTAACGTGGAGGTCCCTCTTGAACTCAATAAACCGCGAGGTATGGTAGCCGAAGGTCTTGCTAAACAGAGAGCTGTTGATGCTAAGACCCGGCTGACCCGAGACAAAATTGAGGCGGAAATTAGAAAACACATCAGAGCTCTGCAACTCACCGAGGGTCGAATTGCAGCCGCTCGAGAGTCGCGGATCGCCGCAGATCAGGTGGCAGATGGAGAGCGTGCGAGATTCCAACATGGAGATAGTAACCTGGTGTTCGTCGTCATTCGCGAACAAACAGCGGCTGAAGCGGCGCTTGATGAACTCTCGGCACTTCTTGATTTCCATCTGATACATGCCGAGCTGCTTGCAGCTCTGGGCCAGGTCTAGGATTAATTGAACTATGGACTCAAGATGTTGAAATCAGGCAGAAACCCGTGGAAAACGAATGGAACAAAGATTGTGTACTCTAATCCGTGGATAACGGTACGAGAGGACCAGGTCGTTCAGCCGAGCGGTAACCCAGGCATCTACGGCGTGGTTCAAACCAGGATCGCTACAGGGGTTGTAGCGATGACAGCGGATCGAAATATCTATCTCGTTGGTCAGTATCGCTATGCGACGGATTGTTATTCGTGGGAGATCGTCGAGGGAGGAGCTGAGCGAGGGGAGGAGCCGATAATTGCCGCGAAGCGAGAGTTGGCCGAGGAAGCTGGGATAGAGGCTCGCTGCTGGGAAAAGCTTGGGGCGGAAATTCACTTGAGTAATAGCCACTCAGATGAGGTTGCCTATCTTTTTTTTGCCACCGATCTCGAAGAGGTCCCCCGTGCACCTGAGGATACTGAAGAGCTCGAGGTTACCCGGATTCCGCTCACTTCAGCTCTCGAAATGGTAAATTCTGGTCAAATCACGGACGCTCTCTCGATTATCGCCATTCTTACCGTTGCCAAACGATTTTCATGATGGAAACCCTCATGACCGGTCTCTCTAATTCGCCTGCGATGACCCCCCAACAACGGCAGTTTGCAACCACTACATCTCCTTTGAGGAGCTACAAGGACAGACAGGTTGGTCCGGATAGCTCATGGGCTCATTTAGCTCAATACGAGGCTATAACGACGCTTGGTAGCTTACCTGGAGCGATCGGTATGGCTCTGCGGATGGCACTTTACCCTCTTCTCTTTAGCTCCTGCGACTCAAGAGCAGCGATAGGCACTGGGGTAACGATCAGAAATCCGCGGAGCGTGTGCCTCGGAAAGCGGGTGATGCTCGATGATTATGCCGCCGTCGAGGCAAAAGGCCCGAACGCCTCTATCATACTGGGAGATTACACCTTGGTTGGGCGCTTCTCCTCTGTGGCAGCGAAATCAGCCCAAATAACTCTCGAGAGAGGCGTCAACATCGGCTCATATTGCCGAATTGCGAGTCAGTCAAAAATAGTGATAGGAGAAAGCACCCTTATTGCTGCGTTTTGCTACATAGGGCCGGGAAACCATCGGCCTTCGGATGGGGAAACTCCCCTTATCGAGCAGGATATGGAAATTCGGGGCGGGGTTTCGATCGGCCGACATGTCTGGATTGGCGCCCATTCAACCATCCTTGATGGAGTCACCATAGGAGATGGCGCAATCGTGGGGGCGCATTCACTCGTTCGAGATGATGTTCCTGCAGGACAGATAGTCGCTGGGGTACCCGCTCGGGCGATTCGGGAGACTCGTTGATAGAGAACAGCCCCGAGGTTTATTTCGTCGGCATCCCTCCTTTCGATGATGCTCCGAATCGGTTTAATCTACCCCTAGCGAGTGGCTTAAAAATATTCTCATGATGAATACTCCCCGGTTCACCGGTACATTTGCCTTCAGACGGGTGCACCAGCTTGTGATGACCACTTCATTCTTCCATCAATCTCACCGTCATTTCCCTACTCCCCCGAGAAACCGCCGTCCATTTGGTCGTATCCGACTCTCTTTCTTCGTCATCGGAGTTGTATCTGCAGTTTCGCTTTTTCTTCTCTGGGATAGAAGTCTCGAGGATGCGTCTTTTCCAACGCTCGCTGACGGTCGTTACATTGGTCTGCTCGCAGAGGATCGCCCATCTGGCCAGCGGATTTCCTCTCCGATGATCGTAGACGTTCCCCCGGAAGGTCCAGCCCTTCTTATAATCCTCGACGAGAAGAGTAAGGGAGGGACCGTCAGTTTGAGGCTTCCTCAGAATTCCGACATCAGGGAACCTGTCATAATTAACATTGCTGGAGGGGAGAAGATTCAGCTTATCGGCACCCAGACTAGCGAGGGATATGAAGGAAGCGGTCTACGAGCCTCCGGAGCTGAGATGTCGTGGATTTTGAGGAAGGTTGCATTATCATCTCAGCCCCCCCCCGCCGGGCTGACCAATTTACTGGATCAACGTGCAAAGCTTGCCCTCATCGAAAGACGAATTGAGGAAACAAAGGCTGGCGCCTCACGGGCGACCAGTGAATCTCAAAAGCTGCGAGAATTATTGCCAGACGGTCCAGAAAAAAGCACGTCAAACCTTGAGGCTCCTCTTGAGAGGGCACAAGAGGAGGAAAGCAGCCGAAGGAAGATTCTGGAGAGCGAGGTTTCTAAGCTTACCCAGAACATCGATATCCTCGTGTCAGTAGCTCCGAGTGCGAGAGTTAGCAGAGCAGTATTAAGATCGCTTGCCGAGCAGGAGAAGTGGATCGATGCTGTACTATTGGGCTCATCATCGACCACCCTCAGCGCGGAGGATGAACAGGCTCTTTCGAAGGGTATTGAGGTTGATGCCCTCCAAAGAGCAATTGCAGTGGCAAGGCAAAGAATCGATGCAGCTCTTCGCGCAAGTGATGAAATTCTCGGAGAATAATTACTTACGTCGTTCTTAAAAAAATAGGAGCTCCCGAACGAGTGGCGCTAGAAATTATAGTCTCTTTCCTACTCTTGATGACCCTGGGTTTTGGATGTCCAGCCAAAGCTGAAGGGTCGATATTTACTGCTGAGATCCAATCCGACCTTGAGATTACTGACTCATTTGCGCTGCTGATTTTCGATTCAGGACGACTTGAAACTATTCCCGTTTGGACCGTCCCCGTGAATGGGGAAGGCGATTCCTCTCCACGAGGGGTGACGGCGAGGATAGTCGGCGGTATGTTACCCGAGAAAATATCTCCTCAAACCCCTGGTGCACCTGTCCCCCCCGAACATCTCACCAGTCTTAAAGTCATCCTCCGCGGTGCGAGCGGCCTGATGACAGTGGTCCCTGTCCCGGCACCCACCGATGAAGACCTTCACTCCATCGAGCAATCAACCCGTGAAATAGAGACTCTCACGACCTCTCGAATGAGGCACCTTGAGAAGATTGAAGGGCGTGCCGTCCAGGCTGAAGCGAATTTGGAAAGGGCTCGCGCCGAAGTTGAGGGAATAACCGCGGGGGAGGTTAATAAAGATGGGGTCGTCAATCTGGAGGAAAAGCAAAGAGAAGTTTTTCATTTGGAACGGAAGGTCAAATGGTTAACGGATCGATTCCAGAAGCTCAAAGCGAAAATTCAGTACCCGTATGCCGATCTCGTACAAGCGATGTATGAGCAGGCGTCAGAGACATTCAGGAGTGCCCATCTTTCGTTAGCGAAACAGAACAAAGCTCGCCTCGGCAAAGCTGGTCTCCCGCCCGATGAGAAGGAGCGTCTGATTGAACTTGGACGGAGCGTTGACCCTCAGCCTCTTCGGGAACGGCTTACTCTCTTACGGGCAAAAACTGAGGAATTTGAGGATAGGCTACGGGCGATAACGCCACCGGACATTCTGATGGATGATGCTGAGCTACACCCAGAGGAACCATCTCCTGATTGGAGAAATACAACCGATCAGGAATCAAAGAGCGATATGCTCAATCATTCTTTGGGACCGATCGATGAGTGAGGTATTATTTATCAAGAAAGAAGATCATGAAAGATACCCTCCCCCTTGACTCAACCCATCAATCCAGCGCCCACATGCTGGAAGAGGATATCCGGTGGTTAGCTCAGAAGATTAAGAGTTCTCCCTTAGCCCTTCCTCTGGCTATTGTCATCGAAGCCCACCTTCCGCTGAGGGGATGCCTCGTTGCATTCTTCGAACTTTCGGCACCAATCATCGGACTTTTTTTACCTGACCGCGCATTCCAAACTATCAATAAACTATGCGCAGCCGGTGGCGAAAGAGATTTCGAAGAGTTATGGCACCGTTTTCTGGAGCATCTAACTGATGGCAACTGACCACGCGACTCCCGCGATGTTGCTGTTTCTGCTGCTGCTGATCGCGGTGCTCTTTCAATTTATTCGGCGAGCACAAACCTCGCCTGACAAACTCTCTATTCGTCGCATTCCCGGGGTCGACGCTATAGAGCATTCAGTGGGCCAAGCTGTCGAACAGGGACGACCGATTATGTTCACGACCGGTTTGACCCCCCTCGGGCCGGTCCTTTATGCCTGTATGGGAGTACTATCTTTCGTCGCCCGCAAAGTTGCCCTTTTTCGTTCGCGTCTCATTGTGCCTCAGTCGGCTCCGGATGCCCTTGCACTCATCGAAGACGTCGTTTCAGAATCATATCGTTTAGAGCATCGATCCAGCTCTTTCGATCCAACGTCCCTCATATATTTATCTGATGAGCAGTTTGCTTTTGCCTCTGGATACATCGGAATTACTCACCGTGAACAACCTGGAGCCGCATTTCTTTTTGGATCCTTCGCCGCTGAAAGTTTGATACTCTCTGAAGCAGGGCAACAGGTCGGTGCAGCTCAAGTCGCCGCCTCCGTCAGTCCTGAGCAAGTGCCATTTTTTGTATGCACATGTGATTATACCCTAATCGGCGAAGAGCTTTTCTCCGCTTCGGCATACCTCAGTAAGGAACCGGTCCTTGTCGGAAGCCTTTATGCTCAAGATAGGGCTAAGGTTGGCATCATGATACTCATCGTGATAGGCATTCTCTTCGAGACGATGAAACAATTAGTTCCCTCCCTCAGCGAAATGCCCGACCTGGTCTCACTCCTCATATCCTTTAGTTGGAGCTCTCTCACGACATGAAAATTCGTAATCTCCGTGAGGCTCTCATAACCGGCGTCACTTTCCTTGGTGGAGCATATTTTGTCCTTGAATTTCTGCTGTCTGAATCTGTACTCGACGCTTGGGGTATTTCATCTCATCATGAATCGATTACAAACGGATTCCTTGCAGCAATTTATGTCTCTGTAGGATTAGGAATCATAAACCTGTGTATGGTGCATGGTTCAAAAATAGCATTTAGGCGTCCAGGAGCAGCCTTTAGCGGAATACTCCTTTCTGGCCTTTTTGCGATGACGATAGTGTCCACAGCAGACTGGCTCTCCTCGCTCTCCGATGCCCGAAAAACCAGAAATATTGAGGTCTTGTCTCTCTTTGCAGATGCAATCATCACCGATGCGACTGCTCAGCGGAAGGATGTGCCCCCGACTGAACTCCGCGTACGAGCTTTCATCCCCGCGCTAATAGCTCTCGAGGCTCAAATTGCAGCTGTCAGTGCTCCAGAGATCCAGAAGGAGCTAATCACCGTTCTCGGCACGCAACTTCGAGACGCCATAACGTCGCTCGAAACAGCCCCTACTTCGCTTAAAACTGTCGCCACCCTCCCTCCTCTCCTTTCCTCGGCTCGGACATTTATTTCAGCCCAAACCGCCTACGACCGAGAAAATAGGCTGTCTCGGAGACTTTTTTCTCTCCTTTTTGATGGGGTATTCACCTCGCTCGGCTCATCAATGTTTGCGCTTCTTGCCTTTTATATTGCGGCTGCAGCTTATAGAGCTTTTCGAGTTACCTCTATCGAATCACTTCTCATGATGGTGGCTGCCCTTCTGGTGATACTAGGTCAGACATCTGTCGGTCTGATGATATCAGAATCATTCGGTTCCGTTCGGCTCTGGCTACTAGAAGTTCCCAGCGCCGGAGTCTTTCGAGCTATAAAACTTGGGGCGGGAGTTGCCTCACTCGTTCTCTGTATCCGGATGTGGTTCTCAGTAGAGGCGAAAGGCTTCACGGGGGGGGCGGATCGTGGTTAATCGAGGGAGACGGATCGTCTATCTGGTCATATTTTTGGCGGTCCTTCTGCCTCTGGTAGGTGGCATACGGCTTCCTGCGGCCCCCTTGAAGGCGGCGACGGAAAGCTTCCATCTCGTAGAGAGCTTGCAAAAAAAGCAGGGGAGAATCGCCCTCGTAGCAATGGATTATGGCCCCTCGAATTACGCGGAGAACGGCCCCCAAGCGGAGGTTGTTATAGAACATCTGATGAGACGACGAATTCCGTTCGTTGTAATGACCCAGATTAGTCAGGGGGAGGGTTTCCTAGAGGCGGTACCTGAGTCCGTGGCCAGCCGATTAATGCGAGAAAATCCAACCGAGAGGTGGACCTATGGAGAAGATTGGGCAAATATCGGTTTCCGCACGGGGCTAGCTCTCTTTATCCAGGCTCTGGCCAAGTCGAATAATATCGCCACATATATCAGTAAGGACGCTCGGGGAAATGACCTGTCTAAGCTTCCGCTCATGGCGGGAGTATCGACTATCTCGGATATCGATCTCTTGATTCAATTAACTGGCTACATCGGCACCTTTGATACCTATGTGCAATTCTTTCGGCGAAATGGAATAGCCCCCACATTCATTCACGGCTGCACCTCAATAACCATTCCCGAGGCCTACATATATCGCGATTCTGGACAACTAAAGGGAATTCTTGAAGGTGTCTCCGGCGCTGCATGGTATTCCGAGTTGTTAGAAAAGACCTATCCCAACCGAGAGGAAGATTCATCCCAGGCGATTAATACGGCACTCGGAATATCACAGCTTGCCATCGTGCTTCTCATATTTATGGGAAATATTCCGCTAATTCTTAGGGCGATTTCCGGGAGGATACGATAATGTGGGAGCTCGCATCAGTGCTGGTCGGGGGTATCTGCACCCTCGCGATTTTTAGCTTCCTAATAAGAGAAAATGCCGCTTATCGGTGCTTTGAACACCTCTTCATCGGTATCGCTGCCGGTTTCGCTCCAATATTTACCCTCAAGAACTTCCTCTGGCCGAACATACTGGCACCGCTGCTCGGCTTTGGTATTGAATACTTTCCTGATGGGACCGTCCTAACCCCCTACAAAAGCTCTTACCTTTTGTACATTTTTCCTCTTTCATTCGGGCTACTCTACTATACGATCTATTCGAAACAGTACGGGTGGCTGGCAAAACTGGTAATCGGTCTATCCCTTGGGTTTAGCGCAGGTCTCGGTATCAAGGGATTTTTCGCGGAAATGATTCCTCAGATCCGAAGCAGTCTCAAACCATTAATCGTTCTTTCGTCAGATGGCATCAGCTGGACTACGAGTCTCAGCAATATCGTGTTCGTGGGTACAATGACCCTCGTTTTAAGCTATTTCCTTGCAACAGTGAAGAGTGATTCTCTTCAAAAAGGCTCTTCATCCAAGGTAGCTCGCTGGGTAATGATGATATGCTTTGGCGCATTCTTTGGGTCCACGGTAATGGCCCGTATGGCCTTATTGGTAGAGCGAGTTCAATTCATGTCCGGTCCGTGGTTTCAAGCTGTCAGAGGTTTGGTAGTTGGAGGAATCTACTAATTACGCAGGGGAATCTTCATGATTCGAGTTGTCGTCACAGATTGTGGGTCAACAACTACCAAAGCGCTCATGTTTGAGCGCGATGATAATGGTTGGCACTTTCGGACGCGCGGGGAGGCGCCAACAACTGTCGAACAGCCAGTCGCCGATGTCACGGTAGGAGTCCGCAATGCCTTCGCCGAACTAGAGGAACTGTCCTCCTGTCACTTTTTTTCTCCCGAGCTTACTCCCCCAATTGAGACCCCAGCCCAAACCTCAAGGGGTACCGATCTTTACCTTTCAACGAGCTCAGCGGGAGGTGGCCTGCAGATGATGGTCGCGGGTCTTGTTGGGAGGATGACAACTGAATCAGCTGAACGGGCAGCTCTGGGCGCTGGTGCGATTGTCATCGATTCAATTTCAGCTGATGACGGTCGAAGTGATCACGAGAAGATAGAACGCATTCGCGCCCTGAAGCCAGATATCTTTCTACTCTGTGGGGGCGTAGATGGAGGAGCGGTTGCTCAGGTTATCGAGGCTGCGGAACTCTTGCTCGCAGCGGCACCTCGACCTCGATTCGGGGATTCCCTATCCCTTCCCATAATATTTGCCGGAAATATCCTCGCAGCGGCTGAGGTGCAGAGGGTTCTCGCTCCGTTGGGGTCCGTCACTATCGTTGATAATGTTCGTCCGAGGCTTGACCGAGAAAATCTTGCGCCGGCACGCGAAGCTATTCACGACTTCTTCCTCTCCCATGTGATGAGCCATTCTCCCGGTTACCGCACCCTGATGGGTTGGACGAGCACTCCGATTATGCCGACCCCACTCGCTGTCGGCATAATGATAGATCATTTCGCCAAACGCCTTAACATCGAGGCGATTGCGGTTGATATCGGGGGAGCAACGACTGACGTTTTTAGCTCCTGCATTAACCCACTTAACGGACGAGTCCTCACACGGACAGTGAGTGCCAACTTAGGTATGAGCTACTCCATCGGAAATGTTCTGCTGGAGGCTGGAATTGAAGCGATTGCGCGATGGTTGCCGTTTGTCGCCGACCTGGAAGATCTGAAGAACAGAATTCGTAACAAGATGATTCGTCCGACCACTATCCCACAAACCAACGATGACCTCTGGCTCGAACATGCGGTTTGTCGGGAAGCTTTGCGTCTTTCATTTGCTCATCACCGCTCGCTTGCACTGTCGGTAAATGAAGGCGAAAAACTGAGAGAGATTGGCGATGCCTTCAATCAAGGATCGAATGATCAGCTCATTTCGCTTGTTCGAATCGAGGCGATTGTCGGTTCAGGTGGTGTTCTCAGCCACGCGCCTGACCGTGCCCAAGCGGCCCTTATGATGATTGATGGATTTGAGTGTGAGGGCATCACGCAGCTATTCGTTGATTCTGTCTTCATGCTCCCTCATCTCGGTATATTCTCTTCGGTAGAACCAGCTGGAGCGACCCAGATTCTTGAACGAGACTGCCTCATTCATTTAGGTTACTGCATTGCACCCATTTTTTCCGGCAAGCTTCCACCAGGTACCCCCCTCGGTACGATTGTTGTAGATAGCGGGGAGCGGCAAGCATTCACCGCATCCGAGTTCTCTCTTATCCCGCTGGGAGGAGAGCGCCATACACTCCTAATCGAGCCGAAAGGTCAGGTGGATATCGGGGCAGGCCCAGGGATCCCTTTGAGGCGCGAAATCATCGGTGGTGGCTGCGGACTCATCATTGATTGTCGAGGTCGGCCTATACCCTTTCCTCCAGATCCTGAATCTCGAGCACGAAGGCAGCTACAAATAATGAAAGCTCTGAAAATTGCAACCCATTCTCAGGAGGATGGCTAATGGGTCAGGCGTATTCCGGTGGGGCATCAGTGCTCTTAAATACCTCCATTAAAAGGCGAAGAGAACTCCCTATTCCTGGAGTAATATCGGTCCGAGTTGGTGATCACGTAGAGTCTGAAACTATCATCGGCTCGGCCAAAATCAGTGGTGAGGGGGTTCTTGTTAGGATTGCCGAAGAGATCGGCCTTTCCTCTGAAGAGGCGATAAGTACACTTACCGTCAATATCGGCGACGCGGTTCGAAAAGGGGATATCGTTGCCCGGCATCGGGCTTTTTTCGGACTTTTTCGCGCCGAAGTCTCCACTCCGGTGGATGGCACCATTGAACTCATCAGTGGAGTGACGGGGACCATTATGGTTCGATGCCCTCCTACGGAGGTCCAAAAAAAAGCTTTCCTCGCGGGAACAATTTCCGAAATTCAAGATGGAATCGGAGTTACGGTATCAGCAGTCTGCACCGTCATTCAGGGAGTTTTTGGAGTTGGTGGTGAGCGATCAGGAAAACTGGTAGTTCTGGAGGAAGATGGCGCTCTATCGTCCCTTCCACCTCGTGAGGATTTAGCGGGAGCTGTGATTGTCTCACGAGGTTCCCCCTCCCTCGGAGCTCTCCTCGAGGGTGCCAATCGAGGCATCGCGGGATGGGTCGCCGGCTCAGTTGAAGACCACGTTATTGAGTCATATGCCGAGAGAAGATTTGGAGTCGCCATCACGGGGGATGAGGCGGTTCCTTTCACTTTTTTCATCACAGAAGGATTTGGTTCGATACCGATGAGCGACCAGGCATTTTTTGCGCTGAAGCAGCACGAAGGTCAGGGAGCCTCGATATCCGGAATAACGCAGGTTCGGGCGGGTGCGATACGACCAGAGGCGATCATTTCATTAGGTGCGGCTATTTCGATTACTGAACCGATTGACGAAGTAAACCTGAAAGAACATTCACCTGGATTAGCAGTCGGTCGGTCGGTCCGGTTGATTCGACACCCCTTCTTTGGTCAGGTAGGGCGAGTGCATGAACTTCCCCCATATCCCCGTATCATAGCAACCGGTGCGTCAGCCCGAGTTGTCGTCGTTGAGCTGGCTCACCCCCCTCATTTTAAAACCGAATGCTCTGAGCAAATATTTGTAGAAGTACCTCGGGCGAATGTCGAACTTCTCGCTGAAAATCTTCAGAATAAATAGCTCATCACCTTATCTCAACCAGCACTGAAATCTTGTCGTGGAGTTCTCATGAAGGATAATTATCCTCTTTCAATCGCTTGCCAAGGAGCGGCTGGATCATTCAGTCATCTCGCAGGACAAGCTTTTTTCAAGACCCCCTTCACTTTAGTTGAGACAAAGAGGTTTGAGGAGATATTCTTAGCAATTGTCGAGGACCGCTCCTCATTTGGCGTTCTCCCCATTGAAAACTCCCTCATTGGTTCCATTTACGAGAACTACGATCTTTTGTGCCAGTACGATATTCCTATCAGAGGTGAGGTATACCTCCGTATTCAACATAATCTTTTGGTACTTCCAGACCAGACCATGACTCCTCAGGAGCGAATATCTCATATTTCTCAGGTGTGCTCTCATCCCAAAGCACTGGAACAATGTCGAATGCTCTTCGAAGAATATCCCCATTTCTCTCCGGAGCCATTCTCTGACACCGCAGGAGCCGCGCGTTTCGTTGCCCAGTCGGGAGATCTCTGCCGAGCAGCCATCGCGAGCGAACAAGCTGCCCACGTTTACGGTCTAACCGTCCTTCTCCCATCGATTGAGGATGATCCCCAGAACTACACTCGTTTTCTTGTCGTGGGAAAGCCCCTACTTCCCCATGGTTTTCCCTCCAAGGTTTCGTTGGTTGCCACCCTTGAGCATGAGCCGGGTAGTCTTCTGAGGGTTCTTTCGGAATTAAAAGACCAAGGCGGTAACTTGACGAAGATTGAATCGAGACCCGTTAGGGGTAAGCCGTTTCAGTATCTTTTCTACCTCGATGTGATTCATCCAGAGGGAGCGGATGTTCTCGTGCGTGGTCTTGCCAGACTGACAACCTCTTTAAGGATCCTTGGCGAGTACTCCCCCGGAGATATATCACCAGCCTAATCAAAAGGGGGGCTCCCCATTACACTCAGATAAATGGGATTTCGTTCTGCATCCGTATCGACCGTCTCCCCTACAATCTAGATTGGCTGGATCGAGGGGAGCACCCGACCATTTTGAGCTAGGCATCAAGGGGTTCGTTCCTTTTAGAAAAAACCTTATAAGCTTGCCAATCAGTTCCGTCTTTTCTTTATGACTCGTTACCCGTATCCTTAAGTCACTCAATACACATCTTCACTAGCTTAAGGTTTAGGGCGGTTGGCTCTCGTTCAATCCTTGATGTGTTCGGGGGATAGGACGGCGGGTCAGAAGTACATCACTGTTATGCACGGAGTGCTCGATGTCATCGAATTATGACATGGTGGTCATCGGTAGTGGTCCAGCAGGTCAGAAAGCCGCTATTCAGGCGGCTAAACTCGGAAAGAGAGCTGCGATTATTGATCTTAATCCGAGAGTTGGTGGAGTTTGTCTTCACGATGGGACGATTCCAAGCAAGTCGTTCCGTGAGGCGATTCTCCATCTCTCGGGGTATCGCCTTTGGACCCAGTTCGGGCAGTCCTACCGGGTGAAAAACGATATTGAGATGGAGGATTTGACCCGCTGGTCTGCCTCAATCGTTGCAAGTGCTGAACAAACTCTGCGGGCGCAGCTGTTGCGAAATAGAATTCAGATCATTTGCGGATGGGCTTCAATTGAGGATGCTCACACTGTCGTCGTTCAGCGAGGTTCGATCCGAGAAAGTCTGACGAGTGAGTTTATTGTTATTGCGACCGGGACGAGCCCCCGTCGTCCTGATGGTTTTGAGTTTGACGATAGCGTCATCGTTGACAGCAATGGCATCTTAGGCCTTGAGCGTTTGCCCCGCTCTCTTGGCATCGTGGGTGGGGGTGTTATTGGCTCTGAGTACGCATCGATGTTTGCAGCTCTCGGAGTTGAGGTGATAGTCGTAGAAGCTCGTCCCGCCATCCTCAGCTTCATCGACCAAGATATACGCGAGTGTCTCGTTCATAGTCTTCGCCAATGGGGAGCATCAGTTCTCACTGGTGAAAAGGTGGCACAGTGTCGCCGCGCCTCTGATGGAAGGGCTGTGATTGTGCTCGAAAGTGGTAAACGGCTCGTCACCGATGTTCTCCTTGTCTCTGCCGGTCGAGCGGGCAACACAGCATCTCTCAGACTTGCCCCTCTTGGCATACAGGTTACTCCCGAGGGAATGATACCTGTCGACGAGAATTTTCAGACCGCCGTCCCAAATATTTACGCGGTTGGCGATGTCTGTGGTCGGTCGGGTCTTGCTTCAACTGCGATAGAGCACGGGAGGCGCGCCGCATGTCACGCCCTTAAAATTGATGATCCTTTTCCTGAACTTCCGATCCCCCACGGAATTTACTCGATTCCCGAGATCTCGATGGTGGGAAAAACAGAGGCAGAGCTTACCCGGGATAAAATACCTTATGAGATCGGCACTTGTCGTTTTTCCGAGCTTGAGAAGGGACGGATACTAGGCAACACCGACGGTTTCTTAAAAATAATATTTAATCCAAACTCCCTCGAGATTCTTGGGGTACACGCGATTGGTGAAGGGGCAACTGAAGTAGTCCACATCGGTCAAACAGTCATAGCCACAGGGGGAAAGCTTGACCTTCTTGTTCATCTTGTTTTCAACTACCCATCCTTGTCACAAGCTTACAAAATCGCCGCGCTCGATGGGTTTAATAAAGTTCTCTCTACGAGAGGAATCAGCTTCTAGGCTCTCCTGTTGAACTATCGAGAGTTCTTGTCCTCATGAGATGGTTTGGGGGTTTGCTGACAACCGGCTCGTTTACCTGTCGCTTGCCCCTCGGGATACAGAGCTTTCAAAGGAGACAGGGTCTCAAGTCCGTCTGTACTGATGATGGTCAGCGGCATCCCAGGTTGGTCGACCCTGATGCATCGGGGACACCGCTCCAAGTACGTAGAGAGGAGCCATTCAAAGTCTGGATCCCCTATTTCATGCGAGTAAACACCCCGAGCCATAAAACATCCCTGAGTAGAGAAACAGAATCAAAACGTGATACACTCCGTCGGGACATGATTCACAGACACTGGCCCCCGCTTCGTGCCTTGGGACAAGCGAAACGACCTCCATTTGGTCCACAGGTCTTTCATCTGTGATCATCACGGTCCGCACCGTCGCGATCCATAGGTGGGGTCGGCTGAGACGGCGAAAAGCTTTACGATTCGGAGCACGCTTTTCTCCATTTTTTTCTTTAATATTAACCCCCTAGGGGATTCTCTTAGGTTACATGAACCCGCACCGCTATTCGTCCGAACATCACTGTATCCGGCCTTCGGACCTCGATCCCCTTGCTCGCTCCGTCATCGAGCGACTTTCGCACCACGGCTACTCCGCCTACCTTGTCGGGGGCGGGGTCCGCGACCTTCTGCTCAAGAAGACCCCCAAAGACCTCGACATTGCCACCGACGCGACCCCGAGAGCGATTAAATCGCTGTTTCGCAACAGCCGCATCATCGGGCGGCGTTTTAAACTTGCTCAGATTTTTTTCGGCCGAGAGAAAATATTTGAAGTATCCACCTTTCGTGAACTTTCACCCCTTCCATCCGTTGAGGAAGATGTTCAGGAGGGACCATCCTCCCCGATTCTCGACGACAATCGTTTCGGGACCGAGGAGACCGATGCATATCGGCGCGATATCACCATCAACGCCCTTTACTATGATCCTTTGTCATCAACTATCATCGATTATGTTGGGGGTATCGATGACATGCGTGCGAGACTGATTCGCATCATCGGAGACCCCGATGTGCGAATATCAGAGGACCCTGTTCGGATGATACGGGTTGTTCGACATGCTGCCCGAAGTGGATTTGGCATCGAAGAAAGTACTGCTCAATCAGTCCTCAGGAACACTCAACTTATTCATCAGTGCACCGATGTTCGTGTTTTTGATGAATTCAGAAAAGATGTTCTCTCCGGGCATTTCCTCAAGATTGTCCGCCTCCTCGGCTCGATGAAATTACTCGAAGCCCTTCTTCCGGCGATTGATGTTACCATCCTCGAAGCCCACACTCCATGCTCCGAAACACTCGAGCGGTTGGACGACATCGTCCAGAATGGAGAATCGGTAGACCTTTTTATCCCATTGGCTCTACTCGCTCTCTTCTCGAAGGCTCCCAATGGCCGAGAGGACATTGAAAAGCTTGGAGATGGCTCATCCGATGTTGCTGAATATGTACGAAGCTTCTTCAGCAAGATGGCGGTACCCCGTCGGGAACGAGAGCGGTTAACCGCATCAATTCAGATAATCCATGCCCTTTTTACAGAGGGGGTCAAAGGCTCCTTTTCGGGTCGACAGTGGGGAGCGGATTCACTCAGCGATGCCGATGGGATTCTTCGCGTCCTCCCCTCCTCGGGACACGATCGCTTATTCTATCGACTGCTTAGAGAGGCTCGTTTTTACGAGGAGACCGAGGGCTCTCACGATGGAGCTCGCAAACGAGGACGTTCACGCAGCAGGGGACGCCGCCGGCGGAACACATCGGGAGCGCCATCTAGCCAACCTTCTTCTCCCTCGAAATGATTTTGCCGTGAAACAATCCGCTCTCTCAACAATTGAACTTTATTCAGAGACCGCTCGCGAGTCGGTGCGGCTGCTCAGGCGACATTGGCGGATCGTTCCAGCGTCGCTCGGATTGGTGATGCTGTGGATCTTCTCATTTTCGCTCCTCGGTTCCTTTTTTTCGTTACTTGCTGGTCTCTCACTGATAGGAAGCTTGATACTTGGATTGCTTCAAGCTGCGATTATCGGGATGTTCTACAACTGGGTCGCAGATATCGCGTCAAATCGGACTCCTGATTGGCGCACCTTCCGCTACGAAACATTCTCGAGTGTTATTGCCTTCGGCTTCTTTTTTTACCTCATCGAACTGTCAGCTCAAGCTCTCGGAGGATCGCGAGAAGGTTTTAACTTGGTGACTCTCTTTATTCATCTGGTGGTTGTAATTTGGTGTAACCCCGCTCCAGAGATCATTCAACACATTCAGCCCGATGGGGTGAATGGAATCATGCTCTGTTATGAATTCATGAAGGAGCAGGGGGCCGCCTGGCTGGGGGCGATTGTCCTCGTGGTTAGCCCTCTTCTCTTCATATCGGGTACGGATGGTCTGTTTACGGTTATGAGAGCGATGAACCCCCTCTTTCCCGTCGCTGCTTTGGCTCTGCCCGGCAGCGAGGTTTCGTCGGCAGTCTTCGGCCAAATATTTGGTGGGATGCTCGGCTCTATCGGAACCCTTTTTGTTAGTCTCGTTTTGGGGATCTGGATCATGATATTTCGTTCAATCCTCTTTCAGCGTCTCAGCGGACGGCGTTAAGATATCGGTGGGTGGTCTTCCACGAAGGAGGGTCCGACCAATGAGATCTCCGTCCCACACCTACCTACCCGTTGCTCCCCTTTTCATGTTTGTGGGGTTCCTCCTCACGTTTGCCCTCCTCATCCTCGTTGAGCTACACGTCATTTCATTCGCGTTTGAGAAATTGGGCATTCCTCCCAGAGTGATTGCAATCTGCCTGCTCGGCTCGCTTCTCGGTAGCGTGGTTAATATTCCGGTCGCCAGGTTAAAAACAAGACGAATTTCCCCTCCTCAAACGGTAACGTTCTACGGCATGCATTATCGGATACCAGAGGCCCGACACTCATCAGAGACGATTGTTGCGGTCAATCTGGGAGGAGCTATCATCCCGGTATGCCTCTCCCTATACCTTCTCTTAAACCAGTTGCTCCTCCTCAACCACGAGGTGATAACCTCTAGCCTCCTTGCAACGGCGCTCGTCACCATCGCAGTCCACAACCTTGCCTTCCGCGTTGAGGGGGTGGGCATCGCAGTTCCCACTCTCATCCCTCCCCTTATAGCTATCCTTGCTGCTCACACAATCGCACCCGAACACGCCGCACCTGTCGCTTATGTGGCCGGTACACTTGGAACTCTTATTGGCGCGGATCTCATGAATCTCAGCGATCTCGACAAAATTGAGGCACCCGTGATATCGATCGGAGGCGCGGGTACCTCAGATGGCATTTTTCTGACTGGTATCATTGCCGTCCTTTTGTCGTGAGAGAGGGAACTTCAACATAATTCAGAGAAGTACCCTATTATGTGACACCGACCCATCCCACTCCTCTCCCTGCCGGAATCTCATCGTATCGATCAGACGTACTCCCCCAACCCACGCAGCAAGACATACCCGAGCTCCCCACCCCACCTGCTTGACTGGTTGCAGGGTCTCCTCGTCTATGACCGAAACATACTCAGTCCGTATCCCCTCTTCTCGCAGACGTTCACGAATCTCTGCTCGAAGCACCCGCGCGCTCGATTCTCCTCCCAGCCAATGTGCATGAGCAACCCGAAGGGCACGGGGTATCGCTCGAGCCACTTCACGCTCTGACGAAGATAGCCTCACATTCCGCGAGCTCATCGCGATTCCATCCTCCTCTCGCACAATACGCCCCCTGAGGATGGATATCGGGAAAAAGAGACTTCGAGTCATCTCTTCAATCACCCGAAGCTGTTGAAAGTCCTTCTCGCCAAATATGGCTACCTGCGGTTGAATGATATGGAAGAGCTTCGTGACCACCGTTGTCACCCCTTGAAAATGACCGGGTCGATATTTTCCCTCCATGCTTTCGGTAACGCCCTCTACGGTTACCCACGAGGCGACCCCTTCAGGATAAACCTCATCGACTTGAGGAATAAAAACGGCACTCACACCCTCCACTTCGAGAAGCTCACAGTCTCGATCCTCATTCCTCGGATACCTTTCAAAATCCTCACCTTGATTGAACTGAGTGGGATTAACAAAAATGGTCACCACGACATGGTCGCACGCTTGCCGAATCTGGCGAACGAGTGAAAGATGCCCTTCATGGAGATACCCCATAGTCGGAACGACACCGATCCGCCCCCCTTGCTGGAAACGCCACCCCGTGTAATCCGACACCGTTTTACAAATTATCATTTTGCCCCCCAATTATTGCTCCTCGATAATGCGGACGGCCCAATTCTAGTGTAATCTCACCCGTTGTACCAATGACATCGGTAGTTGATAACCGGGTCTCTTAACAGGATGTCTGCATGAACGGCCGGCCGACCAAATTTATCTTTCTCACTGGTGGAGTTGTTTCTTCCCTCGGCAAAGGACTCTCCGCGGCCGCTATCGGGGCTCTCCTCCAGGCGCGGGGGCTGAAGGTCACCCTTTTAAAACTAGACCCTTATATAAATGTCGATCCAGGAACGATGAGTCCGACCCAACACGGAGAGGTTTTCGTGACTGATGACGGGGCGGAAACGGACCTTGACCTCGGCCATTATGAGCGATTTATCGGGAGGCCGATGAGTCGAAAGAACAACTTTACCTCAGGTCAGGTGTACGAGACCGTCATTGCTAATGAGCGACGAGGGGATTACCTCGGAGGGACAGTTCAAGTCATTCCCCACATCACCGATGAGATAAAGAGAAGAATCCTCCTTGCAGCCGACGGCTTCGACATCTGTGTTATTGAGGTCGGTGGAATTGTCGGAGATATTGAGAGCCTCCCCTTCATTGAGGCAATTCGCCAGCTGCGAGCTGATGTCGGTCACTCGCATGTCCTTTACATCCACCTTACCTTGGTCCCCTATATTGCGGCAGCGGACGAATTCAAGACAAAGCCAACCCAACACTCTGTTAAGGAGTTAACGGGATTCGGTATTCTTCCATCCATCATCATCTGTCGCTCGGAGAACCTTCTCGACCCCAAGTTAAAGAAGAAGATAAGTTTGTTCTGCGATGTTCGTGAGGATTGTGTCATCAATGCGTACGACGTTCGCTCAATTTACGAGCTCCCTCTCCTTCTCCACAAAGAGGGTCTCGATGACAGAGTATGCGAACTGCTTAATATCTGGACCGGGGCACCGAACCTATCCGATTGGGAGCATATCCTGAGAACGACGACCTCTCCTCAGAGTGGTAATGTTACCATCGCCATGGTCGGCAAATATGTCGACCTGAAAGAGAGCTACAAAAGCCTTTCCGAGGCAATTCATCACGCCGGCATCGCGAATGATTGTCGCGTCATGATAGCCTATGTCGATAGCGAAGCGATTGAACGGGAGGGGATTGAGGACGTTCTGTCCCGTGCATGTGGTACCAAGATCCCCGACGGGATCCTGATCCCGGGAGGATTCGGCGTCCGTGGCACCGAGGGTAAGATCGAAGCGGTTCGGTATGCTCGGGAAAAAAGAATCCCTTTCTTTGGGATCTGTCTTGGCCTTCAGATGGCGACTATTGAGTTCGCTCGGTCGCGGGCGGGTATCATCGATGCGACCAGCCGCGAGTTCTCTGACCAGGGGACTTTTGTTATAGACATGATGGAAGAACAGAAACGGAACCGTGACATGGGGGGCACCATGCGCCTTGGCTCGTATCCCTGCGCTCTTGCAGCAGGCTCTCGCGCTCGCGCTCTCTATGAGGCTGAGATGATCGATGAGCGACACAGACATCGATTTGAGGTGAACAATGATTTTCGAGAAAAGCTCTCGAAGGCAGGACTTCTCTTCTCAGGTCTCTCTCCCGATGGATTTCTGGTAGAGATCATCGAGATTGAGAACCATCCGTGGTTTCTCGCGGTCCAATACCACCCCGAATTCAAATCGAGCCCCCGCGCTCCACATCCTCTCTTCACCGGATTTGTCGCTGCCGCCCTCGCGCAGTCGGTTGAGAAGCGCGAACAAAAAGACAGATAGGTACCATCCTCGTGGCCAAACAGGGCAAACATACCTCGGAGTCGGAGTGAAGCACTAATGTCACGATACATCAAACCCAATAAACTGCTCTTAATCGCCGGGCCATGTCAGATAGAGACCAGAGAGCTAGCACTCCATACCGCATCGTTTTTGCAAACGCTTCAAGAGCGATACCCGATTGTGGTTGTATACAAGTCATCTTTCGATAAAGCCAACAGAACAAGTGCGACCGGGGTCCGTGGAATAGGCCGTGACAAGGGGCTCCGCATTCTCGAGGAGGTGAGAGAAGCCACCGGATTGCCGGTTCTGACTGATGTGCACTCAGTGGACGATATAAAAGCATGTGAAGGAAGCATAGATATCATCCAGATTCCTGCATTCCTATGCCGTCAGACAGACTTACTTCTTTCAGCGGGGGCGCATGCGTCTTGCGTGAACATAAAAAAGGGCCAATTTCTCCACCCCTCTGATATGTTATACGCTGCCGAAAAAGTAAAAGCCGCCGGACAAGCCGAGATACTTCTTTGTGAACGAGGAAGCTGTTTCGGATACCGTGACCTCGTAGTCGATATGCGGGGACTTGTCATCATGAAAAATATCGGCTTCCCTGTCATCTACGACGGAACCCACAGCGTTCAATCAATGGGAGGAGCTGGCGGGAGCTCGGGAGGAAGTCGTGAGTTCATTGCGCCTCTCGTGCGTGCTGCGGTCGCCGTGGGTATTGACGGGCTTTTCCTTGAGTGTCACCCAGAACCCCACAACGCTCCCTCGGATGGAGCTTCAATGCTTCGTTTAGATGAGATGGAACCCCTCATCAAAGTTGCTACCACCCTTTTTGAGACGATCCAATCAGTATCCGCCTCTCCTCAATAAGGAATCCTTTGCCGTGGCTCGCATCTCCCGTCGATTGAGCTTTATTCTCGTAGCGCTGCTCCTGTTTGGATTTTTTAGCGCCACCTTTGTTCTCAGTGCTCTTACTCGGGAGCAATCAATCCGAAAATTGGATGATAATCTGGACGGCGTCCAATCCACAGAAACACAGAGAAGTGACGATTCAGAAAAACCAACCGGCTCTGTCGTTTTGAAGAAATTTCACCGTAGTCAAACGAAACCCAACGGCCAAAAGGAATGGGAGATTACGGCCGATGTTGGGGAGTATCTGCCTCAAACAAACATCGTGCGAATTACCAATGGGACGTTACTACTTTTCAAGGCTGATGGCTCGCAGACCAAGCTGACCGCTCCAAAAGCTGAACTCATTCTCTCAGGAGCCGACCTGAGCGAGGCTCGGTGCACAGGAGGAGTAAAAATCGAGCATGAAGGCGACACGATTATCTCAAGCGAGACGATCGACTACGGACGGATTGATGGTCGGGTAGTAGCTCCCTCACGAGTTATCATCGAAAACAGTTCAGGAACCACTTCAGCAGATTCAATGCAGGGCAATGTTGAGACTAGAATATTTCAACTTCTTGGCTCAGTTCGAACCGAGATACGACCTCAAAATAAGGGAATGCCATGATCACAAGATCTCCGTTTGATTACCCTTGGCGGGCTATGTCACTGATTGTGATCGTTGCATGTCTTGTGATACCTGTTGATTCAAGTGCCCCGAGTCTCGCGGCGCCGCGCTCATCAAACGATAAGAAAAAAGATCCTACCCGAAAGAAGATAGCGCCAGTTGCCACACAGATCCGCGAGACCTCCCAGCCCTATAAAAAAGAGAATCCTCCGGAGGCTCCTGTTATCGATCTGGGAAGCTCGTCATCACGAAATGAGCCGGTGTACATAACCTCAGATAAGCTCGAGCTCGATGCAGAGAACCGCTCCTTTATTTATAACGGCAATGTAAAAGTCGTCCAGGCTGATGTTACTATCACGGCCCGACAAATGGTGGGAAGGTATGGCTCGGATAATAAGGTCGAGACCATCACTGCGCGTAAGGATGTCGTGGTAACTAAAAGTCCCGACACAAAAGCGACGAGTCAGATGGGGGTCTACGACGCTAAAACGGGGGTGGTCACGCTCACTGAAAACCCCCACCTTTTTCAGGGGGGCAACGACCTGGCGGCAGATAAAATTACCATCAACCTGACAACTAACAAGAGCTCTGCCGAGGGTCAGGTACGGATGAAGGTTATCAAGCCTCCGACAGGTAGCACGGACTCTGCTCAGTGAGGCACTATCATGCGACGCCGGTTCTCGAATGCTCCCCACTACCAAACTTCAGCCGTGCCGAGGCGCTCTGCTGTGAAAGGGACTTCACCTCTATCACCCCCTTGTTACTGGACCCTCACCTTTTCGAAGGGCCTTGGTTCGCTGGTGATTGAAGAACTTGCCGAGCGAGGAATACGGATAGCATCGCAGTTGATCAATGATGAGGAGATATCATTCTCTGGTGTGCAGGCTTCTGGCAACAAACTCATCACGATAAGGACCGCTTCTGCTCTCTTTCGAGGAATCACCCTTCCCATTGATCGACCTCGAGGTATCACCTCATATGAATATCGGCAAGCGATGCGGCTCCTTTTTGAGGACGTCTCCCGCATCACTCCTCTCACTACATTCCAGTCAATACGACTTGAAGGGGCGGGAAAAGAAACCGCAACCTTTAAGAAACTTGGTGCTTTTTTTGAAGAATTGACTTCATGTCCATACCGTCCTGACGATCCCGATGCCGACCTCGTCGTCCGTATTCGCCGTCCACTTCGGGAGCAAGGATGGGAGATTCTGGTACGAGCTACCCGACGACCACTTGCAACGCGTCCCTGGCGAGAAAGCAATTTCCGCGGTGCCCTCTCCGGCCCTCTCGCAGCCGCTATGGTTCGCCTCGGGCGACCGAGCAGACGAGATGTCGTGCTCAACCTGCCGTGTGGAAGTGGGACCATACTGGGTGAACTTCTAGAGATGGGTCATGTTGGTCGCCTGATTGGGCTTGATATCAGTGATCTTGCCCTCGCAGCAGCCCGGGTAAACACAGCCTCGTGGCCCCCCGCCCGAGCAATGCATCTGGTTCGTGGAGAGCTCTGTCAGCTCCCGTTCCCCGATAAGGTGGCATCGCTCGTCATTAGCGATCCTCCATGGGGCGAGTCAATTGGAAATCGAAGGGATGCCAAGATACTTTGTGCACCGATGCTACAAGAAATGAATCGAGTCCTCGCCGATAATGGCCGCATCGTGATCATATCTCCCCACCAGGAACAACTTCAGCGGGCTGCACAGCCGTTCTTTACCCTCGAGCGTTCGCTACGTGTTTTTCAGCGAGGGTTTCACCCGTATATTTCGGTCTTCCGAAAAAGGCAGGTCACTCCAATCCCTTAAATCGATGCAAACCTTGAACGATGACCCCTGTGCGGGGTAGGATCTCTGTTAACTTTTTGCCAACTACGTTCTCATGCACACCCTCGCCGCACACGACCTCGTCAAGCGATATAAAGAACGGCCTGTTGTCAATGGGGTCTCACTCTCGGTGAACGCAGGGGAAGTTGTAGGTCTTCTCGGCCCCAATGGTGCAGGAAAAACAACGACCTTCTATCTTTGTGTTGGTCTTACAGCTCCGACGTCAGGGACCATTACTCTTGATGACCATAACATCACCCGTGCTCCCATGTTTGAGCGCGCGCGTCTCGGAGTAGGCTACTTGCCTCAGGAACCCTCAGTATTCCGCAAGCTCTCCGTAAGAAACAATATCTTGGCAATCCTCGAGACCATTCCCTTTTCTTCCGAGGCTGCTCGCCTCGATCGGCTCGAGCAACTCCTCGAGGAGCTTGGAGTGAAGCGGATTGAACGGAGCATGGCGTCAGCACTTTCCGGAGGTGAACGACGTCGCGTTGAGATTGCCCGCGCTCTCGCATCGAATCCCCTCTTTATACTTCTTGACGAACCATTCGCCGGTATTGACCCAATCGCGGTCCAAGATATCCAGGAGATAATCACGACACTCCAGAGAAAAAATATCGGGGTACTCATCACCGACCACAACGTTCGCGAGACCCTCGGGATCTGCACGAGAGCGTACATACTAGTCGACGGGAAGGTCCTCGTAGAGGGCCCTCCCGAGGTAATAGCCCAAAGCGAAAATGCTCGCCGGTACTATCTGGGCAATGACTTTTCACTGTAACATTCGTCTACAAATGTTTAACGTGTTGAAACGTATGAGCACTCCGAGCGTCATATTCCCTTTGCCGCCTATTGTTTGACGCATCGTACTATTTTCGGAGAACCATCGACGAGGTATCAACTTATGCGGGAGCAATCACCCAGTGGCCACCAGCCCCTTGATCGGTCCACCATACCCACGATTCTAAACCTAACACCGTCAGTTGTTCTCATTCGCCACGGAAAAAGTGCTGGGAATGTTCTCAGCGCCAAGTTGCGAGCGAATCCTAATATGCACTTCAGATTACCCCCCGGATTGGAGGATAGCTCATTTAGATTAACCAATACGGGGCGAGAACAGGCTATCAATACGGGAAAGTGGCTGGCCGCGAGATTTCCTGAGGGGTTTGACATCATTCTTGCGTCACCCTTTCAAAGAGCCAGACAGACTGCTCAGCTGGCCTGTCTCGCGGCAGGGTGGGATATTCAACAGATCAGGGAGGAGCCTCTCGTGCAAGAGAGATGCTGGGGAGATATCTACTCAATCAACGCATCTGAGCGTCGGGAGGTACTTGAGGCATTTCGAAAAAGCCCCCGTGACACCCGTATACCGAATGGGGAAACTCTCGATGAAACGAGGGCCCGAGCACATCAGTTCTTCGAAAAAGTACGCACCGATTTCAGTGACAAGCGACTGCTCGTCTTTTCTCATGGTGAGTTTATCCAAGAAGCGCTGGCCGACATTAGCGGTATTTCAGACCACAATCGGCGGTTTCGGGTTAAAAACTGCCAAGTCTTTGAATTATCTTCCTCGCCGGGGAGTGATAAGAGGGGCGGAGGGTCGGATTGGTTCGTCCGAACTTCATGGCCGCACGGTGAGATTGAGGGAGCTTGGGAAGATCCCACAAAATCAAAGATGCCCCTGCGACCAAATCTTGATTCGCTAGACCTCGGGTCACAACGCCAAAATCCTCCAATCGTTCACCCATACGAGTCACCGGACAATTCTATCAAAACTTAATTCTACACCCCTCGAAGATATCCCCTCGCAACAACCAATAATCCGAAGACGGATGCCCTTTCGACGCATCAGATGAAAGGACGGTAATGGAGCGAAGAGACGCGCCCCACTATGGTGGCGCGTAGCCACCCCGCGCCACCACCACCCGATGGGAGAAAAAGGGATCATGGCTCTTGAGGCGAAACTTCTTCAGAAGATGGGACAGTCTCTTCTGATGACTCCCCAACTACAACAAGCGATTAAGTTGCTTCAGCTTGGGCGACAGGAGTATCTTGATGCTATCCATCAGGAATTACTTGAGAATCCTCTTCTCGAAGAAATCCCTTTTGGTGACGAAGGAGGAGAAGCCCCCCAAACGCCATCCGAGATAAACTCCCCCCCCCCTTCAGAAGATACAGAGGCCCGTCCCGCCGATCCTGAGGCTCAAGCGGATTGGGAAGACTTCTCGGATTTCTTCACCGACTACTCGGGTGCGGCCCAACCGAAAGGAGCACTATCGGCCGAAGAATATCGTCCTCTATACGAACTTATCGCCGTTAAGTCGGAGACTCTTGTTGATCACCTGGGGGAACAGCTTCGATTTCTCGATATTTCTGAGAGTGAGAGAAATCTAGTCCTTTACCTGATTGGTAACCTTTCCCGAGACGGGCTTCTCGTGCATCCGATCGAGGAGCTCGCTGCTGAGACGGGCACCCCAGTAGCCGAGCTCCTGTCAGCTCTCGATATCCTTAAGAATCTCGACCCCCCTGGGGTTGGTACGATCGACATCGGGGAGTGTCTCCTCGTTCAGCTTGAGCGTCTCGGGCACATCGGGCTTGAGTCGACAATCATCAAGAAACACCTCGACAAACTTGAGCGACATCAACTTGATCGAATCGCCAAGGAGGAGGGAATAACGATTGCTGAGGTGCAACGCGCAGTCGCAATTATCCAGCAGCTAGAGCCTCATCCTGGGCGACAATTTGCGGATGATAGTCAGCGGTATATCGTACCGGATGTGTACGTCCACCGCGTCGAGAATGACTACGTCATCGAATTAAACGAGGATGGAATTCCACGGATCCGTCTTAACGACTTTTGCGTTCGACTACTTCAAGAACCTCCCACTGGAAGAGAGAGTAACAAGCAGTATCTGCAGGAAAGGTTCAAGAGCGCTTCTTGGCTCTTGAAGAGTATCCAACAAAGACAGCGGACAATCTTCAAGGTAACTGAGAGCATCGTTAAATTTCAGCGACACTTTCTCGATGCGGGAATTCATCACCTCAGGCCGATGGTTCTCAAAGATGTTGCAGATGACATCGGCATGCATGAATCAACAGTTAGCCGGGTTACCTCGAACAAATATGTCCACACCCCTCAAGGTGTTTTCGAGCTTAAGTTTTTTTTCACCTCGGGAATCAAGGGAGATGAAGGAGATGTCTCATCGTCGGCAGTCAGAGAGCGCATACGAACCCTTATCGGACAAGAGGCTTCCGGAAACGCCCTCAGCGATCAACAGCTTGTGGAGGTTCTTGAAAAAGAGGGTATTACTATCGCCAGGAGAACCGTTGCAAAATACCGGGAGTCATTGGGCATCGAATCATCCGCCCGAAGAAACAAGATAGCCTCTTTTTCCGTCAAAAAGTGACGAGCCGAGAGAGGACCACCCACCTCTTGAGATCGAGAAGAACCCTTGTCACACCGTGAAGTCCGCGGCTACGATCCAACAACCCAAGTAATCACTTGGCAACGAGGAACAAGGAAAGATATTCAGATAGATTTAAAATAGCCGAAATAGCAGTCGGTGAACCAGAGGATACCAATAAACTGAGAACATAGGGCCACGCATGTCGAACGTATCAAATTCATCTCTTCGGATTGCAATTACCTTCAAAAATACCGACTCGACAGAACCGTTAAAGAAATACGCCTCCGAAAAGCTCGTTCACTGTATCCAAAAATTTGTACATCAGGATGCTGAGGTTCATGTTATCCTGGCCGTTGAAAAAGTTCGGCAGATTGCCGAAGCCTCGTTCCATGCCTTTGGCGTTGACTTCTTTGCGCGGGAAGAGAGCACCGATCTTTACGCTTCGATCGACAAGCTTTGTGATTCACTGTCTCAACAGCTCAGGAAGCAGAAAGAAAAGGTGAAGAATCACCATTAAGAGTCATCACTCTTTACTGAATCGGATGTTTGTGAGATTGTTCTAAAAGGCTCGGTAGCCCGGTGCGTTTTGAGGGAAAGAACACACCGGTCCGAGGCTTGATTCTTGCCACCTTAGCTCAGTTGGTAGAGCATCTCATTCGTAATGAGAGGGTCACGTGTTCGAGTCACGTAGGTGGCTTACCGGTTGGTTCGGGCGATCCATCCCGAACGAGCCCTCCCCCGAAGCGCCTCTTCCAATGACGCAGGACCGTTAGTGAGGGAGGTTTTTACCCCTCTCTGAGAGCGACTTCGCTTGGCTGCTCCGGTGGCAACCAAAATCAGCTCCGTAGATTTTTCTCGGTAGCTAGACATAGGAATGGCACTCTGTCGGCGATTTACCCCAAGCGCTGAGGCTTCGTGCAGCGTTTGAAAAACCGCCCGATTTTTGCCAAATCTTCCGGTCGGCCAAACTGCCCTAAAAACTTCAACCGAATGTCTCAAAAAAGCGTCCCTGCCCCCATGCGTCCCCTTGCTGCCATCCGAACCCACAAACAGGTATCCCGCGCTTCGGTCGCCAAGGCTCTGGGGCTTTCTGTCGCGAAAGTTGAGTACTTCGAAGAGCATGCTCCATTGACAACTTTGGAGTATCTCGTCAACCTCAAGCGAACTCTCGGGGTATCATGGTCAACGGTGGGCGGAATCCTTGAAGAGGCGGCTGCGCCATCCCTCGTCCCACCGACCCCATTACGCGGGCGGGGACGACCGAGAAAAAACTCCTCCCCGATGGCCTCCACATCCTTGTCCACCGAACCAAAGCTACTCGGAGAAAGAGACAACTCTGGCAGAACGGCCCTTAGCCCTTCTTCCTTGAAGGCTAAGCAAACCAAACAACCAACCCGAACAGAGACCGTCCCGTCTCTGCAAAATCAGGGTCATCCACCGTTCCAGAGTCTACATCACCCCGGTGCCCCCGATTCTTTAAAAACCAAGCGACCTCGTGGTCGCCCCCGCAAGCAACCCGCGCCAACATCACTTTCGGCTCTTCTCGGTCTCAAATAGTGGCAAAAAGGTACCCTATCGTTAACCTTTTAGGCACTATCCTCAGGACCTAGCCCTGCGAAGATCCCTCATCATTCGGACCATCAAACGACGCGGGTCTAGCATTTCATCTCCCGCTTCTGCGCCATCCCCTCCTGAGCCACATCCTGCCAGAATTTTAGGCGTGAGGAGCTCTGCGGCGTAGTGAGCCGAAAGCAACCCTCGAGATCCGTGACCAACTGAAACAAAACAATTTGGGAGGTATGAGAGATCTCTAAGAAGAGCCTCACACGCCGCAACGGGCCGTCGAGCCTTCAATGCCGAATCTACTCGGCCCCGAAAGTCCCAATAATCAGGTACGAATCCGACGTACGGTAATCGGTCGTGGGTTGAGGTTCGGAAAGCAACTCTTCCCGAGAGGATAGCCTCGGATGAAATGGGAACCTCGAGCCACCGATTCATCCTTCGAATCAGTGCTGAGGAGATTCCCGGGTGAACCCGAGAATCGACTGAAATATGATCATAATCAGCCCCAATGAGATGCCCCCCAGCAGAAATCGGAAGGACGTAGCCGTCAAAACATACCGGGATTTTGGGGAGTCCCTTAAACGATGCGCGAATTATAACGACCTGTCCTCGAACTCGTTCAAGCTTGAGCCATCCAGTAAGCGGGAGAGCCATCGCCGCTGCGCCGTTCGCGATGCATACAACCGGCGCTTCTCCGAGAATCTCTCCGCGGCGGTTAAGTGCTCGCCATTTGCCGTTTACCCGCCCGAGAGATGACACTTCACCGATAACGACCCCTGCTCCCGAGCTAATTACATGGGCTCGACATAATTCACTCGGATCTACTGAAATTCCTCGACAAATAAGCCCATCACTGAGACATCGCGCTGCCGTTAGTTGCGAAAGGTGCCTTGCCGATACTGCCCCGACTAAACACCTCTCAGCGAGGCGCGGAGTCACCGGGAACTGCACGACATCGCCATTGAGGGCCCCCGAAAGATGCCCCCCTCTTTGGTGGAAACCTATTGCATCTGAAAGTGCCTCAAATCCGCGAATGTCACGAGGATCGACTTCAGCCGAACGCCCCGAATCCGCAACCGCAAGACCCGCAGGGTTACCAGAGGCCTCCGCCGCGATACCTATTTTATCGATGATAACTGAACGAATCCCATGTCGAGATAGCGCAAATGCTACCGCAGTCCCTGCAAGCCCTCCCCCGATAATGAGGCAATCCGGCGCGACCATCACCCAATCTCTGGCGGCCCTTCGCCCTTATCTGATATGCCTCCCTTTGGAAAAAGAACTGAGGCCCATATGGAGGCACATATCGCCAGAACTATGAAAACGAGGGAGGGAAGTATTGGAAAATGACCGTCCCACATGGGGTTGAGAATAGCCATTTTGAGGCCGACAAATATCAGAACAATCGCCAACCCAAATCGGAGGTAATGAAACTTATCAACCACAGAGGCAAGGAGAAAATACATTGCCCGCAGCCCCAGAACTGCGAAGATATTGGAGGTAAAAACAATTAATGGTTCATCTGTTAGCGCAAAGATCGCCGGAACCGAGTCAAAAGCGAACAGAATATCGCTCAACTCAACAACCACAAGGGCCACAAACAGCGGAGTCGCCATGAAGACCCCCTGCTCTCTGACGAAAAAGCGATTGGAGCGCAGTCCAGCGGTAATCGGGATAAACTTTCTCAACAATTTAAGAGCGCGACTTCCCTCTAGATCAATCTCCTCCGTGTCTTGGAAAAACAGCTTGAATCCGGTGAGGATGAGAATTCCGCCAAAAATCCATAACATCCAATCGATTGACATAATAACGGCACCGGCTGCGATGAAAATTGCTCTGAATGCCAGGGCGCCGAGAATGCCGTAAAAGAGGACCCGATGTTGATATTTAAGCGGTATACCAAAAAAATTGAAGAGCACTACAAAGACAAATATGTTATCAACAGCAAGCGCCTTTTCTACTAAATATCCACTCAAAAATTGCAGATAATAATCTGCTGCCTTCGAAGCCGCCGTAACGCCAGGATCTAATACTTCCGGATGAGCCAAAAAGTGGTCTCGCACGAACCAATAAAACCAACCGGAATAGGCGAGGGCAAGAAAGACCCACAGAACGCTGAGACGGAGCGCCTGCTTGAAGGATATCTCTTCAGTCCGTTTATGAAGAATACCAAGATCAAGGAGTAAAACCGCAACCACTCCGGCAACGAACCAAAGATAAAATTGCCAAAACTCTGCGAACGGGAAGAAAATGGTCCTCGTCATACATGTCCTACCAAACTATCCTCGGCCGCGGACTCCTTTTGTCACGGAGGATCAGAACATTATCCTCCCTCCCGCTCCCAGAACGCGGGTAGCCCCTTAGTTTGGCCCAAAAAAAGACTTTTCTCAAGGCGTTACAGCATCGACTCATCATCTAACGACTTCGCGGTGAATCGAAGAAAAGTTTAATGGGATATACCGAACACCCGACGTTCGCCCTGTCCTGCACTTTTTTTAACAAGAGGGAGGTGGCTTTCAGGGCTGACGGACCAACTTTTTCTTCACGCGACTAAACAGTCCGAGCAGGATCGCGAGGTCTCTCCTCTGAGGCTCCATACGGGCTATCAGGTGCGGAAGAAGGTCTCGCATCACAGGTGGGGTTCCCGCTCGATAGAACTCCGAGAGCTCGGCCACCTCGTCGACTAATTTCTCTAACTGCTCGACCTGACTTCGCTCAGCAGTGTCGGCATTCCTCGCTGATACCTCGACCCCCTGACCCAGTCCCGAGCGATGCAACTCGTACAATGCGAGAAGAACCGCATGCGACAGGTTGAACGAGGAATAGGCAGGATTCGCCGGAATTACGACAAGTCGATGACAGAGAACGACGTCAGCGAGATGAAGACCAGTTGATTCAGGCCCAAAAACAAGTCCGATCCTTTGATCTTTCGCTCGGTCTGAGATCCTCAACGCCCATTCGGAAAGTGAGAGTGGAACCGGTCGGTTTTCGCCATCCCTCGCGGAAAAACCGACGACGTGGTGAAGATCGGCTATCGCATCGGCCAAACCGGGGTAAACAGCGACCGCATCAAGAACATCAATCGCATGACATGCCGTTATGCCCGCACGCTCTCGTGAAAAATTCCGCGGAGAAACGAGCCGAAGCCCCGAAAAAGAGAGATTTTTCATTGCTCGGGCAACGGAGCCAATATTAAGACTCTCCTCCGGATTGACTAAAATGACATGGAAACTCATATCTACCTTATTTCTGCGAAAACTCCCCTCGCCCCCTTGATTTCGAGAACAAATTATCTCGAAAGCTCCACCCACAATCCTCGTCTGCCAATCTACCAGCATTTCGGAAAAGACGAGAAACGGCTCCTTTTCTTTCCGACCATTTACCCCTACTATTATACCTATGGTTAAAGAGGTCTCCTCCCCCCAACTATCCCCCGATAGCCGCGGGTCGGCCCAGTTGCCGCTCGCGCACGACCTCGCAAATCGCACCAAGGGGCGCTTCGTCGCCTCAGTGCTTGCGAGCGACAGGCTTCCCGACCTAACCGCTGAGCAGGTAAGGGCGTTACCTCACCTTATCACGATGTACATTCAGTCGCGCACCTCTCGAGTTTTTACTGCAGAGTACGAGCCTCCCCTGTCCTGTCTCGTCGCTCCCGCTGAGATCGCCCCTCCAGCGGCCGAGGGAGCACGAGAATCCATCGCAGTCCAATTCACCTATCTATTCTTCCTCGGCGACCAGCTTCGAGCCTGCAAAGTAACCTCTGAATCCGCGATGCCTTGGAGCCCGGACACGATTCGGGGCATTTGCGAGCTGGACAAAGCGAAGGCAACAGAATTCCTGAATGCTGGACAAACGATCCGGCTTTATGGTCAGGACATTCGGGTTGAGTCGATACCCCCGGAGGATGTCCTCCGAGGCATTCAGAATAATTCTGGCATACCCGCCCGTTGGGTAGCCGAGCATCTGGGTCTGAAGGGCTCTGAAGCAGAGACTCTAGCGTCGATTCTTGAAGGCTCCTTGACCGAGGCACCCCGCGTTAACGCTGGGGAAGAATTCATTAAAACCCTTGATGATGAGGTTGCCGCCACGATTCGTTCGCGCGCGGAGGAACATGCTGATGGTGATGGAACATCGCAGGATGCCGCGCTTCAGGTAATTTCTCAATACAACAGAGCACTTGCGCAGCTTGAGGACAAGGAAGGTGCACTTAAAACTCCGCTCGACATAGAGGATGCTCTTCGTCAACTCACTCCCTTCACTGCTACTGAGGATGGGACCGGAAATCTTTCGTGTAGCACGCTCCTTCTTCTCCTTCATGAGCGAGAGCTGCTCGAAGATCGTGTTTTTCAGGTGAGCAATGATATCGCTGATCCGCGACTTGTCGAGATTCTCGAGCAGATAGACCCAGAAATCACCCTCCTCAGGGGGGAGATCGAGAGAAGAAAAGGGCAAGATGGGGTTTGGTTTCCTGACGATAACGTCAATTACATTGTGCATCCAGTCGATCTGCCACTCACCTATGCTGAGGGCTCACAGCCTTTTGACCTCCTGACGATGCTTCCCCTCTGGCGAGTGAAAAGCCTATCAGAAGAGGAGCACGAGGTTCTCCAGAATTTACCGACTGATACCCTTCTTCGTATTCGTGAGATTCTCCGTTTTTTCCAGCAAAGATTTGCTACAGAGTCCGAGTTACTAAAGAATATTGCTGATTCTCTGAGGAGTGGACTGTCAGACGATAAGAAAGTGCGATTCGGCGGTACTCGCGAAGAACATCGATTCGCATTTCTCATTCAGGGCGATCCCTCGGTGAAGGTTGAGTTTGAAATAGGGGAGGACCTCGATCTGCATGGCTCTCCTCGAGCTCATGTCTATGGAGTGAGTATTGCTCCGTTTTCCCCCGAATCTGAGAAGAGGTGACCGTGAGTTTTCTCATAAATCGACCGGGATCCATTCTCCGTTCTGCGATAGAGGGCAGGGGCCTCACGAACGCTCAGTGCGCGGCTGAAATGAAAACCTCGGAGCGAGCGATCGAGGCAATTATTGACGGGTCGGCACGCATGACCCCCTCTTTGGCATTTCGAGCGGCAGAGGTTTTTAGCACATCTGCGCTTCTTTGGCTGAATGCCATCGTCCTTTGGAATCGGGCCACCGAGGAGAAAAAGCGATTATCTCTCTCATTTGATGAAGAGTCTCTCAAAAGCTTGGAGACAGAACGCATTCTTCAAATGAGTGATTCGGTGGCAGATATTTTTGCGTGTTGTCGACCAGGTCCATCATCATCAGAGCTTCAGCGCGGCTCCGAGGGGGCGCGTTTTTTGGGGGAAATGTCCACTTTTCACGATGAAGCTCTCGCGACAGTCGCTGAGAGGACCGCACTATATGAGGGGGTTGCCGCGCTGGTCGCCGGTTCAATACTAGGGTTCGACCGCGATATCAAAAGATATTGCCTTCTCTCTCTTGCGGTGCATGACCTCAGCTCATTCGAGGTGATGGCGGTTACAGCGAGCGCCGATGTCGAGCCACAATTTACAAAAGAAATTCTAAAACTGCTCTCCCTTGTTTCATCGGGGCTCTCGCAAAGCTGTGCTCTCTCGATACTCCTCGATAAAGAAGCAAACGAGGGACATCGTGGGATTGCTCGGGAAATCATCGAGGCGGTGCTCCCTTATTACGAGCGTCAGAACGGTGAACCTCCTCCTGAATTCGACGCGCGAATCATTGATGGTGAGTCGTGGTGGGTAAGGACATTTATCAAAGATGCATCCGGTTTCTCAGCTCTGGCACTCGCTCCGTTCGTTCGGATGGCACTACAACCAGCTTCAGGAGTGCAGTGGGAGGATGCGATTGAGGTGCTTATCGCCCGCCATACTCGTCTCGCAAGTCATATTCTTGTTGCAGCCTCCCGAAGTCCGATATCAGATATTCGCGTCGATTCACTAACTCGGCTCTTTAGCCTTGAGCATCCGTGGGCGGAGGAGATGGCTAAACAGTTAGCCAACGATCCTGACAGGGAGGTGGCTCGGTGTGCTGACAGATTGTGGCGGAATTACGGCACATAGTCAGCGGTCACGTAGCCAAAATAGGTAAGGGAACTATGATCTGGTGGCTCTGGATATCCGTCGCCCTTTTACTCCTCATCGGTGAAGCCCTCGTTCCGGGCAGCGTATTTCTTATTTTCTTCGCCCTCGGAGCTGGCCTCGTCGGCCTCATTTCATTCTTGGGGGGAGAAATGGGCCTATCATTGGAGCTAACAATTTTTGCCCTCTCTTCTCTTGCTCTATGCTGGGGACTTCGACCCCTCATTCGCTCCCTCATAAATCGGGGAGAGCTTCGGCAAAGCTCACCGTCCGTCGTCGGCCAAAGAGCCATTTGTATCTGTGATATCCTACAAGGGCAGCGAGGCCGGGTTGAATGCAGAGGAACAACCTGGAGCGCCACGAATACCGGGCGACGTGATTTAACGCAGGGCGAGGAGGCTATTGTAGAGGCTATCGATGGGTTGCTGCTTAAAATAATCCCTTCAGACCTTCAGTGACGGTGTAATAGACCCTTTCAAAGTATCGTTCTCGCTATTGACCGTTCCCTGTGAGCTTACGCTCTTGCAGGAAGAGAGGGGTAAGATAAAAATGGGGGTGGGTGACGCTGCATTTCCGGTCTACAGTTCCGAGTCGTTGCCCCTATTCATTCGGTACGCTCAATTTTTGGCCATTTCGGCTAAATCGGTTTTACGGAGCTCATGGAAATCTTTCTTACGATAGTTGCCAGCGCCTTAGGCCTCGCCCTGCTGACCCGAACAATCGTGCATGTCCCACACGGAAAGACGGCCTTCGTTGAGCTTGATGGCAAATTTAGCCGATCCCTGAGCAGCGGGCTTAGATTCATTATTCCGTTCGTGGAAAAGGTTAGAGTCATCGTTCCCAAAGGGGAGCAAACCTTTACTCTCGATGAGGAAAAGTGCCAAAGCGCAGATGGGGTTACATTTTTCTTTCAGTGCAGGGTCCGTTGGATGATCACTGACGCCCATAAAGCCGTCTTCTCGGTCACAGATCATCACCTCGCTCTGAGTACTGCGGCAAAAATCTTACTTCAGGAGGAGGTCGGCAAAATAAAATCCTCTGAACTGGAAACCAACATTCCTGCTGCGACCCTTTCCTTGACCGCGAAACTTCGAGATTCAGCACTTCGGTGGGGCATTCAGCTGCTTGGGGTAGATTTAAAAACCAGACGGGACGATCCAACGACGTAGTATCAGCCTTTGAGACCATTCCGTGGAATGAATCAAATCCTTCCGACTTCCCGAGAGAGGGGTGGAGATCGGAAAGAATTCATTGAGAGAAAAATTAGACCGCCTGTCTTGCGAATTTTCGTTCTCACCGGGGTACCGTTTATATTCAGAAAGCTCATTTTTTTCGGAGTTCTTGATGTTTACCCAAGTTATAGTTGCCCTGTTACTCGTTGTGGTTGCTCTTATTGTTCTCAAAGCTACTATCATCATCGTCCCTCAACAGTCAGCATATGTCGTTGAACGAGCAGGGCGTTATAATCGCACTCTCGAAGCAGGATATCATTTTCTTCTCCCCTTCCTCGATGCGATTCGGTACAAACACTCCCTGAAGGAGATCGCCAGAGATATTCCCGAACAGATATGTATAACTAAAGATAATGTGCAGGTGGGCGTAGATGGCGTTCTCTATCTCTCAGTCGTGGATGCGCACGATGCATCGTACGGTATCGATGATTATGACTTTGCGATAGCGCAACTTGCTCAAACAACGCTGAGAAGTGAAATCGGCAAGATCGAGCTCGATAAGACATTTGAAGAACGGACGAATATAAATCGCGAGGTCGTCAGCGAACTCGATAAAGCGACCGAGTCTTGGGGTATCAAGGTAAAGCGGTATGAGATCAAAAATATCACCCCACCTCACGATGTCCTGGCAGCGATGGAGAAGCAGATGCGAGCGGAGCGGGAAAAGCGGGCGACCATCCTTGCCTCCGAAGCGGAACGTGATGCCGCAGTAAACGTTGCTGATGGGAAAAAGCAGCAGGTTATTAAAGCATCTGAAGCCACACGAGAGCGGCAGATCAACGAAGCGGCCGGTCAGGCCGACGCCATTCTCGCGATCGCAGATGCCACTGCCGAGGGTATCGGCCGTATCAGCGCGGCGGTAAGTAAGCCAGGCGGCATCGAAGCACTTCAGTTCAGAATAGCAGAACGATACATCGAACAGTTCGGCAATATCGCCAAACAAAGCACTTCGCTTGTCCTCCCCGCCAATGTTACCGATGTCGGCTCGATGATGGCGCTCGCCACGCAGATTCTGCACTCCCCCGCTGCGGGACAACAGTCGTCCGGCACAGGTCAGCGAACGGTGATATCGCCAGCCAGTAATCCGCGATTTTTATCTGGCAAGGAAGGGTCTGATTCTCCAGATGATGCTTAAGCACAAATATCACCCTATTTTTTGACTATCGCCTCGCCTTAAAGCTCGCCCTTGATATGCAACCGCCCAATATTCGCGCGAATAAAAATACCGCTGGACGAAACCTCGCCAGCGGCAGGAACCGTACGGACTTACCACGAGGAGAACTCGATCCCTCCAACACGTTCGAACAAAAACATCAGGAAAGGATTTCTGGCCCCATCTGCCGACAGGTGCGGAATGAGCCTTTGGCAGAGGATCTGACCCGGAACATCAAAGGTATTCACAATCCTCACCAACCCGATCAGTTTAAAGGATAGTCGCTCCACATCGCACTCAACGTTACAGACTCGTGGCTGATACTTCCTGGTCCTCGGGAAATCGAGGCACAAGGACCTTGATTTCACCCCAGTGTCAGGGTCGACCTGACTTCGGGCCCATGCCACATATTTGTCCTCTTCTATTCATTTCACGCATACTCGGGCACTTTATTTTCGCCATTTTTTTTCTATCCCTCTATAGGGGGAGGAATTCTTCGATTCATGAAAAGGTAAGGATGGAGCGGTCTCCGTTGGCGTATATTTTACCCTTATCGGGCTTTACCGGGGATTTGGATGGGTGTATTTCGTAAATTCATATGTAATCTCCACGACCGCTCCCTTTTCTCTGAGCCGACACATCCTGCGGTTCCAACCTTGACAGCTCAAAAATGAGAGACCACAAGAATCATCATGCAGGTATGTAAATACTCGGACCCCTCCATCCGATACTTTGCAGCTTCCAGGAGGTCTGTCAGCAGCACCTCCAAACAACATCCCACTAATTGAGATGTACTCTCGAGCGATAATGCTTTTCAAAGAGAGCCTCCCGAGATAACAATCGAGGATGGAGGGACGTACACGTTCCAAGTGAAATCACATTCGAGCTATCGACCTGAGCAGGCGAAGGTTACGATTATCCGACTTAAAACTGCATCAAACTATGCCAGACACCAAAGCCACCCTCCCCCTTTTTGCTCTTCCCTGTGTCGTCTTCCCCGACGAGGCGGTACCGTTTCATATCTATGAGGAGCGGTATCGACTGATGGTGCGTGACCTGCTGATCCAGCGGCAGGCAGGTAAGCATCCGCGATTCGGCGTGACGTGTGTCGATAATGAAGTAATATTTCAAAGCGGTTGTGCGGTGGTGATTGAGCGCGTCCTCGAAGAGTACCCTGATGGTCGCTACGATATCCTGACGCGAGGCGTCATGCGGTATCGGATGGTTGATATCGAAAGAAACGGGCCGTATCCGCTCGCGACGGTCCAATATTTTGATGATTCTGTTCCTTCGGAAACGATGCTGGTCGGACGGGCGGTAACCCTTCACATGAAGCTCTCTGAGCTTTCCCGGGGACATCCAACGACCCCCGATTTTAGCCCTGATCAACGAGTCTCGTTTGCCCTTGCTCACAACGCGGGGCTCGACCTTGCCCAGCGACAATCTCTCCTTGAGATGCGAAGCGAGAAGGAACGACTTGAATTTCTGATTGACTATTACCAGACGGTAATCCCACATATTCAGAAGCGTCGTGATATTCAGGAGCGAATCCAAGCCAACGGAAACATCCGGGTCCTGCGATCAGCCGAGAGTTAGATATATTTAAGCGTTTTTCTGAACGAGGGAACTTTGCGCAGCGATTCGCAAAAATCATACGCTCGTCGCATCATCAGAGCATTCCTCGGATAATCTTAGCAGGAAGTCTTATCATCGCTCATCAAAGTTATCACAAACCCCAACCATCCTCATTCCTCAGATGGTAAAGTCAAGAACGTTTGTTTCCAACTGAAAATAAGTGCTACAATTCCAAGGCATGAAAGTCTTTTATACGCTGTCTATCCTCCTGCTCCCCGCGTCCGCCCTATGATACAACCTTCGCGCATCCTATTCACCCTCCTCTTCTGTGCCTCCTGTCTCGCAGCGACCTCCCAGGCAGAGACCTTTCAACTCGCTTCTGACTCCTCTTCGATAATCGGAGAGCTGCGCGAAACGCGCTCGCGCCATGAGGATACCCTGATCGACATTGCTCGCGAGTTTAATCTCGGCTATGACCAAATAGTAAAGGCGAACCCGTCGACGAATAGGTGGATTCCGGGGGATGGAAGCCGAATTCTCCTGCCGAGTAAATACCTACTCCCCGACGCTCCACGAAACGGAGTCGTTGTTAATATCGCGGAGCTCCGTCTCTACTATTTTTTACCTGCTCAAAAGGGTCAACTTGGATCCGTCGTAACCTTCCCGGTGAGTATCGGTCGCATGGACTGGAAAACCCCCTTAGGGGATACAGTTGTCGTGCGCAAGGATAAGGATCCAGCGTGGTATCCACCGAAAAGTATCAAGGAAGAGCATGCACGTGATGGCGATCCGCTTCCCGACATGATTCCCGGGGGACATCCTGAAAATCCGCTCGGTGGATTTGCCCTCAGACTCGGAATCCCAGGGTACCTGATCCACGGCGTCGATGAACGAAAGGCCAACGGAATCGGTATGCGGGTTACTCACGGCTGTATGCGGATGTACCCCGAGGATGTCGCGCGCCTCTTCGAGATAGTTCCAGTTAAAACTCGCGTGACCCTCGTAAATCAGCCGATCAAGGTGGCACAAGAAGGTGACAAGGTATACCTCCAGGTAGTGACGCCGCTCCATGAGGATGGCAAGGATGGAGGAGATCAGCTTCCTTTAGGAGAATCTCTCACCTTTATCCGGAGCAAAATCGGCGCCGACTTCGAGATTAACGAAGAAAAAGCCGCCCGTGTGATTGAAAGAGGGGATGGAATCCCAGTTGTCATAGGGGGACGGATTGGTTCAGGGGCAGCGTCATCGTACCGAACAATCGGAGATGAACCGGCCGACCGAGGTCCTGATCATGTAAGGCCACAGAGAGCTTACGACTACGAGCAATCAGGTGAACCCTTAACGGAACGTGGAATACCGGGTGGGTATGGGGTCGCGACCTACGACTACCCAACGTCATCCTCTTCCGATTACGAGGCAAGGAGCCGACTTCGAACCGATTCAACCGAGCGATCGCCTGCCCCTGCGGTTCGTCGTGCTCCATCTGTAGCTACCCGGTATTCCGGAGAAAGTGGCAGCAGCCGTCAGCGATCCGGCTCGGACTATGAGAGAGAATTTGCAGAGGATCGAGACGAATCTTATTACGGCTATCGTGACAGCCCCGGTCGTTTACCCTCACGAGAACTTTCCTCAGATGTGGAGTCCGCGGGTTCAAACTCCGCGTACCGATATCGTGACAGAAACACGAACCGACCATCGGATCATTCATCAAACCAGCCTCTGAGAGATTCTCGATACGAGAGTACTTACCCTGATGGGCGCCCGTACGGGGATTCATTGGACCGGTAGCAGGGAATTTGAGGCCGTCGGGCCCTCTGTAGCGTCTCAAGTTCGGCGCAGAGGAAAGTCAGTCGATTGGAAGGCTCGGTCCAGCTGGGCCTTCTGATAGTGGCGATCAGTTGATAATGTATCTTGGTATGGGGGCCTGCAACCTCTCCAAAAAAAACGGGGAGCGCCGTCTACTTGTAGAAGGCGCTCCCCGATTGTGGCCGTCTTTCGACGTCTCACTTACTTGTACATCGAGCGCTTGAACCCTCTGTTCAGCATCTCTTCAGCCCGGGAAGCCTTCATGTCGGCGTCCTGAGCGACCTGCTTGGCGTCTTCAGCAGTGCGAAGCGCTTGGTCTGCAGTCTGTCGGGCAAGTTCTGCTTCCGATCGAACCTTGGCGAGTTCGCTGTTGGATGCACACCCGACCACGCTTGCGAGCGCCGCGATAACGAATACTCTTGAAGCAACTTTAGTAACCATCTCTCAATCTCCACAAAAATACTGCGACAGGACTTCCTGTGTCACGATTCACCGCCTGGGGGGCGATACGAGGGTCCTGAGGTCCCACGGACTACCGCTCAACAAACCACCTCTCGGTGAGACGACCAAAAGCCCTCCGGCCATTCGCATACTAAGAGGATCAGGACTTTTTTTCAACCTTATTGGCGATGGAAAATAAGCTCTCTTCCAAATACTTACAATAATCGGCCTGAATGGTTGATATTTGGCTCTATCCCCATCCAATAATCGAACACTTTAAAACACCAAAGAGAAAAAAAGGTAAAATTTTATCATCGAATCTCGACCACCATACCGGGTCGAATCCATTGAGCCAGACTATCGACCTGATGATTTTCGAGAGCGATACACCCGTTTGTCCAGTTGGCGACACGATGAATATCAACGCTTCCGCGTCCCGTTCCATGAATCCCAATCTGGCCTCCGAGAGCCGTATTCTGTGGCGGAGTGATCCCCAGCTGATGTGCCCGGATGATAGCTTCGTGCTGACTCCGTGAAATGTAGCCGTGGCGTAATCCCTCGTGAGCATCATCAATCGAGGGATAGGTGAGCCCCCAAAATCGGTAATACTTGCTCGCCCCGTTTGACCATCCGATAGAGAACGTCCCTCGAGGAGTTACGTTATCTCCTCTCAGCTGTTTGTTACCAACCCCGGAGCTGCCAAAGGCGACGTTATCAAATATTTTGATGGGTGACTGGTCTTGCATTACTGTTAGGGTATCCCGACGCGAATCGATCAATATCCACGTCCCCTGATGTGACCCGACAGCAGCTGGCTTGGGCTTGCGAATCCGCACAGACTCGGGCAGGTAGCCGCATCCTGCGACCGCAACAAGAATGGTCGCTATTGCTATTTTTAGCCCCCTCCTGCAAAAAGCTCTCGACATATTACTCCCTGTCCCCCGCCATATAGTGGGAAATGCTCCGACCCTAGTCGCACTCCGAAAAATCGCTATCACTTGGTTGACTCCCTCAGGCATGGAGGAAGTCCCTCCGATCCAGCTCGTGCTCGGCGCAAAAATACAGAGTGTCCGAATTCGGAAGAGCCGTTTGCGTACACCCGACACCATTCTCCTGAGGCAAGGAGAATCGCCACCAAAGGACTCCGATTGCGCCACAAAATCGTCTCGGGATCCACTCGCTTTAAATATCCTTCCCAACCCAATCTTCCATCAAGCGCCCTTTGATTTGCCACCATGATTTCTGGGTCATTTATGTTGGTTCGTCCATCGATATTAACCCTATCCTCTGCCATGAGCTTTCCGTCTTGATTACTCAGCCGGTACATCATGTATCCTCCTTCGCCGAAAGTATTCATAAACGGTCGAGGAAGATTGTTCTTTATCATAAAATCGACCGCCGCCTCGGGAACGCTAGTCTGAGCAACTGGCGACTCGCTTATAATGCGGTGACACTTTACAACGATCACCGACAAGAGAAGGAAATTGAGCCCTGCGCCCGACAATAAAGATGTCAATCTGCTTAATCGCCCAAAGCCCTCAACGAGATTCCGCATCAAACCAACTGGAGCCGCGCGCTTCGTATGACACCACGCAGCGCAAATACTGTAGCCGACCAATACAAGAGCGAAAGGCAGAAACTTCACCACAGCGAGCCCCCCCAAAGTAAAAACTCCCGAGAGAACTAGCAATGGGAGGGGTACTGAGCGTGGTACCGAGTGCAGAAGCAATAGTAGCAGAGCTACGAGAGTCCCAAGTATTGCGACGGGATAGTCAAGAATAGTACCCGGCCCAAACTCTGCGACCGACCTAAGCCCGAGGGGATGGTCTGCTTTTGAGAAGAAAACAATCCATTCGTATCCGAGGTGAGGGGTGCAGCAAGTCGCAGCCAGACCAACGCCGAGTGGCACTAGCCACCGTCGGGGAGCGCCTCGCTCAAACAGGAGGAGCGCGAGGATGGCGATCCCAATGACGGTCGTGATATGGAGATTCGCCCACAAAATCATCAACCCCCCGATTCCAAGGAGGCGAGAGCTTGAGAGCCCCTTTTCCCTTACTTCAAGACTTAGCCATACAAGACCGGCGCACAAGAGCCACACTATGGACTGGGGTCTGAGAGTATACTGAGCAACAAATCCAGAGGTGACTACGGCGGCAACAAGGACGCCGAAGAACATATCCTCTGCCACCCGCCCAAAGAACCAGGCGACACCGATGGCTATTATCGCCACAAGAAACATCTGGGCGATGAGAACTCCTTTGAGCTCACCCAGTCGCTCAAGTATTGCGACAAATATCTCAAAACTCCACGAGTAGGGTACAAATGGCTTACCGAATCCAAACCGGTTCCAAAGCTCGGATTCAGGTAATTCGCCATGCCCGACTATCCAGCGACCGATCGTTAAGTGCCACCAGAGATCGGGATCCGCGAGAGGCCCCGTGATCGAGAGCCCGACCAGAATAGAGAATAGAATCCACTCAACCAAGCGAGAGGAAACAGGATTGAGTGGGGGCGACTGTTCTTCCATAAATATCAAGCGCCATCGTTTTTTGAAGATGTAATCGCTTTCCCAAAAATCCCGAATCCTCGCAGCGATTTAACTATCCGAGATAAAGGGGGGGATCTGTCAGGGACAAACTGCCGTCCCGAGATGCGATGATAAGCGTTCGTGTAGTGGGATGCGATGGCAACTCGTTCCGTATCGGGAACTTGAGGCGGTTCTCCCTCCCCCCGATATCCCTGAGCAAGCAACCATTGCCTCACCGGTTCCTTATCCAGCATTATTGGAGATTTCCCATCCTGAATACGCTGAGTGTAAGTTAAAGCCTCCCAATATCGGGATGAATCGAGTGTATGCACCTCATCAATAAGAACGACCTTACCTCCGATTCGACCGAACTCGTACTTTGTGTCTGCCAATAAAAGTCCCTGCGTGCGCGCATAGCGCTGACCTTCCGCAAACAGCTCGAGCGCCATATTAGTCATTGAGGCCCACTCGGCAGCTGTTACTTTACCAGAGCGACAAACATCCTCTGCTGAAACAGGAATATCGTGTCCGCCATCGAACTCCTTCGTCGATGGAGTTATTACTGCCTCGGGCAGTGGATCAAACTCCTGCATTCCAGTTGGTAACTCTAGTCCAGGAACAGACACCCCGTCGCGATACGCACGCCAAGCGCTTCCCGCGAGGTAACCCCGAACCACCACTTCGAACGGAATCACCTCGGCGCTCTTCACAGCCATGGCACATGGGTCAATCTGAGCGATAAAGTGGGTAGGAACCTGTCCTTTGATCCGTTCGAACCAGAAGCTTGAGAGCTGGGTTAGGATCTGCCCCTTAAAGGGAATAGTGCCGATAATCCTGTCAAAACAGCTCAATCGATCGGTTGCAATCAATATCCGGACGTTCCCTGAGAGATAGCACTCGCGGACCTTGCCCGAATAATGCTCCTTAAATCCCGAGAGGGGACATTCATGCAGGATAAACGGAAAATCGCCGACCGTTATGATTTCTTCCTTCATCTGTTCACTCATTTTTCATTCGGGCGCTCGTCAGAGCTTTCTTACGGGGTATTTTCATCTTCGAATTAAAGTCCCTCAAGCTGCCTGTTGCCCATTCTTCGTTCGCGCGGGCAATCGCCCGCGCCGCTTCGCTGATTCTTTTCTCAGCTATTACCGAGCGCCACGAACTTATTGCTCGACGCTTCGCACTCTCTGATTTTCTCCAATTGTCTGTCCATTCTCCGTGCAGCCATAGCGCAACTCCATAGTTGGTGCGTAGTGCTGCAAGCAGCTCCACATCTTTGCTGAAATCCCCGAGCTTGAGCGCTCGTGAGAGCACCTGAACGGCGCAATCAAGATAGGCTCGCTGAATATGCCGCCCCCGTAATGCACGAACAATGCGCCGCTCCGCGGCGAGCGCCAGTGGCACAGCCCGATGGATAAGCGAGGTCCAGAGCCCAGTCATCTTCCCCGCATCTATGAGGGATAGATCCCCTGATTCATCCTCCGTCATCATGCCTTCAGCGAGAAGCACGAGAAACTGAGCCGTTGCTCCTAACCTATCGACGGATAAGCCAAATGAAACCCCGCCCCTCCACATTTGAAGTGGTGGGAGAGATGGCGCTAGCTCAGGATTTGCGACGGCGCGCAAGGACCGGGACTTCGATGGCGGTAGTGAGATTGTAAGTCTCCGTTCCGTTCCTTTTGCGACAAAAAGGGGCGATCCCGGTCGATCCCAAAGAATTGGTTTGATTGTACCCCGCAAAAACCTTAACCAGCCTCGAGATGAGAGGTCGTACCGCTCCCAATAATCCCTCATCTGTTCGGCGAACCGAGCAGTTGCCTCACCGCGAATATCACCGTCGAACCGAGCGACTATGACCACCGGAGGACGCCACCAAGCGAACGCGTTCTCAACAAAGGAAGAAGCCACTGTCAGAGCAAGCACACCGACAATCGCACCTCCTATCAGCCAACGCGGACACTGTACCCCGAAGACATGGATATGCCATAGCGCGGCCGCAATCGCCGGGATGAATAAAAATTGGGCTGCTCCGGAGGCAACATAGCCCGGGAAAGCGCCCCGGACAAGCACAGCTGAAAACACGAGAAGAAGCACCCAGCAAAGGATCCCTCTACCGCTTAGCGCGAGAGAGAATCGGTGGCGATTCATTCATCTCCCCCGTCATCGCCACTATCATCAAAAAGGCCCTCAAGCATCATGATGAGATCATAGTTAATCGCTGGATCGAGCATCGCCGCGAAATCGCCCCGGGCGATCCGAATGTATCGGACACCGACCTGGTCAAGCAAACTGGGAAGCACCCGGTGATGGTCGACTGAATCAGGCTCGATCACATCCCGAAACTCCTCCGCAAATTCAACAACAAGTCGGGGCGAATCATCAGGAGCGATAACCGTGAAGAGGCAACTCTCCCGAGCTGCCCACCGAGCTAACTCCTGAGCACTCGTAAAACCATCCTTGAGAGCCGCCGGAACTCCTCCCAGCTCACCCCCACAAACCGCCAGCGCACTCATTCGAAAGATGACGCTATCTCTACCGAAAAGATCAGTAAGCATTCTGAACAATTGAGCTTCTTCTAACTCCATATTCATCGGCACTCTTCTCACTGTTGGGCTCAAACGCCGCTCGCGCACTGTGCTTTTTGCATGGTAAGATACTTTTGCCTCGCAAACACCCCCCACACCTGTCGATTTTTAACTCTTGTTACGCGACCCAGCCCTAATCAGGTACGTTGACTTGTATTAGAGGGGTGCTGTGCTAGTCTTGTCGATACCCTTCGCTTTTGTTCATTTCTGGGCTGTTATGAGCGTCCTCCCCCTCATTATCTATCCTGACCCCATCCTATCTCGCAGAGCCGCAGAGGTAACTGAGTATTCCAGTGCAGTCCAAAAGCTCGCTGCAAATATGATAGAGACGATGTATCACGCGGATGGCGTTGGTCTTGCGGCGCCTCAAGTTGGAGTTTCGCAGCGGGTTTTTGTCGCCGATGTATCAGCGGAGCGAAACGCCCCCGTGTGCGTCATCAATCCAACCATCGTTGAGCGTGCTGGCACCGTCCAGTGGGAAGAGGGATGTCTCAGCATTCCCGGATACCGCGGAATGGTCGGTCGCTCCGCTTCCGTTAAAATAGCTGGTTTTGATCCCTCTGGTAATCCTCTCACGATTGAGGCTGAGGGATTACAAGCGGTGTGTTTTCAACACGAAATAGATCATCTTGACGGCGTTCTTTTCATTGACCACCTCAGTCAGCTGAAGCGAGACCTATTCCGCCGTTGGTGGACAAAGCACAAACCTGCGTGACTCTGGTCCATTAAGGTAATAACGGCCATCAGGAATGAGGTCCTCCATGAACGCTTTCGAGAACTCCCTCAGCGCGTCGCCTCCTATCCGCATCGGATTCCTCGGGACCCCCGTCTTCGCCGATCGTATTCTCCAGCACATTCTCACGATGCCTCAGTTCAAGGTAGCCTTCGTCATCTCTCAGCCAGACCGACCAGCCGGGCGGGGAAAACGAATCGCAGCGCCGCCGGTCAAGCAGACTGCGGAAAAATGGGGAATCCCCGTTCTGCAACCAGTATCAATAAAGCGGGAAAAAGCCAAAGTGGATGCGTTCATCGATAGCTGCGAACCAACAGCCGGGGCAGTGGTGGTCGCGTATGGAGGACTGCTCCCGCCGGCATTCTTGGAAAAAATGCATCACCGATGTATTAACGTCCACGCCTCGCTTCTCCCCCGATGGCGCGGAGCTGCCCCCATTCATCGAGCCGTGATGGCGGGCGATCGTGAAACCGGAATTTGTCTGATGAAAATGGAGGAGGGACTCGATACTGGACCGATATTTTCTTCGGCTAAAGTTCCGATTGGATCAACAGAGACAACCGGCTCTCTCCACGATCGGCTCTGCCAAGAGGCTTGTACCCTTATCGCCTCAGATCTCGGGCCGATTCTCGCGGGGGAGCTGGTGCCAGAGCCCCAGAGCTCAGTTGGAATAACATACGCGCACAAGCTGGGGCGCGATGAAGGGGAGATCGACTGGAGTGGCTCGGCTCGCGAGATACAGCGAAAGGTACTTGGACTTTCCCCCTCGCCAGGTGCCTTTACCTATCTGAATAGCGAGCGTTTTCGTATCCTCGACGCGTTAGCGCATGATAACGAGACACCTCTGGGCGTCGTTCCCGGCGAGGTGATCGTTACGGATGGTTCTCCACCCTGTCTTATCGCAACTGGCTCTGGTACCCTTGCGCTGCGAATAGTTCAGCGAGAGGGGCGTCAACCCGTTGCGATTGAGGACCTCCTCCGCGGTCGCTCGCTTCAGAGCAAGATGATTCTGGGCGCTCGCTCGGGAATGGCCACAGAGACCTCACCGTAAAGACATCGACTTTCCCCCTGAACGATTGACACACCATGATTGAAATAGCCCCTTCCCTTCTTGCCGCCCCTTTCGGTGAACTGAGTGCCAGCGTTGGGACGGTTTTAGCGGCGGGTGCTCAGGTAATTCATGTCGACGTGATGGACGGTCAATTTGTGCCCCCGATTACATTTGGGAGCAACATGGTCACCTTGGCAAAGTCGCTCGGATCACCGGTCGTTGAAGCTCACCTCATGACCGTCAGTCCCGAGCGACACCTCGAGACCTTTGCCGAAGCGGGCGCCGATCGCATCATTGTCCATCAAGAGGCGACGCCCCATCTTCACCGGGTGCTGGGTCAAATCAAGGAGCTGGGAATGTTGTCGGGGGTTGCAATTAATCCGGGGACTCCCGCAGCCCTCATTCGCGAGGTCGTAGAGATATGTGACGTGATTCTCGTTATGACCGTGAATCCAGGATGGGGGGGGCAACCATTCATTCCAAAATGCTTGGAAAAAGTTCAGGAAGTTGCCGGAATTATAGATGAAAGGGGAGCTCCAACCCTAATCGAGGTCGATGGCGGGGTTAACGAGCTCACAATTCCACAGTGCGTTACCGCCGGAGCATCACTACTAGTCACGGGCACCGCTCTTTTCGCCGCACAGAATGTCGGCACGCGCTTTCGTGAGCTCCAATCGCTTGCTCGGAACGATTAAAAGATTCTCCGCATGGGGTGCCCTAAAAGATATTCCCTACCGTACGATCGTGACTAGCCATGGATGTACTGATTATTCTTTTCGCATACCTCCTCGGAACCGTGCCCACGGGGCGAATGGTCGCCAAAGCTCGGGGGATCGAAATTACCCGCGCGGGGAGCGGCAATGTGGGTGCGACGAATGTGGCGAGGACAGCAGGGAGAGGTGCCGGAATCATTACCCTCGCCGGAGATATCGCGAAGGGGATAATCGGTGCGTTGATCGGCCGCTGGTACTTCGACTCTCCCTCTGGAGCCGCGATCGCTGGTCTGGCAACCGTGTCCGGTCACTGCTTCAGCATTCCTGGGATTCTTACCGGAGGGAAGGGTGTAGCAACGAGTATCGGGGTGATCGCTGTCGTATCGCCTCTTCTGAGTGCTACCGCGATAGCTATCTTCTCGGCGACATTCAAAATTTCGCGGACCGTCTCAATAGCATCTATCGCAGCTGCCGTTGGAGTACCGCTGGTGGGAGCCGTGCTCGGAATTCCATTCGAACTCTGGTGGCCCTTGGCAACCATAGGCGCTCTTGTGCTCTGGAGACACCGACCAAATATCGACCGAATTCTCAAGGGCAAGGAGCCGACGTTCTCCCTCGGCGGCGCACCTGAACCACCGGTCGAAACGCCCCGGTAGTCAGAGTAGATGCTACACGGCGACGAGGCCGTCAGGGCTAAATGAGGAGAGGGTACCATTATCCCATAGCACCACGATGATGTAGCCAACCTCCCGTTTCGGCTCAGATGACACCGAGACCTCTGCTCGAACCTCCTGAACAGTACCGACACATCCCCCACCGAACGCTCGCTTGACCCGGTCATTCGGCTTAAACGTTGCCTTACCCATCCTCGTCCCCCGCAATCAATCATCGTGACGCGCCCTACCCGCTACAGCGCATCTTTTTATCCCCTGAGGGTAATGCAGATTCATCAAAAGGTCATCCCGAAAACAAGCCTCCTTCAAGCTCTTGGGACGATTCACCTCAGCATGGCTCCCACCCCTCGCACCTCAACGATGTTTGTTATTTTATCTCCCTAATGTCACACCGAATGCCAAAGGGGTGCATCTCAATAGGTACAAGTTGGACTCACGGCTATACCAAGCTTCGGTCGCTCCCTGGGGGGCGCTGGGGGGGTATGCCGGGAGCGGGCGGAGCAAAATCTTCTGGGAGGACGCTGGATGGCGAAAGATGGCGTTAAAGGTGGCTCGCAATTAGTCTGTTCGTTCTGCGGCAAAAACCAGGATGAAGTAAGAAAGCTTGTAGCCGGCCCAGGGGTTTTCATCTGCGATGAGTGCGTTGACCTCTGCAACGATATTTTGACGGAAGAGATTCGGGGAGATATCCCGTCAGGAGATAAGGTCTTCGTCCCTACCCCACTCGATATCAAGAGCGAGCTCGATGAATATATCATCGGGCAAGACTACGCTAAGAGGGTTCTTGCGGTCGCCGTCCACAATCATTACAAGCGGATACAAAACAACTCTCTTAAAAGACAATCTGTCGAGATTCAGAAATCAAACGTACTCCTCATCGGCCCAACCGGCTCGGGCAAAACGCTTTTGGCACAAACTCTGGCCCGAGTGCTTAACGTCCCCTTTACCATCGCCGATGCCACCAGCCTTACGGAGGCCGGGTACGTGGGCGAGGATGTTGAGAACATAATCGTTAATCTTCTTCAGGCCTGTGATTACGATCTAGAACGCGCCCAGCGAGGAATCGTCTATATCGATGAAATCGATAAAATAGCCAGAAAAAGTGAAACTCCCTCGGTGACTCGAGATGTTTCGGGAGAGGGAGTTCAACAAGCCTTGCTGAAGATTCTTGAGGGTACGCGGGCCAATGTGCCTCCAAAAGGGGGTCGAAAGCACCCCCAGCAAGAATTTATCCAGGTAGATACCACCAATATTCTTTTCATTATCGGGGGTGCGTTCGAAGGACTAGATCGGATAGTCAAACAACGAATTGGCAAGAAAACCCTTGGATTCGGGCAAACCACGGCCCGAGTGGCAAAAGACGACTCTTCACTTCTTAGGGACCTAGAGACCGAGGATCTCGTAAAATTCGGGATGATTCCAGAATTTGTCGGTCGCATTCCGGTCATTGCCCCTCTTGACCAACTCGATCAGGCGGCTCTTGTTGAGGTTCTGACAAAACCACGAAATGCGCTTGTTAAGCAGTACAAGCACCTCCTGTCGATGGACAACGTGGAATTAACCTTTACGGCTGATGCCCTTGAAGCCGTTGCGACGAAAGCTCTTGAGCGAAAATCGGGGGCCCGAGGGCTTCGAGCGATCATTGAAAAGGCGATGCTTGACGTCATGTTCGATGTCCCGAGCAATCCCAACATCAAAGAGATTGTTATCACCCCAGGAGTCATTCTTGGTTCAGATCAGCCAATGGTTGTCCTTGGAGGAGACGAACGCAAAAAATTGGCTTCCTAGTCCGATGGCAGTCGCCAAAGCCGTGTGAAACGGGGGCTTTGGTAAACTGCTGGCACCCGCCCCCAGGCAAGAGCTATCTGCTGTTACTCCGGAAAAAGGACATCCACCAACCACCCTTTAAAGAGTAGATGGTGGATGTGAAGCGCGTGCTCATTTGTTCAATGGGTCTGATTGGGGAGCATCGGCTCCAACTGGCTACCGATTTTCGATGATTACCTCGACTCGTCTGTTCCTCCGACGACCGTCATCCGAGTTGTTCGAGGAAATAGGACGATCCTCCCCAAAACCTCGAGTCCGAACCCGGGAGCCCGCGATTCCCGAAGCAACAAGCTCATCCGCTACGGAACGCGCCCGCTGCTGAGATAGCCGATAATTAAACTCAGGAGAGCCCACTGAATCGGTGTGCCCTTCTATTGAGATTCGCCGCCCCGGAGCCCGGTCAGCGACCCGAGCTATCTGAGCGACGGCATCTCGAGCACCGGCCGTCAGATCCGACCTCCCAAACTGGAAGAGGACATCAGGAAGGTTGGCAACAATCCCCCTCTCAGTCTCCCGGACATCGAGGCCACCTGCTCGGAGGCCCTCGAGAAGTCGCCGATTCTCCGCCAACATCTCTTCATTGCGGGAGATCCGCTCGTCCCGCTCAGCCATCTCCTCGTTACCTCGTTGTATTTCGTGACCGATGACCCCCCCAGAGAGCGCTCCGAAGGCCGTTCCAATTGCAACACCTGCTCCAGGATTACCGACCTGATTTCCGACAATCGCCCCAAGACCCGCCCCAAGGGCTCCTCCCGCGAGAGCTCCCTTTTCGCGAGCATTCGGAGCTCGTAATCCCCCAGCACACCCAGACATGACACAAAGCGACAACAACACCACCGCAGCGGATGGATTCATAAAACCCCTCCACCCGTTTTTGAGACCTGTGCCTTTTTTGGTTACAACTAATCCCATAAAACTTCTTCCTTCCTTATCCGTTTTTTAAGTCTTCCATTCGCTGCTTGGCCTCCCCGTTCGCAGGATCGAGAGCAAGCGCCTCTTTGTATTCAAAATTTGCATCAGCCAATCGCTTCAAAGAGCGATAGTGGTCTCCGAGCTTGATATGATACCGCGCGTCAGAGGGGCACAGGCGCAACGCCCTGCGATAGTGAAACAGCTTCTCGGAAGATTCAGATGTTTGATTTGATTTCTCCATCTCCTGAGCAGCCTGCGCACATTCACCCGGCGCTGCCTTTCCTCCCACCTCTTGCACCCCACTAGGCTTCTCCAGCGACACAGCGCTATCCTCCCCCATTGGCTTCGAGGTACCGGTCGATTGCAACCCGTTCGATCGTGCCACTGGTGCGGTCCTGTCAGAGGCCGTTGTCACATCCTCTCGGGGTGCCACCCGATTCACCTCTCGAGAAGCTTCGAGACCGGGAGCTTTCCTCACGGGCACAGAGACCTTGGGGCTATCGCCCCTCGCTGATTCACGAATACGACTATCCCGCGGCTTACTCTCAATGTGAGCAAGTTCCGCTTTCTTCGCGACCTTAGATTCTGACAACCGAGAATCACCCTTTAGGGTGCTGGCTATCTTTATCTCCGATATCCCCGCATTCTCCTGCTGTACCTTCGGCGGCTTGGCAAGAACCCGAGTCTTTTCAGGGTTCTCCTGCCTCGCGTTTTGTTGGAGAACCTTTTTCTCCAGTGATGGTTTGGGAAGAGGGCCTCCTTGGTCCGACCGCTGGCTACTCTCTGACGGCGAGGTACGAGCTCCACGATCGACTGCCTGAGCTTTATCCGCGACGACCTGAGAAGGACGACGGGGCGTCGGTGCCGCTGCCCCCGCGGGAGCCTGTGCCGATGGCCTGAGAGAGGAAAGCGCTCCCTGAGAGGCCTTCTCCAACTCGGAGGTTGGGACGTCTTTGTGCTCAGCTCTTTCCGTCCTTCCCTCGGAGCCCATCTCACCGGAGCGCCCTGCGAAATTGTTCCTCCTTTCGACGTAAATCGCCCGCATATCCTCCTGATCCACCGGCTTGAAGCCCCGCTGTGAGGACGGTGGAATCCGATAGTCCCTCTGGGTTACCCGAGAGGTCGGATAGGTATCTGTCGCCGTCGGAGAATCATCCGATAGCCCTTGACTCCTCAAGGTCGCAATCTCCCGCCTCTGCCGCGATATCTGGAGTCCTTGTTGTCGAGCAAGGGCCTGTGCCTCATCCTGGTACCGATCCTCCGCCTCAAATTGATTTGCAACCACCCCCCCCGCTACCGAGCCCGCCGCTCCCCCAAGAAGCAGACCAGTTGTTGGATCTCCCGCTTGGGCCCCAACCAAAGCTCCCAGGCCAGCCCCAATCGCTCCGCCAGTTACCGCTCCGATCCCCGTCATCCGACCCGGATCAGTCGCGCACGACGCCGACATCACGGCAATGATACCGAGCGTGGCGACCCGGCCTGCTATCCCCGGATTCAAAGGAGTTCTGAGCGTTATCCTCCCCAACCCTTTATTCCTTAAAACCGCCGCCCGCCGCGCCATAGTCGCCCGCCTCCGCAAGTTAATCCCTATCCAAAAGCAGTTAACTAACTGCTCCCCCGAATTTGTAGCTCCCCCCACCGTTCACGCAATCCATCCCTCCAAATCCCCCCCTTGTAACCCTCACCGAGATAGTAAATCGCGGGAAATCTCTTTGTCGAGCAACACGAGCCTACCGCCGTCGCCACCGGTTCACAATAACCCCAGAGGCAAAGAGCATTAGCATACTCATCAGCTGTCCACCCGATGAAGTCGGTAGCACAATTTTCGCAAGCTGATGAAGAAAAAAGTCGGACTGATTATCCTCGCCCCTCCCCTTGTCGTCTCGCCAAAACGAGTTGGTCGGTGACGAGGGAGGAGACCACGACCGCGAATGACGCCGCTCAACTGGCGACTCGTTCGATTCAGTTTGCTCAAACGATTCGAGTTCGGCTGGCCTCTCCCCCGGGGAGTCAAGGATGCTGAAAAAAGTCGGCGACAGAGCTCCCCATAGTCGTGCCAGGGGGTTGGTAAACATCCGCGAAAGCCGCTCAGAATTCCGGTGCTCTTCCTCTGGCCAACCATCATCCCTATCGTCAACCCTCTCCGGGACGCCGACCTTTGGAGGAATCACCACGAAATTATCGAATAGCATCCTCGCTACATGCGGATCCGATTTTTCGGCATCATCCAGAAAAGTGAGCACATAGTGATGACTGGGGGTAGAAATGAAGAGCACCTTAGACCTGACAATTCGTTGAATTGTCTCCGACTCGCCGACACATCCGGCATGTTGTCCTCCCCCCGAAGCACCATGGTCCTGACAACCTCTTCCTTCCACTAATTGTGAACGCATGAACAACAACGTCACCAGGGGAGCACGTAGCGGGACTCCTCGGTGAACGTAACGAGAGATTCTGACAACTCGAGCATCCCGAAAACCCGCCTCGTGATATTCTCGGAGTACCCGATCAGCATGCGATTTCGATGACGATGGTTGGTACTCGCCTCTTGCTAAGGTCACCGTAAATGTGGGAAATCCGCCCGAACCCGATAAAACAAGAGCAAGCCCTGGTTGATCCGCGACGAGACGTTCCTCGAATAGGTCCCGCGGATAATCCATGGAAAAGCCCCATTCTCTGCTCACGAACGGGCCACGAACATCATCCTCAGCTCGGCACGGTACAGATGAAAGTGCGACAAGAAAAATAATCAAAAATAAGGCGAGAGCAAATCGCCCCATCTGAAACCACCGCGTACGGAATGCTGCTCTTGCTCTGCCCATAGCCCCCCCTTTCTTCCGCACGGTAACTGAAGTGCTTCTCCCTCGCCCCTTAGTTGAATCCTCCGACAAAGCAACCGAGAGATAGCCCGATGATCACCCGCTTTGATCACGGGGCGCAATATCGGAAAACAGCTGGATTCGCTCAGGACAAGATTTTCTCGGAAGAGGAAACAAGACAATCAGGGGTACATCGAGGTTTTCTCAGAAGAAGCAGAATGACCCCTACACATATTGCCGAGTCGGCCACGTTAAATGCCGGCCAGTGGTGAGACCCGAGGTAAAAATCTAGAAAATCAATCACTTCTCCGAGTCGTACCCGATCGATAATATTTCCTACAGCTCCCCCCAAAACGGTTCCCACCACACACTGCCCTGGCACATCCTCGCAAAAATCCCTGAGCAGCACATATCCAAGGACCGACAGAGCAACAAGCGTCGATAGTCCAAGGAGAGTGTAGCGCAGGGCATCCGATTCTATCCCAGCAAAAAGGCCGAACGCCGCCCCCTTGTTGAAAAGAAGGGTGAGAGAGAAAAAACCCCGAATTACTTCTACTTGTTCGCCCGGATTCAGTAACTGTAAGACGGCCCATTTCGTTACCTGATCGATGAGGGTCGTAATAGTGGCCACAAGCACAACGATGCCCACGATCGTTCGAATCTTAAATTGCTGAGTCACATCCCCCCCTTTTCTCAAAAAGAACCCGACCGACATATCAACGTTCCTCACCCGATGCACCTGGGGCTTCCTCGCCAAACCTGCGAATCGAATCATCCGATACGGCAATCACTGAGCCATCTCGCGCTAACGACACAGCTCGCGTGTTAGGCAGATACCACTCACCAACCCTCAGGAAGGTCACCTCTCTCTTTACCTCTTTCGGCCAAGATATGCGCCACAACCGAATAAAACCGTCCCTTCCCCCCGAGGCTGCTAATGTTCCCGAACTGTCCAACGCGATACTCCGAACCTCCCCCTCGTGGGCCTTTACCTCGCCCCGATTCGCGAATCCCCGGACGGACCACACCTGTAACTTCCCATCACGCGTGGCGGAGAGAAGGCTTTCGGCATCTTTTGAGACGGTCACCGCTTCTATCGCCTCTGGCAGTCGAGCGGCAGATGCTGAAACAGCAATTTCAGTGTAAAAGCGACCAGGTACGGAGACGGCATCCCACCTACCCCTGTAGTCATCCTCATCGTATCGCAACCATGCACGGAGAGAGCCGGTCCAATCTCCGGAGAAAAACACTCGACCCGCCGGATGAAAAACAACTGAGCTTACCACCCCCCCATGACCGACATACCGCTCAAACAAAAGTACCGGATTGCGATGGAATTGAACCTGCTCGGAAAAACGCCACCGATAGACCTTTCCATCGTATGCACCCAACAGCAAGGATTGGCCGTCGGGTGAGAATGAAAGAGAACCGACCCGACTCAGGACCGAACGGGTTTCAGCAACCACTCGACAATCGAGGAGAGACGTCACACGAACCACGCCTCGCCCACTAAGCGCAGCCATTCGACCATCTGCGGATAGCGCTGCAGCATAGAAGGGTCCGCCGACAGCACCATGGGAGCATAGGGGCGACACGGGGTAATTTCCATCTGAGCTCGGTGCCGCCGAATAAACACCACCGTCTGCTCGCACGACGGTCACTCGCCCGTTCTCTACACGAGCTCCAATGACGAGATTTGCCGAACCTTTTTTTGAAATTTGATTTTTAGTGGCACCAGCGCCGTTCGGGTCAGTCCCACCGAAAACAACACACCCTCCGAGGAGCGCAGAGCAGATACCCACCGAGGCTATCCTTAGCCCCGCCGCCCCCCCGAGCAACAGCGATCCCATTTTCATAGCAGTCGCCCTAATAGAACGGCGTTAACATTACCAGCATGTCCGGAAACATTGGACAGACGACAGAAAGAGAGGGTAAACTCCAGGTATGAATTGGTCAAACGAGAGGGCCTCTCGTCTACCGCTCGGGTGAGGCTTGTTCCTCAAACCACTCTTGACGGTACTTTTCCCGCCGTTTTCAGCGGGACACCCGAGGCAATGTTCCGACGAGCGGCCCTAACCAACTCGGGGAGAAAGGTCTCCTCGGGGGTCTGCGCTCGGCCCATCAGGGTAACGTTTTGCTCGCCTCCGCTTTTTTGTGCTTCGATGAGAGGCTCTCTCCCTCAGAGCACTGTTTTCTCTTCTCGAGATAGACCTCGAACACCAGAGAAGCGCTGAGCACCCAAGACCCAAGTTTTCTCGGTGCCGTCAGGCCTCTGTTTTCGTTCTTGTTGAGCATCAACTGCTGAGATCGAAATGGACAAGGCGATCAATCCGATGAAGTGCGAGGTCGAAAAGAACATATTCCACTGGCTTTTAATATTCGTGCTCGCTACGAGAGCACCATAACACACAGGTAGATGAGTATGAACCAACCAACTCGAAGTAATCTTTCCGAGAACGATCTCGGAAGCCCCGAACTCCAAGAACGTGAATCAGCAATCCTTGCTGGATTGGGCCCTGACGCCGCCAATACCCAAACCTCTCAGCTCATTCCTCTCATTCGCTCTGGCAAGGATGCATTCCTCCACAGTGTATCGGGGATTGAAAGCATCGTTGATGCGATCTTCGTAGACCAATCCGTGCGTCCCGGGAATGGGACCTCGATACTAGTCGTTGAGACTCCTTCCGCAGTTTCAGCTGTCACCAAAGCCCTGAAGAATCGTGGTATTTTGGGGGGTGCAGTTGCAGAACCGGTTGAAGATTCAGCCCTTCTGGTCGGTATTGGCTCCGAGGTTTGTGAGTTCCTTGCAGGTGACGGAGGGCGAGCTACCGATATCGCCCGCGTCATCCTGGTAGTCTCCCAACCAGTGACCGCCGAGGATGTACAGCCACAGCGAGATATTCTCACAACAGTGTGCAAACGGGGTAAACGTCCCCAGCTAATACTGTTGGCACCTGAAATATCACCGGCTCTCGAAGAGCTAATGCAGCCCTACTTTCAATCGTCAGCTGTTCAGATAAAGCACCTTTTCTATGAGGTGGGGGGAGAACTGCTCGCAAAGGGACAGGCCTTAACCGACTTTATTCAGGGTTTCAATCTTCCGCCGACGGTTGTTTTCTGCAATCAGCCATCTGACGCAGATTTGGTAGAGACAATCCTCCGGAAAGCCGCCATCTCGTCCCGGAAGCTCGTCGGACACGTTTCGCCTCAAAAAATTGCCCAGTCAGTTGCTCAGGTCTCCTCTGGCGAGGTTACCGCACTCGTCGTGACTGATGGAACTGCGCGATCAATAGAGGTCGGTGACTTCAAGCTCGCCATCAATTACTCCATTCCGAGTGACCCGGAGATTTATTACCACCGAACTGAGCCATCCCGGGCTGCGAGTAAACTTCGTGAGGTTCTCAATATCGTAGGGCCGCTCGATCGGGCGAACTTCTTCTACCTTCGGAAGATTGTGGAGGCATCCTTCGAACAAGCCGTCATTCCCTCAGCGGAGGAGATCGAAAGGGCTAAGTTTGCGGGTCTTAAGGCTCGACTTCTCTCGATACCGGTAACGGACACCCGATCAATTGGGGCACTTCGAGCGGTCATCGAGGGGGATCCCCAGAGAGAGGAGCTCTTGAATGCGGCGATTCAACTCGCCATTCAGGGACTGAATACTCAATCTGAGGGAGCAGAGGGGGCAGATGCGGGAGAGGAACAAGATCGACGTGATCGCTTCCCCCGTCACGGAGAAGACCGTCGAGGTCGCGATGGAAGGGGCCAGCGTGGCCGGGATCATCGAGAAGATAGACAACCGGGTCAGCTGCGGGACTCACAACCACGTGAATCCCAACCTCGAGATAGACACGAACATCGTCAAGAAAAACGTGAACGGACCAACCACAAAGAGCGTGGAGAACATCGCGAGCGGGGGGGACACCGCGAACGACCTGAAGGTCGTGAGCGGCAAGAAAATCGTGAGCGGGGCGAGCAACATGATCAGCACTCCCTTCGTCCCCGGACGATCGCTCAACGGTCAACTCGTTTCTATCTGGGCAAAGGCGAGGGAGAAGGGCTGACTCGCGACGGTGTCATCTCAATTCTCACCTCCGCTGGGGTCCCGCATGAGGCAATCCTTCACGTCAGTATGCGGAAGCATTTTGGCTTCCTTGATATCGACGAAAAGGAGGCCGGCAAAAGCCTTGGCTCGCTCGAAGGGCACTCATTCGAGGGCTCGCCTCTCTTCGTCAAGCGGGCTATTACGATGACATCTCATGTAGAAGTGGAAGAAGATGCGCAGTCAGACGAAGTGGCTCCGATTGAACTCGGGCTGTCTGACACAGCACCCATTTCGGAGGAAGGAATTTAGGAAGAAGAAACACCGCCAGGTTGAAGCTGTGGGAGGGGTGGATCCTTTGGAAGGCCAGGGGAGCGGGCTGTCCCTCCTACCCTATCGCTGCGAGTGCTCTCTTCTGCTGAAACCAGTCGGAGGAAATCAAAGGAATAGGGGCAGGAGGGAATGATGTATCGGAGTGTTGTTCTCGTCCTCGGTCGCTTCCCTTGGCTCGTTGGATCTGAGTGAATCCCGACAATGCCCCTTTCTGAGACCTGAGTCTCAGAAAGGAAAAATTTTCGGGAACACCGATTAAGGAATGCGCAAGCGCTCGCCGATGACGACCTGTCTGTTCCTGCGACACTTATTTACTGAACAGAATCGGCCCACAGTGGTTTGGTACCGCAGAGCTATCGTCGACAGAGACTCACCCGACTTCACGAAATGAAACTCCGGCGTTGAGGCTTTTCGTCTCGCCCCGTTGCCCCTTTGGCCCCCTGCTCTCCCCTGGTCAGAATCAGAATCAGAATCGGGAGAGATATCTTCTTCACGATCCGACCACGCTATCCGAGGACCCTCACCCGCCCGCGATCGCTCGTATGATATCAGTGCAACGCTGCTCTCTGTCGAGAGCGACGGAACGAGAAGCCTGTATCCGCGGGGCACATTCGCTCTCCCATTCCAAACCGACGAGCTCAAAGCCAAATTTAGCGAAGCAAGGTGGGATACTGGCACCCCGACCCTTCTGGCGAGAGAAGATGCTGGCTGCGATGAGGGGACCTGTATTGTCCTAAAGTTAAGGGGTGCCTCTTCAATCAATTCAGGAAATAGCTCACGGCGCTCATCGTAAACTTCTATCGCCGCAAGCAACTCGGGAAAGAAATTAGTGGAAGCGAACCCAAACGGCCTCTCTGAGGAATGCTCTACTATCTCCGTAATATCTGAGGTACCGAGCTGAGAAACCTTCTTAGCGACCCCGGCAACCCCGTGGTTGTAAGACATCACGGCGAGTGGCCACGACCCGAGTCGATAATAGGCATCTCGCAGATAGCGGGCTGCCGCTCGGGAGGAGATGAATGGATCTCGGCGCTCATCAACGATACCGCTCACCGTCATATATGACCGCGCAGTTCCTTTCATGAACTGCCAAATACCAGCAGCACCCACCGAGCTGGTTGCCTCGTAGTCAAAGGATGATTCTATAAACGGCAGACGGGTTATTTCAATCGGAACTCCCTCATTCCGGAATATATCCTCGATGTAGGGAAGATATCGGCCGGAGCGACGTATTGCCTCCCCGTGGCGCTCCCGAATTCCCCGCTGTACTCGAATCAGGTCATCATTAACAGCTTTGGAGAATTTCTCGCTCCCCCCCGGCACCTGACGCATCGCCTGATCAACCTGTTGCTCGAATCGGGAGAACGGCCGACCTCCTCGCTCAAGGAACCTCAGAACCGAAACCACATCTCGCTTCAGAGCCTTCTCCCGATAATCGAGGTACCTCTCCTTTTCAGCCTCAGGCATGCCATCAATGATCGCCTCTTGATGCTCTACATGAAAAACCGCCTGAGGAAACATGCGATGGTGAACCACCAGATCATGTTTTCCATACCTACTGAAAATATCTTTCCAAAAATTAACCCGTGCCCGCAAACCAATAGGAGTCTCAAATGGGCTCGTGCGGCGATCAAAGAATTCATCATCCGCTAAAGCTCGACCACAAACCGTCGAAACAATCGAAACAATCAAAAGAACCTGACATACTCGTATCGATCTCCGAGATAGGATTTTTTCTCCCACCACAAATCGTAGAGCCGAGGATCTCAGCCCCTCCGTGTTAAGTAGAACCCCCTGACTACTTCCGGCTTTTATCCCCATAGCCTCCCCCTTCGGACGATGGAATGTGCGATCAATCAATCGATAACGCCTACCATACCCCGCTGAGCACCAAACGACCACCATCCTTGTGGTAAAAATGTTCTTTATTTGAACCTCATCATTAACCTCGTTCTCAACAAACCTCCAATATTGCCGCTAACATCTTATTTCGGATCAAGAATGAGCTCTTCAATCCCAATTTCCAACGCATCGGCAAGTTTGATCAGGGCCCCCAGAGTCAGGTTGTGCTTGCCATGCTCCACCGCACTAATGTAAGCGCGATCGAGTCCTGACGCATCGGCAACTTGCTGCTGACTGAATCGGCGAGATTTTCGATGAAAGGTGATCCGACTACCGATCTCCTTGAGGAGCTGTTCCAAATTCGTCGCTACGAGGGGCAGCCCAACAAGCTGTCGGGCTTTTTCGCACGCATCATCAACAGAGAATCCGACATCATCTATCCCGCATCCCTTCAACGATGTTGCTCGCTCCCGTGAAATTGCAGCACCGCCCGCCAGCACCCGAACACGTGGATCAACCTCCTTCACAGCTCGCGCAGCCTTTTCCAAAACCGGCAACAAATCCGTTGTCGAACACGACAAGCCTACCAAATCGCACCGCCGGTCCTTCACAAATCGGGCTAACTCATCTACCGGTGTATCGATACCCAAAAAGTCAACTTCCCAACCATCAAAAAAGAGAAAATCGGCTATCACCCGAGCACCGATAAGATGGTTGTCCCCCTGCACGCAGCTCACGGCAACCCGTTTTCCGAGAGTCGGACGCCTCTTCACGACCGACCGAATGCGGCCGAGTTCACCTATCGTGATATTTGACGCCACATGTTCGAGCGCCACCGAAAGCTTACCTTGGTGCCAAAGGGTACCCACCACCCGCTGAGATTCGACCAGTATGGATACATACACCGTGCGAGGCGGCACCCCGCGCGCCACCGCCTCATCAACCACTTGACGGGCTTCGGCTGCATCTCCGACAACAATTGCATCGCAGTAGCGCTGGAGCAAATCGGGCACGGGAGGAGCGTTTTTTGACATAGCCACCTGTCGCATATGCACATCAAAGTTACCTAGTAATGATACATAAACTCATCACCTAGGGTCAATAAAATACAACGCTTTGGTATGACAATCAATCAGGAGCCAACTGAGCCCCACCCCGAATCGTGCTCGGGCTATTTCCCTCTCCTCCCACCGCATACTATTAGTGGAATCCCACGCTGCCGAAGGTGATTGATTTCGGCTTTGTCCTTTCGACAGAAAACTTCGAAACAGGTAGTGCTGCAAAAACCTGTCCCGCAATCATGAGCGCACGTTCAAATTTATAGTTCTTCTCAGTTCAAACCCTCGAAGAAACCATCGTCGCGGCCCCCTCGATGAGGGCATTATTATCCGATCTCCGACTCCAAAGCTTGAATATGACAATGAACTCTGTTAAAAAGCGCGCTTCCACTGTGGCAATTACCTCAGAGGAGCGATGTCTTAATGAGAAGGAGTTGTATCCGTTTCTCTCATCTTCCTACGCGTGCTGAGGGAATCCGATTAAAAATATCCAGGAAAGGGCAATTCATTCGGCGCCTGAGAGGCTCTGCCATCGATGACTAAGCGACAAAAACAGAGATTTTTGTCTGCTTTGCTCTTCCGATGTTTATATTGACCTAGACTTAATAGTGGTGAAAGAGCATGAAAAATTCGAACGCAGCGAGAGGTGATACTGGCAAAAGATTTTCTGAGCAGGTTAAAAGAGAGGTTGCACTTGCTATTTCCTCGGGAAAAATTACCCTTGCCGAGGCGCGAAAACTTCATGACATCAAGGGGGGCAACACTCTCAAAGGATGGATAAATAAATATGCCGGAGGTCGCTACACTCCGGGGAAAAGGGGTCGCAAATCCGCCTCTGAGAAAAATGGCTTTCAGTTTCTCGAAGGAGCAGTTTCGATGATTCCCGCTACTGCAGTATCGAATAATGAACTCAGACAAGTGCTCCTGAAGCGAGAAGCGGAGCTTGAGAGTGAACTCCGCAGAATTCGTCATTTTCAGACCCTCATCTTAAAGAGTTCTCCGAAGATTTCGGCCCGCAAACAAGGCTCTCTTCCGCTTGCGAAGACTCCTCTCGTAAAAAATATCGTCGAAAAATCTTCGAAAAAAACACCCTCAAGGACGAGCTCGAAGAGGCCGGCTCGGAAGAGTACGGTAAAGAGGGTAACTCGTCAGCCACGGGCATAGTGCTTTTTTAGCGACCACCTCCCATCATCAGCGGTTGAAGAATCAGATTTTTTGCATGTCCTGAGGGCACGCATCATTTGTTCGTGCTGAGGAACCCTCCGAGGATTTTTCAGACGCCTCTTTCCCGCATGAAATCGTCCTCACCGCGATTTCATGCGGGTCGCCAAAGCGCCTTCCGCGTTTGATGGACCATCCATGTTCCAGACTGCCTCCCCAGATTATGCTCTTTGGGCCATGGGGCGCGGAACGAGAACACCCATCAACTCACAAATTTCCGTGCATTCTGAAACAGTCGAAACCAGGGCCCCCATCCTCGGAATACTCCACCCGGGTTATAGGAAAGCTGGACTGCTCGAAAGGCTCGTTCCGGGTGTGGCATCATAATCGTCGCTCGCCCGTCTTCCGAGGTCACACACGTTATTCCCGATTCGGAACCGTTAGGATTGGTCGGATACCTCTCCGTCACCTCGCCTCGCCCATTGACAAAACGCAACCCGACCAACTCCTGATCCAGGATCTTCTGTCGCGACCACGAATCACCAAATTGAACCAACCCCTCCCCGTGAGCTACGGGGATCGGGAGGAGAGAGCCTTCCATACCACCAAGAAGGACCGAGGGAGATTTCACCACTTCAACCATCGACAACCGGGCTTCGAACTGCTCACTGCGATTTCGAACGAAACGGGGCCAATACGTAGCACCGGGGATAATCCCCTTGAGCTGCGATATCATCTGACATCCATTACAAACGCCAAGAGTAAAGGTCTCTGTCCTTGCAAAAAAGGTCGAAAATTCATCGCTCAATCGAGCATTATGGAGAATCGATTGCGCCCATCCGACCCCTGCACCCAGCACATCACCGTAGGAGAATCCTCCGCACCCCACCAACCCTAAGAATCCCGCGAGCGAGAGCCGGCCCTCGAGAAGATCTGACATATGAACATCAACACTCTCAAAGCCCGCCTCATGAAAAGCGGCTGCCATCTCAACATGCCCATTCACCCCCTGTTCGCGGAGCAGCGCAACCCGGGGACGCGTCAAGCCGAGGAGCGCAGGACCTTGCTCAGGATCAAAACATACGTGTGCCGTCAAACCCACTCGGTCTGGATGACTCCACTCAGCGAACTCCTCCTCCGCACACACAGGATTATCCCGCAGACGCTGCATTTCGTACGAAAGCTCAGACCACGTCCTATTAAGAAACTCCTCGCTTCCAGCATAGAACTCTCTTCCTTGGTAGGTAAGGATTATGCTGGAGCTCGCGGTTGGCGCCCCCAAGAGAGACATCGAGAGGCGAGCTCTCTTTTTCACTGCCTCCGCCACTTCTCCAAGATCGCTCGACCGAACCTCAATAAGATATCCCAGCTCTTCATTACAGAGGAAATCGATGATTTCCTCTTCAGACAAATCCCCGCCCAAGAACGAAAGATCGATCGAGAGTCCGCACCGGGCACCGAAAGCCATCTCAAGAAGCGAAACCAACAGTCCGCCATCAGAGCGGTCGTGATACGAACGGACCAGCCCCTGATCATTGAGCTCCTGGAGGAGAGTAAACCCTTCGCGAAGGGCATCTGGATCGTCAACATCGGGGACCTCACCCCCTATGACCCCTGCCACCTGAGCAAGTGCCGATCCTCCCATTCGTCTGCGACCACCCGCCAAGTCAATAAAGAGCAGCAAGCTATCCTCGCGGCCCTTGATATCGGGAGTCAACGTTTTCGTAATGTCGATAACGGGGGCAAACGCACTCACGATAAGACTCACCGGGCTAACGACTCGACGCTCTTCGAACCCCTCCCGCCATACCGTCTTCATCGATAGTGAGTCCTTACCCACGGGAATCGAGATGCCGAGGGCTGGACATAGTCCGCGAGCAACCGCCTCAACACCATCCCAAAGCTGTGCATCCTGACCCGACTCTCCGCACGCCGCCATCCAATTAGCGGAAAGCTTAATATCTCCCAGCTTTCCGATCCGTGCGCTCATAATATTGGTGATGGCCTCTCCGATCGCCATTCGTGCCGATGCGGCCGCGTTGAGAACCGCAATCGCCGGCCGTTCTCCCATCGCCATCGCCTCGCCCGTCGTCGACCGAAATCCCGAGGCGGTTACCGCGCAATCAGCGAGAGGGGTCTGAAACGGACCGACACATTGATCCCGGGCAACGAGGCCTCCGACACTCCGATCGCCGATCGTGATCAGGAAGTTTTTTCGTGCAATCGCCGGGAATCGGAGCAACGACTCGAGTGCTGTCGCTATTCCCATCATCGGCCGAATCGGCTCCGCACTTAGCGCAATCCGCTCGACTGAGCGCACCATACGAGGCGGCTTTCCGAAGAGTGCCTCGAGTGGCAGATCCACAGGACTGTTCGCAAAATAGTCGTCGTCCACCACGAGCCGTCGATCTGAACGAGATCGACCCAACACTGCATACGGGCATCGTTCGCGGGCACAGATCGTTACGAAAGCGTCAAGATCTTCAGGCAACACCGCCAACACATACCGCTCTTGAGATTCGTTACACCAGACCTCCATCGGTGACATAGATGGCTCTTGATTGTGAACCGACCTGAGCTGCAACGTCGCTCCGGTACCCTCGACAAGCTCAGGACACGCATTCGACAATCCACCTGCGCCAACATCGTGAATTGAGCGTATCGGGTTGGCTTCACCCAACGCCACGCAAGCATCAATAACCTCCTGGCATCGCCGTTGCATCTCCGGATTCGCACGTTGAACCGAATTAAAATCGAGCTCCTCCGTATTACTCCCTGTATCCATTGAGGATGCCGCTCCTCCGCCGATCCCTATCCGGAGCGATGGCCCACCGAGTTGGATGATGTAAGCCCCGGGAACCAAATCATCCTTCTGTTCATGCTCACGGTGAATACTTCCCATGCCACCCGCTACCATAATCGGTTTGTGATATCCCCAATGCGTTCCCGCCGCATGCAGCTCAAAGGTGCGAAACACACCACATAGCTGCGGTCTACCAAACTCATTACTAAACGCCGCTCCTCCGATAGGACCGTCGAGCATAATCTGGAGCGGAGTCGCGATCCTTGATGGATGGTCATACCGTCGCTCTTCCCATGGCTGTTCCCACCCCGGTATTCGGAGATGAGAAACAAAAAAGGCACTGAGACCCGCTTTGCTTTTTGAACCTCGGCCAGTGGACCCCTCATCGCGAATCTCACCTCCTACCCCCGTGCCTGCACCTGGATGGGGAGCGATAGCGGTCGGATGGTTGTGGGTCTCAACCTTCATGATAATATCGAGTGGACACTCCACGAACTGATACCGATAACCTTTGTCGCCCGACCGTTCAAAACTCTCGACCAAAAATCCCTCAATACATCCCGAATTATCTGAGTACGCTATCCGCGTTCCGTGAGGACTTCTTTGATGGGTTGTCTTTATCATATCAAAGAGCGATCCCTCTTTCTCTGCCCCATCAATGACCCACGACCCATTAAAAATCTTGTGACGACAATGCTCTGAATTTACCTGACCGAACATCATCAGTTCAGTATCGGTCGGATTACGGCCAAGCTTCAGATAGGTATCGACCAGATAAGCGATCTCATCCTCACTCAGCGCAAGCCCAAACGCCTGGTTTGCATCCTCGATAGCGAGGCGACCACGCTCAAGAAGATCACACATCCTCCCTCGAGCAGGAGTACTCGCTTGAAAATATCCATCGAGCGAAGTGAGCACTCCCTGTGTCATGCGATCGAAAAAGAGCGAGAGCGCCTCACCGAGCTGTTCGCGCCCCACATCTCCTTTGGAGGAGGCAATCGACCACTTCATTCCCGATTCGATGCGGGATATCTCCCCCAGCCCGCACCGTTGCACAATCTCAGTTGCCTTCGAGGACCAGGGTGATATCGTTCCCCGCCGAGGCATCACAAAGAATGCTGCTCCCTGAGCCTTTCCATCGAATCTTTCCGTTGATCCGAGGAGAGTTGACAGAAGTCTTTCGTGATCAGAAGAGATGCTCACGGTAGAAGAGGCAGCAACGTAGATATGAGTCGCTTCGATAACAGCGATATCGAGCGAAGGGCATCGAGCCGAAAGAGCTTTAATCAATCCCTGACTGCGAAACGGAGAAAGCGCGGAGGCGCCTGACAGATAGATGAGGGTGGCGGTCATAGAGATAAGCTCCTTGTGGAGATGAAACGCAGGCCGAAGATAATCTCAGCCGCAGCTTTCGACCCCAGTATGGTAAACGATAGATTGGTGACTAGCCATCGGTAGCTCGGCTGAAGCTCGAGGAAAAACGGGCAAAAGCGATCGATAATCGGGTTTTTAGGGCATTGTCGATGACAATTGTCTTCCCTCCCGATCGGGGGTACCGTCATCAATGTCACTCGGGAGCCCTAAAATAAATATTAACATCGTCGCGATAGGCGTGACTAAGCAGATATGACCAGCTTTTTGCGGCTTTGACTCGCGAAACAAAATCGAGATAAGGTGAGGAAGGTATCGGAAAAAAAGCCGATTGAATCTGTGCAAGCACTCATCGATGCAGATAATTGACGTTATTCTAGGACTAGCTCATCCCGGCCTTTCCCTCTCTGCGCTATTCTCATGCCCCATCTCATCATCCACTACTCTCGAGAGCTCGAAAACGATATCGATCTATCCACATGCCTCGAGGCACTCTCGAACATGCTGGGGAATATCGAGTCGATCCGTCGGACAGATATAAAGGCACGCGCGATTGCCGCAACCGCTTCTATTGTCGGCGAGTCGGGTTCAGGACTCCGAACTTTTAATGTCCAGCTTTTCGTCATGCCCGGCCGACCTGCCCCACTTCTCGCGACTGTCGCCGATAAACTTCTTGAAGAATCCCGTCGCATAGTGCCCGGCCCGGTCGAGATTACGGTTGAGATTCGAGATCTTGAGCCCGAGCGATATCGGAAAGTGCGGATCGGGTAAGGGAGGACGCTACACCTGTCATCTTTCAACCCTCGCACAATCGCCTCAGCCGTCGCACAATAGCGATGCGGCCCTGCAGTAGGCACGCGTATCATCATCTCGGTGTCCCCCAGCCCTGCTGAGGTATGCTCCCCATGAGCCATTACGGTAAACTGCTATGATTGTCGTTCGCGTTTCCTCATCCCCCCTCCGACCCATATGTCCCCTCCTGATCCTTCTGGTCAGCTGGCCATTTCTCCTCTCCTGCTCAAAACCGGTACCCGTCGTTATCGCCCGAGCGACCAAAACATCCGTTGAATCTACTATCTCAGCCGTGAATGCAGGCACGGTGACTGCTGAGCGCGCAGCTGAGCTATCGTTTGGGATGGTCGGAATCGTTGCCCAGATGCACGTTGCAATCGGTGATAAGGTTTCTCATGGACAGATTCTCGCCGAGCTTGAGAACAGTGAGTTAAAAACTGTCCTTGAGAACGCTCGACGGGATGCAGATAGAACCCGTAATCTCTTTGCCCGCAAAGTACTCGCGCCGACAGAGCTCGAAGCTGCGATTAAAGCGCTCGACATCGCCGAAGCTGCTTACGAGAAGAGTATTATTCGCGCGCCATTCTCGGGAGTTATCACCGAGGAAAATCTTGAAATCGGCCAGCTTTCTCAGGTGACTGCGCCAACCACTCAGGCCCTTCTCCGACTCGTCGATCTTGAAAAGCGGTATATCACCGCCGATATCGATGAGGTAGACCTTCCCCACCTTGCCCTGGGAATGAAAGCGCGAGTGACGATCCTCGCGGTCAAACGGGAACCGCTCATCGGAGTTGTTCGAAAGATAGTTCCCTTCGTCAGCACAAAGAAAGAGCAGGATCGAACGACTCTGATCGAGCTTACCCTTCCCTCCGAAGCAGGCTTGCTACCGGTGGGAGCATCGGCCGAGGTTGAGGTAGTTGCCGAGCAACGTACCAAAACGCTTGCAATTCCCACCCGCACCCTCCTTGGCAGGGCCAATGATAGATATGTATTTACCCTCAGAGACGGCAAGCTCATCCGTACACCCGTTACTCTTGGCCTCCAAAGCTACGATCGCTCGGAGGTCATCTCGGGAATTTCGGAGGGGGTTATCGTTGTATTCCCTCCTCCCGACACTGATCTTACAGATGGACTCGTCGTCTCGATCCAATCGGAGGATACCTCGTGGCTCTCATAGAGACCCAAGCCCTCTGCAAGACATTCACTCGAGGGGAGGAAACAATTCACGCCCTCCGCTCAGTCTCTCTCTCGGTTGAGACGGGGGAGTTTATCTCAATAATCGGGCCCTCAGGTTCCGGAAAATCAACCCTGATGTATATTCTCGGACTTCTCGACAAACCATCGTCCGGTTCCTACTTGCTCGGTGGTGCCCGCGTGGACAATCTCACCGATGTCGAGCGCGCAAAGGTCAGAAATAGACGGATAGGATTTGTATTTCAGGGATTTCACCTTCTTCCCCGAGAAGACTCTCTCCGTAACGTGATGCTCCCCCTTGTCTATTCGCCCGGCATTAACTCGCAGGTCGCCCGAGAAGCGGCTGAGGGATGTCTCAGACGGGTAGGTCTTCAGGATCGCATGAACCATCGTCCCAACGAGCTCTCAGGGGGGCAGCGACAACGGGTCGCGATCGCTCGAGCGCTCGTCAATAATCCCTCGATCGTGTTCGCTGATGAACCCACGGGCAATCTCGACTCAAAAACGGGCGCGGGTATCCTTTCGCTTTTTCAGGAACTGCACACCAGCGGAGTTACCATCGTCCTTGTCACTCACGATCCTCAGATCGCAGCCCGAGCGGAACGACGCATCAGGGTGCAAGATGGGGTAGCAAGTGAAGAGGCGTAAAGGGACGGAGAGATAAGTGAGGAGGAACGATGAAACTGCGAGAAACGACCAGAATCTCCTTATCCGCACTTCTTGCTAATCGCTCTCGTACCGCCCTCACGATGCTGGGACTTATCATCGGGGTGGCTGCTGTCATCATGCTTGTGTCAATCGGGAATGGGGTGCGGAAATTCGTCATGAACGAATTTGAATCACTCGGGAGTAACCTAATTATTATCCAACCGGGCAAGAGCGACCGACGCTCGCACTTTGGTCCCCCGATCGCACTGAGTAACAACCGGATGACGCTCGAAGATATTCGCGCCATCGAGCGACGCGCCATCAATATAAACGCGGTCTCGGGAGTCGTCATCGGTAATGCCGTGATATCCCATCTTGATGCGGCCCACAACGCTATGGTGTTTGGCGCAAATGAGCAATTTCTTAAGATAATAACGCTTGAGATTAAATACGGAGGTTACTTCTCTCGTGAGGAGGATGACTTTGGCCGACGGGTTGCTGTCATCGGGAAAAAAGTCGCAGATAGCCTGTTCGGTGACGACTATGCCGTCGGCCGCGTTATTGGGGTCAACGAACACCGATATCGGGTCATCGGCATCCTTGGTGCTACCGGTCACAAGGTGGGACTCGACGTTGACAACCTTATTCTCGTTCCGACTCGAGCCGCGCTTCGTCTCTTTAACACTGATCGACTTTTTGGAATCCGTGCCACCGCTCGCACCCGCTCAAGCGTTGATGACGCAGTCGCTGAGATTTCCGACATCCTCAAGGAGCGCAACAACGGCGAAGATGATTTCACCGTCATAACGCAGGGAGCGCTGATGGCAAGTATCGAAAATATTCTGTCAATGCTGACGTACGTGCTCGGGGGAATTGCTGCGATCTCAATGCTTGTTGGTGGCATCGGCATCATGAACATCATGTTCGTCACCGTCACTGAGCGAATCGCCGAGATCGGCCTCAGGCGCGCAGTGGGGGCAACCAAACGAGATATTGTGGGTCAGTTTCTCCTCGAAGCGGTCATGCTTTCGGTGCTAGGGGGATGCGTTGGTGTCGCCCTCGCCTCTGGGGTCGGATGGGGGGTCTCATCCTTCTTTAAACGGTTCGATCTAACCCCCCCATGGTGGATCATTGCCCCAGCATTCGGGACATCACTCCTCATCGGGGTTGTATTCGGAGTGCTTCCCGCCATTCGCGCTGCTCGGATAGAGCCACTCGAAGCACTCCGTCATGAATAGCTCAGAGATACCTTTTTCCCCACTCGAGGCTGTCTGCAAAGACTTGTGCAGCGTGACGTATTTTTTGAAGTGAGAAGGGCAATAAGGCGAAGCCGCCAATGCGTTGCGACTAGGTCTGGAAGAGTGTGTCATCAATCATGTGGGCACTCATCTTTCGATCACCGGTAAGGGTGCGCAGGAGGATGCTATTCGGGCGATTGTGACAGGGCTTGGGGTCGCTATAGTGGATCTGGAAAAAAAGCAGCCGTCATTGGTGGATGAGATGAATGTGCATTTGAAGGGGTGATGGGGAGAAAGGGGAAAAAGGTAACCCCCTGGTCCGGCCGAAGCGGGAGCAGGGGGTGGGAACCGGGGTTAGAAACCCAGAGCCTCGAGTGCAGACTCGAGATCAGCGAAAACCGGCATGCCCCAGGCTTGCTAGTGTTGGAGAGCGCTCTCCGTGTGGAAAACGGAGTCGATGCCACCGTCCCTATTCCAGATGACCCAATTGGGTGGACACTGAAATTGCTCCAAATCGAGATTGGAGGAGGCAGCTCCCGAAAAGAGGCGAGCGGCGAGCATGGGGTCTTTCGGACATACTCCTTGGCCACGGTATAAACCGGGACCGTTGAGTTTTTGCCTAAACGCCTCCCATTCGTCGCCTTGGGCTTTCGCTATCCAGCGGTCATAAGCCGCTGCGACTTGATATGACCCCCAAAATTTAGACACTTCCTGTTCAAACTGATAGGAAGTAACTATGGCAAAGCGATACGACAAGGCATTTAAGGAAGAGGTACTCGGCAAGGTTCGGTCTGGGGGCAAGGTCCGAGAGGTAGCTGCGAGCTTCGGGCTCAATGAAATGACGATTCGGACCTAGTTGAAGCGGGAGGTGACGGCAAGTAGTGACGTTCTCACGCTGAGCCGATTGCATCGTGAAAACGAGGCGCTGTACCGTTTGGTAGGACAGCTGGTGTACGAGAGCTCACGGGAAAAAAAAGGTAGCCGTGGCCAGCGCAAGCAGTAATAAACCCCAAGCCGCCCGGGAGTTAGGGGTCTCGCGGAGCAGCCTGTACTATCCGAGGAAACTTCCGTGCCAGGATGATGAGCTTCGGCGTGAGATTGAAGCCCTGATGAAGGTACATCCGGGCTATGGCTACCGACGGATGGCGATCGCATGAGGTGTCAACCACAAGCGAGTCCAGAGGGTGATGCAAAAGTATCACCTCAAGCCGCTCCGTCGAGCGAAAATGCCGAAGAAAGAGGCAGATCTTGGCAAGTCTGCCCGTGAGTGCCCCGATACTCTCTCCCGTCTCTGCCCGTGCGTACCGAACGAGGTCTGGATATCGGACTTCACGTTTATTCGGTTTCAGGGGCGGTTTATCTATCTTGCAACCGTGCTTGATGGATTCACGGGAGAGGTACTGGGGTCCAACATATCCCTTCGCCATGACGCCTCGTTTATTCTGACTGTCATCCAACGAGCACGCCAGAGAGAAGAGACTCTTCCGCGCTGGTTTCATAGCGATCAGGGAAGCGAGTTCGATTCTGAAACAGTCGCTGGTTGGCTGATTAAGAACGGGACGAGAATTTCCATGAGCCCAAAGAGTTCGCCGTGGCGGAACGGGGCACAGGAATCGTTCTTCGGTCGTTTCAAGGTCGAGTTCGGCGATTTCGAGCGATTCGATACCCTTGAAGAGCTTGTTGAAGCGATATACCTCCACCTGGCGTACTTCTCAGCGGTCCGGATTAAGAATCGTCTTAAGATGTCACCGCGGGCATTTCGTGAGCAGTGGGAGGCGAGGATTCAACAAGCACTGCCGACTATTACCAGGATATCCACCGGTTGTGAGTCTCCTCCCCAGACCCCACCTCGGGGTGGCCCTCCAAGAGCGCTGGTTGACTCGAGCTGATATTCGTAGTCGATGACTAGTACTGCTACCGTTTAATTTTATAGAGAGGTGTCTGAAAAAATGGGGTCACACCAGTCCCCGCAATTAAGGGAGTAATCAGTCACCTAAAGGGTGCATGTAGGGCCTCGCCTCCGTTGCTCAGAGACGTAGAGGTCCTGAATATATCTATATTAGCGATTACCCGAGCCTCTTAATTCCCAACCTCTGCGTCTCTGAGCGAAAGAGCTCTCTGGGTCCGGATTATCTCAATTGGATATTCAGCAACTTGGTTTTGAAAAATCCGATAATCCTCAAAACGGTCTATTCAGAGTTGGAGGAATATGGTCCCGCTTTCTCAAAGTGTCACCTATCGGAGTGAAGGTTCTTATGATTCTACCTCTCCTTTTTTCGTTCTTGCGCCCCACCAGCCGACGATGTCTTCGGGGGTCACGGTCGGTCTTGGGTACGATTTGGGGTTCAAAAAAAGTGCTCAGGTTTCGAGGACATTTCGTCTTGCCGGAATACCGTGGGATGTGACGAGACGGTATCTTCCAGCCGTCGGCCTTCGGGGTTTATCAGCCCGGAGTTTCCTCGCTCAGAATGCTCTCCCTCACCTGACTGTTGAGCAATCGGACCGATTATTCGCTCTCGCTTATGCTGAGGCCGCAGCTGATGTTCAGCGTATCTGTCTGAAAGAAGATGTTGCACGGATATATGGTCGTACTAACTGGTCAACCCTCGATCTTCGTATCAAGGAGCTTCTGATTGATCTTCGCTACCGAGGAGACTACACAACTCTTACGCGCCGATTTATACAACGCGCCGTGGCCCTGAACGACGTCTCTTCTCTTGCCAGAATAATGCAAAATCGAACCCTTTGGGCCGACGTGCCCTACGCCCGATTTTTATCCCGCCAAGAGATTTTTAGCTCGGTGAGGGGCCGACTGCTTCAACCTATCGCCTGACGCAGCTTGGTTCTTTTGAGAATGGTGCCATTCCTGTTGGTTCGGGAGGCAGAGTCCAGTTTGTCGAGCCTTGTCTTTGAGACATCAGTTGCTTTTCAGGAGTAACCCGATTGAGATTGGAGGCGTAGGTTTTTTAAAACATGAACTTAGGTCTTTCCGCTCGGGAAAGAGTGGCTTCCGACTTCGGTGAGTGGGATGGGATCAACCAGTTCGGTTCCGTGCTCCTCATGTGGATTGTGGGGCTAATAGTCTCCTGGCAACTCGCTCTGGCATCCCCGGGGTTGGGCGGTCTTCACTTCATCGCAGGAGCTGTTTGGGAGCTCATTGCCTGGATATCTTCCTTAGACAACGGTAATCCTCCCCCGCTTAGGACTACCCCGTCCGGGATTATCCTCTTGGGCATTGGGCAACTCGGAAAAAAATTGTCCGAGAGGAGGTTGGTCTCATCCGCACTCTACTCGGATTGGATGGAGTTCGTCGATTCCAATCGGTATCGACGCGGTGCCTTGGAGCGCATCTCAGATGTGCAGGAGGCCATCTCTAGATGGGAGGGGCCTCGGGATTTGTTGCTTCAACTCAACGAAGCTTCCCGCCGGTTACAGAGTCTGAGTGATCAGGCGAGAGTGTTCAAGGATGGGTATTCAACAGAATCGACCTGGTCGGAGGTCTTTCGTCAAGGTCGGGATCGCCGCCTGAGAGAAGCTGACCTCTATCGGTGGGCCTTCCAGGTGGAGAGCCTCATCTCGCCAGTCGAGTCGTTCATTCAAATTGTGGGAACCGCCCCTCCCGAGGAACCGGCTGGGATCGGTTTCGGGTCAACCGGCACCGACCTAGTTCGTTTCTGGAATAAGTCCAAGGATTGGAACCGCGCAGTCAAGTGTCTACGGCGCGAGCTTCCCAAGCCTCGGAGAATACGCGGCAGGTTTAGGTGCTTCCTTACTCACCACGTGTGAGAGGTCGCACCAAAGGAACGGCGCATCGTAGCATGCGTCGTTCCCCAATCTCTTTGGCTCAAAGACGAAGCAATTTGGGGCTTCCTCAGTTTTGAGCGCGCCGATGGAAGAACGGTGCGCCAGAGCATGGGGAACCCCTCGCTCCAGGGTGCTGGAGTGGATGGGCGGTCAAAATAAAAAACCCCAAACAACACTGGAAAGATTCCGATGCCATTTGGGGTTCGATGCAAAGAATGTCATATTTAAAAAACTTCTCAGCCTGAAAGAGCTTCCCCGTGCTGGGTGCTGTCCAGCCCCTCAGTTTCTTCTTCCTCGGAGGGCCTGACCCCCACCAGCAGGTTGATCACCTTGATGATCGCGAAGGTCATGGCGAAACAGAATACTGCCACGATACCCGCCGCCTTCAGCTGGATCAGAAACAGGGCCACGCCGCCATCCGCGCCCGCCGCGTTAACAGCCTTGCTGGCGCAAACGCCGGTCATCAATACTCCCAGCGTTCCAGCAACTCCGTGGCACGCGAACACGTCGAGAGTATCGTCTACTGAGGACCGGGAACGAAGGGTCGCTACGATATACGAAGCAGCCCCGGCAAGAGCGCCGATCAACAGCGAGGAATTGATGGTGACAAAACCGCCGGCAGGCGTGATGGCAATGAGTCCCACGACCATGGCAATACACACACCCATCACACTGGGCTTTCCTCTATGGTGCCACTCAAGGACCATCCAGACCGTCGCTGCGGCAGCCGTTGCAAAGTGGGAATTCGTGAAGACTACCGAAGCCAGCTCATTGGAGCCTACTGCTGATCCAGCATTGAAACCAAACCAACCAAACCACAGCATGCCCGTCCCAAGAACCACCAGAGCCATGTTGGCAGGAGTTGTCGTCACCTTCTTGAAATCAACCCTCGGCCCAATAGCGAGGGCTGCCGCAAGAGCGGAGGAACCAGCGGACAGGTGAACCACCAATCCACCGGCGAAATCCAATGCTCCCTGCGTGCGCAACATCCCGCCAACTCCCCACACCCAATGAGCCAGTGGCGAGTAGACTAGCACGGACCAGAGCACGATGAACAAAAGATAAGCCTTGAATTTCATGCGTTCTGCGAACGCGCCCGAAATTAAAGCCGGAGTGATGACTGCAAACATGCACTGGAAGGTCATGAAGAGGTCATGAGGAATTGTACCCGCATAGTCAGCATTCGGAGCTCCGCCCACGCCATTCAGGAAGGCCCAATCAAATCCACCGATCCAACCTCCATGAGTGGGTCCAAAGGCAAGCGAGTAGCCCACAATGAACCAGACCAAAGAGATGACCGGGAGTGCAATAAGCGATTGCATCAAAGTAGCAACGACGTTCTTGGTGCGCACCATTCCACCATAGAAGAATGCAAGGCCCGGAGTCATAAATAATACCAGCGCGGTACTGATCATCATCCAGGCCGAATCACCAGGATTTACGACAGGTGGGGCCGTTGCTGTCGAGGTAGCCAGTGCCGCTTCCTCGGCAAATGCCGAGAGGCTGGCAAGGGTTGCAATCAATGTTGCAGAAATGAGCGAAAGTCTTGAAATGAGCCTCAAAGTGTGTCTCCCTTTTAAAGCACAACTTCACCCGCTGGGGGTCACGTTTCGGAATAATATACAAAAGAATTCTTCTGGGCCGTAGCCATTTTTTTCGAGCCTGATTGATTTAATAGATTCTTCCCGTCAATTCGGTGGCGATCCGGCCAATGGGATGCGCGCCAGTTTTCAGCATGCGTGGATTGTGCCGGATTTGCACTTTTCTCAATGGCGTGTTCCCCTCGCCACTGAACAACGACAATCAAAACCCCATCTCGTTTTGGGTGCAGAAGTAGCCACCACCTTTAAACGTCGTCTATCTAGTTGAGATACAACTTCTTATTGTACGACGATAAAAATTCAAGGGATAAGAATGGTTGAATATTTGCGTCGATTCAACTTAGTTGTTCTCTTATCGAGAGTGTATCGATGTGCGCTCCGGAGCTGTAGATCCTCTTGTTATCGTTAAGCGAGAGTTTCCGGTAGATCCGCCGAGTAGTTACTTTGTTTTTATTATTGAACCGTCACCGTGATCTTGCTTAGTCCTTTTTTGGGATCGAACGGGCTGGGTTGCAATTGCCAAGCGCCTGGAGCGCGAGAAATATACACCACCCAATAATGAGCTCAGTCATTCCGACTTCTTGCTCCTAACGGACCCTATTTTGTCGGCTTTCCGGGATCTTTATTTTAGTTTTCTCGGGTGGTATTCGATCGTTCAATCGGTTACGGAACAAACGATACCACCATTGTTTTTGATACTGCTGCTAAGGTCGGGGATTACGGGCGGAGATTGAGTGTCTATGAGCGCAGAACGGAATCCTCTCCGAAGGGATTACCGCCCTTTAAGTGACCCAAGAAAAACTCAACTCTCGTATCGAATGGGTTGACCGACAGGTGTATGGTCAAAAGGGGGAGCGCCGGCTCGCCAAGGTCGCTGTTAATGACCCTGCTTCACATAACGCATCAGAGCAACCTCCTCCGAAGCACACAGTCAGACAGTAAGCTGAGCGAACGGAAAAGAACGGACGAGAGAAGGAGCGTGATGATATACTCAAGAAACTCGCCTCTGATCCCTCTGTAGGGAGGGCTGAAATAGCATAAAATCCCCTCTCGAGATAGCTGGACTCACCGAAGGGGTTTATTACGGGTCAATTTCGACCAAGATAAAACTCAAGTCACGGGAGAGCCTCGTTGCATACCATCCCTAGTATTAAGCGACCCATGGTAAGGTTCCTTACCGCAACCGATCCACCTATAAGCGCGATATAGCGAACTCAGAATATATCTGCCCCTTTCGTCCTCGACGGGATAAGACATTCCACAACACCAAAACGGCCCCTTCCCAGGCAGCATGTTCCTCATGAGTCTGATTCGGCGATGCGCTCGCGCGTAGCGCCCTTTGGAGTTCGTCAATCATGAAGGACTACAGATCCCTTACGGTGTAGGTATTTTGATATCGGATTGATATTTATTTTTTTGTAGCCGCCCGATTCAGCAACACCTTACTTCACCCTACCAGCGCTTCAAAAGGTCTGTTTTACCAAATCGGCTTGGGAGTGATGTAACCGTAACTCGCTCCAAACAATTCCTCGTGTAAGATGGAAACAGAGTCTTGGCGGACGGCATGTTGGAGGCGACTGCCCGGGCGTCCTGCACCATCAGTCACAACGCGGCAAACCAGACTTACGATTGGTGCCCACGCCTTGAATCGAACAAGGGACCTCAGAATTATGAGAAAGGGGGAATGAATGGTAGGCGGTCAAGAGGTCTTTGAGGGACTCAACGCACGCCTCCTCAAGATATCCCTCCCAGGGAAGAGCCTGCATCAACACCCAAAGGTCCTTAAAGAACGGCCCCTCTTTAATATCCTTCTCTCATACGGCATAACGCGAAACGGGCGTTGGCGGGACCAAAGGAAAAATTGTGGGTCAGTTTCTCCTCGAAGCGGTCATGCTTTCGGTGCTGGGGGGATGCGTTGGTGTCGCCCTTGCCTCTGGGGTCGGAGGGGGGTCTCATCCTTCTTTAAACGGTTCGATCTAATCCCCCCAATAGTGGATCATTGCCCCAGCATTCGGGACATCACTCCTCATCGGGGTTGTATTCGGAGTGCTTCGCCATTCGCGCTGCTCGGATAGAGCCACTCGAAGCACTCCGTCATGAATAAAGGAGGCAGTGCTCCTCCTACCCTTTAGCGGTTACCCGCATCGCATCAAGCTGACTATCCGAGAGTCCGGCCACGGCATCTGCGTTAAGCTGAATGAACTCCTTCATATCGGCGGGCACCCCGGTATCTTCATAGATTGCCTCCACCGGACACTCGGTTTCGCAGGCACCACAGTTGATACACTCGTCAGGGTTGATGACCAGCATGCCTGGATCTTCATCGCTCTTGGCTTTTCGATCATATTTATCGTTGAGTGATGGGTCGCTCAGATTATAAAAGCAATCGACAGGACACACCTCAACACATGACCGATCCTTGGTTCCGATGCACTTGGAAGTAATGACATACGCCATGAAGACACCTCAAGCCTAACGCTGGGAAAATAAAGATAAGAGGATCACAACCACCTCGCCGACCTTTCTGTCTTCGAGCAATCTCGCACAAGGGCCAGGCATCAGGGGCTGAATTAGTCCCCTACTGTACCAATCTATCCGACTAAAGCTCAACCCTTAACCATCCGCCCCCCTTGAAATGATGGATTAAACCGGGTATACAAGCTACTAAATTGGCCCGATAGCCAAGTTGGCTAAGGCAGCGGTTTGCAAAACCGCGATCGCCGGTTCGAATCCGGCTCGGGCCTTTCTTCTCGTAGCCCTCGAATTCGGCCTCATTTCTCGATCGTTCGTACACTGGGTGAGGCGATTTGAGAAGAATCAGAAACTCCGCACATGTCCATCACTTTTTACAAAATTCTCCATCTCGCCGCAGCGCTCTCCCTTTTTGCGGTCCTCGGTGGCGTTCTGATGACAGCGGCAAACGGCATCGGTAAGGAGAAAAACCGATGGCGAAAAAAAGCAGCCATAATACATGGGGTGGGCCTTGTTATTCTTCTCGTGTCAGGATTTGGCCTCCTGGCGAAGAATGGCCTCTCATTCCCCGCATGGGCTATCATCAAAATGGTCCTTTGGCTTGTTCTCGGGGGGCTCCTCCCATTTGCCTACCGCCAAGCAAGGCAAGCAACAACCTCGGGCGATGACACGGTGGACGAGAAAGCGAGCGACTTGCTCTGGTGGCTGTTGCTGGGAGTCGGCTTTCTGGCGGCGTATGTTGGAGTTTCTTGGCGGAGTTGGTGACAGTCATCACCTGGTGTTTTTTAGCTGATATATACCCGCCCCTTTAATCCGTATTAGTTCTCTCACCCCTCTCCAGTACCACCCCAAATCCACTCAGAACAAAAAGGCATCTTTTCGATGCCGGCACTCAAGAATAGTCGCGCCACCACAGCAGGTCAGATAGCGAGCCCTGGACTCAACCTCGGAAAGGACTGTTGCAAAGTTTCGAGCGGTTTTCTAGGATGGCGCACCCCTAAAGGTTCAGAAATGAAACGGTTTACATTTGATCTGGAGCAGGTCATTCGTTCGCTTCCGACAGTGGAAACAACGCGTTCCTTCAGCAACGGAGAAGAGGTCCGCCTCATTACGGTGAAAGGCCCACTCCTGACCATCCCTATCGAGGTCAAGACGGCTGCCTCAGCATCCCCGATCGACGTAGGAGGTAATGTGAGTTTAAGTCGAGCAGGCTTTATCCATAAGGCCTTCCTCGCCGGACCAATGGGTCGGTTCAGTTTTTCTGTGGGCGTTGCCCCCCAGATGGACAAATCTGAGGATGCCGAACCCACCGTTTACGAATGACGGCTCACAATCCACCACGGTTTTCTAATCGGGAAGGCCTGCCTTGCGCACCCTTCCCGTTTTTTACACAACCTCACTTCCATCAAGCCGCAACACACGAACCCTCTCTTCTGCCTGGTTTAGTAAGCCTCGGAGGTGATTCAATAAGAGACTCCCAACTTCATACGACTGGACGGCTTGATCGAGCGGGATATCACCACTCTCGACCTCGGCGACTAATTCTTGAAGCAATGCTTGCCCCTCCTCAAACTTGAGCGGCGAAATGAGCGCTGCAGGCTCCTTTGCTGCCATCAATTCGACTACTGTCGTCGATTTTGCTGAATTGTTTTTTGCCATCTCATTTTCCTTTCTGCGTGGCCCTCGTTTTGTGCGTTACTCACCTCACGCGCCGCCCTCGCCTTCTCCGTCTTGCTCTCCTCACGGTGGTATACCATGATCTCGTGAGATGTCACCAATCCCGTTGCGCGCGCCTTTTATCGAAGACACCCGCCGTATGAGCCGACCACGCCGCCGTACTTTTGACCCCCATGATACCCTTTTCAGGGGACTCCCGCGATCAACCCGTCGGCTCCTCATCGCCGCAGCCGTCATCGCGTCCGCCTTTGGATTCGTCCCTCATAAGTCCTCTCAACCTCTTCATTCCGTTCCCTCCGAGAATCACGCTTACGCCCAAGACCTGAAATCGGTCCCCCTCCTGTCAGTTGTTGATGGAGATACCGTGCATCTCAAATTTCCTTATGGGAAGGAATCAGTGCGGCTTATCGGAATCGACACCCCCGAATCGCGGGAAAATCAGCGCGCTCATCGCCAAGCTGAAGAGTATCGAGTGCCTATTAAAACGATACTCTCCTTAGGAAAAGCGGCGACTCGCCACCTCGATTCGCTTCTTCCCCGAGGCTCTCAAGTCTCGGTGATATACGATGAGGTTAAAAGGGATAAGTATGGGCGTCTTCTTGCTTATCTTATTCGGAGTGATGGCACCATGCTCAATGAGCAGATGATAGTTGATGGGTTTGCTGCACCACTGTCGATCAAACCGAACACCAGACACGCGAAATCATTTACAGAGCATGCAGAGCGAGCTCGGCGAGCGCAAAAGGGTATCTGGCAACACTTAAGACCTCCGAGGGGGCAGAACGGGCCTCGGTAACAACCGGCGACAAAGACAATTATGTGCCGAGCAATGAAGGAGAGACAATCGATGAAACACTCCCTGATAACCTTAGAGAACGAAGGAATCCTGCACCTGACGATTAACCGCCCTCAGGAAAAGAACGCTCTCAATCGGCAGATTACCGCAGCGCTAACCGAGCAGATAAACCAAGCCTCTGACTCAACCACAATAAAGGCAATCGTGCTTTCGGGGGCTGGGAGCTCAGCATTTTGCGCAGGGGCAGACCTGCGAGAGCTTGCCGCGCTTACTACCACCACTGAGCGAAGGGCTTTTTTTGGTGCTATCGGTGGCCTGATTGGGGCATTCGCCCACTGCTCAAAACCGATAATTACTAAAGTCCAGGGCTACGCCCTCGCCGGTGGATGTGGGCTTGTGGCCGCATCAGATATCGCAGTTGCATCTGATGACGCCATCTTTGGCCTTCCCGAGATTCAGATAGGACTCGCGCCCCTCATGATCATCGCCCCTCTTTCTCGATGCATAGGACAGAAGGCTCTCGCGGATCTGGTTCTGACCGGAGACCGGATATCCGCAGATCGCGCTCTCGCTATCGGTCTCATCTCTCGGGTCACCACCACCGGCGATCTCGAGACAACCGTCGAAACAATCGCCCGCCGAGTTGCCACCCTCTCTGGCGATGCGCTTGCCACTGCGAAACGAACCCTTTGGACCGCTTCCGATCACGAGTTTTTTTCATCGCTCGACTCGCTTGCCGATCGGGTCGGACTACTTGCGAGTGGGGAAGATGCGCTCGAGGGTATCACAGCTTTTCTCGAAAAAAGGAGGCCCTCATGGAGGCATTAACCATCACTATCGGCCATTTTCAGGTGCATGAACTCCTCTTTGGGATGTTTCGACTCGATGGCGGAGCAATGTTCGGCTCGGTCCCTCGTCCACTCTGGAGCAAACAGATCCCACCTGACGAGCGAGGACGTATTCCTCTGGCGACTCGTAGCATCGTGATCGAGGTCGACGATCGCGTATTCCTTGTTGATGTCGGCATCGGGGAAAAGATGGGCGAGAAAGAGCGAAATATTTACGCTATCGACAATAAACCAAATCCAGATCTGCTCGTTTCTCCCACCGATATTATCCTTACCCATCTTCATTTTGACCATGCCGGGGGCATCAGCAGATGGAGCAAGACCGACCCATCTGTCATCGAACCGACGTGGCCTCAGGCGACCATTCATATCCAACATGCCAACGTAGCAACCGCGACAGCGCCAAATATCAAGGAGCGCGCAAGCTACTTTCGAGAGAACGTTGAGGTGCTCTCACTTGCAAAAACAATCACCTATCACGGCATCCAGGAGGTATATCCGGGAATATTTGTTCATCGAGTTGATGGTCATACTGATGGGATGCAGTGGGTCGAGGTCCGCTCAGAGGGAAAGATGCTCCTTTTTCCATCAGATCTTATTCCGACCTCCGCCCACCTTCATCCCGCATACACGATGGGATATGACATGTGTGCAGCAAAGGTTCTCGGCGAGAAGCTCGCATTCCTCTCGTATGCAGCCTCTCACGAGGCGATAGTCGTGTTTCAGCACGACCCCGTGTGTTCGGCGTTGCGTATTGTTAGGAAAGGCGACACGTATGAAGGGGTCCCTTTGTAGCGAAGATCGACTGAAAGGTGGTACATAGCAGTTTAAAAGAGTCGTCGATGGGAATCTCTCCAACTGATCTCACGAAATTCGGCTCATCGCGATCCGCCACTGGCGAACCGTTCCATCTTCACAGCGAATTCCCCCCTCTGCCAATCGACCTCGAATCTCATCAGCTCGAGAAAAATCTTTTGCGTTCCTCGCTGTATCTCGATCATAAAGTGCCTGCTCCAACTCAGACAACGAAACCTCGGCAAACGTACCACCCGTCGCCAGGCGTCGCATCTTTATAAATCTGACGACCTCTTGGTATACACGTTCGTAGTTGTATCCTACCGGAAATAATCCAAGCACCTCACCAACGCGCCTTAACTCGCTCCCAAGTGCGGCGATTTCCCTCCGATTTTCCTCAGAATGCTTGAGCAGCGATAAGCCTGCGAAAACCGCCTGCTCAATCGCAACCAATGCCTGAGGCGTATTTAAATCGCTCCTCATCGCATGAGCAAACTGTTCCCGAAGATAAGCTGGGTGGCCCGATAAATCATCTTCTTCGCCCGCTTTCTCAGGGGCGTGAACTCCTAGCCTCTCGACCATTTCGCAAAACCAGTACAGATCAAGAAGATGGTTTATCCGCTCTTCAAAAAGTTCATCGCGGATATTGACTGGTGAGCGATAATGAAACGTAAGAAGTCCATACACCAAAAGTGGTACTCCCCAACGACGACGTGCGTCCGCGATAGTGATGACATTACCCTCGGATTTGGACATCTTGATCCCATCGAGCATGACAAGCCCAAGATGAAACCAGTGCCGCACAAATGGAGCGTGGTTGTGACATTCAGCCTGAACGAGTTCGTTCTCATGGTGCGGGAAGAGAAGATCGAGGCCACCGCAGTGAATATCGATCGTTGCACCAAGGAGTGCGTTACTCATCGCGCAACACTCGGTGTGCCAACCGGGGCGGCCTCGTCCCCATGGCGAGTCAAAGCTCTCACTCGGATCATCGACCCGCTTCCAAAGCGCAAAATCAAGCGCGTGTCGTTTCTCTTTTCGCACCCGCTCCCTCGTACCCGCGACCAACTCTCCGGTGGCATGCCCCGAAAGTATTCCGTAGGACAGAGCACTTGCAATATCAAAATACACGTCACCGCTTGGCGCCACATACCCATTGCCGTTCGCGAGCAGCCTCTGAATATACGCAATAATCGTCCCGATGTAGTTGGAAACGCGTGGCTCTTCATCAGGAGCAGGGACCCCCAAGCACGCAACTTCCTCCCGATAACTCTCAGTAAATCGGCAAGCAAGGGCAAGAGGCTCTTCGCCGAGCATCTTTGCCCGATTGACTATCTTATCGTCGATGTCGGTAATATTTTGGACAAACCTAACGCGATATCCTTCAGCTACGAGAAATCTCCGTAACACCGCACATCGGATCGCGGTCGCTCCGTGGCCGAGATGAGGCTCATCGTACGGGGTAATCCCACAAGCGTAGATGGTGAGGGAGTGCGGTGGGGCAACATTCCCGAAGCCTTCCTTTTCGTCGCGACTTTCAACCCGCTCCCGCCGCCGAGTCCGGGTATTGTAGAGTTCAAGCACCACGCCCTCCGCTTTCACTATCTCTCGGCCCCATTTCTTGAATTTTCCTCCGATTGTCGAAGCTATTTCTGATCATTCCCCGCCATTTTCCCTTCGTCATGCTACAGGTTATAATACTTTGCCGATAAAAGCTCGGTCCTCGCCCCCGAGCATGCATGGAGAAGTACCTATATGACCGACCCTCTCTCTTCCCCTCTACTGTCCTCATCATCAATTATCTCAGTTATCGATAGCACTTCTCTCGACGATACGCTGGGAAATTCAATTCGAAGATCCGTTGCTCCGTTTGAGATGCACTCGAGGGAAGCTGTCCCCGATCGACTCCTCAAGACGCTCTCTTTTATCCTCGTAGGCGGGGTGATTTTTCTTATCTTCGTCGGAGGATTGGTCAAAAGTCACGAAGCGGGGCTCTCTGTTCCCGACTGGCCGACCACCTACGGCGAGAATATGTTTCTCTTTCCATACGAGAAATGGATAGGAGGCATTTACTATGAACATGGCCACCGGCTCCTCGCCTCAGTGGTTGGATTTATTACGGTATGTCTCGCGGTCGCCACCCTTTTCCGTGAGCGACGCTGGCTCCCGCGTCTGCTCAGCATCGTCGCGGTGCTCACGGTTATTCTTCAGGGAGTACTCGGAGGGTTAACTGTCTGGTATCAACTCCCCCCAGCAATATCGATAGCACACGGCCTTCTCGCGCAGACCTTTTTCCTGCTGACGATTAGCCTTGCGTATCTTCAATCTACCGCCAGCTTCTCAAGAAATGAAGCAGGCCTGAGTGATGGAACTCCTCCTTCTTCGGAAGGACTCCGCTCCCTCCGTTCCTTTGCGATAGGCGTCGTCGTAACTATTTACCTCCAGCTTATCGCTGGAGCCGTCATGCGGCATAACGGGGCTGGCATGGCTCTTCTTGACTTCCCTACGATGGGTGGATCATACCTGCCGAGCCTCTCGTCATCAGTGATAGCTCACGCCAACGAACTCCGTGCCTCTGTGGGTCTTCCAGCCGTCGGGTTGTTTCCGGTTGCGCTCCACCTCATCCACCGGGTCGGTGGTATGATAGTTGTCATCGCTGTTGCTCTTCTTTTGTGCCGGGTACATCCATTCTCAACTCAGCGGACCCTGCAGCTTCCCGCCCTCACCATCCGCGCAGGAAAGCTTCTCGGAGGATTGACCGTTGTGCAGTTCGGATTAGGTGTAGTATCGATACTCACCGTCCGTGAACCGCTCCTCACGAGCCTCCACGTCGCTGTTGGCGCCGCCGTTTTAGGTAGTGCCTTCGTCATGGTGCTATCGCTGTATCAACCAAGGGGCACCTTTAGGCAGGAATGATTTAAAATCCCATCGGGACAGGGGAACAGGCATTCGACCGAGCCTTCCCCGAGAAAACCGCAGCACCATGAACCACACCATCAAAAGCAGCTCGACCGTTTTTTCCTGGCGCCACTTCTCAGGAGTAATTAACGAGGTAATCCTTCCGAATGGGGTTGAAAGCTCGGTCTTTCTCCTCAATCACCCGGGAGCGGTCGTCATCGTCCCCTTCACAGATCGCGGCTCCATTCTCTTCCTCGAGCAATACCGTCCCGCTATTGGCCAGACTCTCCTCGAACTCCCCGCTGGCACCCTCGAAAAAGGAGAGGACCCCGTAAGGTGTGCGGCACGCGAAATCATCGAAGAGACCGGCTTTGCCGCAGATGAACTAACGCCACTCGGGACCCTTCTTCCTGCACCAGGCTTTTGTAACGAAATTCAGTGGTGTTTCGCCGCTCGGGGGTTGAGAAGGCAGGTCGCAGAGCAGGATGTTGATGAGATAATTGAGGTGCGAGAGGTGCCTCGGGAGGACCTACCCGAGCTGGTCCGCTCGGGTAGGTTGCAAGACGGGAAGAGTTTGGGGGTGCTGGTTAAGGCTGGAGTGTTTGGGGGTTAGGTTAATGGCTCCCCAGCCGGAGGAGTGTCCCCAGCGCTCGCAGAGTCCTGCGAGATTGGAGCGGGGGCGGCGGTGGTTTGGCTAGACGATGGAGCGGCCGGACGCTGCTGCGACGGAGTTGAAATCCCCCGACCAGCATCTCCCCTTGACGCGGCATAATGAGCCTCCCGAATCTCCCTATTAATATCCCCTTTATAAGCAGCTATCCGCAGAGAGTCATCAATCCCCTCAAGGTTCAACCCCCCGGAGGAACCTATCGTTCCGCCCCCTTCTTCAGACGAAGGAGAGTTAGTCGCCTCATTCCGACGTCGACCGCGGCTCGCGCTAGCACCCGTCCTGTCATCGTCCCGACGTCGTCGTCTAAACTCCTCAAACGCTTCTCTCACCCCTTTCTCAACCGCCTCCCGAACCGCCTTCTCGGCTCCTTCTCGAGCCCCCTTCCAACCCGCCTCGACATATTCATCAATTAACTGGGATACCTCTTTCCCCTCCTTCACGGCCTGTTCGCGTATAGCTTTGCTGAGAATCCGCGAAGATTCATCATCGACCTTACCCTCGAGTATATCTCGCAATCGTTTGCGGAACTCGGTTTCCATTCCCTTGGTAACCGCCTCGTTCAATTCTCGCGAGATACCATCAACAAGCGCTTCCTGAAGAACTTCATCAGCAGACCCATTCTTGAGCGCCTTGAACAGCTCTTTGGCTCTCGCTTTGGCATTCGGAATGTTCTGATTTTCCAGAATCTCAGCGATCTCCTTGACGCTCTTCCCCTCCAACTCCTCCAAGAGCTTTACCGTTTTATCTTTTACCAATTCGCTGACCTTCATCTCCTTCATGATGCCAGCGGTGACCTTTTCTCCGGCCTCCCGCATCGCAACTTCCATCGACTCTTTGGTCAACGCTTGTGTACCCTTTTCGGCAACTTCCTTTGCTAATTTCTGCGCACCGGAATCGGCTATCTCACGAGCTCCCTTTTCGAGGGCCTCTTTTAGCCCTTTCTCCGCGAGCTCTGATACTATCTCTTTCCCTATTTTCTCAGCCCCTTCCTTGAGGAGCCCTTTCGCAGCAGTTTTCAGGGCTTGAGATGCGACCACGGAGCCTGATGCCGCACCTCCGGTTCCCACGGTCGCAGCGATAGAGCCCATCGACAACAACGCAAAGGTCCCGTGATACCCCGCAGCGATAAAATGCCCCGTTGCAGCTTTTTCATCCCCACGCCCGTAGGCAGAAACCCCCTGAAGAGCATGGTTGACGAACTGAACGACATCGACTATTCCGATCATCTCTAGGCCGAACTTTGCGGCCTCCCATACCGCCTTCGCTGCCTCTTTTGGGTCCGTTACAACCGTCTGAACTGCCTTTCCGACCTTCTGAGCAAAGTTGGTATATGTTTCTGGTTTTGATGCGGCCTCAACAACAAGCATGAGACCTTCCTGGAGTTTATTGACGAGAGCTTCCCGCTTTTCGGGATCGTTGACGATCTCCTCAACCGCCCCCGCAGCTGTTCCCACTGTTCTCCCGATGACCTCCAAAGCCCTGGTCGAGCCGGTCCGAAGCGCGTTTGCAACCTGATCGCGTCGCCCCCCTCGATTGGTCATCATATCGTCTAAAAATCGACCCGCATCTTGCATTAATTTGGTGCCACCCTTGAGGAGATCCCCGAAATTGAAGCCCTGGTTGGTTGACAAGGGGCTTGCCGTAGTCGGGAGACGATCGAGGGCGGCTGATAGGCGCGCTTCGATTAGTCCTTCTGGTGGACTGGAGGGAAGTGATGGGGGCCTCCCCGAGGTCGCTGAAGCAATCGAGGTTGTCGCGTCAGTATTTAAAGCTAGGATAGACTCTTTTCCCGTCGCCATAAGTCGCTCTCCAAAAGCTGAGTAAAAAAACGCGGCTACAGAAGTTATTCAAACTCTCTTAAAAAATTGCGTTAAGGTAATCTTTCCGAGGCTCTCCCCCCCTAAGGCCCATCTCTCCTTCCATCACCTCAAAACCCTCACAATCTGTCAAATCTGTTCCAATCTGTTCGATGCAGATTACAAATCACATTTTTTGGGTCACTTAGACAACATTTTCTTCTCACAATACGATACCCTCGAAAGGCGATTTCGCCTGAGGTAGAGAACCAAAGGGTGGTTGGGAAGTCGGTTTGCGTGGAAACAAACCTCCTCCAGCTCTGGACTCGACCTGTCCGTGAACTCACAACAGGATTGATGACCTCCACTACATGATCCGTCCCTAAGCGCGACCGAAAATACAAACCCGCTCGACTCACATGCTTCACATCGCGGCAATAGAGCTTCACGCCACGGGGCGGCACGACTTGGTTCGTCGGCTAAACTCCCTTGTCGAGTCGGCGGGGTCGAGCCCACATCTAATCCCCCCGATCGCCATTCGACCGGTAGCCCCCGAGGAGGCGGCATTTGTTCACGCGCCTGAGGTAGTTATTGTCGGTCCGCTCCTGTGTGAGGAATCTCCTGATTCGATTCGTCGATTCCGCTCTCTTTTTCCTGATGCATATCTTCTCGCGATGATAAACGAGCATGCCGATCAGCTCGGTCGTGCTGAGGCACTCGCTAGTCGAGGCGTTAATGAGCTAATGAGTGTGCTCATCAACGGCGTTCAGTTCATGCAGCGGATCATCGTCCTCAATCGCTCGCTCGCGACAACGCGGCGGGGGAAGCTAATACTGATTGATGGCGCAAAGGGTGGGGTCGGTGCAACCTCAGTTGCCGCGGGTATCGGCGAGACGCTCGCCTCTGCAGGATACTCAGCTGTGTTGGTGGACCTCGATAGTGAATCGCAAGATCTCGCTCGCTTTCTCGGAGCACGGCCCTTTTTGAACGACGCGCTGCAGCTTATTCTCAACCAGCAGAGCCCTCTTACCGAAGAAAATATCTCTCAGGCGCTCGTTCAGGTTGGCGATGAAGTGCATCCCTTCTCGGTCGTTCCCCCAGTCATTTCCCCCTATACCAATATTCTCCCGACAACACCCGCTGGGAAATCATTCCTCGCCTTTTTGCAGATGGTTGATACCCAACACGACTTTACGATCGTCGATCTCGCTCACGCGGGCCCGGAGCTGCGGTCATCGTTATTGCGGGGCGCGGACAAAGTTGTTTTGGTGGTTAATGGATCTCCATCAACCCTCCATAGCGCTGTTCAGAAAATAGTTACAATAAAGGGAGTACAGGGCGATTTCTTGCGGCTAAAAATTGTTGAAAATGCATCGCCCCATTCACTTCCCTCATCCCTTCTTCGGACAGAAATCGGGAAGATGACTGGCATCACCGACGAGCAGTGGTGCTCGCTGCCGGTGCCTTATTCTCGGCCAGTCGCCTATTGGCCCGGGAGTTTTTCAACACCGGCGTCTATCGGATGTAAAAGGACTCGGCGAGCACTTGCTTCGGCAACCGCAGAGCTGATCGAGGGAGCCCCCCGCGGCAAACTAGCCGTCAACGTCACCAGCTTTCAACGGCTTAGCCAGATACTCTCGCTCACAAGACGGAGCGTTTTGAGCACCCGTCATACCTCGGCAATACCCGCCATTTCGTATCTGCCCCCTTCAGGACCAAAAGAGCTTCCTTCGCCTAGCATGGGAGCTTCTGAGCCTCGGCTTCAGTCAACCCCCAAGCCAACATGAAGTGGATAAAGACCTGCTGATTTCGTAATAAACAAGCAATTAAAGGAAAAAAAGATGAAAACGCTAGAAACTCAAAAAAGGTTGGCTATTCGGCGAAATCGAAAAGAGTCGGGATACACGCTCCTCGAATATGCTGCGGGTGCGGCTCTATTGATGGGAGTGCTGTATGTGGGCTTGCGGGCCGTTGGAGGAAGCCTCGAAGGATTGATGACCAGTATTGCGAATTTTGCCAATCGACGGGCGACCGAACTAGATACGAAGGCACCAGATTAGGCGTGACCGAAATCTCAGTACCTGTCCTCCCATTAAGATCTACTCGGTGTGAAGGCGGAAAGAGTTATGGCAAAACGTGTGAGTTCAGCGAAGGGAAAGCAACCGCGTCGGGGGATAATCGCTCTCGTCTCAATCTTTGGCCTCGGTACGCTCTTCGGGATAGCACCGTTGGCGGTTCAGAAAACTCTCGCGCCCTCAACCCCTCCCGCACCAACCATAACCGTCGCCGAGTACGATTCCATCGAACTACCGGTGCCAATCGAACCGATCCCAGCGGGAACTGCCGTAGGTAAGATCACGTTTCAACGGATGCGATATCCCAAGCATCAGGTTCCTGAGAATGCAGTGACTGACATTACTTCGCTCTCGGGTGCAGTTGCCATCGCGCAGCTTCCCGCGAACCTTCCCCTGTTCCGCGAGAACTTCTCCTTCACTGACCCTCGGACCAATCCAATCGAGAAGCAGATCCCTACCGCAATGCGGGCGATGACGCTTCGGGTAGATGCCACGAGTGCAGTAGAGGGGTGGGCTGGTTCTGGGGCAGTGGTGGACGTTCTGCTGGTGACCCCGTCGCAAACCTCGGTGATAGCGGAGCGAGTTCGAGTGCTCTCGGCGGAACGCTCTACTGCGCCCGTGGGAACCCAAGATACACCAATGGTGCCCAGTACCGTGACGATCCTCGTCACTCAGGAGCAGTGTCTTTCAATTAATATGGCTATACCTCTTGGCAAGATTGCGTTCGCACTCCGCAACGGCGAGGACCTTCAATCGTGGACTGACCCAATGCTTCCCGCTGATAGACTCAAGAGATCACCAAAGGCAGTGGCCGATGGAGGCAAGATTTCGGGATTTATATCCGTCAAAGGTGATTCTCGACAGTTTGCTCTTCGAGATGGGGTGTGGGTAAAGGCCGATGCGCTTCCCTCGTCCTTCTCCGTGACTCGGGGTGAGTAAACAATCACATCTGAAAACGCCCCCCCATGCGGCTCTTGGCAAAAACAGTACGATGAAATCGTCGAAAGGGTGCACAATGAATAGGTTCGATGTTCCGATGCAACTGCCCGTTGACTTTGCTGTGTCTCCTCCCTCCACAGCAATTAATGGCGGTTTATACCCGGCATTGATGACTATCCTCGATCAATTTCGGGGGAAGATTAACGGTATCACCCTCGATGAAATGAATCCTCGAGAGCGAGAGCGGCTTCTGCGTTCTATCGGCGAATCTTATGGCTTTGAATTGACCCCAACAGAGGTAACTGAGCTTCTCTCGATAGTTGAGCAGGAGGCTCGTCCATTTGGGCTCCTGCAATCTCTCATAGATGAACCCACGATATCTGATATCATCGTCCACGACTATGCAAAGGTCTCAATTCAGATCGCCAGGAAGAACTTTCCGACCGATATTCGATTCCCCTCTCAGCAGAGCTACGAAGCATACGTCGAGAAGCTCCTAATAAAAGCCGGCACAACCTACTCAACTAAGCAACCGATAGCGGATGGTATGGTTGGAGGATTGGTCCGGATTCACGCAGTTCATCGCTCGCTCTGCTCAGGAGGACCATACCTCACCATCCGAGTAAATCGGTTCGATACCATATCACTCGGCATGCTGGCTGATGCAGAGCTAGCACCCTCACCTATCATCGAATACTTCAGGATATTTGGTCAGCAAGGCCGGACTATTCTCCTGGTAGGGGAAGTCGGCACTGGGAAAACGACCCTTGCTCGCGCCATTGCGGGCTCAATTCCAACTCATGATTCGGTTCTCGTTATCGAGGACACGCCAGAGATTCGGATAGAGCACCCGCATGTTCGCTACCTATCGACCCGGGAAGAGAATGCCGAAGGGGCGGGAAGGATCGCGCCGAGTTCGTGTATACGGGCTGGAATGCGGATGGCGATGAACCGTATTATTCTCGGGGAAATTCGCGACGCTGAGGCCGCTGAGTCATTCATCGATGTGTGTGCTTCAGGTCACCCAGGGCTCTCGACTGTTCACGGAAGAAGCGCGCAGGAGGGGATTGCTCGGCTCGAGCTGTTTCTCGGCCGGGCTCAACCGGGAGTCTCACGACAGACAATCCACGAACAGATAGCGGGTGCAGTTCATGCTGTTGTCCATCTCGGAGTGTGCCCCATTTCGGGTAAGAGGCGGGTATTTGAAGTTCGGGAACTTGGTGCAGCAGCTGACGGTACAATTCGTCATCGGGTCATATTTCAATATAAACCGGGTCAGCCAGGCCAGTGGCGAATACCAAACAAGGTAAGCTACCATCGCGAAATATTGGAACCCGCCCTGGTGCTGAGCTCTCTCCCCGATTCAGTTCATATCACCTCAAAGAACTCGCGCGCTGGTACCACCTCCTCAACCTCATCACAATCAAAATCTCCCTCACCGGGAATCTCCTCGTCTTCGCTACACCGGAGGGTTGCATGATTACGAAACTGGTTCATCATCGTGCCCTCTCATGTATCGAGCGGTTAATGCCCCGTTCATCAGATCCATCAGCAGAGCCAAAAAATTTCGAACCTGAGCAGAAGCTCACAGGCGACAAGAAACAAGCGCTTGCTTTTGAACGAGACTATCCCACCTTCTTACTCTCCCTCGCTTCATCGGTTCGAGCAGGGCTCGACCCTCTCGCCGCAATGCTGACAACCCGCGAGGTCTTTCCTGAATCGAGCCCCGTTCATCAGGAGATTGCGAGGGTCGAGTCTCTCATCCGCTCGGGTGAACCGGAGCTCGAGGCTCTCGAGCGGTTTGCTGAGAACGTTGCCCATCCCGATCTTCCTCTTTTTCGAGCAACCCTCTCAATTGCGATGCGCGAGGGTGGACCGATCGGTCCCTCATTAGAGCGGCTCGCTCGGGTTACACGACGACGTCAGGCGTTCCGACAACGAGCCCGTGGGGCGGTTGCGATGCAACGCCTCTCAGCATTTGGAATAGTCGCTTCAGCACTGAGTATCATCATCTTTCAACTATTCACGGCACGCGAGCAAGTCGTACAGGCGGCCACTCATCCGTTCGGTGGGGTCGCCTATTTACTCGGTGGCACCTTCCTGATAAGCGGCATCACGTGGCTTCTCATGTTAACGAGGAGTCGCATATGAATGAAATCATTGTTGGAGTGCTGCTCGTCGGCGCGCTCGGGGGCATCGGCGTTATCATTACTCGTTGGCTCGTTACAACCTCTCGATTGTGCCTCGTAGAGACAATCGCCGCTCTTGACGAAACGGCCGAGCCGTTGGATGGCACCGATACTTCTCGCGACAGCGATCCCAGTAATACGACTCGGTCGGAAAAGACGGCATCTTTCCTTCTGTGGGGAGGTATTATCGGTGGATCAATAACCGCTACAATCTTTCCCGATTTGGCGGTTGCGACGATTGTGATTGGGCTATCAACGGGATACATCGGAGGAAGAGTCATCATAAACCGAGCGACACCCGACGAAGAGAAAGGGGTGCTCCTCAACCTGCCTATGACTCTCGAGAAGTTATTGATTGCGATTCATTCAGGTCTCGATGTTGTCCCCGCGCTCAAGGTCGTAACGACGACATCGGGGCCTCTCAACCCAGCATCGCGAGCATTTCACCGTGTAGTGCTGCTCATTGAAGGAGGTGCAACGGTCGAATCGGCGTTAGAACAGGTTACCTCCAACTCGCGCAGCGTCCCGCTTAAACATGTCCTCCTTCATCTGAAGGTCGCCCACTCACGGGGTGGTGACCTCTCCTTTCCCCTCCGCGAGCTCGCCGATGCCACCCAGGTAACGTACGAACAATCGATCGAGGAGGAGATAGCAGTTCTGCCCATCAAGGCGACTGCTCCGCTTCTCTGCACATTCCTCGGAATGCTTATTATATTCCTGACAGGTCCCATCATCGGGGTCGTCACTGCAGCTCAATCAGAGAAGATCGACAGCTCTCAACCTCATCCGAGACTCACCTACTCCGGCGATAAATCATGAAAAACGAACCTACTTTAAAAGACCACAACAGAGGATCATTGGGCGGAGTGGTTCTCTTTCTGACGTTCCTTCTGCCAATCCTTTTTCTCGCCCTCAGTCTCATTCTCGAGGTGACGACATTCTCTCTTGCTACCAATTCAGCACAAACCAAGCTCGATACCTTGGTGATGGCTTCAGCTCAACACCTCCCGGATGTCATTGCAGCTCGCAAGGCGTTTGAGAATGCGTCCACTTTTCCGAAGAAATATACGTCGTTGCTCATAACCCCCGATGGTGTTGAAGCCACCGTATCTCATTCAATCAGGGGAGTTTTTCTCGGTTATTTCGGTTTGAAGCGGCCCATCCAAACAACCGTCCATGCAAAAGTCATCATCCCCCCCTTGACCGTCATGATTACTCTCGATGCCAGTTACTACACCGCACCTCGGGGAACTGAGGAAAAATGGGTATCCTCAGCAGGATTATTGCCGGCGGGCCTTTTCGTCGAAGACAGGATCAGTATCAATCGGCCCTTGATGGGAGCCGAGCAGCGCACGCAGGGATGCTTCAATGATACGCTCCTGCCCCTGAAGCGGATTGCGGCTGCGACCTATACGGCGCTTTCAAAGATACCGAGCTATCGCGTAGGAGCCGCAATCTTTCCCTCCTCGATTGGGGGCTCAAACCCCAAGACTCCTGGTCTCTCAATCATCAAAAGCGTTCTTGAGACGAGACCTCATTGGGTCGAATACGAGGGTGCCTACCGGAGCAATACGGATTGCGCCGCTGCCGCCCTTTACGAAACGCTTTATAGTCAAGAATCCCCGTACCGTTTCCCGACTTCATTATCCGGCATCGCACCCTCGGGAGAACGCGTTGTGGACCTCACCCTGCGCGCTTTTAATCAGAACTACTTGCCTTTTCTGACGGTGGAAGAGGTAATCTGGTCCCAGAGTGCCCGCGAACAGGAAGAAACCAGCTCCATATCCGCAATACAATCTGTCGGACTGTCTCTCATCGAGACACTCGGGAAGGAAAACAAGGCCACGACCATCCAGGGAACCTCTTCGCTCGTCGGACTCATCTTTGCGGGAGATATCCCCGGAACCGGTAAGGGTCGATTCCCCGACAAACAAACGACCGACGCCCTTGCTGCGATGGTTACGACTCTCGATCGAGAAGCCGTGAGGACAAACGCCACCGTTCACATTCCGATCATTCTTTTTCAAAATAATACGGGAGTGACCATCGAAGAGGGTGCTGCACTCAGTGCTCATCTCTCATCAATTTCTCGCCCGCATGTACAAGTCTCTCTGCTAATGACCCAGGGTTCAGAGGACCTTGAGCGAACCATCGCTCCCTTTCTGACCCATCTGCGAAAACCAGTGGTGATATCCCAATGACGTACTCCATTCCCCAGCTCACACGAAGGATGGTCCCCGGTCAATTTCTATATCGGCGGGTCGGTGGCATGATCATTCTGGAGAGCGCTCTGTGCCTTATTTTGTGCATGACAATATTACTCGCGGCGGTTTCTCTCTTTATGTTCCTGCTTAATCGTCAAGCAATAGAGCACGCCATCTACTCAAATAGTGGAAAAATAGGAACCGTACCGTATCGAATTGCTACCACAAACGGTACCGTTGAGTACGAGTTGAGTGAGTTACCTCTACAACAACAGATTGATAACTCGGCAAACTCCTTGATGCAGCTCCTGTCATCTGAGTTAATCGCGATAGTTCCAAATGACCTAACGATACAGGTCGGATACCTTCAGCTTGCGGGTGCAGAGAGTAATCTTTCAGTCGCGCGGTGGCATCAGCGACTACTAGGCGACCCGACAGGGGCCACCACATTCCCTTCAATTTCGACTCCCCGACTCCGTCAAGCGATTGCCGGCATCGACCTCGGCGATAGGTCGGCTCCGCCTCCCGTTGTTCTGAGGGTGAGAGTTAATCTCAAAACCAACTCTTTTACCCGCTTCGACATACTCAAGGTCGCCCCGCGCTCGATTGTTTTTGATGTGATCGTCCCTCTTCGGCAGCAGGCAGGAATTTTAACGATGGCACATCACGGGAATATTATTGGCTTCGATCAAAGGAGTTACCAATAGTGAATATTTTCCCCTACAGAAAACAGCAATGGCTCCCCTCGACTACTGAACTGATTCCGGACTACGTCACAGTTAAACAGGCCAAAGCACTTATCGCGCGTGGAGGGGACTCTCGGGAGATATTCGCTTCCGCCGGGAGGCTCATCGGTCAGACTGAGGCGGAGTTTCTCGCAAAGCTCGCACACCGTCTCGGCCTTCCGTTTGCGACTACCGTCAACCGAAATGATTTAGAGACCCCGTGGGATGCTGATTTTCTCAGTCGCGGCGCGCTCCCCGATGTCATCGATGGCATGATAGTGGGGGCGTATTGCATCGACCCATATCGCCTCCAAAATCTTCTTCCCCTCAATCTCCACAATAATGTCGTCATCGTCGCTTGGGAAGTTTTGCAAAAGTTTAAACAGAGCCCTTTGGCAGAAAATTCCGTCTCCAACACGACTCATGCCTGCGCTCGGCCGAGCCAGAATCTGATGACAATCCTTGACCTAATCATCGATGAAGGTGCTAGCTTTGGTATTTCGTGTGTCTCGCTTACCCCGACATCGAGGGGACTTGCATATCACTTTATCCTCCCCGACGCAGAGCCTCTGAGTGGTTTAGTTGAGACAATAAACCGGGATCTTCTTGAAGAGCTCTCTACCTTAGCCAGTGCTCCCAGTCACATTGTCCTCACCAATGGAATCCAGATTGAATTGACCACGATAGCTCCAGACAAATACTCCCTTGTCATGTTGACAGAAAAAGCGATCCAGGAACCTGTTGGACCAACCTTATCATTGACCAAGGAAAAAAATATCCTGCTCATCGAGGACGATCCCTCATTTTCTGAGATAGTAACTGAGGTTCTGAGGTCGAACCACTACCTGGTCTATACGTGCTCCTCAATCGCCGAGGCACTTAACCATCTTGAGCAGAAGACACCACCCCACGCTATCGTGAGTGACCTCAATGTAGTCGACTCTATGGGACGTGAAACTGTCGAGAGGCTCCTCTCATGCGGTTTTATCGAGCCCTACCAGATCGTAGTGCTCAGCAACGAGAACGATGGTCAGCTCGAGGCATCGCTCTTGAGGTTAGGGTTGCGGGGTGTCATCTCCAAGAATAGAGACCCCGATGTTCTTCTCGCATACCTTGAGCAGATGACCGAATTTGTAGGACATCAATATCCCGATTCATCGCCCATCGGGCTGGGGCGGAGTTAACATGATTGTGGTCCTTAGCTGTGCTCTTCTCTGTACAGGCATGATTGCGATACTTCTCGTTGCCAGACTCATCTCCATGGATCGCGGTATCGAGTACCTTCTCTCAGATCAGCGAAGGCTTCCCGCCCTGCTTATCAAACGAAATCGTCTCCTCGGCGACCACCGACTACAACGATTCGTTCTTCTACACAAAAAGCTCACCTCCGAGGAATTTTCCTCGATGCTCCTCCAGCCGATCCGCTCGCCCGACACCCCTGAGCGTCCACCCTCGGAGGAACGCATCGAGGAAACAACTCGTCATCTTCTCCGTTCCAGCAAGGTTCGGGCATGGCATCTCGCGTACACCATGCGCTGCTCAGGCATCCTCCGGACCTGTTCGGCAGGAATCCAACTGACCGAGGTTCTTCATCGCTTACAGTCACGTTATCACGAGCCAAAATCCTCCACGAACAGTCCGAAACTCTCCCCCGTTGCCGATCCTGCTCTTCGATGGTGCGGCATAACACAGGAGTGTGTGATAACCGACCAATCAGAGGGTGCAACATTTCACCTCTGGCTCGGCTACCCATCCGATACCCTCCTCAACCTCTCGGAGATCGAGCGGGTACATACACTGGTAACAACCGTTCGGCGCGAAATTTGTGATCTTGCGGCTCTCGAGGCGCTCTCTTCTCGTGCTTCTGAGGAGAGTCAGAGTCGGAAGAACAAGGAGCAATTCTTCTCTCATGTCGCTCATGACCTTCGCTCGCCTCTCGGTAACTTGAGAGCGATACTTCAGGCGTTCGGTAAAGGGGAGCTGAGTGATGAGCTACTCAGATTCGGATCGATGAACTGCGACCGAATCGAACAGCTTACCTCTGACATTATTGTGCTCTCCAAGGAGCAGGCTGGGGCACTGCGCGCTCATCCACACCCATTTATTATTGGTGACCTGATGCGCTCGATTAGTGGTCGATTCCTAACCATGGCTACCCAGAAAAAACTTGAGCTCATAGTTCCCCATCCACCCGAACTTCCGCCGGTCTGGGCCGATCCATCACACGTCACCCGCATACTCGAAAATCTTGTTAGTAACGCGATCAAGCATACCTGGAGCGGTACCATCACGCTGTCTGCCGAGAGCGGTCCGGAGGGATTTATTCGATGTATAATATCTGACACTGGGGAGGGTATCCCCTCCGAGAAACTTGATTCTATTACCACACCGTACCATCAAATTCAGGACTCAATTTCTGATGGAGTAGGCCTGGGCCTTGCAATCGCCAAGCTTCTAACGGAGACAAATCGCGGAGTCTTTTCGGTGACTTCGATGGTAGGGGCAGGGAGTCAATTTTCGGTTGATTTACCAGTGTGGCGGCCAGGCGAAACAGCTCGCGTTCAGTAAAATCCAATCTGGGTGGTGAGTCGACATGAGGAGTACTATTAGTCATTTACTTCCTGCTACGCTTAAGAAACACGTCGCAAACCAGGGAGTATTTATGAAGTGTTCGACGACCATTACGAGCGAAGAACGCGGCCAAGTCGTCAGTGCTCCGGTGCTTTCCCTCGGTATCATAGCTTCCATCTTCGGGACATCAACAGCATTCGGCGCTCCTTGCACAGGGGGAGACGCGGTTGCCTATCATCGAAACCGCCCTTGTCAGTGCGAATCATCGACGTCCCGGCATGCCACGACCAAGAACGAGGAGGGTAGGCCCTGCGAATTCATCAAAAGGGGCAAACGGCAAACCCAAACCTGTGCTGCATCGGGGCCCTCTGTGTGCGCCCATCCCCCGATGCCCACCTGTCCTCCCGATAAAGTCTGCATCCAGATGATGCCCCCAGCACGTTGGTACGAGAACGGATGCACGGCAAAAAAGGCTCGAGCCCTTATCGTTAATGATTGGGAATGTCAGAGCAAAGAGGGGGATAGGCATGCACCGCAGTGATGACTCGGCAATTGGTACAGAGTAACTCTGGCTAGGCCCGCTGATCCAGAATGTCTGCCCACATACGCGGAACCACCTTCGTCAGATAATAGACAAATACATCTGTTACCGCTTCATAGCCGAGTGCTGTTGGGTGCAGCTGATCTGCGTTGTAGAGTCGTTTACTGACGAGATCAAAGCGGAGATTAGCAGGAAGATACAGGGAGCTCGTAGCGCCCAATCGCCTATTTAATCGGCCAACCCACGGCCCCTGCCCCCCCCGATTGGGAAGAAGAAGCCTGGAGACAACCACGATCGGAGTCCTCCCTGAAAGCATCGCCAATCGATCGCGAAGATACTTTTGCAGTCGGCGAATTCGACCATACGTCGGCGAGGTCGGCGGCTCCTTTCTTCGAGCGACGCTCCACCAATCGTTGCGGCCGATGTCGAGGAATATCACATCAGCATCAGAGAGGGTTGCTCTCAACTTTGGAAATGATGAGCCGGCCAGGGTAGTTTTGACTAATCGGTAGAGTTGCTCGGTTGTCTGTCCCGGTTTTCCCACACCAGCTAAAGTGACAGAAGGCAAACGCATCCGCGCCCGGGTAACATACCCACCTCCACTATCACCATACTGCTCGTCCCCGACTCCTGCGACGATGCTGTCCCCAAGAACCGCAATTCGCACTTCACCGTCACACGAAACATCAGGGATTCCCTCTTTCGCTAAACACTTATCCGAGTCTGTCGATGATGCAAACACCCACGGTGAAGGTGCTGCCATACACCCGTTCCCATCACAAAGCTGCGCAGCAGACCGAGCAGGGAAGCCCCCACCCAGACCAGCGAACACAACCACGAGCATGAACAGTACCTCTTTACGAAGATAAGCTAACGATAACCTCATTATGTGCCTCCACTTCTCGGCTCTTCCCTTCATGTCGCAAGGTTCTTGTTAAACACCTACTGAGTAAGCAACGGAAGCTCGAGCCGGGGGAACAGCGGGCCAGCACTCACCACTGGACGCCCAGCTAATTCACCCCATTCAGGGCATTCGGCCATCAGCCGTCCCTCGAGCCCCCCCCCAAGACTTTTCGCTAACTGAACCATCTTGTTTGGCATCACAGGTGAGAGCAGAAACGCTGCCATGTGCAGAACCGAAACGACCGCAGCCAATGATTCAGCTGCAAGTGCCCGGTCCTCCTTGACCGCCTTCCAGGGGGCCATCCCGTCGATGTACTGATTCGTTCTCGAGAGCACCTCTACCACTGCGCCAATTGCATGATGTGGCGCGAGCCCTTCAATGGCTCCTTTCACCCGCGCAGGTAGACCCTCAACAAACTCCCGCAGATCTGCAGTCGCCTTAGCGGTCATCGATGCGGGGGGGATAACTCCGTCAAAGTGTTTCGATATGATCGCAACGGTTCGATTAGCGAGATTCCCCAAATTGTTAGCGAGCTCCGCATTCAGCCGGCTCACGACAAGCTCCTCTGAGAAGCTACCATCATTCCCGAAAACGATATCGCGAGCCAACCAATACCGGGCCGCATCGATCCCTACCGCGTCACACAAGAGCTGCGGAGTCACTACCGGCCCCTCAGACTTCGACATCTTACCCCCGATCGCGTTCAGTATCCATCCATGCGCGAAGATTGTGCGAGGCAAAGGCACCCCCAAGGCCATCAGCATTGTCGACCAGTACACCGCGTGAGTCGTTAGAATATCTTTACCTATAAGGTGGACGACCCCTGACCACCATGTGCGGAATTCCATCTCTTTTTCTGGTCCCTGCAGAAACCCAACCGCAGAGGCGTAATTGAGGAGCGCATCGAACCAGACATAAGTGACAAAATCCTCGTCGAAAGGGATTGGAATTCCCCAAGACAGCCGTTTTTTCGGCCGCGATATACAAAGATCGGTCAAGGGCTGACGAAGAAAGCCCAGAACCTCACTCCGTTTTCCCTCCGGCTGAATATACTCGGGATGCTCCTCCAGGTACGCGATGAGGGCGTCCTGGTATTTTGACATCCGGAAGAAGTAGTTTTTTTCGGTCACCCGATGAACCGGCTTACCAAGCGGGCTGAGACCATTAACGAGCTCCTTCTCGGTAAAAAACATCTCCTCACTGACCGAGTACCACCCTTCGTACTCGGATTCGTAGATATCGCCCCGCTCATAGAGGTAGGCAAGAGAATCCTGCACCACGCGCTGATGATACGGGTAAGTCGTGCGCATGAAGATATCGTGAGAGATGCCAAGCTCTTGCCACGCCTTCTCAAACGCGGCCGCCATGTCATCACAATGCGCCTGGGGGGAGAGCCCTCGCTGATGCGCCGCCTCCTCCGCCTTTTGGCCATGTTCATCAACCCCCGTGAGGAAGAGGGTATCGTCACCGAAAAGACGATGGTACCGGGCGAGAATGTCGGCGATAGTGGTCGTATAGAAGGTGCCGAGATGAGGAGCCCCATTAACGTAATAAATCGGGGTGGTAACGTAAAAAGATGACATATCGGCCTCACAACCCTAAATAGCGCCCTCGTCGCCGGACAGTATGACACAGTCCATCACCAACCAGACTCTCACGACGACAATAAGGCTCCCGCTATACCCGCGGGGCAAGCGAAGTATCTATCTCATCCCCGAGCAACTCGGGAAGGTCGGGGTGCGGTTGAGCACCGCCGTGGCTATGAACGAGGGGCTGGCGGGAGCGCTGAATGTCTCGTTGTAGTCGGAGCAACGCATCGATAACCGTCTCAGGTCTTGGTGGACAACCGGGAATGTACATATCCACTGGCAGTATCTTGTCGATACCGGCAACGGTCGTGTAGTTATCGTAGAAGCCCCCGGAGGATGCGCATGCTCCGAATGCGACGACCCATTTCGGCTCAGCCATCTGCTCATATACTCGCAAAAGCACCGGAGCCAACTTGTGATTGATCGTACCAACGACAAAGAGCAGGTCAGACTGTCGAGGGGTGAACCGAGGGAGTGCGGCCCCGAACCGATCGGTGTCATAGTGGGAGCAGCTCACCGCCATAAATTCCATACCACAGCACGCCGTCACAAAAGGGTAAGGAAAAAGCGAATACTTCCGGGCGAACCCGACAAAACTCTCGAGCTTCGTGACGAAGAATCCAGGATTATCCTGCGGTATTTCCATCTTTCCTCTCATCGGAACATTGCTCTCAGACCACTTCACCGATGCGACTTACTAACCTCAGAATTGAACAAAAAAAGTAATCACACCGACCCCTTATTTTAGCCACCCGACACTCCTCGTGTCAAAGAGGAGCCGAATCCTGGGACATTTTGGTTTCGTTTGTCTTTTACCCGATCACGTGAGATCATTAGGCCCAATAACGGCATTCTGCCAACCCCCCTTAGCGCCCCTTTCTCCCGAATCCCTAAAGGTAATCACCCATGAGCATCATCCTCATAACCGGCGGGGCCGGTTTCATCGGAAGTAACCTCGTACGCACCCTCAATGACTCAGGGCTCACCGACATCGTAATCGCAGACAGTCTCGGAAATCAGGGGGGAATCGCCGGCAAATGGCGGACCCTTCTCGGCAAGAAGTTCCGGGACATTATTCCCAAATCAGCGACCATCGGTTTTATTGAGAAACATCGGCGCGACCTCGGGGCGATTATACACCTCGGAGCGTGCTCATCCACTCAGGAAATGGACATGGACTTCCTGATGGAGAACAACATTCGACTTTCTCAGAAGATTATCCTTCTTGCCGCCGAATTCGGCATCCGGTGTATTTACGCGAGCAGCGCGGCTACCTACGGGATTGGAGAACGAGGCTTTGACGACGATCCCTCCCTTATTCGATCAATCCGACCCATTAATCCCTATGGATTCTCGAAACACTTCGTGGATTGCTGGCTCCTCGATAAGCAGTTAGAGGATAAAGCGTGTGGGTTAAAATTTTTCAATGTCTACGGACCAAACGAGTATCACAAAGGAAGGATGCGAAGCCTCGTGCTGACCGCACACCCACAGATCCTCGAGACTGGCACCATTCGACTCTTTAAATCGACCGATCCGCAATATCCCGATGGCGGTCAACGGAGAGATTTCATCTACGTGAAGGATTGCTGCGACGCCGTTTTGTGGCTTTTAGAGAATCCGCAGATTAACGGAGTTTACAATGTTGGCACCGGAGCATCCCGCACCTGGAACGATCTCGCCCACGCCCTATTCGCAGCGATGGATCTCCCCTCCCAGATTGAGTACATCGACATGCCCCCCTCACTGGTCCCTGGATACCAGAACTTCACCGAGGCCACTATGACCCGTCTCCACCATGCCGGATGGACAGGGGCTCAGACCTCTCTTGAAGAGGGGGTAAGGGATTATGTGCAAGGGTATCTTGCTCTCGGGGGTGCCATTCGCTAACCAACCGTTTGGTTTGTGACCTCTTGATTTCTGAGAGATGGTTGCATAAACTCGGGGGTCTCGATTGGACGAGGAGCGCGGGAGCGAGCATTTCAGACCCAAGACGAGACCTCGTAACTCCCCCTTTTGCCCCTTGTTCCAACAGGATTCTTCAAGGATTTCAACGTCATGAAACGCACCTATCAACCTCACACAAAAAGCAGAGCCACAACCCATGGGTTTCGCGCCCGGATGGCGACCAAGGGGGGGCGAAAAATAATTAACGCACGACGAGCTCGTGGTCGTAAACGACTGGTCCCTGCGGTTTACCGAAAGGGACATTACAAGTAGGCCAATCGCGGGTAACACATCTTCCCGCTATACCCTCTCCCGCAGCTCCTCATGAAGGATTTTTCTTTTCCGAAAACGGCTCGGCTCCTCAAGCGGGCCGAGTTTCTGCGGGTTCAAAATAACGGAAGAAGAGTGCATGGCTCGACCCTCATGCTCTTCATTCGCCCAGCTCGTGTTGCCAGTGCTCGCCCACGACTGGGCATTACCGTGTCAACCAAGATTCACAAACGGTCCCATATCCGTAATAGGATAAAGCGATCCCTTCGTGAGGCGTTTCGTCATCACCAGCACCACCTGAAAAGGGGCGTTGAGCTCGTAGTGTCAGCTCGGCCTGAATGTGTTAGCTTACCTCCTCATCAACTTCGCGATGATTTTATCACCATACTCTCGCATGCGGGTTTGATGGTAAGGGGAGACTCGGGGGTGGAATCGCGTGGTTCGGGGAGGTTCGGGCACGAAGGCGGTCGAGCTCGGGGAGACAAGGAGGTCGGCTTGCGCATGAGGCCTCGGTCGTGGCCTCCAGCACGAACGTGAAGGGAGCCAATTCGTGAAATGTCCAAACCCGATGGAAGAATCTCAAAACGAGGAAACATCGCTCGAACCCTCGTCGAAATCCGTAAGAGGGCGGGGCGAACACCGAAGCTCCTCTCTTATGTGGTGGTTCTACAGGGCCTACAAGGTCACTCTCTCCCCGCTCTTCGCCTGTTTTGGAGCCCAGTGTCGCTTTATCCCTGATTGCTCGAGCTACGCACTTGATGCGATCGAGTCTCGGGGATTCCTTCACGGAGGCATGCTGGCAGTGCGCCGTCTCTGTCGCTGCCATCCGTGGTGTGCAGGGGGCCACGACCCCGTGCCTAAGAAGGCTATGCCAAATATCCGCTTCGTCTCCACGGATGAACGAAACCATCCGAATTGTTGCAGGAATCCATGCGAAATATCGAGCTGAGGCAACTCCGCCCCCCCAAAGACCCGAGGAACCTGATCTGACTAGCAAATCCTTTAACCTGTTGAGATAAATTCTCCTCTCTCCCTGCTGGAACAACTCATGGAAGATAGACGTACCGCCTTCGCTATCGTGCTCAGTATCATCGTTGTTATGATGTACTCTCAAACGGTTCTCACCCCGCCACCGAGTACGCAACGGCCCCAACAACAGTCTCCTTATCCGACAGCAGGACAGGGGGCCGAGGGGCAACCAGCGACCGGCCTTACCCCCACATTTCCCTCCACTCCAACGATACAGTCCGGCTCAGCCCTCCCACCGGTTACCGCCGACCAGGTAGATGCAGCCGGTGCCGTGAGGGTCAGGACTCCTGTCATGGCCCTCGACATCACACGCATGGGCGCACGACTGCGCAAACTAACCCTCTCTGGCTATGCAGAGACCCTCGGAAGTGAAAATGGGATAAACCTTGTGGAAGAGGAGCCGAATCACCCGTTTCCACTCGGTGTTTACACGCATTCCGATGCTGACGTGGCAGTGCTATACGCAGTCACAAGTCTCACCGGAATTCAGCAAACAGGCGATGGGTATCAGCTCCAAGAAAACGAGGGGACGATTACATTCACGGGAACGCATCCTCATTGGGGAACGGTCAATAAAACTTTTCGCGTGAACAATGATGGATACCTCATCGGGATAGACGTAACGATCGCCAATCGAGCAACTGTCCCCCTCTCACTAGAGTGGAGTCACTACATCCCCACTGACCCCGCCCGTGTCCGCAACGACCCATGGATAGTAACTCTGCTTGACACAAAAGGCTCGATATCTCACCTTGCTCCTGACAAGGTTGCGCTCGGAGTAACCGATAAGGGGGTCCTCCAGTGGGCTGCGCTCGGCGACCGATATTTTCAGACGGCCCTCATTTCAAAAAATTCTTCAATGCCGTTCGCTCTCGGTCGCGAGAGCAATACGATGACAATCCGAAACTTCGGCACCCCGGAATCGGGCAGCTTTATCCTCTATGCAGGACCAAAAGATCAACAGAAGTTGAAGGCGACTGGCTTTGATCTTCATCGAACGATAGATCTCGGCTTTTTCACTTTTCTCGCCGACCCACTCCTTCAACTCCTTAGATTCTTTCACTCCCTCCTTGGCAATTACGGACTTGCGATTATTCTGCTGACCCTTGTCATCAAGATAGCCTTGTATCCCCTCACTGCGGCGAGCTTTAAGTCGATGCAGAAGATGCAGGAGATTCAACCTGAGGTAGAGAAACTGCGGGCGAAACATAAAGATGCCACCGAGCTGAATCATGCAATGATGGAGCTTTACAAGAACAAGGGCGTTAATCCTCTGGGAGGCTGCCTCCCGATGTTCGCCCAGATTCCGGTATTTCTCGGCCTTTACAACGCGCTTCTTCAGTCAATAGAGCTCCGTCATCAACCATTTGCGTTTTGGATAACGGATCTTTCATCTCCTGAAAAGCTGCTCCTCTTTGGTATCCCGATCCCACTCATGATCTTAATCATGGGTGCAACGATGATCTGGCAACAGTGGACCACGCCCTCATCGATGGACCCGCAGCAAAAAAAGATCATGATGATGATGCCGGTCGTTTTCACCGGGATGTTCATTATTTTTCCGATGCCGGCGGGGCTCGTCCTGTATTGGCTTATAAACAACATCACAAGCATTACTCAGCAGATTTATCTCAAGAACGCACACGGCACTCATCCTATGATAGCGACTCTCGTAACTAGCGTGATTCTCTTTGTCCTGGGATTTGTGGCAGTTTTGGCCTCATAAGAGGAGTTTTATGGCGCAAAGGCAAACAACGACGATTGCAGCGTGCGCCACTCCCGCGGCACCTGGTGGGGTAGCAGTCGTCCGTATCAGCGGTCCCGATAGCCGATCAGCACTTGCCACGATTTTTCGCGCATCGAAAGACCCGGTATCTCATCCTCGCTCGGTTGTATTCGGTGATGTCATAGATTTTGCGACAAAGGAGATTCTTGATCGCGCTCTCGTTTTTTTCATGCCTGGGCCTGCCAGCTTTACCGGAGAGGATGTTGCAGAAATCCAATGCCACGGGAGTCCTCTACTTGTTCGAAAGATACTTCGTTCGCTCTACGCGTTCGGCATCCTTCCGGCCAATCCAGGTGAGTTTACCAAGCGAGCGTTTCTCAACGGGAAGCTCGACCTTGTGCAGGCGGAGGCCATCGCCGATCTTATCGCTGCATCGACGGAGCAAGCTCTAAAACTCGCTGCAGAGCAGCTAAACGGACGGCTCAGTAGTGCAATCTCTGAGATAGGTTCCCCCCTCAGAGACTCACTAGCTGAACTTGAGGCGTCAATCGACTTTCCAGAGGAAGATATTAACCCTGACTCTGAAAGCAGAATAATGGCAGCTGTCGAGCAGACGGCAAAAAAAATAGAAACTCTCATAAACTCCTATGCATATGGCCAGGTCGTTCGAGAAGGTTTTAGGGTGCTACTCGCAGGTCCACCGAATGCTGGAAAATCCAGCCTCCTCAATCTATTCGTTGGACATCAGCGAGCAATAGTAACTCACATTTCTGGGACCACCCGTGACCTACTTGAGGAAGAAGTCACTCTTAACGGGCTTCGATTCATTTTTTGCGACTCTGCGGGATTGCGCGAGACAACCGATACCGTTGAACAGGTGGGAATTGAACTCGCTAAGAATCGAGTTCCGTGGGCCGACCTTGTGCTGTTTGTTATTGATGGGGGTGATACTGGGGCTGAATGGCAGCTTGCGGTAAACCATCTTCGTGGTCTAGCCCGCCGAGTATGGCTAGTCGTCAACAAGGTCGATATCGCTCCAAATGCCTTTTCGACGATTGCGATAGAGCCGACCCTGTTCAGCCAACGATTCTTTCTCTCCGCAAAAACTGAAAGTGGCTTCTCTGCGCTTCAGGAGGCGCTTGTAGAGGAGGTAAAAACAACAAGCCTCGAAGCCTCAGCAGGCAACACCACCATCACGAACGAGCGGCATCGGCTCGCTCTCATCAGTGCTCGGGATGCACTGGGGCGGGCCGTTGCAGGACACCTCGGCGGTCAACCAACGGAGATACTCGCCCTGGAGCTTCGTCATGCCCTGGCAAATCTTGATGAGATTGTCGGGAAGACTTCTACCGAGGATATTCTTGGGAGAATATTCTCAAAATTTTGTATAGGAAAATAGTGTCGAGCCTGATAGGAATTGGGGGATATCCCTCTCACGCGAGAGTTTGATCGACGAAGATGGCTGACCTTCTCTTCGAATAGTCCCATTCCAAAATGATACTATATCCAAAGCTTAGACACCCGCTCGATATAACGCTCCATACTGAGGGAACGGAGCCAAATCGGGAGTCCTATCTTGTGTTTCGATGCCCCCTCGGGCTTGTGCGGCCATCGGTCCTTGTCTCTGCGATCGGACCCGTGATTTCTCAGTTTACAGGGGAACATTCGATAGATGAGATAGCCTCGGCCCTCAGCCACCTTGGGGCAACTCGCCAGCTTATCTCTGACCTCGTTCGCCTCTGCGATGACAATCTACTTCTTGATTCCCCTCGTTTTCAGGAACAGCTTCAAGCGACGCTCGAAGCGTTTCGGAACGATCCTATCCGTCCGCCGGCCCATGCTGGGTTGACATATCCTCATGAGAGGGTTCAGCTTGAGCACCTTATCGCGTCTTACCTCAATCCCCATCAAGGTTTGCACACATCTCCGCTCATCGGGCTTATGGTTCCTCACATCGATTTTAGTCGAGGTGGTCAAACATACGGAGTCGGTTATTCCGCTCTTCGGTCTACCTACCCCGATGTGATTATTCTTCTTGGCACAGCCCATCAGGCATCTCGTCACCTCTTTCATCTCACTACGAAAGATTTCGCCCTCCCCTTTCGCACCTTTGTAAATGACTCAGACTCGACGCACTTGTTGGCGAATCATTATGGAAGAGCTCGCAGCTTCGAGGATGAGTTCCTTCACAAGCACGAACACTCTCTCGAACTACAACTACCCTTCCTTCACACGAGTGTTGGAACATCGGCCAAGATAGTTCCCATCCTCATCGGTAGCTTTCATTCCTTCATACTTGCAGGAAGATATCCCGACGAATCAGAGCCCTATCAGAGTTTTATCGGAGCTTTGCAAGAAATGTGTCGCTCAATCCTTCGCCGGGGCGAGTCTTTTCTTCTTCTTGCGGGGGTTGACATGGCTCACTGTGGCATGGCATTCGGCGAAAAATCTCCGCTTACCGCCGAAGATCTCCAGATAATCGAGCAACGAGACACCCAATACCTTTCCTCCATACAGCGGCGTGATCCTCGAGGGATCTTCGAGCACATCGCGGAGGACCGAGATGCACGTCGTATCTGCGGATTTCCGACAATGTACCTGATGCTTGATCTCCTCAACATTCTTCAACCCTCCGGAACTCCTTCCATTCTTGATTACCGGCAAGCCTTCGATCCAAAGACGGACACCTGTGTTACTTTTGGAGCAGCGTCATTCCCCCTCGCGTAGGTAAAGTACCTAGAAAGTTTTATGATCACATTAAACCAGCATATTCAATTACTTAGAAGACAAGGATAAGGGTATGCAAAGCCCTCCCTCCCACACACCAAAAAAGAAACAATTTTTTGCTTAACTCTTGAACCAATCGCCTTGTTGGGCTAGATAAGGGGTTGTAACCGCGTTATGTTGGCTAGGAGGCAGCACACATGGAAGGAACCTCACAAAACTTTTTCGAACAACACGGGCTTGAGGTTACCTCGGGGGAGGTTGAGATAGGGAAAACTTACCCAATCTATGGGATGATAACAAATATCATTTCTGACGAGCCCGGGAGAGTGCTTGTCGAAATCAACTTCCACATCCAGGCATCCATGGCTATCCCTGAGGCCGATAAGGTGTCTCTGATAAAAGAAAGGGCGTTTGAGCCGGGGATATTCGTGTCAACGATACTGGAAAAAGAGGGCATCCTCAAAGTTCGATGCTCAACCGTAGTTTTTGGCAAAAGAACCGGCTTTGATGCTTAAATTCCATAGAGGTGCGACGAAATATAGCAGGTTACATCCGGTCACATCGAAAGGGGTCATCAGGTACATCGCTGGTACCAGATGACCCCTTCGCATTTCAAAAACTCCCCGACTTTTAATTCCAACAGGCTGACCTCACTTTTCGCTCCAGCCACTTCTCTGGTAGAGTGTCGTGTGGTCTTGCACAGCCGGTACGGCACGATCTTCGAAGAAGGCGAAGGAACCTTTTCTCGGGTGAGGAGCCCTTTTCAGTATTATCCCTCCATCTAAAGGCCCCCCAATGGTCGATCAGACCGCATCCCCTGCATCGCAGACCGTACCCTCGATCGAACACTCGCTCGCTTACGAGCTGTGGTCATTCGTAAAGTCCCTTCTCCTGATCCTCATTCTCGCCGTTGTTATCAGAGGCGTTGCCCTCGAGGCGTTCTACATACCCTCGAGTTCCATGGAGCCGACTCTCCAGGTGAGAGACCGCATCTTTGTTTCAAAGTTTTGGTACGGGTTCCGCATCCCCTTCAAGCGTACGACTCTTATCCCCTATCGTAATCCTCGGAGACGCGATGTTGTCGTTTTTTATCGCGCTGACGACCCGCACACACTCGAGAACGAAGCGAAAGATGCGATAATTAAACGTGTGATTGGACTCCCCGGAGATATTGTTGAGGTCCGAGGAACCTCCGTCATCGTGAACGGAGAGCCCCTAGTGGAGCCGTATGCGAGGTGGGCGGAAGGAGGGCGCATTCCGGGAGGTGACTTTGGACCTCAGACCGTCCCTGAGGGAAGGATATTCCTGCTAGGAGATAACAGAGATCACTCCAAAGACTCTCGGTTCTGGGGAGACTCTCATTTCTTGCCGATAGAAAACGTGGTGGGAAGGGCGTTTGTCATCTTCTGGTCTACGTTCGATTTCTGGCGCATCGGCAATCTTCTGTGATCGAAACTGAATTCGACATCTCTTATCTTTCATACTCTGCTTTACCATGCTCGGCCCCTTCCGCATCATCCCCACTGTTCAGAACTATTCGTGGGGCAAACGCGGGAACGAATCGGCGCTTGCGCCTCTCCTCGAATCCGTCTCCCCTGATCTTCCGTACGCAGAACTTTGGGTAGGCTCTCACTCGAGTGGTACGGCGAGACTTGACTCGACAATAGGACTGTCGCTCCGTTCCGATCAGAGCAACCTACCCTCCCCTTTTCCCTCCAATCTCAGAGCACTTATCGAAAGCGAGCCTCTGTTATGTCTCGGTGAAAAGATCGTGCGCACCTATGGCGAACTTCCCTTCTTGCTCAAAGTTCTCTCAGTCGCAGAACCTCTTTCGATTCAGGCTCACCCCGACCGCATACTCGGTGAGGAACTGCACCAAAAAGATCCCACACATTACCCCGATCGGAATCATAAACCTGAGATGGGAATCGCGCTTACTCCTGTCCATCTTCTTTGTGGATTCAAAGGTCGCGAGGAGATTGGTGCTACCCTTCAACGTCACCCGACTCTTCGGTCATTGCTCCCCGAGGAGGTAGTCTCTCGGTGTGAGGGAAAAATCGCCTCAATCGCGGAAGACGAGCTAAGGTATGCTGTCTATCGATCGCTACTGACGGCCCCGTCCATTGAGAGGTCTCGGGTAGCCGATAAGATACTGCGCACTATCATCGACCATGGGCCTATCGGAATCTTTGAACCTCTCATTCCAACTCTCATCAATACCTACGGTGGGGATGATATCGGAATAATATCGGGGCTTCTTCTCAATGAAGTAATTATCGAGCCAGGGAAGGCGCTCTTTATCGGCCCCAACATCCCGCATGCCTACCTTTGGGGTGACCTCATCGAGTGTATGGCTGCATCTGATAACGTTGTGCGCGCGGGACTTACCTGCAAATATCAGGATGTCGATACACTTCTCTCGATGCTCGACTATCGAGCAGGAAGGCCAACTATCATTGAGCCTCATCGATTCGACGATGATGAATCAAAAACAGCCCTCTATCCAGCTCCGGTCGAGGAATTTTTCGTCTCAGTTACCTCGGCAAGCAACCAACCGTCTTCTCATCAAACCGATGGAAGCCCCGAGATCCTCCTTATTCTTGCCGGCAGAGCAGAGATAAAAACCGCTGATGTCGAGAATATTCACTTAGACCGCGGAAATGGGCTTTTCGTTCCCGCCTCGGTAAGCCACTACGAGATCTCGCCCCACGAGTGCACGTATGTGCGAGTTTCAATTCCCGATACAACCAGCCCACAAAGGTGCACTGATTGACTTCATCGTAAGCGATCCCTTATCGTGCAGAGGTCTTCTCTCCGATGAGGCTCATCTATGCCACCCAAAATAAAAAAAACAACCTCCTCCAGCCCCTCAATTTTAGCCGACAGAAGAAGTGGTGTACTCCTCCATCCTACCTCGCTTCCAGGCCCCTACGGTATCGGAGACCTCGGCCCCGAAGCGGAAAAGTTCCTCTCATTTCTCGCCGATGCGAAACAGCGATTCTGGATGATGCTTCCAACGTCACCGACCTCGGAACCGGATTTTCACAGCCCATACTCCTCGTATTCGGCGTTTGCGGGAAATCCGCTGCTGATATCGCCAGATCTTCTCTTTGAATCTGGCCTGTGCACTCGTGCGGATACCGCACAGCTCAAGAAGTGCTCCCCCACCAAAAATCCTAATCGCGCTGACCTGAGGCGCGCAGCCCGAGAGAAAGAGCATTTTCTCCGAGAAGTCTTCGGCAAACTTCCCGCGAAAAGCAAGGTCGACCGCGAATTGGAAAGGTTCAGCGCGGAGCACCGTTGGCTCGAGGACTTCGCTCTCTTTACCTCGATCCGAAAGAGTCAGAAAAAACCCCGAAGTCAGTGGTCATTGGACCTGCGGGTGAAGGACAAGCGACGGGCACCTGCATTGATGAAGGCCCATGAAGAGGCTATCCGGTTCGAGGTCTTCTGTCAGTGGCTCTTTTTTTCACAATTCAATCGCCTCAAAGGACTCGCCACTGAAAAAGGAATAGCGATTGTGGGCGATTTGCCGATATACGTCTCAGATGATAGTGCCGATGTATGGGCATCGCCCCACTATTTTGCGCTTGATAAGGAGAAACGGCCGACCCAGGTTTCGGGCTGCCCGCCTGATGCGTTTGCGACAACAGGTCAATTATGGGGTCACCCGATTTACAACTGGAAAGCTCTCGAACGAGATAATTTCTCGTGGTGGGTTGACCGAATGCGCACTACCCTACAGCTCGCCGATATCGTTCGGATCGACCACTTCCGGGGACTAGCTGCCTATTATGCGATTCCGTACGGAGACCCAACAGCGGAGCACGGAAAATGGCAGAAATGCCCGGGTGATGGCCTCTTAACGGCATTCCAGGATGCATTTGGATCGGTTCCGGTCATTGCTGAGGACCTTGGGTTTATCACCGATGACGTCCATGAACTGCGGGACAAGTTTGAACTATACGGAATGCGCCTTCTCCAGTTTGGATTTGAGGGTGATGAATTTGCCAAAAACATACACGCTCCTTTCAACATCCCGCCGAACTCAGTTGCTTTTACCGGTTCACACGACAAAGACACCGCCGCTGGCTGGTTCCGCTCGCTAACCTCACCAGAGAAGAAGCACCTCCTGTCATTCCTTGATCATCCTCCCGTGAGTAATATCGCGCGTGAGTTTGTTCGACTAACCCTCGAAACCCCGGCAAAACTTGCGATAATTCCGCTTCAGGATATCCTATCGCTAGGAAGCTCGGCCCGCATGAATCGGCCGGGATTTGCTCGATGGGACAACTGGAGCTGGCGGTATGATTGCTCGCTTAAAGAAGCGGGGCGGTGGCTCGGAGAGGTTACCGTGGCAACGGGCCGAGCCGGATAGCGGGGGTAGTTCAAGGAAGCTCTGGATGGTGAAGCGTCCCCTCAGCAGCCAACTTCTCTTTAATCCCCTCTATCGCCCCCACCATCAGCCGCTGGTACTCTTCGAGGCCCTCCTGCGTTTCGGCTTCGAACCGAAGCACAAGAACCGGCTGCGTATTTGATGCTCGCACGAGCCCCCACCCCTCGGGGAATCTTACCCGTGCTCCGTCGGTGGTATCGACCGGATAATCCGCAAAGGCGCTCTTCGCCTCTTCCGCAATCCTAAACTTGATATCATCGGGACAGTCTACCCGGATTTCGGGGGTCGACTTCATCGGCGGGATGTCACTGAGTATCGTTGATACGGGACCGCTCCAGTTACTCACCACTTCGCAGAACCGCGCACTCGCGTACAGGGCATCATCGAACCCGAAGTATCGGTGCTTGAAGAATATGTGACCACTCATCTCGCCCGCGAGGTCCGCCCCCTCCTCTTTGAGTTTCGCCTTCACGAGGGAGTGCCCTGTTTTCCACATAATCGGTCGTGCACCCCGCTCGGCGAGATCTTCGAAGAGAATTGATGAGCACTTAACATCACCGATAACTGTGGCTCCGGGCTTTTCTTTCAAGAGAGCGCGAGCGAAGATCAGGAGGAGCATATCTCCATAAATCGGTACCCCTCGCTCATCAACCACCCCAATCCTGTCTGCATCGCCATCCCACCCAATACCAAAGTCAGCTCCCTCCTCAACAACCCGTGCTGCTAGGGTCTCGATATTTTTTAATTCGGTCGGATCGGGGTGATGGTTTGGAAATCTTCCATCAGGTTCACAGAACAGTTCGACAACCTCGACCCCCAATCCCCGCAACAGAGCAGGACCGACCAATCCGCCGACACCATTTCCGGCATCAACCACTACTCGCAAAGGACGAGCTCCCATTCCGGGCTTGCTATTTTGAATCAGCATCTGGGTGTATCGTTCACGTATCGGAAGCGATAAAATGGTGCCCGGTTTACCGACCGTTTCGTCGCCAGCATGCTCCACTACCTGCTCCTCAATGACCCGCTGATAGAGCTCCTGTATCCCCTTTCCGGATAGGGTCTCCCTTCCGAGACAGAGCTTAAAGCCATTCATATCCGCCGGATTATGGCTGCCGGTGACCTGAATCCCCCCCCCAAGCTCTTCCGCAAATATTGCGTAGTAAAGCTGCGGAGTCGGGCCAAGCCCAGTCATAACGACATCGACCCCCTGAGCAGCGATCCCTCGAGCGAGATTATTCGCATATTCTTCCGAGCTCAGACGGCAATCCCACCCGATTCCAATACGATTCTTCCCGGCACTTCGCGCAAGAGCGCCGTATCCCCTCCCGAGAAGGTGCGCAAACTCGGGGGTTAACCCCTCGCCGACAACACCACGAATATCGTTCTCCCGAAATACTCCCCGATCTACCTTCATCATTCGTCCTAAAATAAGCGGAATAATTGAATACGAAGCTCGCTTGCGCCCTTGTAGCAGGCTCTTTGAACCTTCGCCCACTCACCGTATCTCGATACTATCTCGCGAGTCAAAGCACCAAAAAAAAAGAGAAAACTCCCTCATGCCAACTCTCGCGACGACGTTTGCGCTCTTTTCGGGATTACAGATCCTCTTCTGATTGGCTAAAATTTCTTATCTACGGAGTGTCGCTTCATAATTTCCTCAGAGAAAAAGCGCTCCATTCGCTCCTGCATCCGCTGTTGCTCGATAATCGCACGGACCTCTTCACGGCGGTCAAGACTTACTGCTTCAGTGTTGCTCTCGCCAATCCGATCCCCCCGTTCATCCTCACTCTCTGACTCCCCATCAGACCGTTCATTCACCCTAAAGATACGAATTCCATCACCAATTCGGACCGGTTTCGATACATCGCCTTCATCGAGCCCATCTATCGCTTTGAGGATGTCATCGCTGAGATCGGATTCCGACACCATACCCGACGATTCGGTCACTGAAACCCCACGAACATCGGGAGCAATATCCTCAAAATCCTCATCATCGTCTAGTCTTTCACTTATCTCACCGAGTAACTTCTCAAGCTCATCCGATGAACGCCCCTCGGCAGGGATAACGAGATGACCTAGATCAACCAAGCCCGAGCCACGCATTTTTTGAGCCGGGCCTCCATGCACGGCCCTCCGATGATGCCCCAGATATTCGTCTATCTCAGTGTCAGAAACCGAAACTGACCCCCGAAGAACCGAGGCTGCCAACTTTGACTTAAGGATATCAAGCTCAACCTCTTTTCGATAATCATCGAACCTCTTTCCACCCTTCTCAACCATCCCTCTTACTTCCTCGACGGACATACCATTTCTAAGGGCAACTTCACCAACATAACTCTCAACTTCATCTGCGGAAACCGTCAGGTGTCGCGACTCAGTTTCAAGTCGCACAACCTGTTCCTCAATAAGGGCATCGAGAGCGCTTTTAGCACCTGGATCAGAATTTACGGCAGCAATTGAAAGGGGGCGACCAACCTTTCGACTGATATCCCGAAGGGTAATAGGCTGCCCATCAACACTCGCCACTATCGAATCAACAACAATCGGTTCCCTTCCCTTGCCATCTGCGTGGGCGAGCTCCGCCCCCATCAAAGAGAGCACGAAAGTCCTTACGAAGAGACAGACAACCCTTTTCATCTTGCATCCTAAATCTTGAACACTTCTATGATCGTCGATTATCCGTTACAGATTTTACTTTCGTCGCCTTTCCCTCAATACTTCCGACTGCGACAGATTTTTGTCGAATCCCCTCCAAGAGAGACTCAGTTGTTTTGTACAAAACGCTCATCGGGAGATTCTCAGAGCTGAGCTGCACCCACAAGGTAAGATTTCTCCCCAAACGATAGGTCCGCGGGTTTGACTCCGCAAGGGTGAGGAGAGCCGTCAGGTCGAGCGGCGAACGCTGGGTCAACCACAGAGCAAGCCGACTCCCCACCACCTCTGCCTTCGCAATCGCAAACCTTCGACACAGCCCACGATACCGCATAATCTCGACAAGATGGCACACCTCATCGGAGGGATAACCAAATCTGTCAGAAAGCTCAGCCAGGATATCATCTGCCTCTTTTGACTCCTCGATCATCGCAAGCCGCTGATACATCAGCAGCCGCTCCGATACATCGGGTATATATGGCTCAGGTATACAAGCGTCGAGCGGTATCTTCACCTCGGGATCAACTGTCTCCTGACCAGACTCGGGGTCTCCCTTGAGCTGTGCAACCGCCTCCCTTAACAGATCGGTAAACATTTCAAAACCAACCGCATCTATCTTCCCAGACTGCTCCTTGCCAAGGAGATTCCCTGCACCTCGTAATTCGAGGTCTCGCATTGCGAGAATAAACCCCCCTCCCAGTCCCTCAAACGACTGCAATACCTGGAGCCGCTCCCGAGCCTGAGGCGGCAGCTTTCCCCGTTGGGGTACAAGAAAATACGCGTATGCCTGCCTAGCTCCACGCCCGACCCGCCCACGAATCTGATAGAGTTGGGCCAAACCGTACAAATGAGCATTGTCGACGATAATCGTATTTGCATTAGGGACATCCAGTCCTGATTCAATAATTGTTGTTGTTACAAGGATATCGATCTGTCCCTCGAGAAATTTCTGCATTACCCGCTCAAGAATAGCCTCCTGCATCTGCCCATGGGCGTGAAAAACTCTCGCTTTGGGAAATAGATCTTGGAGAAGCTTTGCCCGATTGCTGAGGGTCTCAACCCGATTGTGAAGAAAAAAAACCTGCCCACCCCGATTTAATTCCCGATCTATCGCATCTCGGACCACACCGGAGTCGTCGTGAGCAACGCACGTTCTAATCGGACGGCGATCGACCGGCGGCGTTCGTAGCACACTAACATCTCGGGCCCCAATCATCGCTAGATGAAGGGTACGAGGAATGGGGGTTGCAGTCATCGTCAACGTATCTACCCCAGAGGCGACCTGCCGAAGCCGCTCCTTCTGCCGCACGCCAAAACGCTGCTCCTCATCAATCACAAGGAGACCTAAGTCCTGAAAATGGATGTCAGGCTCGAGCAATCGGTGGGTGCCAATAATAATATCGATTTTTCCTGCTGCGAGATCCTCGACTGTTTTCCTGTTTTCAGCATCCGAGTAAAATCGACTAACCGCGCCAATAACAGCCGGATATCCCATGAAGCGCTCCTCGAATGATCGCCTATGCTGCTCAACAAGGATCGTTGTCGGAACTAGTACGGCAGTCTGCTTGGCATGCTGGAATGCCTTGAATGCTGCACGGATTGCCACTTCAGTTTTGCCGAATCCGACATCACCACAGATCAATCGATCCATCGCTTTATCGCTCGACATATCAGTCAGCGTATCCCGAATAGCCTCTGATTGGTCAGGCGTTTCATCATAGGGAAATCCATCGGCGAACCTCTCATCTTCAGCTCCAACAAAATCAAAATGCCAACCCCGTTGAACGGAGCGCGTCGCGTACAATCTCAAAAGGTCGCCGGCCAGACTTATAGTGGCCTCTCGTGCTTTTTGGCGAGCCCTGAACCATCGCTTTGAGCCGAGACGATCGAGCTTGGGTCGATGACCATCAGCTCCGAGAAATCGCTGAACCTTTCCGATGAGCTGAATGGGAACGAACAGACGGCTGTCGGCGTACTCTATTGCCAGGAAGTCCTCGACGTGCCCCTCAACACTCCGCTGCTGCAAACCCCGGTAAATACCGATGCCATAATCTCGATGTACAATGAAGTCATCAACCTGCAACTCCCGAAGTGAATGCATTATTCGACGATGAGAAATCGCCTTCATCTTCCGACGACGGACCGACCTATCGTGAAATATCTCGTGCTCACCTATTATTATCAGACGCTCGTCCGGCATCTGAACGCCCTCCGATATCGTACCCTCCATGATTGCTACAACGGGGCCCACCTCATCTCTGAGAAAGTCTCTCAGCGGTCGCGGATCCACTAGGGCCGCAACCTTCACAGTGGCCAAAATTGAACTAAGTCGCTCTGCTCGCGCGATCGAGCCTACGACAAATACAATCCGGAATTTTTTCCGCTGCCAACCTTGTATCGCTTTTTTAAGTGGGTGAAGCGCATTTCCACTCCCCGCACTCGACTTCAAGGCAGTTTCAAGTTCGGTATTTTTTTCAGTTCGAAACACCTTCCGTTCGATGTCATCTGCTCCGCGAACCGCGATACCATTTAGATCGGCAAAGAATGCTCCACGAAACCGACGTCGAAGCTCCTCCGGCGATAGGTACTGATGGACTGGTCGAGGGTGCAAAACCCTCTCTGACATCAAAAAACGAGTGCGCTCCTCCAGCTTCTCCCAAAACATGTCGAGCGACTGCTCGCAACCCAATCGGTCATCAAAAAGAATCGGCGTATTAGGTCCCAGATAATCAGTGATTGGGACCATATCTTGATAAAAGAGCGACTGAAGAAATTCCATACCCGGAAATGAAAGATCTCCCCGAACAATCTCTTCAAACTCTCGAACAACCTTACTCGGCAGATGAAGCTCACCGCCCCGCTCTCGAATACGGGAGAGAATTAACTCGGTATCTATCTGGGTATGAAACGGTGCTATCCACTCAGAGACGGGGAGAAGCTCAATCTTCGGAACATCGGATACCGTCCGTTGCGTCTGAGGATCAAAAAGTCGAACATTAACAATACGGTCATTCTCAACGTACAAGCGAACAGGGTATCGCTCTGACGGGGAAAATATATCGATTACGAGGCCCCTGGTTGCATAATCGCCCACCGATTCTACGAGACTTGTCGTGCGATATCCCGCTCTTGTCACAAATGTTTGAAAATCATCCCGATCAAGGTAGTCACCGACAGACAGCTGGCGGTAAAGAGGCAGCAATCGCTCCGAAGGGTGGACAAGCTGTGCCACGACTTCCACACTTGCGACCCAAATCGTGCTGTGGCCATGCGCTGCCCCCAAGAGCAATCCCAGCCGACTCGCCATTAATTCCCGCTCTGGAGATACCCGCTCAAAGGGGAGCAGTTGCCATGAGGGAAAGAGGCGAGCCCTATCCACCCCCACAAAGAACCTCAATTCGTCGGCGAATTGCTCCGCTCGGCTGAAGTCAGGGCACACAATCAGGGCGGACCGATCGTCACTGAGATTCTCGGCAACCCACCAGGCTCGCGCTGGCCCTTGTAACCCAAGACAACAGATCGGTTTTGTACCCACTCCCTTCCCCACCACTACAAATTCAACAGCTGAATTCCCCTATTCAGGCCATAGGCCCCAGTCAAGACATACTAATGTTTTATCGAATCAAACGAAAGGCCCTCTCACGAGGTGTGACACTACACTCATGAACAACACCACAAGCACCGATATACAAAGGGCTACCAGACAATTTTTCCTAGCCCTGTCCATCTCCTTCTCCTACCACTATGGACATCACAGAACTGCTCATTTTTACCCATGAACAGCAGGCATCAGACCTCCACATAAGCGCTGGAGAGCCCCCGATGATCCGGATAGATGGGGATATAAAAAAAATAAAAGCAGACCCACTCTCTCCCGAACAGTGTCAGGCCATGTTGTACGACATCATGAACGACCAGCAACGGAATTGTTTCGAGGAGCAAAGTGATATCGATTTCTCCTTGGCGATGGGAGACATCGCCAGGTTTCGTGCGAACATCTTTCGACAACAACGAGGGTTGGCCGCAGTTTTCAGAAAAATACCCGCTTCGGTCCTGACGCTCAGACAACTTGGGTTACCTCCCGTTCTTGCGCAGCTTTGCCGGAAGGAAAAGGGGCTAATCCTCGTCACCGGCCCGACCGGTTCAGGGAAATCAACAACCCTCGCCGCTATGGTCGATTTTATCAACTCAGAGAAAGAGGGCCATATCCTGACAGTTGAGGATCCTATTGAATTCGTCCATCAATCAAAAAAATGTATCGTAAATCAGCGAGAAGTTGGAGGGCATACTAAATCATTTGCCCAGGCTCTGAGAGCCGCGCTCCGTGAGGATCCCGACATTATTCTCGTCGGTGAAATGAGGGACTTGGAGACGATACAGCTTGCGCTCACCGCAGCAGAAACTGGTCACTTGGTTTTTGGAACCCTTCATACGTCCAGTGCTCCAAAAACAGTCGACCGTATCATTGATGTTTTTCCGCCTAATCAACAGGCGCAGGTCCGAGCCATGTTTTCAGAGTCAATTCAGGCAATCATAACCCAAACTCTCTGCAAGAAGGTTGGCGGTGGAAGGGTGGCGGCGTTAGAGATACTCATCGGAACCACTGCTATCCGCAATCTAATTCGGGAGGGGAAGGTTCATCAGATACCGAGCACCATGCAGACATCGCAGGGAGTAGGCATGCAGACTATGGATACGGCGTTACGCGATCTTTTTCACAAGGGTCAAATAACTAGAGCAACAGCAGTAGACAAGTCGGGTAATCCCGAGCTCATCAAAGACGGCGAGGTGGGAAGGCAACGGTGATAGCGGATGGTAACTCATGAGCGTTGCGTGTCTTGAACAGATTCTTTCACAGATGGTCTCTTGTAGCGCATCCGACGTTTACCTTACAGTCGGCAGTCCCCCTGCATATAGGATTGAAGGGACAACGAGAATTTTTCAGGATGCAACGCTTTCCCCCGACGACACAGAGCTCCTCGCGAAAGAGGTAATTCCAGAACATCAAAGAGACCTTTTTCTGACACAAATGGAGCTAAATATTCCCGTCCACAGGGATGGAATAGGTCGATTTCGGGCAAACCTTTTGCGGCAGAGGAATACAACTGCCCTCGTAATTCGACGCATAAATTCGAGAATACCCTCTTTCGATGAGCTTGATCTGCCGCCCATTCTTGAGAGTATCGCGCTTTCCCAACGAGGACTTATTCTGATCGCCGGAGCGACAGGGTCTGGAAAGTCCACTACCCTTGCGGCGATGGTTCACCACAGAAATCTCACTTCTTCCGGCCATATAGTCACGATTGAGGATCCAATCGAATTTGTCCATGAGCATCGGCGATCCATCGTTACCCAGCGAGAGGTGGGTATCGATACTTTGAGTGTTGAGAGCGCTTTAAAAAACTGCCTTCGTCAGGCACCTGATGTGATAGTTGTCGGTGAAATCAGAACTCTTGAAGCAATGGATGCCGCTCTCACCTTTGCAGAGACAGGGCATCTTTGCCTGGCTACTCTCCACAGCACAAACACGAACCAGGCGATGGAGCGAGTTATTAGCTTTTTTCCTCCCGAGCGACACCGTCAAATATATCTTCAACTAAGCCTCAATCTTCGCGCGGTAATCAGCCAGCGACTTGTTATGACGGATACTGAAAGAAGGACTCCGGCCGTTGAGATACTTCTCGATTCACCACGAGTGAAGGACCTTATTGCGAAGGGGGAAATATACGAACTCAAGGATGCTATGGAAAAGGGAGCGAACATGGGTATGCAGACGTTCGATCATGCTCTCTTCAATCTGTATGCCACCGGAACAATTTCTCTCGATGATGCTCTGAGAAACGCGGATAGCGCCAACAATGTCCGTCTTCGAGCGAAGCTTTCTGATGACCGGAAACTCACAGACAATAAGCCTGATAAGCGGGATAGCCTATCGAGAGAATCATCAGAGGTGGTGAGTACTGCCCCAAAAACGGACAAGGTAAAATTTAAACTGGAAAAGTGAGCTCGCTTATACCGGCACCCCAGTACTGAATGCTCCCCCGGTCTGGAGCAAAGCCTGAAAGCATTTGAGATACCATTGAAAGGCGTCTTTTGCCGCTAATGTTAGCCCTAAAATATCAGCGGGAGCCACTAAATCCTCGCACATCGCGCAAAAAACCGACCATTCAGCCTTGGTCTGACGGCCACTTCCTGCAAAAAAGGAGTACCCCTTTTCATCAGCAAATTTAAAGTGCTTCTCGAGGTGGCTCGCCAAATAGACCCCACCCAGACGGGAACCCTCCGATACATACAACATTCCAATCCACGCCAACTCTGTCGTGAGTATCGGTGGTGGTGGTACAATCGGAATGAACAGAGACATCACTCCCAATGAGGAGAGGTATTCTCGATCCTTATCGAGTGCCGGCGTCCGCCGACGCATGTCAGCAAATCCGCGAAGGCGGTCCGATGGGCATTGAGGGATACGTTCCTCAACGCAGGTGTGCATAACACTGAGTAATTCAAGAATGGTCCGATATTGGCTCAGTGTCAGATCTTTTCGCATAAGCGGAAATACTCTCTCGGTGTCACGATGCAGCGATTGCGTCTCATGCCGCAACGACATCATTACCCCTTCGCCATCGTGTTTTTCAAACACTCTCCCCTCCCTGATAAATTTCAAGAGCCGATATCGATTGTCAATTCTTTACCCGGCTAGTACCCTGACTAACATCACCTTTTTGGAAAAGCCGCTGAATTCGTCGTGAAATTATCTCTCCATCAGCCTGACCCGACAACCATCTCCTTCCGTACTCCATCGGGCAATCGAGGGGCTATCACCATCCCACGGCATGGACTCATCGTATTACCGATATCACCCCTTACCCGGAGTATTTTTCGCTCTATCGTCGCAGAGACCTGGTACAGAGCTAATCTCGATGCTGAATCCTTTACCCTTAGAAGGACATCTAGCATTCTCACCTCTCCCCCTCCACCAGCAATTGTGATTAGTCTGCACGGCTTCTCTCAAGCGCCGCAATACCTCGCTGAGATGCTCACCCTCCTCGATTTCTTTGCTGAGGAAGGACGACTCAAAGGAGCACGCTGTCCGGATTGCGATTTAAACGCTGAAGCAATTCCGTCTGACAAACTTGCTGAGGTAGTTTCGAATATTGTCCAGGGAGCGCCCGCGATTATTTCTATCTCGCCGAGCCTTTCACCAGATGAATTTTGCCGAACCTTTTCCCACCTAATCGTCGACGAAAGGCGGTGGGATGTACTTGATATTCCTGAGGATTTTCTCACGTCTGCCCGTTCAGTTTCCGGCATTATATTTCAAGGTTTAATGACCGACGACAAAATCCCTCTACTTCGAAACCTGATATCTAAACACAGTCAGTTCTTTACCTCTCCCATTGAGATTCGTCAGACTACCGAGCCTTACTCACTATCACGATTTATGGGGACTTTGCCGACGTGTCCCACATGTGGCCGCTCCACTCCACCGCTTTCCGCTTCCTCGATCGTCGACAACCTCAACTCACCAGATGCATTAGGTCTGAACCAACCACTTTCATGGTATCCCAATATTCAACATTTTCTCCAAAATCCCCCTTCGTCAATACCCAAGACATTGCTACCGCCATCTATTGCTGATCGGCTTGGTAGTTTCCCACTAAGTTCTTCGCTGACAAGTCGGGTGGCTGATATGCCACTCGAGGAACGGTTGGCCCTTCGATTCCAAACCACTCCCCACTTCGTTGAGGGCCTTCTCCTGATTGAACTTCCATCGTATGGGCTGACTGAAGTCCAAGCTCTATCGCTCAAAGAGTGGGTTAGCTGTCAGAAGGAATACTATCTCGGTATCCTTACACTCGGAGGCACAGAGGTGCTTTCATCAATAGCCGATGCCGGACTGAATATGACAACCCTGGAGGAACATCCGCAACTCCCCCACCCTGCGTATCACCGCCCTCCACCTGCTCCACCGCTACCAATTACTGCTTCGAAGGAGGTGACCGAACTCGACCTCGCGCATTACCTTTGCGACCGAAAACCAGCTCGAACTCCTTTTTTCTGTGCGCTCCCTCTCTTCAAACGGTTAACATCGCTTTATGCGAAATTAACCGCGGCCAAAGCTCTGGGTATATCTTCAAGTTGTCTCTCGCTTTTTGGACAGCGCTCTCTTCGCTGCGATGAGTGTGGAGGCCGGGGGCGGGAAGAGTCAAAGACAATTTTTCTCCCCTGCAATATCTGCCTCGGCTCACGATATCAACCATCCGTAAATCAACTTGTTTATCGAGGACTTCCCTTCACCGCCCTCTTCAATCATTCAGCAGAGTCACTTCTGCCAACATTTGAGAACATACTTCCAGTTCAGCACGATCTCAGAGCTCTCTCATTAATAGGCTTGGGAGACATCGCCTTGGGAACTCCCGAAGATACGATGACCATTGAAGACCGTAGTCGCTTTACCCTCATGGTATGCCTCAGCAATCAAAAAGGGGGAGGAATCTCGATTCGTGGGGTAGAAGGGATTTTTTCGGACGAAGAGCGGACGTCCCTTGAGCGATGCTTTGAATGGTTTGCCCACAGGAGGGGGATATCTTTGACAGTTGATGGGGTATCAACCGTGGTAACCAGTCAAAAGAGATGAATACTTTTGTGGTGGTCTTATCGATAGTTCGGTTATAATAGTCCTTAGTGTGATAAGAGGAGTACTACTAGGCTAGAGCCGTTTCTAGAAAGAACCATTGGAGGGGCCATGACTTCTGGGAGGAGTTCGCAGGAGGGGTTCACCGATACCAGCGTGTTGTTAAAACTGCTCGGGTTGACAGTCGTTATAGCGGTGGTAACCTGCTGTAATCGCTGGGTTAAGACAACAAACATGAAGCGGAACGGCTATGTTGAATACGACCCAAGCAATCCGCCATTTGATGACCCTGACAAGGGACGTGGCTTTATCGTTCGGGGAGGAGGGGTTCGGTAAGGTGCCTGAGAGACCGACACCTCAACTTAAACTGCTGGATTCCCTTATACGTTTGAGCATATGACCTTTCGTATTGTTAGGGATGCCTCCTACTTCTTTCCCGTTCCCCACATCTACGTCTTTCGCGTCATCGGGAAGGATGCTCCTCGCTACCTCCATTCACGTCTCACAAACGCAATTCGAACCTTACCCGTTGGATATTCGTGTCAGGCTGCAGCACTAACCCCTCAAGGAAAGACTGAAGGATTGTTCACCTGCCTACGTACAGATGAGTCCGAATATTTCCTGTCGTGCGATGGTGGAGACAGCGGGGAAATACTCGCAGCACTCCGGAGATACATTGTGGCCGATCAGGTCACAATAGAGCCAACCGATCAAATCGGCTCCGTGATTCACGTTTCGGCAACAGTGAAAGCGCACATCTGTTCAGCCGCGCTGATTGACCCCCTTCTTGTGCCTGAACTTATACCGGAAAATGCGCTCAGAATAGCCGCGATAATCCCCAATCATAGGCTTGGGGAGCCAGGTTTTGATATGTGGTCCTGGCAGCACTGGGAAGCAGCGGAGCCCTTGAGGGAAACGCTTTCTCAGTTTCAGTGCCTCACCCCCGAAGAATTTGAAATCCTGAGGCTCTCCGGGGGATTTCCCTCCTTTCCGTCCGAGCTCAACCCTTCCCGGCTCTTGACGGAGGCACCCATTGGTCGATTGGTCGCAAAGAATAAAGGGTGCTATGTAGGGCAGGAGGTTATTGAAAGAGTTGAGTCGCGAGGTGCAACCCCTCGATTACTCGCACGATTCTCGTGTGAATCGATCGAAAATCTGACTCCAGGGGCAGTTATCTCGGTAAACCGAATTGATGGCACCTATGAAAAAATAGGCGAAGTGCTCTCGAGCGTGTCCGCCGGAGAAGGAGTATTGGGTTTCGCGAGTATCCGGCGTCAGGCGGAGCCCGCCGTGCCAATACTCCTGGAGGGTCGTAAGGGGAAATTCAACTGGGTCAGCGAGCACTGATGAGCATCATAGGCCGAGAAGTAGCGTGATGCCCGCTCATTATTTTCCCGTGAGTGTTATTCGTGTTCAATCACCAATTCGAGATTCTGACCGAGCCGTTTCAGAAGAAACGACCTCAACTTATCCTTAATACGATTTTCAATCTGTCGAATCCGCTCTTTACTCACCCCGATTTTATCGGAGAGGTCCTGGAGAGTCGCTTTATCTTCGGCTAGAAGTCGTTCTTGGAATATCAGGAGCTCTTTGTCGTTTAACTCGAGAGCAAAAGCTGCAAAGCTCTCCCTCAATAAATTCTCCCGCTCCTTATCCGCGACAACATCCTCCGCTGATGGCAGGTTCGTCGGAAGAACTGAGACCAAACTAGTTTCACCTTCGCCCGGCAATGGCGCATCGAAACTCAGATCCGCGCCCTCCATCCGCTGCTCCATCTCAACGACATCACTCTCCCGAACGTTCAACTTCTCGGCAATTAGCCGCGAACTTGGATAGTATCCTTCCCGCTCGAGCCTCTCCTTCTCCTTGCTGAGATTGAAGAAAAGCTTCCTTTGGGCCTGCGTCGTGCCTATCTTAACCATTTTCCAATTTGCGATGACATATCGGATGATATAGGCCTTAATCCACCAGATCGCATAGGAAGGAAAACGGACCTCCCTCTCCGGATCGAAGTTTCTCACCGCCTCCATGAGACCGATATTACCCTCCTGAATGAGGTCTAAGACACTACGAGCCGCACGCTCATAATCTCGTGCCACCCGGACAACCAACCACAAATTGCCCAACACGAGGCGACGAGCTGCCTCAGTATCACCACCCTGACGATACCGAATGGCCAGGCTTCGTTCTTCATCGCGGCCGAGGGGAGGGATACGATTAATTTCCCTCAAATAGGCCGTCAAAGGGTCATAACGAACAAGCCCCTGCTCGGCCGGTGCGGCATCGTCAGCTATCCCCTCCAACGCCGCCTCTGAGGGAACCAGCTCACTGAGGCCGACTTCACCCAACACGACGTCGTCAAAATCGACCTCATCCCCCTCGGTGGCATCATCCTCTCCTCTCAGTGGATCCTCCCCCTGATCGGCCCCCGGATTGCGTTTAGGCGTCTTTTCAGCGGAATCGGAGCTCATGTTGAAGACCACACGGATGTAATGAGGGGATATAACTCAACCACATTAGTCCACCGGTCCTTCTTGTTCAAGATTTAGACCAGTTAAGCCGAAATAACGGGAGGTGTTTTATAGAAAGCAGCACCACGAAGCCTGGAAGGGAATTCACGAGCCGCTAGATTTCCCCCTCTTTTCACCCTCTCATTCCTCGGTCATGAGCGCTCGACTCGCCGATATCCTTCTAAAAAACGGCATCATATCTGCCGAGCAGAGGGACTCCGCATTCAGCAAACAGGCCGCGGATTGTGAGATGTCGTTCTCCTCCATCGTCGTTCACTCGGGATACACCTCCGAGGAGCTACTTCTTCGATTTCTATCATCCCACTTTGGAATAAAAGAGGTCGATCGCCGTCAGTCCTCCATCGACAAATCAGCGATTGAGCTCTTAAAGCCGAAGTTCTGTCGTAAGCACTCAATTATTCCCCTATCCCGAACAAACAACCGACTCACCCTCGTAATGAGCGACCCGTCCGACTATTCGACGGTTGCTCACGTCAAATTCATTACCGGATTCGACATCGATATTCAGGTTGGACCCGAGTCGTGGATTCGCTCCCAGATTGACGAATTATTCCCCGAAATTGGGGATTTTTCCAGCATTCTAGGGGACATACACAACGAAGTAGAGTTGATAGAGGATCCAGTAGGCGATGATATTCCGGAACTTACCCTGCCGACAGAAGATGCACCCGTCGTAAAATTGGTCAATGCCATTCTCGCAGATGCCATCCGAAAAAATGCCTCTGACATTCATATCGAGCCCTTTGAGAAGACCCTTCGAATCCGACTTCGTATCGACGGTGTTTTATATGAACTAATGACCCCCCCAGCGAAGCTCAAGAACGCTATCGCATCTCGGCTCAAAATAATGGCTGCTCTTGATATCGCTGAACGGCGACTACCTCAGGATGGCCGAATCAAACTAACCCTCAATGGCAAACAGGAGATGGATTTTCGGGTGAATATTCTACCTACGCTCTTCGGGGAAAAGATCGTCCTGCGCCTTCTTGATAAGACGAATCTACAGCTTGATATGACTAAGCTTGGATTTATGCCAGAACAACTGTCGCACCTCAAAAATGCTCTTGCTGAGCCCCATGGCATGATACTCGTAACCGGTCCGACCGGATCTGGTAAGACAACTACTCTTTATTCAGCATTGACTGAGCTCAACAAGTTATCAACCAATATATGCACCGCTGAGGATCCAATTGAATTTAATATTCACGGCATAAATCAGGCTCAGATCAATGAAGACATCGGATTCTCTTTCGCTGCTGCCCTCAGGGCGTTCTTGAGACAAGATCCTGACGTCATTATGGTCGGCGAAATACGCGACTATGAAACGGCTGAGATTGCCATAAAGGCGTCACTAACCGGTCATCTCGTTCTCTCAACTCTTCACACGAATGACGCACCGTCCACAATAAATCGCCTTCTTAACATGGGAGTCGAACCCTTCCTAGTTGCCTCATCAATAAATATTATCATCGCTCAGCGTTTAGCAAGACGAATTTGCGTTCAATGCAAAATACCATCTCCTCTAAATCCAGAAATACTCGTTAACTCGGGCATGCGAGCTCCTGATGCCCGCTCCCTCATAAGCTACCACGGCAAAGGGTGTCAGGCTTGTGCCGGCACCGGATATAAGGGACGGATAGCGCTGTATGAGGTTATGGTCATGACCGATGAGCTACGTGAATTTGTCCTTAATGGAGCCTCTTCTGCTGAGCTAAAAAGAAAATCTATTTCAGCAGGAATGAGTACTCTCCGCACATCAGCACTGAGCCGATTGAAGGATGGCCTTACTACCCTTGAAGAAGTACTTCGTGTGACAGCACCCGATTAGGAGTTTTTATGCCAGTTTATCTTTGGTCGGGAACAAAGGCAGGAACACGGCTCAACGGGGAGCTCAATGGGGAAAACCCTCGGGATATTTTCGAAAAACTTCGTCAAAGAGGAATAATCCCCGATGCTTCCTCAATTAAACCTAAAGCAATCCTCCAACGAGAGGTTACCATACCTGGGATCGGACCACGAGTGAGGCAAAAGGACCTTGTGGTATTCACCCGTCAATTCGCTACGATGGTCGATTCCGGACTGCCCATAGTACAAAGCCTCGATATCCTGGGACGCCAAGCCGATAACATTGCCCTTAAAAAGGTTATTACAGGAATAAAAGACACCGTAGAAACCGGAGGGACGCTCGCTGAGGGACTCGGAAGATATCCCGCGATATTTGATAACTTATATGTAAACATGGTCGTTGCGGGAGAGAAGGGGGGCATTCTCGATACGATTTTTGAGCGGCTTTCTCTTCATCTCGAGAAGTCGATGAAATTGAAGCGGGAAGTACAGACAGCGATGATCTACCCTGCTGTTGTCATCGGAGCAGCATTCATAGTAACCGCAGTGCTGATGATATTTGTCATTCCTACTTTCAAGGATATGTTCGCGGACTTCGGGGCGACTCTCCCAATGCCCACTCTTATCGTGGTCGGTATAAGTGATTTTGTCTCATCCTATTGGCACATTATATTCACTCTCATCTCCGCATCGATATTCTTTCTTACACGATTTTCAAAAACGCGTCGTGGCAAGGAGATTCTTCACCCGATTATTCTCAAGACGCCGATCTTCGGCAGTATTTTTCGAAAAGTTGCGGTCGCTAGGTTTACTCGCACACTTGGCACCATGGTCTCTTCTGGGGTTCCGATTCTAGAGGCTCTTTCCATTTGTGCAAGGACCTCAGGAAATGTGGTAGTTGAGAGAGATGTTCTTAAGGCAAGAGCTGCAATCTCAGAGGGACAATCGATCACAGAGCCGCTCTCCGAGTCGCCGGTTTTTCCGCCAATGGTGGTGCAAATGATTGCCGTCGGAGAAGCAACAGGGGCACTCGACACAATGCTCCGAAAAATCGCAGATTTTTACGAGGAAGAGGTCAATATTGCAGTGACTGGAATGAAACAACTGATCGAACCTCTCATGATTCTTTTCTTAGGAGTCATAATTGGAGCTCTCGTGATCGCTATGTATTTACCAATATTTAAGATGGGAGCAATCGTCGATAGATAGGATGGATCATTCGATCACACGAATAGACGTTCTTGATTTGTTGAGATTTCTCGCCATAAAAAAACGCATGAAACAACGTGCTCCATCACCTACCTTTTTTTTTCTAGTGCGGACCAGCATTATCCTTCTGGCCCTTGCGGCCGCTTTTTTTCAAGCAACCCTTTTATTTCAGTCATATCAGGATCAGCTTGCTTTTAGCCTCCGATTTTTTGGAACTCTTTTTTTCCTCGTTATATTGGTCGAACGGGCAATTCATTTTCGCTTCACCTCAAAGCTAATTTCCATCATTGATATTTCCCTGGATCCATCCATCGTGACAGGTGTCGTATATATAACCGGCGGTCCGATAAGCCCATTTTTGTTCCTGTATATCCCATTGACGATGCTTTGGGCATTTTTGGGCTCCCTACGGACCCAATTTTTCATCATCTCCCTGAGCGGCATCCTCTATCTTTCTCTGATAATAGGCATGCAATTCTCTTTCATCTCACCTACGTCCTATTTTGATCCTTCCGAAACGTCTCTCGGCTTCCTCATTCTGCAGGGATTTGGTCTTACCGGTGCAATGGTAACAGTTGGGCTTGGAACAAACATTCTCAGATCCTCAATTGAGAGACGAGAACAGCTTGTGGCTGATTCTGCTCGGTCGATTAGGAGCATGGGCGAGGAACACCGCACTATACTGGACAGCGTTCCGGATGCCGTGATTACCGTCGATGGCGATGGAATCATAACCTGTGCAAACGCGCCTGCTCACGCGATCTTTGACTGTACGACCGATATGGTGGGTCAATCATTTTTGAAAATCGCCTGTAATATCCTCCCTACCTTCTCGCCACAATCGACAATCGACCTAAACAAGGGAAAAACGCGCGAATTTGCCGTGACGCGTGGGCCGAAGCGAGGCCGGTGGTTGGAATCTTTTCAGCAAGCAATAGGGTCAACTTCCGAGTCATCTCCCGGGGTATTCTACTATTTTCGGGACATAACTTCGCAAAAGGAGAGTGAACGCCGAAGGGAGATCGAGACCCAATATGTTCAGGCCACTGAACGTCGTGATTCCACAAAATTCCTGGTTAAGGGGACATCTGGATTGGTCGGTGAAAGCAAGCTTTTTCTTAAAGTTATTGATCTAGCAGAGCGAGTATCAAAAAGCGATGCAACCGTCCTGCTATGCGGAGAATCCGGAACCGGAAAAGAATTGATCGCGCGAGCGATTCATCAGGGGAGCCGATGGAGTGAGGGACCATTCGTTGCCGTGAATTGTGGTGCCATTCCAGAGTCATTGATAGAAAGTCAGCTATTTGGGCATAAGCGTGGAGCATTCACCGGAGCGGTTTCTGACCATACCGGATTCTTCCGAGAGGCTATGAACGGGACCCTGTTTTTGGATGAAATCGGCGAGCTCCCTCTTCATGTTCAGGCGACTCTCCTGCGAGCTCTCCAAGAGCGGACTGTCCGGCCCGTCGGGGGAACAAGCGACATCCCGATCAATAGCAGGATAATTGCGGCAACAAACAAAAATCTCCGACGTGAAGCCGAATCAGGCACCTTCCGAGAGGATCTGTACTACCGAATAAATGTTGTCAACATAACAATACCCCCCCTCAGAGAGAGGCGAGAAGATCTTCCGATGCTTATAAGCCACTTCGTACACAGGCGGACTGAATCTGGGCGAGCCCCCCCAGAGATCACATCAGATGCTCTGAGACTCCTCGTATCATATCACTACCCTGGAAACATCAGAGAGCTCGAAAATATACTCGAACGGGCAATCGTTCTCGGTGGTTCGCTCATCCTTCCGGATCATCTCCCAGAGCATCTCCAAACGTTTGAAAAAGGCTATTCATCCTCAACGACTGAAAATCATGTCGTAGATCTGCCATGCAGCCTAGATTCTATACTGGCTTCCATCGAGCGCGAATACCTCAATGCGGCGCTCGCAAAAGCAAACGGTTCAAGAAAAGTTGCCTCTCAACTTCTTGGTGTAAATATGAGATCCTTGCGCTATCGGATTCAGAAATACGAGCTAGAGTCCTCGGATTAAGCCCAAATTTCGGTTAACTACTTAATAATCGCGCATCCTACTTCACAAGATAGGTATAGCCGGCCAAAGCATCTCGATATCTCCGAAGCAGATGAGCCGACTCATCCGGCTTTATTTCGTTCAGCTTAATTGCTCGTTCAAGCGAGCGTCTATACATTTCCTCTAGGTCTGCGACGTCGTACTCAACATATGACAGGACCTCCCGAATCGTATCCCCCCTGACCACTTCGCAAATATCTATCTCTTTATCTTCACCTATTCTCACGTGAACTGCGTTGGTATCACCGAACAAATTATGTAGTCCTCCGAGAATCTCCTGATAGGCACCAACCAGAAATACACCCAAATAATAAGAGGACGATTCAAAGGCACCGCGGTTGTAGGGGAGGTCGCTTCGAACATCGCGGGAATCAATGAAGCGGGCTATTGTGCCATCACTATCACAGGTCAAGTCAGCAACTATGGCCCGACCCTCGGGCTCATCCTTTAACTTCTGAATGGGCATTATCGGGAACAGTTGGTCAATAGCCCAGGAATCCAACATGCTCTGGAAGAGGGAAAAATTACAAAAAAGAGTGTCTCGCAAATCAGAGGAGATTTTGGATATCTCCTCGGGTGCATTTTTCATCCCCCTACTCATCTCAACCATCCGGCCACATAAGTGCCGATACATCAGATCCCCGCGAGCTCGATCCTGTAAGCTCTGCTGACCACTCACAAATTGGTGGAACATCTCCTCGCGAAGACTCAACACTTCGTTCAGAGTTTCGCGAAGATTTTTAACGGTCAGCTCATCTCCCAACTCCTGAAAGCGCACAAGGATCTCATTCGACGTCGCCCCTTGGGTTAGCTCCTCTGGGCGGGGTGGTACAGCACTCGCAACATCGATTACCTCGGTTACAAGCACCGCATGATGCGCCACCACGGCTCTCCCCGACTCAGTAATAATATCGGGATGGGGAACTCCAGCACGTTCGCACGCCTCAAAAATCGCACCGACAACACTATCAGCGTATTCATCCATCGTATAATTCATCGAGGATTCGTAGTTGCTTTTCGACCCATCGTAATCGATTCCCAATCCCCCACCGACATCCATCAGGCAGAGGGAGGGACAAAGCCGCGCAACTTCGACATACATCCGGGTTGCCTCCTTGAGAACTCTCCGCACGCTGTTAATATTCGGTATCTGGCTACCAACGTGGAAATGAAGAAGTTTGACCCAATGGTCACAGCCTTGAGCTCTCAGGGTCTCTATTGCCGCGAGAAGCTCAGTCGTCGTTAATCCAAATTTAGCCTGGTCTCCCGCTGACTTGTCCCAATAGCCGCCTCCCCGCGTGAGGGGCTTCATCCGAATGCCCAGCTCAGGTTCAACGCCAAGCTGTCGAGCGGCTTCAATGATGTATTGGAGCTCATAAAACTGCTCGACGATTATGATTGAACGCCGACCTATCTTCCGGCCGGTCAGGGCAAGCTCTATGTATTCAGCGTCCTTATAACCGTTGCAAAGCAAAAGCGTATCGGGGAGATCATGCAAAGCAAGCACTGCGAGAAGCTCCGGTTTACTTCCCACCTCAAGCCCTATGTTCCGGGTATATCCCGACTTTCGGAGGGTATCGACAACATGTCGCAGCGGATTCACCTTCACGGGAAAGGCAGTCCGATACACCCCTTGATACCCCCAAGCGGCTATCGCATCATCGAAGCTCGTTTGAAGAAGCCTAACCCTGTCCTCTATAATTCCGTCAAATCGGAAGAGAATGGGTGCTGATATGCCGCGATGCTCGAGGGAGCGAGCAAGCTCGAATAAATCTATCTCGTCTCCATTCCGTCCGGGCCTAACAACCACATTACCGTCCGCGTTGATGTCGAAGTAGCCTGAGCCCCATTCTCGGACCCTGTACAGCTCCCTACTCCTCTCGACGTTCCATGAATCCATAAATCTCCCTCCCCCGAGAACTCGCTCTTCGCCTCGATACCCTCAATACATGCCCGATTTTTCCGCTTAACACTGAGCCATTAAGGCCAAAGATGCCCAATTCATTTCCTTTCTCAGTCTTTTTCAGCTTTTTTTTCTCTCTTTCGGCACACCGTGAATGATACCACCGTTTGTTCGTCTACCAAAGAGCAGCAGGTCACCGAAACCTCTCGGGAAGTTCGCTCTCCTCGCCCGCGTCGAGAAGTGTTGCTGAAATCCTTTACAGGGTTACAATACGGCTGAGGGGCCCAACGAAACCGCCCCCCCTTTGCAAGGAACTGAGTTATGCAGACAAAACGGAACTATTTGATATCCACCCTCACCCTTGCTCTCCTGCTTACCGCAGGGTGTGCGCCAATAAACGCCGATCCATACGATCCATACGGTAGCTATCCCCCTGGGCGTTATGATCCCTACGCTCATCCGGTTCCGCAGCCAGGATACGGCTATGGCGGGGGATATCCGGGTTATGGCGACCCGTATAGGCGCGACCAAATCCGTCGCGAACATCGGGAATTGGAACGGGAGCGGGAGCGTCTTGAGGACGAGAGGGAAAGCCTTGAGCGGTATCGCCGTGAGGAGGAACGTCGTCAGAGGGAGCAACTGGAGCGCGAGCGTCGCCGGCCCGAGGTTTGTCCTTCCGGGTTCTCCCCGAGCGAGCAGAAATGCTCTCCCGAAGAGCGCCAACGTGGCTGCAAGGACATCCGACTTCCCGGTGGTCTTGGCTGCGTTCGTCGATAATTAGGTCGTGACGGGATATCTTTTTTTTGGAGGAACCTCCTCAAAAAGGGGCACCCTCCTCAAGGTTCATCAATGAAAGTCACTTTTCACGGGGACAGGATAACTCCCCACGGGTTCACACTCGTCGTTATTCCGCAATTTGAGAGAGAGGCATCAGTCGGTCATACCAACGCAATTTTCCCTTCGTGGCTCTCGAAGCCGCACCGAGAAGCTCTCAGGAGGCGAGTTGAGAGCACGGAATTTGCTGGCAAGGCAGGTCAGCGATGCGCCCTCGACCTCGATAATGGCTCGCAACGTATTGTCCTTATTGGCCTCGGTAAGGCACCAGGGGATGCCATAGCCTCAGCTCTCCGACGAGTCGGAGCGGCTGTGTGGAGGGAGTCTGCGGGTCTCCGAGCCAAATCAGTCGCGATCTGGTTCGATTCTGGTGGGGCACCCGTTGCAATTTCGGAGTCCTCTGCCTTGCTCGAAGAGTTTTTCGGTGCTCGTTACCGATTCACCCGGTATCAGAGTGGGGAACACAAGGGAATATGTGAGCCCCAAAAGATCGCCATCTGGGGACTCCCCTCGCTTTCGGCGAAGGATATCTCGACACTCCAATCTCTCCAGGAAGCGGTATTCACCGCCCGCGACTTGGTGAATATGCCTCCCAACGACTGTCACCCACGCCACCTCGTTGATGTGTGTTGCAACCTGTCTCGACGGACCGTGCTCTCCTGCCGAGTTCTCGACAGGAAAAAGTTAGAGAAGCTGGGTGCAAATGCACTTCTAGCAGTCGCAAAAGGTAGTGAACAACCACCTTTTTTGATTACCCTGAGCACTCCGAAATCGCCACGAAAAGTGCCCGTTGTCGCCCTTGTTGGAAAAGGTGTCACCTTTGACAGCGGGGGTCTCTCGATAAAAACCGCAGCATCCATGATGGAAATGAAGGCGGATATGTCGGGAGCCGCTGCCGTCATCGGGGCAATGGAGGCACTCGCTGGAAAGAAGCTCGCTATCGAAGTTCGAGCCTACCTTCCAGCGGTCGAAAACATGATAAATGGGAGTGCGACTAGGCCGGGAGATGTCGTAAAAACTTTGTCGGGTAAAACTGTCGAGATTCTCAACACCGATGCCGAGGGAAGGCTGATTCTCTGTGATGCCATCGCTCTGGCAGAACGGGAAGGTGCCGACATCATTATTGATGTGGCGACCCTGACTGGTGCCTGTGTTGTTGCCCTTGGCACAAAGTATGCGGGGCTTTTCTCGGATGATGACGAGTTGAGTCAAACGATCCTCGCCGCAGCGCGTGATTCAGGAGAGCTTTTTTGGCGATTGCCCCTTGCGATGGAGTATAACGATCTGCTTAAAAGTCCTATTGCCGACATGAAAAACATCGGAAACCAGTGGGGGGGAGCAATCACTGCTGCACTTTTCCTTAAAAGGTTTGTAAAAAAGGCGCGGTGGGCCCATCTCGATATCGCAGGTCCAGCGTTTGATGAATCGGGGGGAGGGACTACCCCAAAGGGTGGGGCGGGTTTTTGTGTTAAAACCCTTGTTCGAACGGTCGAGGCCCTCGCTCGTCGATGATTGCGCCATGCATTCCGAGACAGATTGCCGATTCTCTCCCCTGATGCTTGCTTCCCCCTTCATTCAACGGGTAGGCTTAGGGGCTTGAACTGCAAATTCTTCGGCTCGGTCTCTCCCTCTCCAGTTTTATAAAACGAAGACCCTATGGAAGCGCTCTCCCTCGTCAACATCGAAGATGAAATGCGGCAGTCTTACATGGACTACGCGATGTCAGTCATCGTGGGAAGGGCTCTTCCCGATGTTCGGGACGGCCTCAAGCCGGTGCAGAGACGAGTGCTCTTTGCCATGTTTGAGGAGGGCCATCTTCCAGGTAAGAAGCACTCAAAGTGCGCTGGAGTCGTCGGCGAGGTGTTAAAACGGCTCCACCCTCATGGCGATCAGCCGGTCTATGACGCGCTCGTCCGACTCGCGCAACCGTGGAATATGAGATATCCCCTCATTGATGGGCAGGGTAATTTCGGGTCAGTTGATGGCGATCCACCCGCCGCTTATCGGTACACCGAGTGTCGAATGACCAAACTGTCGGAGCGCCTTCTTGGTGATATCGGTAAAGATACGGTTGACTTTCTGCCTAACTTCGATGATTCGAGTGAGGAGCCGTCTGTGCTCCCATCGATCGCCCCCAATCTTCTTATTAACGGCGCTCAAGGGATCGCAGTGGGTATGGCGTGTCGAATGCCCCCTCACAACCTCGCCGAGGTGATATCTGCTGTCATCGCTCTTATAAACGATCCTGACATATCCGCCGAAGAGCTATTACGAATAATTCCCGGCCCCGATTTCCCAACTGGTGGCTCCATCCTTGGCCGCTCAGGGATACGACAGAGCTTTCTTACCGGGCGGGGTAACATCCAGGTTCGAGCCAAGGTCGAGGTTGAACGAATAAAGACCGCTACCCGAGAGGTTGATGCGCTCATAGTGACTGAAATCCCCTATCAGGTGAATAAAACGACCTTGATAGAGCGGATCGCCGAATTGATGACTGAAAAAATCGTTGAGGGCATCTCAAAGCTCCGCGATGAATCGGACCGTTCGGGGATGCGGATCGTGATGGAGTTAAAACGAGACGCGACCGCCGAAGTCGTGCTCAACCAACTCTACAAAAGCTCTCCTCTCCAGGTTGGTTTTGGCGTCAATAATCTTGCAATCGTTGAGGGTCAGCCGGTTACCCTATCAACCCGCGACCTGATCAATCGTTTTGTCGATCATCGTCGCGATGTTGTCACGAGACGCACCCAGTTTGAGCTAAAAAAGGCTCAGGAGCGGATGCATATCCTAGAGGGCTTCAGGATCGCGCTGCTTAATCTCGATGAGGTTATCCAACTTATTCGAGGCGCTGAGAGCCCCAAAGATGCCCGGGATGGACTCATAGTGCGCTTTGAGCTCACAGAGCTCCAAAGTCAGGCCATCCTCGACCTGCGGCTCCAGAAACTGACCGGGCTTGAGCGTTTGGCAATCGAACAGGAACACGCCGACCTAACGGCGGAAATCGAGCGTCTTATCGGCATACTCGCTGACGCAAAAAAGGTGGACTCGATTATTATTGGCGAACTCGAATTACTCCGAGAGGAGTTTGGAGATGAACGTCGGACACAGATCATTGAGGATGAAGGAGACGAGATACTTCTCGAAGACCTGATCGAAGATCGCGAGATGGCGGTCACCATCAGTCACGCCGGCTATGCAAAGAGCACCCCGCTCAAGGAATACCGCCAACAGCGCCGAGGAGGAAAAGGGATTAGCGGCGCCGCAACAAAGGATCAAGACTACATTGAGCACCTGTTTGTCGCGAGCGCAAAGTCCTACATTCTCTTCACAACTTCCCGGGGAAGGCTCTATTGGCTTAAGGTGTATCAGATTCCCGAATCTGGTCGGGTTTCTCGTGGGCGTGCTCTGGTCAACCTTCTCAATTTAGAGGCCAACGACAAAATAACTGCGATTATCCCCATCCAGGCGTTTACCGAGAACTCATACCTTGTCATGGCGACACGCCAGGGGATCATCAAGAAATCAAGCCTGACTGATTTTGTGAGAGCAAAGAACCACGGAATAATCGCCTGCTCTCTTGATGATGGCGATCTTCTTGTCGGCGTAGGTGTCACAAACGGTCAAGACGATGTTGTACTTAGTACACGACAAGGGATGTCGATACGGTTCAATGAGGATAACGTCAGGCCGATGGGACGGACTGCCCGCGGGGTTAAGGGAATCGCCCTCGAGGATGGTGACGAAGTAATATCGATGACGACCGCCGCTCGTGGCCCCGAGGATCAGGGGGAAGGTATCCATACTGATGCAGAGGAAGATATCGTTGTTTCGGATAGCGACCTGACCCTCTTTACCGTGTGTGAACGAGGCTTCGGTAAACGGACCCCCCTCTCGAGCTACCGGGTCCAGAACCGGGGCGGAAAAGGGTTGATCGATATTCAAACAGGGGAGAGAAACGGAGCCGTCGTAAGCTCATTTCTTGTCCCACCCGAAGCTGCGGTGCTCCTCATGACTTCAGGAGGGAAAGCAATCCGATTTTCTGCCAGAGATGTCAGGGTCTTGGGAAGAAATACCCTCGGGGTGAAGCTCGTCAATCTTGATGAAGGTGAGCAGGTGCTTGCCGCAACTCCCCTGATCGTTGAAGAGGAAGAGTCCTAACTGAGAAAGAGGGAGACCCTGTTGGGATGAGCGAAAAACCAAGAGCCACGCCACGAATAGCCGTCATTGGGCTTGGTAACTGGGGGACTGCCCTTGCTCATTGTCTAAGTCGGCAGAACGGCTCTGTCCTCGCCTGGACAAAAGACGTCGCCGTTCTTGATTCAATCCGCAAGCACGGTCTCAATATCCCTTACAAGATTTCTCATGAGCTTGATAGGGGGATCCACGTGGTAAATACCATTCAGGAGACTCTCGGAGCTCAAATCGTCTTCCTAGCCCTTCCTGCCCGAGTAATCGGCCACATCGCCCCCCTTTTGAGAACTCTTGAACAAGATGCAATCCTGGTAAGTGCCTCAAAAGGATTCGACCCGAAGACTTGCGAAACTCCCCTTCAGGTCCTATCCCGGATGCTTCCTGAGCATCCTCGTCGCGTGGTCGTTTCTGGACCATCTTTCTCCGCTGATGTGTTGCGAGGTCTGCCAGCTGCATTGGTAGCGGGGACTCTTGATCCTGCTGCCGCCCGAGCTGTTGCTGATTTGTTCTTGGGTACTTCCCTGAGGGTCTATACCTCGGACGATCCCCTCGGAGTTGAGCTTGGGGGTATCCTCAAGAATGTTATCGCCATAGCCGCTGGAGTCAGTGACGGACTCGGACTCGGAGATTCGGCACGGGCAGCGGTAATCACTCGGGGCCTGGCCGAGATGCGCCCTTTCTGCGCTGCAGCGGGAGCCAAACCTGAGACCATTTTCGGCCTGTCCGGATTGGGCGACCTCATCATGACGGCGTCGAGCGCACAAAGCCGAAATCGGACCGTTGGCTTCCGGCTCGGACAGGGAGAATCATTGGAATCAATAACCAACTCTCTTGGTTCCGTAGCCGAGGGAATCAGTACCGTCTCCCGAGTGATGGAGTTGGCGGCGCGCTATCGGGTGTCTATGCCGATTTGCTCCGAGATGGAAAAGATAATTTCGGGCACCGCCTATCCCTCTGACGCTTTGCAAAACCTCCTGCGGCGACCTTATCGCGCCGAATTTTCATGAATAAATGCTGGGCCCACGAGCCTCCACAGTTCGACAGCCACTGGCCCCTGAGGTATAATCCGCAGAATTAGCTTTTATTTCGGCACCATTTAGAGGTCTCCGAAGAGGAGCATACCCCCTGAACGAGGGGTTATTTTTCCGGATTTTCCATGGGCGAACGGTCATTGAGCAAAGACGTACCTCGTCTCCATTCTGAAGGGGCTCCATCCTGCCCTTTTCAGGCAACTACTCTCTCTTCACCGAGAACCCTCCCTGTGTCATCCAAAGATCAAACTCGAACACCAAGTCTTGCATTATCCTACCTTGAGCTAACCAAGCCACGGATCGTGACTTTAGTTCTCGTCACCACAGTTTTGGGGTATTTCCTCGCCGGCGGTCCGTTTGGTCTGACAAAAACCCTCTGGGCTTGCCTTCTTGGCACAGCACTTTGCTGTGGTGGATCCGGCGTCCTTAATCAGTATCTCGAGAGGGATGCGGATCTCCGCATGGTCAGAACCCGGAGACGACCAATACCTGCCGGAGTCATAGCGCCGGCACACGCTCTCAGCTTCGGAGTCGTCCTCGTTCTATTCGGCACAGGAATACTTCTTTGGCAAGTCAATCTCCTCACCGCTTTCTTGGCCATTTTAACGGCATTTCTCTACGTAATCGTGTACACGCCATTAAAACGGCTTACCTGGCTTAATACTCTCATAGGAGCTATCCCTGGTGCTCTCCCACCCGTGGGCGGGTGGGCGGCAGCCTCTGGCGAACTCGATATCGGCGCTTGGGTACTTTTTTCGATTCTCTTTATCTGGCAACATCCCCACTTCTACGCCATCGCTTGGATGTACCGGGATGACTATTCTCGGGGGGGCTTTCGAATGCTATCGGTTGTTGATCCCTCAGGAGATAGCATGTTTCGTCAGGTGTTGGTCTTCTCAGTTGCCTTAATTCCGATTGCCGGCCTTCCTTCGGCAATCGGAATGACGGGTACCACTTACCTGGGAGGCTCTCTCCTCCTGGGCGCGTACATGCTTCGAGCGAGTGCAAAAGCCGCTCGTTCGCGAAGCCTTTCCGACGCGAGAAATCTCCTCAAAGCATCTATTTTTTACCTTCCACTCCTTCTCGTGCTGATTGTCGTTGATGCTAAGATGTGAACCACACAAGAACAAAGGCCGAGCCGCCTCAATGGGAAAGCCCTATTGACTCGGATGAGACCGGTCGGAATCATCTGTTTCAGTTCGACGACGCAAGAGCCATAACGATCCAGCCGCCAGGGCAATGATAAAAAATATCGGTGGAACGACCCACGCAACAAGCCCCATTCCCGCTCCCGTAGGCATCGCCCGCACTGCCGGGCCGAACCGCCCTTCAAGTTGATTAAGAACCTCCTTCGATGTCTTTCCGGAATTGAGATCGTCAAGGATCTGATCCTTGAGCCTCGTTGCCTGTTCGCTGGGGCAATCCGAGAGCAATCGCCCCGGACAGAATGGACTCATTACTGACCCATAGACCCTTCGCGCCTCCTCATTCGCATCTCCGTGAGCGATAGAGGATCCAACCAAGACGTGCGCCGTCACAAGAATCACACAAATCTGGAAAAAACGGATATCTAACCGTCCGGCACTTTCAATATGTCTTTTCCGAGCACGCTTGAACGCTGTGAACTTCCTTACCATGATCTCCCCAAGCAAATACCACGCCGTTCGCTCTAATCAGCTCCATATTCGAGAAGGTACTGGTGACACCCATCTCGTTCAGAGTTCGACAAAACTTTGCCGGAGGAGTTAATGTTCGAAAGATAGTCAACTATCTGCCGCATCGAGACAAGAGGCATGACTCGAGTACCAAACGCCTGCTCAGCTTCGGCTCTTGCCGAAAGGGACTCGCCCCTTTCATTCCGATCCACGCCGACAACCACCCCACCAAACGTTGCTTCTGTACACAGCTGCATAACAGCCGGGAGCATCTCGCGAAGGGTTGTCCCAGCCGTCACCACATCATCTACTAAAACTACTGTTTCGCCCGATTCAGGCAGCTTCCCGACATACAGACCTCCATCCCCGTGAGCTTTTTTTTCTTTCCGGTTGAACAGGTAACGAGCCTCATAGCCCAGCTCAGCCAAACCCATGACTGTCGCCACCGCCAACGGAATCCCCTTGTATGCTGGTCCAAAAATGACGAATCTCCGTCTCCCAAAAAGCTCGATAATCCATCGGGCATAGAGGACTCCCAACATCTTGACCGCTTCTCCCTCACAGATTTGGCCGAAATTGAGAAAGAACGGGGAATGCCGTCCCGATTTAGTGATAAACTCTCCGAATAAAAGGACCTGATTGTGAACCAAAAACGAGATAAATTGCTTTTGATTTTCGGTAACATGCGAATCGGAGCTTTCCAAATCTTTAATCATTAATAGACCTTTGGCGATATTTTTGTCAGTTTTTCCAGAGTAAAATTGCTCTTTCAGCGCATCATGTAGTTTATCGTGCGTAGTTGGTGTGAATTCACCCCCAAAGGAGGCGACGATTTCTCACTCTCCAGACTCTACTTTCCTTGCCCCTGAAACCGTCTGGGCTGAAAGATACACCATCCGGCAGTTGCTCGGCTCAGGCGGGATGGGAAACGTGTACCTCGCCCATGATAATCACCTCAGCAACCTACCTGTTGCTCTAAAAATACTCCATTATTCCCTAGCCGTCGACGCTGAACACCGAGAGCGTTTCATGCGCGAGTTTGCTCTTTCACGCTCAATCACTCATCCATCAGTAATTCGAGTGCACGATTGGGGGATCGATCGTGGTATTCCATTCTATTCGATGGAATACCTTGGGGGGGAATCCCTTCAAAAGTTAGCTCATACTCACTCCATGAAGTTCGAAGAGGCTTGTCGTATGGTCCTCTTTATTGCGGAGGGCCTAAAAGCGATACACCGCGCAGGAATTGTTCACCGAGATTTAAAGTCATCAAATATTATCTGCGACGCCTTAGGCGGGATACGGATCATCGATTTCGGGGTCGCGTGCGCAAGCGGTGTGCCGGACCTCTTCAGTGACCGGCTTGTCGGCTCAACCCACTATCTTGCCCCCGAGCTCTGGAGGAGAAAGGTCGCCGGTCCCCAAACTGACCTCTATGCTCTCGGGATTCTTTGTTACGAATTATGCTCGGGACACTTACCATTCGATGCCGAATCGACAGAGGGTCTCATGTACCAGCATGTGAGCAAAAAAATTCCACCGCTTCACAGCAAGAACCCCGAGGTTCCTCCCTGGTTTTCTAGATTAGTAACAAGCCTTGTTGCCAAAGAATCTAGTGAGAGGCCTCAAACCGCAATGGAGGTGGTAAATTGCCTGAGAAGCCATATTATAAAATCTCCGGGACAGGTCCTCACAGATGGAAACGCACCTTCTCCGAAAAAACCAAACTCCCCTTTTTTCAAATATACATATTTACTCATCGTATCGATAATCGGCCTCTCAATTTTCGCTCTCGCACACCTACTCATTCCATAGTCCCGAGAATCGAAGCGTTTCACCACTTTCTCGGAATCTGCAGCCATATTAAAACGATACTATAAAAATAGGCTTGCGTGATTTGGAAACTTGCGGTTAATTAAAGGTTAGATGTTAACCACTTGAAATAGCCTGATACCGTTCTCGAATCTGCTGTGCGGCTTTCGTTTGGTCAAGCATCGCTCTCACAACTTGTCGCATCTTTTCATCGGAACCTTTGACGGAAGTATGCGCATAAAACTGCGTATCTGAGATTTAATGAACGCTCTAACGCAGGCCGGCATGACGGACGGAGATTTTCAGTCGGGTGCCCCGTGGACCGTTTGCAGTCATCAGCAGATGAGCGCAAACACAAAATCGAAAACACCTCGGGTCTGCCAGCGGTATACAATTCTCCTAAGATGCTAAATGTCTGGAGGCTTTTAGCTTGAGATTTTCTAATATTTCTACCATTTTGAGTCTTGCCTTCGCAATCCTCATCCTCGGCCCCCTCGGCTG
>JBIIHQ010000019.1:0-24081 GCA_044235645.1 Bdellovibrionota bacterium | reverse complement strand
CAGGGTTAAAGACCGCATCATGGCTATCAATTTCAAACAGAAGGGATTTTCATTGTTTGAGCTGCTCATATCGATTGGACTCCTCAGTGCAGTTTCAATTGGACTAGCGCGGAGTTTTGGTACCGCGTCGGCGATAATAAAAGGGTCAGACCTCTCAGCAATTCAAAGTCAGCTTGCGTTGACCAAATTGGAGGAAATTGCCGGAAAAATACCCTCAGCTTTTTCACCGGGTGAAGAGATCGAAAGCGAAATAATCCAAGGTGGAATTTCATTCAAGCGTGTAACTCACGTTACAGAGTTAAGCGAGACATCACTAAAAGTTTCTGTATCTGTTATGGCAAATTTTCCCGGTTTTAAGGGAAAACCTATTGTTTATGACGGTGTGTTTAATCAGTCAGGTTTGAGATGAAAAAAGGACGGCTTCGGGGATTTTTTCAACTTAACACCCTTTCACGGGGTGAGAGAGGAGAAACATTTGTCGGGCTTTTGGTGGCAACTATGATCGGCGCTCTCGTAATCGCCGGGTCAGCCTCAAGCTTCACGTTTTCAATGAAAACTCTTTCGGACCGTCTCATAATATCCGACACCAACAATCATGCGCGAAAAATAGTACACCTGATTGCCTCTGATCTTCGAGGAATAGGCTCCGGGATGCCACTGATGAGTCCCCGCTTTGACCCCTCAGATCCCGCGATCGGGGCTGCCGGTTTACCCATATTGACTGACTCCAACAGAGACCAGATCCGTTATCGAATAAATGAATATGGACGATTCAGCAGCCTCTCCAGTACATTCAATACCGCAACAGACTCATCGATTTCTGTACTGTCAACGGAGAGCGTCCGCCCTGGTTCGATAATTTATATTTCAAATATCACCAGCGAATTCTCTCAAAGTTCTACGATAGGAGGAGCTCGTGCAAGAGTTGTAAACGCGGGGCCCACAATCATTTCGATTGACGAAGTGACATCAGGAGCAGGGAGTATATTCAACCCGGGAAGCCTGGTAGAAACAGTCTCTGAGGTCTCGCTTTCCTGCACCAATCCAGGTGGTATTTTGCGTACTTCAGGTGTTTATTCAGAAACGTTATCAAAACAAGGGAGCTGTACCTTCTTGTATCTTGATTCTTCGGGAGGAGAGATTGAGCCTCCACTCACCATCGAATCAATTAGATCCTCTTTGACTAGCATCCGTGTCCTGGTGTCCGCTTCGGGCCGTCGACCGCTCAGGAGTGGAATTACTTATACCGCCCAAGCGTCCGAAACCGTCGCTCTTCGTAATCTAATTCTCGCGAGGAACTCATGAGCTCATCTCGCTTTCCAATTTTAAGAAAAATTGGAAAACTCCGATTAAATCGCCGTCGAGCGTCCGAACAAGGATATATTCTGGTTGCCGTCCTTGTTCTTTTTTCGCTTTCTCTCTCACTGACGATGATATTACTGAATGCGTCTGCGGTTGGTCGTGGCTCCATCGCCTCTGTTAGGACCGCAGAGACGGAATACTTGGACGCCGAGGCTACTGCTCAAGAGGCTTTCCAGTGGCTCAACGCGACCTCTCGGAAGTGGGGTTCACTCTTCAGTGGAGGCGTTTTTACAAAAACCTTTGTTCGTAATCCGATACCTTCCGTCGGATCAAATGACTCTGGCTCCTTCAACATCCCGACGAGGGTAAAGATAGCTGGAACAAACAACTCAGCTATTCTCCACTCAGACCCGTCAACATTTGGAATCGCCGCGTTTCCCCAATCGAACGATCTGATTTCGGGTGAATTGTATCAGCCGACAAAGAGCTTTCAGGAACAGATTTTCGCACGAGGAAAAGTGCGCGTCACTCTTGTCGATGCGATTCCTCTCGATCCCTCGAATCTCAACTCAACGGAATACTCACCTGTGTTCCGAATTGACGCGATGAAAGCTGCAGAACGCGGAGGTCATGTTTCGATGATAGTAACCGGTAAGATGCAAACTGCGCCAGGATCGGGATTTATCGGAAAAACTCACGTCGAGATGAGACAGTCGTGCGACTCTTACCAATCATCAACTTCAATCCCCAATTTTTCATCTCAAGCCAGACGGGCAAATTGTCCAATTGCGTCCGAGGGCTCGATCGCCGTTCACTCGACTTCTACAATTTTTGGTTCAGTAACAACCAAGTCTACTCTCGCTACCGGTAGCCCTTGGGAGGGCCCTATTTGTGCGTCATTCGCCTCTGGATGCCCAGTTAAGGGAACCATATGCACCGGTTCGACGTGCCAAACGCCGATCTTAAACCTAAGCCCTTCATCATTTTCAGCAGCGTGTCCCAACACTGCACCTGACCTCATGATCCCGGGTGGTTACTCCGAGTTAACTGCTCAGACGATAGAGTCAATCCGAGAGCCTTCGAGCTCCACAAATACTCCCCCGGGAACTCCGGCGAGAACCATTCGCAACAACTGCTGGCAAAATCTGAAGATTGGAGCGAATGGATGGGCTCGATTCCGGTCTGGGCTTAGCGGCTCAGCACCCGTTGCCTTCTACATTAAAAACCTGGAGATTGCGAAAAACGCACGTGTTCTATTTGACGACAATGGTGGTAAACAGATTACTTTGTACGTCGACCGGATAGTGGGAGACACCTATAACGGAAATCAGATTGGAGGGTTGAAGAGCAGTGCCTGTGGATCGATGGTTGCGCCCAATATGCTAAAGCTCAATTACTGGGGGTCATATCCCCTCACTCTCAATGGAAATGCGACCATCAACTCCTTTTTGGTTGCTCCTAACGCGGCGGTGACTATCTCCGGAAACTTTACCTTCCACGGGGGGATCATGGCTGACAGATTAGTTGCAAATGGTTCGGGTGCCCTCCATTATGACGAGACCGGAGGAAATGCGGTGAATGTCGATATGCAGCTGAGAATAAGGTCTATTCAGGAGTATTTTAGGTAACAGGGAGGTTTTAATGGTCGGCAAATACTTGTGTTGTCTCTTTATGACTGTTTTCCTCTTCACAAAATCAGGATACTCGCAGGAGATAGCGACGGATGGGGCCCCCCCTCCGGAAGAATCTCAAGCAATCAGTCAAGATGTCGCTAATACCGTCAACCCCGAGGCGACTTCACCAAGCGAGTTGTCCCAACAAGGAGTCCTCAGAATCGATAAACCCGATGATGAGACTGCTCTTATTTTTAAATCAGGTATTTTTTCGGATAAAGTGGAGTTGGTGCCTGACGGTTTCGGATGCCGAGTGGGTGATGGACTCGCCGCTCGTATCTCTTTTTGTTCTTCGGATAAAGCCTCTTTTTCCGTTCGTGGTGGGCCGACACTTAATTGCCCGCTCCACTCTGGAGTCTTCTACGGCCCATGCGAAGTTGAGCGTGAAGGTTAAAATTTAGAATCCGTCGGAAATAATCGTTTTTGCGATCTTATGCGTGCTTCAGCGGGGCTGGATTACTCTTGCACCGTTCAGAAACCTCCTGGATGATTCGGGTGTAACCGATTTTTCCAGGGTAACATGTTATGTTCAAGGCTTACGCTGCCAATCAGCCCGGGGGAGAGCTTTCTGCCTTTTCATTTGATCCTGGGGCCCTCAAGGACGATGAAGTTCAGATTAGGGTAGAGTTTTGCGGCATCTGTCACAGTGACCTCAGTATGCTCAACAACGATTGGGGCTCAACCATGTACCCTTTTGTACCGGGACACGAAGTCGTCGGGGTGGTGGAAGAAAAAGGCTCACTTGTTCCTGACCTTAGTATAGGTCAACGGGTTGGTGTCGGGTGGTTCTCGCGGTCATGCCTTAGCTGCGAATCTTGTCTTGAGGGTCATCAAAATCTCTGCTCTCGCTCTGAGGGTATAATCGTTGGTCGTCATGGAGGATTCTCAGACAGAGTTCGTTGTCATTTCAGCTGGGCAACCCCAGTCCCCGAGGTGATTCCTCCCGAAACCGCCGGTCCCCTCTTTTGTGGTGGCATAACCGTATTTGGGCCTATTCTCGACCATGTAAGACCGATAGATCGGGTCGGCGTTATCGGTATAGGAGGCCTCGGTCACCTTGCAATAAAGTTCTTGAGAGCCTGGGGGTGCGAAGTCACCGCATTTTCATCAAGCTCTCAAAAAACCGATGAAATACTCGCGATGGGGGCGCATCGAGTAATCGATTCCTCAAACTCGGTTAAACTCTCTGAAATGAGGGGATACTATAATTTCATCCTTTCAACTGTGAACGTCCCGCTCGATTGGAACGGGTATATCAACGCCCTCGCACCACATGGGAAACTTCACTTCGTCGGAGCGGTCCTGAATCCTGTATCGGTCGGGGTCTTTTCTCTCCTTGGTGGTAACAAGTCTCTCGGTGCAAGCCCGCTTGGTTCAATAAGACAGGTGCGTCATCTTCTTGATTTCGTCGCGCGCCATCATCTCTTTCCTACCGTGGAAATATATAAGCTCAGCGAGGTCAACCTCGCCTTGGCGGAGCTTAAGGATGGGAAAGCGAGGTATCGGAAGGTGCTCGATTGCCGCGGAGTCAACTGAAAGAAAAATTGTTGGAGACGGGTTCCCTAATCGACCTTCACCACTCCGGCAGCCCGATCCCGAACAATTGCAAACACGGCATCTTCTGAACGGCGCATCCGCTGTGCGACTGCACGGCTCACTCCTTCGTGATCGAACCCAAGCAGGTGATGAAGCCCGTGCACGAGCAACCGGACTATCTCCTGAGGGTAGGTAGTGTGATATTTTTCGTGTTGGCGAGCGGCCGTTTCAAGGGAGATGACGATATCGCCGAGCGATGGAGCCTCTTCATCACCATCACCCATCGCGAATGAGAGCACATCGGTGGGTTTATCTTTGCCCCGATAGTCGCGGTTAAGCTCTTGGATGAAATCGTCGTGACAGAAGAGTATGCTCACACTCCCCCGAACACCGCGCTGAAATGATGGTGGATCTTTTATCGCATCGACAATCTCCTGCGTCAGCCGTTTGATCTCGCGTTTTTTTATCCGAGATCGGGCCGGACGCTCCGCTACAAAGATGGCGAGCTTTTCACGGGGGCCTTCGTTGAATGCAACACTACGGGACTTCACGGGCCTGCTCGCGACGATCGTACGCCTGAATAATCCGCGACACGAGCGGATGACGAATGACATCCTCATCGGAAAATCGCACGACGCACACCCCATCCACGGCGTGAAGAGTCTGCAGCGCATCGACGAGCCCTGACATCTGACCTCGGGGGAGATCTATCTGAGTAACATCACCCGTAACAAAGCATTTCGAACCAAATCCTAATCGGGTGAGCAACATCTTCATCTGACCGGGAGTCGTGTTCTGCGCCTCGTCAAGAATCACGAACGAGCTATTCAACGTCCGTCCCCTCATAAATGCGAGAGGCGCGACCTCAACGATCCCTCGCTCGACCAACTCTTTAGCCCGCTCGAAATCGACCATATCATGAAGCGCATCGTAGAGAGGACGTAGATAAGGATTGACCTTCTCGGCCATGTCACCCGGTAAAAATCCGAGCTTCTCCCCCGCCTCCACCGCCGGCCGACAAAGCACCACCCGCTTGACCTGCTTTTTCATCAAGGCAGAGACCGCCATCGCCATCGCAAGGTAGGTCTTTCCCGTTCCAGCTGGGCCAACACCAAAGACAACATCGTGTGTCTCCGCTGACTCTATATACTGCTTTTGCTTAAATGTTTTCGGAACTATCGGATGCTTTCTTCCTGATATCTTCACCTGATCTCGAAAGAGATCCGACAGACGAAGCTTGCGATTCTGCGAGAGCATCTTGATTGAGCGCTCAATGTCGGACGCCCAAATATGTTCTCCTCGCTCAAAGAGCTCTTTCAGCTGCGTCAACAGATCGCGAGCAAGCTCTACTTCAGAATCGTTTCCCTGAATTACTAGATTAGCTCCATCTCGCCCAATCTCAACCTCAAGCAGCCGCTGAATGGTTTTAAGATGAGCATCCTGTTCACCAACAAGATCTTGCAACACCGAAGTGTCGTCGACCTTAACGACAGCCTCTGCACGCTGCCCCCTCGGATAGTTACCTCGTTTTGTCACATGAACTCCATCGTGAGTAAATGCCCCTCTTTAACGATAATCGCTTGAGAAGGCCTCCCCCTCTCAGGATGCGTATGGAAGCATCGTCGACAGTCTTTTCCAGATCGCACCGGATGATGATATTCACCACCCTGCTACGCCCATCTTCGCAGTCGGGTAGTAAGAGTGTAAAGAGGGAGTATGTACTCCGATGTTCACACTCGTCTTACCACAATTTCGCGCGACTACGGGACACTTTTCACAAAGGCTGCGAGCGCATCCCGCACCTTCTCTTTATCAAGCCCACCGGCTTGCGCAAAATCGGGTCTTCCTCCCCCCTTGCCACCTGCTATGGCGACCGAATCTTTGAGGATATTACCGATATGGAGCCTTCCCTTCAGATCGGCTGTTGCACCCGCTAGCAGCATTCCCCCTCGATCCCCCTTGATCCCAACGATGATAACCCCGGATCCAGCTTTCACCCGAGCTATATCGACGACCTCTTTTGCGATCTCCCCGTCGATATCATCGAAAAGATCTGCACAAACTCGGATACCCGAGGGCGAAGTCACTCCCCCCCGGATAAGCGCGTCGGCAGTCAGCGAGCCAAGACGCGCACGGAGCCGCTCGATCTCTCGACCCAACTCCCGCTCTCTTGCCAACACCCCGTGCAGTTTGACCTCAATAGACCCCTCATCTGTGCCGAGAATCCCCGCGATCCCCCCAAGAATTGCTCCGGTGGCAAGACCGTGAGTGACCGCCCTTGCTCCTGCGACACACTCAATACGTCGAACCCCCGAAGCGATCGCTCCCTCTCGCACTACTGCAATTGAGCCGATATCACCGCTCCGTACGACATGGGTTCCTCCACAGAACTCAAGGGAGTCGGGACCAACCTCAATCACCCGCACGATGTCCCCATACTTTTCACCGAAAAGAGCCATCGCACCCAGCGCTCGGGCCTTATCGATAGGCAAAAGCGAGGTGATAACCTCGTGGTTAGCCCGAATGTAGCTATTCATAAAGATTACCAGCTCACGGAGCTGCTCGTCCGATATCGGTGCGTGATGATTAAAGTCAAACCTTAACCGCTCAGGAGTTACCAACGAGCCGGCCTGCTTGACGTGTTTCCCCAGGATAGTGCGGAGGCCCAGATGAAGGACATGAGTCGCCGTATGATGAATAGATGTCGCACAGCGACGCTCTTTATCGACCTGAAGCACCGCGGACTGACCCACCAGCGTCCGAAGCAGTTCCCCCTGCGAGGTACGCACCACATGAGCAAACTGTCCCGCCGGCAGCTTTATCGTTTCCTCAACGTCAAATGAATGCCCATCTATTGAGACAGTTCCCGTGTCACCAACCTGACCACCCGACTCTGCGTAGAAGGGAGTCTCATCAAAAAAGAGGGTGAAGAGATCTTCTGACGATCCAGATGGCATCACCATCTGAAGGGTTCCCTCTCCACCTGCTTGGTCATACCCAACAAAGGTCGTGGCCTCGAGATCAACACTTTTCGCCTCGAACGATATTCCCTTAGAGCGACGATCTTCACGCGAACGGTGGCGCTGAGCCTCCATCGCTGCCTGAAACCCCGCCACATCGACGCTACGCCCGAATGGTTTGAGCGCATCCTCGGTGAGATCGAGGGGAAATCCGAACGTATCATGGAGTAGGAATGCAGTCGCTCCAGGAAACGGCTCTCCTGCTCCGAGCCGTTCGGCTTCACGATGCAACACCTCAAGACCCCCCTCAAGTGTCTCGTAAAACTTTGCCTCCTCGTTTCTAATCACCTCAGCGACTGTGTCGCGGGCAGCAGCAAGTTCGGGGTGCGAATCAGCGAACATCGACACCACTTCTCCACAGGTATGAACCAGGAACGGTTCCCTAAAACCAAGTACCTTCCCATGCCGAACCGCGCGCCGAATGATCCTTCTGAGCGCGTACCCTCGTCCATCGCTCCCCGGAAAAACCCCGTCAGCTATCAGGAATGCGGCTGCCCGGGAGTGGTCTCCAATGACCCGAAAGGCGACGTTTCGGGCGTATCGGAGATCGGCTCGCAGATCCTGCGAGCCGTAAGAGCCCTCGTCATAGTCAAAACCAGAGAGCTGTTCAGCCCTCTTGATGACCCCTCGCACAAGATCCGTCTCATAGTTGCCTGGTAATCCCTGAACAACCGAAACCAACCTTTCCAATCCACTTCCGGTATCTATCGAGGGGCACGGAAGGGGGGTCATCGTCCCATCCGCAGCCCGATTGAATTGCATAAAGACCAGGTTCCAGATCTCGAGATATGACCCATCATCCCGCCGAAACGCCGCCTCCGATTGAGGAACGTCATCAGGACCGACGTAGTAGAATATCTCCGAGCATGGTCCACACGGCCCGGTTTCACCCATCGCCCAGAAATTATCCTTCTCATCCATGCGAAGAATCCTGCCCCGATGTACCGGGGTTAGGTCTCGCCACAGCCGCGCCGCCTCATCATCTTCCCGAAATACCGTCACCCACAATCGGTCACGAGAGAGCCCCAGCCGCTCCGTGACATACTCCCACGCATACCGAATCGCATCGGACTTGAAGTAATCCCCGAACGAGAAGTTCCCCAACATCTCAAAAAAGGTGTGGTGCCGAGCGGTCACACCAACATTTTCGAAATCGTTGTGCTTCCCAGAGATGCGGAGGCACTTTTGTGCGGAGGCGGCGCGGGTATAGGAGCGCTTTTCGGAACCAAGAAAACACTCCTTAAACTGATTCATCCCCGCATTGGTAAACAGCAGCGTCGGATCGTCGAGGGTTACGAGCGAAGCACTCGGGACGACGGTGTGTCCCTTGTTCTGGAAAAACTCAAGGAAGCTCTTTCTGATATCTGCACCTTTCATCGTGAGACCCCGCTAAGATTTGAATAGAGGGCTCGAACAGCCCTTGTCCTCCGATCCACCACGGTATCGCGAGAGAGTTCACTCCGTCAAAAGAGTAAAAGTAAGGCGAGAAAGGGTGGGGAAACGACGACATGTGCCACCCACCCCGCCCCCCACATTCATGCGAACACAAAACCAACTACTGTTGTATATACACAACAGTCGACAACCCATCATGAAAATAAAAAAATAAATACATTCCTATCGACTTGGTAGTACTCCATCGACACCACTCTAAATAGTGGAAATTATCGGATAATCCCGAAAAAATAACATATTCTCCCTATTTCTACGAGGTGTTCCCGCTCTTGATTGGGTGGTAAACTTTGGGGTAAAGCCTACAAATATAACGAGTGCGCGATAAGATTCCGCGCAGATATCAGCCGTATTCGAGGTCATGATGAAAAAATCAGGTTCCTCTTCGAGAATTTCGCGAGTCGCCCGGAGAATTTCGACGGAGTCCCAGCCAGTATCTCACCAAGGTCGACCAAGGGGTTCCTCTTTCGGAGAAAACCATCCATCGCGTTCACCCTCCTCCAAGTCATCGCCAACGCAATCGAGGCGTCCGTCAAAATTATTCGTTGCGCCCAACGAGCTACCCTTGACCGCCTCTGGAGCATCAAAGGCTCTATACTCCTCAAGCATCCTGATTCGCCCTCGATCTGACGACAAGAAAAGCCAGTATGATTTTGTTACTTTTCCAGCGGAGCGACCGATAAAAAAGGTGCCGACGGGCGTACTAGGCGTCGCTCCGTTCGGCCCGGCGGTTGGTGAATGTGAGGCTGGGGGAGAGGAGTAGACAAAGACCTCAGAGGAGGAACATCCTCTCTGTAATCGTCGGCCCTCCCCTCCCGGGTACCTCGGCCCGAGAGGCTTTTGCCGGTCTGAGATAATTGCAAAGAACCTCGACGGCAATCGCTGTGCAAGATGCGCACGTGGTTTAGCAATATCTCGAACACCGAATCTCGTTCGTCTTTCGGCAGACGAAGCCCCAACAACCGCTTCTAATCCTCCTCCACCCCATCTTCCGGTGGTGGCAAATTAAGGAGCGATCGCCTCACCACATCGAGTGCTTTACATGCGGCATAGACTCTGATTCGCTCTCGGTCTGATGCGAAGAAGAAGCGATATGCTTTTGTTTCTCTCTCCGTTGAAATCCCAACGAAAAAAGTTCCAACAGGCTTGTTGGGGGTTCCACCATCGGGTCCCGCGATGCCGGTGATCGAGACTCCAATTGATGCGCGGATACGTTCCCGCACCCCTACTGCCATCGACCGCGCGACGATGCTGCTGACCGCACCGAATCGGGAAAGCGCCTCCCGCGGCACACCGAGCTGGGTCTCCTTTATGCTATTTGCGTAGGCGATAACTCCTCCAAGAAAAACATCTGATGCACCTGGAAATCGAGTGATAAGCTCCCCGATCAGGCCACCGGTGCACGACTCGGCGACGCTGATCGTGTTGCCCTGAGACCGCAAAATCTCCGAAACAGCTCTCGCCAGAGGCGCATCGTAACGCTCGGCAACGATATGGTCAGCCCCGAGAGCTTTCCGCAATGCGCTCTGCAACTCCTCCCATCCAGACTCTCCTTTATCCGCCGAACGACGCACAACGATAATCACTTCCGGAAACATCACCTGGTAAGCGATATGCGCATCTTTAAGCTCCAGGATACCCTCGACTCGACGGGCAACCTCAGCCTCAGGCAATCCAAAAACCCGGAATATCCTCTCTGTGGTTACGTCCGGTGATCCGAAAAATGTCGCAATCCTATCAAGCACATCCTCTCGCCACATCGGCTCAAGCTCTTTTGGAATGCCGGGTAATGCGACGATGGCCTTCCTTTTCCCCTCGAGTGATAGCTCAAACCAAATACCTGACGCTGTCCCGACCGGATTATCGATTCGGGAAGCTCCCTGCGGAAACCACGCCTGTCGGGCATTTATGTCGGTTAGTTTTCTTCCCTTTGATTCGTACCACTCGGTGAGTTTTCGGATCTCCTCGTCAACCTCGATAAGAGGAACTCCCGCAACTGCAGCGATTGCATCGCGAGTCAGATCATCCTTCGTTGGACCGAGTCCGCCGGTGACGACGATAAGGTCAACGGCCTTAAAAAGTTCTTGAAACCATTTTACAATAACCGGAAGATCATCGTCGCATGCCACTCGGGTAGCAACTGATACTCCCCGCGAGCGGATGGTTCGACCGAGAAATGACGAATTAGTATCAATGATGCGACCATCGAGAATTTCAGAGCCGATGGTGAGTATGGCGATAGCGGGGGTCATCGATGAATCCTCAGGGTGGAGCTTCGGAGATGCTGTTTTGCAAACTCTCACAACACGATACAATGTAACGAGAACGACACAAACGACGCTACCAGAAAGATCCATTCCGTCCTAGCCGAACTCAAGAGAACGATGTCTGCAGAAATATCCGGTCCCTCATCTGGGCACCATATTACCACCCTCGGACTCGATGTTGGTATTCAACGCGTGGGCATGGCTCTTTATCGGCCCGAGTTAGCCACGATTGTCCCACTACCGACCGTTGAACGGGCTGGGAAGCGCGCGGAGCAAAAAGCGATCAGGCTCGTACAGCAGAACGCCATCTCTCAGATTGTGGTCGGAACTCCGCTATCAAGCTCTAACGAAAAAACCCTTCAGGAAGAAGATGTTATCAACTTCAACCATCGGCTCGCACGTCGATGTTCGGCACTGATTATCTCATGCGACGAGTTTCTCTCTTCCGAAGAAGCGAAAGAATTGCTCGGAATTCGAGGCTCGCCGAATCGAGCAATTCGGGAATCGGGGGCCATTGATGCGGTTGCGGCCTGCCTCATTCTTCTTCGACACCTCACGACCAAGGGGATTAATCCGACCCTTGAGATCGGTGCTCTTGTCCGCCAACTCGCTAAACTTCAACGGAGAATCTGAGCACCCAAACACCAGAACGGGGTTCGACAATATTCCCTCGCCCACAAGGGTCCCGTGGCAGACACTGCCTCTCCCCCACCCAAGATCAAAAACCTGTTCTTCACACACAACTGCCTGATAACATGATGAACAAGTGAACATATCTTCCCTCGAGGAACATCTTTCCTTCATGAGGTAAGAAGGGGTCTAATGACGATCGGTAACGGGCAGGAACAAAAACTCGCATCATGAAACTGACCAGAAAGAAGGTAACGAAACCGAGCACCTGGCTCGATGGGGTTGTATCGGCCACATTCTCTGAAGCTGGGGTCTCACGAGTCCGCTTTTTAGTTTACGCAATCATGCCCATCTTAGCTGGCTTTATCACCTACACCGCTCTCGGCACCCTCTTTTTCAATCCGATCAATCCCGACGACACAACTCCACAATCTATCGAGATTATGAAAGATTCTACCCTCAAAAGGATCTCTATAGAGCTCCAACAGAGAGGTTTCATTAAGTATTCATGGCCCCTCAACTATGCGGGCCGAGTATCGGGTAAGGATCGGAAAATAGTCGCGGGGGAATACGAGATTCGGCGATCAATGTCTCCCACTCAACTTCTCGAAGCAATAACTTCCGGAAAACCTATTGAGCGGAAAGTTGTAGTCAAAGAGGGGGTCTCAATTGCAGATATCGGTAAGATAGTCGAGGATGCCGGACTTCTCAAAAAGGGGAGTATCGACCAAGCCCTCCTTGATCCCTCACTGATCAAAGCTTCAGGCTCTTACAATGGCCAGCTTGAGGGATATTTATTTCCAGAAACTTACATCTTCTCTCGTCCGGTCTCCGCAAAGGACATTGTAACTCGTATGCTAAAAATGGGGTTTGAGCGCTGGTCACAAGCCTTTAGTGACCGTGCCGAGCAGTTGGGTATGACCCGTCATCAGGTGTTGACCCTCGCCTCTATCATCGAAAAGGAATCGGGTGTTGCAGAGGAACAACCGAGAATTGCCTCTGTCTTTCACAATCGTCTCGAGCGAGGGATGCCCCTTCAGAGTGATCCCACGGTTATTTATGGATTGAGGGGGAACTTCGACGGTAATTTAACTCGGGCCCACCTTGAAATGCCGACGCCCTACAATACCTACGTCATTTCTGGACTTCCTCCCGGCCCAATCGGCAACCCGGGCGATTCTGCGATAAAGGCAGCCCTGTATCCCGAGAAGACCGACTATCTTTTCTTCGTTGCGGACGGAGCCGGTCGACATGTTTTTTCAGCTACCCTTGAAGAACATAATTCCGCTGTAGCACGGTACCAGCTCGCTGTTAAGCGTGAGCCGGATACAAACTTGAGCGCACATATTGGCGGCTCGGGTGGAGGATTAGAAAAACCTTCTTCAAAGCCCTCTCATTATGAAGAGATAGATCCCCTTATGATTCCACCACTGAATGCACCGTGACGTTTCAATCACTCATATCAAAGATTTTAGTCAGCCGCCGAAGGATGGCTATACTCGATAAACTGATCGAGGCTGGTCTTACCTGTTGTGGAATAGCGATCGCATTTCTTCTGGTCGAGACCGTATCTAAAACAGCGGCAGCTATCGTTCTTTTTTTCGGTTTTTGCCTGTTTTTTCTGCTTCTTTTTCGCCGAAGATGGTTTTTTCTGCCCCAATTCGATGACACATGTCTGCTGATAGATGAACAGCTCGATCTGAAAAGCAGAGCTGTGAGCTTGATGTATGCACAAACAAGTTCATCGGAGGCGCGCAGCGTAATCTGTGCGATCATCGAAAACCAACTTGCCCAAGTGAGCATTTCTGATGAGCAGATATCCTCTCTGAGAGAGCCTACCCCTTGGGTGAAAATCAGTTGGCTCGGAGTAGGTATCGGGTTAATTCTTCTTATCATCGCGCTCAGACAACCCGGGGCGATAAACGAGGAATCGAGACTCGCCGCGCAGAATCTCGAGCAGTTCATTTTTGAGAATCAGGGGCTACCCCCGCAGGCAACTGAGAAACTCTCGGAGTTGGCCAATACCATTCGCAGTTCGGGCCTTGGTAGCGATATCGTTGAGCAGAAAATTACTGAGACCCTGTCAGCTTTGGATGATTCAGCAAAAAATGGCGATAACGACGGCCCTTCCCTTACCACCAAAAACGCCGAGGGAGCTCCAGAGGGGATACCGAACTCGATCACTATCCCTACCCCAACCCCAACGTCAACCCCCACACCCACGCCACAACAAATCTCATCGGGCAGATCAGACGTCGATATTCAAAACGGCGATCAAAAGAAGGGGGGAAATGCGGAACGCAAAAAAAATGATGGACCTCAGAGGGAAAACTCGAATCTGAATCCGGAGAAAAAAACTTCCGATGAGCGGGGGAAATCTCAACATGATGAAGCGAATGAGGCCGAAAGCAAAGACTCCACCCAAAACGGAGACGAACAGGCGAAGAATGATGGTTCAAAGAATGGGCAGGAGCAGAGAGACCAGGAGGCGGGGAGACAGAAGTCTGACGAACCTTCCTCAAGCGGAAAAGGTGATAGTCAGCAACAAAAGCAGTCCGAGGGCTCATCGTCAGGTTCGGGGCAACAAGGGCAACAGCCGGGGGGCCAACAACAAGGCCAACAGGGTTCCGATGGCGGAGCTCAGACCGGGGGACAAGAGGGAAAGGGGGAACAAGCTGGACCTCAGGGCTCTCTTGCTAAAGATGGTCAGCGGGCTCAGCAAAAAGGGGGAGCTCAACAGGGAAGTGGTGGACAGGGGGATGCTGATTTAGATGGTCAGACTTCTCAGCAAGGTCAAGGCAAAGGGCAGGGAGGAACCGGGAATCCTCTTCACGAGGCAAAGGATAAGGTGGCGAGTCTTTCGAAAAAAAAGGATGATACCGGGGGGAATGGAACGGGTAAGGACAGCGCAGCTCAGGGTGGAGCGAGGGCAGACGAAAAAAAGGGCGGAGGGGGAAATAACGGGAAGACGAATGGTGCATCAGATGAAAGGGAGAATGCTAAATCAACCCAAAAATCGGATGAAGGTAATGCCTCCCAGGGTGGTGAAGGGAAAGACAAGAGCGACTCTCCCGAATTGGTTGGAATGAACGAGGGTGAGAGCGACGGCAAGAGCTCAAAGGACACACGGGGCAATTCAGCGAGTCTCGGGAATGGCTCTGAGGACCCAAATATGGGAGAGGGTGATGGCAAAGGAATGTCAGGCCCCAAGGGATTCGTCGATGCCCCAGTTCAGGAGGAACCAAATGAAAATTTGGATCCTCGGTGGGGGAAGAATACGGGCAAAGTCGCTGAGCATAACGATCCCACTAACTTTAAACGCTCACTGAGCAAGATCCCCCTCGCCAAACCGGAAACCGTTGTCACTCGAAAGGACCAACCCATTCCGCTTGAGTACCAGGGAATCCTGGGAGCAGATTAGGATTTTCAGAAGTTTCCGTTAGCAGATCGCGTTTTGACTGACAGAAAAACAGGCGACGACAAAGATGACACAGACAACGACCGAACTCGAGCAAGAAATCGCCATATTTAAGGGCACCTTCTCCGAAGTCCAGGCGGAGGTCAGTCGGGTACTTGTAGGAATGCCCGGAGTCATCCGCGGTATCATCTCAGCTATATTTGCGGGAGGGCATGTGCTTCTCGAGGGTGCTCCGGGTCTGGGAAAAACTCTTCTTATCAAGTCAATTTCCCAGACGCTCGGCATGTCGTTCAAAAGAATACAATTTACTCCCGATCTCATGCCATCAGACGTGACGGGAACACAGGTACTGACCGAAGATGAATCCGGCAGAAGAAGTTTTGTTTTTAGGCCGGGGCCATTATTTGCACATGTGGTTCTTGCCGATGAAATAAATCGGGCGACGGCTAAAACTCAGGCAGCATTGCTTGAAGCAATGGAGGAGCGCCAAGTCACGGTTCTCGGTGAAACCCATCGGCTTCACGAACCCTTCTTTGTGCTCGCCACTCAGAACCCCATAGAGCTGGATGGAACGTATCCGCTCCCCGAAGCACAACTCGATCGATTTCTTATAAAACTGCCGGTGCCAGCGCCCACATCTGAAGACCTCAAGGAGATCCTCCGCCGAACGACCGGGGCTGCTATCCCCGAAGCTCGCTCTATCCTTGATGGACCGGCAGCACCCGCCACATTAATTCGAATGCGCCATCTTGTAAGGAAGGTCTTCGTAGCCGAACCGCTTAACGACGTCCTCGTGAGGATGTTGGCTGCCGTCTCCCCTCAGAATGAACATGCTACTCCGATGGTCAAAAAATATGTTCGGTTCGGACCAGGACCTCGGGGGGCTCAATCGGTTGTTCTCATGGCAAAAGTAGAGGCGCTGATTGATGGAAGAATCAACCTCTCGTTTGATGACCTTAAGACGGCTTTCATTCCTGCTCTCAGACATCGCTTATTACTGAACTTTCATGCGGAAGCAGACGGAGTGACCGCTGACGACCTGTTACATCAGGTGAGGAGTGCGAAGTAAAACGGTAAAAACAATTGGGAGAGCCTCTTTTGCTTCCAACGTATTTAGACGAAACAGCTCTTCGCTCTCTGGGTCTGCTAACATTGCGCAGTAGGCGGGCCCTTTTAGGGGTTACCCAGGGAATTCACGTCTCGCTTAAGCGGGGCCACGGCATAGAGTTTTCCGATTATCGGAATTATCAACCGGGTGATCATCCCCGAGATATCGACTGGAATCTCTACGCCCGCAGCGATCGCATGTATGTCAAAACCTTTAACGAGGAGCAGAATCTCGCGGTCTACATTATCGTTGACGGTAGCCGTTCAATGCGCTGTTCGATCGGTGAAGATAAATGGAGCTTCGCCGCAAGTCTTGCACTCGGTATCGCCTATGTCGCTCTCTCTCAAAGGGATGAGGTATCTCTTGCTGTTCTGGGAGCAGGGGCCGCTTTTCGAATAAAATCTCTCACTTCATTTCGGCAGCTTGCCCCGCTCTTTTCAGCAACATCCGAAAACAACCCCGATCTTGCAACCTCATTTCGCGCGTTCGTCGCTCGCACCCGAGCTCCGGGAATTCTTATATTCATATCTGACTTCCTCTATCCCACTGAAACTCTTGAGGAAGTCTCGAATCAAGCTCGCTCAAAAAATCTCGATACGACCTTCGTTCAGATACTAAGTGATTTTGATCGCCATCCTTACGACTATCCGCTCGATGAGATTTTTGATGGTGAAACTGGTATTCGTGCCTCTCTAACGTCAGGAATTGATTCCTCTGATTTCGATACGATGCTTACCAGCCACAACCGAGCTGTCGAGGATGTGGTTACTGGATCAATGATTCGGTTTGTAACTCCCGCAGATCTAACCGACCCCGTATCGTTCATCGGCGCAAATCTCCGAGATATTGGTCTTATCGGATAAGGGGGAATATGAGTTTTCTCTACCCGCTTGCTCTCCTCGGTATCCCCATCGGAACCGGCATCCTTTTAGTCATTTATAGGCGGGTCTCCTATGGTGAGCCGACGGAGGTCCCAACCCTCTTTCTGTTGAGTCAATTCATCTCTGAGGGGGGTAGACCAAGGCGATTTTTTCCTCCTTTCCGATTTCTATTCGAATTACTAATACTCCTTCTGTTAAGCCTCGCAGCCTCTGGCTTTAGCTTTTCAGGCTCCCGCCAACGAGCCATTCTCGTTATCGACAACCGCTTTCAAACATCAGCCATTACGAGGGAATCAACCACCATCTTTGAAAATGTGATAGAGAGAGCGAAAGAGGCTCTCAGAGCCGATCTTGAGAAAGACTCCGTCCTCGTAATGGTAACGACGCCAAGACTCGCCCCAGTCACCGACGGCTTCGTTCCATCTGCCTCAGCTGCCACGACACTCGCATCAATTAAACCAGCGTACGGAGCCGGAGAGATAAAAACAAAGCTACCGTCCCTCCTGAGCCGGGAGGATACCGATAGAATATTTATCTCCAGCCCCTCACCCATAGAACAATCAGAAACCGATCGTGCCAGAGTGATCCTCCTACCCGTCGGGCTAACCCCCCTAAATAATGTTGCGGTTGAAAAGATGTGGGTTGCCCCGACAAAGGATATCTCGGTCAAACTGCGCGCATTCTCGACGGAAAAAATATCCGTAACAGTAGGGCTTTCACTAATATCTTCTGATGGCAGTAAGCGGTTAACGGAACGTCGTAAGATCGTCGTTGAACCAAATAGTGGCTCAATCGTCACATTTCCGCCTCCTCCCGGCGAAGGCCTTGGATACTTTGCCCGAATCGAATCTCCTGAGATTGGGCCTGATAACAGCCTAGGAGCAGATGATGAATCCTGGCTTTCAATTGGACGCCCTGCCACCACTATCGGCGTTGTATCTCATCTTAACCCTCAACAGCTCGGCCTTGATCGAGTTCTCGGTGGAACACTTGAGGAGATACCACCAACGCAAATAGAGGAAAATCCTCCAAGGGTCGCTGGTTGGATATTCCATCGATTATCCCCTCAACGGCCGAAAACAAAGCCCTCTCTCTACATCCTACCCCCTCCTGATGCTTCCCTGATCAGAAGCACTCCCTTTACCAGTCCATGGAATGTTGCCATTTGGGAAGGCTCATCCCCCCTCTTCCGCTACCTCTCGCCCGATACAATTCTCGGAGTAGGGGGGGCTGTGCTCGAGACCGGAGGGATGTTTTCGCCCCTATTACGCGGAGACCAAGGTACCATCATCGCAGAGGGCTTCCCTTATGGTACCCACACCGTAGTCCTGGGATGTGAAGCTCTTCCTTTTCTCGGTGCCGGGAATCCTTCACTCAGTATTTTGTTACTTAATACAATCAATCACCTATTTCCGAACGGCACAATTGGTGAACTATCTCCCTATTCGCCTCTTTCTCCCACAGCCGGGGGAGAAAAACCTTACTATCTAGCCTATTCGTCTGAACTTCCTATTGTCGCCGATCCTCATACCCTCTCGGTACCGGGTCTCATTGTAATACACTCCACGAATGGCCCGGATGATGTTCGAGCAATTACTTTTTTTGATGAGTCAGAATCGAACCTTTTTGGCCAAAGACCGATCTCGCTCTCCACATCGGGAACAACCAAAGTTTCGGAGAACAATCGCTCAACAAATTCCACCATACCGACCTTAATCACTGTTCTCCTCGTTTTAATGTGCATCGATGGCGCACTCGTTGTTCGCTCCAGATCGGGGACTAAGAGGAGGCTCGCGTGACTCCCGTCTCTCTCACCTGGACTCCTCTCGTATGGCTTGGTCTCGGAGCAATTATCTCCATCATCCTTCGAGCTCGCAGGCTGAACCATCTCCGCACGTGGCGATTGGTTGTCGCGACCTTTTTCCTCGTATGCTCCGTCGTGTTGGCCACCATCGTCCTTCTTAATCCATCCCTTTCTGACATCGACAAGGAACGCTCCCTCAGTGCGCTCTTTGATATCTCAGACAGCATGGATCCTGACACTTCCTCTGAGCTATTGCTAAAATTAAAAGAACTTGGGCCGACGACTCTCCATTCATTTGGTAAGAATCTCTCTCCCGAATTAGTAGAATCTAGTGGGTCGATTCCCTCTCTTTCCTCATTGCGCTCCCGGGCCCGAGAGATTGGAGCTGATAAGTCTGATCTTTTTAAAGCTTTGGAAAAGCTGCCAAATGTACCTTTAATCCTCGCCTCTGACGGATGGATGACAGGCTCCTCTGAGGAGGAGATACTCTCTCTTGTCCGCTCGCGTGGGACCCCTATGTTCCCGCTCATTCCTTCCGCCGAATCCGACTCTCATGGACCCGACGTCGCAGTCTCAAACTTAACTGTTCCGTTCCAGGCGCCCGCAAAAACCAGCGTCGCTATACGCGCGGCTGTAAAAAATGATACGGCGAAGACCCAATCAGGCCGATTCGTGATTCGAGATGGAGAGAAAACAATTCTCGATAAAAATGTCTCTATTTCGGCCAATACTGAGCTTCCTTTTGCTGCAAAAACAGATGCTGATGCGGCAGGACTTCATCGAATTGAGGTTAGCTTCAGTCCCTCTGACCCCTCCTACCCAACATCAAAGAAGATAGCAGTGATAAACAGTCAGAGGCGCGAGCGAGTGCTCTTGCTCAGCGGGATTGTAGAGGAGGGAGAAACCCTACAAGAGCTCTTAACCTCACAATCATATGAGCTTGTGACGGTACATGTCGGCTCAGGTACTATTCCCCCGTTCTCCGATTTTTCAGCCATCATACTTAATAATGTCGGAGCGCAACAACTAGGTACAGCAAAGTTGGACTCACTTGTGCCATTCATCGAAAATGGTGGTGGTCTGATTATGGTGGGGGGAAATCGAAGCTTTGGACTCGGTGGATATCGGGGATCTACTCTTGAGCCGTACCTTCCCGTCAAGCTTCTCCCTCCTCGCGCCGAACAGAAGCGAATCAATTCTGCGGTTGCCCTTGTCCTCGATAAATCGAATAGCATGGGTGAGCTGCGAAAGCTCGATTATGCAAAAGAGGCCGCTGAGGAGGTTGTTCGTAATCTCAAGGATGACGACTATCTGAGCGTCATCGGGTTTGACAACATGCCCTTCGTCGTTGTCAAGATGAATCAGCTTCGGGAAAATCGGGCCCAGGCGCTCGAGAGAATTAAGTACCTTTTTCCTAAACTAGGTACAAATCTCGTCCCTGCGATGGATGAGGCACGACGTCAGCTCCTGACAGCAAAGGCTGGAAAAAAACACGTCATCGTACTCACAGATGGAATGCTTCGGGCAAATCAGAGTTTTCTCATTCAAATGTCCGAAGAGTTCAGGCGAGAGGGAATAACAACGAGCACTGTACTTGTTGGCCTCTTCCAAGATAGCACGATGTCTGAGATGGCGAGGCTCGGTGGTGGGATCTATCATCAAACGAACGATCCAACTGCTCTGCCACGAATATTTCTCTCAGATATTAAGGTAAACGCGGGAGAACGAACGCTTCGAGAGACCTCCGATTTCACCGTTTCAAGAAAACAGATTTCAGAGCCCATAACTACAGTAAAAGATATTCCCCAAATTCAGGGTTTTGTTGAAACCCTGCCCCACCCTCAAGCCCTCCCCGAGCTGACTGTTGGAGCTGAAGACGGAGACCGGCCTTTGCTTGCTTCATGGAAAAAGGGACGAGGACGAGTAATTGCACTTACAACTGATGCAGCGGGTAGATGGACCTCACGGTGGATCCGATGGGCCCAGAATGCTCAGCTATGGAGTGACCTTATTACATCTGCCCGGGGTAAGAGCGGGACGGATTCATCGGTGCGATATGATCTTTCCGTTAAGCAGAGGTACGGAATGATTGAGCTCGATGTTGCTCTCTATAATGAGCAGGCAGCCCGCGACTTCGCCGCCAAGCTCAATCAAATGCCTCTCTTATTTCAGACAATTGCTCCCGGTCATCTACGCTCAATCATACGGGATCCAGTCCCCGGGACCTATACGATATATCCGTCAGTCGGTAGTCGATCCCTACCTGAATCCTCATTCATCGTCGATCCTCTTGAGATTGCAGAACAGACAGGGAATGGAACTAACAGAGCGCTTCTCAGACGACTTGCTGATGCCTCAGGTGGCCTCGTTAACCCATCAAGAGAATATCTTGATCAGCTCGGCACCTCAAAGCGCGAGGTATATTCGATATCTCCGGCCCTTCTTATTGCTTCAGTTGTGTTTTTTCTTGCCTCATTGGCACTACGCTTGTGGGAAAGCGTACGAGCTCGTTGAGATGCGCGATAATCGCCTAGAAAAGCCCTATTATTGATAACTATCTCGTAGATTTTCTCTGAAAAATTGGCTAAGCTGTTCGCGAAAGCAAAAGCGCACCAGATTGATATTTCAGCGCTTCGCCGTTTTCCTCGCAGTAGGTTTGCTTCACAGCCCACACTGCTGAGAGCTCAAGCGAACGGCTGAATCTCGCTGGCATCGCAAAAGCCGTTTCTCTGATGGCCCGCTGAGAGCAGGCAGATTCGGGGGCGGCATTTCGGCAAAAGGGGGACACGCACTATGAACGCACCATCCTACGTCACCAATCAGGAGCTACTTCAATGGATTGAAGAAGTGGCTGCGCTCACTAAGCCCAAAGACATATATTGGTGTGACGGATCTGAGGAAGAGTACAATCGACTTTGTCAGACTCTCGTCGATGCCGGCACCTTTAAGAGACTCAATCCAATCAAACGGCCTCATTCGTATCTTGCGTGGTCGGACCCCTCCGATGTTGCCCGGGTTGAGGACAAGACATTTATAAACTCCATCAGGAAGAGTGACGCAGGACCAACTAACAACTGGCGAGATCCGAAAGAGATGAAGGCAACCCTCCATCAGCTCTTTGATGGCTGTATGGCGGGACGCACCATGTACGTCATTCCCTTTAGCATGGGACCGATAGGCTCGCCGATATCGCACATTGGGATTGAAATATCTGACAGTGCCTACGTCGCCGTTAGCATGCGAATCATGACCCGCATGGGTCGGGGGGTGATTCAAGCGCTCGGGAATAAGGCCTTCGTCCGATGCCTTCACACCGTCGGTGCCCCTCTGGCTGAAGGGCAAAAAGATGTGCGGTGGCCGTGCAATCCTGAGACCAAATACATCTGCCACTTCCCCGAAGAGAAGCTCATCATGTCGTACGGCTCAGGTTACGGTGGCAATGCACTTCTTGGAAAGAAATGCTTCGCTCTCCGGATTGCATCCTCGATGGCTCGGGAGCAGAACTGGCTTGCAGAGCACATGCTCATCCTCGGAGTCGAATCTCCGAAGAAGGAAAAAACCTACGTCGCGGCAGCGTTCCCCTCAGCGTGCGGGAAAACAAACTTCGCGATGCTCGTCCCTCCAAAAGAGATGGATGGGTGGAAGGTTACCTGTATCGGTGACGATATCGCGTGGATTAAGCCAGATGAATCTGGACACCTTCGAGGTATCAATCCCGAGGCTGGCTTCTTCGGGGTCGCCCCCGGAACCAACTACGAAACCAACCCGAACGCGATGGCGACGATTGAGAAGAATACCATCTTCACGAACGTGGCGTTGACCGCAGACGGCGATGTGTGGTGGGAAGGGATGACCAAGGAGGTACCGGAAGGGCTCACCGATTGGCGAGGGCAACCGTACGACAAGACCAGCGGTAAACCGGCCGCCCACCCAAATGCTCGATTCACCGCTCCTGCGTCACAGTGCCCGGTTATCGACCCCGCTTGGGAAGACCCCGCTGGCGTTCCTATCAGCGCGCTGATATTCGGGGGACGACGAAGCACCACCGTACCACTCGTCTATCAGGCGTTCAATTGGAACTATGGAGTCTATGCGGCAGCAACGATGGGCTCAGAGACAACGGCAGCTGCGATGGGACAGCAAGGGGTTGTTCGACGCGATCCCTTCGCTATGCTGCCGTTCATGGGGTATCACGCGGGTGATTACTTCAATCACTGGCTCAATTTCGGTCGGAATCTACCGCACCCCCCCCGTATATTTGGGGTGAACTGGTTCCGCAAGGATGATAGCGGGAAGTTCCTCTGGCCAGGATTTGGTGAGAATATGCGGATCCTCAAGTGGATAGTAGATCGCACTCATGGCCGAGTCACTGCCATCGAGAGCCCCCTCGGTTGGGTTCCCCGATTTGATGATATTGATTGGCGCGGTGCCGATTATACCCGAGAGCAATTCCAAGCGGCCATGTCGGTCGATGCCGAGCTATGGAAACAGGAGATTCTCTCACACGAAAGCCTCTTCTCCGCGCTTTACGACAAATTGCCCAAGGAGTTCATCCTCATTCGGGAGCTCATCCTCTCGGCACTCTGGCGATCGCCAGAGAAGTGGGTAGTTGCTGCCGAGTAGTTAAAAGAGAACGGGCCTTGAGTCGGGTTGTTGCTTCACGGCATTGCCTCACGGCCCGTTCATTATTGCGCGCATCGCAGAAGATGCTAGGTCCTATTTTAGGTCTAAGCTCCGCCCGCCTCTTTCTGTAATCGGACCAAATACTGCCCGTAACTGTTCTTCTCCATTTCTCGACCAAGTCGTCCCAAGTCCTCAGCCGAAATATATCCGAGCCGATAAGCTATTTCTTCAGGGCACGCGATCATGAGCCCCTGGCGCTGCTCGATCGACTGGACAAATACCGATGCCTGAATGAGCGAGTCGAAAGTGCCTGTGTCAAACCACGCGACTCCGCGCCCCAATCGCTCGACATGCAGCTCTTTGCGCG
>JBIIHQ010000012.1:0-85050 GCA_044235645.1 Bdellovibrionota bacterium | reverse complement strand
GGGGAGGCGAAGCAGCATGCGACGTAGTGCGCGGAGATGTCGGACGTTCGGAGGGTATGGTAAACCCGTTCCGGACTCTCCACGCAAGTTCCCGAATAGGATCCGATAGAATATCGAACGCATCGTTGATTCGGGCAAGAGCGTCGTTGCACCGTGGTCGGAGCTGTTCGTCTCTGATGATATCAGGGTGGAGGATCCGCGAGAGGGTTCGGTGCGCGGCCTTCCGCTCTTGAGGGGAAGAGCTATGTGATACTCCGAGCCGTTCGTATGGTGAGGTGGCATCCGAAGCGGCCAGAGCTGCCAGTAATTCAGGAGTGCAGGAGTTCATGGGAGAATTAGACCTTGAACCTCTCGGGCGCACAAAGGAAGAACGGCAAATTTTTCCAATTACCTCACCCTCGACATTCTCAGCTACCGATCAATCCCGACCTCGAGGTTCGCCTTGTCCGGTCCTAAACTTTCGCTTCTGAGGCGCGCGTTGAACGCCTGGCCGACGGTGAAAGTGAGGCGGGGGACAAACGATTCCGTGCCCTCAGCTGTAGGACCGCTCCGAAGGGGGACGGCAATATCAAACCCTACGATCCCCCCCCCTGACGAGCGTGGAAACCCGAACCGTAGTCCGACACCAATATTGCTATAAAGGTGGTCGGTGAGGATATTGCCGAGGGTATCATTCGAAGCTCCCCCCAGGTCAAAAAACGCGACTGCCCCCATGCTCATAAGTCGCAGAATGTCATCTGCAATGTGCACTCGATCCTCGACATTCAGAAGAAGCCGCCTTGAACCATCGAATCCTCTTCGCTTATACCCACGAAGTCCACTCTCGGCACCGAGCATAAATTGCCTGTCGCCATCCAGTTCAAACCCATAATCAGCGGTTGCCCCTATGGCGAGCGTGTGCCTCCCCAAGTGCCTGTCTCCCATAAATACGGAGCCGAGCACGGAATAATAGCGCGCCTCAGCCCGTATCAACGAGTTGGCGAGTTCGTTCCGGCTCATCCGGGTTGCAGCCCCAAATTCCCACCGCATAAATGAGAGAGGGTCGTGAGCGATACCTGCCGATTTGTTCGCGAGAAGATGGAGGGTCGAGCCCGTTGAGCCGAGAGCGCTGGGGGCAAGTAAAAAGTCAACGGTAGTATCAGCACCGAGGTTAAAGTCCTCGACCCGCTCAAACCGATCGATGTAGTTCATCGAGATAAATTGTGCCTTAACCGACTGGTAGCCAAAGGAGGGTCCGACAAATTGGCGATTTGAGGGAAGTCGCGCAGGATCAGTACTCACCGTTTCTGGATCGAGATCAAGAACATCAAGGTCATCAGCAGAGGCCTCTGAGAACTCCTCTTCTTGACTCGTTGCACCTATATAAAACCGTCTGACGGTAGTACTGGGAGTTCCTGTGCTGATGGTATACCGAGCGCGACCCGTCCTCGTCTTTCTCCGATAGAGATATTCTTCCTCACCATCCTGAAAGAGACGACCGAGAATATCACTATCTTCGCCGTCGAAAGACCACGAGTAAGTATCATAAAAAGTTCGAAAAGGGCGACCCACATACATTATCTTCCGCTCCCCATCCTCGCGGTCAAAATAGGCCAAGGTAGCCTTCACATCGGTTGCCCATACACGAAGATCCTCGTAAACGGTCTCGATACTCTGACGGCGATCGTTCTCGCGATTAAGTATCTCGAGCCGTTTGCCAATTCCGAGGAAATTGGTATCGCTGAGGCCAATAGAGCGGTTTTGCCCCCCCCCTGAAGGGCTAATGCTGACCCGAGGAACAAAAGTCCAAGTATCGTGGACGACAACAAGTAATCGAACTCCGTCGCCATCGGGTATCGCTTTTATTGCTACATCGGTTAAGAATCGCTGCTGCCGAAGAAAACGCTCCGACTCGCGGACCTTGAATTCCGAATAGGGTTCCCCCTGACTCACGAGTATCTCGCGGCGAACAATCCGCTCCTTGGTGGCAATTTTAAGAGCATTTGCGGTCCGGTAGGCGGTACCGATCTCCGGTTCGTCGAAGATCTCTCGAACTTCAACGTCGATCCGAGTGATAGTCTTTCCCTCAAACTCCTTCGATGTGTTGGCGTAATTCTGGTAAGGGGACGTCGCAGGGATTACATCAGGATCAACCGTTCCATCCGAGGTATGTGCGGTGATTGCAGATGTGGGCGAGGGATTCGGCTCCTCAGCGCGCGCAGGCAAACCGACGGCAAAAGCCATCAATAGTAATCCGAACGGTATGAATGACGAGGTACGGACCTGTCGGAAGGTGATGACCCAAAGTGAGTAAAGCAAGGAAGTTGTCATGAGTGTGACACTTGTTCTTGACGGTAGGATCTGGATATCGCCGCTAATCTTGGAGGGGGTCGATTAATCGTCTAATCGACACGTCCGCCTCCCCGTGACGGAATGACCGGCTGTCTCTCATGACGGTTACCCCTCACGATGACTTGAAATAGAGGAGAGGACAAGGAGCAATTTTCACCCCTTGCAGGTGGTATGGACCATCGTGGTCAAGGTCAACGTCCGGCTGGCGGAAAACGGGCTAGGCGGGGGAAGAGGGGGAATAGTACAATAGAGGGACAGGTAGTTGAATCACGAATAAGGTGTTCTGAAAGAAGGGAGGGTTTATGGCGAGCGGTTCACACGGAAGTTTTCTTCGGGGCCTTTTCATCGGGGATATCTCCATGGAGCGGCTTCCCTCGATTCCAGCGCTCTCCAATGAACGTGGTGAGATATTGTCGATGATCCTCGACTCGGTGCGGAAGTTTCTCGCGAGTCACCACGAGCAATTCCGTGAATTCGACCGCAAAGGCGCTCAACCGGATGAGTATGTGACGGCGTTGGCCGAACTAGGTCTTTTTGGATTAATAATCCCGGAGGAGCACGGGGGGCTGGGGTGCTCCGCCCGTGAATATGCCAGGGTTCTCGAGGAAATTTCACGACAGGATGCGTCCACTTCGCTGACCGTGGGAGCTCATTCATCGATCGGTATGAAGGGGATCTTGCTTTTCGGGTCGGTGGAACAGAAAGAGCGGTACCTTCCAAAGCTCGCGAGCGGAGAATATCGCGCAGCATTCTGTCTGACTGAAGCAGGCAGTGGCTCTGATGCTGCATCCATCACCACCCGCGCTCATCGACAGGACGATGGTTCGTGGGTATTGACCGGCGAGAAGATCTGGATCACAAACGGCTCGTTCGCCGAAATATTTACGGTGTTTGCGAAGAGTGGAGATGCGGAGGGGGATATCACCGCGTTTATCGTCGAGCGGGCATTTCCGGGGGTCAGCTCCGGTCCGAAAGAGGACAAAATGGGGATTCGAGCATCGGCAACCTGTTCAGTCCGGTTCGATGGGGTGCGGATACCCGCAGAGAATGTGCTCGGTGCTCCGGGAGGAGGATTCAAGATAGCGATGGCGATTTTGAATAACGGGAGAACTGGGCTCGGTGGGGGATGTGTCGGTGCGATGAAGCGGTGTATCGAAATGGCTACCGCGCATGCGGTGCAACGGAAACAGTTCGGTCGTCCAATCGCGTCGTTTGCTCTCATACAGGAGAAGCTCGCTCACATGACAGCGCTCTGTTATGCGACCGAGGCGGTAGTCGATCGAGTCGCTTTTTTAATCGACTCGAATGAAGAGGATTTTTCTCTCGAAGCTGCGTCAAGCAAGGTTTTTGGCACAGAATCTCTCTGGCGGGTTGCTGATGAAGCGCTACAGATTGCGGGTGGTAATGGGTTTATGCGGGAATATCCCTTCGAACGAATCGTGCGCGATTCCCGGATTAACCGTATATTCGAAGGTACGAATGAAATTCTGAGGCTCTATGTCGGATTGACGGGCGCGAAAGAAGCTGGCAGTTATCTCGAAAGAGTGGGGCAGGGAGTGGGTTCTTTATTCTCCGAACCCTCAGCAGCGATGAGTGTCGTCACTGACTACGCCTCAAAACGGTTGGTTGAGTATATTCCCGGGATGGCCCATGGAGGACAGTTCGAAGAGGGTGAGCTTGCACCACACTTCCGCATCCTTGCCAAATATTCAGCCGCCTTTGCCCATGGGGTCGATTCATCAGTTCGGCATCATCGTCGCGGCATCGCCGAGCAGCAGCTTGTTGTTAAACGGCTCGCCGAATGTGCGATTGATCTCTTCGTTGGATGGTGTGTCCTATCGCGAGTCGATAATGAACTCCGCACGAAATCCCCCAACGCTCATCATGGAGTTGCTGTAGCCACGGTGTTGATTAACGAAATAAAGCGGCGTGTGAATCAAAATATCCGTCGGCTCTCGCGTAATGAGGATATTCAAGTCGCAGGTATCGGCGCTGCGGTGGTGGAAAAGGGGGGATATTTGTGGGAGTAGGCCCACCGGCTGGTTTAATCAACCGAAAGGGCGGATGGACCGAGCGAAATAACCGGTAGTGTCAGGGGCGATCGAACGTGCCTTCATCCCTACGCCGCCTTCCCGGCCGCCTTAGCTGCAGCTTCCTTCTTCTTCTTCTCCTCCTCTTTCTTGAGCCGTGTATAATCAAGATAGCTTAGATTTGCCTGTATATTGTCGGTGTTACTGTACACGTAGGCCAAGAAGAACTCCGTAATCGTCGCCTTGCGATGTAGCAGCTCTTCTGCAAGCCGGAGGACAAGGGCTAGCCTCGTTTTGTTCTCGCTCTCGAAAGCCTCCCACCATTTGCGGGCGCTTCCAGTCGTATTCTCCCAGTCAAGCTTTGAGCGAACTTCTTCGAGCCTTTTGCTGATTTGCTCCTCGGTCCAGCCACTCGTGTTAGTTACCCCAGGCGAGGGGCCAGTTGGCGTTGCTTGTCCCTCCGCTGGGGGGGCTTCGGGAAGTTTCTCTTCGAATTTTATCGGCTCGGTGCGGAGCTTGAGATCGAACTCCTCTTTATCGAACTCCTTGATCCGGCCCGCTACCACCTTGTCGATGTAGTAGGGGACGAGATATCCCTGAAAGACGGGAGTATTAGGCATAAAAAAGGTGTTGATGTTGTCAGTCGGACGACCGATTTCGTCGGGGGTGAGGACCGCACGCTGCTGCACCTGCTCCTGCGAGCCGTCATTCTTACTCGCAAAGAACTCTGTAAGTTTTTTGTTACTGCCCTTCGATGCGGTCTTGAAGCGAATCGTCATCTGACCGGACTCTTTAGATCCCCACTCTGAATCAACAAGGTCGAGTGGCGGCATCAATATCTTCGTCGAAAAACCGGCCAGAACCGAATCGGCATCATCGGCGTAGTTAGCCTTTACCTGAGCCGTTGACTGAATCGCCGCGCAGATGCTCACGTTACGAGAGCGCAATGTGTTGAGTTTAACGTGAATGTCAGGAAGTCGCCCCAGCGCACTCGCGAACTCGTCGATGACCAGTCCGACTGGACGGGGGAGAGTAAGCCCGGGGCATTGCTCAGCCCGTTTGGTGAGAAATCGGAGCAACTCAACGACGATGACGTTTGCCATGGGACGGAGCATCTCGAGCTCTGACTCACGAAACTCAACAATAAAGAGGGTTGGTTTCTGGACCAGCGTCTCTAGGTCGAGTTCGGGAAGTGCGGTCGTTGCGCGGATTGCAGAGAGGTCCCAGGCCGAAAGCCGCATACTCAGCTCTGACATTATCGTGTCGGCATTTTGCGATCCGGCACGGACGAGCTCAATAAAAGTGCGGGTATTGCGGTAGGCATGCGGGTGCGACTCGAGCCAGTTACAGAGTGGTTTTACCCCCGATTGAACGAGCTCGTGCACGCGGGGCATCGAGAGTGTATCGTTGGGATCATGCAGCAATCCGACCATGATCGCGTTGAGTATCGCAAGAGCGTTGTTGCGGAAAAACGGGCTATCTGCTTTTGACCCTGGTTGATCCGTCGCCATGACGACCGTGTTCGCAATGAGCTTCGCGTCAGTGTCATCTTCGACTTTGGCGAGGATATTCCAGCTTAAGCTCCGGGCGCGATCGAGAGGATTAAAGAGGAGGATTTCCTTATCCGGATTATATTTCCGGGTCATACCCGCTAGTTTTCGCCACATCTCGGGCTTTGAGTCGATTACTACCGTCGAGCGATCGGGGCAGAGACAATCGCTGTACAACATCGGCAGAATCATTTTTGAGGTTTTACCACCCCCCGTCTTTGAGATGATTAAAACGTGGCGGTTCCTTTTTTCTCGGGCAATGACGAGCTCACCGCTCTGAAGTGCAATCCCTTGAGCCCCGCGAAGACCCTCTACCTTCAGCTTAGTATCACCCTTTTCTCCTGTGGGGCGTGTCCATTCAAGGATCTGATCGTTGGTTGCGAGGTCACCCGACCCGAGTTCATTGTTTTTTGACCGCTTCGGTCGCCGCCCTGATGCTGAAAATCCTTTTGAGATCGTCGCCATTGGGGCGCGGATGACGTCGAACAGAAGTCGTAACCCTCTTCGGTCTGTCGTGGCGCACCAGAGAGCGGCGGCGAGGTACACAAAGAGTGAAAAGAGAAACGTCTCTGCAACCACGCTCCGACCTGCAGCTGGTCCGAGCAGTGTGTCAAAGATAAACTCCACCTGTGGAATCGGAAGCTCCGGCAATCCACCCCCTTCGATGACACGTAAATCTGGCATAACCCTCTCGCCCTCTGGCACCTGTTGTGCGCTACGCCTTGACTGAATTTCGGTGGTTCTGATCACCTGTGGGGCCTTTCTCTCTTCGCCCCCCCTCGTTATGATTCTTCGTCTTATTCACGATAAGTAGTCGGGCAGTAGGCTACTACGCTTGAGGTAAAAGAGCTATGGGGAGGGTGTCTTGCGTGCGAGACGAGATAGATGACAAGCGCAAACCCTCAAGGCGAAGATTGGCCCTCACGGGCGGTGACGGGGAGGAAGATATCAGGTGCGTATTGCTATTCTAGGAACTCGAGGTATTCCGGCTGCTTATGGGGGCTTTGAGACGTTTGCACAGGAGCTTGGCCGATTGCTGGTCGCCCGAGGACACCACGTAACCGTCTTTGGACGGCGGCGCTTCGGCACCCTTCGCCGTCCCGAGTCCCACGATGGAATAACGGTTACTTACGCGCCCACCATATTTTCCAAGCACCTTGAAACCCCCTTTGCCGCATTAACCTCAATGGCGACCCTCCGACAGGGCGCGTTTGATGTCGCGCTTCTCTGTAATGCGGCTAACAGCCCCTTTGCCTGGCTCTGTCGATTGGCCGGGATTCCGCTCGCTATCAATGTCGATGGGATTGAGCGGATGCGTTCGAAATGGGGGAGGGCAGGGAAGCTCTGGTACCGGATCGGCGAACAGTGCTCTGTCTGGTTTGCCGACCGGGTCGTCGCCGACGCAGAGGTGATAGCGACCTATTATCGCGAGCAGTTTGGGGTACAGCCGACCTCTATTGCGTATGGAGCTCGGGCGAAGCATCGGGAACCCGGGGAAACCCTCGCCCGCTTCGGCCTCACGCCCCGAAATTATCTCCTCTACGTCAGCCGATTTGAGCCTGAAAATAACGCCCTGGGTGTGGTGCAAGGGTATGAGCAGAGTGGGGTCCACCTTCCTCTCGTGATGGTCGGAGATGCGCCGTATGCTCGCGACTATATCGCAGCGGTTCACCGGGCGGCGGGGCCTCGCGTCATCTTTACCGGTTATCAGTTCGGAGCGGCATACGAGGAGCTTCAGTCGCACCCATACGCCTACATTCAAGCAACCGAGGTGGGGGGGACCCACCCCGCGCTCGTCGAAGCGATGGCCTACGGAAATGCCGTTATCGCTAACGATACCCCTGAGCATGTCGAAGTTCTCGGCGAGGCGGGGGTGTATTACGCGAAGAATGACTTTGCTGAGCTGGGGGCTCGATGCGCGGAGTTTGTGGCACATCCCGAGCGGGTAGAAGGATTTCGACGTACCGCGGAGGCGCGAGCGCAAAGCCGGTATTCCTGGGAGGAGGTTACCACTCAGTACGAGCAATTATTTCATGAGTTGGTTGCTCTTGACCGTTGACCCTTATAGGTCGGGCCTGTTGAGGGGGGACCATTCCGGGAAACAATCCATGGCCTTTCGCAAAATCGCCTGCTCTATGCGACCCTTTGTTCGAGCAGGGGTCGGGAGCCTCACTATAAGATTTATCTGCTCTGGCGTCGGAATCTGAAGCGTTACCTTTACCTCAACAGGGGGCATATTTAATGCCTCGCTGTGGGCCAACTTATCGAGGTGGGCGCGGGCCTCTTCGATGTACGGTGCACAGCTCTCATTCGCCGCGCTGAGAAGACACCGCTCGAGAGCTCGCCAATCAGCGTTGATACTGACGGGAACGGAAAAGACGTGAAGCACATATTCGTTAGTAAAGGTCTCATTGATAAACCCATTACCGACGAAGAGGCTGTTTGGCACGACAACCTTGCGCCCGGTATATTGCTGGGTTAATTGTCCGGGCCCTGTCTCGATTATCGTCGTTGCGAGCAGATTAATATCGATGACATCCCCCCGATAGCCCGCGACCTCAATCCGATCGCCGACTGAAAATGCTCCGTTGAGCCGAATCATCAGAGTGCCACTAATACAGAGAATTAGCTCCTTAGTTGCGATAACCATCGCAACGGCGATACCGACAATTGAGAGGGCAAATGTCTGAATCTCTACGCGCCAGATGATGAAAAGTCCCACAACGAACGTGGCGAGGAGCCCGTTTCGAGTAAGAACAAGCCAGCTGCGTCGCCACTGGGGAGAGCGAGACTTCTGCGCGGTGATCAGAAGGGCTAAGAGCCATCTCAGTAAAAGAAGCACACCAATCAAACCAATCGAAGTAATCATTGGGTGGATTGCGACATACGATGGGACAAGAGATGAGCGGGGCATAAAGGGGCTAAAAGTTTCAGGTGGGGCGAATACGATGGGGGGCGAGTCGAAGGCACATGTTCTTCAACCGTGATCGTATCTGATAAGAGGGGGAGTGTCTCGAACCTATCTGATTCCCCAATGTTGTCAAACTATTGGGAGGGCTCATCGGCCACCAGTGATGCAACCGCATCGAGCACCTTTTCTGGCGTAATTCGCGCGAGGGCGGCTCGCGCCTCAGGGCAATCGCGGGGGACCACCCGCGACCGAAGCTCGCTCTCTTGCAAGACCCGGCTCCGGCTACCCAAAGGGCCCGTTTTTTCTGGATCAGTGATCCCAAAGATCGCCACGAGGGGGCGACCGAGCGCCCACGCCATGTGCATACCGCCACTGTCGTTTGAAACGACAGCACGACACGCATCGATCATCGCGAGCCCCTCATAGAACGAGAGTGCACCCGCGAAAGAGCATGCGTTTCTCCCGATTCCCTCAGCGATCTCGCGACAGAGTTCCCGCTCATTCGCAGCTCCGAGAACAACCACTGAGCCATTAAGCTCCGATTTAATGAGCTTTCCGAGGGCGATGTAGGATGAGGTTGGCCACCGTTTGGACGGCCCTCGAGCGGCACCGGGGAGGAGGCCGAACAAGGGGGCTTCGGCGGATAGTTCTGGGTGGCGAGTTATAATACCCTGAATCTGCATCTTTGTTTCCTCTGGGAGCACAAGGAGCCCGTCATCAATGAGCTCACCGTGAGGAACTCCAAGCAGAGTGGCATAATCCCGAGAGAGGTGTCTTGGGGGAGTACCCACGTCGACGACCTCCGAAAGCATGAGGGAGCGCCAGTGACCCGGAGCACCTCGCCGAAAGGGAATACCTGCGGAGAAAGGGATGAAAGCTGAGCGCCATGAATTTGATAGGGTGATGCACCTTTCAAATTGGTGGACCTTCAGCACCCGCGCCGCCTGGAGAGTTGCGGACATGGTCGCTGGGACTTCAATGAGGGGGAGAGGATTAGCCGAGATTCCCCAAATCCCACGAACACTCGGCTTACATAAGCCTACCATCGACCCTGGACGGGCCGAACGAAGAAGCGCTCCGACCGCTGGCATCGCCATGATGCTATCACCGAGCCAATTCGGGAGGTGGATGAGGGTCTTTGACATGGACTTTGGGGAGAGATGGGCCGGGTCGGGAACATGCGACCCCTGCGCTTGTGGAAGTCTGAGGACCTTTTCGAACGCTCACGACATTTCTGCCACCTTGGCGCAAAGAGATGGAGACCACAACAAAAAAACGGAAAAACCAGAAAAATTACCAGAAAAAAGCGAAGGAAGGCCAGTTCTATCGACTACCACGCCACCCACCACTCTTCCTGACCTCACGAAGTATGTCAGCGCCTTCAAATCGATACAATCGGCCTCCCGAACCTGTAAAAACCTAAAACCCACTGTTGTGGTTACTCCGAAAGACCCCGTCCGCTCACCAATTTCCCCCCTTTTTTTTCTCCGATTGAATGACCCAATCAGGGAAATTTCCGGGCTTGCGCGACCTTCCGCAATCACCATTTGGTCAGTATAACGACACACTTTTCTAAAATCTAGATAGTCTGGGTCTCTTTTCTGCAAATGTTTTTTTATTTCTCAGCGGCCTTGGAGGAGTGATGTGCAAGCCTCAGAGAGATGTGTCGACCGAGTCCCGCTCCCAAATGCTATGAAGATACCTTTTTACCTGACAAATCGGCGACTCTGACCCACCCCCTGAAGTCCGTTCCCTCCTCGCGCGCCTCGGCGGGGCTGAGCTCGGGTGGCTCCCGACGTGTTACCGTAGAGGCGTAGGGCCGTCGTATCGACCAATGCAGCGGAATTTCTCGTTTTTGCTCCGGAATCATTATGCCCACGGTTGCTTGCATATCTTTCTTGGCCCGGAGCGTCAGAGTGATGAGGGTCGTAACTCACACGAACCGGTCCGCCGCGCCGACCAATGTGTTCCGTCCGCCCGGCACCTCCGGCGCGGGCTCCCGATGGTCTCGCCGGAGCTCTCCGTCCTGTGTGCCCCCGCGGCATCCCGCTTCGTCCATGCTCGGCAGCACCTGCCTGAAAAGGTTGTATCCCGGCCTCCTGATATGCACGTCGACGGGGGCCCAAATCGCTGACGGTTTGCCCAAAAGCAAGTCTTTTTCCTCCCCGACGCTCTTGCTCCGCCGAGGGGTTCCCCCGATATCTCGGCTCCTCAACCCAGTCATCGAACTCTTCATCGGTAAAATGAGGCACTTGGTCAGCCGTTTCTTGGGACAGAGAATCGATTGAGACGAGGGAAGCCTCGAAAGAAGATTCTGAAAGCTCGTCTTCTGAGCATCCCCGAGCGGTGCTCTCACGCTGTGTAAGATCTGGAACGAACTCCTTTTTTTCACCGAAAAAGGCACGCGCATGCCGCTTCACGGGGCGCAGTCCGGTGATCTCGATTTCGAGGGGAGGCATCAAAGAGGGATCCCGCTGAGAGCTCGACGGGGATGGATTGGAGGGGGTACTTTCTTGCGCCGTGACCGGTTCGCTCTTTCTTCGAGGTGTGCCCGCACGAAATTTTGCACGAAACGGGCTCGGGTGGCCAGAATCTTCCCCGGTAATGCCACGCTCCGCCGTGTCCGACGAGCAGCTATGTTCACGCCTCGTCTCACCCGTATTACGAGATGCCTTCTGACGGTGACCCTTGGTATCGCGAGCCGACTGCTCGTGTTCCTCTTGTTGTTCGGGTAGAACTGAATGCTCAGACATATTCCTAATCCAATGTTCCCTCGTTACGGCTCGATTCCGTCCCAGGTGTCATCCGGCTCTTCGGTAACCGTATCGGCCTTTTGAGGACTGCCCTTTGGTATAAGCGAGCATCCCCACTAGGTCCCCTCTGCGTTCGGCACGCTAGATTCTTTTTTGACTTTTTTCGACTTTACCTGACCGCAGCATCTTCAAGAATTTCTCGACGACCAGCCTGGCCTTTCAACCCCTTACTCTCCCAACCCCTTCCCCTATCTTCGCCACCGAGTAAACTGCTTCAAAAAAATCTCTCACTCTTCTGGTCGCGAGAGGCCCTTTGCTTCCCGAGCTGCACCGGTCCTTATAACCTCCGAATCCTTCCGAGGAAAACCCGCCGCGGGGCCTGACACCAGAGCCTGCTGAGGACAATCGAGCTGGGAATGGGGCTTTCCCAGTCAAATGAGGCTTTCCCAGTCAAATGAGGCTTTCCCAGTCAGCCGTGGAGCTTTACGCTCTCTCGCGAACGTCCTCCTTCCTCAACCTTACTTCCTAATCTCCCTCATTGCAAGTGGTAAGAGCTAAACGACATTCTGTCTTGTATCCGAAGTCTCGTCACGGTGACTTTTCTGGTGCTTCCATGCGACACTGCGGGCGAGGCATCCCACGGTTGCCAGTACGAAGAATAAGAGATGGTCTGGGAGAGAAGCTGATGGCTCGAATAATGGTGACAGGGGGGGCAGGGTTTATCGGCTCACACCTCGTTGATGTTTTGCTCGCTGACGGCCACGAGGTTTTGGTGGTCGACAACCTCTTTACCGGTTCTCGGGTAAACTTTCGGCATCACCTCACTAATCCGAACTTTGAGTTTATTCGTCATGATATTGTTCAACCTCTGATGGTTGAGACCGACTATGTCTATCACCTCGCCTGTCCGGCATCTCCGGTTCATTACCAACATAACCCGGTTAAAACGATTAAGACCAATGTGGTCGGCACGATAAACATGCTTGGCCTCGCGAAGCGAGTCGGAGCGAGGTTGCTCCTCGCATCAACCTCTGAGGTATACGGCGACCCGCAAGTTCACCCTCAGCACGAGTCCTACTGGGGACACGTCAATCCAATCGGGCCGAGGAGCTGTTACGACGAGGGAAAACGGATCGCAGAAACCCTCGCAGTTAATTATGGCTCAAACGGGGTCGACGCGAGGATCGTCCGAATATTCAACACCTACGGTCCGCGGATGCTTTTTAACGACGGTAGAGTGGTCTCAAATTTCGTGGTTCAGGCCCTCAAAGGAGAGCCAATCACGATCTATGGCGACGGTAGCCAGACACGTTCTTTTTGCTTTGTGAGCGACTTGGTGCGAGGACTTGTCTCGATGATGACGGTCGACTCGTGTGCGGGTCCGGTGAACTTGGGGAATCCGGTCGAAGTTAGTATCGCCGAGCTTTCCGAACGGATACTTTCACTGACTAATTCTCGAAGCCCGCTGGTTCGGATGCCTTTGCCGCAGGATGATCCGACTCGACGCAGACCCGATATCTCTCGGGCTCGTGACCAGTTGGGATGGGAGCCAAAGGTCGCGCTCGATGAGGGGTTGCAGGAGACTATCCGGGACTTTGACCTCCGTTTGAGGGCTGGAGAACGGCCCCTTGAGTTTGGGGTTGGGTAAGGTTCGCCGTTATCATTGCTCTTTGATGAGAGGATGGTGGTGGGTTTGAGAAACGAGTGGCGAGGTGCTGAAGTGCCACCGATCAGATATTGCTGTTGATTTTTAGAGGAATGTGCGTGTCGAGAGAGCATATCAGGAATTTTTGCATTATTGCCCATATTGATCACGGAAAATCAACCCTTGCGGATCGGATACTCGAGTTGACGAACGCCTTGGCGAGTCGGGAGATGCAGGATCAGGTTCTCGATAAACTTGAGCTTGAACGGGAGCGGGGGATTACGATCAAGGCGCAAACGGTGCGATTGTCATATCTCGCCCGGGACGGACAGACCTACCAATTTAATCTGATTGACACCCCCGGACACGTCGATTTTCATTACGAGGTATCCCGCAGTTTGGCGGCGTGCGAGGGGGCGCTTTTGGTTGTCGATGCTTCTCAAGGGGTGGAGGCGCAAACCCTCGCGAACGTCTACGCGGCGATTGAGCACAATCTCGAGATCGTCCCGGTCCTCAACAAGGCGGATTTACCGAATGCCGATCCTGAGCGAGTGAGGTCGGAAATAGAGGAGGTCATTGGGCTGTCTACCTCAGATGCATTGCTGGTGAGCGCGAAAACAGGAATGGGCGTTCCCGACATTCTCGAAGCGATTGTCCAACGACTCCCTCCGCCAACTCGGGGTTCTGTTGATGCACCGTTGAGAGCACTGATTTATGACTCCTGGTTTGACTCTTACCTTGGTGCAGTAGTTCAGGTGCGGGTATTTGATGGCGCCATCAAATCGGGTGATAAGGTTGCATTCCTCAACACCGGTGCAATTCACGAAGTGTACAAGGTGGGGGTCTTTTCCCCTCATCCCCGGGATGTCGGGGTGCTATCAAGTGGAGAGGTAGGGTATTTTTCCGCCTCAATCAAGAATCTTCGGGATGTAAAGATCGGTGATACGGTTGCCTCCGCGAAATTCACCGAGGTGGAGCCGCTGCCAGGCTTTCAGGAGGTAAAGCCGGCGGTATTTGGAGGCCTCTTCCCCGTGGATGCCGACGATTATACCGCCCTTCGCTCTGCCCTTGAGAAACTGAGCCTCAACGATGCCTCGTTTGTTTTTGAGCCAGAGACCTCAGCTGCGTTGGGGTTTGGATTTCGGTGTGGGTACCTTGGACTTCTCCACATGGAGATTATCCAGGAACGCCTTGAGCGAGAGTTCGAGCTCTCGCTTATCACGACTGCGCCGACGGTGGTGTATCGTGTGACCCTCGAATCGGGTGAGATACTCGCAATAGACAATCCCGCGTTGTTACCTCCGAGTAACCAGGTTATGTCAATCGAGGAACCAATGGTGACGGCGTCGATTCACTGCCCAAAAGAGTACGTGGGTGCAGTGCTGAAGCTGTGTGAGGATAAAAGGGGGGTACAAAAGGGAATGGCGTTTCACGGTTCCAGTGGCGAGCGTTCGGTTATCACTTATGAGCTTCCTCTTAATGAGATAGTGCTTGATTTTCACGACCGATTGAAGAGTGCCACGAAGGGATATGCCTCATTTGATTACGAATTTTGTGGGTACCGGCTTGAAAAGCTCGTTAAGTTAGATATCAAGTTAAATGGGGAGAATGTCGATGCCCTGAGTACGATTGTGCATGATTCCCGGGCATTCGGTCGGGGTCGAGAATTGACCGAGAAACTTAAAGACCTCATCGAACGTCAAATGTTCGACATAGCGATACAAGCTGCGGTAGGTAATAAGATTATTGCTCGTTCGACGGTCAAGGCACTTCGCAAGAATGTAACGGCGAAGTGTTACGGGGGAGACATTAGCCGTAAACGTAAGCTTCTTGAGAAGCAGAAAGCAGGTAAAAAGCGCATGAAACAGGTCGGAAGTGTATCCATCTCGCAGGAGGCGTTTCTGGCGGTGCTCAAGCTTAACGAATAATGGCCACAATCAATCGGTCGTCGATTGAGATCAGGTATGAGTTTGTTAGTGAGGGTCAGTTGTGTAGGTTTTGGTCCACTAATGGTTCGATTGGTATAAGGAGAAGATGACCGGGTCCGACATTACCTCTGAAATCATACGTGTGGTCGAAGAACCTCAAGGGCGACTCATCGCGGTAGGGGATATTCACGGATGTGTTGATGAGCTTTCGGTCGTTCTTGACGAGGCGGTGAGTCAGTGGAAGCTTACCGACCGCGATATGGTTGTTTTCCTTGGGGACTATGTTGACCGTGGTCCCGCGTCCAACCAAGTAATCGACCGCGTTTTGGAATTTCGCGACAGCTTCCCGAATACCTATTTCCTGAGGGGTAATCACGAGGATATGTTTCTCAGTTACCTCGGTCTTCCGGGCGGTTCGATGGGAGAGATGTTTCTTCCCAACGGGGGTATCCAAACGCTCGGTAGTTACAATGTGGATGATTTTTTCTCAGTCACTTCGGTATTTGCTGCGATTCCAGAAAGGCATATATCGTTCCTGAAGGAGCTTGAAATCTGCATCAGTTGCGGTGATTTTTTGTTTGTCCATGCGGGACTCAACCCCGTACTTTCCCTGAAGGATCAGAACTCGGAGGAGATGCTTTGGATCCGGGGAGAGTTCCTCTATGAGCCCCATAATTTTCCGCAGACGATAGTGTTTGGGCATACGCCCTTTCATGAGATCGTTGATGACCGTCCGTTCAAGATCGGTATCGACACTGGTCTTGTTTTCGGTAATAAGCTAACTTGCCTCAATGTAACCCACGGCGAGGCTCTTCAGGTAGTTCGTGGCGGTCGACGAGCGTTGCCGATATCTCTCGCACGGTTGTAAATCGCTTTTCGTGGTTGATTCGCCAGTTGAGCTTGATCCTTTCCGCTTGCTGCACCAACTATTTCCCATCTCCGCTTCAAAGGAAGTTTCTGCACATGAATACTACCCCCTCGGGCAGAACCATCGAACATGCTGCCCATATCGTGGGAGGGGCTGTTTGCGGTCCTCTCCCTGACCTACGGCGTCGAATATCGGCCCTGACATGCAGTTCGGGGGACGTCTCGATTGACTCGCTCTTTATAGCAATACCGGGGGTCGCGGTGGATGGGCACCGATTCGTCGATGATGCTTTTGCTCGTGGTGCGGTCGGGGCAGTCGTTGAGCGCGAGGAGGTTTTGCAGGGGCGACCTGGAATAGTCGTTCCCTCTACTCGTGAGGCGGCCAGTGTCCTCGCAGATGCGTGGTATGATCAACCATCGAGAGAGCTCCATCTGGTTGGGGTGACGGGGACGAACGGAAAAAGCTCAGTTGCCTGGTGGCTCTCACATCTCCTCTCTTCCCTCGAGCTCCCGACCTTTTGCCTTGGAACGCTTGGAGTTCATGGGGTAAAGGGAAGGGGTCAAGAGTGGTGTGTGGAGGCTTCACTAACGACGCCCGATCCCCTATCGCTCCATAAAACATTGCGCGAGGCCGTTGATCGAGAGTATGCCGCTGGGGTGATGGAGGTGTCTTCTCACGCGCTTCATCAGTCTCGGGTGAGTAGTGTTCAGTTCGATATCGCCATCTTCACGAATCTTACCCACGATCATCTCGACTATCATGGGACGCTCGATAGTTACTTTGGTTCGAAAAAAAAGCTATTTGAACTACTCGCAGGGAGCGACTCCTCGGTTCAGGCGTTAGTAACGAATGCAGACAATGCTTATGGCCGAGAAATCGCCAGAGAGTTTGCGGGCCTGATTCAGGGTGAATGTATAACCTACGGAGTTACCCCAGGAGCGATGCTCCGGGCGACCGATATTGGCCATATGCCGGGAGCGACCCGCTTTGTTATAACCTTCAATGACGAAAGGTGTCCTGTCGTAGTCCCGTTTTTGGGCGAACATAATATTGAGAATATCCTGGCGGTAACAGGGGGGGCTCTCGCTCTCGGATGGCCTCTCAATCGCATCGCTGAGCTCCTATACTCACTTCCTCAGGTCCCAGGTCGGCTTCAGCAACTAGCGGTGAACGGAGTCCATGTGTATGTGGATTACGCTCATACCCCCGATGCCCTTGAGAGAGCACTCCGCGCGATTCGATACGGAACCGAGGGGCGCTTATTCGTCGTGTTCGGGTGTGGTGGGGATCGCGATAGGCAGAAGCGCCCCGCTATGGGTCAGATAGCCCGCGAGGGGGGGGATGTGGTCGTGCTAACGAGCGATAATCCTCGAACTGAGGACCCCTCCGCTATCATCGCTGATATCCTCTCAGGAGGAGTATCTGCAGATCACGTAGAAGTTGACCGACGAGCCGCGATTGAGTGGGCACTCAGCTCTGCCACTTCGGGTGACAGTGTACTGATTGCTGGGAAGGGCCACGAGGATTATCAGATAATCGGGCGAGAAAGGAAGCCGTTCTCGGATCAGAAAGTGGTACGGGAGTGGGTGCGGAGGTAAATGCGAAGGGAGAGCCGAGGCGGTGGAGTATGGTGAAGTGAGAGGCCTCGAATGATGCTCTCCTTCCTTGAGCTTACGCTGGTAAAAAATGTAACAATCCGGGCCTGACACTAATGCATATATCGTCTCTCGGCATGAAATTGCTCAAATATCGGTTGTGAGGCGGACTCGTACCAGTTCGGCCCTAACCAGCCAACGGAAGGATTCCTCGTTCACGAAGCTCTGAACACCAATCATCCGGCAACTGTACACCTGCCGCATGAAAGAGCTGTTTGCAGCGCTCCGCTAGCTCGGGCTTATCGTCGAGCACCGACACATGTACCCAATTATTGAGCTGAATCGCGAGCTCCTGAGACACAACCTTTGCGGTACAAGCCAGCCCGGATCCGGTCGGATCTTCGCTGAGGGACCTCTCTAGCAAGGTCAGAGTCCTCTCCAGGTGCAACACAGGATCGCTGAGGAGCGGTGCATCTTTGCGCGGCAAGCGCCACGGCAAATTCGAGAGCATAATATCGGTTACTCCGTGGACCAGCCGTCCGGCTTTCTTGAGCTCGTTCTCGATTGCGATGCGGCGCTGGCGCTCAAAGGATTCGCGAAATTCATCCGGGATGCTCTCTTCATCGGGATAATGAGCCATATCGATATGCCGCTCGACGAGTAGCTGACCATAAGCGGGACGGCATCTCACGGCCTCAGAATTGGCACTGGTAATCACGTCCGAGATGATCTGGTGGGCTCGGTCTCCGATGAGACCGGGCACGCCCATCAAGGCCATCCCCCACATATGTTCGCCTCGAATCTCGTGAAAGACGGTCTCGTCCCATTTGGTCGGTGACACGGCAGCCTTGTCACCCTGACTACGGATGGAGCAGTCCCAACCGGAGGGGGGGGCTTCTTTCCATGATTCGCTGTTCCCCTCTCCTTTGGTCTCGGTGCGCGCCTTCATCGCGACGTTTTGCGCAGCTCGCTCGGCTGCAGTCTCGGTGAAGTAGCGCGAAAGAAGCGGAACTTGGCTGTCCCAGAAGGCTTTCCAGTTGTCGAGCGTGTCGAGCATCGGCTGTGGGTCTGATTCATACAGCCCGAGAGCACGACCCAGCATATGGCTATTCGTTTCGATCTGAGAATAAACGACCTCCTTCACGATTGGTGAAGGGAGCTCGAGCAGCGCACGCGCGAGGGGCAATAGAGCCTCCTGCAGCTCCTTCAGATTGAGGGACGTGTGCGCATACTCGTCGGTAAGTCGCTTAGCTTCAGCATAAATTCCTGCGGTGCCGATCTCGAAGATGTCGGCGTCCTCGGATAGGTGTGAGGCTGCCTCGGCTTGTGCGATTAAATCGCTGCTGATATTGCTTTGTACATTCTGCAGTATGCTAATGCCGACATTTTGAAGCAGTACCATTACTTTCCAAATATCGAAGGTCAGGCTGCGCTGTTTCTCCCAAGGTAGATCCTTGTGAGCGGAGAGTTCACCCATGGCATGGCCGGCATTGATGCCGCATTGTTCTGTGGTCGTGTCTCCGCCAAACGTCTTCGAATCAATGAAGGGCGCCTCGCAGCGGACCCCCCGCTCAATGCTGTCAGAGACATCCTTGACTGTATAAACTTCGAGCCCGGTTCCTCTCACCAGCTCCTTGATCTCCGTTACCTGGGCCGACGTCAGGAACAGCGTCATCGACCGGTCGAAAATCCTCCCTGAGTCTTCCCGCGAGCCCCCCTCTCCGAACCACTCCTTTGCTTTCTCATGAACCTTCTTGAGAGCCTGTTTAGAATCGGGCGAAAACTGGCTTAATATCACGCACGGTACAGCACATTCGCGGTTGTAACGAGCTGGGAGTTCACCGTCAGCTGGATCCGTAGCCTCAAGAGATTGGGACGGAAGCTGAAGATCGCTCTCGTGGCTTTGTGCTGCTGCGGACATCTGTCTCTCCTACTGGTGGTCCGATAACTGGTCGGAGCCTACCAGTGGAGTGAGTCAAGTTCAAGGCAAGGATGATGGATTGAAGCCTGAGGGAGTTACATTTAATACACTCACACTAATGATGAGTCCAATGTGTGGGGACCAGTAAGAAGATCCCACCGAACCTTATTTCAGAGCGAAGATACCGATGGTTGGGACTATTCGATCCCTCCTCTACGGGAGTGTCTCAGTCAGAGGGGTTGAATTTGAGACAAAAGAGATATTGGGCACAATCAGGTGCTCTCCGTGAAGATTTATGGCTCAAGAGGGTGAGCTCTCCATCCCCCTGTCGCGTTGGTTAAAAATATTAGATTAGCGCAGACGGGCCACTATGCGTGCTGATCAGCCCGTCGGTGCGTTCTGATGACCCGCAGCGAGAAAATGATTCGCTTCCTCCAACTAATGCGATACTATTCCATCCGAATCGTCGGCCTTTGTCACCCTATGTTCAAACTCTCTCCTTTCCGGTCTCTCGCTGCACAGAGATCCGAATTGTTAGCTGCAAGCGAATTTGCTCCGGTTCCGCTTCATCCTGCGGTGGAGCGGCAACTTCGGCTTGCTGATGCGGCGCATGAGCTTCCCTCCCTGCGGGCCATGAGGCCGTGGCATGTTTGGTGGTACGCAATCTCGGAAAATCGAGAGTTAATCGGTGAGGCGATCATCTGGTACGCGCTCAGTGCGCTCTCGGTTTTAGGTGCAGTTTTTTTTGCCCGTTATACGATTGAGTGCTCGGCGACGGTTTGGGTTGGTATCCGATTGGCGATGGGGTATCTGCTCTTGAAATTAGTACAGGCGGGAATTGACTATCGGAATGCCAATCTTGAGCGCCAGATACACCGAGGGCTCCAGCTTGCGCTCTTCCGGTGTGTGAATACAAAGCTGATTCGAATTGCCCCCGCAGGGAGGTCTTCCTTTACAAAGGGTCAATTAAAGACCTTGGTGGGAACAGATGTTGGAGCAATTGAAGATTTTCTTAGTAGCACCCTCTACCAGTTTGTGCCCCTAATTATCTCAACGATAATTCTTGTTCCGATGTTGTCTCTTGTCTCTGGCACGGTAGGGCTGATCGGTCTGGGTGTTATGTTTATGGTGGTTCCTTTTGCGTCTCTTGGCGCATGGGTCGTTGAGATAATTCAGCGGCGGTCACTCGCGGAGCAGGACAAACTAGCAACCTCAGTGGGGGAGTGGGTTAAGCATATCAGGCTCGTTCGCTTTTTAGGATGGAGTGAGTCCATAGAGCAAGAGATATTCGCCATTTTACGACGGCTCGTCCGGTGGACGGGGTTGCGCGGTGGTGTACTTGCGGCGGTGTATGCAGTGAGTCATTCGTGGTCCGTGTTGCCGTTAGTGGTTATCGTTTCTGTCTCATCGGTGAGTGAAACACCTCTAAATCTTGTCGAGGTATTCTCCTCCTTCTGGCTCCTTGAGCCCCTCTATGGGCGAATTCAGGCGATTCCCGCATGCCTCACCCGCTTCGGTTCAGCGGTCGCAGGGTCGCATCGGCTTCTCGCTCTGCTGGCAGAAACCGATATTCAACAATTGATAAAACCGGCGCCATCGGACTCAAGAGAAATCACTCACCAACCAGATCGTATTGTTGTCCGTAATCTGTCAGTTCATTTTAACGGAATCAGAGCTCTCGACGGCATCTCTGTAGAGCTGCGGCTCGATCAGCGCACGGCCATCGTTGGTCCGGTGGGGAGCGGTAAGTCTACGCTTCTTGAGGTCCTGGTTGGGGAGCTTCCCTTGTCGATGGGTGAATTATTCATCGGCGTGAGCGGGGAATTGTACCCCGTCTGGCGAGCCGATGTTTACCATTATTGGCGGAGTTCCCTCGCATATTCCCCCCAAGAGCCCTTTCTCTCAAACACATCTCTTCAGGACAATCTCGATCTATCGGGCACTCGCTCGATAGAGGAGGTCGAAATGGCGATTGCAGCGTCCCAGCTCAATGACGACATCGCTCTCTTTCCTCGCGGGCTGCGAGAGGAGATCGGGGAATCAGGGATCAATCTCTCGGGGGGGCAAAAGCAGCGGGTCAGTCTCGCTCGCGCATTTATGTCGAAACGGTCGGTACTTGTTCTTGACGATCCGCTGAGTGCGGTTGATCCAAAAACAGAAAATCTTTTGATGAATTCAATTGTCGCCGAGAACAAAGGGTTGATTCTGGTGTCGCATCGACTCGCCGAGCTCCAGCGGTGTGACCGTGTTCTGGTGCTAGAAGGAGGTCGAATTGTGGAGGATGGAGATCCTCGGACACTTGCGGAGGATTCGAGCTCGCGCTTCTTCGCCTTCCTGAAAGCGGCGGAGGCACATGGAATCTGAGGGGTTTACGACGGAGGAAAGGGCGCACCATACGGCGAGCACATTCGCAATTCTCCGCCGATTCCTGCGTGAGGTGCCTTTCTACCGACGAGCACTTGTTCCGATTGCTCTGCTCTCAGCGATCGCCTCGGGAGCTCACCAGCTCATCATCTGGATGGCGGGAAGATACGCAGAGTGCTCCGATGCGACAGATTGCAGTGTTCCCGAAGCTTTGAGAGGTTTCGGTATCACAGTATCAATCGGGGCACTTTTTGTCCTCGTAGCGATAAGTTTTTCTTCTCGACTCGTTCTCTGGGTTAGCTTTGAAGCATGTGGGCCCTTCTCATCACTCCCTCTCTTTCGACGCATGGTGGGCCGCCTTGGAAGGACCCGGACTTCGTTCTTCGACGAATATCCATCGGGGAAAATTATAAATCGTCTCACGGGCGATGCTGAGAGGGTGCGGGTGGATCTTCCAATCGTGCTCGAGGACTCGATAATAAGCCTTACTGAATTTTTTGCTATCGTTGGAGTCGTATCGTTCGCATCACCTTTCGCCGCTCTTCCCGCAATCCCGATTCTTCTCCTCTTTCTCTTTATCCAAACGAACACAGCACCGATGTTACAGCACCTCAACATGCTTCGTTCTGCTCGGTTTGGTGAGGTCCTTCATCGTGAATCAGATATCATTGAGGGGGTTCGCTGTTTCGACCTTTATAACGAACTCCCCACTCTTTTGGGCCGATTTTCTCGCGCGACGTATCGGTACATGCAAATGCATTTTCTGCGTGGACAGGTTCAGATGCTCGGGCGATTGTGGTGTGATATTGCTGTTGCGTGTTACGGGGCTATCGTGCTGTGCGCCGTCTCTATAGCCATTCATCAGGGCGTCATCACTGCAGCTCTCGGGGCCGTCATCATCTCAGCAACGTTTCGCGTCGGAGGACTTCTGGCGTGGCTTTCAAACTCCCTCGTTAACCTTTACGAAGGGCTTGGGATAGCTCGACGGGTCTTTGAATATACAGACCTGCCTTCTGAGACAGCTGAGGAGGGAAATATTCCCGCGTGTGCTGCACCCACCGATCGGGTTCTCGATGGGGATCTTATCTTTTCGAATTATTCGATGAGCTACCGCGCCTCCACTCCGCAAATCTTGACGAATCTTTCGATGCGAATATCTCGTGGCTCCAAAGTCGGTCTAGTTGGTCGGACAGGTGCGGGAAAGAGCAGCGTTGTACAGTCGCTCTTCCGCATGGTCTACGTTCATGGGGGCGATATTGCAATCGGCGGTCAATCGTTACTTGCCCTTCCCATCGAGCAGGCACGTGCAAACTTTGCGATCGTTCCCCAAGAACCATACCTATTCGAGGGTACCATCCGTTCGAATCTCGATAGGTGCAATCACCTCTCCGATGAGGTACTTTTGAGAACACTCGAAGCGGTCAATCTTACTTTCAATCTCGCTTGTCCCGTTACCGAGGGGGGCGCGAACCTCTCTTTTGGCGAGCGCCAGCTTATCTGCCTCGCCCGGGTTATCGTCGCGAACTGTCCGTTCGTCATCATGGATGAGCCAACGAGTGGGGTTGACTCAATCACCGATGCGATTATCCAATCGGTGCTTCGCTCCGCGCTCGCGGACAGAACGATTATCACAATAGCGCATCGCCTCGAGACGCTTGCTGGAATGGACAGGATTATCGAGTTTGCAGGAGGGGAGATCGTGAGGGATGGAGCTCCTGAGGAGGTACTACCGCTACTGAGTGTCGAGGAGCTAGCGGGGTAGTGAGAAATGGTTTCTCCCCGTGAATTTTGGGAGGCTGAGCGAAAAAGCTGGAGATGTATCCCCTCAGATCCTTTGAGGAGTTTTCGTTGACTCCGATAGAGTTGCAGTCAAACGATCAAAAGAGGCAACAGGAAGTCATTTTTCACCACCCGACTCGGGGAGGGGGGAGCCTCCAAACTCGGCTGGAGAATTCGGAAGAGTTGCGAGGTCGAAGAGCATCTCAATCACAGCCATGAGCGAATTGAATAATCGGATAGCTAGTTCGAGATGCGTGGTATGGAGGCGGGCTACTGTTTGGTTCGCTGAGAATATCGTTTTGATATCATTTAAGATATTGCTCCTTTTTGGCCATCTTCGGTAGCATGTCGGTCGTTAAAGTTCGCTTGAGTAAAGCATTGATTCTCCCGGATCGTAGCTCACCAGGACGGCGACGGTCTGTTTGATTCGACATCCCTTTGTAATCGATCATATGAAGGCTGAGTATATAAATCCGTTCATCAATGCGGTCATGAGCACGATGGATACTATGGCCTTGACGCCGTCAACCCCCGGCCGACCCTATCTGAAGTCCGATACCAGGACATACGGTCCTGCCACAGGAGTTATTGGAATGGAGGGGCCAAACATGAGGGGTAGCATGGCGATCAGTTTTGATGAGCCGTGTATCCTGGGCGTCTGCAGCCGGATGTTTATGCAGGATGTCACCGTCATCGACGATAGCACCCTCGATGCGGTGGGTGAGCTAACAAACATCATTGCGGGTGTCGCGAAGTTGGAAATGTCGGAGCGAGGACTTTTGTTCGATATGGCGATACCGTTTATGATATTTGGGCGGGGCATTGAGATAGACCAATTCGCACAGGGACCGATCGTCGTCATTCCCTTTAAGACGGAATTTGGAAATTTTGTTGTTGAGTCAAATGTTTCGCCCACTGAGGAGAAATAGAGACTTTCGGCGGCGAAAGGTTTCATCAGAACTTCATGAACCGAAAGTCGCACACTCTCTGAGAATTTTTAGGTGTTCCTGAATTTCCACTCGTCCCTTTTCAGGATGATTGAAACCGGCTGAGATATCCCTCTCGGCTATTTTGCCCCCCAGTTCATGACCCCTATCAGCGTTCGCCGTACCATCCATGGTTCGCAGAGCTGGTTGAAATTGTTGTACCATTTTTCCGGATGTACCAGTGAGCTTTCCTTTGTACTTTCTTGCGTCTGCGAACTTTATAGGGTGTGGGCCACTCGTAGTGATGTGGCAAGATTAAAATATAACGAAAGTTAAACGTTGGCTTTTCCTCAACTGTGAGGCTATTTTTGAACGATTGGTCGGCATCCACCTTTTGGTATCCTGACGAGGGGTTACAACGACGCCCCTTTATTCCCTCTCACTCGCGGTATATACTCCAGCCGATAATCAATTTGCTCTCATAACCCCGTGCACCGAGGCGCTCGTTACCATGACTGATAGGGATTTTCTCAAGGAGCTTGGCATTGTAGTCCCCCCTCCCAAGAAACCGACGGAGGTTACGAATCTGCGGGCGGTTCTCCCGGGATTGGTACTCCTCCTGGTGCTTGCCGTTGGGTGGAGCAGCTTCTATACGATTCCTGCTGAATCTGAGGGGGTGGTGCTACGGTTTGGTAGGTACATAGACACGGTGCAGCCGGGTCTTCATTTCAAGTTTCCGTTCGGGATCGATCAGGTGAGTGTCCTTCCGACAAAGCGGCAACTAAAAGTTGAGTTCGGATTTCTCACGCCCCAATATACCAATCCCTATCAGGGTGGCTCCGACCCTGAGCGAGAAAAGGCAATGGTGACGGGTGACCTGAATTCAGCGCTGGTTGAATGGGTGGTGCAATATCGGATTAAAGAGCCTAAGCAGTATCTCTTTGATGTGAGAAATCCCACTCAGACGCTGCGTGATCTCTCCGAGGCGGCGATGCGGGAGGTTATTGGGGATCGCACTGTTGATGAAGTCATCACGATCGGGCGGCAGGAGATAGAAATAGCGGCGCTGGCTCGGTTGCAGCAGCTTACCAACATGTACCAATTGGGAATTGTCGTCGACCAAGTACAGCTTAAAAACGTCAACCCCCCTCAACCAGTACAAACCTCGTTCAATGAGGTCAACAAGGCACAACAAGATCGAGAGCGGATGATTAACCTAGCCCACGGGGATTACAACCAGGCGGTTCCTCGTGCAAAGGGTGAGGCTGAATCGGCGATTCAGGCGGCTGAGGGGTATCGCTTTAAGCGGGTGAACGAAGCAGAGGGAGATGTGGCATCGTTTAACGCGCTTCTCGCGGAGTACATCAAGGCCCCTTCGATTACCCGAACCAGGCTCTATCTCGAAACGATGGCTGAGATTATGCCGCAGCTGAAGGGTAAGGTAATCGTTGATGAAAACCTCAGGCAGTGGATACCGCTCTTGAATGTGCTTCGTGGAGCTGGCCCCCGTCCGGAAGGTGCTTCGCGAGAAGAGGAGGAACGACGATGAAGAATGTATTCGGTACGCCCCTGGTGGGGCTCGGGGGCCTTATCGTGATCCTGCTCGCGAACATCCTCTACACCGTCAAAGAAACGGACCAAGTGATTATCACCCAATTTGGAAAACCGGTTGGAGCGCCAATCTCAGAACCGGGGCTTCACTATAAAGTTCCATTCATCCAGACGGTAAATCGGCTAGATAAGCGATTTCTCGAGTGGGATGGTGCCCCGGTGGGGATACCTACCAAAGATAAAACTTACATTTATGTTGATGCATTCGCTCGGTGGCGAATCGAGGAGCCGATGCGGTATTTCGTGCGGATCCGAGATGAGCGAAGCGCTCAGTCGAGACTCGAGGATATTCTTGGCAGTGAGATAAGAAACGCGGTTGCTCGCCACCAGCTTATCGAGATCGTGAGGAGCGATAAGGATCGTGTTCCCCAGGCAGATGTATCTCTTCAGGCGGCTGACAAAACTGGTTCAATTGGGTCGTTGCGCCCGATCGCTGCGGGTCGGCAGGTTGTCGAGGGGGAGATTAAGGCGGCATCAGTGGGGAAGCTCAAGGAGTTCGGTATCGAGCTTCTTGATCTTCGACTGAAGCGGGTGAACTACAACCCCGATGTCCTCGACCGTATTTATCAACGGATGATAAGTGAGCGATTGCAGATAGCGCAGCGATTCCGCTCAGAGGGAGAGGGAGAAGCGGCAAAGATAGCCGGTCGGAAGGAAATGGACCTTCAGGAGATCCGCTCGGGAGCTTATCGGAAGGTTCAGCAGATTCGGGGTGAGGCTGATGCAAAAGCCTCAGAGATTTATGCGCGCTCGTACAATCAGGATCCGCAAACCGCTGAGTTCTATCAATTCCTCCGGACGCTCCAGCTCTATCCTCAGATTTTGACGAGTGATACTCAGCTGGTGCTCTCAACCGATGCACCTGTACTCAAGTTGTTGAAGGAAATGACGACAGTGGGGGAGAGGGCTCCATAATCGGAGAGTGGGTCCACGTATCTCCTGCGATACGCGCTCCCGCTCCTACCGCAGTGGGCTCGGCTCTTATGCGAGTCGTTCGGCCACTGCAAATGCCCCCTGGCCGCCGCCGACGCACATACCAACCCCGAAATAGGTTGACCCTCGTCGGGTCGCTTCGCTCAGTGCGGTGGCAAATATCCGGGCGCCGGTGCAGCCAAGGGGATGACCGAGCGCGATAGCACCGCCGTTGACATTCACCTTTGTGGGATCGAGCTCGAGCGTCCTGATTATCGCGAGACACTGGGACGCAAACGCTTCATTGATCTCGATAATATCGAGGGCATCTCGGGTGAGACCTGCGCGTGCGAGTGCTTTAGGGATCGCATCAATCGGCGCGACCCCCATAATCGCGGGATTGTTGCCAGTCGTCGCGAAGCTGGCAATCCGTGCGCGGGGGGTAAGGCGGTGAGTGGCGACCGCCTCTGCGCTTGCAAGGAGGACCGCTGCGGCACCATCAGATATCTGCGATGCGTTTCCGGCTGTCACGCTTCCTGTCGCCGTAAAAGCCGGCTTGAGGCGAGCAAGTGATTCTGCTGAGGTATCGGGACGTGGTCCCTCATCAACGGTCAGCGAGATCGTTTTTTCGACTGCCTTGCCACCTTCATAGAGGACCCGTGCGACGGAAATTGGCGTTATTTCTCCCGCGAAGTGGCCTGCCTCTTGTGCTGTGACCGCGCGACGGTGCGACTCGTACGCAAATGCATCCTGGTCGGCGCGCGAAACCGAGAACTGGTGAGCGACGTTCTCAGCGGTCATCCCCATGCTGATATAGGTATCTGAGTGTGAACCGGTGAGCGCGGGATTAAGGAACGGTTGATTGCCCGCCATCGGGAGGCGGGTCATCGATTCGACCCCTCCGGCGATCGCAATATCAACTCGACCCATCGCAATCGCATCGTGAGCAGTTACGATTGCCTGAAGCCCAGAGGCACAAAACCGATTGACCGTCATCCCGGTGGTCGTAAAGGGGAGCCCGGCGCGAAGAGCTGCGATTCTGCCGATGTTGAATCCCTGCTCAGCTTCGGGGAATGCGCATCCGATCACAAGATCATCGATGGCAGGTGGGGGAAGGGTCGGCGTGCGCGAAAGTATCGACTCGATGGTTATCGCGATAAGGTCATCGGGGCGCACCATCTCGAGGGTGCCACGGCGCTTCGGAGTCCCGGCCTTTGCAATCGGGGTGCGAACTGCATCGATGATAAAAACGTCACGGGACATAGTGTTTCTCCGGTTCGGGGGAATGGGTATAATACGTAATTGAAAATGTCCAGTAATTGCCCGTTTTGCCGCTTCTGCGGCATAACGGTCTATCTTAACTCTCCAATCCCTTCAGAAATCGACCTAGTTTTTTGTGAGTTCCCTCCTGGGTGAGCAGCCACACAAATTGCTCCCGCTCGAGCTCAAGCAGATACTGTTCTGAGACGTACTGAGGTGAGGATATAACTCCCCCCGTCATGACAAACAGGAGGGTCTGCGCGAGCACGGCGTCGTATGGTGCAATAAAACCACTTCGCTTCATCTCCTCGAGTCGCTGTTCGAAGGGGGCTCGCCCCTCTGCGCCCAGCACAAAAATATCACCACGAGGAGGGCGTGGGAGGTACGGTCCTGTGGCGTGCGCGACGACGAGCGACTTTGCTGCAGCCACGATCTGATCAGCTCGCGGAACAATCCGAGCCCCCCGACCAAAAAATCCTGCATCAATTGCCTCGTAGCCGTTGTTCGTAACCATTCCCATCGCTATCCGCTCAAAATTCTGGCGAAAGAAGGGGAGGACGCCGGCAAGATCCTTGGAGGCGGCTTGCTCTGCAGCGAGGAAGGCAAAGTGGGTGGATCCTACCCCGGCGGGGATAAGTCCCACTCCGAGCTCAACAAGGCCGACGTAGGTATTGGGATGAGCAGCGATGAGAGGGAGCGCAATCGACAGCTCAGCACCACCGCCAAGCGCAAGCCCCTTGATAGCTCCGGCGAGTGGCTTTGGAAAGGTGTAGATGCGATTCATTAATCGCTGAAAACGGGACACGAGGTCATCAACAGCGGAGAGCTGTCCTGACTTCACGGCACCACCGATCTCCCTGACATTCGCCCCACCGCAGAACGATCCACTTGCGGGATTACCGATAACCATCCCCAGCCACTTATCGCCCGAAACGGTATCCAAGGCTTGTTCCAGCTCTTCAATAACTGAAAAGGAGAGGGTATTCGCTTTTGAGCGAAGCTCAAAATGGAGTACTCCATCCCCGATATCGATAAGTGCTGATTCGGGTGCGGTGTGGATTGCGGGTGCTTTTGAGGGAAAGAGGTCGGGTAGGGTCGGAATCATCCCGTGAGTGAAGATCGCCTCACGAATCCACTCGGGAAGGGCAAGCCCCCGTGCGGACATTCGCTGCGCGACATCAACTGACCCAATTGCGTTCCACAGCTGAAAGGGACCGATATCCCATAAAAAACCGGCGCGAAGGGCAGTATCAAGGTCTGCCGGCAGATCGGTGATCTCGGGGATGCAGATGGCACAGTAGTGAAGGAGTTCGAGGAAATACGATCGAATAAAATCACCTGCCCGCCCTTCGAGGTCGAGTAACGCTCTGAGCCGCGCTGCTGGGGTCGGAAGTTTTATGATTGTCGAGAGATCTCCGAGATTTGCAGTCCCGCTCGGAGCGCGGTATTCGAGGGTCTGAAGATCAAGATTGCAGATTGTGTTTGTTGCCCTGTCTTTCGTGGAAAATCCCCGACCTTTTTCTGCGCCGAGATCGCCTCGTTCAACAAGTTTTTTAAGTGGTTCCGGGGGCGCGAAAACAGCGCGGTATGGGTCTGTGACGAGATGCTGATGGAGGCCACTGGTAACATTGAGTACCGTCCCCAGCCCAACCTTGTCAGCGGTGCGAAAAGTTGCCGATGCGGGACGTCCGACCAGCGGTCCGGTGAGCAGCTCGATCTCCTCAATGGTATATGCGCCTGAGGCGAACTCCTGCATTGCGCGCATCAGAGCGAATACGCCGATACGATTTGCGACGAAGGCAGGGGTATCGTGCGCGATGACGATCTCTTTAGCGAGCACATCTGAGGCGAACCGACTTATGACATCTTGCTGTGTGCGGGTCGCCGTGGGAGCAAAAATGAGCTCGAGGAGCTCGAGTGGCTCGGGATTAAAAAAATGAAATCCCCCCACGAACTGAGTACGGAGCTGCTCGGGCATACCAGCGGCAAGCATCCGGACCGGAATGCTGCTGGTATTTGACGCAATCAGGGCGTTTGATCTCACAAAGGGTGCAATGCGAGAAAAAAGGGCAAGCTTTTCCTCAATATTTTCGCGGATCACCTCGATGATGAGATGCGCCTTTTCGAGCAGAGTGAGGTGGTCGTCGTAATTACCTGGGGTAATCCTCCGCAGATCGCTCTCCCGATAAAAGGGGCGAGGCTTCTGTGTCGGCAACTTCGCGAGAGCCTCCTCCGCGAGTTTATTTTTGTTACCGGGTTGCGGGAGGTCAAGCAATACGACCGACACCCCAACACTAGCGAGCCGCGCCGCTATTTGCCGCCCCATGATACCGGCGCCAAGAACCGCTGCGTAGCGAATCTGGTGCGGTGATGTGATTGGAACAGGGAGAGAGGTACGGGATGTTGCCATGGTGAGAAAACCGGAGAACATGGATTGCACACGGTCGTTACCGATCTAACGGTAGCCCGCTTCTTCACGATGAGGCACGAGGCCATCTTTGTCTATCGGAAAAAAAGGGCTCTTCGGAAAACAAGCATGAAAAGGGGCTTGGCTGAATTTACCCTTCGGAGAGGAGGGCCCCTGCTCGGCTGACGAGCGGTCCAAGGGATTCGAGTTGGTCGAGAGCGCCGCGCGCGTTGGCGCGGACCTGAGATTGCAAACTAAGCGCGAGCTCGTCCGCTGAGGCTCCCCCTTCGGCGAGGCTCGTGAGGTCGAGTAGGGTGAGGCCGATCGTTCGCACAAGGGTTCGGGCGTCTGAAAGATAGTTCGTGACAGCGGTCATCGCCACGGTGTTTGCTTCGAGATTCGCCTTGACCGCCTTAAGGTCGGCGAGCATGTTATAGGCACCCCGTCGCGAACCGAGCGCCGTCGCGCCGTCAAGTACCGAACCGTATTCCTCTGCCTCAATACTCGATGGAAGATTTCGCGGGATATCGAGGGGTCGCTCTGCCTTTATCGTCGGATCGAAAAAATCGCCGTCAGTTGTCGTTATTTGGAATGAGTCGACGATAGCCGAAAGGCCGTCGAGGTCATCTGGTTTGAGGCTTATGTTGGTAAGAATTTCAATGAGCCCTTTTTGCGTGAGAACATTCGTATCGTTGTCTTTTGCTCTCTCGACGAGCTGTTTAAGTTCGTTACCCTTTCGCTGAAACTCAAATGCGACACGCTCACGCTCCTCTCCTCCTGTTTGCGGATCCGCCGATGTCTCGGCAAGCTGTATCAACTCATCGAGCGATTCACTGATCCTGATTAACGCTGATCGCGAGCCATCAACAACCTGAAATCCCGCCGCGAGCAGGTCGATTGAACTGACCATGATCTGCGCACCTCCCTGGAGGGAGGTGGGGGTAATCGCTGCATCCTGGCCCCCCAGAGCAGCAAGAGGATTGCCCGCAGTGCTCTTACCTTGCCCCGCGATTGACGATATCCGCTCAAGAAAGCGGGTACCGAGTGAACGGGAAAGGGATACGATAGCCATAGTGAGACGAGATGGGTATGTTACCAGGGGGGTGCGAGGTCGCCCAACAAGGTCTAACCGATACAACTTTTGATAGTATCGGATACTTACTGTCGTCAGACCATAAAATTTAGACAAACGCTGTTAACGGAGCGCTCTCCCCGACATGAACTAGCCGACCGCAATCATGCGATCGAGCGATCGCTTGGCCCGTTCGCGAATCTCTTCGGGGACCTCAATCTCGGTGACGTTCAGTCGCAAGGCACGTACGATATCCTCGAGGGTTATTTGATTCATGTGAGGGCATCGGATCGAGCAAAGCCCCACCATCTCTTTATCGCGAACCTCAGCAGCGATGTTGTCTCCCATGCTACATTCGGTAAAAAGCACGAATCGACGGCTCTTCGAGGAACGCACATAAGATATCATTCGCGAAGTGGAGCCCGCAAAATCAGCGGCGTCGACTACCTCTGGCCGACACTCAGGATGGGCTAACACAACGGCATCGGGAAATTGATCCCTTACCTGGGAGACATCGTCGGGGGTAAATTGCTCATGAACTTCACACCGCCCTGGCCAGCTTATGAGGACCGATTCACCCGGGGGGATGTCGTTCCCCGCCTCGATGACGGTTCGACCCGTCTCGGCGGCGACGTTTCTGGTCAGGTAGTCGTCAGGAATAAAGATGACTGCATCGCTTGCGAGCGACCGGACCATTTGTGCCGCATTCCCCGATGTGCAACACATATCCACCTCTGCCTTCACGTCAGCGTAGGTATTAACGTAGGCGACAACCGGCACCCCGGGATACCGCTCGCGTAATCCGCGCACATCGGCAGCGGTAATACTCGCCGCAAGGGAACATCCCGCCTCACGGGCCGGCAGCAGCACTGTCTTCGAAGGGTTAAGTATTTTGGCGGTCTCCGCCATGAACCGAACGCCGCAGAATATAATTGGGTCTGCGTCGGTTTCCGCTGCTTTTCGGGAGAGCTCAAGAGAGTCACCAACGACATCAGCCACGGTGTGATAGAGCGCGGGCTCCATGTAGTTATGCCCGAGGATAATCGCTCCGCGCTCCTTTTTGAGCCGGTTTATCTCGTAGACGAGTTCCGCTTTCCAGCGAATTTCCGCAGTCGGAATAATCCTATCAAGCCGTTTCTCCATTTGACGTCGGGTTTGCTCGAGGGTGGGAGCGTTGATTGCCATGATCTTTTCGGAATGAGGGGTTGAAAGGCTGGAATGGGAGTTAAAGCCGAAAGAGGGGGGGAGAGCACGCGAGCTAGAAAAGTTTACGATGAATGATCCGCTACTTCCCCTCTCGTCACTTCCGGTTATACTCCGTTTGCATCTCCTGAAACAAGTAACGTGGGGCGGGATCCTTTCAGCGATAACAGCTTATCAGCAATAACTCAGAGGAGGTTCGGTGAATAACGAAGGTGGGGAAGGGCGGGGAAGTATACGGGTGACACGTGGTGTCGATCAGGTGAATTATGATGCACTCGATCGGGTAAAGCTGCGGTGTATTCAAGCATCGCGGCGGACCCTTGAATGTGCCTCGGATTATGGAGCGGTGCTCGATGGTGCGCTCGGAGCCAGCGCAAATGTTTTTACGATTCCCCTCAGAGGATTGCTCGCGAACGGCGGGGAGAAGGGGGCGGGGGAGCTTGCGGTGTCGCTCGTGACTGAGGGCCTTGGCACCGCTGATGATGCGCGTCCCGAGGACTTAACCTCAGAAGAGGAGTATCAGTTCTGGTACCATATCGCGATTAAAACCATCAGCGCGCTGACCAATGATGTCGCATCGTGTGGGATGCGTCCTCTCTTGATATCGCAATATCTTCCCACGAGCACCCCCGAGCGGGTATTTTCGGAGGCTTTTCTCGATGGTTTTCTCGATGGATTTGTCTCAGGCTGCAAGACGGTGGGGGCCGTTTACATCTCGGGGGAGACCCCGCAGTTAAAAACAAAGATAGTCGAGGGGCGAATCGACGTCGCGGGCGCGGTGTTTGGGATAATGCCCTCAGGCGTTGCCCCGATCGGAGGGGCGGAGCTGGCTCCCGGTCAGGAGATAATCTTTGTTGCAAGCTCGGGCCCGCAAGAGAATGGCTACACACCGCTCCGCGAACTTGCTGCTTCCCTCCCTCTTGGTTACCGCACGAAGCTCACTTCAGGAACCGAATACTGGCGAGCCCTGAATGCCCCCTCGGTCCTCTATTCACCCCTCGTTCAAGAGGTCCTCCGTCGGGGAATTCGGCCCGTATCGATGGAGAATATCTCGGGGCATGGGTGGCTCAAGATAATGCGAGGCAAACAGCCTCTCAGGTATCGGATCGAGCAGATGCTGACGGTCCCAGAGGTGTTTTCGTTTTACGCGGAAAAAAAGGGGCTAGCCCTTGAGGACCTGTTGAGTGTGTTCAATCTCGGAACAGGTTTCATGATAATCGCTCGCGATGGCAACGATGCTCACGGTATTGTGCGAAGTGCCGAGGATTTGGGCTATCGAGCCCTGAGGGCGGGGCGAACCGAAGAGGTGGCAGGGGAGGGGCGCGAAGTCGTCGTGGAGCCGCTCGGGGTGCGGTTGGGGGATGGGGGGTTTTTGTTGCGGAAGGGCTAGGAAAAATAAAGGGAGGTTACGACGGGTCTTAAGGACCAGTCGTAGCCCCCCGGTCAACCTAGATCAACGGGCGCAGCTCGAGGTGAAACCGAGATTCGCCAGACTCGCGGGGCCATCCACGGTGCGACTCTGCGAGCCTCAACGGAGCAGGCATTGAAATACCTTATGTCCCCGTCGACCAACTCCTTTCCCGACTGCTCGTGACAATGTCCGAAGACCACGAGCCTTGGGTCGAGAAGCTCCTCAATGGCCCTTCTGATATAGCGCGAACCCATCCGGTTCTTCCTATCCCGCCGATCCAGATAGCCTCGGGGGGGCTCATGGACGAGCACCACGTCGACCGGTAACGGCGGACCCGATATATTCAGTCGCCGGGAGAGAGCGGATAAGGCTTTCTCTTCTTCCCCCCTGTTTGGGCGGAGAAAGTCGAGGCCAGCCACTGTCAGGTCGCCGATCCGGTGTATTTGGTCTCTCAAAAGAGTGACCTTGCCGGCCCGGCACCGTTGAGGAAAGAGCTCTCGGCTCAACTGGACCCCGTTCTCGAGGGGGGGCTCATCGTGATTGCCAGCGACAACCAGGATGGGACAGCCCGGAGCGAGGCCGCTGAGTTCTCGAAAGAACTCGGGAAGGACGATGCCATCGCGAGGCGTGTTCGCCAGATCCCCCGCAATGAGAATCCCTTCTACAGGGCCCCGACTCAACTCCTCTTCTATCTGTTTCAGCACCTTGTGCGGCGCCATACCGCTCGGGAATCTCCGGTGCCCTCCTTGATGGAGAGCCGCCAAGTGGAGATCAGACATCACTAGCAGATCCATCAAACCTTCGTTCGATATCGGGGAGGATATCTTACTCCCCCGCGTAAGTCCAACCCCGCCTTCCCGGAAACGTGGCCGTTATTCATCAACCCCTTAAACTCGTTAATTATAAATTTTCGGCCCTGTGTTGTGTATCTCAGAGACTCTCCCCCTGATATTCTTTACTTTGGCCACTATTCTCCATCTCCAACCTCTACCCACTGATCCATTTCATCTGCAGGGCGTCCACAGGAACAATTGCCAACAACCCGAGCTGGCACTCCCACTGCCGTCGAATGGGGAGGGATTGATTGAAGGAGGACACTTCCTGCGCCGACCTTCGAGTATTCGCCCAGCACGACATTACCGAGAACCTTTACCCCCGCCCCAATCATAACCCCCCGTCGCACCTTGGGGTGTCGATCACCGCCATGCTTGCCGGTACCTCCGAGGGTTACCTCGTGAAGAATCGATACGTCGTCCTCGACAACTGTCGTCTCGCCGATCACCACACTCGTTGCGTGATCGATAAAGATACCACTCCCGAGCTGCGCTGCTGGGTGGATATCAACCCCGAACACTTCACTGCTACGGCTCTGGAGCCAGTGAGCGAGGTGGAACCGGCCAACCTGCCAGAGATGGTGGCTGAGTCGATAGCTTTGGAGTGCGAGATATCCTTTGTAAAAAAGCACCACCGAGACTCGGTTCCGACATGCGGGATCGCGCGAGAGAGTAGCAGCGATGTCGCGATCGACCTGTTGCGAAAACTCAGTGAGACCGCCCGCGAGCTCTCCCAGTAGTCCTTGAAGGTCGCCGGCCTCAAACCTGGCACAGGCAAGTTTCGCCGCTATCATCCAGAGGGTCATCGTGACGGGGGATGCCGGTCGTGGCCGGTCACTAAGAATGCGGGCAAGGGTTGGCTCTGCCTGTTCGACCTCGAGGAGTTCATCTTCGAAAGATATTGTTCGCTGGGTACTCATACATCGTCCTTAGGAATGACTGCAGCACTCATTAGCGGGTAAAAATAATCGCCATCGAATCATCCCCTCACAATTCCTCTTTGCATCTGAGCCAAAACCGAATAGGCTCGGCGTCATGGCGCGTAGCTTACGCGCCTGGCTCAGCGGATTCATCGTGGCTGAGGTTGTTGATGACGAGACAGCTTTTTTGCGGAGAGGAGCGCTTGCGATGATCGATTTCAAAAAACCGGTCGGTGACACTGCGTGGGGGCCGACGATTTTTCGGGTAGCTCTCGGTGCATATTTTATCATGGCGGGCTTGATGAAGCTCGATAACATGGGGGTATTCATCAAGCACGTCGTCGAATTTGGTATTCTCCCGCGCCAGATGGCGATTTTGTACGGGACGGGACTTCCATATACTGAAATCATTGTCGGATTTCTTCTCTTGGTAGGATTCTGGACAGTCCTCATGTCGATCGTCGCATCGCTCATGATTCTGTCGTTCGTGATCGCGCTCGGGTTTTTTCCAAACGACCCCCGACTCTTTAATAAGGATATCATCCTTTTGGCCGGGGCCGTCGCCCTGATGTTTAGTGGGGGTGGAAGGTATAGCATTGATAATATGAAGTCTTAGAAGCTCCGACTGGGGGACACGGGGTGGGTCCGAGCAACGTCAGTGGGAGAGCGAAGTCGGTAAAAGATCAAGGTCAGTACGTCGGGGCATTTCGTGGAGGGGGGTAAAAGAACAGGGGACCGGAATGCGAGACGCGCTCGGGCGGGCACCCGCCCCAAGGGTGCTGGGGCGCCTTCTCATCGATCCCAAAGATCGGAGTCTTACCCTGCACAATCTCCCGCATCAAAAACAACTCTTCAAGCTATTCTGCACAACATTCCGAGAGGTTCACGGCTCCTCGTCGCCGTCTCCGGTGGAGTAGACAGCGTCTGTCTGCTTGCTGGTCTCGTCCGCCTCGCCACCGCGCGAGCATACTACATCGAGGCAGCGCACGTCGATCATGCTGCCCGAGCGGGTAGTGGCGATGATGCTTTGTTTGTCGAAGCGCTCTGCGCTCAGCTGGGGGTTCGTGAGTGCCACCTGCGTCGTCTTGCCTTGGTTCCCACGGGAATGAATAGGGAAGCGTGGTGGCGTCACGAGCGGTACCGTTTTTTTGGCGAGGTGGCCGCTCAACGGAGCCTCGAGTTTGTCGTTACAGCCCACCATCGTAACGACCTCGTGGAGACCGTTCTCTCCCGTTTTATTATGAATCGCGAGGTAAATGGGCCCGAACACGAAGGTGGCGAGGGTCGTCTCTGCCCACCGCCAATTCGGCGGCCATTCCTCACGGTACCCAAAGAGACCTTAGTGGCGGCAGCGACCGAGTGGGTAGTACCCTGGCGCGAGGATCCTACAAATACTGAAGTGACCTACACTCGAAATCGAGTGCGCCACCTTTTAATTCCCTACCTCTCACAGGAGTTCGGAGTCACGGTCGACGCCCTCGCCGAACAATCGAGCCGACTCTCGGAAGATGCTCAATTCCTCTGGTCGCTCTCAGCAGATCGGTTGGTGCCGCTGGACCGGATGGAGCCGGGGGGGAGCTCCTGGACGCGAGAACTTCGAGCCCTCGTCTCAGACGCTCCCTCCGCTCTTCAATGGCGGATTGCATCGCTTGCCCTCTTATCGCTCGTTGGCTATCCCTTGGGCCCCCGTCACGGTGCTCGCTTTGTACGGTTCCTTCTCGGGAGTCGTCGTGAATTTCAATGCGCGGGAGGGATTGCCATTGTTCGCTACCAGGGCGGCCTCATTCGGATCGCTCGACGCTAACGGCGTTTTGGTTTATCCATGGAATCCCTGCGCGTCAAGACTCAGGTTTGCGCATCCTACCTTGAGGATAAAGGTGCTCCCTCTGAGGGGGCATGTACTTACTGAGGCTCTATTTTTCCGGATTCCGTTGCGGGTTACTGGGGGATTGGGTCACTATGAGGAGCTATCGCGGAGGTCGATTCGCGAGCTGTGACTTGTAAGGAGGAAGAGCTTGAGCCAGTTTTCTAAAAGCGCGACGTTTGTATGGATGGCGGTCATTATTTTGTTTCTGAGCCTCTATGGGCTGGTGCGGAAGCAGGCTGAATTTACCGCCCCCCTCAGTTACTCTGAGTTTCTTCAAGAGGTTGAGGCGGATAAGGTTCAGAGTGTGGAGCTTGAGGATAATATTATCTCAGGCAGCTACAAAACCGGGCCGGAGAAGTTTAAAACGATTGCTCCGGACGACAAAGATCTTATCGAGACGCTTCGAAAGCACGGCGTTGCAATCTCGGTACGAGAGCCGTCTGATCAGACCTCGTATGCCATCGTTCTTGCAAATGTGCTCCCCTTTCTTCTCGTTTTCGGATTGTGGATTTTCCTGATGCGTCAGGTTCAGATGGGGGCGGGGAAGGGGATGAGTTTCGGCAAATCTCGGGCGAAACTTCTCACTGAATCGCAAACGAGAGTGACCTTCGATGATGTCGCAGGAATCGATGAGGCTCGTTCTGAGCTCGAGGAGATCATCGAGTTCCTCAAAGATCCGAAGCGATTTACCCGGCTTGGAGGGCGCATTCCCAAGGGAGTTCTTCTGATTGGCTCGCCGGGAACAGGGAAGACGCTACTTGCGAAGGCGATCGCCGGAGAAGCAGGGGTGCCCTTTTTTAGCATTTCTGGGTCTGATTTTGTCGAGATGTTCGTCGGGGTGGGTGCGTCCCGTGTGCGTGATCTCTTTATCCAGGGCAAGAAGAACGCTCCGTGTATCATCTTCATCGATGAAATCGATGCGGTGGGTCGTCACCGCGGGGCTGGCATGGGGGGTGGTCACGATGAGCGGGAGCAGACCCTTAATCAACTTCTGGTGGAGATGGATGGGTTTGAAAGTAACGAGGGGGTGATTCTCATCGCAGCGACGAATCGGCCCGATGTGCTCGACCCTGCTCTGATGCGTCCGGGACGGTTCGACCGACGGGTGGTCGTGCCTCGCCCTGATCTAAACGGACGACTTGGTATACTCAAAGTGCATGTGAAGAGGGTGCCGCTCGCCACTGATGTAGAACTTGAGGTCATTGCACGGGGGACGCCAGGCTTCTCTGGTGCTGATCTTGAGATACTCGTTAATGAGGCTGCGCTGTATGCTGCCCGAAAGAACAAAGAAAAGGTTGAAAAAAGTGATTTCGAGTATGCGAAGGACAAGGTGATGATGGGCGCTGAACGTCGCTCGATGCTCCTTTCCGAGCGTGAGAAAGAGACTACTGCCTATCACGAGAGCGGTCATGCATTGGTGGCCAAGATGCTCAAGAACGCCGATCCGGTGCACAAGATGACGATAGTGCCCCGCGGAATGGCGCTGGGTCTGATGCAACAACTCCCAGAGGGAGACAAGCATACCTACTCCAAGGCGTACTTTCTCGACCAGCTTGCCGTTCTCTTCGGGGGGCGGGTTGCTGAAGAGCTCGTTTTTGATGAGATCACCACCGGGGCGAAAAACGACATCGAGCGAGCATCAGAGATCGCCCGACGGATGGTGTGCGAGTGGGGGATGAGTGACACCCTCGGACCTCTGTACTATAGCGGCAGGGAAGAACATGTATTTCTCGGGCGTGAGATCGGAAAACCGAAGGAGCATTCTGAACACACCCAAGAGGAGATTGACCGAGAGGTTCGGCGAATAATTGAGCAACAATATCAGATAGCACACACCATCGTATCTGAGCGTGTTGAAGTTCTCCACCGGCTTGCTAAACGATTAATGGAGGCCGAAACGCTCGATGGATCGGAGATAGATGAGATAGTCTCTGGTAAAAAGGGTAAGTCGGGTGAATCCACCCCGCCCTCTGAGCAGGATGGAGGAAACGGAGAGGATGCTTCAAGCGCTGTGGTGGTTTAGCTGTTTTCCGCTTTGAAGGTATTCATACACTGGCTATGTGGGTCTGGATATGGTTCCCCTACAAATTGGAGAATGGGAGATCATTATCCGCTCGGTCATCGATATTCTTTTGGTGGCGGCGCTTCTTTATCGAGGGCTCCTTATCATTCGGGGGACGAGAGCGGTCCCGATGTTATGGGGGCTGATCGTCGTCGTCGCCGTTCATCTGTTGGCAACTCATCTCCACATCCTAACCCTGGCGTGGGTACTGGGTCGATTCCTCGATGCGATTATCATCGTGGCGGTTATCCTCTTCCAGGATGAGATTCGTCGCGCTCTCACTAAGGTGGGGCTGCAACAGATATTTGCGGGTGAGGTGAATGCCGGACCAGATCAGCTGCTTGATGATCTCGCGGTTGTCTGCAGTAAATTCTCAAAGAGTCGCACGGGGGCGCTTATCGTCATTCAACGCACGATTGGTCTTGATGATCTCGTTGAGGATGCTGTTGTTCTCGATGCCATTGTCAGTAGAAAGCTGCTCAGTGCTCTTTTTATCAAAGATAGTCCTCTTCACGACGGAGCGGTGGTAATACATCAGGGGCGTATCAAAGCAGCGGGGTGTGTGCTTCCCCTCACATCTAATCCGGATCTTGATCCTAATCTGGGCACCCGCCATCGGGCTGCGGTTGGTATATCTGAACGGAGTGACGCAGTTATAGTGGTTGTCTCTGAAGAGTCAGGGGCGGTTTCAGTTGTTTGTGAGGGGAGAATTGTCCGCAATCTCGATGCCCCAGCGCTGAAAAATGTTCTTACCACTCACCTAAACGGGGAAAAGGAGCGGAATTCTGAGATATTTCTGAGGAGGTCGCACCAGGTGTCATGAGGTTTTTCCGCTCGCTCGCTTTTTTGAAGGTCATATCATTGGCAGCTGCTATTGCTCTTTGGTTTGTCGTTAATACCGATATGAGCTCTTTGACGGTTACTCTTCCGGTCGAGGTGCGTAATGTCCCTGACGACACGCTTCTCCTTTCGCAGAGTGTTACTCAGGTCTCGGTTCGGGTACGCGGGCCCTCATTTTTGCTTAACTCGGGCCTTGATGGCCTAAAAGCGATTCGGGTCGCGGTTCCCAAAGATGCTCCGAACCGGTATGTCGTTCCTGTTGCGTCATCAGAGCTATCTCTTCCCTCTGGCCTCTCGATTGCGAGTGTTGATCCCGCTGAAGTTGAGCTTCGATTTGATAAGAAGGCCACCAAGGTGGTGCCGGTCGAGGTGCCCCGATTAGGGCGTATTGACGAAGCGTACCGACTCGACAGTATTTCATGGCAGCCGGAGGCTGTTGTCGTTGAAGGCCCCTACGAACTCGTTCGTGAGCTTCGCCAACTTGAAACGTATCCAATTGATATTCGTGCCTTTGACAGTACCACCAAAAAAGAGCTTCCAATTCGCAAACCCGCGAGCAGCATGATACTTTCAGCTGATGAGGTTACGGTTGTTGTTGCTGTTTCTCCTGTGCCTGTTCGGAAGACCTTTCGACGAAGGGGGATAGAGATCCGGCTCGCGGGCGGGGGGGGCAGAACGGTGAACCCATCGCACGTCCGGGTGGTTGTGACAGGTCCCCGCCCTCTGGTGGAAGGGCTTTCCGACGGGGATGTTGTCCCGTATGTGCGACTTTCGGAATCGGAACGGCCCGGAGCCTCTGTTCCGGTTGGTGTCGATCTCCCAGAGGGGGTGGGTGTTGATTTGATCGAGCCGGCGACGGTTCAAGTCAGAGAGGGTGCGGGAAAAGTTCGTAAGACCATTTTGCCCCTCAGGTGACAGGAAAACGACTGACGATGACATTTGATCGGTTTTTGGTGTATTCAAGGAGCGGGATGGGGTGAGGTAGTTCAGCCCGTGGTATCGGAGGTAGTATGAACAACGCGCACGAGCGGAAGTATTTTGGCACTGATGGTATCCGGGGTATCGCAGGGGTAGCTCCTCTTAATCCCGAGATGCTTGTGCTTCTCGGAAAGGCGATTGCGAAGATATTCATGAAGAGGGCAGGTCGCCACCGAATCCTCGTCGGGAAGGATACCCGCATCTCAGGGTACATGATTGAAACTGCGTTGACCTCCGGTATAACGGCGATGGGGGGAGAGGTCATGCTCGTTGGGCCTCTACCGACCCCGGGAGTTGCTTATCTGACGAGAAGTATGCGAGCGGATGCGGGTATCATGGTGAGTGCATCGCACAATCCCTTCTCAGATAACGGCATCAAGATATTTGCTGCAGATGGCTACAAACTGCCCGATGAGGTTGAGCGTGAGATAGAGGCGCTCCTCGACGCTCCGCACGAGCTCGGAGAAAACGCTGAGCCGTGTAAACTCGGCAAGGCCACTCGAATTCCCGATGCCGTCGGTCGTTACACAGTATTCCTCAAGGGGGCGTTTCCGCGAGAGATGAGCTTCGAGGGGCTGCGGGTTGGCCTCGATGCGGCGCATGGAGCGGGATATACGGTGGCACCGCAAGCACTCACTGAATTGGGTGCTGAGGTGATATCCCGGGGCACCGCCCCTAACGGGAAAAATATCAATGCGGGTTTTGGAAGCCTCTACCCCGACGTCGTGAAGAGTCTGGTGCTCGAGAATAGTCTCGCACTTGGTATATCGCTTGATGGTGATGCGGATCGGTGTATCCTCGTCGATGAGCGGGGTTCTGTTGTTGATGGAGACATGGTGTTGGCTTTGTGCGCCGCCGATCTGAAGGAAAGAGGACTTCTTCCGAGCAACAAAGTTATCGCAACGGTGATGTCGAATGTCGGGCTTGAGCGCTTTCTTTCCGCGAGGGGGATAGAATTAGTTCGTACTCAGGTCGGGGATCGGTATGTCTTGGAAGAGATGCTGAGAACGGGATCTGAGCTTGGGGGAGAGCAGTCGGGGCACACCATCTTTGGAGCTCATTCAACCACAGGGGATGGCATCTTCACCGCGCTTAAAGTGCTCTCAATTATGGTTCGTCGAGGGAAGCCCCTGTCAGAGTTGCTTGCTGATTACCAGAGATTTCCGCAGCGACTCGTTAATATCCCGGTAGCGCAGCGAATCCCGATTGAATCGGTACCCCCGCTTGTATCGGTCATCAGATCAAAAGAGGAAGAGTTATCGGGAAGAGGTCGTCTCCTCGTTCGATATTCAGGAACCGAGAATAAGATCCGGGTGATGGTGGAAGCCGAATCGGAGGATCAGTGCAAAAAGCACACGACTGATATTGCGGCGGTTATCGAGCGAGAGCTGGGTGTCGTGTAGGATCTTTTCGGTTGGACCGTTTCGCCTACGGGGCGATACTCATCAAAATGTTGAAAAAGCCTCATTTTCTTCCTCCGAAGCTACACCGCCCGCTCTCAGGCCCTTTTTCTGAGAACGCAGAGCGCGGAGGGACTGAACACACCGGGGAGAATACATCCCTCTCTCTGCACACGCGAGGAACGGAAGGGCCGGATCAAACGAGCGAACGGCGGTCAACGCGGAGGTACACTCCGAGGGCACGATGTTCACGAGACCAAGAGGTCGAGGCGCTGCCAGGTCTTTTTCCCCCTGCTTCTGATTAGCCGCCTGTTGGTCGATGCCACTCTGACCTCCTCCAGGACTCGATGGGGCACGAGGGGGGAGCTGTGCATTGAAACCCGCGTCGTCATCTGCATTGCCCCGCCCTGGTCTTTTTGCATTTCTCTGTTCGTACTCTCGGGCCTTTTCCTGTTCTGCGAGAAAGGAGTTTATGCCGAACGGATCTTCCTTTTGACGAAAATCTCGGGTTTGGACTGAGGGACGTTCTCTCACCGAGATCTGTGTTGAGGTACACGCCGTTCTCAACAACTTATCGGCTAAGTTTGTCAACTCTGAACGAAGGTTTTCTCTCTTGTCTTCGGTGGCGGTACGAACCACCTGTTGGTAGATCTGCAAGCTTGACGAGAATTGAGCTCTGAGCGTTTCTGACTCTGATGGCGTCATCGATTTGGTTCCGCGCTTTGAGACCGATGAGCTGGTTGACTGAAGGGTGGTATCAGCATCAGCCGAATAGCAGGAGGGTGAATCAATTCCATCTCGGGCACAGGTAGCAGAGGTACTCCCCGGATTAAGCGCGAGAAGTCTTTCAATCGCCGCTTGGCAAAGCGGGTTGTTCGATGAAGCCGGGTCGGTTTGACCACGGTACGAGAGGGAGCGCAACATGCCCTGCATGCAAGCCACCTGCGTAAGTCGTTCGAGGGCGGCTATTCTCTCGATGTTGCGCTGCTCGGTGGGATTACTTTCATAGCCTGAAGAGGCGAGAACGAATCGGTAATGAGCAAGCCTCACTGGAGTTTTAGAATTGCCGGGGGGTACTTCATCAAGAAGGGATTGAGCCGAGTTTTGCCCTCTTTGAGGGGAGGGGGACGGATCGGATGGCGAATGTGCTGCAGTCTTTACGGGGGCAGAGAGTGTACCCGTTTGAGGCATGGGATTGGTTGCTAGACTCGGTCCAGGACCATTTGGGCGAATCCCGTCACCATCCATTAAGCTCGGCGGGGGGGCAGCATTACCCGATGATGTTGTCGAGGAATCTCCTGAAGGCACGGCGGGCTCACTAGTGCTATCCTCTTCAATAATGAGAGCCGAGGGGGTCTTCTGTCGGGGTTGTGGGGCTGATTCCTCGGCACTCGGGGCCGATTTAACACGAGGCTGCTCCTGGACGACCATCGCACTCGAGGACCTCTGTTCTGAGGACTGCGACCGTTTTGATAGTTGCAGAAGGGCCGCACCGACCATACCGAGAAGAAGAATAACGATCCCCACTCGCAGCCGGGGTGAAAGTGAAATCCATCGTTCAAAGAGGGGATCACGCATTTCTTTTCCTGCCGAGAATGGCATATTCAGACGGATTGGTGCGGAGCCATGTCCGATTTTATTCCAATCATCTGTAAGATTCTCCGAGGGCTCCCTGAGGAATTACCCCGATTACTCCTGGTAGTATAGCACCCCATCTTTTTGATGCTCCACCAAAAACCGAGGGAGGAGAGGTGGTAAGTCATTGTTCATTGAAAATCCCCGAAGAGATGGGGCCTTTGCATCCCCGTCCGAGAAGCGGTACCTTTTCCCAGGAGCTTTATCCATAGTACTCTCATCATTCCCTTTCACCCATCATGTCTTTTTCACAAATCACCACCATACTCCCGAAACGACAGCTGAGCTGGTTGTGCGGCACGCTGGCGCATGTTCCCCTTCCGCCTGTTCTGAGAGCTCCAGTGCTCCGAGCGTTCTCTCAGCTTGTCGGGATTGATGAATCCGAAGCTGAGCTTCCCCTCTCAGAGTATCGCTCGGTGGGGGCCTTTTTCTCCCGAAAATTGCGGCTTGGAGCCCGTCAGATCGAGCCCGCCGTGCTCACCTGTCCGGTCGATGGTACGTTGCGAGAGATTGGTCAGACTTCGCCTGGGGGAAAGCTTTTGATAAAAGGGGTCGCCTACACTCTCGCAGAACTTCTTGCGGACGAGGAGGCCACCGCGGCCGCTCACGGAACTCAGGTATGGAATGTCTACCTTTCCCCCCGTGACTATCATCGGGTGCACGCCCCTGTTGATGGGATTCTGGAGCGGATTATTCACATACCTGGTTCGCTCTGGCCGGTAAACGATTGGTCTTTAGCCACAATCGACAAACTTTTCAGCAGGAATGAACGAGTCATCTTCGTGTTTCGGCAGGAGGACAGGTGCACTCTGATGGTCATGGTAGGAGCAACCAATGTAGGTTCGATTAGACTGACGGACGATAGCTCCTTCTCAACAAGCCGGTTTCTCTTTGGTTCTGATCGCAGGCCCCGATCATTCCCGATCGGTAAGAAGGTAAAGAGGGGGGACGATGTCGCCTATTTTACTCTCGGCAGCAGTGTCCTTCTTTTTTGGCATCACCTCTGGCCAGAACACGAGTTGGCCTCCCTCATCGAGCCTGGGTCTCATGTCTCGATGGGCCTACCCTTGGTAACGAAGGATTAACGGCAGATGGACGAGGGGGCCCTATGATTCGGCTGCGGGTGCTGCAGCCGCCGCCGATTGCTGCTGCTTCACGATTATTACCTCTATCTTCTTTTGGAGATCCTCAGCGGTAAATGGCTTCGTTATGTAGTTGCTGACCCCCGCTTTTGCGGCTTCAAGAACGTTGTCCTTTCGAGCTTCAGCTGTCACCATAAGAAATGGAATATGCTTGTACTTTTCATCGGCTCGAACCCGCCGAAGAAAGTCGATACCCATCATGTTGGGCATGTTCCAATCTGAAATTATCAGCTTGAAGTCTTTTAACTTCAGCTTCTGCAAAGCCATTTTTCCGTCTTCGGCCTCAGTAATATCTTCAATGCCCATCTGTTTGAGGGCAGTTTTGATTATCCGACGCATCGTGGAGAAATCGTCGACCACGAGCACAGGGTAATTTTTATCTTTCAGCAAAAAGGTCATACCAAACCCATTCGAATAATTACCTGACTATTTAAGAACGAGGTCCTTCGCTTACTTAGAATCTTGTCGTCAGGTAATCGATGATACTTGAGGAAAAAAGGGGGCGCGTGGGCATAGCATTTTTTTGAATGGAGTCAGAGCTTTACATTGGAACGGAGGTTTGCATTAAAAGAACGGGGCCGATGACAGAATATGCTCTGGGCGCGGTTCGACCCGTTTGATATCATCATCATAATGGTGCAGGAGTCCTCCTCTCAACTCGGTGCGCGATTATATCCCGAGTTTGCGGTTGAGTAACTCATCGTAATTATACCGGAACTTCGTCTACTTTTTGGTAATCGACCCCATGAAGGCTGAATACATCAACCCATTTATCAATGCGGCCATAAATACGATCAGCACCATGGCATCGACAGTTCCCACCCCGGGGCAACCTTTCCTCAAGCCTGACAAGAAGACGTTCGGCCCGGCGACTGGTGTGATAGGGATGGGTGGGGCAGCCGTAGCTGGCAACATGGCGATTAGTTTTGATGAGCCCTGCATTCTTGGTATCGTTAGCAGGATGTTTATGGAGGATATCGCCGCTATTGATGATGATATCCTCGACGCTGTGGGTGAACTTACGAATGTGATTGCTGGCGGAGCGAAGGCGGAAATGTCCGAGCGCGGTCTGATTTTCGACATGGCAACCCCTTTTATGCTTCGTGGTCAAGGGGTAGAAATCGCCCAGTTCGCGAAGGTTCCAATTGTTGTGATCCCCTTCAAGACTGAGTTTGGAAGCTTTGTTGTTGAGTCTAACCTTGCCCCAGTCGAAAAGAGGTGAGTCGACCAAGCTCTCAGGGTTGCCAAGGCGTTTACGCTACCGTCATCCAGAGCATGGAGAGGGGCCCACCGTCAAGAGTTTTGCTTATGCTCAGACCTTTTCGCAGCTGTGTGAGCGGCCGCCCTTGATGCCGTTGCCCCCTTTTTTTAATCGGTGCCCGACCCTTCGTTACTGCAGCTCTTACCTTCGCCCAGCAGCGGCGACTTTTCTGGATGGTGAGAGTTAGTGGGGGAGCTCTCCTGAATCCTCGGGGGCGAGGTCGGCCACAACTCCGAGCAAAATCTGCGCGTCGAGGAGGATGTTGACGATATTCCCCTTGCGTCCCAAACCCAAAATTGAGCTTGAATCAAAGCTCGTTCCATACGCTGGAGATGGTTCTATCTCCTTTGGCTCAAAGTCGAGCACCTCGAGGACGGTATCAACGACGAGGCCGATCGGAACGGTTGTCGCTCCTCGTTTCATGTGTACCACGATGATACAGGTCCTCTCGTTATAAGGGATCTCTGAAAGTCCAAACCTTCCCCTCAAGTCGATGACCGGAATAATTTTTCCTCGGAGGTTGATTACCCCCTTCGTGTGGTCGGGACTCTTCGGAACTCGGGTTAACTGTGGTACCTGAATTATCTCCTGAATGGTCAAGATTTCAATACCATAGCGCTCTTTCGATACCGCAAAGGTCAGGTACTTGCCCGCGAGCTCTTGCAAAGTCTTTATCTGAGTTGTGCTCATACCCCTTATCTCCCTTCCTGCTGCACACTCTCTTCATCGGTACGGAGCTGTTCACGAAGAATCAGAAAGCCCATGTTGGCTCGACGAAGCTTTAAAACCTGCCCCCCCTCCCTCTACAAAACCGTACCTCTTTTGGCTGTTGCCGAGGAGGTGATGGCGGCCCCCGATTCGGAGAGGTCCCAACCGTCACCTCTTCAAATACTGACACTAGAACCCGGCAAAGTTGTCGTCATCGAACGGGATCACCGAAGATGCGTGAGAATCTTTCGGCATCACCGCTGCTGACGTCGCGACTGTTATGGGAGCGGCTTTCTTAATGAAAACGTCCCCCTGCCCAACGTCATGACGATGGGAATGGTGTCCTCGAGACCGACCGCCACGGTATCCCACAATCTCCATGAGTCTCGCGATAATCTGGTCGAATGCGGATGCTTGAGCGGTCAACTCCTCGGCCGCGGAGCTCGTTTGTTGAGATACCGCCGTCGCACGAGCTGTCACCGTTGTTAGCTCCCCAATCGCGCCGTTGACCTGATTGATGCCCGCCGACTGCTCCCGGCTAGCCGCTGCGATCTCCTTGACGAGGGAAGCGGATTGGACAACCTTCTGGCGAATGTTGTCGAGCGCACGCGCCACCTCTTCCGCAACATCCACCCCTTCCTGGGCAAGCTGCTTGGAGTGACGAATCTTATCCCCGGTCTCGCGAGCTGCATTCGCACTGCGTTGAGCGAGGTTTCGCACCTCTTCAGCGACCACCGCGAAACCTTTCCCTGCATCACCTGCTCGCGCGGCTTCGACCGCGGCGTTGAGCGCTAGCAAGTTCGTCTGGAATGCGATCTCATCAATAATCTTGATGATCTGCGCAGTCTCGTCAGCAGCTTGCCGAATCGAATGCATCGCAGTCATCAAACTATCGGTCGATTTCACGCTCGATTCCGACGCCTCGCGGGCCGCGTCCGAAAGAGCGAACGCCTGCTGAGAACTGTCTGTATTCTGACGCGACAGGGCCGAGATCTCCTCGAGCGACTGAGAGGATGACTGCAAAGATGCAGCCTGCTCGGTGGCTCCCTGAGCGAGTGAGATGGAGCTGGTCGATACCTGACCTGCTGCATTTCGAAGTTCACCCGAACCGGTGTGAAGGTCGACGACCGCGCGCTCGATAGGTGACACCAATGCCTTGAGGACCCACCAGATCAGCCCCGTAAGCACGAGCGCGAGGACCGTCGAGACTACTGCTCCCCACCAGACGGCCTCCGAGGCCGCTGAGGTAATTTCAGTGTCGTCGACTGAAACTGCCACGGTCCATGGCATGCCCTTAAAACCGAGTGCCCCTCGGAAATGATACGCTGCGACCGCCCGACCGTTATCGAGAACCTCCGAAAGCGGATCCGCCCCTCGGCTCAGCTGACGAGTCAACTTGCCCTCGTCGAAAAGACGGGCAGGAGCGTTTACTTTGGAGGGCTCAGGATCTTTCCCGTGCCCTTGCTCAAGATTATGAGCGACAATCGTCTCACCCTTCGAATTCACGACGGCGACCGCTGTTGACTCCATCCCTGTATTTGCCTGAACTTCCTTGAGGAACTGTCCCGCGATTTCGGAGACTAAACTCATGTCAGCGAGGTTATGCCAAACTGCGATGGTCTCCCCGGTTACCGCATCCTTGACGGGGGCGGTAAAACCCATCACCCGTCCGGAATGACCAGCATAGGCAGACGTGACCTCTGGACTAATCACCAGATCCTCAACGACCGTTCCTGAAAGAGAACCAGCTTGGTCGGCCGTGTAAAATCGACCATCGATGGCATCTCTGAACCAGGAAGCGCCACTGTATTCACGTTTATAGATCCCACTTGTACTGATGGAATCTCCACTGAGCGTTTTGTCGTTGACTGCTATCACCTTCCCACTGGTATCTACCAGAATCATCACCGGGTAGATTCCATAGAGAGCGACATACTGATTCATTGCCGCTACTATCGCGTTTTGTTCTGCGCCGACGCGGTACCAGTTTGTTCTGTCCTGGACCGCAGGATTAATGCCAAACGCCTGGACATCACCGTATCGCTCGAACAAGTTTCTATCGATTTTATCCGCGACATTAACGGCGTGAACTTTTGTCGAGTCCCGTAGATTACCAGCTATCTTATCAAGAGCAAAGTAATTCACGCCGCCGATAACAAGCGCTGGTATGAGACCGACCGCAAGAAATGCTCCGGTCAATGACTGTTTAATCGTCAGACTTCTCATGGTTTTCGTCTCTCCTGAATCGATCGTAATTTCGAATAGCCACCCAAGCCACCGCCCGCCCACCAATTCCTTCAAATGGGCACCTTGACATCAAACTTTGAAAACAAGATTCACCAAAGTCCGATCATGCCGCTTCCGGCGCGAACGCGCTGAACCATGGGGCAGGTATCGGCCACATCCGATCCGAACTTGAGAGCGAAGAACTTCATTTTTCCAAGAGACAAGTCTTTCAATAGATCCGAATTGAACAATCATCGTTTTTCTCTCAGGATTTGTGTAAAGGGGTTATAAACATATCCCTTCGGGGGCGACTATAGAGCTTATCCTCAGCGATCAAGGCGAGCGGCCCGTGAAATCTTCCAGGCAGAAATCCCGATTCGAGAATTTACTTAAGAAATTTCGGGTGAGATCCGACCTTACGGCCATTGTTCTCTCGAACGTGCTGTCCGCATTGGTTGGTAGGCAGCGAGACTGAGTATCAATCCCGTCGAGGAAATATACCCAGTTTTACCTGAAGTTGGGTTATCGCCACCTCATCGAAAAAAGTTGTCGGACGATGAGGGTTGACGGAGATCGCGAGGGGATAGTCCGGGGGGTTGTCCGGTCAGGCGAAGATAATAATAGTGACGGATTATGGCACTACTATCTGACAAAGTATCCGAACTCCAGCTGATGGTGGAGATGACATATGAAGGCGATACGGTTGGTGTATCCCTCCTCGAAGAGTTGGTGATTGATCTTATCGCCTTGGCGAAAGGAGACCCGATAGAGCAAACCCTCTTGGATATTGTTCGTTTAAGTCAGTCTCCCGATTTCATACCTCGAATTCGAAAGTTCATCGCAGACTATCAGGGCTCTCCTCAGGAGGTGAGCAGTCAAGAGGAGCGACCTCAGGTGACGCAGCAGAACCTTCTTGAGGGCATTCCTCCGGAGAAGATTCAGGAGCTTCAGCTTCTCGTTGACATGACGCATGAGGGAGACAGTATCGGGTGCGTTCTCATCGCCGAACAATTGAAGGAACTTGCTTCGCTTGCAGGCGGTCGTCCGGGAGAGGGAGAGATTAAACGGTTGATCGATTCCGCGGGTGAACCCACTTATCTAAATCAGGTTCGGCGATTTTTGGGAGTCGATCAAGGGGGCAGTGGGTCGCCAAGTCTCGCATCAAGTGAGCAATCGTCAGCCGCAGATGATGGTCCGGGGGGCTTATCTCGAGAAGATGGAACCTCGCTCAGTGAGCCGAACACAGAGACTGAGGATGTCAGCTCTCCTATCGGAGATTTCGAGCCACTTGCGATTCAGGTGGACGAATCATCTCCATTCGTGGATCTTCTTCCTCAAGACTTCCTCGACCAACTTCTGAACGGGGGAGTTTCAAGTCCAGCTTCGGTCAGCCCTGAACCTCAGATGGAGATGAGCACAGAGGAGGTGCAGCAGCCAGAGGATCGTGAAGAAACAAGCTCCGAACCAACGCCGGAGGAGGAGGGCCCCGAGGTTCTAGAGGACCTCGGCGATATAGCGCCCCACTACGCCATAGAGGGGGACCTCGACATCTTACAGGAATTCGGCACAGAGTGCGAAGAGCATATCAACGCGATTGAGCAGGTCATTCTTGAAGCAGAGGGCCAGTACGCGAAAGATGCAATCGACACTATTTTTCGGGGAATCCATTCGATAAAGGGAGGCTCTGCGTATTTTAATCTCCAAGAGATGAAGAAATGTTCTCATCTCTTGGAGGATATGCTGCATGAAGTACGCGATGGTCACCGACCGATGGACTACCGACTCGAGCAGCTTTGTCTCTTCTATCTCGATTGTCAAAAGGACGCCCTCAAAAGATACCGGGATGCATCGGCCTCTGGGGCACTGGTTAAGCGATCCGATGACTCTCTCCGTCTTCTCCAGCTTATCCGAGCATTTGATAAAGGAGGGCCAATCAATCGAGATGCGATAGGGGCTAAGCCAGTGGCCCCGGTATCGAACTTGAGTGAGAATGAAGAGTTGGAGGACGAGTCGGAATCATCCGAAGATGACGGTGATGTGAGTGAACGTGAGCAAGCGGAACCTCGGCAAGAGCAGAGGACTCAACCAGAGCGCGCCACAGGCCAAGATGCTCTACAGGCCTCGCATCGATCGGCGTTTCCAGGAAAAGTGCGCGAGAAAAAAGTGGCACCGCCCCCTGCACCTGCAGATAAGGGATCTAAGAAGCTAGCGGCTGAGCCGAAGAGGGGCCAGCAGCTTGCAAAGAAGATCGCGAACGAAGCAGCGGAGGCTTCGAAGAAGTTCGTCAAAGTAGATACCGAACGACTTGATAACCTCATTGACCTCATCGGTGAAATGGTGGTCTTTTCATCGGTTCTTGTCAGGTTCTGCAAACTTCATATGTCCGATCATAAAGATGTGATGGATGCGGCTCATCGTGTCGAAAAGTTCTCCAAAGAACTGCAGGATGTCGGGATATCGATGCGCCTTGACCCAATCCGGGGACTTTTTCAAAAGATGCAGCGTCTGGTCTGGGATACGAGCAAACGGCTCGGGAAAGATATCGTGTTTCAGATGGAGGGTGAGGATACCGAGCTCGATAGAAACCTCATCGATCGGCTCGCGGATCCCCTTATGCACATGGTGCGCAATTCTCTCGATCACGGTATTGAGCCAAATGATGAGCGCGATTTGGCAGGTAAACCCCGCAAAGGAACGATAAAACTGTCCGCATATCATTCCGGAGGCAATGTTCACATAAAGATTCAGGATGATGGACGTGGGCTTGATCCGGCAAAATTGATAGCGAAGGCAATCGATAAGGGGATTATCGAGGATGGAAAGAGGATTTCAAACGACGAGGCATTTCAGCTTATCTTTGCGCCTGGCTTTTCAACGGCGGCTCAGGTAACGGATCTGTCGGGGCGAGGCGTTGGTATGGATGTGGTCCGTCGAAACGTTGAAGACCTTCGAGGGAGGATTCACATTCAGTCCAGTGTCGGTAATGGGGCTGCTTTCATTATCGAGCTTCCGCTCACCTTAGCGATAATAGAGGGAATTCAGATCTCAGTAGGGGCGGAAAACTTTATTATTCCTAGCCTCTCGATAGTTGAATTCCTTCGCCCGCGTCGAGGAATGATTTCGCGTGCGATGGATAGTGCGGAAACCTTCTTCTTTCGGGGAAAATATCTGCCTCTCTTCCGCCTTTCCGAGGTCTACAGCATTGATGGAGCGATAGAGGATCCAGAGCGAGCGTCGATAGTAGTGCTTGAGGAGAATGGAGATCAATTCGCGTTTCTCGTAGATACGATTGAAGGCGAGTGTTCGACGGTTATCAAGAGCCTGGGCGAGGTGTTCGAAGAGGTCAAGGGAGTATCGGGTGGAGCTATCATGCCTCAGGGTAATGTGGTGCTTATTCTCGATGTCAAGTCACTCGTTCGGTTGGCCCAAGAATCCTACACGCATGTCGATAGAAGCAGAGAATACCAATCTGACGGAAATGGGCCAGTTGTTTTGCATTGATAGATAATTCCCAGATTAGATGGGGTAATTGGGCTTAGAATGGATCTTGCCGTATTCGAACACCTTCGGAGGATCATATATCGCGAGAGTGGGATTGTACTCACGGATGACAAGCAAACGCTTCTGTTATCCCGAATACAGTCGAGGATGATCGAACTCCAGCTCGCGGACCCTGGGCAATATCTTCAAGTCATTCTCGATGATTCAAGCGGAGGTGAACTCACAAAACTTATTGATGCTATTTCAACGAATACGACCTATTTTTATCGGGAACCCAAACAGTTCGAAACTCTTCGTAATCACCTCAACGAAATTCGGCGAGCGGGTCAGAGAGAGATTAAAATATGGTGCGCGGCAGCCTCCACAGGAGAAGAACCGTATACCTTGTGCTTTGAATCCCTTGAATGCACCGATCCAATTTCAAATACCCTGCGAATATTGGGAACCGATATCTCGACCCGTGCTCTTCAGGTTGCAATACAGGGCATCTATCCCGCTGAAACGGTAAAACCTGTCCCGAATATATTGAAGCTTAAATACATGGAAGCCCTCCATTTACCTGAGGGAGAGTTTTGGAGGGTGCGTGGGAATGTTCGATCAAACGTTCTCTTTAAACGTTTCAACCTTACTCGGTTTCCATACAGGCTTCAGGGTGGAATCGATGTCATATTTCTGCGAAACGTCATGATCTATTTCGACCTTCCGACACGGCAACAGATCGTTGATGAAATGTCGAGACTTCTCAATCCAGGAGGTCTATTGGTTATCGGAGTGACGGAAAGTTTACTCGGGGTAAATCATTATCTTACAAAAGTGGATACCTCGGTCTTCAAAAAAGGTAAGGTGGCCAAATGATTCGCGTTCTTATTGTGGATGATTCAGCCGTAGTCCGCCAAACACTCGAAAAGGAACTTTCTAAAGACCCGTTGATTACGGTTGTGGGGACTGCTCCTGACCCCTACGTCGCCCGAGAGCAAATTGTCCAGTTGAAGCCTGACGTGCTGACCCTGGATATCGAGATGCCTCGCATGGATGGTATTACCTTTCTCCGCAAATTGATGCAACATCACCCGCTTCCCGTGGTGATCGTTTCATCGCTTGCAAAGAGAGGGTCAGAGCTTGCGGTTGAGGCCATGCAGGCAGGAGCAGTTGAGGTGCTTTGTAAACCGGGTGAGGCGTATTCGGTTGGGGATATGTCGATTGAGCTCCGTCAAAAGATCAAAGCGGCATCACGGATCCGTATGGACCTGATGCGTCCGGCGATGGTTGCCGTGCCAGCTCGTTCTGGGCGAGCTCTTGCGGCAACTACCAATAAGATAGTTCTTATAGGTGCATCAACAGGAGGGACCTCTGCGGTCGAGGCTATACTGCCTCATTGGCCGGTAAACGGCCCTGGTACCGTGATAGTCCAACATATGCCCGCGGGATTCACCAAAGCATTCGCAGATCGACTTAACTCAATCTGTGCAATTTCAGTTCGGGAAGCCCAGGATGGCGATTCTGTATCCCCCGGCACCGTGCTTATCGCGCCCGGCAATAAGCATACGACATTGAAGCGCTCAGGTGCTCGGTACCTGGTAGAGGTAAAGGACGGTCCTCTTGTCGGACATCACCGCCCTTCGGTTGATGTGCTATTTCAGTCCGGGGCCGAATATGCCGGAAAGAATGCGGTAGGGGTGATTCTGACTGGGATGGGCAGTGACGGTGCGAAGGGAATGGTGCAGATGAAACATCAGGGAAGTTTCACGGTGGCCCAGAACGAGGCCACCTGCGCGGTCTATGGGATGCCGAGGGCTGCAGTAGAGATGGGCGGGGTTAGTTCTGTACTTGCGCTTCAGGATATTCCGGCTGCGGTAATGAAAGCTGCTCAGAGTGAGTGAGGGAAGACGCAAATCATGATTCGTTGGGTGGGATACGGGGTGACCGGTAATCTAGCTATCCTCGGTTGAACGCCTCCAGAGTAGTGGCGAGTTGTATCGATGAGAGGGGCTTGGCGAGATAGCCATCCATACCAGCAGCGAGACACGCATCTCGGTCGCCGGGCAGGGCGTATGCGGTCATCGCGATGATAGGAGTTCTCTTTTTAGTATCCCCTTCCATTAACCGAATAGCGCGCGTCGCCTCAAATCCATCGAGCTCCGGCATCTGACAATCCATCAGAACGAGGTCAAATCCCTCTTCATCCTCCTCGTAAGCCCGAATCGCCTCTGTTCCGTTCCTCACCAGCACGAAGCGTACCCCGAGGTTTTCAAGCATCAATGTCACAACTCGGGCATTAATCGGATTATCCTCTGCGACCAGTACCTTACCCGACCATTGGTGAGCAACGTGTGTGTCTTTTCCCTGAGGCACCTCATTCACTCCTACAGGTATCAACATCTCGATACGTACTCCGCAGCGGGGAAGGTGACGAACCTCAACGCTTCCACCGAGCTGATCTAAGAGCCGTCCTACGAGAGAAAGGCGAAGCCGAGAGAGTGCCCGAGATGATGAAATTGGGTCTGAATTGTTAGAGAGAGTTGAGAATAGACGCTTTACGTCCCCTTCTGCCGTAGTGTCATCCCAGTAAGCGATTGATACCCGAACGGTGATGCTGCCATCTTGGCCGGTAACGGCATCACTAGATTCATCGATGTAAAGTGCAATACCTCCACGAGGGGTCGCATGCTCGAGGATGAAAAGCATGGTGTTGAGCAAGATCTGACCAATCCTTTGTTCGTCGGCTATCACCTGAGAAGGAAGACCCTCGGCAACTTTCGAGGCAATTTGAAGCTTTTTCTCGGCTGATTTGCGAGCAACAAGCGCGAGAATACGGTCTATTATATTCTTCAGGCTGAAGGATTGTTGAGATACAACGATGGCTCCCGTATCGATATTCGCGAAGTCAATCACATCAGTCACGATAGTGAGAAGGTCTTGTGCGCTACCTTGAGCCTGAAGGAGAATCTGGCGCACTTCGTCCCTCTCTTCCTTCATCAGCGCGATTTCGAGTAAACCGAGAATGCTACTGAGGGGGGTTCGATACTCATGGCCCAATCCTCGCATCAGCTGAATACCAACACTTGACGCGGATTGGAGCGCCTCTCGTAATCGCTCGAGTTCAGCGCGGTGGCGAGCCACAGGGGAGCCCTGTGCGCCGGATTCCGGCATTTCCGTAACGGTGGAACAAAAGGACGGTAATGAAGATTCAATCTCCTGAGGTATCCCGATAACAAGGAGGACAACAACGCCATCAAGTTTATGGGAACTAAACGAGAGAGTATAAGGATGATTATCAAGGGGGAGAACCGACAGCACTCCGGGATGATTTAATGTTTGCTCGGACTCAAGGGATTGCATAATCCACGAATCGACCTTATCTGCCGTCATTCCGAGCACTGACAGGTGAGCCTGGAGTAAAGGGAGCGCCTCCGCACCTGCCGACTCAGACGGGACAGGAAAAGCTGTCAACCACGATTGATTGCGATAGACAATTTCCCCCAGTGGAGTTGAAACGAGGGCTGGCACAGGAACAGTGGACAGAAAAGCGGAAGCTAGGTGAGAAATTCGTTGTCGCATAATTCCTTGCTGTCGAGACTTCGTAAGGCTGACGGAATGCCGATCACTACACGCATCAGGCCCTCGGAGACAAGCTGTTTTTTTCCCCTTTTTGGCGAGAGTTGATGTCAAAGTAGACTATCCGCCTGTGTAAGATGTATCCGGAGTGCCAGGGGTTTTAATCACGCTATATTTTGAGGCAAGATTCCCAAAGAGTCAGCTGAGTAAAAGAGTGTTTTGCTAATAGCCGAGGGAAAATGGTCAAGCTTCGGAAATTCTCTCTTTCTGTAACCGCACCTCTGCCGTTATGGGGAGATGGTCCGAGAGCCTTGTCCATGGCTTTCCCGAGAGCACTTTGGCTGAAACAGCTTCGAGGCCCCGAATATAGATTCGATCAAGCCTCAGGAAGGGATAGACGGAAGGGTAACTTGGGGCATGCTCCCCCTCGAGAAGGTGAAATATGTCTCGAGCGCCCGTTTCAGACTCAAGGATCGAGGAGAGTCGCTCGTTCCAGTCGTTAAAATCGCCCGCGAGGATAAAAGGCTCGTGAGGTGGGATGACCCTTGAAATTCTATCACAAAGAGACATAATTTGACTTAATCGCGAGCGGTGCAGCAGGTTAAGATGAACGCAGAGACAGTGAAGGGGAGGGAAGGGCTCATCGATTTTGATAATAGCGTGAAGGCACCCTCGCTGCTCGAGACGATTGGTCGAAAGGTCGATATTTGACCAGTAAGATGAGGGAAATCGGCTTAGAAGGCCATTCCCGTGATTACCATGCGGATATGTCGCGTTGAGGCCATACACCCGGTGAGGATAAACTCCCTCAGCGAGATATTCACAGTGCTGTACCTCAGGCCACGAAGAGATCCGTTCTGCGTGTCGGGTATGTTTTCCTATCACCTCCTGCAGAAAGACAAGAGTCGCCCCTGTTTGGTGGAGTGCTGTTCTGATTTCGGGCAGGCTGAATCGACGCCCGATCGAAAATCCCTTATGGATATTCCATGAGAAGAGGGTGAGCTGTTTCATATCGTCCATGAGGGTTCACGTTCCAGGAACGAATGCTGAGCGGGGGGGATCACATCCAACGACGGAGGGGGAGTAGAATCGTTCCAAGTAAGCGGGACCACGGCTTTTGGTGAAACCACTCTGAGTGCGATATCTCCCGACTTTTGCCTCTATCAATGGTGAACTGTTCAACAAATCTTTCTGTTACCCCTCTGTCGGAAATGACGATATCGGTCTCGAGATCGTGCAGAAGACTGCGATGATTCATATTGCTTGATCCTATCATCACTGAATCATCAATGATCATACTTTTCGCGTGGAGCACCGTCGGCATATACTCGAAAACTCGTGCTCCCGACTCAAGCAGATCCCTCTGGAGAGCTGACGCGACCCATGGGACAAAGAAAACATCGGAGACTGCTGGTACAACAATTTGTACGTCGCAACCACGCCGGGCGGCGGCAACCAAAGCAGAGAGGATCTTTCGCTCTGGGACAAAGTACGCGTTGGTTATCCAAATTCGACGGCGACTCTCTGAAATATCGGAGAGGAGTCGGGCAAAGTTCCTCCGGCGAGCTGACCTCGTAAGGTTGTGGCGGATGGCTCCGTTCGGCGCACCCACTCCCCAAGAGGGAGGTCTTTTGAGGTAAAATCGACGAAAAAGACGGTGTGAGTTCCAAACATAGTCGAATTGGCCGGCCAATATACTAACTCCGGCTCCAGACAATTCAACCGAGGAATCTCTCCAGGCTTTTTCGCCGAATATCGACTCTGAATGAACTGATGCAATATTTCTGCTCCCGATAAGAGCCTTGTCGCGGTCAAAGATGGCGATTTTGCGATGATTGCGTCGATTTATCGATTGGAACCAGGACCATAAACCCTTTATCTGTTGTTGAATAACCCTGCTCCCAAGTAAGAACCGTTCGATGCCAATTTGATGGTAAATCCGGTATGCGATGCCACTTTCATTCGCCCGGGGTCCGAAGGTCCATGGCCACCACACAGATCCGAATCCATCAACTATTATCCGCACCTTAACGCCCCGATGGGATGCAGCCAAGAGATGAGAAAAGACACATTTTCCGGTTGTATCGTCCTCGAAAATGTAAAAATCAATATCAATCGAGGTTCGAGCGGAATTACACAAATCACCCAAACGTTGGTAAAAAATGTCTCCTGAAAAAAAAGGATGCACATCCTCCCACGGATATGAAGATGAGGGTTGAGGAGTCATCGGGCTCACGCTGCGATCTCCCACCAATGGGGTCCGTATAAAGGCTCTGAGGTGGACAGCTGATCTTTCCTCTGCCGGGCGAGCTTTTTGCGCATAATTTCCCGAGCCTGGTGAAGGCGAGACTTAACGGTGTCTGATGAGATGTGGAGAGCGTCGGCAACTGCGGCCGTTGAATACGAGCGACACTCACGAAGGATGAAGACAGTTGCATAGTCCGCCGGTAGAGAGGCGACTGCGGACTCTATTGCAGTTCGCAGCTCTTGCAGAGAGCCTACTCGCTCCAGGGAGTTTTCTGATATTCCTCTATTCAGAATGTGTTCGTTTGCGGACATCGTCTCGATTCGAGCGCGACGACGACGTTCACGAAGTCTCATGAGTGCCATATTCACGGTGATTCTGGTGAGCCAGCTTCCGATTGACGAGCTGCCGCGAAAGGTTCTTATCTTGAGAAATGCGGTAAGGAATACCTCCTGCATGACCTCTTCAGTATCTCGAGGCTCGCGACAGAACGAATAAGCGGTCCGATAGAGTCGCGGATACCACGCGGAGACGAGCTCTTCAAAAGCGTCTGCATCACCTCGAACCAATCTACCGAGGAATGAAGACTCTTTTGCTAGCTCACATTGAACGTCCTCTCGGGAAACAGTCGCATGGATTGTCTCGATTCCGGTGATGGGGTGCCGAGCGTCCATTTCATGCCACCTCCTTGCAAAAAGTTGCCTCGAAGACAGCCCACCAAGGGCAATTTTCGTTGGCCTTTGCGTGGTACCCCCATCCTCCTGTATCCTCCCCAAGTACCTCATCCGATGAAGATCAGGGCCTACCCGCGCTTCATCAACAGTCTACTTAGCCTCCGCGAATAGCGCACGGGTCTTGTTTCTATCTCCGCTCTGTCTTTTGTGAAGAGGTTTGATTGACGGAAGGCTCGTGTAAAGTTTGGAGAATAAAGTGTCGGGGTAAAGCGAGCGTCCAGTTCAGAAGCGAATAACGAAGAAGGGAGAGAAATACACGATGACAAGAACGGTGCATTGCTCAAAATTTTTGGTTGAAAAACCGGGGTTAGAGAAACCGCCCTTCAAAGGGCCGGTTGGTCAGCTCATTTTTGAACGAGTTTCTGAGGAGGCGTGGCGTGCGTGGCGCGATGATATGCAGATTAAAGTGCTTAACGAATACCGGTTAAACATGGGCGACCCAAATGATTATGGAGTGCTGATCAAGCAGATGTATCTATTTCTCGGTCTTGAAGAGGGTCAAGTTGCGTCGGTGGGAGATGAAGTGAGGGGTCGCTCCTGATGGGTCGAGAGATCATTATTCTTGGGGGAGGAAATCTCGGCCTTGCGTTTGCTCGGGGGCTCGCCGGTGATAGACCGCCAGGTATAGGAGCAGTAACGGTTGTTGAGCGCGATGCTGGTCGTCGAGATATCGTCTTGAATGATGGCGAGAAAGTGGTCTCGGGGCTTGAATCTCAGCTTCCATTCGGCGCGATTGTCGTAATCGCAGTCAAGCCAAGTGACGTGGAGACGCTTTCCCAGAGTTTATATCCCCGGCTAAAGACGGATTCGATTGTCGTTTCGTGCGTGGCCGGATTGTCCCTTACCACCCTTTCGGGTTTTCTGGGAGGACACCGTCGACTTGTCCGGTGTATGCCTAATTTGGCCGCATCATGTCGTCAGTCGATAACCGCTTTTTTCGCAAAGGAGGAGCTCTCTGCCGATGATGTGTCGCTCGTGGGGGCACTTCTCAGCCGGATTGGCGCCGTTGTCAAGATTGACGACGAGGAACTCATGCACGCGATAACGGCGATTAGTGGAAGTGGTCCGGGATATCTTGCCTGGATGGCCGACGTGATGGTCAAAGCATCGATTGAACTCGGAATTCCCGCTCCGGTTAGTCATCAGTTGGTGCAACACACCTTCAATGGGTTAGCCCATCTGATGCTCGATTCCGAGCTTTCCCCCGCAGAGATATGGAAACGGGTAAGCTCCCCGAACGGGACGACCCAAGCGGCGATAGGCCGGTTGGAGGATAACCGGGTTGCAGATTCTCTGCGCGAGGCAATAATAAGGGCGGCTGACCGTTCACGTGAGCTCGGTCAAGAGGGAGAAGCTAAGGCTGGCTAATGATGTTTTATTTGGCGCGTGACAACGGATATCGCGGTGAGCGCTCAAGGTTCTGCTTACGTTGGCCGACACTCCTCATTATCGCTATTAAATAATCGGAAGTAAGTCTCGGAGGAGAAGGTTGTTTCTTGAGGGAAACTCAAGTGAGGGCGCATCTTCGCTCATCTTTCATTGGAAGGAGTTACGCATGTACGGAAAGAATCCGTTCTCAACGTATCAATCGGTCCAGGTAACGACAACGGATCGAGGACGTCTTCTGGTCATGCTATTCGAGGGGGCAATCAAATTTTTCAAGCAGGCGATTCAAGGAATCGAGGAGAATGATATCGGGAGGTTTTGTCGCTACCTCAGCAAGGCGCAGGCGATAATCGCGGAGCTGATGAACACCCTTGACGCTGACAAGGGGGGTCAGATTGCGAAGGATCTGGAAAAGCTATACGAATTTGTCCTTTTCTATTCGACAGAGGCGAATCTTCATCGTGATCCAAAGAAACTTCAGAAATGTATAGATCTGATAAATCCGGTATACGTTGCTTTCAAAGAAATAGTCGATGGTGGGGCTGTGCAACAGGCTACTGCGGCAGCAGGGGGGGAGGTGGCACCACGATTGGTTGAGCCGGCTTCCCTTTCTGACGACTCTCGTCCCTCACTGAGGATGAAGTTGTAGGAGCGATAGGAGCACCTCGATAGGGAGCTACGGAAAGCTCTGGGTGCTCCCTGAGAAACGCTTACCTTGCACGACGAGCGGTAGTCCGAGTGCCCAGAACAATCACGCTTCCGATCAGGAATCCAGCGATCCCAGATGAAAAGGCCGAGAGGATACCTCCTACAATACTATCTGTGCTACTTACTAACGAGATGATGTGCTCGAAGCTGTGATGGAGGAGGGGAATTTCGTGAACGATGATTCCCCCGCCGACGGTGAACATTGCCAGGGTCCCGAGGATTGAAAGAGCTTTCATAAAAATCGGTGTCGCCCGAATTATCGTCCGTCCTAAGGCTCGAGACGTTCGAGCCCCAAATCGCGCGCCGGAGCGTTGGATCAGAAATAGCCCACAGTCGTCTGCTTTCACAATTGCGGCGACAAGACCATAAACGACGATGGTCATACCAAGTCCAATCGCGGTCAGAGCCCCAGCTTGAACAATTAAAGGTGCGGTGGCCGCAGAACCGAGTGCAATGGCGATGATCTCTGCGGATAGGATGAAATCGGTCCGAATGGCTGCCTGGATTTTCTGCTGTTCTTCCTCGGCGACGTTTTCCTTGGGGTAGGTTGGGTCGCCAGTATGCTTGCCATCAGAGTTCCTCTCTGAGTGAGCTCGGTGATGAAGGACCTTCTCTGCGCCCTCAAAGCAGAGATAAGCCCCTCCCACCATCAGTAATACCGGTATCAAAAAGGGTGCGAACATGCTCATCACAAGCGCCGCCGGAATGAGAATGAGTTTGTTCTTTAGTGATCCAAGCGCAACGGCAAAAACAACTGAGAGCTCCCGACGGGCCTCAATATGTACGAGCTGTTTTGCATTAAGCGCGAGGTCATCCCCCACAATCGCCGAGGTCTTGCCAGCAGCAACCTTCGTCATGCTTGCGATGTCATCAAGGAGAGTGGTTATGTCGTCAAGAATCGCGAAAAAACCGGTGAAGGCCATCTCATTTATCCCCGAATTGTAAATCGACCGAAGAGGGATTGAGCGAACTCAATGACCCGCCTCTCAGCGAAGGTTGGCGACGAGCCGAGTGATGAGAGAAATCCCGTATGGCCCCCCTGTTCACTTAATTCAAGATCAACCCAGCGGTGATGTCGGCACTCGTTAATAGGAAACGAACCGGCAGAGAAAAAGGGATCATCGCGAGCCGATATGATTCGGCAGGGAACACGGATCTCCGGGATAAATTGCGCGCTGCTGTTGGCCTTCCAATATTCATTCGCTGATGAGTATCCAAAAAGAGGAGCGGTATAACGTCCGTCATAGTCTAAAAAAGTTGAGATATTCCGGAAATCTGCAAAGGAAGAGGGAGCAATCCCGCGCGCGACCTTTGCCCGGTGTTTTCGGCGAAAAGAAGATATAAAATATTTTTCGTACAAGGGTATGGCTGCAATCCCCTCGGCCGTCGCGGCGAGATCTGTGGGTGCTGAAATCACAACAGCTCCTCGGACACGGCCCTCAATCTGCGACCCCTCTTCACCGAGAAATTTTAGAATGATATTTCCTCCGATGCTAAAACCAACCAATAAGGTGGGCTGCACCGAGAGGGAGAGATAAGTTCGTAAATCGTCGGTAAAACCCGCGTGATACGAACGGAGGAGGCGATTCAACGAGGGACCACATCCACGGAGAAAAACAAGATCGACCTCGTATCGGCCGAGGGAGGTCAATCTCTTTATGAGGCGACGCAGATACCCACTCCTTATTGATCCCTCAAGCCCATGGAGCAGTACGATTCGCCCTGACGCGCCCTCGGGGCATCCCCACGAGGCAACCTCAAAAAAATCCCCATCAGTCCCCTCGATGGTCCGAATGGTAGGGGATGGAATCAAACGGTATCGACCGCCAAGGCCACCCAGGCAGGTTTGCATGTGACGGTTAGCGAGAAGGCGAGGAGGCGAGAAGGGAGACGCGAGGATCATCGGCGAAATCACCACAGAGGCATACCCTTCCATTTTTATATTAATTGGGGCTGAAATACAAAAGATGATTGCTCTTTTTGGGTGAAAAGCGATTTTGAATCGAGAATGGGGGATGGCGCATCACATGAGGAGCACCAGAGCGCCCAACTAACGGCGATTTGCTCAATCCTCCCCTGTTGAATCGTCATGTCTGACTTTTTCGAACCAAATCTCCAAGCACTCGCGCGACGATTTCCCGAGATTGCCCAACGGCTCGGAGTTCGGGACGAGGGGTCCTCAGATGTTCAGTCAAAGGTATCAAGTGAGGGAATGATCGTTGCTGTTCGGGAACAGCCTCTCGACCACCCGTCTCATCCTCATCAAGCAGCTCAGCAATGGGCCATCAGGGCGTGCGGCTCGCTTCAATCACGGGGTGATCCTGTTATCGTTTTTGGTTTTGGGGGAGGGTATCACCTTGAGACATTGATCGATGAGGGAGTATCTGACCTCGCCGTTTATGAACCAAGTTGGGATGTGCTCCGCGTTGCGATGGAATCGCGCGATCTGCGGCGGGTAATCGATAGGTTGGAGGCAATGTGGGTAGATGAGATGCCGCGCAACCTGTCTGGCGATAGGCAGTTGATGACCCGCTCTTTGTCACAAACGGTATTTCCAGAGGCATGGGAGGAGTTGCGACGGGGGCTTTACGCGGCGCGAGGTTCCGAGAAGCTAAAGCCATCGGTCTCGATTCTGGGGCCGCTTCAGGGGGGAACCCTCCCCATTTTGTCGTATGTTCAGTCTGCTCTCGTACGATTAGGCATCCGCGCTCGGCCTCTCAATATGAGTCCGTGGGCAGCGGGTTATCATCAGGTAGGTACCCTCATCGAGGACAAGTTTCGACAACAGGTCGCCGAGCGGAATTACGTCGATTTCCTCTCGAGTGTCGCGGTTGAGAGTGTTACTCACCGACCGGTGGATATCTTCATTTGTCTCGCGCAGGCTCCGATCACGATTAAGGCGCTTCAGCAGCTCCGCTCTATGGGAATTATAACTGTATTGTGGTTCGTCGAGGATTTCCGACGGTTCTCATACTGGCAGCCGTTTGCCCCGTACTTTGATTTCGTCTTCACGATTCAGAAGGAGCCGTGCATATCAGCGATGAAGAAAGCGGGTGCTCCGCAGGTTCACTATCTCCCTGTTGCATGCGATCCACTTGTCCACTCGCCGATGTCTTTGACACCGGAGGAGCAGCGGCGGTGGGGAAGTCCTGTGTCATTTGTGGGGGCAGGCTATCACAATAGGCAACAGGTATTCGCATCACTCTCGCATCTGCCTTTCAAGATTTGGGGAACTGAATGGCCAGTGAGCAGGCCCTTTAATAACTTGGTGCAGGAAGAGGGTCGCCGCTTGGCACCCGAGGAGTACACTAAGATATTTAACGCGACCGACATTAATATCAATCTTCATTCATCCTCCGAGCGGGATGGCGTTGATCCCTTCGGGGACTTTGTCAATCCGCGAACATTCGAATTGGCTGCGGCAGGAGCTTTTCAGCTTGTCGATCAACGCACACTCCTTCCTGAACTCTTTGTGCCGGGAGAGGAGCTCATAACCTTCAATTCAGTTCCAGAGCTGAAAGATCAGATCGCGATGTATCTGAGCGAGCCGGATAAAAGACTCCAATCAGTCAGAAAGGGGCGTGAGCGAGCGCTCAACGACCATACCTACGACACCCGAATGAGACAGATGTTATCGGTGATTTACAGTACCAAGTATGATCATCTTGCGGAGAGGCAGAAAAATCATCCATGGACTAAGCTTCTCGCGGCAAGCAAACCGTTCCCGGAGCTCCTGAAAAGACTCGAAAGAGGATACAGTCGCGGTGACGACCCGTCGCTTGACTCTCTTATCGCCGAAATAAGCGTGGGAAAGGGCAAGCTCGATGATCTCGATCAGGAACTTCTTTTTCTTCACCATGTGAAACAGAATATGGTCCTAAAAAAGCCAGGTGAGGGGTGACAGATGAAGCGTCGCTATCCCGAAAAACATAATGTACTCCTCGTGAATATCACGAGACTGGGTGATATGCTTCAAGCGACACCGACCATTTCAGGAATAAAGCGAGAGAACCCCCGTTGTAGGATCTCAGTCGTCGTTGAAAAACAGTTTGCCGAGGTCTGTCAATGGATACCGGATATCGATGAGGTAATCTCACTGGATCTGACCTATGTGGTGAAGTGCCTCCATCGAGACGGCGAGGGAGTGCTCGAGGCGTATCGCTATTTTCACGGTTTTATCGAGGATCTGAGGGCCAGAAATTTCGACTTTTCGCTAAACATGGCGTCATCGTCGTATACGGCTTTGATACTATCGTTGGTGGGTACTCCCCGGATGGGGGGGTGGACTGCCGATGAGGAGGGATGTCGACGAATTGAGTCTGACTGGGCCCGTCTGTTCGCAAGCTCGGTCTTCCATCAAAATAGACATTTCACCTCCTTGAATCTCGTTGATGTATTTCGGCTCAGTGCTGATGTCATCAATCACCCCCTTAATCTCATGCTCACGGTGTCTGAGGAGGCCAAACGCAGAGCACGCGAACTAATTGAAGGGTGTGGGTTCACGAGTAAGGGACCACTCATTGCGATTCAGGCGGGAGCAAGTCAGGCAAAAAGGCAGTGGCGAACGGAGCATTTTGTCTCATTGATAAAAAAACTGGTGGCAGATACCGGCGCCCGGGTTATTCTGACAGGGACCAAGAGTGAGCTTTCGATCATCGATCCGATTGTGTCAGCACTAGACGGATGCTTCGGGGACGGGAGAATCGAGGTTGGAGTGGTAGCGGGAAAGACATCTATTCCTGAGCTCGCAGGGGTTCTTCAAGCAAGCGATATCTTGATAACGGGGGACACTGGTCCGATGCACATCGCCGTAGCGGTGGGAACGCCTGTGGTTGCGATGTTCGTCGCGTCAGCCCTTGGATATGAAACGGGGCCGTACGGGGAGGGGAGTGTTGTAGTTCAAGCGACGATAGGGTGTGGTCCGTGTCACCCCGGTAAGCCGTGTAGTACGATCGAGTGTCACGACCTCATTTCTCCCGACCTGATCGCGAAGTTGGCGCAGCTCCGTTTACGCGGTCCGCTGGCGGAAATTCCCCGAGAGTTGAGCAACCCGTCGGCCTATCGGGTCTTCGGTACGGGATTTGATGAGCACGGGATTTGGAAGTTGGAACCACTTGATCCTTTTGACCGAGATCCTGCATCTCCTTATCGAGAGGCATATCGTCGTCTCTGGCTTGATGATCTCGGAGGGTTTGTTGCTGGATGTACCGTCAAGGCGGGCAGCATGCTTCAGAAACGGGCTGGGGAGAATGGTGATCCGGTTGCCGGTCTCTCGGAGATTGAAGATCTCGGGAGAAGGGGAATCGACCTCCTTGATCAACTCCTCGAAGCAGAAGGCGATGTACAAGTCTCGCCCGAAAGGCTGAGGGAGATCGCAGATTCGATGGACAGGACGGATCGAGAGATTGAGCAGCTGGGGTACCAATATGCGTACCTCGGTTTACTCGTGAGAATGTTTGTTTTTGCGAAGGAAAATCTTCAAGGTTATGACGTCAAGGATCTATCGGTTCAGATGAGGGGGGTGTACGAGGACCTCAGGAGGCGCAGCGGGCTTTTGGGGCGGTATATTCACGAAGAGTTAAAGGGATAAGACGATGGTATCAGTTCGGATTGACGGTGAGCAGAGCACTATCTCGGGGGAGCATCTTCCCCGGCTTATCGACCTCATCGAGGTGATCAAGGACCATATCGTTCCCGGTCACATGATCACAGCTTTGCGGATTGATGGTCGTGCTGTTTCCGACGAGGATTGGGAAATTTCTCCGCGTTATCTTGGCGGCACTACCCTTGAGGTGACCACCGGCACACCCGCTCAGTATCTCAAAGAAAAGGTTTCGGCTGCGCCTGAAGTTATCGACAACTGTTACCTTATGTTTCGAGCGACCCGCAAAGCTTTTATTGATGGGGATAGCCAGTCAGCAAACCAGCTGTTGCGGGCAGCTGTTGATAATTTACAGGCGTTCGTCAGCTGGTATCGGACAATGCTTGAACTTATGCCAGAAGATCAGCGGCTCAGATTTGGGATTGACCCCGAGATAACCGAAATGGGTGAAACTCTTGAGCGAATATGCATGCAGCAGCTTACGCAATCGTGGAAGTTGACCGGTGACACTATTAGCAAAGCGCTCGAGCCTCAACTCGACAACCTACACTCACGCATGAGGGTCATTATAGCTAACGAGCCAGGCTATAGGAAAGTTTAGAAATGGGCCGTGGTCGCCAGCCCGACCCCATAAAACCTTGAGCTGGGCCTCTCCATTCTGGGCGTCGATTTCCCGGGGGCGTTTACGCCAGGGGGGAGTTGTGCAGTCAAGAGTCTTCGGCGAAAATTCAAGATAGTAGATAGATGGGATTACCCACTGGTCAAGGTGCACCAGATGCATCCAGCGTGAGCGGGCTCTGGGGGCTGGGACCAGAATTATCACCAAGGAGGAGATGCCTATGCGTTGCGAAATAAAGCTGGACAAAAACCTAGCATCAGATTCCGTGCGAGACTACTTTGCAAAGCAGATGGGTGAGCTTTCGCCCCGTTTTGACTCAATAGTTCGGCGTTTGATTATCACGGGACGTGATATTAATGGTCCGCGGGGGGGAAATGACAAGGAGTGTGCGATTTTTGCCTACCTCGCTAATGGTAAACCTATTCGCATCGCGGCACGGGCCTCGGACCTATATCAAGCGGTCGATCTTGTCGTTGAAAAAGCGAAAGTCCGAATTGCAAGCCACAAGGTGCATGCGATAGCGCGACGACGAGGAGTTGAGAGTCCGAAGGAGTTCTCTCAGTCGGTGACCCTGTCAGAGTAACTGCCGGGGCAGAGTTCGCTTGAGGTGAACAGCGAGCGTTCCTTTGGCCGTTAGAAATCGGAATTCGGTGAGGCAACTATCGTTGTCGAACCGAATTTTTTTTGTCCAGAAGGTAATACATAGTATGTGTTACATAGCGTTACACCCCCACTGGGCGCCAACGAAGACCCGATGTCCGATAACGATTAATTATCGGACATGTTTACAGGATACCTAAGGGAGGTCTGCAGGATCGCAAGGGTCGTCTATTCCATACTCGATTCGTACCTTTTCGGGGTGCGAACTACCCGATTACACCGCTGATTTTCCAACAGCGCTTGTCATTTCTTAAAAATCAGTGCATCATCTGGGTTCTTCTGCCGGTCCACTGTTCAGCACACTAGTTTTCAGTCGCGTTTTGAGGCATTACTTATGGCAAAGGCAAATAAAGAAACGGTCTTTATGATATCCGAGGAAGGTTCGGGCTATTTCTACTCGTTCCGCCGGAATAAGAAAAAGGGCCGTAAAGAGGGAAAAATCTCTCTGAAGAAGTACGATCCCGTTGCTCGCAAGCACGTCACCTTTGGGGAAAAGAAGCTCTCTCGCCTAAAGAAGCGATATGTTCGAAGAGAGGTAGAGACCCCAGCTGCCTAGTGTGGTAACGGTTTACACCCCTTCCAAGAGGGACAAAACGATATCCTCTTTGCCGTTCCTCATCCTTGCCCCTCGTGATTCCGTAGCCGAGGGGTTACTCGGCCGGTGATCATTACCCGATTCAGATAAGGTGGGAAGGCGCGAAAGCAAGAAGTTCGCGACGAGGGTTCGTAGGTCGCAGTCGTTTCCTCGTATCCAGTACGTGCTACCATTAATTTAGTTAGATAAAATAACGGCGGGGCCAATGGCAAAAAGCGATTGGTCCCGCCGTTACGTTTTAGAGATACTTTTTTAGCAACGAGGTGCTCCCGCAACCACCTCTCGGGGAAAACCCTCTAGATTCCCGCGGAGAGCTCCTCTCCTTCCTCCCGACCAGCTCCTCTTGCCAGCTTGTCTGTCTCCATCTCGAGAGTCAGATACTCGATCACATCAAGTGCCGTGTATGAGAGACCGTAGCGGTCGAGAAAAGGAGCCATTGTCATCAGCTGATCGCCACTCGTCATTAGGGGTAGCTCTGAAACGCCATCGCGCCTTCGTTGTCCGTGCCCGATGACCGAAAAAAGGGCGTTGCAGAGACACTTTCGGCCAACCGTCTCGGCCTCGTTACCCTCTTTTTTGAGATATTCCTTTACTGGTTCAGCAGAACACCGCATGACGATCTTGCCCTTGTCCTTACCGTCGGTCAGACGAGCAGGAACCCGAAGATACCCGAGGTCACAGACCCGCTCTCGCGACTCATAGACTGAGGCTTCAGACATCGTGCCGAAGAGCTCAGCCACCTTAAAAGGAAAACCGGTAGGAGACGCAAGCCCATCGGTCTTAATTCGCACCGAACCGTCGACAACCGATTGAAGGACCTTCTCTTTGAGGGCGGGCTCGACCCCTGACTCTGCTGAAAATGCAAAGAGAGTACCGACCTGGATACCGTGAGCCCCAAGACGACGAGCAGTGGGAAGATCGGCGGGAGATCCCTGCCCTCCGGCGATCCAGAACGGCAGACCCAATGCCGCAATCTTTGCGAAATCAGCGTGATCGCGGGGACCATATTCCGGTTCGCCCTGTTCATTAATCTTTCCATCGCGAGGAGGAGCGTTATGTCCACCAGCGACGGGCCCCTCAACGACGAACCCGGAAATTCCATCAGGAGCTCGCTTGAGAAGCATTTGGCCGAGAGTATGAGTCGAGATTATTGGCAGAAAGTGCGGACGGGTGACGGTCCCCTTCGCGCCGGGAAACGTCGCTGCTGGATCGAACGAACAGACGATCGGCTCCTCAGGTCGAGGCCCGTCTTCATCGATCACGAGCGAGGCGGAACGGTGAGCAGCGAACGCTTCGAGAACGCCAGGAATCTCTCGAGGAATGCCCGCCCCCATTAAAACATAATCGACCCCCGCAAGCATCGCTCCGTAGAGGGTAGGAAGATTCGGGAGCTGAATTTTTGTTAACAGGTTAATCCCGACAACTCCGTTATGCCCCTCCTTCGCAAGGAAGACCTCGACAAAGCCCGCGAGCACTGCAATTAGCTGACGATCTACATCATCCTTTGGACCGAACATCGGCAACATTTTGTAGGGACGTCCCTCCGCGATACCCTCTGGTACAAAATATTTTCTCAGTACCTCTTGAGCAACGTCCTGACGGGGAAAATGCTCCATTGCGCGTCGGACATCTCCGTGAGGGTCTCCCTCCTGTAATCGCCGTACAATCACTGAGTCGATACAGGTACCTGATACGACCCCGAGCTGGCCACAGCGCGAGACCTTATTGGCAAGCTTCCAGTTGGAAACCCCCACCCCCATACCACCTTGAATCAGAACCGGATGCTGTATCATGATAACTCGCTCAAGTATCTTGCCCGTGTGACCGCATCGTTTTCGGGGGCATTCGTTGACAGATTCTATCGTCTTTTTCTTCTCTGGTCTTTTTCCGTTTTCTTCCCTATCTTTCCTTTTTTTCATGGATGGAGATACCACAAACTATTAGGAAAAGATACGCTCAATCGACGACAAGAGATAAGAAGCATCAAAAGTAGTCCGTTGCCCCCCGCTTGCTCCCCTCTGCTTCATCATTTAGCCTTCACTCCATGTTCTCGCGCCGACACCTTAAAATTATCCTCAGTTTGCTCCTGATTGGGTACGTGGCTCGCTCAGTTGACTTCGCCAAACTCGCGCAGGTGATCTCGGGAATTCCTCTATGGACGGTCCTGGTTCTCTGTGGAGGCTATTTCATCGGTCAGCTGCTAAGCTCGATAAAGTGGTGGATGCTCGCCCGAAGCTGTCATATCGAGGCAACATTCGTCGAGGCATTTAGGATTTACTTTGCGGCGATGTTCGTTAATCTTGCCGGAGTGGGCACTGTGGGAGGGGATGTCCTGCGTGGTGTGCTGATCGGTACTGCGCGATCGAAGCGCGCCGTAGGGGTTGCCTCTGTTGTCGCTGATCGATTGCACGGTCTTGCTGTGTTGGCGGGGGTCGGGACGGTTTCAGTAGGGCTCTTTTCGCACGGAACACTCCCCTCCTATCTGTCCCTTATGCTGTGCGGGCTTGGCGGGTCAATCATCCTCGGGTGGTTTCTCGTTCCCCGTGTTGTCGCGGTCATTTTGCCCCAGCAGAGTCGCTTCCATTCGAAGGCGGCCGAGATAGCGCGCGCTTTTCCCACTCATCCTCGGACGATAGCTTCTATCACCGGTATCTCCCTTCTGTTTCATCTCACTCAGATCGCGCTTCACCTCTGTATGGCATACGGGCTCGGAATCGAGGTATCGATGACCACCCTGATGACGATAGTTCCCTTCGTCAATATAGTCAGCAGCCTGCCCATCTCATGGCAAGGCCTCGGTGTTCGGGAGAACGCCTACCGGTTCTTTTTTGTGCCAGCAATCTGCTCGACCGAGCAAGCGGTCGCCTTTGGAGCACTTTGGCTTCTTGCAGTGACGACGAGTGCCTTGATAGGAGGAGTGATCGGGGTGATATCAGGCGCGCTTTCCCGCGTTGACGAGGCTGAGCGGAGCCAGGCTGTCACAGGCCCCTCATAAGTTCCATCGTCTTCGATTACCTGCTCGCTGCTCCGAGTTCGTCACAGAGACCCCCAAAAAACATTATCGATTTTTTGGGGGCTACTTAAATGAAACCACGGCTCTGGTTTTCCCTATCCTTCTGATACCATTCCCATGCCGACTCGACCATCCCTCGAAGCGACGGATAGCGGGGCTCCCACCCGAGTCGTTCGCGAAGTTTTTGCGATGATGCGACAAGGGCGGGAGGATCTCCGGCCCGACGGGGATGCGTTTGGAAGGGCACGGTGAGCCCAGTCACTACTTCGACCTCTCGAATGACCTCACGAACTGAATAGCCCGAACCGTTGCCGATGTTGAAGACATCACTGTTACCTCCGGAGAGAAGTGCTGAGGCCCCTCGTGCGTGGGCATCAGCGATATCGGCGACGTGGATGTAGTCTCGCAGGCAGGTACCATCGGGTGTCGGATAATCATCCCCAAAAATCGCCATCTCTCTTTTTTCCACCGCAGCATTGATCGCCACGGGAATGAGGTGTGTCTCTGGCGCATGTCGCTCGCCGATGAGCCCAGAGGAGTGAGCCCCCGCCGCGTTGAAGTACCGAAAGATGATCGAGCGGAGTCCGTATGCGGCACCGTAATCCTCAAGGATCCGCTCAATGAACATCTTAGAGCGACCGTAGGGATTAATCGGATGCTGCGGGGTTTCTTCGGTGATTGGCATTGATGCGGGCACTCCGTAAGTCGCACAGGTGGATGAAAATATGAATGCACCGACGTCGTTATCAAGCATCGTATTAAGAAGGCTTACCGTGCTCTCGACATTGTTCTGATAATACTGGCGGGGTTCGGTTACGGATTCGCCCACATAAGCAAAGGCGGAAAAGTGCATCACTGCATCAGGTCTGAATCTGCGCACGCAGCGCGCCATTGCTGCGGAGTCTCCGATGTCTTCCTCAAAAACCGGGAGCGCGAGACGGGCGACGATATCGCGATTTCCTCGGGAGAAGTTATCAACAATCGCAACCTCCCATCCCAGCTCTTTGAATTGGAGCGCCGTATGGCTACCGATGTAGCCCGCACCGCCGGTAATGAGTATTCGACCTCCGTTCATGTTCATCGGTAAATCCCTTTCGTTGAATTCTGCCCCTCGTTCTGCCTCTCCTGTTAACCACGCAAGGCTTCGAATTGAATGCACCCATCACGAACAGACCCAGGATGAGGCAGATGCGACGAGGTCATCACGTGCCAGAAAAGAGCGCAAGCGACTGGGTGGGGCCGTACCCCGCGATATGGAGTCGAAATGTAACGAGCGGGTGTGGGTCCAAAAACATCCCCACCATCACAGGTGCGGTCATCGGACGAGACGTTTTTCGCTATTTGAGGACTAGAGTGCTGACTTGTCAAGTTCCTTGGTCTGCGCGATTACCTGAACCTCACGCAGTTCGGGTCGTACTAACGGAGAAAAGCTCTTGAGACGTGTTCTTACTGTACCGATGAAAACTTCACTCTCGATCAGTAGTATCTCCCGTGCTCGGTCATCCGACAGATAGATACGGGCCTCGCGGAGTTTCTTTGACTGGTTAGGATTGACGAGGTTTTCGACCTTGGGAACGATCATGATGGCAGGCCGGATCCTTCCTCCCGCCTCTATTGAGGTGCGTTCCTTAGCCGTCAAGTGGATCACATAACGGCTCTTACCATTAAATACATCAAAGCTACGGGATTCTCCAATTCTCCATGGCTGGCTGCGCGCGAGGAAGGCAGCGGAAACGGGATCGAGGGTGTCGTTCTGCGATACGAATCGTACCCGTTTCATCTCCCTCTTGTCGTGTTGAACCCGAACCGCGCTTATCTGCCCGTCCTCCGAGAAATTTACCCGCAGATCTTTTACTCGAGAATTTTCCTTTTGCTGAACGCTGTAGATGTCAGGAACGAAGGTCGCTCGATTCATCAGAGTCTCCGCCCGGAATCGAAGCTTGTAGAGAAGATCGATCGGTCGGAACGTTTCTGCAGTATTGACGACCAAAATCTGGGAGCCAACCCCAGCTGGCCCCTGAGCTGATACTGATACTGAAGCCTCTGCCGCGGGAATACCTTGCCAACTTATGACGTAGGTATAGGTGCCCTCCTGGAGATCAAAATTGTCGAAAGACGGGAGGTACCGCGGAGTCGAAAGGGGAACCGACACAAGTTCTTCCCACTGACCGGCGACAAATCCATCTGCGTCTTCCGATTCAGCCGATGCGACTGATGAGAACATCAGCGAGAGCAGGAGAACGAGGCAGAGCCCGCGGAGCGGGGTACTCAATCGTGTTCCCTGATGCAGGCGGATCTGCTTTGAAAGTGTGGTCACCGAAAAACGAAACACGACGAATCTCACCCGATTTGTTGCCGGATATTGAGAGGGCGAACACCGCCTAAAATATCAAGGTTGCGGAGACCCTCCTCTTTTCACTTCGCTCACAATAACCTAGTATACCGCGTTTGAGTGGCTACGCCACCCCGCCGATATAAACCTCCGGATATCCTGATAATTCGGGCTTTTAACGCGGAGCCTCACCTACTCTGCACTACCCTCTCTGCACACTGACGGCTATGGTTTGGTTATATTCGATTCTCTTTGACCTGGTATTTTTAACTATTCTGGTGGCTTTTCACCCACTTCTTGCTTTGGCAGGTGTGATATCTCGCGAGTTGTTTTGGCGAATCTTTATCGTGATGAACCGCGCCCTCGTGTGGAATCTTCGGGTTTGTGGGAGGACCACGATTATCGTTTCGGGAACCGAACATATTCCCCACTCCGAGCGTCCCGTGCTTGTCATCGCAAATCATCAGAGCATGTTCGATATCCCTCTCTTGATAACCACCTTTTGGCCTCGACAGACCCGTTTCATCGCAAAAAAAGAGCTCGCTCGGGGAGTGCCCTCAGTCTCGATCGGGTTGCGTCTTTCTCAGGCGGCGCTTATCAATCGATCAGATCGGAGACAAGCGATTCACGAGATACGAGCATTCTCCCAATCGGTGGGCGAAACGAACGGCACAGCGTGTATTTTTCCGGAGGGCACCAGGGGGAAAAACGGGGTGATAAAGCCTTTCAAACCGATTGGTGCCGCAACCTTCCTCAAGCAGGTACCCCACGCGTTGGTCTGTCCTGTCGCGATTCATGGTTCCTGGTTTATCGTTCGGCGCGCGCTGTGGCCGTTTGAGGCGCGACAGACGGTTCGGATTACCATACTGCCACCGATTGAGGCAGATTCGATTGAACCCCAAGGGCTGGTGGCAATGTGTGAATCGCAGATAGCTCCCCTGGTGCTGGATGACCGAGCCGTCCGGGACGGCGAACATATTTTTTATGATGAGACCTTGTCAACAAAGGAGCCCGTGAGTACCATTCAGCCAACCTGAGGCTGCAAGCCCTTTCTCAGGTGGAGCTCATGTATGCCCAGGTGGCGGAACTGGTAGACGCGCTGGACTCAAAATCCAGTTCTGGCAACAGAGTGAGAGTTCGATTCTCTCCCTGGGCATTCCTCCTCATGTTGGAAAGGCACTTATTCAGCCGCCTATCCAATTCTAAATCCATCCCGGTGGAGGGCGGTCGTTGTGGAGACCTCATCGGGAGGACTCATCGGCTCTGCTTGCTCCTCTTTCGAGCGTTCTCGTGCCGCCTGCCCGCCTGAAATGCGATAGACCGGGAAATAATCCCTCTCCTGAGGCGGTAGCTGGTCGACAATCCGCTGATAGCCGTCGATCTCGGTCACCAGTCGGTAGACCCGAAAAGGGTGCGCTTGAGGGTGGAATCCTTGCTTGAAATGCGCGAGCGAATCGTTCTGTCCTCCGAGGCCTCCCCCGAGGTGAAAGCACTGGTATCCCTGACGTGACGCCCACAGAGCGGCTTTGTGCACCAAGGCCTTTGGCAATCCTTTCACCCGCCATTCATCTTGGTAGGCCGTGAGATGGTATTGCGCTATGCCCCCTCCCTGCGCATCTTGCTCGTTATGCCGACATCCATACAGCATCACCCCACCGATGAATCGTCCCTCGCGGGTGGCAGAGAGAAGAAACACCCGATTAGGCAATCCCGCCTGAGTATCTCGAAAGTAGGTGTTACTGAAAAAATAACTGGGATCAGCCCCCAAATTCGTCATATTTTGCCGATAGAGCGAGGCGAAGGAAGGCAGATATCGCCAATCATTGAGCGAATATTCGATTGATGAATCTCTGAGAAGTTTCCGAATCTCTTGCCGATATGAAGAGCGATACCGATTCAGGAGCGATGTCGTTCTCAATTCTTCACGTTTCTCTTCGTCCGACTCCCTGCTGATAGTTTCCTCGGCCTCCTTGAGAGGAATGCTAAATGTCGTCCCGATTGTAATCGAGGAATCCCCCAAAAAGGGACGAAATGCCGAGGAGAGCACAGGATGGGCTCGCAGGAAGAGGGTAACAAATCCCACGCGCCGAGCGTGCCTCATGAGATAGTAAAAAACCTCCTCTTCACAGTGGCCGGGGGCGTTTGAGATCGGTCCTCCGTACCCGTACGGCGACACGCCGTCGCACCAACGCGAATGTCGATTCGGCTCCAATCCGCCCATGATGGGGGTAGGATTCCCCAGGATCTGTGAGGCGGTAGCGGGAAGATCTCGCATGACAAGGGGAATCAAGGCCCAGCGCTCCCCCATTCGCCACAAGAAGGCACACGCTTCACCGCCTACCGTTGCTGCCACAAGTTGGACATACTCTGGTCGGTGGTACACATCGTGAGAGATCCGGTCAAGAGCCGCGCCCCACCGCGGATCGTCGGTGGAGATAAATCCAACATCCCGCATAGAGCCTCCTGAGAATAGCCAGGCAGGTTTGGTGAACCTATGGGGACCGTAGCATGTGGAGGGAGGGGGAGGGAGGAGTTTTTTGTTCTCGATCCAAAAAGGATACATGGTATTCATGGGTCCTTTTTACTGCCTTTGACTCTGTGGCGTCTTCAGGGGAAAATAAAGTGTTTGTGGCTTTGTCAGCGGGGTTTTTCCTCCTCGCGCCCTTGACGCTCACCCCCGACTATCCGTAATCGCACACATCCGTCTCTAATTCCGCCTGTCGTGATGATGTTTGCTACCGGTAAGGCCGAGAACCTGAATATTTCGACTATCAATCACACTCACTACCCTATGACCCCCCCTATTACCCCGACTCCCCTCGCCCCTACCGCCCCGGTCACCATTGCCCTCATCCAGATGGCGATGAGCGATGATCTTTCCAGTAATCTCGCCCGTGCGTGTGATCGGATTCGGGTTGCTGTGGCCGCGGGTGCTGAGGTTGTGGTTCTGCCAGAGCTGTTTCGGACACCATATTTTTGCGTGCAGAATTTTCAGCAAGAGGCCCAGGTCGGTGCCCGTTATGGCGAGGTGATATCGGATCGGGCGATGATGGCGATCGGAGAGCTTGCTGGTAAATTGGGGGTGGTTATCGTGGCAGGTTCGTTCTACGAGGCGGGTCGGTACAACACTGCGGCGGTGTTCGATGTTGATGGATCTCTCTGCGGCACTTATAGAAAGTCTCACATCCCGCAGGACCCCGGTTTTTATGAACAGGAGTATTTCGAGCCAGGCGATACCGGCTTTATGGTTTTTGACACGGCGAAATTGCGGGTATCGGTGTTAATCTGTTTTGACCAATGGTTTCCCGAGGCGGCGCGGTGTGCGACGCTTCAGGGGGCTGAGCTTTTGGTGTATCCGACCGCCATCGGTAATGTGGATAGCTGTGGACAGCCCACGGGCCACTGGCAGGAGGCGTGGGAGATCTCTCAACGGGCTCACGCGATAGCAAACTCGGTGCCCGTTGCGGTCGCAAATCGGGTTGGTTCGGAGGGGGAATCCCGATTCTGGGGTGGTTCGTTCGTGTGCGATGCCTTCGGCAAGATTCTTGCGAAAGGAGGGGTCGCGGATGAAATCGTGTTGGCAACGATCGATCGCAATCATGGTCCGACGGTCTGCCAAGAGTGGGGATTTATCCGTAATCGACGGCCCGATTTATACGGGGCGATTGTAGCTCCGGTTGTTAAGAAGAATTCTGCCGAGTGAGCTCTCCGGTGTCACCCTCCCCGCTTGCTACCCGTCTCGATGATACCTTTGCCCTCGTTCGGGTGGATTGTTCTCCCTCACTCTGGTCTCGGGGGGTAGAGACGGCGCGGGGCGGATTGGTATCCCTCGATGTGGCCTCCCCTCACCTCACCTCCCTCACGGGCGAGCTGGTCCTTCAGGTGCGCTCACAACAACGAGAGATAATCCCTCATCGGGTCACCCTTTTCCCTGAGGAGGGAAGCTGGGAGTGCACCTGCGGGGGGGCAGATCCGTGTGAGCATGTTGCGGCGGCGGTGATCGCGGTGCGCAACGATCAATGTGCTAAACAAGAGGCAATCGAGGGGAGCGCGCCGCTGGGCGTCAGCTATCGCTTTTTTCGGGTGCCGGGGGGAGATTCGTTGAGGTTTGAACGGTGGTTGGTAGGAGGAGGCTTGCCCGAGACCCGGCTAACCTCGACCCTCCGCGAGATAGTGGGAGGCATGCAGTCGGGTCGGCGTCCCTCGGTGCCCCATCGCTTCACCAAGGATGACTTCGCGGTAGATTTGGCGCTTGGTGAGGGGTCCTCCTTCCGTGGGTCGCTTCGGTGGCTCTGTGAGCCTCTCTCGCGGTGTGCTGGGGTGAGTCTCGATGGGGATCCGATCGCCGTACGGGTAGTCCCGCCACCGACCTGGGTCGAGGTGCAAGATGTCGGGGGCGACCTCCGAGTGCAGCTGGTGGCGGGTAATAGCGGGGGAGAGCGTTTCCAGAACGGGCTTGCGGTGATCAAGCAGGATGCGCGATGGGAGATGTGCCCCCTTCCCGAAGTTTTGCTGACGGACCTCTCCCTCTCCTCTGACGAGCGGCGAGCGTTGATCGGCCATGGAATATCGGTGCCCCGCACCGAGATGGCGGCAGTATATCGGCTCGTTACTGAACTAATCCCCGCGCTCGAGCGGCGGTTCGAGATTCGGATGACGGCCGTCGACCTCCCGTCGATCATCCCGATGACTCCTCGCATCACCTGGACCCTCGAAAGCCGTGGCAGAGGCGAGCTGTGGGCGCTGCCTGAGATCGTGTACGGCGAGCCCCCCTGCGCAATCCTCCGCGACACCGCCGACGGAGAGCAGTGGGTTCTTCTTCCTCCTCGCCGAGGGGGAAGAACGTACGAGCTTCCCGCGCGCGACCGCGACCAGGAGGCGGTGCTCCGTCGCACTCTCATGCGCCAGTTCTCGGCGCGCGCAGGTACTCCCGTCATCCGCGATGGGGATAGTGCCATCACGTTCTGTCAACGGTTATCGCAAGAAGGAGTAATGACACCGGAGGCATTCGCGGTTCGGGGAACAGCGATGCTTCAGGTCATCGGCTCCAACGAGGGGGTATCGCTTGTCTTCTCGCTCCCCTCACCCAATCGAGTATCCGACCACGTTGCCCCTCCCTCCGTATCAGCCTCTCTCCCCGCGACTATGGTGATCGGGGCATGGGAAGAGGGTCGTTCGTTTCTCTCCTCTCCTGATGGTCGCGGGGTGATTGCGATCCCCCGTGATTGGATCGCAATACACTACGAGCAGGTCCGCGCAATCCTTGATGATCTCAAAAAGAGTGATCGGATGCCGACGCACCGAGTCCTTGAGCTCGCTTCCCTCATCGAGACTGCGGGTGGCACACTCTCGGGAAGGCTTGCAGAGCTTGCTCAGCTTATCGGGGGGACGAATGGAAACCATTATCCCCTGCCCTCCGATGCGAACGTCTCGCTCCGAGATTATCAGCGGGTCGGATTTGAGTGGTTGAAGCGACTCCAGCAAGCGCAGGTGGGGGGAATACTCGCAGATGATATGGGGCTCGGAAAAACGGTACAGGCGCTCCTTACCCTGACGGGACGCAGCTTGGTAGTATGTCCAACCAGTGTAGTGCGAAGTTGGTGTGATCATCTCGCGACCTTTCGTCCATCGCTTCGGGTCATCGTGTATCACGGACAATCTCGAACGATGCCGGATGAGGACTGTGTTGTCATAACCACCTATGGGCTATTGCGGCGAGATAGCGATCAGTTTGCAGATCGTGAGTGGGATTGTGTGATACTGGATGAATCACATGCCATTAAAAACCCACTTAGTCAGACCGCGCATGCGGCTTATCGGCTCTCCGCACGATGGCGGCTGGCGATGACCGGCACTCCCCTCGAGAACAGCCCCGTTGACCTCTGGTCGCAGATCCGTTTTGCGATACCTGGACTCCTTCCCTCGCTGGATGATTTTCAGGAGCAGCTCGCGCAAAATTCGACGAAAACGCTCGAGCGGCTCGAGAGGGTGGTTCGTCCGTTCTTGCTTCGCCGAACCAAACGAGATGTTCTGACGGATCTGCCACCAAAGACCGAGGTCACCCTTCGGATTCCTCTTCGGGATGATGAACGGGTGGTCTATCAAAGTATTATGACCGCGGCGCGCACCGAACTTCTCGACCGGGTTGGAGGTGACGTCCCCGTGATGGCGGTACTCGAAGCAATCTTACGACTTCGTCAGTCGTGCTGCGATACCCGTCTTGTGACCAACTCGGCGCCCCCGGTTGCGTCATCCAAGATAGAGGCCCTCATGGAATCGCTTGACGAAGCTATCGCAAATGATCATCGGTGCCTCGTGTTTTCTCAGTGGACATCGATGCTCGATCTCGTCGAGGAGGAGCTCGATTCAGCAAAGATTCGATACCTTCGGCTCGATGGAACCACAAGAGATAGGGGCGGCGCTGTTGCTGAGTTTCAATCGGCAGAAGGGCCACCGGTATTCCTTATCAGTCTAAAAGCAGGAGGCGTGGGGCTCACCCTCACGGCGGCTGACCACGTTTTTGTCCTTGATCCGTGGTGGAACCCGGCGGTGGAGGAACAGGCAACCGACCGAGCGCACCGAATCGGGCAGGAAAATCCGGTATTCGTGTACCGGATCATCGCGGCGGATACAATTGAAGATCGGATTCTTGAACTTCAGGCACGTAAACGGGAGCTGGCCCGTTCCCTCGTGGGAGGGGGGGATGGCGGAGAGGCTGATATGGTGGCTGGAGGATGTGCCGGAGCGCTCTCGGTTAGTCGGGAGGAGCTACTCGAACTGCTGGGGTGAAAAGCGGCGCTTATCACCCCCCCCACCTTACTCGAGATTCGCCAAGAACTCCTCACCCTCTAACGAGAGCAGCGTTTTCCGAAGCTCTTGTGGGTCAACAACAATCAATAGTCGTGGCCACGCAGAGCCGGGAGCTGGTTTGACGAGGCCCGACACGTAGCTTCCCGCCCTCTTGACGACTGCGCTATCGGTATCGATCTGGTTCGGATCGACCGTGGGAATCGGTCCCAAGCGGTCGACGATCATGCCCCATGGACCGAGTGAGGTGTTGATGACAACGATCTGTGTCTCTTCATCCTCGAATTTGATGTTCCGACCAACTTTCTCGTGAACGCTCATCACGGGGAGGACGGTATCTCGTAGTTTCATCACCCCCTTCAAGCCGGATGGTGCGTGCGGAACCCTGCTGATGAAATCCATGCTTACCGCTTCGAGTACCCATTGGGCATTGACCCCTATCCAGTGCTCGCCGATGAAGAAGGTGGCAATTTCAACCTGCTTTGCTCCCGCGACTCGATTGCTTGTCTTGACGCTCGAGGCCAAGGCGTCCTTAGAGCCTGCTCGCTCAACCATCTCAACCGCCTCACTCAACGGAATAAATACCACTGCCCTAACATCATTAGTGTAGGGGTCATTCGGTCCCTTGTACTCTCGATAGCCACTGCTCGCGTGAACTCCCATCGCATAGTAGTGGCCCTTGAAGGGGAATATTGATGAACTGCCCTGACCTGCGGGTAAATTAAGGGTGGCTGAGTCAATAGCAAATTTTTCGCCTATGGCGATGTCGGGGCGGGTGGATGCTATAACGTGGCCGAATCGATCAACAAACAGTGCGAATGCATCGGCAATGACAACGCCATCACCGGTCCGTGGCAAGCAATCGTCGAGCATTGCATGAAACTGGGGGGTGCTATCGAACACGAGCCCGATACCACCAACATTTCGTCGAGCATCGTGGGCCGCAGTGATTGGTGCCGCGTAAATGTAGGTCCGTTCCTCGTTGTAAAGGTTGCTCTCTTCGAAGGACGAGGCGGTATACCACTGCGATTGGTGGTTAGACAGTGTATCTTGAACCCAACGTCCTTCGATGGGACGCCCAACTATTCCCTGGTGTTCGGGATTTGAAACTGCAAGAACTGTCCCGCTTCTGTCAAAGACGAAGATGTTGGAATATACAGTGTACAGACCGTTGATGTAGCCGAGGGTCTCCGTCATCGATTTCTGATCACCCGCAGTAATCGTGTGCTTACTCATTATCGAACGGAAAGACTGCGTTAGAGCCCACCAACGACAGTCGTTCGCCCGCTCATAGAGGTTGCGGTCCATGATATCAATTGCGAGCGATGCCATGAAGTGCACATCGTGCAGGATCGACGACACAACCGTTGTCCGAAGGTTCGTTATCGACCGCTCGAACACGCTCTTTGTTCGGGCTCCCGTTTTGCTAATTTCCCACAGAAGTACCTTGTTCGCGTTCGCCTGTCCCTGGTCATTTTCCTCATGAGCGATCGATTCCTGTCGGACGTTTCCGTTCCAGACCGACCGATCGAGGTCTCTTTGAATCCGCTCAGCATCGCGAGGAATACGGCGGATATCAGGCGAGAATAGCCGCTGTGAGGCAAGCACGGCCCGCATCACCGGCGGGGCAGCGATTGCATGAGAGGGGTCGGCTCGAACGTCAAACGCTTGATCGAGCGCCACCATGACGTGACCATACCACCCAGGGCCCATATAGCCCTGATAGCCCTTAGTCGCGCAGCTTTTTGAGAGATACTCTCGTCCGGCAAATTTAACGACTTTAAATGGCTGATCGAGGACGAATTCAACCTTCGCTCCCACTGGAATCTGATATTTGTCTCCACTGGCGATGACCTCCCCTTCCCCATCGAGAAGGGTGATACATTCCCAGTCGTTTGCGCCCATCAAATTTTTGAAGACGCCTTCCATTTCGTTTTCGAATCGAAAGCAGAGCACAAGGACCCCGAGCGCTTTGGAGCGAGGATCATCCGTCTCTGTGACCCGGAAGGCATACAAGAGTTTGCGGTGAAATTGTGGAGCAAGTTCCGTCTCGCGATAGGATTCCACGTAAGCGTTGTTAGTTCGTAGACAATCGCCAACTATCGGGTCCGTCGTCGAGGTGATGCCGTTTGAATGATCGATTTGAGCCCGTATGGAGCCGTCGACTCCTACAAGTATCACGTTGTCATACACTGAATACTTGGCGATGTACTCTCTGAAGCGGGACTCGAGATCGGCTCGGTCTCCTCCATCCCGCAAATAGTCCCTGATATTGTGGTCGGTTGCCAGGAATCCGATGTCGGCGGTTCGTTCGAAGAGATTACGAACGACGATATCAACAGCGACTTGCGCTTTCGCAGTCAGTTTTCGCAATACTTTGCGCAATGTCTCGAGACCTAGGTTGCTCAGCAGATCGCCCGTAAGCTGCTTAAAAGCCTCGCGTGTGGCTGACATGTCGATACCATCACCACTCATTTGGCCGAGAATCGTCAACAGGTCCCATTGTTGTCCCAGCGATGAGAGCTCTTCACGATATCCATCGACCTCGCGCATTTGATGAATGACGCAGTCAAGCTCATCAGGTATGCTGATATCCTTGTAAACACCCATAAAATTCGTTCCTCACGAGTGGTTTCATACCGATTGCTTCAGGTGGGATCGGCACTGTGCGGGTATAACTTAAGAAAAAACGTGTCTGGGGGTGGATACCGCTGGTCAGCAAGGAGTGGATTGAACATTGAGTTGATGTATTTGTGCATCACACATGCGCCCTGCTGGTAAGGGTAGGTGGCTATTCCTCTGAAGCTTTGTTCTGATCGATCGTAATCTGAGCCTTATATCGAGACAAAGTTTTGTTGTGTAAGCAGCCATCAGCTCTGAGGTTATGCGAACGTATAACAACGTGCTCGTTTAGCTGGTGATCGCCGGACGAAAAAGGAAGACA
>JBIIHQ010000018.1:0-24533 GCA_044235645.1 Bdellovibrionota bacterium | reverse complement strand
TTTGTTGCTTTCACTTTGAGAAATGGTCTTATTCGTCCCATTTCAGCAAGGTATATGCGCGAGAAGGAGGCAAAGAAATATGAAGAAACTGCCAAAAATGACAACCGATAAAGAGGCAGAGGATCTCCTTGAAGAAGATCTCTCGGAGCTATTAACAGCTGAAAATTTCAGAGCAAACTTCACTCCTGTATCGTTCGAGTTTGCTCCCAAAGACACCATGGTCAGCATCCGCCTTTCTAAAGAGCTCCTAGACGCCATCAAATTGGCCTCTAACAAGAGGGGAATTGGCTACCAGAAGTTCATTCGTGAGTCTATAGAGCGAGCTATTCAGGAAATTCGCTAAAAAACAACCTGAGAAAAACCTGATAATATCCAACACATACATACTCGATAATCTAAACTCGTTTCTTAGCCTTAACTTTTTGCTGCTCCCACAGCTAAGCTATGTGCTCAAATTATCCATGCATTTACGGGAGACTACCATGTCCGACTCTCTCCCAGCCCGTCGCCCAAAGACACGGCGCATTGTTCGCTCCATCTCCCTGACCCAGGCAGACCTTCGAGCTATTGAGGAGATAACCAATCGGATTAACTATCGGACAGAGGCGCGGATGCTCAATCAGAGCGAGGTGCTTCGAGCTGGCCTAGTCGCTCTCTTGCGCCTCCCCGCAAAAGAGCTCGCCACAATCGCTGAATCGGTGCCACGGCTGATGCCAGGACCTGAGAAGACCTGAACCTTTGCTCCCCTTGGTCATTACCGCACCACAGCGCACCTTTTGCCGTTAAAGACCCACCCTAGCTACCGACAAGCGAGGAACTTAACCACCCCTCTTACATGTACTTTCAATAGGTTAGTGACACCAAGACCCCCCTCTCCCACCACCAAACCACCAATCAGCAATACCGCACCACAGAGCACCACCCTTCTCAATTCAGGGCCCTCCAACACTTCTTGGTCGGCACTAATACTCCCTGCTTCGTCGTGACAAGATGCCACCTTACAGGGCTCCTGTTTCCTTCCCTCGACCGATGTCCAGGATACGGACACCAAACATTCAAAGACCCCCATACCCACACTAACAAGCATCCCTGCACTACTACTACGATACTATTTAAGTACTATATCACTACCATATCACTACTACATTCAAAGCTTGTTATCACTAAGACGAATACCCACTCTCCTGGGCGCATAATTAGGACGCCATAAGCAAGATACTACTATAGTACTAGCTCAATACTATTATAGTAGTATTCTTCAGGGCTGTATGTGGTCAAGCAGACGGACTAAGCCTGGTGCCCTACCGGGAGTCGTCTATGGCACCTCGGGGAAGGCGATTGGCCAAGCAGCACTCGAACCCCTCCAGATGAGAACTCTTTGCCTTGGGTTAAAAGGCAACGTAATCAGGGGGTAATCGGGTTGGGTGTACAGATTCGGACTATGCGTGTACGCCGCTAAGACAACGCAGTACACTCATGAACAATCTATCGGGTGCTTTCCTTGAGGAATCGGCACAAATCGAGGACCCTGAAGTCCTCACAAACACTCTGTTCTGATAACTATTTAGCTCACCAACCTAACCTGATAGGTGTACAGATTCGGGCTTCAGGTGTACTCACAGACATAAAGGGCGGTACCCCCAAAGTAAGCTCGGCTATCTTCAGGAAGGACCAGAGCCTCATCACCCTACTCGCTCACCAAACTAAGTACTATAACAGTACTAAAGTAGTATCGAACTAGTATCACATTAACCACGAATATGGGTGCTATCTCCTACTCTGAGCATTAAAAGCCCTCTATGAGTTCGCAGGTTCAGGTGTAAGGCAGCACAAAGTACTACTGTACTAGTAGTATTTCGATACTATTTTAGTATTAATGCTGTTTCTAGGTGTACAGATTCGGGCTATACGTGTACAGTGCAAAGAGACAATTTGTACACCCTACTTGCTACGCATATGACGTCGAACAAAGATAATCTGCTAGGTCCCGTTCAGAAAGCGCAGGGGGACGTCTATGACGTGCTGGCACCCCGACAAAAAGTCACCGTCCCCTTTCCTCTGAGGATCGCCCAAGTCATGGGTCCCTATACTGAGAGGGATCGTAAGCTCTATGTCCTACTCCTTCATGCAGCTCACCACAACCTACAGCTGACAAGAACTCATACCATATCCGCATCCGAGGTAGAGGGGCTATATGAAAAGTTAGGTGGAGGAAAGGACCGTGGCTGGATATGGGAAAGCGCATCCAACCTAGCTCAAACCACCATCTATTGGCTGACACAGGATACGGACGGAAAGACAGTAAGGCACATAACCCCCCTGCTCTCGTATGCCTCAAAGAAAGATGATGACGATACTCTCGTGTTCGAGTTTCCGGAGAGGCTAATACCAGTTCTGATCAGCCCCTATAGGTTCAGCAGACTCAGGACTCACTTCCTTCTCGGTCTTTCTGGAAAATATACCATTACCCTGTACGAAATCTTCGAAGCATTTACGCGAGATGGAATACTCGAGGTTTCGATAGCAGACCTCCGAAAATGGATTGGTGCTCAGGATTCTCTCAAGGAGTTTAAGGCTTTCAGACGCAGGGCGCTGGAACCAGCTCTTAAGCAAATCAATGATAATAGCCAACAAGCTGGCTTTACCGTGCAGATGGAGCCGATCCAACGTGGCAAAAGGATTGTTGCGCTGAAGTTTATTCTGACAAAAACCTCTCAACGAATCCGGGAAGAGGAGCAATGGTCAAAGCCAGAACCAACATCGCGGGGAATGGAATTGAGCTTTCGAGGAGAGGTATACGAGAAGGCTAAGAAAGTTTGTCCCGGTTGGGATGTCTATGCCCTTGAACAACAGTTCAACGAGTGGAGCGCAAAGAAGAGTGAGCAACCGAAGAACCTTGAACTTGCATTTATTGCGTTTTGTAAGAAAAAAGCGCTAAAATCAGCAACTTCCAGCATCTAAGTATTAACTCTTCAAGTACCTTTTTGGAATTACAATGGTAGATGATATTTCCATACCGGAGCCATTTCTGGTTATACCGGAGGCAGTCATAGACCAGGGACTTGAATTTTGCCCTCTAAAGACAAGGGATGAAATCGAGGATGAATTCAACGAATGGATGATCCATATTGGTCTACCAGGTTCCGTTGATGAGATCATCCAGAAGTACCTCTTCTTCTGTCGAATTAAGGGAGAGGCCCTTAATGAGTAGCGAAACAGTACTATATTAGTATTCTTATACTACTAATATAGTATCACATAAGTACTATATTAGTAGAGCCGCCCCACTCTTACACCATCTGCTCCCCATTCTCGATCTTCTGTGCGCATTGAAGAATGAGAAAGCGGATTAAGCTATTCTTGCTTCGTCCCGTCTTCTCACACGCATACTCAAGGCGATTGAACTCGTATTCGTTGAAGGGAATTGCGATCGACTTGAAGTTTCTCGGCGCTTTCGGGTCATAGCTGGTGCTATCGGCCTGTTCGACGAATCGAGAGATTTCTCTCTTGGTCCCCCCTGTGTTCGGCTCCCGACGCTTAACCATTTGCCACCCCTTTCGCTCCCGACCTTTGACCCACAGCAAAGAGTTCTTCTGCAAACTGCGTGAACTCCTCTGTCGCCTTTTGATTGCTCATCTCAACAACACCCTTCCCCTCGCCCATAGCGTCTCGATAGACCTTCCGGTCATAGATGATGTGCTTAAGCAATTTCACTCCGGGATAATCAGCGAAGACTTCCCGCGTTTGCTCTATTTCGTTTATCGACGGGTTGGTCGGGGCCATCGTGATGAGAGCAATCGATTGAAGCGTTGTGTTGATATCTTTAGCCTGTTGAACGATCTCTGACATCCGCGGTAAGACATCAAGGTCAGGTTGTGAAGGACGAAATGGCATCAGAAGGAGATCGGCGACGAGCATGCCCGTTCGTAACTCCCGACTATCTCGACCAGCTGCATCAACGATTACTATCTCGTAACGCTTCGCTAGGTCTTCGATGCTTCGACTGATGTTGTCATACTTCTGAATTGAATTGACGGTTGGAAGAGATTGCTCTCCCCTATCCGAAACCCACGTGGTTGCCGTACTTTGACGATCGGCATCAACCAACATGACATCGTGCCCCTTCACGGCAAAGTAGGCACTGAGATTAACGGCCGTTGTTGACTTACCACAGCCACCCTTTTGATTGCCGACAAGGATAATCATCTAGAAAGCTCACTTGTGTTAGAAGGTGCAATGACGTTTGTGCTTACTCGTGGATTAGCACTGGAATATAGCTAAAACGATACTATTTCAGTACCGTTACACAACTATATTCGAGGTCGGGCAATTTCGTAAAGGGCCAAAGAGGAACGAAAGGTCCTCGGAGAGCGCCGAATTCTATGCAACAAAACGACCACTGTTTTGAGAGGATTGAGAGAGTCCCCCTTTACCAGAAAGGCCCCCCTCGCCGCCGCTGGCGCGCTTTTAGGTCCCACGGCATCCCTCGAGGTGGTTAGACACCCTCAGCGCGAGCCTAGGGCCCCTAGCGGCCGATTCTGAGCGGCATTCTGGATGCGTTTGTTTTCGTCGTTTGTTTCGCTCGATATGCGATAGGTTGAAACGCGGTTTGCGCCCTCTGTTGGCTGAAAATGTCTCATCGCGCCTCCATAGGAGTGAAGGTTGGGGTGCCACGTCGGCATTGTGTGTCTGTATATCCACCCCGTATGTTTTTTATTAAGCCAAGATCATCCTTCGAACCTTCCAGTTATCCACAGGGACCGCCTGTGTTTTTAGTGTTTAAGTGTTAGTGTTAGGCGAAAAAAAGGCAATTAATATAATTGCTTACGGCGGTGAAGGTGTACAGATTCGGGCGTTGGGGTGTACAAATTCGGGAGATAGGTGTACAGATTCGGGGAATAGGTGTACAGATTCGGGCAACTATCCACAGTCAAAAAGGGATAGTTATCCACAGGAGGTCCCCCCTATCTGCAATACTATAAAGCTACTAAAAGAGTATTGGTTTAGTATTGAAATGCGGTGACCGGAGGGGTGCTAAAACAGTATCGAATGTATATCAATATAGTAGTTGATTGATACTATGTATGGATAAAGGGCCATTCCCTCTCATAACGCCCCGAATCGTCCCCTCTTCTCCAAAAGCCTGTCCGAGCATGGTCGAGTCCGCCGCATGGCGTTCATACAACAATAACGGGAATGAACCGATTGCCATTCCCGCAGCAGTTTGCTCAGCGCAGTTCGTATCGTCCGTTCGCGGCCTGGCGAATGATCTCTTCTGACTGCAGACGATCGATAATCGAATACGCACGATCAGCTCCCCGAGCAGCCCGTTTTATGGCGCTGACGGTCATAGGAATCTCACCCGCTATCAACCTACGCTTAATCGTATCGTAGAGAGCCTCAGAGATCCCCTCACCGCTCCCACCCTTTCGCCGAAAGCGATCGTATGAGTGGTTATCTTGCTCGCCCGTCTCACCATTGGGAACAGGTTCCTTGGTGGACGGGCTTATACGAAAAAAGATTCGTGTCCACTTGTCCCGTTGAGATGCGCCTTGGGTGATATCTCCGACGCGATGGGTATCTGCTTTGCTTCTCGTCGTGCCCGCTCTATCAAGTTCCGCTCAGCCTTCCACTCTGCAATGAATTTATTCAGCCCCTCTTTTGAGTAGAGACGAAGATCGACAAAGGCATCAAGAGCGACGCAGAGACTAACAAAACAGATAGCCCACAACGCACGAACGAGAAGAACGATACTCTCGACCGGTAAGCCAAAGGCCTTTGCAATGTAATGGTAGATCGCTGTCGCGCTACTTCCTTTGACGTGCGAGAGGCGATCGAACATCTCTTCAATGCGGTCTCTGGTCACCTGCAGAGATCCTCGGTCGCGACGATCCGTGATCGAGAGCTGACCTGCGTCGGACTGAAGGCTCTCGATGTAAGACTTTCCGAGTGCCTCCATCTTGTGGTCCGCCGCAAACTGTTGCGACACCATGAAGCTCATCACGGTGAACAGAGAAAGGAGCGGCAACAGAACGCCAGCAATCAGCTGATTGAGGCTCAGCACCCACTTGGGATAGATGACCGCCGAGAAGAAGACCACCGCGCACTCGATACCGACGGCAGTCAGAATGATTACGGCCTTAAAGATGATCGTCTCCCCGAGCTGGACTGCGTAGCTTGCTGCCATCGCTACAGCACAGGTGGTGAAAAGAACGACAAGGCACCGCAGAAACGTGTGCATGCCCTCGGATACCTTGCGTTTTCCCTGAAGGAACGTTCCGAGCGCGGAATCGAAATCGGTTTCAAGACCTGATACGATAGATATAGACATAGCGGCAAACCCTCCAGCGGTTTGGTGGTGTGTTTAGCTCCTTGTTGGTGGTTCCAACACCAGCAAGGAGCGCTCTTTAGACGCATCTCTGATCCAGCCCACCCCATACCCCCACGAACGATAGCTCTTTCAATTCGGAACGTTCCGAGATGCCCAAGGAACGTTCCGAATAGTCGATCCTCATGACGGATCGAGGGGTTGAGCTTGCTAGACCTGCATGCCATCATAACGCCATCATTATGACCATGGCAAGAACGAAGTAAGGGGATAAAAACCGATGACAGCAAGACAACGACGATCGGACCAGGGCAGGGAAGGGGAAGTGGTCAAAACAACGATTCGAGTACCCGCTTCGTTGATGGAGCGAATCAACCGACTAGTTAATGAGGATGAAGTTCCGTTATCCAAGAACGTTTGGATATTGCAGGCACTTCGGGAGAAGCTGGAGCGGGATGAGGAGAAGCGGGGGAGCATTATAGGCACCTACGATGGATAGTGGTGATCGAGAGAGGTTTTTTCTGCACAGAAGGATTTTGCTTTGCGTGCTTCTTTTGGTTAAAATTTGGGGTGTAAATTCCTCTTTCGGCCTTTTTAATAAGGCTCGTGGGCTGCGGTCCCGTGGCCAAAATAAATTAGAATAAAATAACGTGGTCCGAATCGATTACGGGTATTTGATGGCGGCGCTCATCTTCTCTAGGTAGGACAGCGGTTATATCGTTGATTACGACCTATGGGCATTTTTAATTCGTGCTCGGGGGCCGAATCGAGAGTGTTCGGTCCCCATCTTAAGATTCCGAGCTGCTCCAGATCAGGTGGCTGCTCGTAAGAGAGCTGCCACTCTTGAACAAGCGTGAATTTCCCTTCCTTAGATTAGCAAAGTCACAAGGAAGGAATGTTTTTCCCTACGTGGTTTATTTGAAAGGGCCTTGGTTTGTGCCTCGCATGACCCTTGGGCTATGTGAGGGCTTGAAGACAGCGGTTTCGGTTTATGTTTGCCGTAGACAGGGCGGAGCTTAAGCGAGTTGAAGACAGAGATTAGCTCCTGGAAGCATGAGGAGCGTGTGGTGTGATTGTAGTTTTATAGGACTTTGGGGAGATTACGATGAGCAGTTTGTTAGAAGATGATTCTAGGCGACTTAATTCCGATATGCTGGAAAAAGAACTGCTGCACCCAACCGGCGGTGCGGTATGGGATTCGTTAAAGACGCTTGATCGATTACAACAGTTGCCTACGGGTCAAGAAGCAAAAGATATGCTTGATACCCTGCTAGGTAGTCAAGTTCGTTTGGCATCGCTAGATTTAATCGCCTCACGACTCCATTCATCTCCCTCTGCCGTATCTGGTCATACTAGTGTCCATACTATCGAGCAGTGTCTACAAAATCTCTCTTCGGTAGCCGGAGAGTTGATTGCCATTAAAGATGTGATGGAGCTCGTATCGAGTAATAAGCAGAATTTATTGTTTGGTTCTGTATCCGATCCATTGTCCACTTTGATGGGATCTGCTCTCTTATTGGCGGATGAGTCGGCGATTATCATTCCCGCTTTAGTCATGGGTCGAATGACCGGTGAGCCGGGAGAGCTTGCAGGATTGAAAAACGCCCTCAATCAGGATCCGGACAAAGCTTTAACAACTATAGAAAATCAGGCACCTCACAATCCGCAGATTCTGCCCGAGGTGATTGCTCTGGCAGACAATAACAGCGAATTATCATATAAGGCCCAGTGTGTAGTCGAATCATTTGGTATCGCCGCCCTTCCCTTAATCTGCGAACAGCTTAAGTCTAATGACCCGTCTAAAATATCGAAAGCGTGCACCTATCTGCGTCCCATGGGACGGTTAGGTTCAGCCGCTATTGAGCCGTTGTGGCAGGCTCTAGAAAGCCTTCCTGATCAAGAGACTAAACACACACGACATGCGAGATGGCTGCTTCTCGATGCGATTAGGGTGATTGGTGGCGATCGTATCGCTGATTTTAACAATACGATCGATATGCTCAAGACGGCGTATGAGGTGAATGAAGGTTTTTATCAGGACAAAATTCGCCGATCTGCACTGAGCGTTATTGCAGGAATGGGTCAGCAAGCGGGCCCTCTGGTAAGCTCGATCGACGAACGCGATCGTGAAGGATACGAGCTTGCCGCGGTTATGCGCGCAATGGGTTCTGCCGCTTGGGAATACCTTCCTGAGATACTCCCTAGAAGGGATTTAAATTTCTGGTCTAAGGTGTCGGCTAGCGTGGGTGCCCCCTCGCAAAATGCTGAACAAATACTGCTTAAACAAGTTGAGGAAAAGAACCTATCCCCCATTATTTTAAAAGCACTCGACAAATCGTCTCTTGAAGTTCGTTGCCGAGCCTTCGATCTCATAGAGAAGAATGAGGGTATGCAACTGAAAGATCACCAAGACCTGATCGGATTCCTCACCGGGGTAGCGCAGGACTCTAATGATCCCTTTAGAAAGTCTCGTGTCATCGAATTATTAAAAGAGCAGGGCAATGACCCAAGGACGTTCAATCGGCTGGTTACTTTATTGTCGGGAGAAGCTCTTATCGAGCATTTGAGAGAAGGTTTAGGAGAAGAAAAAACTCGAGAGGATGCGCTCCTAGCCCTGCAGTACACCGTAGAAAGTAGTGTCGCTGAAGCCTTCAATATGGAGGTGGACCAAATTGGATGTGATTCAAAAAACTCGCTTCAGTTTCGACAACTTGCTTGGTCTATTCTAGGGACTGACGAGCAAATTATAGAAAGATTGACAGTTGAACATATGCTGAACACGAATGACCCGAAAGAGGTCTCTTACTTGCCGTTGTCTCTTGAGCAGAACTACACGATACTTGAGAATCTCCTTAACGCTAAAGAACCGGCCATAAGAACTTCTATAGCGAGTAGAATTTTGCAATCTGGCATTGAATACATAAATATCGACGGCGGTTACGCGAAAGTAAGGCCCGAAGCTGTTGGGGCAATCAATAAGCTGTTCTTGTTAAGGGACTCTGATAATGCGATAAGCGATGCCCTTAGCGATTATGGTGAAGACGCTTCTCTGATTGAGTCCGCAGTAAAAAAAGCGACAAAATAAGGCCACACCACTCTTTTTTTCTGCTCATCCTCTTTCTTCACAATGATTGGAAGCATACTCATCGACACCTTGCGAAAATCAAATGATAGCGGAGGCTAGAATTATTTTGATCTATGAGGAGGAATAAGAGGGTGCATTGCCCGTCTTTATTGACGATGCATACTTAGTTGTGATTTACCGGCGCCCAAACGTGCCAAAAGTGATGCACCTCCTTGATCCAGAGGTGCTGACACGGGTCTTTCGCGAGGGTGGCTTTCAGGTAGAGGAGGCATCTCTATTCGCTCGGCCGGAGTTCCCCGAGGATCTGAGGCTTGATGGGCGAGAGAGCGTTGGTGTTATTGGCGTTAAGCCATTCTCGACGTGACTCCGAGAGGGGGGGGGAGAGGCGATGTGGTTGTCTAGTTCCCCGATATCGCGCGGTTCACTGGGGTCGCGATCGGATGCAATATCGTCCTGGATGAGGGTGCGAGGGAATAAACGCTCAAGAGGGGGCTTCGGCAGATGGGGGATCAGAGGTGAGAGATGAGTTAAATGTGCACAGGTTTCCGTGGGGGGCTTTTCGGGAGAAGGAGATGGGGGGCGCGGTGCGAGAGAGAGGATGAGAGTATCGGGAGTAGGAGGAAGCTGACTGAGTTTGAGGGGAGGATAACCCTGTGAGCTAGCCCCCCCTGTCCATTAGCACCGCATAGGATCGTACATCTCGATAGGAACGAGGCCGTCCATCCCGATAATTTCGGTTTCCCAATCCTGGAATCGGAGCCGTTGTGGGATTATCTCGCCGGTACAACAAGCAACCGCCGATATAAATCCGAAAAAGGCATCTGATTTACCAGAAAAACCGATTTTCTCGTCCGTGGCAAGTACCCACACGTTTTGGAGGGATGACGCGTGACTGATAATGCAAGCCCGCCATCCACGCCTGATGGTGTCTTGGACATTCTCGGGAAAGCCCCCGAGAGACACATAAAGAAGCTGTTGGGAGGACATCATTGAACGGCCTACTTGGGCCGTTTGATTGAAAACAAAGCGAAATCAGAGGCCGAAGAATCGCCCTCAGATAGCTCCCCCGCAGCACCGAAGCACCGCCGAGGAGCTACCCTCAGTCATCACCGTATCCTTCACACACTCGCGCGAATTTCACCGCCATCGACCACCCTTCACTCGCCTAATCACTCTCCACCAGTCAACCCAAGACACCGAAACTAGTTCCCGACTAAAAAAACCTTCTCAGAACCCTGACTCCACAGTCAGCTTTCTCCTACCTCCCAAGCGGGCCGAACCGAGACGGCCTGAGAAGTTCCCTCATCTACCCATATGGAATTTTCAGTGCGAGGATGCATTTTCGAACCCACACCTCCTGGGTTATGGCTCCGATCTCCACAAAACCGGCCTATCAGGGTGTATTTTTTCGAAAAAAATCGTCTGCGTCTCGTGTGGTATCAGCCCTTCATGCGGGCCCGAGGCAACGCTTAGGTACCCCCGGTCGTAGACGAGGGTACCTAGGTATCCGCGAGGCCAGCCAGCGTGCAAAAGGGGGAAGTCGGTAACTAAGGGCAGGGGAGTTACTGGGGGCGAGAGGATATTAGCCTCTGAGAGAGGGAGGTTTGTGGCTTGTCACGAGAAACGAGCCCTTATCGTTGTTACTCAACACCTTCGAGGGTCGCTTGTCTTGGAAAAATTGAAACGCACTGCCACCTGTGCTACGAGAAATCCGAATGTCGCGGAGTTTCTCGTTGATGCACATGATTGAATCGAGTGAAATTACCCTGCTCAAAGATCAATGGGTTGAGCGGCTCTATCGTATTGGATCCTTCTGGGAGTATCAGGGCGGTCCGTTCGTTGCGGAGTTGACGATCTCCGGTCGAGTATCAGACTTCTATTTTAACTCCAACGTCCTTCTATCTGATCCTCGCTTAACACGAGCGCTGTGCCGAGATGTATTCCTTCGTCAGCTTAATCTGCTGAGTATCACTCCAGCATTTGTGATAACTGTAGCCCCCTTTGGTATGCCAATAGCCTCTGTTATGGCAGAGGAATTAGCGATTCCGTTTGGCTACCATCATCCATCCACTCAATCAATACTGTCGAGAATGCCCCAACATGAGGATCTCTCGATTATTGTAACCGACGATATTTGGAGCGGTGGTTCGGTGAAAGAGGTGATTGAGCTTTTGAGACGTAAAGGGTTCAGTGATCCGGCCATTATTGTGGCTATAGGAAATATGTCGCAGAGGTCAGAGCTCTGTGGTATTCCGATCTGCTCTGTCTTCGATCGTCAGGTGAACACATGGGCGTTTAATGATTCTCCATTCGCGAGTATTTCGGGGATAAGGCCGATCGTAGCAAGGGAGAATTGGACAACCTTAGTGCCATCGGCATTTATTGGGGGAATGCAGTAATCTGAGGTAGGTGGGGAGCAAGCTACTTTTCCCATCAAAGCATTTTCGTGTCGGCTCTGACGGGGGTTTCAGAGATACTTTTTGAGTAAGTCGTGCAGTTGCTGACCCGATACGGAAGCGACTTTGGCTAGCTGAAAAAACTTTTCATAGGCCTCGATAATATCGGGGGTCCAGATGCGAAGCTCGGAGTAAAGCGTCTCAATCGAGACAAGTGATTTATCAAACAACCAGAACGCATTAACAATCGCAAAATCGAGCATTACATCGAGAGGGAGCACACGGATACTGCCTTCGTGTTGTTCGGACAAGGTAAGAATGTGACGGAGCTGAAGCTGATGGTCTGATAGCGATAAAATACGGCTCCTGAGGACAGGCTCCCATAGAACGATCGTGACACTTCTCCCTTTATCAGACCAAATATTTTGCCGTTCTTTTCGGGACTCTATTGCTGAGCGCATATCGGTCCCTGTAAGACCTACGCGCCGATATATTGCCTCCATGTAGGCAGGTGTTTGTAATAGACCTGAGATAAAGAACATTTCGAAGTTTGATATCTGTTTCGCGCGACGCTCTCGAGCGATAAAAATCTTCTGCATCTCAGCGACACCAGATGATGGGTCAGAGAGCCATGGTGAGAACTCAGCCTCAATGATGGAGACGAGATCTAATAATTCTTTCGTTTCAGATCGACTGAGCTCTAATGCGCGGGCGATTTTGGTGATATTTAACTTTGATGGCTTGAGTTTACCGGACTCAATTCGAGAAATCGTCGTTTTGTGAAAGCCTGACCTATCGGCTAAATCAGTGATTGAAAGGTCAGCTCTTTTGCGGTGTTGTTTTAGTCGATCTCCAATGACCGTGCGCCGAGAGTCGAACGTTTGTTTTGCGGTACGGTTCATATTGTATGAAATATGAGAAACCTGAGATATATGACAACCGGATTCCGGTTATCTCCCGGGAAATTGTCTGAGTTAGCCACCCCTAATTGTGTCACTAACTAATCTGCTCAACCACGGATCATCTCGGACCGAAAGTGCAGATGCGATGAACTCACGGTAATGACGAAAAACCGATCGAGTAATCCGAAATAGGTTTCGAGTTATTTTCCCCCAAAACAGTGAGAGAATCTGTCCCATAATTGGAAAAAAGCCCTGCACAGTTGCACAGGGCTTTCGAGAGCAAAAACGCTGGTCAGCATCAGGATTGAAAATTGGCCAGGGGGATTGCCCGACTGAGGAGGTATTCGGCCTCATCACTGGCGACCCGAAGCAAGTCCGGCGAACTGACGATCCCGGTTGAGCTGAAGAGCCCGGTATCAGGATCGTATTCGTGGACCAGCAGTGTGTCGTCCACCAGAAGGAAGTCGGTACGTGAACCCCAAAAGAGGAGATCGGCGGTAATTCGTTCCTCCGGCAGGATGAAGATCCTCTCACCCAACTGCGAGCTGCTAATGGGATAGTACCCGAACACTTCGAACCGAAGATATTCGGTCAGCGGTTCGGGTACGACATGCACTCGCGTGCAATCGACTCCTCGGTCCGTCATGGCGCGAAGATTCTTCGACCACTGACAGTCGAGGATAGAGCTCTCCACCGACTCTCCCGCATACCAACGAGCCATCATCTCGTAGTCGTCGGGGTAATCGTCTCGGGTTTCAAGGCGAAACATTCGCCTTTGAGCATTGCAGACAAATTCGGTAAAGGCACCCATGGGTAAGGTGCGATCCGGGACAATCTTCATTTGTTGTCCACGAAGGAGTCCGCTTCGATTGCGCTTCCCACGATGACCACTGAGCCATCCGCGAGAAGTGCTGCGGATGGACACCCTCCACCACCCGAACCGGAGTCTGGAATGATGCCGGACCCGGTCTCCGTAGCTAAAAACCTGCATACATGGAGTTCCATGATCGCTGAAAAAACGACGTTAGATTAAAACACGCACTTTCTCACACTGTCAAGAAAATCAGGTTTGACTTTCATTGATGATTTGGAATAAAAGATCTGAAAAGAGGTTGCGTAATATACGCAACCTAACGCATGCAGAGCGCTCCAATCAAGGAGGTCAGTTACCTGCGGGCAGCTAAATCAACGGCGGTCGAGATTTGCTCTCTATAGCGGTCAGCGGCGAGGGAACGTGAGATTAGACAGTTTGGAAGAAAAGAAGGATTCCAGCAGGTCCTACCGCAAGCTGCAGAGCGCAGCGGGCGAATACGTTATGGACGCGCTTCGAGACCACCAGGTAATTGAGATCCTGTTGAATGAGGATGGACGACTCTGGGTTGAGTTTCTCAATGGGGGGATGGGAGTTATTGGGGAGATGTCGTCGGGAGAGGCGATGTCGCTTATCTCCACTATTGCGGCGTCTCTTAATGCGGTGGCAACAAGTACCTCACCGGTGATTGAGGGAGAGCTTGAGTTTGCTGGTGCTCGCTTCGAAGGTGTTGTTCCGCCGGTAGTCCGCAGTCCCATCTTTTCGATAAGAAAGCATGCAACCAAGCCTCTAACGCTCTCTGATTATGTCTCAGATGGTGTTCTTTCTCATTACCATCGCGCGGTGATTGAGTCCGCGATTGAGAATCGATCCAACATTCTTGTTTCTGGTGGTACCGGCTCGGGTAAGACCACCTTTGGGCGGTCGTTGCTCCATGAGATAGCCGATAAGGCTCCTCACCACCGTATTGTCACGATAGAGGATACCCCCGAACTAAACACTCCCTCTGAAAATTCAGTCTCCTTGAGAGTAAGCCCGGGAGCAAGCGCGCAGGAATTGCTTCGCGCAACGATGCGGCTTCGCCCTGATCGGATCGTTGTCGGTGAGGTCAGAGGAGGGGAGGCACTTACTCTTCTTAAGGCGTGGAACACGGGGCACCCGGGGGGAATTAGTACGATTCACGCAAACTCGGCGCGCGCTGCGCTGATGCGACTTGAGCAGCTCATCGCGGAGGTGTCCGCATCGCCAATTCCTCATGTCATTGCCGATGCCGTTGATTTGATTGTTCACCTTGAACGATCGGTTATCGATGGAGTGCGACGAGTTGTTGAGGTGGTGTCGGTAGAGGGGTACCGAGATGGGGAATATCTGATTAATACGATTGAGGGAGCGCTTTGATGAAGAAGATGCATTGGGGATTTTTATTGTTTTCAGTCCTTGTCACCAAACCAGCCCGAGCAGCTGGTGGCGGTAGTGGTCTCCCCTGGGAAGCGCCGCTTACTTCGATTGCTAATTCGATGACAGGACCAGTGGCCTTTTCCCTTTCGCTGATTGGGATAGTGGTAGCAGGAGGGATGTTGGTATTTGGTGGCGAGATTAATGAGTTTGCGCGCCGTGCTGCGTATCTTGCCCTTGCGATAGGGGTTTTGATTGCAGCGACGAACCTTCTCAATACCCTCTTTGCCGCTGGAGCGGTTGTGTAATGAGTTCCGAGCTGACAAGAACGCCGCTGATGCAGTCTCTTACGCGCCCTCATTTGGTTTTGGGGGGCGAGCGGGAGTTGGTGCTGTGCTCGGGGATTGTGGTGTTTGCGATGGTGGTAACAACGATGAGTCTGATTGTTTCAGTTATTGCGGCAGCGCTGTGGAGCGGAGTGTTGTGGGCACTTCGGCGGATGGCCAAATCAGACCCGCAGCTTTCGCGCGTATATGTGCGCGCCGTTCGCTACCGCCCGCACTACGCATCACGGTCTACCCCCTTTCGAATGAGGTAAACGGTGATATCGCTTAGAACGCTTCGGTCGCAAGAGCCTTCGTTTGTTGATCTACTCAACTATGCAGCGATTGTCCGCGATGGTGTCGTACTGTGTAAGGACGGTAGCCTCGTTGGGGGATTTCTGTATCGGGGTCCCGATGTGGCAAGCGCGGTAGCAGAGGAGCGAAATGCCCTTTCTGGCCGAATCAACGCCATCTTAAGCCGATTGGGTACTGGCTATACGTTGCATGTTGATGCGTTTCGGCAACGGAGCCGGGAGTATTCAGCAGCAAGTGATTCCTATTTTCCCGATCTGGTGAGTCAAAGAATTGATGAGGAACGGCGAGTAGCGTTTGAGAAAAAAGGGAATCACTTTGAGTCAACGTATGCTCTTTTTATCACCTTTCACCCGCCCCGTAAGGACGAGCGCCGACTAGCCCGATCGCTCTTTAAGGGGGGAGCTCAGGAGGAGGTATCGGACAACGAGATAATTGAGCGATTCAACGATACGTTGCGTGAGATTGAACGAGAACTCTCGGGGGTGCTCTCGGTATCTCGGCTTGGCGTTGAGACAAAGAGCGAGGAGTGTCCTCCTCTGGTGGTCGATAATCTTGTTTCCCTCATCAACAGCTGTATTACCGGTCGAAATCACCCGGTATTACTTCCTCCCTGTGGCATGTATCTCGATTCACTCCTTGCAGGAGATGATTTTTGCGCAGGGGTGATGCCTCGGCTGGGGAATGATTACCTTGGAGTTGTCTCAATAGCGGGCCTTCCCCCCTGGTCATCGCCTCAAATGCTCTCGGTGCTTGATTCAATTCCGAGCGAGTACCGGTGGAACACGCGATTTATCTTCCTTGATCCCCAGGATGCGATGGGGGAGATGAAAAAGTACCGGCGCAAATGGCAGCAACGGGTACGGGGCTTCTCTGACCAGGTTTTTCAGACCAGCCGAGGGGTCCTCGACCGGGATGCGCTCTCTATGGTGGAGGAATCAGAGCATGCCATGGCGCTTGCCGTATCACGTGCCGTTACGTACGGGTTTTATACGAGCACTATTATTATGCGGCATCACGATAGCCGTATCCTGCGCGATTCCCTCGATGGGGTGGTTGCAATCATCAACGGTGCGGGGTTTCAGGGACGGTGTGAGACGCTCAACACGGTAGAGGCATTCTTTGGGAGCTTACCCGGGCACACGGTTGAGAATGTGCGCCGCCCCTTAATTAGCTCTCAGAATCTTGCCGACCTTCTTCCGCTTACCTCTCTTTGGGCGGGGCGACAAGAGTGCCCGTGTCCCTTTTTCCCTCCCGGGTCTCCACCACTCATGGTGACAAAGTCCGAAGGCTCAACTCCGTTTCGCCTCAATCTGCACGTAGGCGACGTAGGCCACACCCTTATCTTTGGTCCCACCGGCTCAGGGAAAAGCACTCTTCTTTCGATGGTGGTCGCGCAGTTCTTTCGATACGAAAACGCTCAAGTGTTCTGCTTTGAAAAGGGGGGCAGCATGCTGCCGCTAGTTCGGGCACTTATGGGAAACCATTTTGATCTGTGCCGTGAGCAACGGGTAGAAATGTGTCCTCTAAGCTTTGCTGCCGATACTGATGGCTCGTTCCTCAAAGCCCTCCAGTGGCTTGAGACGATTATCACTCTTCAGAACGTCACCCTTACTCCAACTCAGCGAACACGCCTAACTGAAGCACTCCAGCGGTTGGTGCGCTCTCGCTCATACTCGCTCCACGATCTGAGGATGGAGCTTCAGGACGTTGAGCTCCGAGAGGCGCTTTCCCTTTACGTAGGAGATGGTCCCGCAGCTTCGCTGCTTGATGGGGAAAAAAACACGATTGAGTTTGGTAATTTTCAAGTCTTCGAGCTTGAGTCGTTAATGGCGTTAGGGGAGGGGGTGGTGCTGCCCGTTCTGCTATACCTCTTTGATGCCATAGAGCGACAGCTTACCGGGGCGCCCTCATTGATAGTGGTTGATGAAGCGTGGCTTGTTCTTGGGCACGCAGCGTTTCGAGATAAGCTCCGTGAGTGGTTTAAGGTACTCCGAAAAGCAAACTGCGCGGTGGTGCTTGCCACTCAGTCGTTAAGCGATGCCTCTCGGAGCGGCATTTTTGACGTGCTCCTTGAGTCGTGTCCGACCAAGATTTTACTTCCTAATCCAGTCGCTAAAACACCCGTTGCCTCTGACTTTTACCGCTCAATAGGACTCAACGACCGGGAGCTCTCCATTATTTCAGAAGAGGCGCAGCCAAAGCGGCACTATTACGTGATTTCCCCTGAGGGAAAGCGTCTCTTTGAGCTCGACCTTGGACCGCTAGCGCTGTCTCTCTGCGGGGCTTCTGGAAAAAACGATCTCAATCGGATTCAGGAGCTGTTCAGGGATAAGGGAAATGAATGGATCGAAAACTGGCTATCAGAGAGGGGAGTTGCCGCGTGACAAAATCACCTTCATTTACTCGAGCTCTTGCTCTCTCCCTCTCGATGCTTATGCCCGCCTCCCCATCATACGCAGGGACGGTGATGGGTAACGGTGGGGCGCTTGAGATTACCCAACAGATGAACTTAGCCGAACTCCTTAAAATCGCCTATGACACGATGAAATCAGTCTCAGTCGTAAAGGCGCAGCTTGAAAACATGCAGCAACAGGGAGAGCAGCTAATCGGCGAGCACTGGGGGAGCACTTTCACGTCACTTACCAAACTCTCCCAAGCAGTCCGTCAGGGGGAGTCACTTGCGTATTCCCTTAGTAGCCTTGATGAGGTGTATAGGCGGAAGTTCCCCTCGTTTGAAAGCTACCTTTCTCAACAACCAAGCTGGGACGGATCTTTTTACTCGGATAAGTACAACGAGTGGTCACAGACCAATCGGGACACCATTGCATCGGCGATGGCTGCCGTTGGGATGCAGGCTGAAGACTTTGTATCGGAAGAGGTAACGATGCAGCTCCTTCAGGATATGAGTAGCTCATCGGTCGGAAGGATGCAGGCGATTCAGGCTGGAAACCAGATAGCAGCGCAACAGGTTCGCCAGCTGCAGAAATTGCGGCAACTCATGATGCTGCACCTACAAACCCAATCCAACTATCAGGCGTGGCAGTCAGATAAAGAGTCGATGCAGGCGGCAGGAAGAGAGAAGTTTTTCACCGAGCCATCACGAGCGGTTGTTGGCGACGAGCCAGAGGTTCCGTGGCGGTAGCCAAAAGCAAATCCAAACAACAAGGGAATAAGGAAAAAGCTATGACACCATTTCTCCAAAGAACAGTCTCCATGAAGCTCCTCATTTTGATAGCGGCAAGCTGTGTCGTCATAAGCTCGGCTATCTCGATCGCTATCACTCTGGTTACTTACCGGCCAAAGCCAATAGCACCGACGAGGAGCTCCTTTTGGTCACAGCCGTCTAAGACGATTGTTGGCGATGAGCCAGAGGTGAAGTGGCGATAAGGTAAAGGCGAATAAACCTGCGAAAAGAAAGAGAGTGAGTGCGCATGAGGCGGCAGGCAATCATCGACAATATCCAGCAGATTAGCTGGTGGCGAAACGCTGCTATCGTAGTGGCGTTAATTGCCGTAGCGGTTACGCCCTCTCTTGCTCAGGCACCAGAGAATAACGCGCTTTCCACGATTGTTGAACAGTATAGAACCCGCTCTCAAGGCTGGGAGCCGGTAATTCAGCGATACGCTCTCTCTCTTTTTTGGCTTCTTGCCACCATCCAATTTGTCTGGACCGGTATTCGCGTGGTGATAGAGGGAGCCGACATTAAGGGAATAGCAGCTGCCCTGGTCCAGAGAACCCTTGTTGTTGGCCTCTTCTACCTCTTTTTACTCAACGGAACCTCGTGGGCTGGTACGATTGTTGACTCAATGGCTCAGCTTGCCAATGAGGCAAACGCCGCAAATGGGGTAAGCACCACGATAAAGCCTGCAACCATTCTCGATATTGGGCTCTCTCTTGCCGGGAAGATTGTGGGAGGCATGTCGATGCTGTCTCCCGTTGATAGCCTTTCCCTGTTTGTGGCAGGCACGGTGATAGTTGTCTGCTTTGCGCTTATAGCCGCATTTATGCTCGCTGCATTATGTGAGCTTTATATCGTCATGAACGCAGGACTTATTGTTCTGTCATTTGGGGCAACCGATTGGACCTCAAGCTATGCCCTTAATTACTTTCGCCACATCTTTGCTACAGCGCTTAAGCTTTTTGTCATGCAGCTGGTAGTGGGGCTTGGCCAAGGATTCGTCCAGGACTGGTCGGCTGGCATCGAAGCAAACACCAATCAGGTGTTCTCGATGATTGGGATAAGCATCGTTTTTCTTGCCCTCGTTAAAGAGGTCCCCTCGACTGCAGCAAGCCTCATCGATCGCCCCATTTCCGGGTCTGATAGAGGAATTATCCCTGCAGCAAATACTGTGGGTGCAACGACAGCAGCAGCAGCTGTTGGGGTAAGCACCAGAGGGTATCAGTCAGCCGGTATGGTAGGAAGCGCTACCTCCCTTGCCCAAGCGCAAACTGGAAGTGCTGGGGGCGTAGGAGGGGCACTCCTGACCGCAGGAAGAGCTGCAACCAATATAGCAGGGGCAGCTATGCAGGATCTAAACGCCCGAGCCATGGATCACAAAAATCCCCTCTGGAAGGCCACGACGATGCCAAGCCGCATGGGGGCCCAGATGAGCTCTAAACGTGACGCGATCCGTGAGGGAAGAGAGGAAAAGGCATCCCTTTCGGCAGCATCGCCTTCGTCATCCTCTTCCTCATCATCAGGAAAGTACCAACGAGATACGACAACAAAACAGACGGGAAATAGCTAAATGGAGACCGCTGCGCCTTTTGAAAAGGGAGAAGCTTATTACCTTAACGCCCGAAGGGAGTGGCGCGACCGGTACGGTGAGTTTATCCACACCGCTAACCAGTGGCGTACGGTCGCAATTGGCTCTCTCTCGATAGCTCTTCTATCCGTGGCAATCAGCGGCTACCTGGCTCTTCGTAGTCGGTTTATTCCGTATGTCATCGAGATAAATCGCGAGGGAACCCCCGTAGTCTCTGGGTTTGCTCAAGAGGTGTCCTCCTCTGACGAGCGGGTAATACGGGCGCTTCTTACTACCTTTATCACCGACCTTCGCTCGGTCGTAAGCGACTCGGTAGCGCAGAAAGCTGCCGTAAAGCGGCTGTTCTTCTTTATTCGGCGCGACGATCCAACCCACCAGATGTTAGTCGAACATTTCAAAAAGAGTGAGAACAATCCCTTTGAGCGGGTAGCAAGTGAAACGGTCTCTGTACAGGTCACCGCAGCGCTGCCGGTCACTAAAGAGACATGGCAGGTCGAGTGGACCGAGACGATTCGGACGAAAAGCGGTGGAGAAAAAGAGCGCCGTTCAATGAAGGCGATGGTGACTATCGATGTGGTCGCCCCTCAGTCAGAGAAGGTCATTTTACGAAACCCCATTGGTCTTTTTGTAAAAGATCTTCGGTGGACCAGAGCCCTGTAATCAACCAAATCGCCCCCCCTTTTTATGTGAGGAGAACCTATTATGAGGCAAGAAAGACGTCTTTTGTTTTCACTGCTTGGAGCGGTGGGAGCAACACTACCCACCGCAGGAGCCTTTGGACTTGCTGACACGGCCGAGGAGGCAAAGGCGTGTCACATCGAGGAACCAAGGGAGGAGTCTCCTCGGCCGATAATGGAGGCAAATGGCAGTGTGACACTTCGCTTTGGCGATGGGCTTCCTCAAGTAGTGTGCGCTCCTCTTCAGGTGTGCGATATCGAGCTCCAAAGGGGCGAAACTATTCGCGGAGCAAATCTTGGTGATGCCGTTCGCTGGGAAGCGTCCCCCGCCGTGAGTGGTCCAGAAGGGGCAGAGGTGCCTCATGTTGTTATAAAGCCAAAAGCGCGCGAAATCGGGGCAACAAGCTCTCTCGTGGTCACCACCGACCGGCGCACCTATCACTTCTCCCTCAATCTTAGCGATACCGGCTACATGCCGCGGGTTACCTTTTCGTACCCCGATGCCGAGGAGTCAGCGTGGGCCCTCTACCACGCGCAGCAGGAGGTGACAAAGGCAGAAGCCAAAAAGAAGCATCGCAAGAGAGCAAAAGTGGACGGCGAATCTTCCCCGATCGACTTTTCCTACGACATTGAAGGTAAAGCCCCCTGGAAGCCGCTTCGGGTTTATAACGACGGCAAACACACCTTTATCGATTTCCCTGGAGAAAGTTTTTACGCCGACATCCCGGTGCTGCTCTCGGTGGCTACCGATGGACAACAGGAGTTGGTGAATTACCGCGTTAAGGGTACCCAATTTAAGGTCGACCGGGTGCTTTCTCAAGCAGTTCTTGTTTCTGGTGTTGGAAGCGATCAGGCGCGAGTAGCTATTTCACGGAGGGAAAAAGATGCGTAAAGACCGATTCTCTTTCGTGGCAGCGGGAGCTCTTTTGATGCTATCAGCCTGCACAGTAGCAACTAAAAATCACCAAACAATTTCTCTTAGTCACGAAGTAACCGAGCAGCTTGCTGCCAACTATAGCGAGGAAATTGCTCGCGAGTATCCCCCCGCTGGATACGTTCTTACCCTCTCACGGGAAACGCCCTTTGGCGCAACGCTTTGGAGCGCGTTGCAGGAGAAGGGGTATCGCCTCACTGACCGCCCCTTAGAGGGAGCAACCGATATCTCTTACGTCGTTGATTCGCTCGGAGAGGGAATAGGGCTCTCGGTTGTATCAATTGGGTCAAACCTGCGGATGAGCCGCTCGTTTTCCCTTAACGATGCAACGATTAAGACAGCAGGTATGACCGTTGAGCGACGGGTTGAGTAGAGGGTAGGGATTAGGGAAAAAAGCCATGTCGACAGCTGAGCCGCCGTATCGAGTATCTCCACCCATCGCGTCGATTCGCCGGGTGACAAGGGCACCCGTTATATTCATGGGGGGACTTATTGTTGCAATTCCGCTTCTTGTGTTTGCGGTTCGAAGCAATAAGCACCGGGCAGCAGAGAACACCGATCCGTTCGCTCGTTCCCGTAACAAGGCAGCGGTGGAGTCAGCTGATATCGTTATTCAGGCAGCAAGAGATGCGGCCAAAAGGGAAAAGGTACGATTTGTGAGGGAAGTAGAGGAAGGAGCACCCGGGAAGGAGGCTCGCTTTACTCAGCAAGAATCAAAGAGCACACCTGAAGAGGCACTGTTATCCCCTGATGCTGATATTCGAGCGCAACGACACTCAGCTGCTCTTGCAAGTGATAACCTCGATGCCCGCTCATTGACTGCAACCTCCGTGGTTGCTATCCCAAACAGAAACGCCACCCGCGCCCGCACCGAATCCTCTCATGCTGGCGAGCTGCTCCCCGATGGCTCCCTTTTCCCTGATGGCAAGCGGCCGACTACTCAGGAAACGCTCTCGATGCTTTCTTCTCGGGACAGCGACCCAAATATGCAGCAACAAAAGCGAGGGTTTCTTGTCGGAGGACAGAACGCCTCGTTTACTCTCTCGCATACGGTCGATAGCGCGCGCGAGCGGGAATTAAAAACAGGCTCCCTCATACCAGCTACTCTTTTAACAGGAATCAATAGCGACCTTCCTGGAGCAATCACCGCTCAAGTATCGAGCCATGTTTACGATACGGCTTCTGGAAATACCGTGGTCGTCCCCCAGGGAAGCCGCCTCTTTGGGCAGTACGATTCCCAAGTAACGTACGGACAGTCACGAGTTCTTGCGGCGTGGAATCGAATTGTATTTCCCGATGGTCGCTCTCTTAACCTTGACGTCATGGGAGGTTCTGATGCCGCAGGGCAGGGGGGATTTGCCGATGAGGTACACCGCCACTATGGTCGCATCTTTGGCAGTGCCCTTTTAATGTCAGTTATGAGTGCTGGTATTCAGTTGTCACAACCCCAAGCTCGGGCATTTGACAACATATCAGCCCAGCAAACCATCGCCGCTAATATCGGAGTGCAGATGGGGCAAACCGGTATGGAAGTTACCCGCCGCAACCTCAACGTGCAGCCAACAATAGTTATTCGCCCTGGATATCGATTTCAGGTGATCGTGAACAAAGACTTTGTTGTTTCTGAAGAAGAGGCGTCATGAAAAAGAAGGTATGCATCGCAGTGAGTGCGTGGTGCCTGTTTGCCGCACTCCATGGAGCAGTCAAAGCACCACTGGTGATAAATGTCTCCGCGTCGGTTCCTCGTGGGGTGTACCTAAAGAAAAAGGGGGGCAACCTCGAGCGGGGAAATCTTGTGTTGGTTTGCCCATCAAATGGAGCAGTGTGGCGGTTAGTCGCACAGAGTCGTTCTGTTGTAAGGGGAAGTGGATGCGGAGGAACTCTTGCTCCCTTGATGAAAGAGATAGCAGCAGTTGAGGGAGATACCGTTGAGGTGACAACCGGTGGGTTAGTGCTCAATGGCACGCTTAGGACGGGTACAGCGCTTTTGTCTTTTTCCTCCCGCGGCAAGCCGCTTCCGCAGGCGTCCTCTCAGAAGATTCCTCGAGGGGAATTGTTTCTCCTTGGCTCCTCACCAGAGAGTCTTGATAGCAGATATTTTGGGACTATTCCCATACGAGATGTGCAAGGGGTACTCACCCGCATTCTGTAGTTGAGTGCCAGAAGGACAGTATACCACAAATCGCGTATGGAAACGGCAATACCTGGGCTTCTTATCGTTGCAGGAAAGTTCCTTTTTCAGGAATACACGGCAGCACAGGTGTCTTCTGTAATCGGGCGTGTTTGCCGAGTAGCGGGAATGGCAGCGCTTGGTGCTGTAACCACGTGCGGCGATATCCGAGCGCTTTGTCTTTCATTGGTTCTTTTTTACTTCTGGGGGCAGAGTAAATCCCGTACAGATGCGGGGAAAAGAGCATTTTACTTTTTTCTTGGCGCAACCTGGATTTTGCCAGAGGGGATAGTCACCTTCTTTGATGGGGTATCTCTTCGATTGCCGATGGCGCTTTTTATCTGGGTAACAGCGTGCTTTTTTCTTTCTATTCCCTTTGGTGCGCTTTTTCGTCACAAAGGGTGGCAAAGAGCTCTTGCTGTTCCAGTTAT
>JBIIHQ010000011.1:0-87739 GCA_044235645.1 Bdellovibrionota bacterium | reverse complement strand
GGCGTTTCGTGCGGCGCTCGGGGAAGGCTCTCCGGACGGGGAGGCTCCCCTCATGCAGCTCGATCTGCATTCAGTGTGGGACCCGTTGGTGGGGATGATCGCATCGGAGCACCACCAGCCGGTTATTAGGATCGACGAGCAGTATGCGCTCTTGCACAACCTGCTCACTCATCACATCACCCCCTGTTCACCCCGCGTTTTTTCACTGGATGCCGCCGCGATTGCTGAGGCGGGGGGTGGTCCGATTCATCAGTTGGTGTGGCTCGGCGGCGCGATGATTGAATATGTGCGCCGACTCGTCCAGGGGGATATCACCGCGGAGCGGGTTATTCGGGGCGCATCAGCTCAACTCGCAGCGAGCCCCGATTTTTTTGTGACAATCGCGACCTTTCGCGCGGCGCGAGTCGTCTTGGGAACCATCCTCCGGGAATTCGGGCTTGATCCGGCCGTCGTTCGATTTCCGCTCCACGCCATCGCGCTCTCGCGAGGAACCTCACTCCTTGATCCGCACACGAATATCTTACGGGTGACCGCCGATGTTTTTGGTGCCGCCATGGGGGGCGCTGCGACCATCACAGCGCTTCCCTTCGATAGTGCACTTCCGGGAGTAACATCCCCGAGAGCCCAACGGCTTGCTCGTAATACCCAGTTGATACTCCGTGATGAGGCACAGCTTGGTCCAAGTATTGATCCCGCGGGAGGCTCGTGGTGCATCGAATCGCTCACCGAAGAGTTCGCAACCGAGGCGTGGGAGCACATTCAGGCGATTGAGTCGATGGGAGGAATGTACCATGCGATCTGCGTGGGATATCTCCAGAATCTCGTGCAGGATGCCGCTCAAAAACGGGCTCAAGCGGTTGTGACCCGTCGGCAAATTATGGTGGGGGTCAATCAGTTTACTCAGCCCGATGAGGTAGTTCGATGGATTGATAAAACCGGAGGGCCTGTTGACCTCGCGACTGCAGCCTCCTCATCTTCCCCCCCGCAATCGACCCTGCACCCAGATCGGTGTCAGTTGGAATCCCTTGAGGGATGGCGCTCCTTTGATACGTGGGTCGCTCGGGCGCGATTGGGTCACACGATCGGGGATATCATCGATGCCTGGCAGCAATCGGTCCTTCGGTCGGCGGAATCGGCGAATTCCCCTGCCTCACCCGCACCGAGGCTGTTGCCAGCGGCGAGACGTGACGCGGTACCGTTTGAGGAGCTACGGTATCGGACAGCACTGATGAGTGAGAAAACCGGAATGGGGGTACCGCGAGCGGTTATCGGTACAATCGGTGATGCGGCAGCACTACGGGCGAGGATAGATTTTTGTCGCGATCTCCTTGGGGTTGCCGGTTGTTCGGTACTCACCCCTCCGCCGGTTTCTGTCGTTGAGCAATTCGGTGTCGGCGATGCGTGGCTTTTTGCAGAGGGGCACGAGCCTGATGTTGTCGTCATCTGTGCTGCAGATGAGGCATACGAGAGGGTCATATCTTCCGTCATTACAAAGGTCGGCGAGCAGTATTCTTGTCCGTGTCCATTACTACTCGTTGCGGGGCAACTTGGTGAGCGAGAAGATGCGATTCGTGCGGCTGGTGTCTTTGCCTTTATGCATCGGCGGAGCAATCCGATAATTTTTCTCACCTCACTGATTGATGCCATTTCCGCCGCTCGTACCGAGCGCACCAGTCGGTACGTACCACGACCGCCCTTTCCCACGGAGAACGCGCGATGAACATCTCCCCCTCTCTCCCTGATTTTACCACAGTGCCCTTGGCTTTGAGGGGTCGAGATGCTGCTTCCTCTCGGCAACAATGGCACGATGCATTTCTCGCGGAAGAGGGAGTACCGGCATCGTCGCGTATCCGAGATGCACTTGATGGATTTCCGGTGGCACCCCTTTTTACAGAGACAGATATCGAGCGGTGTGAACACCTCGGGTATTCAGCAGGGATTCCCCCTTTTTTGCGGGGACCATACGCAACAATGTACGTCACTCAACCGTGGACGGTGCGTCAGTACGCGGGATTCTCAACAGCAGAGGAGAGTAATCTCTTTTATCGAAGTAACCTCGCTCAGGGACAAAAGGGGCTCTCCGTTGCGTTTGATCTTGCGACCCATCGAGGCTACGACTCTGATCATCCTCGTGTTGTGGGTGATGTAGGAAAGGCGGGGGTCGCGATCGATACGGTCGAGGATATGAAGCGATTATTCGATGGGATTCCGCTCGGCGATGTTTCCGTATCGATGACCATGAATGGCGCGGTTCTGCCAATTATGGCCTTTTACATCGTTGCTGCTGAAGAACAGGGAGTATCGACCGAGGCACTCAATGGAACGATCCAGAACGATATATTGAAAGAATATATGGTTCGGAATACCTACATTTACCCTCCCGCACCCTCCATGCGGATCATCGGTGATATCTTCCGCTATGCAGCCGAGAAGATGCCACGCTTCAATAGTATCAGTATCTCCGGGTATCACCTTCATGAGGCGGGGGCGACGGCATCGCTCGAGATGGCGTATACTCTCGCTGATGGGCTTGAGTATCTGCGCACGGGTGTGGCAGCGGGTTTAGCGATCGATGCATTTGCACCTCGTCTCTCGTTCTTCTGGGCGCAGGGAATGAACATCTTCTTTGAGATAGCCAAGATGCGCGCGGCGCGGGTGCTGTGGGCAACGATCGTGCGGGGGTTTAACCCAAAGAATCCAAAGTCGATGGCGCTTCGAACCCATAGTCAAACATCGGGCTGGAGTCTTACCGAGCAAGATCCATACAATAATATCGTGCGTACCTGCATCGAAGCGATGGCAGCGACGATGGGAGGCACCCAATCGCTCCATACCAATTCTCTCGATGAGGCGATCGCTCTGCCCACCGAGTTTTCGGCCAGGATAGCGCGCAATACGCAACACGTTCTTCGTTGTGAAACCGGACTCTGTGACGTCGTCGATCCGTGGGGAGGATCGTTTTTTGTTGAGTCGCTGACACACGAGTTGATGAACCGAAGTTGGGGTTTTATTCAGGAGGTTGAGGCGCTCGGGGGAATGGCCGCCGCGATAGCTTCAGGGATTCCAAAGCTGCGTATTGAGGAGGCAGCTGCGCGAAGACAGGCGCTGATTGACTCGGGGGCAGAGGTAATTATTGGCGTTAATCGGTACCGACCAGATCGTGAGGAAAGTATCCCTCTTCGCGAGGTTAATAATGCTGCGGTTCGGACTGTACAGATCGAACGGCTCGCTGAAGTCCGACGGGTTCGTCATCAGGGAGAGGTTGATAGTGCGCTGGGGGCGTTACGTGAAGCAGCAGCGACTGGTCAGGGAAATCTTCTTGCGTTATCGGTGATAGCGGCGCGGGTCCGCGCGACCCTTGGGGAAATATCCTCCACGCTCGAGAAGGTTTTTGGTAGACACACCGCGGCAATTCGGTCAGTATCAGGCGTGTATCAGGCATCCTATCCCGATAAATCGTGCATCGAATCGATTCAAAGCCGGACGGCGGCATTTGAGGCGAGCCAGGGGCGTCGTCCCCGTATTATGATCGCCAAGCTTGGTCAGGATGGCCATGATCGGGGAGCTAAGATCGTTGGCACCGCGTATGCGGATCTCGGATTCGATGTTGATATCGGCCCCCTCTTTCAAACCCCCGAGGAGTGTGCGCGTCAAGCGATCGAGAATGATGTGCACCTCGTCGGGGTGAGCTCGCTGGCCGGTGGGCACAAGACCTTGGTTCCCGCGTTGATAGCCGAGCTCGCCCGGTTTGGACGCCCCGATATTGGAGTAGTATGTGGCGGTGTCATCCCACATACTGACTACCACTTTCTCGAAGAAGCGGGAGTGTGGGCAATATTTGGTCCTGGTTCAGCAATACCCGCCGCGGCGCAACGGCTCCTTGATATCCTGGAAGAAAGGAGAGGCGGCAGCCAGCCAGGTGCCTCTCAGTCGGCCTCTGCCAGCCCTGACATACATAAATCAAAACAAGAAAGCTCGTTGAGGTAAACGCGTATGGCGAGCGAACATTCCGCGTCAACCCCCACAGCGCTCCCCTCCCCCGAACGGCTCGTAGCCGGAATCAGGGCGGGTGATCGTGCATTAATCGCCCAGGCGATTACCCTCGTTGAGAGCTCTGCCCCCCATCATCAGCCCCTTGCCGACACCCTCATTCGTGCGATAACCCCGCTGGCGGGGCGAGCAAACCGTATCGGTATCACCGGGGTTCCGGGAGCGGGTAAGAGTACCTTTATCGAGCGGTTTGGCTTGATGCGTGCGGATGTGGGAGCGCGGGTTGCGGTGCTTGCGATTGATCCGAGCAGCCCTCGCTCGGGAGGAAGCATTCTGGGCGATAAGACGAGGATGGAACAGCTCTCTCGACACCCCTCCTGTTTTGTCCGCCCCACCCCATCGCGAGGTTCGCTCGGCGGGATTGGCCGAAGAACGGGAGAAGCGATCACGATCTGTGAAGCCGCCGGTTTTGACACAATCATTATTGAAACGGTCGGAGTCGGACAGAGCGAGATTGCAGTTCGCTCGGTAAGCGACTTCTTCATCTTACTCTGCCTCACCGGTGCGGGCGATGAGTTGCAGGGATTTAAGAAGGGAGTGATCGAGCTTGCAGATCTCATCCTTGTCAACAAAGCAGATGGCGAGAATGAACTCCCCGCTCGACACCTCAGCGCCGATCTCAACGCCATTCTTCGGTATATTCCACCCAGCTGCCCACAGTGGCATCCCCGTGCGCTGGCGATTTCAGCACTCACGGGATCGGGACTCGCGGATGCGTGGGATGAGATCAGCTCCGGATTTGCGCAACTGACCGCGTCGGGTTACATCGACCGCCAACGAGCAGATCAGATCGCAAGCACGATCAAGGTTCTCTTCCATGAAGAGGTAGAGCGCGTGGTCTGTTCAAGCTCCGGAACCGAGGCGCTACTGGAGTCATTAACGGCGCGGGTTGTGCAGGGGGAGATGACAGCTCGGGAGGCGGTTGATGGATTGATGGTGCATGTGGGGTTAAAGTAGGGTAGAGCGATGTGCTCTTTGCCCTTTAAAAGGCAGCGAATAGAGAGGTAGCTATGATTCACGGTATTGATCACATCGGCATAGCCGTACCCACCCTCGACGATGCCATTCCCCTCTACCGAGACGCCCTTGGCCTCGCCCCCTCTCTCGTTGAAGAGATTCCTTCGCAGCAGGTCCGCACGGTCTTTTTTGACCTCAATGGAGTGCACCTTGAACTTCTTGAGCCGACGGCGCCGGAGAGCCCCATTGCCCGCTTCTTGGCCAAGAATGGCCCGGGAGTCCACCATGTAGCGTTCAAAACGGATGATATTACGCAACAGCTGAGTCAAGCCGCCCTCCATGGGTGCAGACTTATCAATGAGGCACCAACCGCAGGAGCTCACGATAAGCTCGTGGCATTTCTTCATCCAAAAAGCACCTTGGGGGTTTTGATGGAGCTGTGTGAACCACGACACAAGGGGTGAGAGCTGTTCGGATTATTGGGGTGAGCAAACGTCTCCTCACCGTCGCGCATCCGCCTCAACCACTTGTCGATACGCGGTACTCCGTTGCATCAATTCGTCGTGCCTTCCTTCGTCGACAATCCTGCCCTCCTTCATCATCACGATTCGATCACACCGTTCAAGGGTGCCGAGCCGATGGGCTATTATGAGGGAAGTGCGGGCGGAATCAGGGGTAAAGATCGTGTTCATCAACCACTGCTCGAGGATGGGATCGATCGCCGCCGTGGGTTCATCAAGGACAATGATTTCTGGGTCTCTCACCAGAATTCGAAGTGCCGCAATACACTGCTGCTCGCCTAGTGATAGGCTCGTGGCCGCGTCATTATCGGTTGTGCATAGATCAACCACGCTCTCGGGAAGAAGGGTGATCTTTTTCGTAAAATGCTCCGCGTGAGGATCCCAGAGGATGATATTTTCAAGGGGTGTTCCGCTGAACATCTCGGGATGTTGGGGCATAAATGCCACCATCTCACGGAGTTTTTCACGGGGTATCGTGGCGATGGGAGCCCCGCCAATCGAGATACTTCCACTATCTGGTGATACTAACCCAAGAATGAGCCGCGATATCGTTGATTTCCCTGAACCGGTTGCTCCAACGATACCGATCCGCTCCCCTTTGTGTATTGTAAACGAGAGGTCGATGACCCCTCGCCTTGTCTCGGGATATTGAAAAGAGACTGCTCTGAAGGTAATTGCGGTTTGTTGCTCTCCATCTTGTGGATGCGATTGCGGTTGCTCGCTCAATTGAGTAACCGCTGCATCCTCGGTCGGTATTCCGAAAAGCTCGTAAATTCGGTCGACTGATGCGAGCCCCTGAAGGAGTACCGACCACTGATCAATAATGATAATAATGGGCCACATAATAGACCCCATATAAGCGATAAGGGTTATCAGCTCACCTTTAGTCAGTAGTCCAGCAGAAATGTATCGCTCCCCGAGTAGTAAGGTCGCGCCGACTGCAATCGCCGAAAGAATTGACATTCCTGCATGAAGCCGTCCAAAGAGAAGGGGTGGAACCTTCTGAACCGAAGCGAGACGATTACTTTCCGCGCAGAACTGGTCGATTCGTTTCGCTGCAAGACCAAGGAGCTTTGTCTCGGCTGTCAGCTCTATCGAATCGGCAAGCGAGGTGGTTACTGCGGCGATGGCGGTTTGGCGTTCATGAAATGCTCCATATAGTCGTCGGGAGGTGTACCACGCCCCGAGGAGAAGAAGGGGAAAGAGGGTGATCACTGAGAGGCCAACTGGAACTGAAAGAGAAATAATTCCCAGAAAAATAGCAACCACTCCGCAGATCCGCTCAATTATCCGCAGAAAACAGGCCTCAAATAACGCGCTCGCCGACCGAATATCTACGGTTAGTCGCGAGAGAAGATCGCTTGGTCCGAGCCGTCGAATTGTCCCCCATGGAAGAGAAAAGACATGATGAAACGCTTCGATCCGAAGGCGGTGAACCGCCCCCTGTCCAATTCGGGAGAACTCAACGGCCTGAAGCCGTGCTGATATTATTCGAATTAATTCGACCCCGAGGTAAGAACACCCGATAAGAGCCAGGACGAATACCCCGTTCGTGCTTGATGAATCAACTGCGTAGCCAAGAACCCGGGGAGCAACTGCTGCTGCAAATCCCTGGGCGAGGAGAAGGAGTACGGCAATGATGGCACGGGGCTTGTCATGTAAAAGGAGCCCTATTATCCGCCGCCAACGAGATGAGGGTGATGGAATCATCTATCCTCCAAACCATTCGCATCGACCGTGGATCGCTGCTGATCAAAGTGATTTGCAAACCATCCCGACGAATCGGCGCGAAGCGCCGCTGGAGTCCCATCTTGCTGAATTCTCCCCTCCCGCAACACGATAATCCGATTTGCCAACGACAAGGCCGCAGGGCGATTCGTGACCATGATAAGTGTACGACTTGCCATCCAACGGTCAATCAGCGCGATCGTCTGCGCCTCCCGAATCGGGTCGAGCGCAGACAAGGGGTTGTCGAGGAGCACGATGGGAGGCGCGGAGAGGAGAGTTCGGGCTAGGGTCAGCCGTTGCCGTTGCCCCCCAGAGAGACCATTCCGAACGTCCACCCGCTGCTCCCGAAATGGCTTGCCCGGCTCGGATTTTCGCTCTTCGTCGGTAAAGAGCTCATCGAGCATCGCCTCCATCGTTTGTAGTTCCACAACTGACCGATTCCAAAATCGAAGATTACGTTCGATCGTATCGGAGAAGAGGCGGGGTACCTGAGGGCAAAGAGCAACCACGCCAAGGGCTGCGAGTCGTGTCGTTGAAGGGCCATTATCATCGAGCGAAAAGGAAATTGACCCTGTATGCGGATGGAGTGATGCGATTGTTTCGAGGAGTATCGTTTTGCCTGATCCGGTCGGACCGACAATTGCTATCCGTTCTCCTGGACGAACAATAAGCGAGATATCGTGCAGAATAGGCGCGGCCCGAGTCACGGCCGATACTGAAACCTGATCCAGTATGATAGTTGGTGTCTGTAAGCTTCGAGTGTCCGGTGTGGTTAATACCTGTCCCCTACCCGCCGAGACAAGACTCTCAAGACGACCGCTTGAAACCCGAGCCTTTTGGGAGATCGAGAGATAGAGCCCCAACGCGATGAGAGGCCACAAGAGCATCGTCAGGTACTGATAGAGCGCAACGAATCCACCGATCGAGAGGAAGCCACGGTGAATAAACACGCCACTAATAATAACAAGGACCGTCATCGCCAGAGCCCCACATACTTGAATCCCACCGGTGAGATTTGCGTCGGCGCGGGTGGCGTCGATAACCCGATCTCGCTGACTTTTCGACAGAGGATTGAGGCTCTTCGTTAATCGACTCCGAAGGGAGAAAAGGGTGATCGTTTCATGATTGCGGAGCTTTTCATCAATACAGGTGGAAAGGGCGGTGAGTGCCTCCTGGACTCGGTGTGTCGCCTCGGATATCCCTCGCTCTCCCCGGCGCGCGATAAAGGGCACCGCAATCAGGGGAATCAACGCTGGTAGGGCCGCAAGTGGACTGACCCAGATCATCAGAAATGGGACACACACGAGGTAAAGAACTGCATCAAGGCCGATAACAAGCCCATCGTTCAACACACATGCTGCCTGCTCAGTATCGCTGGTGACAAGGGGCAAAACATCCCCTGCACGGAACTGCTGTGGGGTGTCATCACCCCCCCGAATAACCGCCCACGCCAGCGCGTTCCGCAGGGAATAAGCGAATTCACATTGCGCGAGGGGAAACAAAGTTCGGTAGATCAACCGGAGGACCGCCTGCATAACTAAAAGCGTGGCATACCCGAGGGCAAACCACACAAAAAGGTCACGATTTCCAATCGCGTCAAAAACCCCTTTCATCACCAGAGGCAGAGCCATATCAATCACGTCAACGACGACGAGCGCTGCCGAGGCGATGCCCACCCGACGAAGGTATGGGCGGGATAGTTGGAGTACTGCGGGGGTGAAAGGGTGGAGCGGGCGCATGAAAGGGATGATAATGGATAGAAGAGGTTTGGGGAATCGGTACCGAGGAGTGGGGCCAACTGGGTCTTGGTATGAAGATGATAGAGCTGATGAAATTCTCAATCAGTGGCAAGAGCTCTTGCTTTTCGTCATGGATCGGGTGTCGAGACGAAGAAATGATGGAATCATCGACGAAGGCCATCCCCTTTTCTCGATGATCCCCTGCTTGTCATCGCTTTCCCGGCGACCGCACTCATCGAGATCGTGCGTCCGACCATGAACGTACGAGGTGGTACGCGCGTTTATATATCCTTCGCTTTGCTTCAATACAGGTTGCATCAATCAGAAAGATCTCAATTGATCAGGCGGTAGCTCTCACGGGGGTCCCTCAGATACCCACAATTTTTGAGCGATTCCTCTCTTCTCTATGGGCTTACCCGTTCGGTCCATGGTTCACCATCGAGAGCGCCACGGGTTTACGCGCAGTAAGGACCACTCAGATGCTGGAGTTGTATCTTGCTGGCTTTATTTCTCCCATTTTTTGTCTGCTATTACTCGAAAGTCTGCGTCTCCACCTGATGCGTCGCAAATCCCCTTCGTCGTGTTCACACCCTGAGAGACCGATCCAACGAGCGGTGCACATGACAGCTCTGATAGGAGCCCTTCTTTTCGTGTTTCAGCTTTGGGTGGAATTCTCTGAGGTGGTTTACAAATGAGATGTGCGTTGAAGGGGGATGGCGCATCTAACCCCTCAGCGTTACCGTCCGTCTTAGCTCTCTGTGGGGGCTATGTTTCGGCGAGACGAATCTGCGCTCTCTGACCGACGAAAAGCCATCCTCGACGATCTGCCCTCCACCTTCATACCTTTTGACTTTCCTCACATCTCGGTGTAGGGAGTGGTACACGACGAAGAGAGACATCAAAGAAAAGAATCATGCCACCCTCCACAGCACTCCCCGCCACTCGACCATTGCAACTTATCTGCATTCGGCACGCCGAATCGGTCCGTAATAAAGCTAAACGAGGCACTACGTTTTATGCTGACGAGGATGCCCGAAGCCTCGTAAACGGAGCGCCCGATTATAAGGTCCCGTTGACTGATGAGGGGGTTGTTCAGGCAGAGAGCACCGGAAAATATCTGCGACAGCGATTTGGAGCTCCCGATTACATTTACCATTCGGGATACCTGCGGACGATTCAGACGGTGGAGGGGATCGTATCAGCGTTTGCCCCTGACGAGCGAGCCCAGATGAAGGTGCGTATGAATCAATTCATCAGGGAGCGAGATCCCGGCTATACCTACGACATGCTCACGCACGAGGCGCACGCGACCTTTCCGTGGCTGCAAGATCACTGGAATATGTTTGGGGGATTTTTCGCCCGGCCACCGGGGGGCGAGAGCCTCTCCGACGTGTCGCAGCGGGTCTACACCTTTCTCGATATGCTCTTCCGTGATCGCGCAGGAAAACGGGTATGGGTGGTCCTTCATGGCGGATCGCTACGAACCATGCGGTTTATTCTGGAGAGGTGGGATTACGAACAGCTCCTGCATTGGCCAAAAGACCAATCGCCGGAGAATTGCGGAATCACGGTGTATAATTTTGACCCTGCCGAGGAGAGGCTGGTTTTGCAGGAGTATAATACGGTCGGATGGCGCAGCTGAAGAGCCGACTTTTTCAGACAATTGTCAGAGAACACGCTCCCACAAAGGGTATCCAGGTAGAGAAATGTACACGCTCGGTTCAAGCCCACTAGGATTAGTGAGGGGGGTGTGCAAGGATTCCCATCGCCGTGCAGGTCCGACAGCGTCTCTCATAACGCTCGTACGACCATATCACCTGAACGTCCCATGGAATCCCCTCATGTCTCTTCATCACCGATATATCCTTCGGCCACTGGTCCTGAGGATTCCAGTATTTATAATATTTCTCGCTCTTATAATTATTCTCACTCAGGATCTCCAAATCTTTCCGGGAGCGGTGGGCGGCCTGTTTGAGCCGAGTACGAGAGATCGGGAGTCGATACCTGCAGGAGTGGAGAGCTTACGGGTGACGACGGTGGATCATGAGTCTCTCGAGGTCTGGAGATTACCCGTTCCGGACTCCCGCCGCGTAGCCGTTGTGTTTCATGGAAATGCGGGCGACGTTGCCAATTTCTTCGCTTATCAAAAATACTTTTCCGAGCTGGGTGTCACGAGTTATGGGTTTGACTACCGAGGATATGGAACCAGCACCGGCTGGCCATCCGAGGACGGGCTGTACCGGGACGCTGATGCTGTTATCGATGAGGCGTTGCAGAGAGAATCGTTGTCAAAAGCGGAGCTAATAGTAACCGGGATATCGATAGGGACGGGTCCAGCGGCTTACGCAGCGGCAAAGTATCAACCAGGGGTAGCGCTGCTGATAACCCCCTTCACCACCCTGCCCGATGTCATTGGGGCGACCCCCTTTTTTGGAATAATGCGACCGTTTGCCTGGCATACATTCCCGGTAAAGCGGTTTGTCGCCTCCCTCTCTGATACGTGCGTAGTCGTTGCTCACGGCAAGAACGATAGGGTCGTGCCGTTCGATTTAGGGCGCCAGGTTTACCGGGCGGCGCAACACCGACATGCAACCTTCGTCACCTCCCCGACAGCGGGGCATAACGATATCTTTTTTAAGGCGGTGGGGGAAATAACAGCGGCTATCAAGGGGTGTATCCGTTAGCGTGGGTACCGACTTGATTCTTGATACCCATGAGGCTTTTTCAATATCCTTCGGGGACAATTGGATAGATCACAGGCTGCAGGAATTGATGCGGACCCTGACCGGACTGACACATCACCCCCTCTTTCCCACTAGCCCAAGCACCTCTTCAACATGTGATGCTGGGGTTACTTTGGAGAAGTGTTTCACTATCGCCCGCTCTCCTTTTTCGTTGCGAGCGCCGAGGAGGAACGTTTCTCGGGAGATTCCCTCGTAGCTGCGGCCCATGAACTTTTTGGGGCCGAAGACCTGGTAGGATTTAGCTACTGAAAAATCGGTATCGCTGAGAAGGAGAACGTCAAGGTTACTTTTCTTGCAAAATTTTGCCTTTGTCGCATCGGTTCCTCCCGATATGCCGATGATGGTGGCACCCCGTTTTGCGAATTCTTCGAGCGAGTCGCTGAATGACTTTGCTTCGACGGTGCATCCCGGAGTGTCATCCTTTGGGTAAAAGAATACGACCACCCATGGTGTGTCGAATTGCGCGAGGGTATAGCGAGCGCCAGTTTTGTCGGTGAGTGAAAAATCGGGGGCGATCCGACCCTCTTGATTGTTTGACATCCGTGCCTCCGCTACGTTTATGTGTGGTGCTAATCGTTAATCCTTCCCTCTGCTGCGGCGCGATGACCAGGAAGCCCCTCGAGCTCAGCGAGCCAGCACGCGTCCGTATACAGATTTCTCGCTTGAGTTCGGTCATCAATTCTAAGCCAGGTAGCGACCTTGATAAAATCGAACACCGACAATCCGCATCGTGAACGGCCAGTGCCACCGGTGGGCAGGACGTGATTGGGACCGGCACAGTAGTCACCGATAACCTCGGCACTTCCCTCTCCGACGAAGAGGCCACCATAGTTCTTGAGCATTGGTACGATTCGCTCGGGGTGCGAGAGACTGAGCTGAAGGTGTTCTGGGGCGAGGACATTGGAGACCCGTGCTGCCTCCTCAATTGTCGGAACAACGACGACACATCCATTCTGTAGAGCCACTCGCGCGGTCGGTGCGGATGAGAGGTCCGCGAGCTGACGCTCCAACTCATGTGACACGGCGGAGATGATCGCGCGATCCAGAGTGATGAGGGTCGGTACCGCCTCGGGGTCGTGTTCTGCCTGCGCGAGAAGGTCAGCGGCGATTAGCGCTGGCGATGACGAGCGATCCGCTATTACCACGAGCTCTGAGGGGCCCGCGAGCATATCGATCCGAACGTGCGCTGAGACGAGAAACTTTGCCGCTGTTACGTATGAATTCCCGGGACCAACGATACAATCACAAGGGGCGACCCCCGCAAATCCGAGAGCCAGCGCCGCAATTCCGTGTGCTCCTCCTACACTAAAAACTCCTGTCGCACCCGCGATTGCTGCCGCGGCGAGCATTTCATCGCTCGGCCGCGGTGTTGACACCCATATCTCTTCTACCCCGGCGACCCGTGCTGTTACCACCGACATCAGAAGCGACGACACCAAGGGATACCGCCCCCCCGGTACGTAGCATCCTGCTCGTTGGAGTGGGACGATTCGGTGACCGGCAGCTCCCCCTGGAATCGAAATCTCAACCTCTGAGAGCGCAGAACGCTGAGCCGATGCGAACGCCCGAACGCGCGCCGCGCTCCGTTCAAGGAGCGCCACGGTCTCGGGAGCTATTCGAGCAATCGCCTGACGACACTCGGTCTCGGAAAAGAGTGCCCGCTCTTCTCGAAGTTCCCCGAACTCTCGGGCAAATGCGAGAACCGCCTCGTCGCCCCGGTCTCGCACGGCGGTGACTATCCTGTCCGCCCGGACCTGCGCTTCAGTTGAGAAGGGGCGTGGTTGAGATGACTGAATCGATTCAGGCGCGCGTTCAAAAAGAAGATATTGACTCATGAAACTGTCCTCTTCACTTCTTTCAATCACTCTCCCTTGGCGTCTCCCGCTCGACGATTGACGACCCGATCACGACGATCGAGCTCTGCTTCTATCTCCGCGAACGCCACCCCCTCTCGCGCGAGTGCGACGGTGGTAAAATAAATGAGATCAGCTGCCTCGTGAACGATCTCCCTGCGACCGGATGCATCGGCTAGTTCGCGCGCCTCTTCGCGCAGCTTCGACCCAAGCATCCCTGGTTCAGTAGCAACTCGCACTGTATATGAATCTATTGTGCCGCCTCCCCCAGAGCTGCCTTCTCTTAGCCGCGCACTGAGCCGCTTTTCGAGCGCCGAAAGCCCCGGTAATGGACCAAAGCAGCTCGTATCTCCGGTATGACAGAAACCGTCGGCATGCTGGCGCACGCGGAACCGCAGGCAATCCCTATCACAATCGACTGAAACCTGGAGCAGCGTTTGCAACGCGCCTGAACTCGCTCCCTTATGCCACAACCCGCGCTTTCGGGACCAATAGACACCTTGACGGAGCTCAGTGGCGCGAGAGAGGCTTTCTTGATTTGAGTAGGTCAGCCCCAGTGCCCGTCCGCCCTCATCACAGACGATCGTTGGCCAGAGACCATCAGGGCGATCGCTCCTCAGGCAACAACCCACCGCCTCTGCGACGGTGAACCGCTTTGTGTAGAGCGCCATCCCTACCTGAGCATCGGCACCCATCGCATCAAGCGCCTGAACATCGGTGAGAGTCGTGACCCCACCCGCAATGGTTACCCGACTCCCCTCCCCCGCAGCCGCGACGATCGCCTTTGCCCGCTCCAGGTTCAACCCCTGCAACCGACCCTCTGATTCCACAAAAGTGACCAAAAAATGGGCGGCGTATGGACGGAGCTCAGCGATACGCTCCTCGACCGTTCGCCCTGTGCCCACCCGCCATCCATCGACGACGACCTCGCCCTCCTTGGCATCGAGCGCGGCGACAACCCGGTCACGAGGGAACTTGCCCAATATCTCTGGGGTCGCCGCGGTGCCGAGCACAATCTTCTCGGCACCGTTATTAAGCCAATATATTCCTCGCTCAACAGAACGAATTCCCCCACCAACCCGACACGGCCCCCGCTCGATGAGAGAGAGGATAAGCTGCTCATTATCACCCTGACGAAGTGCGGCATCAAGATCGACAACGGCGGTCTCACCGAAGAGTCGAAACTCGTCGAGATATGGAAGCGGATCTCCGAGATCAAGGGCATGCTCTTTTCCACCTATCAACTGGACGGTCTGTCCGCCGAGAAGGTCTATCGATGGGATAATCATGAGGATACTCGTCTGTTAAAGAGAAGCTTCATTGATGTTACGACCACATGTTGTCTGTATTACACCTCGTCTATTTTCCGATCCGCATTGGGATAAAGAGAATCCTCTTAAGGCTATCGTCGCATTAATATCCCCGCAGCGGCGAGTGCACCTTTGACCTCAGTGACGGTCGAACGATTGTAGTGGAATATCGAAGCCGCGAGAACCGCATCGGCTCCCCCTTGAAAAGCCTGTACCATATCGTCGATGGATCCCGCACCTCCCGAGGCGATGACAGGGACCGATACTGAGGCAGAGATCGCTTGAATTAGCGGGATATCGTATCCAGCTCCCGTTCCATCGCGATCAAAGCTGGTAAGAACTATCTCCCCGATGCCAAGCGCGCCCGCTCGGCGCGCCCACGCCACTGCGTCCAGGCTGGTCAGTTCCTTTCCAGAGCTCACGACAACTTCGTATCCGGAGGGCATCGCTGCGGAGCCGCGGGCATCAAGCGCGAGAATCGCGCACTGGCTCCCGAATTGTTCCGCCAATAAACTAAGGAGCTCAGGATTTCGTACCGCCGCGGTGTTAACCGCCACTTTATCTGCTCCCTCCTGAAGGAGTGCGCGAGCATCGTCGACTGTCCGCACTCCCCCACCCACCGTCAGAGGGATCGAGAGAACTGCACGTACCGCTGAGACCGTTGAAAAACAGGCCCGTCGCTCCTCGTCGGTCGCAGAGATGTCAAGAATGACTATTTCATCAGCCCCCTGTTCTTCGTAGAGCTGAGCGCGTTCCGCGGGGTCCCCGGCATCTTTGATGTTACCGAACTGAATCCCTTTGACGATCCGTCCTCCTCGGACATCGAGGCACGGTATAATCCGTTTCGTTATCATTGCTTCGCGCTCTCGGTTACAGACTCGACGTTAGATAGTCATCATGACGGAATCAATTACATCCTCTCACGCACCTGTTATCCACCGTTGGAGGAGTGATGTACCCCATGCACCGGATAGCTCGGGGTGAAACTGGCACGCGAGTAACCCCCCTCGCTCGCATGCCGCGACGAATGGATGGCCGTACGTCGCGGGGGCTATGACATCAACCCCCTTTAACGAACGGGCGCAGAATGAGTTTGCGAAGTAGGCGTACCCAGAGCGGAGGTACCGTGCGTCGGCGGGTGCCTCCACCTGATTCCATCCGAGCTGAGGGATCCGTTCGGTTGTCCGAAAACGCTCTATATCCCCGTCGAGAATCGAGAGCCCATCCACTCCCGGACTCTCTTCGCTCGAGCGGCACAATAGCTGCAATCCGAGACAGACCGCGAGAAGCGATCTCCCCGAGGCAACCCGCTCCCGAATCGCCCCATCGAGCCCCAATCCGCGCAGACGCTCCATCCCTGCGCCGAACGCCCCCACACCAGGAAGGACGACGAGCAAATCCTCAAGAACCCGGGCGGGTTCTTGCGTCAGCACCGTATCGCACCCCAACCGATGAAAGGCGCCCCTCATTGAGGCGATGTTAGCAACCCCGGTTGCGATTATAGTGACTGATGTTTTCGCCATAAGAACCTCGCTCTGTGCCACTGCTCATTCGCAAAGGGTAGCATGCGAACGAAAGCAGTACCCTACAACACCCCTTTGGTGCTTGGGACCCCGATAGTTAGATCGCGCTGCCAGGCCTCCCGACACGCAAGCGCAAGTGCCTTGAAGGCAGCTTCAACCTTGTGATGATCGTTTTCTCCCCGGATCACATCGACGTGAAGGGTGACTCGAGCAGCTGTCGCAAACGAGGAGAAGAAGTGGGTCAGATTTTCAGTTGATACATCGCCGATCCGCTCACGTCGAAGAGCCAGCTGCACCCAGGCACCAGGACGATTCGAAAGGTCGATAACGACTCGCGCCAGCGCCTCATCGAGCGGAGCATACCCTGTGCCGAACCGGTGGATGCTGATACGGTCCCCGACGGCGAGCCGGATCGCCTCTCCGAGCGCAATCCCAACATCTTCTACGGTGTGATGGTCATCAACCTCGATATCTCCCACTGCGGTTAGGTGCAGATTGATCCGGGCGTGTGTTGCAAATGAGGTGATAAGGTGGTCGAGGAAGGCTAGACCAGTCTGAACTGAAATCTGAGCACCGCCATCAAGGGTGACCGCTACCTTCACATCGGTCTCATTCGTCTTTCGTGCAACCTCTCCCTCACGAGCTGGTCCTTGCTGGTCGTTTGTTGTCATCTCGCCCTCTCCGATTATTGCCGTCAGAGCTGTCCCTGAAACCATTTTCTTAGCTGCCATCATCCGAGGCATGCTCGCCTACGGTACTATCTGCGATAGCGCTGAAACAGCGATATCGGTTCCTCCTGCTGCCTTAATCAGGGGAATCACCCGCGGAAGATCGGCTTTCAATACCGCAGCCTTTACCGCAAATCCAGCGGTGCTCTGCAACGGTGACACCGTCGCCTGTTTCATCGCGGGCATAAGCGCAACCACCGCTTCGAGACATTCGTGGGTGACGTTGACCTCAATCATAACCCGCCGTCGTGCGGCGAGCACTCCTGAGAGGAGAAGGACGATATCCTCGATCCGAGCCCGTTTGTCCGGATCGTCCATCGCCACGCGACTCGCGTACAGGCACGTTGACGAGGTCATCAACTCGTCGACGATGTGGAGACCGTTGGCACGCAATGTTGAGCCGGTTGCTGTGTTGTCAACGATACAATCAGCATCCTCAGGGGGGAAAACCTCGGTTGCGCCGTAGGTTCGGATCACTCGAGCATCAATCCCCCTCTTGGCAATCCAGCCCTTCGCGAGATTTTCATACTCGGACGCGACGATCAGGTGACGGGGTGGAAGGACGCCACCCATGAGAAGTTCTGAGGGAGCTGCTGCCACGAGCCGGACGGGATCGAGTCCGGTGTCGAGCAGCTCAACCACTGCGACCCCAAGCTCGACGACCCAGTCACGACCCGCAAATCCGATATCACGGGAACCCAGTTCGAGCATCTGAGCGATGTTCTGGGGTTTTAGTATCTTCACCTCGAGCCCCGGCAGCGACACAATCGGGCGATAGGTACGGTCATCGGTGCGAATCTGAATGCCCGCCTCCGCCATCAGCGCGAGTACCCCCGAGAACATGCGGCCTTTAGGGAGTCCGAGATGGAGGGGGGAAATGGCTCGAGAGGATGCATTCGGGAGAGATGGCATGGCGGGTACCAAAAAATTACGAGGCCTGAAAAAATCCGCATGAGCCCTCACGAGAGGCGCGGTTGTGAGAAGCTTTTTGGGTTTTGACTCGCGACACGGTATCGAGATACGGTGAGCGAGGCGAAGGTCAAAATGCCCTCCACGCTTGTGCGAGCGCGCATCGCAGCGCATGTTTATCGCAGCGCATGTTTATCGCAGCGGATGTTTGCGCTTATTTCGGGTCAGGAGGGCAGTCTTTACGAAGGGTTGACCACATGGGTATCCTCAAAGGAGCGCGTGATTGTTCGGCCATAATGCCCACCATCGGATAATTCTAGCAATCAGGGGCATGGTGGGTCAATGAAGCGACCTTCGGCAGAGCCCATTTAAGTTGCCGAGATGTGCCGATTTTTGGCCCATGGGGGGTACCTTGCCGATTTTGCGAGGTCTGCCTCCTCTTTCATAACCCGTTTTTTTAGCACCACGCATGCGAACAATCATCGTTATTCCCGCTCGCTACCCATCAACTCGCCTTCCGGGTAAGCCCCTTGTGATGATAGCGGGACGCACGATGCTCGAGCGGGTCGTTGCGCTGAGTCGTTCCGCTGCCTCGGGGCTTGCAGGTGTCGAAGTGATCGTTGCTACTGATGATGGGCGGATCAGCGAACATTGTCAGGAGATTGGGGTTCCGTCCGTCATGACTCCATCGGCATGTCCCTCCGGTACCGACCGTGTTGCCGAGGCGATTAGGCGGCTTGGCGGGCACCCCGATTTTGTCATCAATATGCAGGGTGATGCTCCCCTTACTCCCCCATCAATGGTGCGAGCGCTCATTGAATCGTTCGCCGCCGCACCGACCGACATCGTGACGCCTGTCACGCAGCTGTCATGGGATGAGCTTGATGCCCTCCGTCGTGCGAAGGCAACGACCCCCTTCAGCGGAACGTGCGCTGTTTTTGATAGCACCTCTGGACGAGCATATTGGTTTAGTAAGCAGATCCTCCCGGCGATCCGAAGGGAGGAGCGGTATCGATCTGAAAGCCGATTAAGCCCTGTATTCCGTCATATCGGATTGTACGGCTACCGTCGGGAAATGCTCGATCGGTACGCGACCCTCCCCGAGGGACGCTTCGAGAAGCTTGAGGGTCTCGAGCAGCTTCGCGCACTCGAGCACGGCTACACCATTCGGTGTGTTCCAGTCGAGACGGAGGACCGACCCACGATGTCGGGGATCGATAGTCCTGAGGACGTAACCCGGGCCGAAGAGCTGATCCGGGTGTGGGGAGATCCGTTTGATGGCTCAACGACCACCTGAAAACCGTAGGGGATATCTCATGAAACCAACCAGACTCCTTATCGCTCGACACGGCAACACGTTTGCCTCCGGCGATACCGTCACTCGGGTCGGGATAACCGATCTTCCTTTGGTGGAGCACGGCCGTGAGCAGGGGCGTGCTCTTGGCGAGTATCTTCGCGCCAACGACCTGATTCCAACGAGGATCTTTACCTCGACCCTTTGTCGAACAATCCAGACCGCTGAAGAGGTCATGGCAGGATTAGGTCCCTCTTCGATTCCGATGGAGCCACTCGCCATTTTCAATGAGATCGATTACGGACCCGACGAAAACAGATCAGAGGCCGAAGTTATCGCACGGATAGGTGCCGATGCGATCGCGGCGTGGGATAGCGATGGCACAGTGCCTCCGGGGTGGCGGGTCGATCCGGCGCAGCTTCGTCATCAGTGGCGGGGCTTTGGTGAACGATTACTCGCAAACAATATGGGAGAGACCGCTCTGGTGGTCACGAGCAACGGCATAGCTCGATTTGCGCCGTGTCTTCTCACCGAGAGCGCGGGACTGCGGGCCGGTGATTCGATTAAGCTGGCGACCGGGGCGGTATGTCTCTTTGAAAGTGGGGGCGATGGCTGGCGCTGTTGCTGGTGGAATGTACGACCGTAGAGAGGGGGGATCGCTTCGAGCTCGATAATCAGACGGAAGGTGAACAGGGGTGTCAGGGAGAATTTCGTTACATTTTCGGCGACAAGGTTATATAGAGAGGAAGCCCCGATACTTTGCTTAAAGAACCGGGGCAATAAAAAACCGATGACGGCGAGCCGTGTCTCGTGGTTCACGCTCTCCGCCGAGGCCCGTTTTGTCAGCTCGCTACTTGAAGCAAAGCCTCACGAATCACTCCGGCGTCCAAGAGGAACAGCTCAGGATGGGCGGCCATGAACTGGGAAACGCCGTAAAGCGCGCCAGCCGTGACGAGCAACGCAAGCCCGAAGGCCATTCCGTCCTTTACCCACAAGGAGCAGAATTCGGTCCACTTCCCGAGCAGGTAGATCGCGAACAGAGTCCCGCTGATGCCTTTCAAAAGTCCCAGGTCGAGACTCACCCCAAGCCAAAGAAGCCCGAGAAAACTGCCAATTGCAAGCAGCTGAAGGCCGAGGTAGTTGCTTTTTGCGCACCACTTCGAGCTTAGAATATCTAGCCCGAGCAGAAACACGAGGGCACCACAGAAGAGTGCACCCGTTTGGTACACGGCAAACTCTCGGGGCAGCAAGCCCAGAGATACTACCACACCAGCAATCGTGAGCATTCCGGCGGCCACGGTACCACTCGCGAGTCGGTTATCCTCTGAAAAACCGAGGAATAGGCTCAACTCGGTAGCCATAAAGACAAACCCGAACAACTGGACGAATGCCACGGCGGCGAGGACTCCAAGAGCGACACTCTGATGAGCGTAAGCACAACCCGCATATCCCGCCAGCATCACGAGGACCCTTAAGGATGGTTCGGTTGCTCGGCCACCAAAGGAATCTCGATCGAACCAACGGTCCAACCAAAGGCCTGAGTAAAAGGCTGCTGCTCCTACCAGAGATAGAAACAAATTGCCTACCAGCATCGCCCATCCACCGAATACGCAAAGGGCAAGTTGATAAACGACCATCGGTATTGACAGGAGAAGCTTCAGGAGAGCTTCTCCGATCACCCCCAGGAGCCCACGAAGGAAGAAGAGAACTCCTCCGACACCCACCATTGCGGCAATGATGGTGACCCACGCCTGTACCGTGCTGACGGCTTGAAATGCACTCCAACGGCGCAACATGACCGGGGTCACCTCTTTCCCGCGGAGAGAGGATGCCTGCATGGCATAATACTCGACCTGTTCATCAGCCACTTTCGGAGTGAGTATCCCGCGAGCACCAAGGTCGCGAACTGCTTCGGCGTATTTTGGCAGGTCCTCCAAGCGATACTGAGGCTCTGAGGCTAGAACTGGATTGGAGCCGAGGACAAACACTAGAAAGGTTGCGAAGAGCGCCACAATCACTCTTTTGAGCTGAGAGCGACGTACGGAGGGCCCTCCCCGTGAATCGGAAAATTCCATCGAAAAAACCGTATCAATTGGGGAAGGGTACCAACGAGCACCGATTGGAGTCAAACGCAGTCAAAGAGGAGTGCATTATGGGTGTCCCTGGGGAACCCCCACCACAGAGGCCTTACTCTCACGAGGTTCTGGGGAGGATCTCTCCGGCGTTTGCCCCCACCAGCTACCGTCGTCGCCCCTCCTCTGCGTCCTTGATCACAAACCGAGCCCGCAACAACGCCACTGGTGACGCAAGGTGTGCCTTTTCTACCGAGCGAATTACCTCCTCAAACGACTTATAGGCATCCGGAGCCTCATCGCGGGGATAGTGGCGACAGTTGGTGAGAATGTCGCGGGTATCAAGGTCCGCATCAACCGAACGTTGGTCGAGCAACCGGATCGCGGCTCGCCGTCCGAGAGCGCGACCCGCTCCGTGATTTATGCTGAAACATGTCCTCTCTGCTCCTGGCTCGGCTACCATCACCATCGAGCCTGAACGGGGGTCACCGGGCAGAAGGATCGGATGCCCGACATCGAAAAACGGAGTGTCGAGCAATCCTGGATGACCCGCGGGAAACGCTCTGGTTGCACCCTTGCGATGGATCCAGGAGAGTGTTCCGCGATACTCCTCCTGTCGAGCGAAATTATGACTTATAAAATAGATTAATGATCCAGTTACTCCGGGGAATACCTGCTGGAAGGCCTCAAGCACGAGCGCATTGATGACGAGATGGTTCATCGTTGCGAAATTTCCACCGAGTGCGAGGTCGTCGAGATAACTGTTCGCTTCGGGGGTTCCAATCGGCGCGTATACAAGCTCCTTGTCACCTCCCGGAAAGGGAGTTCCCCGTGCCTTAAAATGCTCCTGAAGGAGCCGAAATTGTCGGGAGGCAAGGGCGTACCCAAATCCTCGCGATCCACAGTGAGAAAGAAAGGCGACATGACCATCTTTCAGGCCAAAAACCGATGCAGTGCGACGAGCACTCTCGGTCGGAGCTATCTCGACCGTACTACACTCACCAAAGTGATTTCCCCCACCGTACGAGCCAAGCTGGCTGAGTTTTTCGGTAAGATACGGAAGCTCGCCCGCATCAATGAGCGCGGTGAGGCGCGACTGGAGCGACAGCGATGTTCCATCGTGTCCTCGGTGAGCGGCATCCTCGCACCGGAATCGCCATGACGGCGGGACCCCCAGGGCGGCGCATGCCTCTTCGGTCGCACCCTCAACGACCGCCTTCATAGCATCGTTGCGTGATATGTGGCGTGCCTTGGGGACCGATCGTTGTCCCTTGCCGGGACCAGTTGGAAGCCGTTCAGTAATTGCATCAATTATGGCACGACGAATTGGCCGATCCGCGATTGCCTCCGCAGGAATATCAAGCTGAAGGAGACTCATAGAACACTTGATATCGACCCCAACCGGACCGGGGTAGACGTGGGTTGGCGACACGAGAACGCACCCGATCGGGGCTCCATACCCGACGTGAGCGTCGGGATTGAGAATTAGCTCGGAAACACCGGGAGCAGTTCGCGAGGCAATCGCTTGCTGAAGGCACACTGGATCGAAACCAGCACGAATTTTTTCGGTGCCGACGACCGGTATTCGGATCGTCGGGTCGCCGGGTACTGGCAAATAGCCGAACGCTTCTTCGAGCGGAATTACCCGGGGTGAATCGGTAGAAGACGTACCCCCCTGATTGATGGATGACATTGTCCCGCCTCTTTGCGCACACAGCGACAGATCATCTACTCCGCCTTTATCACCCGCGTATCATCATCCGAAGCAGACGAGCCTGCATGAAACTCCTGCGCCTGCAACGTCTTTGAAAGCTCAGCGTGGCGTGCAGCTTCGTCAGCCTTTCCGAGCGTACGCAGGAGGAGCGCAAGCTCATAATGGACGAGCGGATTTTCGTTCTCGAGCTCGGCCGATGCACGCAACGAATCCTCCGCTGCTTTGAGTCGTCCAAGATGTCTCTCGGCTGACCCCTTTACAAGGAGTATTGATGCCTGCCTCGGCTCCCGAAGGAGCATCGCTCCGGCAAGCTCAATAACCTTTTCAAATTGTTCGTCATCAGCGAGGACAAGAATTAATTCTCTCTGAAGATCTCGATCATCAGGTGATCGCTCGAGTCCGCGACGAAGAATTAACTCAGCCTTGTCGAATAGCCGAGTCTGACGATAGAGCCGAGCGAGGGTCGCACGGGAGGGAGCCTCGATCAACCCACCCGCCGCAATTGCCTGTTCAAAGAGGGGTATCGCTCTTTTTGTCTCGCCTCGATGCATCTGAATGAGGCCACTGCGGTACCATGCCTCACCGTTGAGCGCATCGAGCTCCGTCGCACGAGCGTACTCTCCTCCGGCATCGTACATTCTTCCCGCGAGCTCGTAGATAATTCCGAGATTAAGCCGTATAAGTGCGCTGTTAGGGTCAGCATCCCTTCCCCGCTCAAGAGTCTCAATTGCTTGTGCCCGATCTCCCTGTTTCTCTAGAATCTTCGCAAGGCCAATAAGTGCCGCAGCATCTCGGGGGTTTCGACCAAGCACCGCTCGATAGTCGGAACGCGCAGCGTCGTACTGGCCCAGATCATCGTAAACAAGTCCACGAGCGACCCGAAATCGATCATCATCACGCAATTCAAGAGCCCGAGCGAGGTCGGTCAAAGCAATTTCACGTTTTCCTTGCCGACGATACAGGACTGCTCGATTGTAGTGAGCCTCCGGAATCGCTGAGCACCCACTAATAGCCTCTGAGTAAAGCCGCTCTTGCTCCTGCTCTGACGCAGCATTCACCCCTGAGACGGTCAATTCAACACCTCGACGACACCCCTCGATCTGGTCAGTTCCCCCACTAATCGCGGTCTCCTTTGGGGGTACAGAGGTTATCGAGGGAGGAGTCGGCTCCCCCGATGTCTTACCTGCTGGTTTGTCCCCGGCGGAAGCTGAGTTGGATACCAGAAGGATACCAATAGACAAGCCCACGAGGGCAGCGGTTACCAGCGTGCGGCTCATCGCACGACCACCTGACACCACCACTAAGGACATGGGAAGAGGTGGCACCATCATAATCGGAGAACCTCCGCCAACTGGAGCAATCGATCCTCACTCGCAACGAGCGCAAACCGGATAAATCCGCGGCGGTCCGCACCAAAGAAGGTCTCGCTCGTCGTGACCAAACCACCCGACACCAATCGACGGACGATTGTGTCACTACCCTGTGCAAGGAACCGTTCAGGTATTTGCGCCCATACCGATGCACCTGCCTCTGGAGCAACTACCCTCCAACCTGCTCCCTGGAGTACTCGTGTGAGCACCTCGGCGCGATTTCGGTACTGTTCCGTGATCTGACGTACGAACGGCTCGGGTGAGGTGAGGGCGGCAGCCGCAGCGATCTGAATCGGTAAAAAGAGCCCGTAATCAACCCGTGACTTTGCAACGGCGATCTCCCGCACCAATCTACTCGCCCCCAGGACGGCGCCAACTCGCCATCCTGGGACACTGAATGCCTTCGATAAACTAAAGGTTTCAAGCACCGCATCGCCAGGTTCGGCAACCTTGAGAAGACTAACCGCCGGGGTGCCAGAATACGTCATCTCCCCGTACACAAAATCATTCACCACGAGGGTATTAGTTCGACGTGCATTGGTGAGGACAGCGCGGTAAAACTCTGGCGCGACTGTCTGGCCGGTCGGATTATTCGGAAAATTCAAAAAGACTGCTCGTATTGGGTGAGCAGCAAGTACCGCCTCAATTGATGCTGCCATCTCCCCCTGATCATACGAGAGGGGAAAAGTCCTGACGACTAATCCGGCGTACTCAGCGACAAACCGAAAAGCCGCATACGTCGGCTCACCGACCAGTATTTCATCCCCCGGTTTGAGAAGAACGAGAGCTATCTGTGTGAGTGCATCCTTGCTTCCGAGGGTCACACACACATCGCTTTCGGGTGAAAGAGAAACGCCGAACGAATGGTGGTATCGGTCAGTCAGGGCCTCGCGCAGCTTTCTCACCCCACGAGAAACCGCGTATCGATGATTAACCCCCTTCACAGAGGCTTCGCATAACTTATCGATCAGAAAACGAGGCGGTGGAATATCGGGATTGACCATCGAAAGGTCGCACACCACCCGGCCGGTGGCGAGAAGGCGGGCCTTCTCTGTTTGAATACCGAACGCCCCCTGTCCCCACGATATTCCGTCAAGACTTGCAATCATCGTTCACAACCGGATAAGAGTGCGAGATTAATAACGCACCAAAGTTAAATTCACGGGAACCTCGCCTAGCGCTCACTATCGCCGAACGATCAGATTAAACAGATACATTGCCATTTCGGGATTTCCAGTCGCTCTGATCCGACCCGATAGCATCGCTATCTGCGGATTAAGATCCCCACGGACGACCCTCATCAGATCCCCTTGAGAGAGCACTACTCGACAGTCTGCGTTCGGGTTATCACCCGCCTCGACCACGAGCCGCTCACCGCTCCAATCAATCCGGTAGGATCGGCTGGGATCGGTTGTGACGAGTGCAACGATACCCGTCAGGTGCGAGCGTAGCAGATCGGCGTTTTGACGGGCCCAGTTTGGAAGGGTCGCGATAAGATCCTGGACTGAGTTTACCTCTGGACCACGGCGAGGAGGCGGTGGCTCTTCAATCTCCTCCTCCGCCTCGGCTGGTCCCTGCTCGACATCATCGCTCTCATGATCGATGGTTTCAACATCGTCGTCTGAGCCATCGTCATCATCCTCGGCGGCATCAAGAAGGCTTCCCCCATTTTCTTCGTGAGAGGGCTCCATATCTTCATCCCCCTCACGGAATCGCTCCGAGTCCCACCCTTCTTCAGGGGCTGACTCTTCGCCATGAACTCGTTCAGTCACTTCATGACGCGCGTTATTACTAGGGGCTGCCGCCCGATATCCCTGGCGCGGTGGCCCATCACTTACTGCCATGTTCTCCCATCCTCCATATGTGTCGTGCGTGGGGACTCTCATGCCCACGAATGTTTTCCACTGTGCCGCCCCGTCCGCTCGCTCCAATACCTACTCCGGCATCAACCGATACTCTCGCCAGTTTCTCAGGGGGAATCGCTCGAGAGCTTCCTGAATCGATCGAACCGTCACCGACGATATCTCAGCAATCGCCTCGTCGAGGGTACGTGCTTTTCCTCGGGCAAGATAGCTGAGACCAATATCCATCATTCTCCCCATCGGGAGCTCATCATGCAACACCATCCGCGCAATTGCCCGGGTCTTCGTCCGCTCGAGATCACTCTCATCAATCTGCTCAGGATTGGCAGCAACCTCGAGAAGAAGCTCTCGCGCCGTCTCGAGTGCCTCGGGCTCTCCACACAGACCGAGCTCAAACGATCCACATCCATCTCGCTCCGTCAGATCGGCCCACGCAGACTCAGCAATCCCGGTATGAACAATACGCCAATACGCCCCCCGCAAAGAGCCCGACGTCAAGAGGGATGCAAGAATCGCGAGGGAGAAACGCTCATTATCCTGAAGACTCGCACTCGGACACATCAAAACAAGGTAGGCCTGCTTAAGATTTGGCCGACTCAGGGTGACCAATCCGGCGGGTGGGGAGTGGCGAGGAGTCTCGCGAGCAGCCTCAGCAGGAGCCCACCCTCCGCACAAACGCTCGGCATCGTCGATAAAGGCATGCCAATCGAAGTTCCCTGCAGCTGCGAGCACCATATTATTCGGCACGTACCGCCGCTCAAAGTAATGATACATGTCATCCCGCGAAAGTGCCGATATAGACTCTCGCGTTCCGAGCACTGAATTACCTGCGGTGTGACCTCGATAAAAATCCTCCTGAGCCCTTTCGTGAAGAAAAAACGAGGGGCGGTCAAGATAGAGCGCTATCTCCTCAAGGATAACCTTCTTTTCCATCGTAAATTCCTCGGGATCGAGCGAGGGGCGGAGCATGTCGCACAACAGATCCTGCATTCTCTTGAAGAACGATGGGACTATACCGCCGTAGTAGACGGTGCACTCTTCTGATGTGAATGCATTGGCTCTCGCTGCGATGTTTCCAAGCTCATACGTAATATCGAGCGAGGTCCTGCGTGGAGTGCCCTTGAACATCATGTGCTCGAGGAAATGCGAAACCCCCGACTCATGCGGATACTCATCACGAGAACCTGTCTTTACGAAAAAGCCGACTGCCGCAGTCTCCGCCAAGGGACTAACCTCACCCAAAATCACAAGTCCGTTGTGGAGGGTATGAGAGCGAAAGTGACCCGATGATTGCCTCGTAGATGATTTACCAAATGATGGTTTCGTAATGTCTGCCATTTTTTTCCATCTTTCTTTTTGAGCCGATAGTAAATTGTGAAGCCTCATCACTGGAAAAAATCAGCAGTGCTGCTCCCGCACATAGCCCCCTATCTTATCAAGCGACCCCGAGCATTGCCCCGAGAGTTACCTCAGCGGAATCGGGAAGGAGAGGTTCTGGCCCAAGCGTGAGCACCGATGCTGCCGCCGGGGAGAAGGTTGCCACATAGCGATCAATTGCTCCTTCATCTACGCGATCGACCGCTGCTTCTATCTCCTCAATAGACCTTACTCGTCGCTTCATCCACCATTCGCTGAGATTCGCCGAAGCTCGCGAGATGGGTGACTCAAGCCCCATAACAAGCGATGCGCGGAGATTTCCTTTCGCACGCTCAAGCTCTTCTGCTGATACCGTGCCCTCAACCCGCCCAAGCTCCGAAGTCATCACCTCGAGGGTCGTCTTTGCTCTATCAGGAGTCGTTCCTGCATATGCTCTCACGTATCCAAACTCCCTCTGACCGATATGACTGGAGTGTACTGAATAGCAAAGGCCCCGCTTTTCCCGAACCTCGACGAAGAGCCGCCCAAACATTCCCCCTGAAAGGACCACGTTGACGACCCGCGCTGCGTAGTAGTGCTCACTGAGAAAAGGAGCCGAGGGATAGCCGAGCACAATCTGCACCTGCTCAGAGGGGGATGGCACAAAGTACGCCCTCCCAGATTGCAATTCGGCGTCTCGGGGAAGAACGCCCGCCGTTCCTCTCCAATCTGCGAAAAGTTGTTTTACATCCGAGATGACCTCGGACGGATCAATATTACCCGCTATCGAGAGACAAGCTCCATCGGGGCGATAAAGTCTCTCCCAGGTTGCGCGCGCCCCTCCTCCAGTGAACTCTTCGATGTCAGCCAGCCTTCCGCACGATGGTCGATTAAACGGGGGGGAAAAGTATTCTTGCTCGAAGGCAAGTGATGCATGACGGGATGGGCTATCCGGAATGGAGGAAATGTCCTGCACCATCACTGCCTTGATACTCGCAACCTCCGCTTCATCCAGCGTTGGTCGCATCACCATGTCTGCAATCAATCCGAGACCGGTGCGCAGTGATGTGGGAAGGCACGCCCCAGTAAACGATACTCTATCGAATCCGGCACCCTCGCCGTGCGAAATACCCGCTTCGTCGAATCTGTTTGAAAGCTCAAACGCCCCGATTCCTGCTGCTCCCCTGGTGACCAACTCCTGAGTGATTGAGCCGCCTCCAACTTGTCCCTCAAGGTCGAGCAGTTCCCCTCCTGGGATCGAAAGGTCGTATGCAACCGAACGGAGATGAAGCATTGGTTCGACGATTACGGTCAGGCCGTTCGCGAGGGTTTCTATGATTGCTTTTGACATACGGTACCGGACGATGTGATGACGTGAAGGGCTCGGTAATGACAGCTGGTGCCGATGGCGGTTGCGGTCAACACCGAATAGTACCGACACCCACGGCTCAAGACCAGAGAAACCGTACTGATTGCCATTAAATGGTTACCGATGCTATACAGTTCGCCCACTACGGGGGTATGGTCAGAACCGTGGTTTTACTGGCCAATGTCAGCGCGAACTGATAGGGGGTCCACTCGGTGACAGGCGTATCAGCGCACGAAAGCGGTAATCGAGAGCAGTCCAAGGCGATCGAAAGAGGAGATCTCCCCCGAGAGGGAGGTGAGAAAATTTAGGAGGAAGGGCATGAGCACACTTTTCGGAAAGATTGAGGCGGCGGTTGGGAGTGACTTTGATGGACTACTCTCTCACCACTGTCGAACCATATCGAAAACAAATCTTTCCCTTCCGGGACCCGACTTTATTGATCGGGTATGGTCGCGCTCCGACAGAAGCCCCCGGGTGCTTATGTCCCTCCAGTCGCTTCTGATGAATGGTCGCCTTGCTGGTACTGGGTATGTCTCGATTCTGCCGGTGGATCAGGGGATCGAGCACTCAGCCGGAGCCTCTTTTGCGAAGAACCCCGCGTACTTTGACCCAGAGAATATCGTGCGCCTTGCGATTGAGGGGGGGTGTAACGGGTGTGCCACGACGTACGGGGCGTTGGGTGTTGTAGCGCGGGCTTACGCCCACAAAATCCCCCTGATTCTCAAGATAAACCATAACGAACTCCTCACTTATCCCAACAAGTTCGATCAAGTGATGTTCGCTCGGGTCAAGGAAGCTTGGAATATGGGGTGCGTTGCGATCGGCGCCACCGTCTACTTTGGTTCATCGGAATCAACCCGTCAGATTCAGGAGGTTTCCCTCGCCTTCGCTGCTGCCCACGAGCTGGGCATGGCAACGATTCTCTGGTGCTACGTCCGCAATAATGGTTTCAAGGTGAACGGCATCAATCACGAAACCTCGGCTGATCTTACCGGTCAGGCGAATCACCTCGGGGCCACAATCGAGGCAGATATCGTCAAGCAGAAGCTTCCGGAAACAAATGGCGGCTTTAAGGCCCTCAATAGCGGAGACTCCAGCTACGGCAAACTCGATGAGCGTATGTACTCCGAGCTTGCATCCGACCATCCAATTGACCTCACGAGGTATCAGGTTGTTAATGGGTTCAGCGGACGGGTTGGTTTGATTAGCTCGGGGGGAGGCTCCGGGCAAAACGATCTGAAGGAAGCTCTTAAGACGGCGATCATCAATAAGCGCGCCGGAGGTATGGGACTTATCTCAGGTCGCAAGGCTTTCCAGAAACCGATGAGAGATGGGGTTGAATTGCTGAACGCGATTCAGGATGTATATCTGTGTCCCGAGATAGATGTTGCTTAGCTATGTCTGAGCGATACCCGAGGGGGGAGGGCCTCCTCCCCCCTCTTCATGAGGTTTATCTCCTCAACACCCGAACGGATCTCTTTCCTTAACCTTGTTGGCTATTTCTTAACGCTGCGTTGTTCGTTGAAAAAGGGATTTTCGGCGAGGGCCTGGCCTGACCTCTTCGCCTTGTCGAAGATCTCATCGGCAGTTTTTGCTTCGAACTGAGCGCAGTCCGCGCCGAGATACGTGCCGGCCATCTTCGTTCTCAGTGTTCCTCGGAGACCCTTGGCTCCCCCCTCAGCATCCACAATCAGGGTGAAAGCGTCTTCCGATGGTTTAGTCATCACGAAATGCATCTTCCCGCTGACGCTCCCAGCGCCCCTCGTGTCCCCTTTCTCGTCGGTCGAATCACAAACGGCATCCCAAGATGAGTTCGTCCCCTCTCGCTTAATATTCTTTATCTGACACTGCCCCTCGTTTCCCTCAAGAAATCCTTCGCTCAACTTATTCTGATCTTCGGTTGTCACGCAGACCCGATGTCTTTGCTCACCGATCCCCTTTGCAAGCTGCTGCGCGAGCGCAGGAGGAAGCCCCGGAAATTGCGGAGCGTCGAGCACAACCACCTGTTCCCAGGCTCCCAGACGGAGCTTCGGAAGCTCATCAGCAAATACGGAGGCCGGTGAAACGATTACACTCGCAGCACAAATAGCAATGACGGGAACACATGTACGCATCTACCTTAATCTCCCCACAAAGCAGAATAATTTGATTTCGACTTAAACCGCCTCCAACCTCTTGGGGTTCTCCGAGGACTCGACCCCTAAACCTCCGTCGAATTCTCCGAACAATCTCCCAGCTCTCCCCGAATAAGCCGTCGCAAAGTGAGCTTCTCGCCCTCTCCCGACAGTACCGTCGCAACCTCATCAGCGAACGCGACGGAATCTCGGAACGGAGCCACCGCCGCGCGGACCTCCTCCATCTTAATCAGATCCGGAGTCCGCGCAAGGGTGAGTGGCATATCTCGCGAATCTCCCCGCGAGATGATTCCAGCAGAGCGGAGTGATTCAAGCGCCGGTCGCAAAACGAGGCTACTGCACCCAAGTCGCTCTGCCAATTCGAGGTCGTTTGGAAGCCGCTCTCCCCTCTCAAACGCCCGTCCGACCATCACGAGAGCCTGGACCGCCAGGAGGAACCTTCCATCACCAACACTGAGAAGCTGTCGCTTCCACAGCCGTCCCCTTCGGGGCAGATACTGAACCTGATAACTCAACTCACACCCAAAGAGCACGATCGTCCAAGCTAGGTATAGCCAAAAAAGGAAAATTGGTATCGCCGCCAAAGTGCCGTAAATTCGTTCGTAGGAGGAAAATCCCCGAATATAAAAGGCGAACGCTGCTTTTGCCGAGCCAAAGAGAAGTGCTGCAAAAACTCCCCCGAAGACCGCTGATCGGAACTGCACTGGAGCTTTTGGAACCAAATAATAGAGGAGGATGAAGGCGACAAGGTCAATAATAAATGGCACCGCTCCGTCGTAGAGACGGTTGATAAAGTCCCCCTCGCCGGAGACATCGAGAAGAAACGGTTCGACCCGGTACTTCGCCGTATAGTAAGCTGATAACGCAAGAATCGGTGCAAGTACCAAGATTGCACAATAAATCCCGATTCGGTGAGATATCGGTCGCGACTCAAAGACTTGCCAAACCTGATTCAGAGCGTATTCAACCGAGCTTATGAGGAGGAGCGACGTGATGACGATGAAGGGCACGGTAACGACATTGAGCGACGCCACGACCTGAGAGAACTCTTTCACTTTGCGAACGACCTCGCCCACTCCGACGGTATTCGGGAGGAACTGACGAACGATAAAATCCCCCAGGTCGGGAGCATTTGCCGCCATACCCGAGAATGAGCCCACAAAACCAACAAAAAGGGCAGTCAGCGGTACGAGCGCGAATAGGGTCGAATAGGCCAGAGATGCCGCCTTTGAGAAACCATTATCCCAATAGAAGCGGTCAATGGCCGAGATAATCACCCTGACTAGGTACTTGAAATCATCGAAAACTGATTGAGCTAGCCGCCTTGGGAGAGAGATAGCATCAGCAATCTCCGCGGGCACACTTTTCATGAGACCCTCCGATGCGAAGTCAGCTCCCCGCAGCGCCCCATCGAGGGATCGTGCGCTCCTAAAACTTTCCTCCATTGACCCCCTCTCCGAATGTGACTCGGTCGTGAATTTCGCAAGAGCAAGGATACCTCAGGCCGCGGCGAAGAGACAGTTCCGACAATTGACAGGCAGGTCGGCTTCGGGAGGTACAATCGGCGGAAAAACTTCTGATAAAATGGAAAAAGCTTCTCCCTCATCTGAGGGATGTTTACAATACGGTGTCCGAAGTACGACACCCGAGGGGGTAATACCGGAACCATTAACCACCACACCCACGAGGTACATCGATGCCACCCATCTGCTACCACTGCGCTCACCCGTATCCCGCCGAACTTCGCGGTCGTTCTGAGGAGTGTTCGGGGTGTCGACGTGAAATACATGTTTGCTACAACTGCGAGTTCTATGACCGGTCAGCCTACAACGAATGTCGTGAAAATCGGGCTGACCGAGTCGTTCAGAAAGACCGTGCCAACTTCTGCGATTACTTTCGCCCGTCAAGCAGTGCCTCGCCCTCGAACCCCTCCTCCCCAAAACCATCGACCGACGTCGTTAACGCCCTTGATGCCCTCTTTAAAAAATAAGGTCTCAACCACGAAGAAAGGCCGGACCTAGTGCGACGATTCCTCACTCGCTCCTTCGAGGACGCCTCCTCGCACAGTGGCATCCGAAATACCCAATTTATCCATCTTGTACTTCAGAATTCGCCTGCTGATCCCGAGAATTTGAGCAGCTCGCGATTGAATACCACCCGCCTTTTGGAGCGCACGCTCGATCATGTCACGCTCAAACTGCCGCTCGGCATCCTCAAGGGACAACCCTGGAGTTGCCTGACTCGGTGACCCACCAAGGTCCCACCGCTCCTTAATCTTCCGGGGAAGCTCACTAACCCCTATTTCGTTGCCACGGCTCAATGCAAGAAGGCTCTCAACAACATTCTCGAGCTCGCGGACATTGCCTGGCCACGGATACTGGACAAGGAGGTCAAGCGCCTCTCGCGAGAAAACGAGAGATTTTCCTTGATATCGGTGAGATAACTTTTCAGCGAGATGGAGGATCATCGGTTCAATATCCTCGAATCTGTCGCGAAGAGGAGGAACCCCGATGTGCACGACATTAATCCGATAAAAGAGATCCTGCCGAAAGGTCTTCTGTCGAATTCCCTCTTCGAGATTTCTGTTTGTCGCCGCGACAATCCGAACATCTACCGATATCTGCTTCGAACTTCCCACTCTGGAAAACTCTCGCTCCTGGAGAAATCTGAGAAGCTTTACCTGAACGGCGAGACTCAGCTCCCCGATCTCGTCGAGAAAGAGAGTGCCGCCATGTGCCTGCTCACAATAACCGATCCGCCTTTCAATAGCATGGGTGAACGCCCCTCGCTCGTGCCCAAATAGCTCTGCCTCGATCAAAGTTTCAGGAATGGCGGCGCAGTTTATCGGGACAAAAGGGCCTTCACGCCGATTGCTTAGGAGATGGATCTGGCGCGCAATAAGTTCTTTACCAACCCCCGATTCCCCGGAGATAAGGACTGTCGTATCCCGCTCCGCCACCTTTGAGACCCGCTGCATTACATCCCGCATCACCCCACTCGTTCCCTCGACGAATCCGGAAACTGGAGTGCACCCTGCAGAGACTGTTTGACTTCGAGGTGAGACTCCCTGCTCGGAGGAAGGCGCGGCTTCATCGGGCCGGTCAAAAACCGATGCGATTATGTGAGTAAGCTCCTCGAGATCGAAGGGCTTCGTGAGATAATCAACTGCACCCCACTTTATCGCCTTCACCGCGGTTCTCACGGTCGTCGTTGCGGTCAGCATAACAACGGGTATCGAAACGCCTCGATCGCGCATCTGCCGTAATGTCTCCATCCCATCAAGCTTCGGCATGGAGACATCAAGCAAGATCAGGTCAGGAGCCACTGTGGCCAGGATCTCGAGCGCCTCTGCACCATCAGCAGCGATCGTCACATCAAAGTGTGCTTTAAGAATAAGCTGCAACGATTCGCGAATGGCGAGCTCATCGTCGACGATCAGTATCTTTTTTCGACTAGGGGGCACCGAATCCTGCACAAACGATCCTTTTTTGCTTTGTCGCTCGTTATCCTACTGCGCTCGAACCGGGATACTGCTCTCGAAATCTCCTTGAAAAATGGATGATGTTTAGATGCCGAAGGGGGGATGCGGATTCTCCTGAAGGCTAAGTTCTTGGCAATGTGGGGTAAATGACCATTTTTGTCGGATTAAGGCCGCATATTTGGATGAATATATGCAAGAAAGATAAAGGGGGAAAATGGTTCTGGTCTGAGCCTGCTGGACCGTCACACGTCAGTAGGCTACGATTCTCTCATTGAAACTCGTTGTCATACTAGCCCTAAAGGTACCACATGCGAACAGCTAGACCCCGAGCGTGTCGGCTCCACACGTCATTCCTCGTTTCTGTATTCACATTAGTCTGCGGAATCTCCGGCATCGGTGTGGAACGGCTGGGTGGGGCTCACGAGGCATACGCGCAAAGCTCCCTTTCAACCCCGACCCCCACCGCAACCCCAGCTCGAAAAGAGTTCACAGCACGCCAAATGATCGCTCGTCATCGGTTTCTCGTACGACGGGAGAATAATCGTCTCAAGAAAAATCCGCGCTATCGCCCCGCGCCACCAAACTTTTGTCAGGGAGGCATCTTCAAGCCGTGTGTCTGCTCGCGCGACGTTCCTATTGATGTTCAGTACCGACCCTCGGTGAAGGAGTGTGGCGGAAATGCGGGGGTGATGCTCTATGGAAAGTATCTCTCAGTATTTAGTGTCGTGGTTCGTGACCGTGAGAACCGCGACAGATGGCCGGTATCGGGGTACAATGGTTGTAGTTTTGCCCTTGCCAACTCGAGTGCACCACCAGCAAGATGCAGTGCGTTCAAGGTCCAAGGTAAGGTCCGGGTAGGAGCTGGCACCGCTGATGAGGGGCTGCTTCACTGCTTCGGGGACGATGGATACTCAGCCTTGATGCGTAACGTCGTCCGGGTGACTGCGAAACTGAGAGATATTCCCGGCTCGTCGGCAGACCCCCTTGAGCGGTGGTGTTTAAATGGGCCGATCGGCGAGCTCAATTAGATGTTCCTCCTCTGGGAAAAGAGAACGATTGGTGGGGGCGTTGAGCAGAAGGCGTTCAGCTCCCTCCAGGAAGCGAGATACCCCTCCCGCAAATTGTTCCCTAGAAGCTCACCAGGGATTGACTTAGAATAGGGAGAGGACTCAGTAGCCTTCAATCGCTTGATTCGTGGATGAGGGCATATGCCCGCTAGAAAGAGTTGCCTCTGGTGGACTTGGCGTTAGGGCCGATTGGGGGTTGTGAGGGGCAGGTCGTAGAAGCGAGCATCATCTTTGTGGAACCGCCCGTCCAACGTGAAAGCGTCGCGCGGCGTATGTTGGACCGTTGGCAGTTTCGAGATCGCGCTCTTGACCAGCACCTTGGGGAGACATGGGCGCAGGGAAAGTCGCGAAAAGGGCGTTAGTTTTGTGTTATCCCCTTTTTCAGCGGGTACGGTAAAAGGCCTCAAACGGATCCTCCTATGACTGATATAACACTTCCCGATTCCACGTCCGACGGAAACACCCTGAGTGGATCTCTCTGCGCGCTCGTCACGCCATTTGACACCACACCTGCTCAACGAATCCTTCCTGAGCTATTTGCCTCCCTCGCAAGGTATCAGTGTGACCATGGCACTGCTGCGCTGGTCCCGTGCGGAACGACTGGTGAGGCGCCAACTCTTGATGATGACGAGAGTGATGAACTTATACGAATCTGCATTTCTGTCACCAAAGGCTCAGGAGTACAGGTAATTCCAGGGACCGGTTCGAATAGTACCCGCGAGGCAGTTCGGTTAACCGAGCGCGCAGCGGCGTTGGGAGTAGACGGATGCCTGATTGTGGTTCCCTACTACAATAAGCCCTCCCAAGAAGGGGTTTTGCGGCATTTCAGCGAGCTCAATCGGATCGGTATTCCTCTGATGCTATACAATATTCCCGGTCGGACCGGAATAAATATCTCGCCCGATACCATTCGACGAATCGCTGATGTTTGTGAAAATCTCGTGGCGGTTAAGGCGGCGAATGGAAATCTCGAAGAGATAAGCGACACGTATTCCCTCCTCAGAAGCGGAACCTCCCCCTCGCGACCTGTTGCGATACTCTCAGGGGACGACGCCCTGACCCTCCCCATTCTCTCAGTCGGGGGAGTTGGCGTGGTATCGGTCATCGCTAATGTGCTTCCCCGGACAACCGCCACGCTCGTTGAACGGTTCGCTGCGGGGGATGTCTCAACTGCACAAACTCTTCATCATGCACTTCTTCCTCTTGCGCAAGCTCTCTTGCGGGTTGGACCAAATCCGGAGCCGATCAAAGCCCTGATGTCACTCGGTGGAATTGAGGTTGGTCATGGACGGCTGCCCCTCGTGCCTCCCACGCCGAATTGTCTGGCGTTGCTCCGGACCGCAGCAGCCTCAACTCGAGAGGCACTTCGCGCAGGAGGATTTGCGTATGAAGAGATATTAGATCGAATCAATACCGATACATCATCTGGGAATCAAACCTCTCGGAAGCCCTCTCCCCCCGGTTCTTCAACCGATGTCGGAGCGAGAAGCGATAGAGGAGATAATAACAGAGGGCCTTTATCGTTTGCTTCAGCGGTCTAATCCCGCTGTTCAGCGTCAATAGGCATTTTTGTTAAAAAAGCCCCTCAACACTGTGAGTGCGAGAATCTTGATATCAAATATCAATGACCAGTGCTCGATGTAGTACAGGTCATGCTCGATCCTCTTGTCGATGGAGGTATCCCCCCGCCATCCACATACCTGGGCCCAGCCCGTGATTCCTGCTGGCACCTTGTGGCGCAACATGTAACGGGGGATACGATGTCTAAATTCATCAATGTACACCGGGCGCTCGGGGCGAGGGCCGACCAGGGACATATCTCCCCGAATAACATTAAAAATTTGTGGTAATTCATCGAGGCTCATCGCCCGCAAAAAGCGTCCCAGAGGGGTTACCCGCTTATCATCCGGCCTCGTCCATCCCGGGCCTTCTCGCTCAGCGTCGATCCGCATAGTACGGAATTTATAGATCCAAAACCGAGTCCCATCATAGCTCACCCGCTCCTGTTTATAGAGCATCGGGCCCCGTGAGGTACACTTTACGAGCATCCCAATAACCAGCATGAACGGTAGCAAGACAACGGCTGCGACTGACCCCACGAGTACATCGAATACCCTTTTTGCAACGCTTCCGAGCCCCTCAAGCGGACTTCCCTGGAGCGATATCACCGGAAGACCCTCGAATTCCTCAATCGCTCCTCCCAAGCTTACGAACTGATAGAGATCGGGAATGATCTTAACGTCGACGAGTGTATCGCGGAGCGATCCCATAATCGAAGGCATCATCGGGCTGTCCTCGAGTGGAAGAGCAATTACCACCTGATCGACACTCACCCGAGAGAGAACTCCCTCAAGGTCGCCGTACGAACCGATTATCGGTGCACCGTGTGGGCCCACCTCCTCCCCACCAGTGCGGGAAAGACAACCCACCAGCTGAATACCCAGATCACGCTGAGTGCGAACCCGAGCAACAACATCCTCAGCCACTCTTCCTGCACCAACGACGAGCAGATACCGAAGATTGAATCCCTTCCGGCGAGCCTCACTCAGAAAGAAGCGGAGCGCCAGACGTTGACTCATCGTACCAACCGTGACTGCGACCCCAAAACAAAGAAATACGAGCCGCGAATATTCAACCTGCTTTTCACGAAAAAGAAAGACAAAAGCTATGAGAACGAGAAGCGCAAAACCATTTGCATTAATTAGTAACCAAAGCTCCCTCCTCCGTCGTACCCCTCGCATCGGACGGTACAACCCGACGATTCTGAATACGATTCCCCAGATGACCCAGACCGGGACCAACATCAACAGGTACTCATCGATGCGGGGAATCCCCTTCACCGCAGGAACAACATCGGTCTGGAACCGAATAAAATATGACGCCACCCAGGCAGCCGACACCATACAAAGGTCGGATACCATGAAAAGAAAAGCAAAAAGTTGGTGGCGCTGTTTAACCATGATTCAACGGGCCTAGTTTGAAAATTAGTCCTCTGCGGCTCCCTTTTTAACCGTTCCTCAGCGACCCCCAAATCGAGTTCCTATCAGACCCTTCGAGGGGGATAATCCATGCCAACCCCCGTGCAAGGCCCCTCTCCATCGATTATCGACCTCCACGCATCTCCGAAGACCAGTGGACTGAACCGCGAAGCCTGTTTGGTGCAGGCCGCGACGGAAAATTGATTCTCTGTTTGCATAAAGCGCTCGAGCGCTTCGGTCAAATCCTCGACAGCGAGCATATGACGACCTCCTCTTATAAACACCCCCGTCGGATGTGGTCCATCGGCAACGATGGTGTCAGCGGTCCCACCGAATCTCCGCCCGATTACCGGCCTCCCCGCGGCCATACACTCAACCGGCATCATGCCGAAATCTTCAACGCCGGGGAGGATGAGCGCACGGCACCGGCGGTAATACGACGCAAGCTCCTCATCAGAGCATCGCCCGAGCACCGTCACCGTTGGCCCAGCCTGAGCACGAAGCGCCCTCTCCATCGGCCCTCCCCCTACGACCCATAGGGGCAAGCTCAATCGATTCGCAGCCGCAACCACAACATCAGGACGCTTATACGGGACCAACGCACCCGCATAGAGGAATGCCTCCCCCCGTGCTCCCTCTTTCGCAGGGGTGATCCAAGACGTGTCAACGGGAGGGTATACTACTGAAGATGGCCTCCTATAATAACACCGAATACGGGCAGCAATGAAACGGCTAATCGCGACAAACTCACTAACCCCCGCCGAGCCCGCGACGTCCCACTGCCGAAGCGATCGAATAAGTGGCCAAAGCCCCCGACGGGCGGGTCCAAAGTATTGATCGGCCTGATCCCAGATATATCGCATGGGGGTGAAGCAGTAACAAATGTGCCGCGACGTCCGATCCACGGTCACATTTTTTGCAGCCGCATGGCTCAAAGAGATGACCAGATCGTAACCCGACAGGGAGAGCGACCGCGCCGCCGAGGGATAGCACGGAAGTAAAAGGCGATGGATCGCTCCAGCAGCGGGAAGTTTGTTGAGCCACGAGGTTCCCCGAACCCGATCGTCAATCCGTGCGCTCGTTCTGCCTGGCACGTGGATGAGCGTGTGAACATCTGCGGACGGATAGAGTGCAAGGAACGCTTCAAGACATCGCTCTCCTCCCCGCATCCCGGTTAACCAATCATGGACAAGCGCGACCTTCACCGCGGACCTCTCGTTTGGAGACTCGAATGGTGGGGAGCGACAGCCATGCGCTGACAGATCGACCTGTCAAGCCAGCTTCCGTTTCTTCGTTGCAGCGCTTGTTTATAACAGTTCACCGTCAGGTTGGTCACCTCCGCAATCGAATACTGACTCGCATGTTCAATAAGCCGCACTTGCTTAACATCCCAGACTTTTCCGTTTTTTCGCCGCATCATCTCATCTATCGCTTCCCCGAGCGCCTGAGCCGACATATCCGCGGCCACCGCATCATCTGCGGTCAGCACCTCTGTCAGGGTGGGAACGGGACGAGCCACCACTGGGACTCCCACCGCGTGAGCTTCTATCACGGGCAAACAGAACCCTTCCTGAAGCGATGCAACAACTACGGCCTCCGCTTCCCGGTACCATCGCCAGAGCGCTCTCCGCTCAACGAGTCCCTCAAGCCGAACTCGGCTTGCAAGGTGCCCAGGTATGAGGCTGTCAGATGGCGTTCCCGCCCCCACGATGACTAATGTCAAAGAGGGATGCTGCGGTGCTATCTGCGCGAATGCGGCGATCAGATCAGATACCCCTTTGTGGGGCTTGTTAGTCGAGATAACCGAAAGAAGATATGGTGCCGAATCACGCATGGCTGATTTTCGGTTCTCACCGTCGTCCGAACTCGGCCCGAAATCCGATTCCGACGGGGCACTGACACCATTAGGAATCACCGATACCTTCTCTGCAACAGACCGGCTCCTCCACGAGAACTGCTCAATCTCACGAGCTGTTTGTCGGCTAACCGCGATAATACCTCGAGCACGTGCTAACGCGGATACAAAATACGGAAATGCGATCACCGGGTAATACGATCGCTCAGGGTGATAGAGATGATTGAGGTCGTGAATCGTCACCACCGAGGGGACTGGGATTCGCAAGGGCAAGACGAAGTGCGGGGTATGGAACAAGCTGAATGACTGCCAGGGGATCTCGACTCCCAGCCGAAACATTTCGTGCAGCGAATAGAGGCCACTCGTGGTGAGGACTTGAGGAATCTCTCGGAGCTGCTCATCCCGAGCCTCTCCTTCACGAACTAGTACCGTGAGATCGATGTCGGGGCGTTTGGAGAGACCTGTTATCAGATTACGAACGTACGTGCCGATCCCTCCATCGGATATCTTCCGTGCATCGAGCAGAAGTTTTATCGTCTTTGGGAAGCCCTCCGAGCCACAGCGGGTGACCATCGAGTGAGAGCATGGCGGGCCTGACGAGATATCATCCGCTATTGCGAACCCTTGAACTCTCTGCTCCATGGTCAGTGTCGGCTCAACCCTTCCCACTCAGTAAGCGACCTTTCGAAGTTGGCGCGCTCCTTCATTTCTCCGCTCTGCGCCATCGCCGTCACCCCCTTCCCCGGGATCCTTCGTCCCCCCTTTTCGGACACGTCGGATAACATAGGTCTCTTTGTTCTGAGATTCGTAGTAGGTACGCGTCATGACCTCAGCGAGAAGGCCAAACATCAAAAACTGAAGTCCCATCAACACCAACATCACTCCAAGCACCATCATCGGTCGGGTCCCCATCGGCACCCCAAAAAAGAGCCGTTGAATAGTCGCATTGATCAACATTAACGAGCCCAAACCTCCACTACCAAGGCCAAGGGCTCCGAAAAGATGGATCGGGCGCTTCGAATAGCCGAGGAGAAATTTAACTGTGAGCAGATCAAGGATAACCCGCAGCGTCCGCGATATCCCATACTTTGAGGTGCCGAACCGTCGCTCTCGATGCCGTACCGGAATCTCGACTATCCGCGCGCCCTGCTCGTACGCAAGCGCAGGAATGAACCGATGCATCTCCCCATACAACCGTATCCCCCGAGCAATGTCGCCCCGCATCGCCTTGAGGGTGCAACCATAATCGTGCAGCTGGACATTCGTAAAATACGAAATGATCCGATTAGCTATCATGCTCGGAAGTCTCCGAGAAATGTACTTATCCTTCCGCTCCTTCCGCCACCCCGCGACAAGATCAAATCCCTCGTCGAGCTTTTCGATCATCCGCGGTATTTCTGCTGGGTCGTTTTGCAGATCCCCATCGAGTGCGATGACGATGTCATACCGGGTGTGCTGAAATCCCGCCGCCATCGCCGCTGTTTGACCAAAATTGCGCCGAAACTCGATTACCCGGAGCGACGGATCCTCCCCCCCAACCGCCATCAAGGTAGCAACCGTCCGGTCACGCGAGCCATCGTCCACAAAGATAATCTCATACGGCAACCCAACCCCTTGCAAAACTTCTGAAAGCTCGCGATACGATTCGGCGACGTTTTCCTCTTCGTTGTAAACCGGAATGACGACAGACAGCGCTTTCATGAGGGGGCTCCTTGGTGGGGGATATCCGGTGAGGGGATTGTTTCAGGAGATTAGCTTCGGGAAGGGTATCATGGGTAGGGGGGGTATTCAAATAAAGGGAGATAAAAACAAAATAGCGTTTCCACTTATTCGCTCCAGGGTCTCTGACACCTTGGGGTGGAGCGGAGAAGCAATCTCCAGTCCGATCACGCTCGGGGACGTCGTGTGATGTTTTTTGATAAAAATCGTCTGTTTATGATACGTTGAAGGTGTCTCTGGGGATAACCCAGTAGATACCTCGGCTGAGGCCACGTTATGTGGCTTCTACAAGGAGGGGTCGTCAATAATGTCCCGGGTAGAAGACCTCCTTCACCGGAAAGGTGGAGGAAACAAGAGAGACGAGGCAGCTGGTGCGAATCGGCTTTTCGTTACGCATGTTTGGGATGGTCCGTACGTCGGTGGAAACAAGATTCTCGACGAAGGCGCGTCTCCTCGATGATACAGCGGGAGAGAGTTGCTGTGTTTTGGAGGAGGCGCGAGTCTTCGTTGCCCTCTATGTCCACACGCCCAAAAAACCATGAATGTTCAAAATTGCGATGCCATCTTCAAGGCCCAAGCGCCCGACGAAAGGGTCCTTGTTATCGAGGCCACTTCGCTTGCCTCAACGTCAATTCCAGCGAGGTTCACAGCGAAACTCAACCCGACTCAGCTGAGTCACTGGGAGCAGGATCGCCAGATCCTGATTACCTCGGTGCCTCCTGCCGAAATCGGGTCGGAAGAGGTGACGTTCGTTCGGTCGGGGGAGGTTTTTATCGCCCTTTACCCGCCGACAAACTGCCGCAAAAAGTTGCACCAATACCTTGAGGAGAAAGGAGGGTTCTACATCCTTCTCTCGGAAAGGGATTGCTATATGCCCGAAATCCCTGAGGTTGAAGCGATTTACGCAGCTTTTGGTGAAAACGTCGATGATGTTCCGCATCACGATTACCGCCGAGCGGTCTGTTGTTGGGCTGCCTAAAGAGGAGGGTTGCTAGCTACATACGCTAGCGACTTGGGGTATAGCTCGCGCTGTACCCCCCTCTCCCCAAAAACAACGGATTTCAGAAAGGTTCTTCGTCGATTCGTTCAGCTTCCTTGTCTCTCTTTCACACCGTCGTCTTATCTAGTTCCTCACGGCCAGCGCCTTTAGACGAAACTTCTCTCCCCCTCCTATCGCTAGCTTACCTTTGGTAGGTACGCTATTCTCAGAGGGTACGTGATGAGGTCCAATATCTTCTGCCCTCCAGCTCCGATGATTTTTCTTGTATACATATTTCTCCGTCTGGTGGGACTCCTCGCTCTCTACCTTCTTCCCACGTTAATCGCAACCATGACCCGAAACCCAGACCTGCGGCGCATTGCCTCATTGAATGCTTCGCTCGGATGGACGGGGATCGGCTACATTGTTTGTCTGGTCCTCGCACTCTCGCGACCTCCGGCTTCGTCTCGGGAGCTGGCGAGCGTGCCGGCCTCCTCGGAGGTCGAGGATATCACCCCCGAGGGGGGGAGATTGCAGGAGGAGCTTCGCTTCCTCTCGGTTGCTGAGCGGTATATGGTGGAAAAGGGTGAGCTTCTTGGGATGCTCGATGCGGCTGAGCGCACTGCCCGCGACGTCAAACTGCTGCTGGGTCAAAAATTTCTCCCCACTGAGGTTGCCTTCAGTCGCTTCGAAGAACATCGATGTCTCCTGCTCTCTGAGATCCATGACCGCCTCCGCTCCTCCGCGCAGGCATTGGCCGCCCTTTCCGCGCTTCTGCGAAATGCGCTCAGTCAGAGCGCGGTCGATGCTGATCCAACTTTTCAGACGACGGTACACCGATTCGCCCGACAAAATGATGAGATTCGGGAGCTGCTCTTTGACTTTTCCCGATTCCTCGCCGACCTTTCTGCGATTAATCTGCACAAGGGTCGATCCTCGCGCGACTCACTGGAGCTTCAGGAACGCTCCGAGCAGATTGCTCTTATCACCAAACGGCTCGCTGGCGATTCAGGGAGTGATTCCGACAAGATGGCATATTGACGATACACAGAGTACCCACGAGCTCCGCGGAGATCGTGTTAGCATCCCCCTGCTATTTCTTCACCGCTAGATACCTTTTTCCGGATATTTATCCCCTGACTGATCAATTCTTTAAGGTAGTCCCGTGCTCGTGCGCGGGTGACTAACTCGTAGCGACGTGCACTCAACTCCGCCATGGCCTCAGTGCGCCGTTCGGGAGAGGCGTCCTGACCAAGTACCAGATCCACCTCATCGGCACTCAGAATGTGGTGAGCACCACTGGTTATTTCATCCCCCGACGATCGTTTTGCCTGCTCGCAAAGGTGAAGCATCTCACTGAATGACCGTGACCAATAGCTCGCAAGCGCAAGCGCCATCGCTGGTTTTGGGGTAAAGATGGTCGAGCTGATACGGTCGGCTAACATGGCCTCAGCGGAAGCCGGTGTGATCTCACTGCCTCGGGGATGTCGTGCTCCTCGGTGAGGGAGAGCTTTCCCCAATCGTCGATGTCCCTGATCGTTCTGAGGAGTCAGGTCGTTTCTGATCACGGTGACCATTTCGGCGACCGATGCCTGCTGGAAGCCAGAGAAGCAGATCGAGGAGAGGCTTCTCTGAATAGCCTCTATCCGGTCTTCCTCGCGGTTAATTCGGCAGAGCGGAGCGAATATGAGTGCAAGCTGCGCGATAAGAATGTGATCGGGATACAGCCGGGAGGTCCGCCCCGTCCGAACACATCGGTCAAAACGGGAGAGCCACTCGGAAAAATCGGCTCGGCTCTGTTTGGTAATGATTGTCGGAAAGTACCGCTCAAGAAGGCCGAACCGATGAAGCCAGGTCAGTCCTGCGCTCGGCTTTCGCCCCACCAAAAGAAGCTTCCGGATCTCTTCGCGAACCGCATTCGGGGGAATCCGATCAACCACCTGATCTGCGCTCATGTCGCACATTACCTTGCGGGTATTCTCCTCGATCGTCAGACCAAAACGGGATACGAACTGACATCCTCGTAACACGTGCACTCCCCGCAGCCAGAAAGTCTGCTCATCAACCAACCTGAGCCGACGGGCGAGAAGATCCTTTTGTCCCTCATACGGGTCGTACACAATACCAAGTACCGGATCGAGGGACATGCTGTTGATGGTAAAATCTCGATAGCGGGTTGCTTCGAGGGGAAAGATGCACGGGTCGCCCTCCTCAAATCGGCTCACCCCTCCGGTCTTTGTCCGCGGAATGGAAATATCGATAACATCCTGAATTCGCCTTGATCCCCGCCGCCGGGTCGAAACTTTCAAAATCTCATACTCTTTGCCCGCCCGCTCAACGGTCCCTGGGAACAAACGGTGAAGAAGAGCTTCAAGCCGATCGGGGGGGACTCCATACACCTGAATGTCAGCATCACGGAGGCGCTCGCCGAGAAGGATATCGCGAACTCCCCCTCCGTAAAGGAGAAGGTGTGGGACGGGAGCATCGGATGAAAGCCGGGGGAGCGCCGCTATACTGCTGGCAAGAGCTCCAATAGTGTCCCTGAGAGAAGAGTCCTTCCCAAAGATGAGGTCGGGGGATAACCGCTCTGAAAACCCTTCTCTCATTATACTACCTCATCATTCGAGTTTCGAAGTGCGCCCACGGAAACCGCGCCGGAACGAGAATCAGGGGAGGTAATCGGATGGTTACGTCAAAAAAGGGCTCGAGATCATCGACCCTTCCTCCCGCACCCGACAACACCTCGGCGCCCTCTTCCGGTTATCGCCGACAACCCGGAAAATGTGCGATATAGCTCGGCTGACCGTCAGCCGAGGATTAGAGTGGCAATCGGGAGGCAGGACTGTTTGCCTGCTGAGTGGTTTTGAGAAGTGCTCGTGCTGAGGTGAGAATGGCAGCCGCCGCCTCTTGGCAGGTCGTGGGTGTTGATTCATCAAGCATGATCATATCTCCGTAGCCGATGATCGTGCTCAATTGCATGCGAGTTTCTCGCACAAGATTGTCGAGAACCTTATTTGCGGCAATCCCCTCTGCGATACTCGCTCCGCTAAGATGAGGGTGGACGTTCCCCAACGAACCCTGCCGTTGATTGAGATCAAAAAGCACCCCTGCCATCTGGATTGGCTCTCCTCGCTTCGTGCGATGGGGAACTCCTCCCACGACAAGGACTGTTCGCTCCAGGCCGTTCGGTCCGGTCAGCGGGATTTCCAGAGAAAAGAACTCAGAAGATCGTGACAAACATTTTTGAATCGCTTCGCGAGTTCGGTGCCCGTGCTCCTCCGAGGTAAGACCCACCCAGGGCACGTCTCCCGTTTTGAGCTCTTCTCCTCGGGTGTAACCGAGAATCCGACGCCATCGCTCATCAATTGCGAGGGTTCGATGAGCGACAGACCAGTACCATAATCCAAGATGAGCACCTCGAATTGCCGCCTCAAATCGCTGCTCGGTAAGCTGGAGGGCGCGTAACTGTGCTTCGCGGCCAATGGCGACCTCGGTCAATCGGACCGCAGTCGGCCATGCAGAGAGGTCATCACTCAAAAAAACAACCGAGGTAGCTCCCTGATCGAGGCTTGACGCTGCCTCTTCATTATCATTGACGAGGGCAATCAACTCGCCTGGAGCAAACATCATCGCTACTTCAGCGAGACCCGTCGTTCGTTCGTGATACTCGAACCACACTGTGTCAAATTGACGCTCACGCATCAACGCAAGAGCCTCTGCTGAGGTTGGCACGACATGGAGGTGAAATCGGGGCTGATACGCTTGCATGTACGCCCGAAGCTGCGTAGCAAGGGATGCGGTTGATATCACGGCAAGGAGAGTTATTTCGCTCATGGTCTATCTTCTCGGACCGGGTAAACAGATGGGGCATCGGAGGGATGGTCGCCTCCGCAGCTCACGGGGGAACCCTAGGGTTACGATGCGTGCGGAGTCGCTGGGGATCCTCTCCGGGTCGAACTTCACGCAGATGCCCCGTCATAGTCAGACTCTTCTCCCTTTTCGATTGAGAATAATCGGGGTAGCGTTGCTGTGATCACCGGTGTGATGGCGGAGCGAGCCTAGGGCAGAACGGGGTATTGAATGGCAATTACGAGAGAACAAGTATTTGAAGCGGCTGATTCCCTTGCTCAGAGGGGCACTGAGCCCACCTATTTGCAGGTGCGTATGCAACTCGGGAGCGGTTCATTCTCGACAATTCAGAAATATCTCCGACAGTGGCGGGAAGCGCGAGACGAGAGTGGCAGTTCTGGAGTCAATGAGAGTGAACTTCCCGATCTTCTCGTCACCGCTGCGCGAGGATTCGCACGAGAGGTATGGCGAGTAGCTCAATCATCGATGGCACGCAAAACCGCAGCATTGCGGGAAGAGCTCGAATCACATCACGCAGGCACCCTTCAGGATCTCGAGACGGCATCACAGATGGTCGATACCCTGCAAGGACAGCTGGAAGAGGTGCGCGCTGAGCTGGCTCGAGTTCGAGAAGAGGTGGTGACGGTCGAGACCCGGCGATTAAGTGCTGAGGCAGCCAAGGCTCGGGCGGTTACCGATTATGAGCACGCGGCGCATCTTTTAGGCGAGGCGAAACGAGAGATCGAGGAGCGCACACAGATCATCGTGAACCTTCGAGGAACGATCGCCGAACAGGAACAGAGTAACCGAGAAACCATTACTAATTACTCAGCAACAGTCGAAAGGCTTCTGGAGGAGCAAGCCGCACTGCGCGGGGAGAACACAATTGCTCGCGAACGGATCGAGGAGTTACAGGGGAGCGCTCTCACGATTCAAGGGGAACGCGAGGGGCTCCAACGCGAGGTTACCCTGCTCCGCGAGCATATCGCTCATGAACGGGTTCGCTATACAGAACTGACCGCGCAGTTGGGGCAGCTCTCTCACATGCTCAGTCCGCAGTTCACCCCCACCCCTACCGCCACCACTGCCACTGACCGGGTGCCTGCTCTCGCGGTTGCTGGTCATCGGGGAGGGTGATGGGCGCAAGCAGCGCTACACCAATCGCAAAGATGGCAAATGCGACGGTTCCTATCAACCGTGAACGCGCCCCACTCGTTGCAACTTTAACGATCCATCCCCAATTAAGCCACAGGTGAGCAACAACGAGGGTCGCTGTCGATAGTCCCAAGATGAAGTGTACCTCTGTCCAGGTATGCTTCGTCATCATGAGAAGCTGAGCCCCCCGCAGTCCCCGTCCCTCAAGCCGGTACTCAAGAACCAGCCCCGAACAGAAGAGACAGGTGCTGACGACGTAGAGCAGTCCGTTGACGAGCTTGAGGGTAGATGTTTTGGTCATGGCAGGAATGGGGGGGAGAGAAATATTTCCTTAGTGAGGAGTGTATACCTGAGAGGGGGAGTGTCCTTCAAGGGTATCGGAGGAAAAGTTGCGAATGGGCCGCAAAAATAGGCGATTTAACAAGTAAATATAATCGTATGGGGAATCGGGCGAGATTGCGTGTCAGTTATTTGGGTTGGTTGTGTGACCCGATGTCTCTTTGACAGGTGAGGAGTAAAGCTGCTAGGAAGGAGGGGTTTCGCGAAGGTTTTGTATGGAAAGGGGTAGTTGTTCCGTCATCGACACCAATGTGTTGATGAGCGACCCGGATGTCCTGAGGTCTCTGGGTCAGACCACCGTGCTCATCCCTCTTGAGGTGCTTCATGAGCTCGATAAGCTCAAGTCACCACGAAGCCGTGATGACGATGTGCCCTCAAGGCAGGCACGAGATGCGCTTCGCGCTCTCAAGAAACTCAAGAGGCAGGGGTCCCTCGAGCGAGGAGTCACTCTTACTTCCGGGGAGACAGTACAGTGGATGACCTATGACGAAAGTGACCTCGCGATTGTCCGGTCCATGCTGAAAGCCCATGTTTCGAATGAGTCGGATCTCCGCATCCTTGCGACGGCCTATCACGCGCGTCGTTTATACGAGTCGGTGGTGCTCCTCACCAACGACTTCGGCGTTGAACTTGCTGCCGATCTTCTTCGCATCAAAGGCGAGGAATGGAAGGTATCACGGAGCGATGTTTACTCGGGCCACCGAGAGATCACCGGCTCTGACTCGGCGAAGCAAACCATCTTCGAAGCCCTCTCCAAGGGAACCGCTTCGACTGTGATCAAACAGCCGAAGCCGTCGATGAGTCCTCATGAAACGGTATCGGTTACTGTTGGAGATGAGACCGCGCTCGGAGTTGTCAGTGCAGATTGCGCGCAGATTCTTCCCCTCAACCCCGAGGCTCTCTCGAGTATCATGGGTATTACGGCGAAGAATCGCGAACAACAGCTGGCTCTTCACCTGCTGCTCGATCCGGCAATACCCGTGGTGACCATCACCGGCACCGCGGGCACCGGTAAGACGCTGCTTACTCTCTCTGCCGGCCTCCATCAGGTCGTGCAAGGTCGGTATGCAGAGGTGATCGTGACAAGGGCACTTGAACCAATTGGAAAGGACCCTGGCTCCGTCCCGGGAGATGTCACGAAGAAGATCAGTCCTTACATGGACTGCTTCGAGGATAACTTGGCTGTCATTCGAGAAATGGTTCTCAGTGGACGAGACCTGATGAACCATTACCCCTCTTTGCAAGGGCGTGGACGTCAGAGTCAACGCTCCAAGGGGCAGCTCAATGACATGTCGGCTCATTCCGTCCCCAGCTCTCTCGTTGAGGTACGAAAGGAGCCGATAACCTACCTTCGGGGAAGAAGTATCCGTGCTGCGTTTATCGTCGTGGATGAGGCTCAAAACCTCACTCGAAAGATGATAAAGACTATCATCACCCGAGCGGGTGAGGGTTCGAAGGTCGTCCTTCTCGGCGATCTCGAGCAGATCGATAGCTCTCATGGAGGTCTCTCCCCCAACGCTAACGGCCTTGCTGTTACTATTGAGAGGTTCCGCACCCAGGAACTGTCAGGGCACATCACCCTCAAAGAGGGAATGCGCTCACCGCTTGCCTCTATGGCAGCTCTTCTCTTGTAACGGAGGGACCAGTGCGAAGTAGCCCCACTGATGCGCGGTCGATCGCTTGGGCAACCCACCCCCTTCGACCGCCCTCTATCCGACGGTTGTCCCCGATTCGGTTTTCATTTCCCGGTGCGGTCCTCGAATCGAGACTGCACCGGTTTTTCGCTCTGTGCGTTCAGTGTGGTGAGCCACTATTCCAGCGTTCGACTGCCTTGATTATCAAGATCACGGAGCACACGAGGCCAAGGCTCTCCTATCTGTCGGCAGTTCCGTCGTGCTGAGGAACCCCCCGAATTCTCCCCACAACCTCTCCAAACCCAATCCGAATCTCCCCTCGTTCCGCCCATCCCCGGATCGTCACCGTATCCCCATCCTCAAGGAATAGTCGCCCTCTCCCCGCCGGTCCCCGAATCGGCGTTTTTCCTCCGAACGTCGCCTCAAGCAACGAACCCCACGTCCCCGGCTCATCACCACTAATCGTTCCTGAAGCCATCACATCTCCTACCCGCACGTTACAGCCATTAGAGGTATGATGGGCAAGCTGTTGTGCCATACTCCAGTAGAGGTGGCGCGCATTTGTCCGGCACATCGTCATGGGCTCCTCTCCTACGCCTTCAAGGGTCACCGAGAGCTCGATATCAAAGTGGTGTCGCCCCGTCGTTCGCAAATACGGGAGCGGGAGGGGATCCTGAATCGGACCAGCGACCCGAAACGGTTCAAGCGCCTCCATCGGAGTGATCCAAGGAGCCATCGATGACGCAAAATTTTTTCCAAGGAACGGCCCCAATGGAACGTACTCCCACTTTTGAATATCGCGGGCCGTCCAGTCGTTAAAAAGAGCGACTCCGAAAATTACCTGCTCCGCCGACGCAACCGGGATCGTCTCCCCAATGGCAGTCGTCGCCCCAACAATACATGCGAGCTCAAGCTCAATATCGAGGGCATTAGTGGGCTGGAACACAGGAACCTCTGCGCCTGGGGGAAGCACCTGACCATGCGGGCGAGTGATCTCCGTGCCGGAAACAACGATAGATGATGCGCGACCGTGATACCCGATCGGAAGATGCCGCCAGTTGGGAAGAAGGGGATTATCGGGTCTGAACAACTTTCCAACGTTTGTCGCGTGCTGAATTGAGCTGTAAAAATCGGTGTAGTCACCAACTTCTACAGGTAACAGCAACTCAGTCGTCGCCCGTTTACGTAACACCTGGCTGGCGAATCTCGCCATCTCATTATTGCGGGCGGAGAGAAGCTCCTGGATCCGCAAGCGAACCGCCCGCCACACCATTGGACCACATGCGATAAATCGGTTGAGCGATGACGTAGTGAAGATTTCACGCCCGGTGAGAGCGGGGAGTTCCTTTGAAAGCCCCTCAAAGTAACCAAGCGCCGCGACTGCTGAGAGATCGAGAATTTCATCTCCGATCGCAACCCCTACCCCCACATCACCCTGATCACGGAAAACCCCGTAAGGAAGGTTCACAATCGAGAAGTCACTTCCATTGGCGCTGTCAACCCATGAGTCTTGATGAGCAGTCATCACTCAACACCCCCTTAAAATTATCGTCAAATCAGCCGAGTTGAGACTGTGAGCGATGAGCCGCAATCCTCGAGTCAATCATGAAAATCAATTCTTGCGGGACATCGACGATCAGCTTCGCGACCCAAACGGTATCACGAACGTCGGTAGCGAGCTTTACCCAATCCTTTTCCGTGCACACGATCGAACACTCGGCCCCATTGCCCATCTGGGCCGCTCCAATAACTCGCTGGAGCTCGGCAGAGGAAAATTGGTGATGATCCGGAAAACGGGATTCGCCGACGACCACATATCCTGCCCCCTCCATGGCATGACGAAAACCATCGGGGTTTGCGATAGCACTCAGAAGCCAGACGGAGCCGGGAGCGAGCACCTCCCCTCCCCGAATCGGCGGTGCCACCTGAGCTCTTACGTGATACACGGGTAAAGATGGTGGAATGACCTTCCGAGCCTGGGAGAACATCTCCTCCGTCATCTTTCCCCCTCGGTCTGAGAACACCACGCCATCGGCCCGCCGTAATCCTGCAACTCGTTCTTCTCGAAATCGGCCCAAGGGCAGGAGCGAGCCCTTCACTATCGCTTGGATCGCATCGTCTGAGCCCGCGAAAAAACACGCAAGGTTGCAGATGCGGCCGAGCCTTCGGTGCTGAAATCCATCATCGAGAAGAATAACCGATGCACATCCCATGCTTTCGATTAAACGGGTGCCGGAGACTCGATCTCGCGCAATCACGACGTCGCACACACCACGCTGGGCCATCAGGAGTGGCTCATCACCAACCCGTTCAGCACTATCAGCTTTTCCAACCACGTGCGGGCCTTGCAGTTCCCCACCGTACCCGCGCGAGAGTATCACGGGAGTATGCCCCCGTTCTTTAAGTGCAGCGGCAAGTGCAAGCACCAGCGGAGTCTTTCCCGACCCACCTGCAATGAGATTTCCAACACATACCACCGGGATGGGAGAATGGTACGTCGGGAGGAGATGCCGGTCGTATAACCAGTTCCTCACATCCATGACAGCACCGTATAAATAAGAGAGGGCTCCCAAAAATTGATGGACTCCCCGATTTTCGGGCAGCGGATGTGAAACAATTCCCCGGATACTCACAAGGCACCTCTCACGAAAACCCTTCTCGGAACGTGGCGAGCCGTTCGATCACCCGGGCCGTCGCTCCCTGCTGTGACTGCCACACCACTATGCCCTCCTGCCCACGAGCAAACATTTCATTCGGCGTCGACACAACCTCCCCCACTACCCGCTCGATATCCTCTGCCGAACGAATAACCTCACCTGCGCCCCGCTGCACCAACTCCTCGATCAGCGGCTGGTACGTATCAAAAGAGGGCCCGGTCACAACATAACTTCCCCATGCGGCCGCCTCAAGGGGATTGTGCCCCCCCAACGGTATCAGGGACGCACCGATAAACGAAAGGGTTGCCCCCTCGTACGCCTGCGCGAGCTCACCGAACTGATCCAATACCACGACTGCCCGTGAACGATCGTAGGTACCCGAGGATCTGAGCTGAAAAGGCAACCGCGCCGCTTCCAATCGCTCAGCAAAATAACCAAACTTCTCCTTGTGTCGGGGCGCAACAACGACCCGAAGCTGGGGTTGCGCGGTATCGCCCGGTACAAGCTGCTTCGCGAACGCCGCAAACCACCAATCCTCTTCACCCGGACGAATACACCCCAACACGAGCGTTGGCCGCGGATCCGCGCGATAGCCGTCCCAGAAGGGATCGCCCCGCCCGGGAGCATCGGGCCGCGCAACATCGAACTTGGTATTGCCAGCCATCTCGATCAGCTCAAGTACCGCACCTGCCGGATTCCCGCCGCTCGCAAGTGCCCTCAACCGGGCATACGAGTCGCGATCACCACAGCCTATCCAACGAAATCGCGAGAGCGCGGGTCCGACTACTTTTCTGACTCGCCAATATCGAGGGAACGAACGTTGGGAAATGCGGCCATTTACGAGACAACACGGAACACCCCGACCCGTAAGAAAAGACAAGAGCGAAGGCCAGATCTCTGTCTCAGTGGCAACAAAAAGGGAAATGCTCAACCCACGAAGCGCTCGCTCGATAAATGGCCAACTATCGAACGGCAATAGCCGCACCTCATCAGCCATCGCGCTCACTACCTCAAGCCCGGTTACTGTTGTTGCCGTGACAAGAATGCGGTCATCGGGAAATCGACGCCGCCATGCCAGAAGCACGGGCCCCATTCCCTTGAGCTCCCCCGCCGACGCGCCGTGAAACCATACATACGGTCCGTCCAACACCCCCCATGAACCGAACCGCTCACGAAGCCGTGCACGACCACGGGGACGGAACGCAAGAACACCCGCCACAAGGGGGGCTGCGATGGCCGTCAGGGTGGCGTAGGTAGAAAATAGTGCTTTTTGGTACATCGGTCCTTGCGTGATCCGGGTAAGCTCGCGAACGTGTGCATCATGTTACAATGATTCGTCGCGTATATCAGGCCCTCTTTATAGGGCCATGAACCGTCGATTAAGGTTGCCCTGAATCGCCTCGGCCGTTCTCCACCAATGAATCCGGAAATATCAGGCCTACGCAGGACGCTGTTCGATTAATGTATCGGTGTGCATCCATTAAATCAACCTCCGCCGTGTAGGCAGAAATTACTCCTCTGTATCTGTTGAATAGGAGCTTATTTTCAGTGCTCTCGAGCGATGAAATGGGCAATACTGAGGTCGGCGGAATGATCCAGAACTAAACGGGAGGGTTCTATGTACCACCTGTTATCTCGACTGCGGGTTGTTCGCGGGGGTTCGCATCAGGGATTGGCTTCGAGCACAGATCGCCTCATCCCGTTCCCACTAATTGTTGCTCTGTTCATCCTCCTCATTCATCCCCCGCCTGCAGCAGCAACCCCTCCTCTCACCTTCGGTTCCAACGGGCAAATCCGGCGTGATGGAGAGCCCGTCTTTCCCTTCGGGTTTTATCACGTTTCGTGGAGTGCTCCGCCGCGTGGCACCCCGCGACTTACTGAAGGTCTTCTCTCGGACATTGCCACGATGGGGTCGGCTCATTTTTCTCTTGTTCACGTCACCGTCGATTCTTCGCCCTTTGCACCTCTTGCACTTGCGCGGGCCACGATGGCTCGGATGATGTTGATCGGCGAGCCGCCGACGGCCTGGTGGAGCAATGGCGAAGCCGCGAACGTGGCTCGCGACGCAATAGCGACAAGTCAGAGTTACCGCGCAATTGTCGGGTGGAACATCGGCGACGACATCAATTGGCACGATCCAAAGCGAGGACTGCCGCTCTCCCCCGAAGTACTCCGGGCACGACGGGCGCAGGTGCACGGATGGGCACCCAACGCTCTGACCTATGCATCGGGGGTTGCGCTTGATGTGGGTTCCAGAGGAAAAAGCCGCCCCCTCGCCGATTATCGCGATACCGCCGACCTTCTCGGATTTACCAGCTATACTATTGGCGCCGGCTCGGGAGTGCCTGAGGAAGACGCACTTGAACAAACATTCCAAAACTTTGGTTCTGTTGCTGCCGCTTTTGCGGGAAGCAACCAACCCCTCATCGCCATACCTCAGCTCTTTGCGTTTCCGCGTGACCCGCAGCCTACTACCCGCGAATTGCGGAATCAGATATTTGCCGCCCTTATTCACGGATTCGATGGAGTGCTCGGCTATCCGTTTTACGCGCAGGAGGAATCAGGAGAGGTGCTTCTACCAGAGACAAATCCCCAGCTTCTCGCCGGGATGCAGCGCATCCGCGATGAGGTTCTGCGCTGGGAGCGATGGTGGCTGCGTGGGGAGCGACGAATCATTGATATGAGGGAGCAACGGGTGCATGGTGCCCAGTGGCGGTTCGGGGGGGAGTGTTTGATGGTTGTGGTGAATACAGATAGGGGACGTGAGATTAGTATAGAACACGGAATTGAGTCAGCCGGGATAACAATTGAGGCTGGAGGCGTGGAGGTGAGAAGTACCCGGTGTGGAGGGTCATAGGCCCCTCTCACATCATTCCACGAACGATACCGACATAGATATCTCGAAGAAGGGAGATCGATGCAACCTCTACAAACTCATCAGGGCCATGCATATTTCCATGAGGAACCCCAAACTCAATCGTCGGCACCCCCGTCACTGCTATAAAGCGCGCATCGCTCGTTCCCCCATCACAGGTAACCTCAGGCGTCACGCCACTCAGCTGCGTGATCGTCTGAACCGCACATGCCACCAGTCTCGCTTTTTGACCAAGAGAGTTTTGCCCGCCGTCGGCCCCACCTGAATCTGTGAGGTACGGTGACGTTCGCTTGAGGATGTGAAGGGTATGCGGGACGGTCGTCTGCGCGAGTCTTCTTTTAATCTCTGCTTCAACATCATCAAGGTCTCGCTTCGGGGATGACCTCGTATCAAAGCTCACCGAGACTGTCCCTGGAATAACATTACTTGCGGTACTATTGGTTGCGATATTGGTAATCGAAAGAGTAGTGGCGGCTCCTGCACTATCGTCGTTCCATGGTGCACTGAGGAACTCAATCACCGATGGAAGCTGATGGATAATATTGGGCGTCATGTCCGCATATGCCGCATGACCCGCTTTCCCATGCAGCGTAACCGAGCCGACGATACGACCCCGTCGGCCAATCTTGAGGCAGTCGCCCAGCACCTTTTTTGAGGTAGGCTCCCCACCAATACAGAGGTCGAACGAATACGAACCTGACTCCAATAATGCGGGCATTCCCGCTGAGGCGGTCTCCTCATCACCGGGAATAAAGATCGTCGATAGCACCCCCTCTTTTGCGAGCTCATGGGCGGCAAAAAGCATCGCCGCGACGCCACTCTTCATGTCGGCGACCCCTCTTCCAAAAAGCCGCCCCCCCTCCTCCGCACCAAGGGGTGGATAACTCCAGCCTTCTCCGAGCGGAACCGTATCATAATGACCGACAAATGCGACTCGAAGTCTTGGCGATGATGACCCAATCGAACACATGAGATGTTCGTTATGACCTGTCGAGATGATCTTTGTCTCAAATCCGGTGGCTTGGAGCCATTCGGAAAATTTCGGAAGGAACGACGGTTCTACCCCATCGGTGACCGTGTAATATGAGGATAGGATCCGGGCAAGTTGTGCCGGCCCTGAGTTCGGACCCAGCTCAAAGTCTAGATTTATCGACTTCGTATCCATCACACTTTCAGATAAAGAGCAGCATTTTTCGGAACCTCAGCGAGACGGGTATCAGATGCATCCTTCTCAAGCAGCAGAATACAATCGATCCCGAACTGTGCCGTTTTTTGATATACCCCCCCGACCGCGACTCTCCCCTGAGGGATGACTGGAATTGAAAAAAAGGTATCCCCTATCGCCATGTATCGGGGCTCGACCTCAGCGCCCGTTCGAAGGTCAAAAATCTTTTTTCCAGAGGCCATGATAACCCCGCTCGCAATTACCGCTCCCTCCTCGACAATACCGCAGATTTCGCAATTAGCTCCAACCCGAACGTTATCTTCAATGATTGACGGAAGTCGACCAGTGGGCTCAAGGATGCCCTCAATCCCTGAGCCTGCACCTAGTTTTACTCCTGTACCCACCTGTGCCCCCGTGGCAACTCGAGCTCCTCCATCGATCATCACTCCCGAGCCGGCAACATATGCCCCAATATTGACGATTCCCCCAGGCATTACAGTCGTGCCACTCCCGACATACGCTCCCCGTCGAACGAAGCAACCGGGAATAAATCTCACCCCCGCACGCTCAAAGTCTTCGAGCGTCCATCCCTCGGTCTTGAGAGGAACCTTGTCAAAATAGTAGTCATCCATCCGCGTCATCGGAAATGCCGAAAAGCCAGCATTCATACACGCGACACCGTATTGCTGCGTGACCCACGATGCACCACCAGTAAGGGCGACACCATCCGAACCGGCGTTGAAATGCCATAGCCTTTCAGCGCATCGAATAAGACCTCGATCAAGCAGATCGATCCCCTCCTGTTTTTGCGATTCCGTTGCTTTACCAGAAACGATCGCAGAGAGAAGATCCTCTGAAGCAGATACCCGCTCAACGGTGAGCATTTGATCTCCCCGAACGCTGAGGAGAAGATCGAGCGTTGGGTGCCTCCCCGGCTGAGTGGTCGCCTCAGGAAGTAAGGGAGCAAAAATCTCAAGACACCCCCTAATTCCTCGGGGAGTTAACCTACCATCCTCAGCAAAGTGGCTTATCGCCCGCAGTGACATCGCCTGCCCTGGCAGGTTCGCGATAACTCGAACGAGTTTACCCTCGAAGGATACCTTAATCACCGCAACATCAGAAGTTGGCTGGGTCAGACGGTTCAGAAGTTCACGGCATTTTATTTCGTTTTCGTTGACCTTCATAGATGGCACCACTTGCTTATTAAACAAACTCATACCAAATGCCCAACCACATTGAGAAAGCAGGGCACCCACAGGCGTAAAATTGTTACCCTACCAATCCCGCACAAATATCCCGATAGACCCCAACTGCCGCGATTAATTCATGAACCATCACCCACTCATCATCGGTGTGCGCTTGCAATATCGATCCGGGGCCGTACATCAACGGGACACCCAGCGGTCGCAAATGGGCAACATCAGATCCGTACCCAACGTTACACTCGGGCGCTCCGGCGGGTACATGGAGATACTGAGGATCAGAGGCGGTCAAGACGCGTATGGTCGCTCGTCCGGCGATTATCTGGCCGATTCGCTCGAGAATCGATACCACATCGGTTGCTACCCGCACCATGATAACCGCTGATGCGGCATCAGCGAGCACATTGGCGGCTTTGCCGCCCGCGATCTTGCCGACGTTCACCAGTGTTTCACCGACGTTCGGATCACCGGGCCACGGCTCGTTAAGAATATCGGCGAGCACCGCAATGAGGTCGTGCACCGCTGAATGCCCCTCCTCCGGATACCCGGAGTGACAAGACACCCCCGAGCACGAGAGCTCCACCATGCAAAGCCCTCGCTGGACCCGAACGAACCGATTCTCGGTCGGCTCCCCGTTGATGATAAATGACCGGGGGGTGAGGGCAGCGGCAGCCGCTTTTGCGCCGTCACTATCGGTCTCCTCTCCCACGACGAACAGGAGCGAGGTGTCCCGATGCCCCGCTACACACAATTCCCCCAAAGCGCAAAACATGGCCGCCGCGATACCCTTCGTATCGCATGCCCCTCGCCCATAGAGCCGCTCCTCCGAAACCCGTGGCTCGGGCCCCCCAGGCACAACATCGACGTGGGTCGTCAGCACGATTGGTGTTTCCCGGTGCTCTGGGGCTATCAGAAGGTCGTAGCGCCCTGCTCGGTACCGAGGGTTTTCGACGGGAATCTTCGTTACCACAAAACCACGATCTTCGGCGAGCTGTTCGAGGTAAGAAAGCACCCCATGCTCCTCGCCTGATGGTGAAGGAATCCGGATGAGGTCGAGCGCAAGGTCAATGACAGGGTGAGACATAGGTGATACAGGGTGAAAACGTCACGAATAGGAAAGCATAGGGCGATTAGAGCTCGTGGTCAAAACCGTGACGAGAAATTGTCCCCAAAGACCGCAAGAATCGGCTTGACGGCAAGAGAGGGTCCCGTATGCTGCAAGTCGCCTCGCTCCGACGCCCGGAGCATCTCGGGAATATCATCACGAGGACCCGTGATTATGATTCCGGTAAAGCTCTCGAGCAATTTTGCCCAATTGAGGCAGCATGACCCGAGGATGACTCGAGCTGTTCTTACCAAAAGACAGTTGGGTGGAGAAAAGGCAGATTCAGACGGAGATTTTGTTGAGCTACTGGGAGGCTGACTCTCCGAATAAGGGGATCGCTGCCGAAAAAAATGCTCACTTGGAGAACCACGCATGAACGCCGATGAACACAGCCCAGCTCCTATTCGCACCACTTCCACGCTGCTTCAGAGATTGAGGGCTCAATTTATCCTCATTGCATCGGCGATTATCATCATTGCCGCACAAGGGTCACATTCCTTTGCCGCTGACAAGTGGGAAGGGAGGGCAACGAATCTGAAGGGGGACTTTAAGTACGGCAAGGTTACTTTCACCGTATCAGGATCAAGAATCAAAAATCTTCAAATAGAGGCCGTGACCACCTCTGGGTGTGGTGGCTTTAAGAATGTGATAGTGCCCTCGGTGAAGATACGCAAAACACGATTCTCGGCCTCTTATCGACCAATTCCCGGCATTGATGATATTGTCCGAGTGTCAGGGACCATCAGTAACGGGAAAGCGAGGGGAACCTTCTCCGAGGGACCCCTCTGCGTAAACGCCGGTAAATTTTCAGCAAAACGGATCAGATGAGATAGCAGGTGGGAGATGAGTTACCGTCAAATCAGCCCCTCCAATATTACACCTGTGTTAAATGGGTTCGGCGAGAATAGGGAGGATTGACGTTACCGAGGGGCTAATACAACTGTGGGTGCCATCGAGGAACAGAAGAAAATCTGGGTGTGAGGGACCCCGAAGAGTGCCCTCACACTTTGAAGAAACCTTCTATCGTCCTCCCCCAAACAGCCGCTCGATGAGTCGATCGAACGATTGAATAGAAAATATTAATCCATCGTAGAGGACATGCACGGCAATCGCAGCTGGCAAACCCCACGTGAGGGTAAGCCAGTAAAAGTAAAACCCTAACACCCAGCTGTTCAGTATCCCAACCCACCCGAGATATGCGTGGCCGTCACGAAACCGACCGTTTATGGTCAGCAAAGCAAGTCCCACGGCCCATATCTCTGGGTTAACAAGCCACTGGCTTAACGTCCCCAGCGTGATGACGTTAAACACCGGACCGATAAGGTAGAGGTAGAACCATTTGAGAATCCCCCCTGTCAGGAGATCACAAATGGGGCCCCAGATTATCCCCTGTAGCCACGTGACCCTCTCTGGCCCGAGGATATGCCCCACAAAGCCACCGAGGATAAAGTTGGTTATTTTTACACTCGCTATTGAGAGCATGAAAAATAACCACCGATATCGTATCTCCTCCGTCACCCCTGCAAGCAGGGAAATGTACCAGCCCGATATCAGAAAGCCACCTGCCTCGCGATTCTCCTCCGCGGAGTTTCGTGTTAAGGCGGCCACGATGGCGGTGAAACCTGCACCCCACATCAGAACCGGGAGCCCTGCCCTCACCCAGTCAGAAATGCCCCCCTTCGTTTCCCAAAGAGAAGTGAGAGAGAACGGGCTGAACAGCGGAGGCCAGAGGTGCCAGAGGATAGAGGTCCACAGGAAGCAACCGACAATTACGACAGCTACTCGTGCGGTCTCTAACATCAAAACCTCGGGCTGCATTGCGGACCGAAGCTTGTCGGAAGAGAGGCGAAAAACCTGCCCCAATCGGGAGCGAGCCATGTTTAACCGGCGTTTCTTTGATTATGCGGGATCGATCGGGAAAAGCAAAGAGAGGCGCCAAACGTATTTTGTGAGGAGTTCTTGTACGCATCAGACGAATGCTCCTTTCGGATTTCGTCTCATAACCTATTGAGATGCTTGAGGCTAGCCTATCCTGCTGATGAATAGTGGTGAGATAGCAGAACGAAACTTCTCGAAGCAACCTCTGCGCGTCAAAGCGGGTACGTTTACCACGCGGAGACCGAGAAGGTGGGTAAACCTCACGTCTTTTCCGAGATAATCGGGGAGGCATCAGGGGTCAACTCTCACCAGAACGACATCCCATCTGAGTCATAAATGTCAAAATCTCCGTCATAAACCGAGGTTATTGGAGAGGTGCATTCAATAAATGACAGCTGAGGATGTTCCAGTCTCAACACTCAGCAACCTTTCCTACTGTCGAAGGGCCCCAATAAAGCTATCATGGCGGAGGGGTCTCTTTTTCCCTCCAACAATCCCGGACATGACCATGCACACTGAGCCAGAAGCCCTTTTTTACCGCTCGCTAATATCTCACGGCGATCTTGTATTTGATATTGGTGGTCACAAAGGTGACCGCACTCACCTTTTCGATCAACTCGGAGCTCGCGTTATTGTGGTCGAGCCTCAATCCGCCTTGGTTTCGCACCTCAGGGATCGATTTGTTAACAGACAGAACGTTCGAGTGCTTAGTAACGCTCTCGGCGATCGGGTGGGGGAATGTAAACTTCATATTTGCGAAGAGGCAACGACGATATCGACACTCTCCGAACATTGGAAGGAAGGCAGGTTCAGTGAATATCACTGGAATAGGTCAGAAACGGTTCAGGTGACGACTCTGGATAGACTCATCACTGAATGGGGTAAGCCTCAGTTTATAAAAATCGACGTCGAAGGATTCGAATACTCAGTATTGCGAGGACTATCCTCTCCGGTCCCTCTTCTCTCATTCGAATTCACGAAAGAATTTGTTCACCATGCTGAGTGGTGCATCAGTTACCTCTCAAAGCTTGGACCCTATCGCTTTAACCTGGGAGAAGGGGAGCATACCACGATGCTCTACACTCGTTGGATGACCGGCAACGATATCGTTCGCCATATCACATCAACGTGCAGCGACGATTATTGGGGGGACGTTTATGCCCATCTTGTCTAGTAGTTATTGAATTGGATCAGCAAATAGGTAAAGAGCCCAGAGCACCAACCCATAAGGGATTATCGAGGAGCGCTTTGGGAATGGATGGCTAATTTTCGGTGATTTTGAGGCAGAGTTCGGATGTCGGTCGGCCATTGCCGATACATCTGTGGTTCGAAGTACTTGGAGATCCGGCAGGAAACTATCGTAATAACTCAAGCACATCGTGATTCTGGGAATACCTGCAACTTATCCCTCATGGCTGCTCTGAGACCCATCCCCCTCGAAAACCTGATCTCTCTCTCGCACGGACGGGCCCACTTAAGGCACGAAAGCGTGCGCCAATCCTGTTCGCCTCTGCTCCTCCAAGAACTGCTCAGTCCGCTTCCGAAGCGCCCAATAAAATGCCTGCCTTCTCTGCCTGAGTGGCTCTTCCCTGAAATCCTGAGCCCGTGCGACATTTCTTCGTGACATCACTGAGAGCCGCTCGGGGTTTGTTGCTACCTCAAGAATCAGATGTGCCAGTGCCGTAGAATCGCCGGGAGGCACGAGATCCTCGGCTGCCAGGAGCTCAGGGATACCACCAACAGAGGACCCGATACACGGTAACCCACGAGCCATCGCCTCCACCATTGCACGTGGTAGTCCCTCCTGAAACGAGGGCAACACGAAGATATCTGCGCTGTCGAGCGCATCGATTATCTCCCTTCGAGAGGATATTTCACCCAAAAATGTCACCATGTCTCCAATCCCCGCAGCCCCTGCTTGACTCTGGAGCGATGATTGATACTGACCTCCTCCAACAAAGGTCAGGTGCGCATCTATCGATCGACACACCTCGCTAAGCGCTGCCAGCAAAATATGGGGTGCCTTGTAGAGCTGATTCAAACTACCAACCATAATGATCTTGCAAGGGCAGGGGGCAGTCTGGACGACTCGTGGCGCTGTCAAAAATAAATCATCACTGAGCTCGAGGTCGGAAAATCCCGCCATCACCGTCCCATCTCCCCCCGGATAGCGACGCTGCAGCGATCGCTCAGTCACGTATGCAGCAGCCGCTGCGTCACGACACGCACACTGAAGAGCCCTGTACCCCTCCCATCGGAAGAAGGGGCGCAGGGGATGATTGTTAGCTCCCGGTGCGAAGACATCGTACGGGTCAGCAACGACTTCAACCCCATAGGGATACCTGCGAGCCTTAAGCGCATGTCGCATGATACTTCCAATGCGAGAACCAACACGGAGTACAATCGCATCTCCGGGGTTAAACGAAGCTATGATCGCTCTTTTCACTTCATGGAATTTGCGTAAGTAGGCAAAGGGACCGACATAGTAGGGAACCACGGCAGCAGAGACCCGCGGCCCGGTCGCTGGTCGCCACCCTTCAGGCGGCTCATCGACGGGAAGAGCTCGAGCGACGATCTGCACCTCGTCAAACACCTCAAGGTATCGCTCCCAGAACGGATAGGCAAAGGTGGTTGCCGTCCACAATGACTTATCGGGTAGCACCCGAAAGCGATATTCAAGGGTCACCGTTGCTCGCATGAAGCACCTCCTTCACCATGTGGAAAGACGGCGGCTAGAACTCCGATCCATCAGTCCCCCATCACATACGAATCCCGTCCATAGTCGCCGTATGCCGACCGCTGAGAACGATTAAGCTCAACGGCATTCATGACAACCCCGATGACGGGTGCCCGTATACTCCTTAACCGCTCAAACGCCTCACGAGCTCCCGACCGTTCCGTGACATGACTGCGGGCAACCATAACTACCCCCTCAACCCATCGGCTCATCATTAATGAGTCAGCAAAGGGAAGTATCGGTGGTGCATCAAGAATCAGATGGTCGAACTGCCCACTAAGACCTTCGACAAGCTCAGCCATTTTGCGTGACCCCAGAAGCTCTCCTGGATTTGGTGCGGCGGGGCCGGCAATAATCACCCACAATCCTGGAACCTCGGTCTCTTGGACCACGTCCTCAAGATCTGCCTGTCCGGCCAGGTAATCGACAATTCCCCGCTTCCGGTTGCGAATCCCGAATCGGCGGTGGAGCTGGGGATTGCGAATGTCTGTATCAATAATAACCGTTCGACATCCCGCCTGAGCGAGAACAATCGCTAAGTTCGCAGCTATCGTAGTTTTACCCTCGCCCTTCTGCGAACTCGAAACCAGGATACTCCGCGGCGCATTTTCGGCAGAGCTCAGCAGAAGCGAAGTCCGAATAGTTCGAAATGCTTCTGCAATACGGCCCATCGGTTGGCCAATCGCGAAAAGCTCCTGTTCATCCTCAGTATTCCTGCTTATAGACTTATCCGGTCTTCCCGTGATCAAGCCGATCGCTCCAGCACTGGCCCATGCTGGCAAACTAACTCTCTTTGGGATTAGATCCGAGAGCCGATGCATGCCGCGCCTCCTTCCCTCGTCCTGAAATCGTGGGACCACCCCAAGTACTCCAATCCCCAAAGACCCCAGCTCCTCTCCATCTGCGATTGTCGAATCAAGCAGATAACGTACGAGCACGATACATCCGCCGAGCACCGCACCCAACACCGTCGACAGGATCAGAATCGCCCAAGTTTTTGGACTTGAGGGAGCAGAGGCAGCTACTGCTGGTTCTGTGATAATCACATTCGTGCTCGTTCCGGCGGCGGCAATCTGCATTCCCTTCAGCTGCCTGAGGACATTCTGGTGAAGATCCTTAAGCGAGTCGCAATCGCGTTGAAGGGTGTTATATGCAACGAGCTTACGAGACGTTTCATGGTCAAGCGATTTCTCTTGCTGTATTTTCTCACCGAGAGATGCCTCTGTTTGCTCGGCACTTTTAACCTTCGCCTCAAGCGCCACGAGAGCTTGCGCCCGTTGCGATCCTATCGTCGCTCTCAGGGAGGATATTTTTGCCATCGCCTGGGCCACTGCGGGATAATCAGCGGTGAATCGGGTGCGAAGATGCGCATACGATGCTTCAGCCCGTTCAAGCGCAGTGCGCAGATTCCTTATTGAGTCATCATCGACGATAGTCGATGGGGCTCGCGTATTTGCCTTAACCTCTGTGAGCAAAGTTCCCAGTCGAATCCGCTCTGAGGTCGCACGGGCATGTTGCTCGGTGAGGGTCCTAATTTTTCTGGTGAGAAGTTCCTTTTCGTTCGCTATCGCGAACAGCTTGTGTTCCTCGGCATAAAGAGCAACTCGGCGCTCAGCCTCTGCAACCTTTGTCTGTAATTCTTCGGCTTGCTGCCCAAGAAAAGAAGAGTTCTCGAGGATCGCTGATCGACGCACCCGCCGGAGTTCATCAATAAATGCCTCGCTGTGGGCGTTGGCAAGAACGCTACTGAGTTCAGGATCTCGTGTCTGCACGGACACCCCAACGAGCGAGGTTTCCCTCACGGGATTAACTGAAACGAGCTTGAGGTACGACTTGATCTCGCCCACCGTATGAAAGTACCCTTGAGGTATCGTCTCTCGGGCATTGTGAGACCAACTACCGATCGTATCGAGAAAAGATCTCTGCTTTGCGAGATACCTTTCGATCACATCTGTAAGCTCGGGACGAGAGAGGACCCTGTCTGCAATTGTCATACCCGAGATCGCCGCAATCTGTGTCTGCGTATAGGTTTGTTCCATTGATTGCTGGCGAAGGACATCCTCGATCTCAGCACCAGCAATAATCGGCGCGTAAGAACCAATACGAAGCTTTGCCTCGGAGGTATACAGCCGTGGCGCACTCGCTGCGTACAGAGCGCCCAGAAATCCGCACAAAAGGGCACATCCGGCGAGTATTCGCCATTCACGCCCGAGAATGTGGGCAAGATTGGGACCTTCCTCGGTCGTACTCCACGCTCGCGCTCCTGGCCAATCGCCTCCGTCTCCCCATCCTGGATCATATCGCGGAATCCAGGTCACCGTATTCATCGGTGCTGGTACCTGTCGTCCTCCGTTCCATCTCTCTGGATATGCATTGACCGCCATAGCTCCCTCGCTTTGCTATTGTCACCGGCATCCAGTCACCCTTACTGTGCAATCTCCCCTACTGTACAACATTCACGTTAAGGATTCGGTTGAGTACCTCCACAACCTGTCTTGTCATGAAACGGCCCTGGGCACTCGGGATCCGGACAACATCACCGTTCCGCAGCCGAATATCGTGCGTATTCTTGAGGGCGACATCCTGGAGATTGCACGCAAGAACCGCCTTGCGACCACTCCCCACCTCTCTAATTACTTCGACGTGCTCGACATCGGCGGAATAGGTAACACCTCCAGCAGCAGCCAAGGCGCCTACCATGGATTCCTTTGAGGACAAAGGGTACGAGCCGGGCCTGACCACTTCGCCATCAACTTGAACACTGCCCGCCTCAGGAATGACAATAGTGTCCCCCGCGATGAGGGGGACATGAACAGGCATCGTACCACTTGTTGTCCCGAGGAGTTCCTCAATATCGATCTCGATACTTGCTTTGCTGGATGGACGAGAGCTCCCATCAGATGGTGGCCCCGCGGGGTCAGCATGATTGGCTGGAATGAGCAGCACATGCCCCGCGGCACGAGCAGTACGACCGCCCGCCTCCGAAAGGATCTGAACCAAGGATGAGGTCCCTTGTCGAAGCGGATATACCCCTGGTTTTGCCACCTCACCAATTACCGATACCCTTCTTCCTTCGTAGCTATTGATTGCGACCGTGACTGCCGGAGCGACAATATATCGTCGGAGTCGCTCCGCAATGATGCGTTGGAGCTCAGTTTCGCTCAGCCCCTGAGCCATCACGTCACCGATAAGAGGAACAGCAATCATTCCGTCGGGACGCACCCGCGCCGAAACTGTTAATTCGGGAAGGTCAAATACGCGAATATCAACCAGATCGCGGGGACTTACCTGATAGCTCGCTGCCGCATCCTGTCTTAGCAACGGGGCGCGCTCATCGAGAAGCATCTGAAGTTCGTTCCGCTCTTGACGCTCAATTGCAAAAAATTCAGCCTCACCCTCGACATCACCCGGTTCGACCGAACGGGGGGGAACAAAACGCAAGCAGGCAGAGCACGTCATCGCCGAAAATGACGCCACGATTCCACTGAAACGCAAAAAACGATTGACCACGACACACCATCCTCACAAAAAGGGACGAACCGTGATACTTCCTTTACCGCTCGTTCCTCACTTTCTGATAAAGCCCCACGACCATCGCGGTGCTAAGAATATGCCCCTCCATCGCCGCCATCAGATCATTTGCTTTGGGGTGACTGAGGTCAGCAATCTCAGTATCCAGAGCGTAAAGTTTGAAAAAATACCGATGCTCTCCAATCGGTGGACACGGACCACCGTAGGTAGACTTTCCCCAATCGTTTTGTCCGATAAGAACTCCACGAGGCAGATTCTCACTTGCCCGCTCGGGAAGCTCAGTAACCGAGGGAGGGATGTTATAGATGACCCAATGCACCCAGACCCGTACCGGCGCCGCGGGGTCGGGCACATCAGGATCATCAACAATAAGAGCCAAGCTTTTTGTGCCTCCTGGCACTCCGCTCCACGAGAGTGGTGGCGAAATATCCTTACCCTCACAGGTGTAGACCGTGGGTATTGAGCCGTGATCAGAAAAGGCTCCCGAATGAAGAACAAAATCCATAACTCCCCCCGAAACCGTATTCGTAGCTGCCCTACCTGCAATCAGGACGAGCGGAATGACCCAAAAAAATGGGCAACGCAGATAACCGGCCGTCGATGGCCTAGCCACACGATTGCGCTCTTTTGCCCGTCGGGCAACCTTTTTTCGTGCATAAAGAAAATTTATCTTTCTCTTTTGTAATTCCGAGAAATACGTCATCAAGACATATTTCTGTTTGATACTCAGCAGAACAACCGATACACTCCTCGAGGTCACCTATTTCGCGTCCTCACCATGAACCCAACCCAATCTTCGGCCTCATCCCAATCGCTGATGCGAATATCTCTCCACGATCTTCGCACCTGGCTCGTTACCAAGGAAGGGATCCTTGTCGCGGCGTCGCTTCTCGCGATAGTCGGGGGGATCCTTCTTCGCATTGTCGGACTGCATGAGGAGGAACGTCTACTCCTCACCTCATCACTTGCACTTTGTGGCATCATCATCGGGTATGATCTCCTTCGCGACGCCGTTGCGGGGCAGTTTTCCTCAGACTTCCTCGCTGGAATATCAATCGTCACGGCCACCCTCCTCCACGAATACTGGGCAGCAGTGCTTGTTGTCTTTATGTTGTCGGGAGGCCAGAGCCTCGAGCGGTTTGCCATGCGGAACGCGTCTGCAATCCTCGCTGCTCTGGCGCAGCGGATGCCACATCATGCGCGAAGGCGGGTGGGTTCAAAGATCGAGGAGATATCTCTCGATAATGTGCAGGTCGGTGACGTAATCGAGATACACCCTCACGATATTTGCCCGGTTGACGGAGTAGTAATCGAGGGCCGCAGCTCGATGGATGAGGCGTTCCTCACTGGTGAGCCCTATGTCATGCCAAAGGTAGGCGGCTCGACCGTCATATCGGGGGCGATAAATGGGGAGGGCCTCCTGACGATCAGGGCAACTGCTCTTGCCCGGGATTCACGGTACCAGCGGATTGCCGGTGTCATTGAACAACAAGCCACGCGGCGGGTACGTATCCGGCGAATTGCCGATTCAATCGCAAGCTGGTACACACCATTCGGATTGTTGGTTGCGCTCGGCGCGGGCCTCATGTCGGGAGATCCCGTCCGTTTTCTCGCTGTGCTTGTTGTTGCAACTCCATGCCCGCTCATCATCGGGATACCAATTTGTATTATCGGTGCAGTTTCCTCTGCTGCGCGACGTGGGATAATCATTCGCGACCCTGCGGCGCTGGAGACAGCGACGACCTGTTCCGCTATGATACTCGATAAAACCGGAACATTGACGGCTGGTAAGCCGAGCGTTACTTCGGTTACCCTCTTCGGGACGTGGCAGGAACCTGAACTTTTTTCGCTTATTCGATCGCTAGAGCAGTACTCAAAGCACCCCCTCGCGACGGCGATTGTCGATTATGGAGATAAACTCGGCGTTGCAAGCCGCGAGGTTAGTAATGTCTCCGAGCAGGCAGGACGAGGGCTGTTCGGGGAGGTCAGTGGATACCGAATCGTTATCGGGCAGTGGTCATCGCTCACTGAAGCAGGAGTTTCGATTGATGAGGCTCCTCTTGGCCCTGCATGTGGGGTTATCATCAACGATCAACCAGCGGCCCTCATTACCTTTAGGGACATTCCTCGAAAGGAGAGCCGTCCCTTCGTTGAGCACCTCGCTCAGCACCACGGTATAACCCGAGTTATGATGCTCTCCGGCGACCGCGACGCGGAGGCTCAGTATCTTGCAAGCCTCGTCGGGATTAACGAGGCTCAGGGGGGACTTTCTCCTGAAGAAAAGCTCACCACCCTCGCCTCCGTCCAGCAAACTCACCGTACGATATTTGTTGGAGACGGCATTAACGATGCACCATCGCTTCAAGCAGCTACCGTTGGAATCGGGCTGGGTAGCAAGAGTGATATTATTGGGGAAAGCGCCGATGTCATTATCCTCGACCCTTCCCTCGAGCGGGTTGATGCGTTTCTACACCTCTCTCGCCACGTCCGACGGATCGCTCTCCAGACCGGAATCGGTGGCATCGCGCTCAGTGTGATTGGTATGGCAGCCGCGGCATGCGGATACCTGCCCCCCGTTGCTGGAGCATGCGTCCAAGAGGCGATAGATCTTGCCGCCATCATTAATGCTCTGCGCACAACGTCAGCACGGATGACCGAGGGCGATCGATTCGGGTAAGTGCCCGAGTCTTATAACCCTATTATTGACGAAAAGGAGCTGGCTGGAAGCTACGCTGGGGATTGTGAACAACAGATGATCCGGCCGTTATCCGAGATCGCATACTTCTGGTCTCAAAGCTCCATTTATCAGGACGGAACCCTCCCTCGGGCCTCAAGAATTTCTACCACGCCTCATCAACCCGATGCCGAACAATTTTGCCCTCCATCATATACACGACATCCTCGGCGATATTGGTGCAGTGGTCACCGATCCGCTCGAGGTTGCGCGAGACTGATAGGTAGTGGAGGAGCGGGTCGAGGTCGTTGGGATTACTTTTTATCAGCTCTTTAATCGCTCGATAATTAGCCCGATTGAGATCGTCAAGCGCCTCGTCGGAACGAATGACCTCGAGCGCCCTTCTTGTATCGAGCTTGACAAGGGAGGCAAGCGCACCTCGGAGCATACCCTTTGCGGCGGCGAACATCGGGCCAAAATCTATCGGCTCGGTAGGTCGCGGAAGAGCCGCGAGTCCTTTTGCTCGCGATGCAATATTTCCTGCGAGGTCGCCGATCCGCTCCAAGTCACTGTTTAACTTGAGGATGGCGACCAAAAATCGAAGGTCGATCGCGACCGGTTGATACAGTGCAAGAATCTTCAGACATTCCTCTTCAACCTGCACTTCACGCTGATCAATCGTACTATCTTCGTCGATGACAAGCTGGGCAAGGGCCGGATCGCACTCCTCGACGGCGCGTATCGCTCGATACACGCTCTCCTCAACGAGTGCGCTCAATCCAAGCACCCCCTCTTTCAGTCGCTCAATTTCCCGATCTAAATGTCGCGTCATCCGAACCGTCCTGTGATGTAATCTTGCGTTTGCGCATTACGCGGGTTCGTGAATAGCTCACTGGTAACCCCTGCCTCTATCAAAGACCCGTCGCAGAAGAAAGCAGTTCGGTCGGAGACCCGCGCTGCCTGCTGCATGTTGTGGGTAACAATAACGATAGTATATTCACCTCGCAACATCCCTATCAGCTCTTCAATCTTCGCAGTGGATCGCGGATCAAGCGCTGATGCAGGCTCATCCATTAGAAGGATCGTCGGGCGGACCGCTAAAGCCCGAGCGATGCAGAGTCGTTGCTGCTGTCCACCCGAGAGCCCAAGCGCACTCGCCGATAGCCTATCCTTCACCTCTTCCCACAGGTCAGCTCGGCGAAGGGATTGCTCGACGATTCCATCAAGCTCTGACCGGCGGCGCTCACCGTGTATGCGCGGCCCGTAGGCAATATTATCGTAAATGCTCTTCGGAAATGGATTCGAACGCTGAAATACGAGACCAACCCGCCGACGCAACTTAGCAAGCTCTATGCCGTCGTGATAGATATCTTGACCCATCACGATCACGCGCCCCTCTACCCGTACGATCGGAATAAGGTCATTCATGCGATTGAGAGTGCGGAGGAAGCTCGATTTGCCACATCCTGATGGTCCGATAAGCGCGAGCACCTCGCCCCTCATCGCAGAAAGGGAAACACTCCTTAGCGCTTGATGAGAGCCGTACCATAGGTTCAGTTCGTTAACCGATACAATCTCGTGAACTCCCTCTTTTTTGAGTGCGTGGCCCATTATTTATCTCACATAAAAAACTATCCTTATCCTCGCCGCTGTCCCCGAGCTCGAACAACGATCGCCGCCCCATTGAGAATAAAGAGCACCAGAAGTAACACCATAATTGCTCCGGCTGCGTTTTGATGAAACGCCACCTGTGGCCGTGATATCCAATTAAATACCTGAATCGGAAGTGTCGTAAACGGCGACTCGAGGCCTGAGGGGGTTTTCGTCAGATAGGTAACTGCACCGAGGGCGAGTAAAGGTGCCGCCTCACCGATAATCCGACATACCCCTAAAATCGCTCCCGTCAACAAACCGGGGAGTGCTGCGGGCAATACCTGATACCACACGGTTTGCATGGTGCTCGCACCAAGTGCGAGAGATCCCTCCCTCACATCACGAGGCACTGAGCGTATCGCCTCTCTTGAAACGAGAATGATAAGGGGGAGAACAACCAGCGCCATCGTCAGTCCCCCCGCGAGAACAGACCGACCAAACCCGCACCACCGCACAAATAGCTGCAGCCCCACCATCCCAAAAATTATCGCTGGCACCCCTGCGAGATTCGCGATTGCGATCTCAAGGATGCGACTGAGTACGCCCCTCCGACAACATTCCTCGAGATAAACTGCAGCCCCTACTCCGATGGGTACCGCGAGGATCATTGCGATCGAGGTTACCCATACCGTGCCCGCAATCGCAGGGAGCACCCCCGCGCGATCGGCACGTCTCGATGAAACCCCCGACAGAAATTGCCAACTGAGACGCCCTGCGCCTGTCTGAACGAGGTCGACGACCATAACGACCAAGGTTCCCAAACAAAGAACGAAAGATGCCGTTACTAGGGCGAAAAAAATTATCTCGCCGACCGACCGGCGCATAATTCTTCTCGGAGGTGTATCCGTCTCGACAGGACCCACCATCGCGTGCGTGATATTCATCGTCGGTCTCACGTTGTGCCTCATTAAGTCGGAACAACTATCTCGTGCCGGCTGAAACCGAAATTTCAAGACCGACTCTAATCCTATCTCGTCGAAGAGAAGCGCTCCCTGATCCACATGCTACCCACATTGAGGGTGAGGGTGCCGAGGAATAAGAGACAGCCAACGACAAATACGGCTCGGTGTTCAATAGAGCCATACGGCGTGTCGCCCATCACGACCTGAGCGATAAATGCCGTTAATGTTTCAACCGCCTGCAAGGGATTCAGTGAAAGACGAGGCTGCTGCCCGGCAGCGATCGTGACGATCATCGTCTCACCCAAAGCGCGCGATAATGCAAGAATACACGCTGCAACAACACCACCTGCAGCGGCCGGGAGAGTCACGCAAAGCATCGTTGTAAGTCGGCTCGCACCCAACGCATACGAGGCCTCGCGAAACGATTGTGGTACGACTGATAGGGCATCCTCGACGAGGGTTGCCATCAATGGCACCATCATAACGCCCATAACGATCCCGGCGCTCAGGGCATTAAATCCGGGCAAAGAGGGAAATGCGACCCGCAGAAGCGGGGTAGCGATCGTAACGGCAAAGTACCCAAACACAATCGTCGGAATACCCGAGAGAATTTCAAGAATCGGCTTGGCGATCTGTCGGACTGAGCGCGGTGACCACTCCGCAAGAAAGAGCCCGATGGTAGTGCCGACCGGAATTGCAACACCGAGTGAAATGATGGTTGTAATAATGGTACCGCACACAAGGGGCCAGATTCCGTAATGTTTTTCCCAGAAGAGCGGGGTCCACTCGGTGTCAAAAAGAAACTGTGCTAGCGATACTTCTCTGAAAAACGAGACTGTCTCCTGGAGAAGAGCACCCGCAATAGCCACGGTAATACCGATACTGATCCATGCACACAAGGCAAGAAGGAAAAGTTGTATCCGTTCCCGCATTATTACTCCTCCTCAATCAACCTCTTGATCAAACCCGTAATTCGTTTTCTCGGCCCGAAGGCAATTTCCATGAGGATGGAAACACAACACGAAGACCTCAGGGCCATCCTGATCGATATGAGCAACGAATAGAGGTATCTGCGCCATACGATCGGGGATAGTGGAGAGGAACCTCTCTTGACGGGGACGCTAGCATGAACACCGGTGAGGCGTCACGGGTGATTATGAGAATTGCGTATTCTCTCACTCGCGGCATCTGCTACGTCTATCTTCCTCTGTTGGAACATCCTAAGGCAGAGCATTTTACGTCTCGTTTGCCTTTACATTTCTCATCTCTTGGGCGTTCGTCAATCTTCACTGGCCATTTACGGGTACAACCGTTGCCGCACCCATGTACCATCCTGCTGTCGTCGGTACTCAAACCTGTCGTGCAACCTGCTCGAGCGTGCCTTCCAGAATTCAATAACCTCGGGGACGACCCGATAGCCCCCCCAATGTTCTGGCCGGGTCACTGGGGTATGCGCAAAGCGCGCCTCATATTCCGCAATACGACGCGAAAACTCCTCACTCCCCCCAACGAGCGGCCGACTCTGAAGCGATGCCCACGCACCTATCTGACTTCCTCGGGGGCGACTCGCAAAGTAGCGATCTGATTCATCAACTGATACCTCCTCAACCTGACCTGTCACCCGAATCTGCCGCTGGAGCGCATCCCAAAAGAATCCGAGAGCCGCATGAGGATGATAAGCCAGCGCTTCTCCCTTTTGAGAATCGCGATTGGTATAGAAGACAAAGCCACGGTGATCAAACTCCTTCAATAACACCCACCGAACCTGAGGCCGGCCGTCTCGCGAAATTGTCGAGAGCGCCATCCCGTCGGGGAATTCAAGAAAGAAGCACCGCTGGGCTATCCGGAACCAGTGCTGGAACTCGTCGATAGGGTCGTCGCGCAGGGAAGTGGCGACGAGGGGACCGGAGAGCCACAGCCAGGGGCGGAGGGCCAAAAGGAGGGCGTGACGGAGCATAGGGGGTACTAGTCAGTCATCTGTCGATAGTTCGTTAAAACAGATTCAAGCAGCCGAGCTGCTTGCGAAAGCATTGCTCGCGTATCTTGTTTATCCGGAACAAGCTCCTCAATCTCCTCTCTAAGTTCCCGCTCGATCTGCTCTTTTGAAACATCCACACCTTCGCGGGAGAGAAACGGTCGGCTTTTTTCGTGATTATAAAGGTCAACCAAAACTTGCGACGCTCGAACCACCATAGCCTCATAAAGTTCAACGCGTGCAACCCTGCTTTCACCATCTGGCATACGGGCCAAAACTAGTAATTGCTCTGTATCAAGGGCGCTAAGGTCTAGCTTTTCATCCTGGGGCAGAAATTGAGGGCGTGCGGGCAGAGTTGGGCTCGAATCGGGATGAAGATGCTGTCCGATGGGACGGAGCCCCTGAGCTACCTCTCTCCGGACTACACCCTCACCCAACAGCGTGTGAGCAAGATTCTGGAGGTCGTTGGGCGACATCTTGACAACTGTATCTTTGACCCACTCGTCCGAGGGTCGTTCGAAAGGAACTTGCTCGCCTGAGTCTCGGCTCTTGCCAGCCAGGAGTTTCTTAAATTCTTGCGCAAGACGATCCCTGCCTCCCGTTAATTCACTGATTTGTGCGCTATTCTCCTGATAAAGCTCGATGCAAATATTTTCCAAATGCACTCTATCGCCGTCATTTTCCCACTGCCTAACGGCATCATCCACCTTCTCTTGCCATAGCCGACGAAATTGTTCAGCGGGAGTTTGCTGCATCCCGCTAATTCGTGATTGAAGAGCTTGAAAATCGAATTCAGAGTCCGCGCTTCCTCCAGGGTGATGACTTTGCATTTGCTTTCGACCTCTTAAAAATGTGGATGATGATTTTCTTCCCTCAACGAATGGACCGATTTAAGCGTAAAAAACTTCAACCGTTCCGGCCCTTTTGAACCTAGTACAAGAAATTAATCTGAAGCAAGAGCTGGAAGAAAAATTTAATTCCACGGGGGTTCACTTCGAGGAAGCTCGTGTTACCCGTCGTCCCCGCAACAATCTTCCCCCCCCTCCCCATCAATGCTACTCTCCCCCCATGGAAAATCACCTCATCAACCACAACAATCGCCTGTTCGCCTCAGCGCTCCGACTCAAAGCCAACGCTGATGCCCGGCGAGAGGCTCGGGGTTATATCTCCTTTACGAGCTACGCTCTCCCCCGTCTAACAGCGCTCCTTCGCGCCGTCCTCGAAGAAGCGGAGGTCGATCTTCAGCCCATCGCCCGCAAGAAGTTTGGCGATGATCTCTGCTTAAAGTTGCCTCGACTCCTCAAGGAGCATGGAAGTACTGCCTATATACAACACGATATCCCTCGCATCCTCGCTTCACTTGCCACTGATGACCGCACCAGATCCTTGTTCGCTGCCACCACTGTCAAGGGTATCTATATCAACCTTCGGCTCTCTGACCCCACGATCTTTCGGTTCCTCGGAGACGTCCTCTCTGCGGGCTCCCGATTCGGGGAGAGCGATATCTGGCGTCACCGGGGGATTGTCGTCGATTATTCAAGCCCAAATCTTGCAAAATCGCTCCACGCCGGGCACATCCGGTCGACCATCATCGGGCATATCATCAGCAATCTTGCAGAAGCGGTCGGAGCAGTGGTGTACCGGACGAACCACGTCAATGACCTTGGTGGGGTCGGTTACCTCATCGAGGGCTTTGACCGGTGGCAGCATCTTCTTCCCACTGACGTCACTCCTGGCCAGCAGCTCGCTTCCCTCTACCTTCTGTTTCGCTCACTGCAACGGCTCGCGGACGCAGGAGCACCGGCGAGCGAGTTCGAGGTGGCCCGCGATAAGGTGGTAGCGTGTTTCCCCGGCGTTTCAACCCCAGCAGCGTTTCTGCCGGCATTTGCTGCCTACAAATCAGCGGCGACCGTGATTCAGGAGCAGCTGGAGCGGGGCGATGCCGAGGTCGTGGCGCGGTGGAAGACCCTTGTTTCCTGGAGCCTCGATGAGTTTCAGCGGTTCTATCACCTTCTCGGCGTTTCGATTGAGTTTGTTCTCGGCGAATCGTTCTATCTGCCGGGAGCGCTCAATTTGATATCTGAGGCGGTGCGCTTGGGATCCGCCGTGGTATGGACCGCTGAACATGCTGCTACAGTCGAGCATCAGATGGCCGAGCTTCTCTCTCGAGAGGAGATATCCCCCCCCCTCTTTGACTCGATCGTGAAGGAAGCAAAGCAAGATGTCGGGGCGACCGTCATTCCTCTCTCGGAGCGGGAGCGGGTCGTGATACTTCGCGCCGATGGAGTTTCCATTTATACATCACGCGATCTTGAAGCGATCCGATTTCGCGCTCAAACCTTTAATCCTCAACGAATAGTTTACGAGGTCGGTGTTGAACAGAACGAGCACTTCAGTCAGCTTTTTGCTGCTGCGCGAAAGCTCGGGCTCTGCTCCGTTGATACTGAGTTGGTCCACGTGGCGCATGAGAGCTATCTCGATGCCAGCACCAAAAAGAAGCTTTCAAGCCGTGATGGATCCTCGGGGGTTGAGGAGCTCCTTTCCTCCACCATCGCCTATTTCAAGAACAAATATGGTGCCGACGCCGGTTTTTCTCCCGAGGAGACCGACCGAATTGCACGCCAGCTCGGGGTTGGTTCGATTATCTTCAACGACATAAAGAAGGATAAAAAGTATCCGGTTGAAGTTCAGGCAGATCTCAGCAGGATGCACGAAGAGTTCGAGAAATCGGGAGGTGCGTACGTCGTCTATGCAGCGTGTCGGGCAAGGAGCATCATCCGCAAGTGGGGGAGGGAGCTCCCGCTGATAGAATCGTGCGCCGAGAGCGCTTCGTTCAACCCCGCCGAGATCGAGCTTATCAAAGAGATATCGCTCTACCCGCAAAGGGTAGCGGATGCTGCGCGCAACGATTCGCCCGCAATTCTCGCACAGTACCTTCTCGATATCGCTCGCAGTTATAACAGCTACTATGCATCACTCCCGGTTATAAAGGGAGAGGAGGTCCACCATCACCGATTGGTGATAACAAAAGCGGTTCAAACGGTACTTGAGAATGGACTTCTTCTGTGTGCTATTGAGTGCCCTGAGCGGATTTAGACCTGAAATAGCCCCTATATCCTCGTGAAAAAGGCGGACCCGGGGCTCTCAAACCGAAAGCACGGTTCGACGCAACATTCTCCTTTTTCCCTCCCCCTAGCGGCTCCCGTGGAGTATGATCGGGTCACCCATCCCCCGTGATGAGCTAGCCGCCCTTATCACGTGCGTATCGATGCGGGGGCACAATGGAACACTCGATTCCCATATGGGAGCTTGCCAAGACCCGGGCATTCGGAGCAGCCGTGTTGCCCGATGCTGAACATGTGCCCACGCCCTCATCCGCAATGGGCCTCTCTACTGCCGACGCGGTAGAGAGGCTCCGTCGGTACGGTCCTAACGAGTTCCCTCCACCCCCACGCCCTCGACTTATTCTCCGCTTCATAAATCAGCTCACCCATTTTATGGCCCTCCTTCTGTGGGTCGCGGGTGCGCTGGCCTTTTTCGCAGGCACTCCGCTTATTGGCATCTCGATCTGGTCGGTTGTCCTCATAAATGGAGTCTTCAGCTTCGCTCAGGAATACCGAGCCGAACGGGCACTCGCTGCGCTTACCCAACTGCTTCCTCTTCACGCGAAGGTTTACCGTGACGGAGTTCTCACGATCATTCCCGCACGAGAGCTGGTGATCGGTGACGTCATTGAGCTCGAAGAGGGTGACAAGGTTCCAACCGATGCTCGACTTATCGCCGCCCAGGGTCTTCTTGTTGAGATGTCTGCAATCACCGGCGAATCGGTGCCGGTGATCCGCGAGGCCCTTTCTCATCGCCCCCTTGCCCTGACGGCTGAGGAGGCCTCCCCTACCCCCATGCATCAACGGGTCGGCGACACCACAACAATCGTCCTCGCAGGCACCACCGTTCTCGCGGGAACCGGTCGCGCTCTCACCTATGCAACGGGCGCACACACCGAATGTGGTCATCTTGCGTCCCTTGCTACTGCGGCGGAGAAGGCTCCCAACCGACTCGAGGTCGAGATAAGCTATATCGTCGAGATCATCACCGCGATCGCTTGCTCGATGGGGGTCGCGGTTTTTGCGATCGCTTACGGTGTTATCGGGCTTCACCCCATTGACAGTTTGATGCTAGGAATCGGTATCCTCGTCGCAAACGTTCCTGAGGGGCTGCTGCCTACCGTCAGTGTTGCCCTCGCGCTGGGAGTGCAACGAATGGCACGCTGCAATGCTCTCGTCAGAAAACTCTCAGCTATTGAGGGGCTCAGCGCCGTTTCCGTGCTGTGCACCGACAAAACGGGTACGCTCACCCGCAACTCAATGTCGGTGCATACGGTATGGACACCAGATGATGGTGGCCCATCCATTCAGCATGGAGTCCCGATCCCCAACCCAGGTGCTTCTTCTCCTCTGCCACCCCTCCACCAATCCATCACCCCCCACGCACAGACCCTCCTGGTTGTTGCCGCGATCTGTACCCACCACCAGACAGACGTGAAGTCGGACCGCTCGACGTCCCCCTCCCCGATAGGCGACCCCACCGAGGTCGCTATCCGTGAGGCCGCTTCTGCATCGGGAACTCCCCTCTCACAGATTCTGTCTGAGCTTACCGTTATTGACGAACTTTCCTTTGATTCGCGCCGAAGGATGATGAGTGTGATTGTCGAGGTATCGGAGTCAGCTGGCCCAACACACCCCGTGCGCATTCTGGCTCCCCTCACCCACACCCTCGTCATCACGAAGGGGGCTCCCGACTCGATCTTGAAACGTGCGACTCACCTCTATCGAGGTGGAGCCGCCGAGCCCATTACCTCTGATCGGCGCCGGTATCTCGCGACAACCTACGATACAATCGCCCGTAGCGGCTTTCGGGTTTTGGCGGTTGCATTCCGTACCATCGATCGGGCAGTGCCGCCGGATCACCGCGACGCCATCGAGCATAACTTGATTATGCTTGGCTACATCGCACTTTTTGATCCGATTAGGCCTGAAGTGCCAGACGCGATAGCATCCTGTCGCGAGGCAGGTATCTCGATCTGCATGATCACGGGAGACTATGGGGCGACCGCGCAGGCAATAGGGGAGATGATAGGGCTCAACGGGCTCGCGGGTAAGCCGATTACCGGAGACGAAGTTGCCTCGATGACCGATGGACAGCTGCGCAATCTGCTCCACGCTCACCCGGGCGGGATCTTCGCCCGAATGGACCCGGATCAGAAACTTCGGTTAGTGCAGACCCTTCGCGACCTTGGGCACGTCGTCGCTGTGACTGGCGACGGGGTGAACGATGCGCCGGCGCTCAAAGCCGCCCATGTCGGATTTGCGATGGGTCTCCGGGGAACCGATGTCGCTCGCGAGGTCGCTGATGTCGTCCTTCTCGATGATAATTTTGCGACGATTGTATCCGCGATAGCGCAAGGGCGCGCGACTTTCGATAATATTCGTCGGTTCCTTACCTATATCCTCGCCTCGAATATTCCCGAGCTGGTCCCTTTCATCTGTATGGCAGCGCTCGGAATCCCACCAGCATTGACTATTATCCAGATTCTTCTGGTGGATCTCGGTACCGACCTTGCACCAGCAGTTGCACTTGGCATGGAGAAGCCGGCTCATGATGTGATGAAGCGCCCCCCGATCCGACCCGGTGAGCGCCTCCTCTCGTGGCGGCTCATCGGTCGCGCCTACGGACTTCTTGGGGTTTGGGAGGCATTCGCTGCAATGGGTGCGTTTTTTCTCGTGTGGTACACTAATGGGTATGGACTCGCGCAGATCCAGGGTGCAACTCGAGCGCTTCTCACCGGTGAAGCATCGCCCGCAGCAGTTCAGCTTTACGCGACTGCAACCGCGGCAACTTTTCTGACGATAGTCGCGTCCCAGATGGGGAATGTGTTCGCGTGCCGCTCGGAGCGGCTACCGGTGTGGAGACAACCGCGCCCAACCAATCGGCTCCTCTGGGTTGGCCTTACCGTCGAGGCGCTCCTTCTCCTCTCTATTGGAAACCTACCTCTCGGCCATCACGTCTTTGGTAACAAGCCACTCAGTTACGCGGTCTGGGGATGGCTCGTGGCATCGCCCCTTGCACTTATTTGCCTCGATGGATTGGCGAAATGGGTACAACGGCGGTGGTGACCGTTCGGGCGTTTTCCCTTACTATACGGTCGTTTGTCTCAAAAGGTTTCAGGCTACCTCTATGCCCTACTTCAACCACCCCGAAAAACCCCTCCACCTCACCCTTAATCACGACCTCAGGTGGGCCCTTCAGAGTGGCTTTCCGTGGATCTACGCCCCCGCCCTCACAATTCCCCCTCACGCACGGTGTGGCGATTTTGCCCTTCTGAAGGACAGCAAAGGTGCCATTCTCGCGAAGGGGTTCTGTGACCCGCAATCACACCTTGCCTTTCGCGTACTTACCGTTGATCGCCCCTCGTTCGGAGATGAAGCCGTTATCGCGCGGCTCCGTGATGCAAGTGCGCTCCGCGCCGCAGTAATACCCTCGGATACGAATAGCTTTCGACTTATCAATGGCGAGGGAGATCGGTTACCGGGCCTGGTGATAGACCAGTATGGAACATCGGCAGTGATCAAAACCGATGGCGCCGGTCCAGCTGCGTTCTGGCGCGCCCCGTCGTTTGCGCAGTGGCTTCATCATGAAAGGGACATCGATACAGTGTACCTCCGGGGAAGAGATTCTCGCGGTGATGCTCCCACCCCTGATGTACCGCATCCGATTTTCGGCGAGCCTAGCTCCCCCGAGGTCATCATCACTGAGGGGGGACACCGATTTATCGTTGACCTGGTATCAGGTCAGAAGACTGGTTTTTTCCTCGATCAACGGGAAAATCGGCGTCGAATCGGAGAACTCGCCTCCCATCGCCGAACCCTGAATCTATTTGGTTACACCGGCGGATTTTCGGTGTACGCCGGATGCGGGGGGGCCTCTCATGTCGATACCGTAGACAGCGCCGCCCCGGCAATTGCCCTCGCGGAGCGGAATTGGCTTGTCAATAACCTCCCCCCGCACAATCACCGCGGTATCGTCGCTGACGTATTCACCTTCCTTGAAGAGGCGCGACAGGCAAACCATCGGTGGGACCTGATTATCGTTGACCCTCCCTCGTTCGTTCATCAGGCGTCCCAGGTCGACGCCGCACTCGGCAGCTATGAGCGCCTTTTTACCGCCGCCACCCAGGTAGCAGCCCTCGGCGCGCTCATCGCCTTCGCCTCGTGCTCAAGCAAAATAACCCTCCCCGCCTTCGAAACAACGATTCGCACCGCGATATCCCGTGCCCGCCGTCGCGCCCGTGTCATCGCCACCACCACCCAACCCCCCGATCACCCTTACCCTCTTGCGTGCGAGGACCTTCAGTATTTACGATTTGTAGTGGTGGCGGTCGAGTAAGCAGAGCTACGCTGCATCTCCGGATGGGCAACCGACATCTCACTCGACGCCCTGAAAGAACTCTATGCTCACCCGACACGAAATCCTGTTATTCATCGCAAGTACCGTCGTCCTCTTCGTTGCCCTAATGTATTCACCGTGGGGCACTCTGCCGCTGTTTGATTCGAAGGGGGAGGTGAGGGATTTTGCGTTTTTGTTCAGCACCGTGGTGGGATTTCTTTCGCACGACGTTCCCGGGATTTCGACTCCTTCGGCTATTCTTAACTCGCTCACAGCCGTTCTCGGTATAATTCCCCCGCCGGAGGTCGGGCCGATGCCAAATCCCCTCTCGCCATCGGCAATCATTATCTGGTCGCCGCTTCTGATACCGTTACGAGTAAGCCTGCATGCGGCATTTTGTGTATGGCTTGCCGTTTCGCTCGGTTTACTCACAGTGCTTATTGGCCGACTCTGGCAAGAAGCAGTTCCGACCGGCTTATTCGAGCGAATGATATTTCTTGCTATCATTTTCGCCGTGCTTACTTCGGCAGCGGGCCGCACCTGCTTTGATATCGGACAAACTACTTTTTTCGCTCTCGCGCTTCTCGGCCTCATCTCTCGCACTCTCCGAACATCGTTGCACCGTCCCTCTGAAGATTGGTGTCTCTCAGTACTATTGTTTCTTTTATCAATTAAGATTCAGTACGCTGTCTTAGGAGCGGGAATGCTTGGCATAGAGCGAAGATGGCGCGCTCTTTCGACGGGGTTACTTCTCACCATGATCTCGATCCTCGCTGTGGACCCACTCGGCACGCACGGGCTCATATCTGATTTTTTTCGAATGATGATTCGATACTCATCTGGCGATATGGCCAGTGATGGTTTCTATTGGGGAGGATTTGGCTCAAACACGCCGACATGGCTCACTGTCACTAAAGGAATACTACCCGAACCCCTTCGACACATCGTCAATACCGCCGCCATCATCATTGGGGCACTCAGTCTCGTGATACTTTTCATCCGTTCAAAGGCAATCCCAACCACAAAACGCCTCACCGCAGCCTCCGGGATTATGACGGGAGTTTATGTATCCTTTTCCCCCTATTTGGGCTTTTACGACCAGCTCCTAATCGCTGTACCACTCATCACCGGTGCTGAACCCGAGCTATTTTACTCCCGAAGAGGCACCCTCATCCTGCTTGTCGGCGTGATGCTCTCGCTGTCATCACTCCCTTTGAAGGGAGTGGTATGGGCGAGTAAAGTGGCAGTGGTGGCTGGGATGCTTACCATTTCTCAGTTTAAGCGTTGATATTTTGCAGGTCGGAGAAAAATGGGGAGAGAAAAACAGGGAGCTAAAGCTTACTTCACCAGATATCCGGAGCAATCAATGCCAAAGTCATTTCGCTGGAGAGAAGGTGTTATATGCTTTTTCTTCGCCTTAATCTTGAGCAGCGAGTTTCCAATAGCTAAATTTATTTTTGGACGGGATAGTACTCTGAATTTCTCTGACCCCGACGAATTCTATTACGTTCCTCTCGCTCGTAGCATGGGGAGTCAACCGTTTTTGGAATTTATCACCTCGGGTTTAGCTGCAAAGAATATGTCTCGAAATTCAGAAGGTCAGACCTCGGTGATTTCCAAGCCGCGTTTTCTTGTGCCCTATGATCTGACTTTTTATCTTCTCGGCCGTTTAATAATCCTGTCAGGCATATCCCTTGCGTCGTTTGCTTACCTCCTTGATGTCGCATCAATCACGCTTGGACTGTTGATTTTTTGGAGGCTTTTTTTTCAGATTGGACTTACCTACCAAACTTCATTTTTTGGCGCTGCGTGGTCCGTCGTGTTCCCTTGGATACTCAGCCCACATCAAGCAAACCTGACTCCCGAAATCCGGTTTGGTGCATTTCAATTCTTTCCACCTTCGGCAGATATTTTTCCTTCCATTCCCCTAGCTAGATTTGGCTCTACACAACTTTCGGTGCTCCTGTTTGGCCTCTCTCTCACCTACCTCTTCCGCATTTTTATCCTGAATCAGGGGGAGACGCGGAAACAAGGAAGAGGATTCGAGATAGTAAAGGCAGGTGTCATATGGGGATTGTCAATCTACGTCTACGCATTTTCGTTCATCATAATCTCATTATTTTGGGCGATTACCCCTTTTTTCACATTGAGGCGTTTCTCAACACGACAATGGTTGACGTACGTTGGAGCTCTTGGTGTCGCAGCCATGAGTATTGCATTGCCGGGAGCAGCAATCCTATGGGCCTCAGCAGGTTCCTATGAGAGCAACTTGGTCAGCAATCACTCGATACACCATCTGTACGTTTATTCTCTTGAGTGGATGTCGATTGGAGTTATTGCCTTAGCCGTTTATATGAAGGCTATTTCATCGGTCATCAGACGGATCGCCCTGATAATTTTTGTTTCTGCTCTCTCATTGCACCTCGCCTTTTTGATTCAGCCACTGACCGGTAAGCTCACCACTCCCTATCATTTTCATATATTTTATCTGACTCCCCTATTTTCTGGGCTTGTTGCGGGTGCCATCGCAGAATCGATAAGTAAATGGGCGAATCGCCAGTATAATCTTATTGTCCTCCTCGGAGTTGTTTTGTTTGGCCTTTCTGTATCTAACGTCGGGTCAATTAAACAATTTGTAACGGCCAACTCCGAGTCTCAGATGATTCAATCTATAGCAGCTCTCCCAAAGTCATCGGTTGTTGCTTCTATCGATTTTTTACATGCATTTCGAAGAAAGGGCACATCCTCAATTGACATTACACGGTCCGGTCTTCTCCTGCCGACCCTTGGACCAGTAATTTTCCCCTCTAATTTCAATCTCAACCGCGTGTTAATCTCAGAATACCCTGCCTATCTCTCAAACGAACTACTCCTCGGCTGGATTTATTCGGGTGATTTGAATCTCGCAGGCCCCTGCCCCGAACATCCACCCACCTATATCGAAGATCTGCCGACCGGCATCGTGATGTGGGTCGTCTACCAAAGAATTGCGTTCTGCCAGGCGGGAGATGCACTTCTCTCCCGAAGAACCCAACCCGAGCGAAATCAGCTCCTCTGCGATTTAACAAAACGACCTTCCAATCAAATCACCCACATCATTCACGATACCGAAATTGTAAAAGAACCTCCCTCCCTTTGGGACGGCAAAACCTATGAAATCTGGCATTCCACCGATGGACGCTACCGTCTCCTCCGAGTTGATTGGCACCAGATGATTGAGGATGCGTGCGCCGGTTCTAACGGCACGACCACTTAAAGAGGGACAGGCATATTCTTGATTTATCAGCAAATGAGAGTAACTTTCCGCTGCGTAAGACCGACCCTCCGTTTTTTTTAATTGAATGATTCAAGTAAGAATTACGACTGTGGCGATCTTATCCAGCCCTTATCAACCATATACCCGGCCAACAGATTATCTGTAAAACATCCTCAAGGATTCCCATGGTACCCCGCCTCAGCTTCACCATCCCTGTCCTCAATGAACAGGAAGTCCTTCCCCATCTATTCTCAGCTCTGCTCGAATTACGAGCAAAATTAGACCAATGGGAGTGTGAATTTATCTTTGTGAATGACGGAAGCCGCGATTTATCAGCGAATCTACTCGATCAATTTGCCCAGTTGCACGAACGGGTTACGATCGTGCACTTTTCTAGAAATTTCGGCCAGCAGGCCGCGTATTCAGCGGGATTATCGCTCGCATCCGGAGATGCCGTCATTATGATGGATGCCGACTTGCAGGATGATCCCGAGCAGGTATTACTCCTCCTCACCGAATTCGAGAGGGGCTTCGACGTTGTGTATGGTATTCGTGAATCCCGCGAAGCTGGATGGTTAATTAATAGGGCATACACTATTTTCTACCGAATCCTCAGGAGCGTCAGCACCATCGAGATCCCGGCTGATACCGGCGATTTTTGCGTCATGAGTAGCCGCGTGGCCAAGGAGATCGCGGCGCTACCCGAGGTTCACCGCTATCTGCGCGGCATGCGAGCCTGGGTGGGATTTCGTCAAAAAGGGGTACCCCTCCCCCGAGCAGCAAGAAAGGCAGGCGTCACCAAGTACTCGCTTCGAAAGTTGATCAGATTGGCCTTGGACGCCGTATTCTCGTTCTCGTTATGGCCCCTTCGAGTATCCTTTCTCCTTGGTATGAGCGTGATGACCTTTGCTGGGCTATTTTTATTAATGAATCTTCTCATGTGGTGTTTAACCGATATAGTCCCGAGTGGGTACACGACCACCATCGGATTTCTCATTCTCTTGTCGGGGTTACAGTTTCTGTTGCTCGGGGTGATTGGGGAGTATATCGGGAGGATTTTTCAGCAGGTGAAGGGAAGGCCGGTTTATGTGGTTGCTCGGGTGGTGCAGAAAGACCACTAATTGCTGAATCCTTTATTATTAATGATAAGGGGAGGATGGGACATGAATTCAGTTGAATTTCTCTCCGAAGAAGTCGAAGTTTCGATGAGCGAGCATTGGGATGAACTCGCCCGAGCGGATCATTTCTGAGCATGTCCCTCTTCTAGTTGAATATGAGGCGGCATAATCATCATCTTTTAGGCTGCTCTTTCGAGCGAGTCAACCTGTTTTGACCCTACGAATTGGCCCAACGCAGCGATCAGTTCCTTCATTGATTTTTCACCCTGCAGCTTCTGAAATTTCTCCTCGGCTTTTAATTGACCGGTGAGAGACACCAGCGCTTCTGCATATCGCCATCGCGCCATCGAGTAACCCGTCGCGTCGTTCGCAAGCGATCATTCCAGCCCGTACTTCCCCCCTGTCCCTCAAGTATGCGACAACCCCCAAGGTAGTATGTAGTGGGGCTGAGTTATTTGTGTCTCTGATTGATTTTTCGCCCCACCGTTGCCTGAGGTTGATTCCCTGTGAGGGATTCATCGTTTGTAAGCGGTGCACCAGAGGCGTCCTTCCCCGGATTCTCACCATGAACTAAGACATTTCGGCAGGTCTTATTTTATGGAGGGTAGAATGGGTAAACGATTCAGTACGGCGCAAGCGTCGGCATTTTTGTCTGAGTATCGAGGAAGTGGGTTGAGTCGCCGTGAGTATGTGAAGCGGAGTGGGATTAGCCTGAGTTACCGTGATGGGCGAGCTATAACCGAATCTGGTGTTTAAGGGTTTGAAAGGAAGCGGCGTATCTGGTTGATTGTTAGTTGGCAAACAAAACATTTAACCGAGGAGTACGCCACCATGAGCAAGAGTAATGTGATTGAGCTTTCAGGTCGAGAGGAGACAGGTGATCCGCTGACCGAGCTGTTGCGTCAGGGGGCGCGCACCCTGATCCAGCAGGTTGTGGAAGCTGAGCTGGTTGAGTTTATGGCGAGGTTCGAGGGCCGTCGCCTTGAAGACGGTCGAGCAGCGGTGGTGCGCAATGGCTATCAGCCTGAACGTGCGATTGAGACCGGTATAGGCCCGGTGACAGTGAAGATTCCGAAGGTGAGGGCCACATGTGGTGAGCCTGTTACTTTTCGTTCGGCGCTGGTACCGCCCTATGTGCGCAAGACGAGGTCTGCGCTTACCCCCGATCTTCGACCACTGATCGGTCAATTTAAGGTAGAATCTGCGACTCCATTTTCAGTAGGCCAGCGGCCACCGAGCCGCCCTGCGGCGGAGGCGTCGCTTCGCTCAGTCCGACCC
>JBIIHQ010000003.1:0-321261 GCA_044235645.1 Bdellovibrionota bacterium | reverse complement strand
AGATGAAGTGCGCGAGACCTCGATGTCGATGGCGACGACAGTTCAGCTTAGAAGAAAAGGAGTGATAAGGATGGAAAATAAGGAGGCGAGTTCTGCTGGTAAATGCCCCGTTATGCACCGTGGTGTAACAACCGCGAGCATGACAAACGTGGATTGGTGGCCAAAGGCTCTGAATCTTGAGATCCTCCACCAGCACGACAGTAAGACGAATCCGCTCGGCGCTGGCTTCAACTACCGGGAAGAGGTGAAGAAGCTCGATGTTGAGGGTTTGAAAGAAGACCTCAAGGCGTTGATGACCTCCAGTCAAGAATGGTGGCCGGGTGACTGGGGTCACTATGGTGGTCTGATGATCCGTATGGCGTGGCATTCGGCGGGTACCTATCGTATCGCTGATGGCCGAGGCGGAGCTGGGACCGGCAGTCTGCGATTTGCGCCCCTGAATTCCTGGCCTGACAATGCTAACCTTGATAAAGCTCGCCGCTTGTTGTGGCCGATCAAAAAGAAATACGGTAATCAGCTGAGCTGGGCTGACCTGATGATTCTTGCGGGCAATATGGCCTATGAATCGATGGGCCTGAAGACTTTTGGCTTCTCGTTCGGTCGCGAAGACATCTGGCATCCCGAGAAGGATATCTACTGGGGTTCCGAAAAAGAATGGCTTGCTCCGACCGGAAGTAAGGGGAGTCGCTACTCCGGCGAGCGCGACCTTGAGAATCCACTTGCGGCTGTCATGATGGGGCTCATCTACGTCAATCCGGAGGGGGTAGACGGCAAACCTGATCCCTTGAAGACCGCTCATGATGTGCGGATCACCTTCAGCCGCATGGCGATGAACGACGAGGAAACTGTGGCGCTCACTGCTGGTGGTCACACCGTCGGCAAAGCCCACGGCAATGGCAGTACTGCTAATCTCGGGCCAGTTCCCGAGGGTGCGGAGCTCGAAGAGCAAGGGTTGGGATGGCAGAACCATACAACCCGTGCTGTCGGTAGTCATACCGTGACGAGCGGCATAGAAGGGGCGTGGACTACCCACCCGACGAAATGGGATAACGGTTACTTCACCATGTTACTCGGGTACGATTGGGAGCTAAAAAAGAGTCCAGCGGGTGCATGGCAGTGGGAGCCGATTAACATCCGCGAGGAAGACAAGCCGGTTGACGTGGAGAACCCAGCCGTTCGTCATAATCCGATCATGACCGACGCTGATATGGCGATGAAGATGGACCCAGAATACCGGAAGATCTCGGAGCGCTTCCACAAGGACCCAGCGTACTTTTCCGAAGTTTTCGCCCGCGCGTGGTTCAAGCTAACACACCGTGATATGGGCCCAAAAAGCCGCTACATCGGTCCGGATGTGCCCGCTGAAAATCTGATCTGGCAAGATCCGGTCCCCGCTGGTCGCACTGATTATGATGTCGCTGCGGTGAAGGAGCGGATTGCTGCCAGTGGGCTTACTACTGCCGAAATGGTCAGCACAGCGTGGGATAGTGCCCGAACTTTCCGAGGCTCAGATAAGCGGGGGGGCGCGAATGGTGCGCGTATTCGCCTTGCGCCTCAAAGAGATTGGGAGGGCAACGAGCCCGCTCGTCTGGCAAAGGTATTGGCTGTCCTTGAGAAGATTGCTGCCGACTCAGGTGCGAGTGTGGCCGATGTGATTGTGCTCGCGGGTAACGTTGGAATTGAGGCGGCCGCCAAGGCTGCAGGATTCGCAGTATCCGTACCCTTTGCGCCGGGTCGTGGGGATGCGACGGCAGAGATGACCGATGTCGAATCGTTCGAGGTGCTGGAGCCGTTGGCCGATGGCTTCCGCAACTGGCTGAAGAAGGATTACGTGGTCAGCGAGGAAGAGTTGTTACTCGACCGAGCTCAGCTGATGCGTCTGACGGCGTGTGAGATGACTGTCCTCATCGGTGGTATGCGCGTGCTCGGCACTAACTATGGTGGCAGTCAGCACGGTGTTTTCACCGATCGCGTCGGCGCTCTTACGAACGACTTCTTTGTTACCTTGACCGACATGGCCTACAGCTGGAAGCCCACCGGTCGTAACAGCTATGCGATAGTAGACCGCAAAACTGGTGTCACAACGTGGACTGCCACGCGCGTGGATCTGGTCTTCGGCTCAAACTCAATCCTGCGCGCTTACGCCGAAGTTTATGCGCAGGACGATAATCGCGAGAAGTTCGTCAGAGACTTTGTGGCGGCCTGGACCAAGGTTATGAATGCAGACCGATTTGATCTCATGTAAATCGTTTTGATTAAACCAGATCATCAAGGCCGAACAATCTCAGGATGGTTCGGCCTTGATGTATCCCCTGCTCTGTCCCGATCCTTTTTTTCCTGTTGGTCTTGGGATAGATATCTTAAAGCTCGCCTTGGCGCTTTCCCTCTGACCCGTGAGGGAGCCACCCCTTAAATTCTTCGAGTCAATAGTCGGCAGAGTTTCAAAATGAAAAGCATGAGCTCCACAGGATAGGGTCAGCTGACTATTGCAGCCGGGAAATCAACGGGTACCACTCGCTGTCGCTCGCTCAGGGTTCATTCGTCTTGGGTCGGAATGGCCAGCGATGAGCGAGGGCCTGTAGCCGGAGTCGAATGGAATTGGTATCCGCCACTTCAAACCGCGCAGAGCAATCCGAAGGAGGCCGATCAGGCCGATGGTTGTCCAGCGACATCGCTGGCCGTCATTCGAATCTTGGCGAAGCCAAGTTCGAATAGGGGGTACACTAGACATGGTATACGCCGATTCGAACCACTGGGGGTGAAGTCGCGATCAGCGGTCAGAGGGGGCAACGCCCCCTGGGCCAGAGCGCCGAGCGGGAAAAACTGGACATGGTATACGCCGATTCGAACCGCTGGGGGTGAAGCCGCGATCAGCGGCGAGAGGGGGCGAAGCCCCCTGGGCTCGAATGCCGAATGGGAGAAATGGAGGTGAGGGGAATCGAACCCCTGTCCGAGAAACCTTGGTCGAAGCTTTCTACACGCATAGCCGTTCTTTTAATTTAACACCCACTGCTCCGAAGGGCAGGATCGGGGGGCGCTAGACTCTTTGGTTTAACGCAGGGAGGCGAGCCGACCTCTCTGAGCGATCTTGTGTTAGTGAGGCCCGGGACGATGTACAAGCATCACCGTCACGAACCGAAGCTGACCCTTGTGGGGTAGGCTTCTTGTGCTCTACCTTTCTTTAGCGATTAAGCTACAGCGTAGGCAGGAGCGAAGTCATCAGCGTTTGCAGATGTTTTTACCGCTTTTTTACCAGGCCAGCGGACCCTGGACGTGCTTACAACAACCGCGAAGAATCCCGTCGAAACCGGGACACCCCCATACGCTTTCAGTATGGGGCTGGGTAGTGCATAATTCAAGAAATTTTGAGGTTGAACACAAAATTGTTGCTGATAACGTGGAGGACGACATGATGGTGCGGATACGGGGTTTTGGCGCGTGGGTTGTGGCTTCGATAATTGGGCTTGGTGGCGATGCGTGGGCGCGAACCTTGGTTCGGTACGAAGAGGCGAAGGTGCAGGAGGCGTTGGCGGGGGGCAAGCTGGTGGTGGTTGAGGTATTTGCGGACTGGTGCCCGTCTTGCAAGAAGGGCCATGTTGCTCTTGAGAAGGCGCTCGATACGGTTCCCGAGCTTGCGGCATTCCAGATAGATTTTGACAAGGACGAGGACCTCCTGGCGCGGTACAAGGTCGACGAGCAGGGGACAGTATTGCTGGTGAAGGACGGTAAAGAGATCGCTCGGCTGGCAGGTGAGGCGAATGCCGACGCTGTCGTTGCGTGGTTGCGGACCAACGGGGCAGCAAAGGAGTAATCGTGATTATTCCGCACAATAAAACGATCCTCGCTTAACCGCGATGGAAACGTATCAGATGAGGTGAGATCATGATAACGGTAGCGGTCGTGGGTGCACTCGGTTCGATGGGGCGGTATTCGGTCGAGGCAATTAGGCAAGACCCTGAACTGTGTTTAGTCGCGGCCCTCGATAGGGGGGACGATATCGTAGGGGCGTTGCGTGACCATCGTCCTCAGGTAACGGTTGATTTTACCGTTGCGGGTTTAGGTTTTGAGCATGGGCGCCTTATTCTTGAGGCGGGGTCGCGGCCGGTGATTGGGACGAGTGGATTTGATCACCGTATGTTCGAGCAGCTCCGGATGCTAGCTGCGGAGCGAGGGCTCGGCGGTGTGGTTGCGCCAAATTTCTCAGTTGGTGCGGTGTTGATGATGAAGATGGCGCAGCTTTGTGCGAAGCACCTCGGGGCGGCTGAAATTATCGAGCTGCACCACCCGCAAAAAAAGGATGCTCCTTCGGGGACGGCAAAGCGGACGGCGGAGCTAATGGCGGAGGTTTTGGGGAGTGAGCCGCCGATTCATTCAGTACGGCTTCCCGGATATGTTGCGCATCAACGGGTCCTCTTTGGGGGGCCGGGAGAATCGTTGACAATAGTGCACGATTCGATTGATCGGTCCTGTTTTATGCCGGGGGTAACGCTGGCGTGTCGTATGGCGCCACAGCTTGATTCGCTGGTGTTTGGGTTGGAACATCTATTGTTCCAGGAAGGGGTGTAGCGGATTGTATTGATCTAAGAGGGGGCTGGATGTAGGGTGAGATAAAGGGGGTAGGAGGTGTGAAGGAAAGGCTTAAAAGATAGATAGTGAAGATCAGAGAAATGAGAGAATAAGCGCCGGGCCGTCGAAACCGCTGCAGAGGTGATCGGTAGCACCGATAATCGGGGAGAAGAACGTCTCATATCCCTGCGGTTCGATGGTGACGAGGACGAAGTTATCGAAATATTCGGCGGATGCTTCGGAGGAGAGCCCCTTCTCGGACGGGACCAGCGAAAGCCCTCTCGAAATGTGAGGAGAGAAGCTGGCCGGTGGGTATTGGTTTTTTTGGTGGTCTTCACGATACGTGGGGTCTGCGTTGATCGCCCCTATCGCCTCCTCAGCGGAGTGCATCTTTTTCTGTGCCGACGCTTCGGAGTGCGCTCTTTCTTTCACATTCTCCGTACATCTTTTGGTCGTTTAGAATACGGTGGACAATCTGGTACGGATTGTACAGCGTAATGGGTGGACTTATTTCCGTGTGCGGGGGGCGCTATGTGTGGAGTCATCGGGTACGTCGGCAAAGGTGCGACACCACAATTTCTTTTTAACGGTCTCAAGCGGCTCGAGTACCGCGGGTACGATTCAGCGGGAATCGCGATGGCGGCAGAGGGGGGGATCAAGGTTGTTAAGGCCGAAGGAAAGTTGTCGGCGCTTGAACGGTTGCTCGGGGAGCTTCCTGAGCGAGCCTCCGCGGGAATAGGACACACGCGATGGGCGACTCATGGGCGCCCCTCGTCAGTAAATGCTCATCCGCATCAATCGGGCCCGATAACCCTTCTGCACAATGGTATCATCGAAAATCATGCGGTATTGCGGGTCCGGCTTGAGCGAGATGGCTATCAGTTTTTAAGTGAAACGGACACTGAAGTTGCTGTCCATCTGTTGCATAGGTGGTATCGGCAGGAGGCGGATGGTTCTCCTCAAGAGCGGATGACGCGCGCACTGGTTCGGACGGTACGCGAATTGAAAGGGGCGTATGCGTTTGCAATTTTGTGTGAAGACACGCCGGGGGTATTGTACGCCGCCAAGCAGGGCTCGCCTCTGGCGCTCGGTCGTGGGAAGGGGGAAAATTATCTTGCCAGCGGTATCGCGGCTCTCGTTGAACACACGAGCGATGTGTTGATGCTGCAGGATGGTGATATCGCGGTGCTCGACGGGGAGCGGATCGCTATTGTTGATCAGAGTGGAAATCCCCTAAGCCGGGAATTTTTCGAGGCGAACTGGTCGGCTGAGATGCTTGATAAAGGTGGATTTGCTCACTACATGTTGAAGGAGATTCACGAGCACCCTGTCGCGATCAGGGAGACCCTTGCGGGGCGCTTGAGTGCGAGCGAGCGACCGGTTGATCTAGCACGGTCGGGATTTGAAGCACTTGATCTGGGGTCGGTGAATCGGATTCAGTTAATCGCGTGTGGTACTAGTTTTTATGCGGCGCAGGTTGGGCGATATGTTATCGAACAGTTGACGGGCATTTCAGTTGAGACTGATCTCGCGAGTGAGTATCGTTATCGAGCGAGCACCGTGCGTGAGGGGACGTTGACGGTTGCGATCTCACAGAGTGGGGAGACCATCGACACCCTCTTTGCGATGCGTCACGCGATAGATCGGGGTGCTCGGGGGCTTGCGATTGTCAATGCTCAGGGCAGTTCGATTGGATTGGCGAGTCACGCAGAGTGTCGGCTGATGGCTGGCCCTGAGGTTGGCGTGGCGAGCACTAAGGCGTTCTCTGCTCAGATGTCTGCCCTCTTTTTGCTCGGGCTGGCGATCGCGCAAGAGCAGGAATCAATTTCGGGCCCGATGCTTGCTCAGCATGCATCCGAGCTGCTCCTTGCACCAACGTATGTTGAGCAGGCCCTTTCGGTATCGGATGAGGTGAAGAGTATCTCTGACAAGATATATCGTGTCCCAGCCTTGAGCTTTATCGGTCGTGGTCCTCAATGGCCAGTCGCATGCGAAGGAGCTCTCAAAGTAAAGGAGCTCGCCTATCTGTTCGCTGAAGCGTACGCAGGAGGGGAGATGAAGCATGGGCCGATTGCGTTGATCGATGGAGATCTCACTACGGTGGTGCTCGCTCCGCGCGATGGCTACTTTGAAAAGACTATAAGCAACATCGCTGAAATTCGTGCTCGAGGAGGAAAGATTCTGGCGGTGGGGATGGAGGGAGATTCAGAGCTGCAAGCGCTCTCAGAGCATTTTATCGGACTTCCTCACGTCCCAACTCTCATACAGCCGTTCTTGACTGCGGTTCCAATGCATCTTCTCGGGTACTGGATAGCGGAACGGCGCGGGCATGATATTGATCAGCCCCGAAATTTGGCGAAGAGTGTGACGGTGGAGTAGGTAGGGAGAATGTGTTAGTCGGATAATCCGCAAAAAGAAACGGCCGTCCTCGAGGGGGACGGCCAGAAAGCAACCTTAGGTTCGTCTTGGGTTCCAGAGCAGGTGTCAGGTGATGGCGGATTATCCCACCATATGTTCCCTGATGGCTGAGTCAAGGCCCTGACCATCAATCAGGAAAAGTTCACCCGTCGCGACCGCCCGAATATGGGGATAGGTCGAGAGATTTTTCTCCCGCAACCATTCCGGGGGAACGGCGTCTATCCAGATCACGGGGTCCTTTGGAGCGCCGTTAAGTCGAATCCCACCTGGGAGTGGACCGACCTCCATCGCGGCCCGAAAGTCTGAGGGGGAGCCCTCGACGATTAGGTCCGTTTGGGCCATGTGATGAGGTCGCCATTTTTCAATAAGCGACGCAACGCCATCGGAAGCGTTATCACCGAAACACCCGGAGAACCGCAGGGTGCCGACGCCATAAGGGGTCGTCGACGAAGGGAGTCCGATGTAGATCCAACGATTCCACTTAACAGGCTCGCTCGCTTCGAACGGCTGGTGAGCCTCCCGGTATACCAGCCGATCGTGGAAACGGTCCACGAGCTCATGAACCACCCTCTCCTTGAGAGAGTGCCCGAGGCCAGAACCTACAACGAAGGTGAGGGCTTGGCGGGAAAAACGGTCATCCAGATGCTGAAGCGCAAAGCCCAGCTCACAGATGAAGTGCTCAACCTCCTCCTCGTCTCTCCACCAATCCCAAATTTTTGGTTTTTGGGGGTAATCGACCTTTCCTATGAGGTCGGCAAGGTGAGCTGAGACCTGCCTAGTCCACCTCCCGATTTCATCGGGGCCAAAAGGTTTATCGATCCGTGGGAGCTGACGAAGGCCCTCCGAGATCTCCTCGAGGGTGTGTTCGAAGCCCTGACTCATGATTAAAATCCTAACCGCGTTAGTTTATCAGAGTCCTGTTGTCGACTCAATTTGTCTCGTTTTCGGTTGAAGGCACGCTGCGATATTGAGCGGAGGTCGGCCAATTCTCGGTAAAATCAACTCATATTTGAACATTTCTTGTGCTTTCTTCCTTGCCTTCAGAATTATACTTTGATAATTGTGGAACCATGGAAACAAATCAGGTCATTCAGGTTCTTCTTGCTCTTGGACAGGTAAATCGCCTCGGTGTATTTCGGCTTATCGTTGAGCATGGAGCGTCGGGTATTCGGCCTCTTGAGATCAGTGAGGCGTTGGGGATTCCGGGAGCTACCTTGTCGTTTCACCTTAAAGAGCTCTTGGCCGCGCACTTGGTCTCAGTTCAGCGTGAAGGGCGGAATCTCATCTATCGTCCCCGTCCGGAAACGATTGAGGGGGTGATGGGATTTTTATTGCAGAACTGTTGTGGCGGAAAAAGGTGTGGGGATGGGGTTGATGCGAATTCACCCCGAAAACGGAGGAGCGGAGTGGGGGATTTATGACAGTAGCGATGAAGCAGTTTTCTATGTTGTTTTTGTGCACGCATAATTCTGCTCGCTCAATTTTGGGTGAAGTAGCCGCGAGCACTGCTAGCGGGGGAAAGTTCGTGGGATATTCGGCGGGAGCATTACCGAGTGGTGTCGTCCATCCCCTCGCCCACGAGATAGCGATACAAGAGGGATTTCCGACTGAACGATTACGGTCAAAGAGTTGGGATGAATTTGCCGCTCAGGATGCCCCTTCGATGGATATGGTAATCACGGTGTGCGACGGAGCAGCGGGTGAGGTGTGTCCAGTGTGGGTGGGAAGGCCCGTGCAAGCCCACTGGGCATTCGCTGATCCATCTCGAGTGGTCGGGGGATCTGAGGAAAAACGGCGAGCATTTCGAGAGGTGTTCGTGGGCTTGCAGCGACGGGTCGAGGCGCTCGCGGGATTGCCACTTGAATCATTTGATGAGGCGCAGATGCGTCGTGCTATTGCTGAATTGGAGGAAATATGACGGAACGTTCGCACGCACTTCCCTTTCTCGAGCGATATCTCACGGTGTGGATCCTTGCTGCGATGATGCTGGGCATCGGAATGGGGTATCTCTTTCCCGCGGTTGAGAAGCTTATTCAGAGCTTTCAGGTAGGCACGACGAACATCCCGATCGCGATGGGGTTAATCGTCATGATGTATCCGCCGTTTGCAAAGGTTCGATACGAGGATCTGCCACGAGTGTTTCGCGATAGGCAGGTTTTTGGTCTTGCCTTTGTGCTCAATTGGCTCGTTGCTCCGATGGTAATGTTTCTTCTCGCCATCACCTTCGTTCCCCATAATCCTGAGTACATGGCGGGTCTTATCCTGGTAGGTATCGCACCGTGTATTGCCATGGTGATTGTATGGAACGATATTGCCAAAGGTTCGGCTGAGTACGCAGCGGGTTTAGTGGCATTTAACGCGCTCTTTCAGGTGCTTTTCTTCGGCGTATATGCGTACCTATTTTTAACCGTCTTACCGGGGCTCTTTGGGCTTTCCTCAGTTATTGTACCCGTCTCAATGTCGGAGATAGCGCAGAGTGTCGCCGTATATCTGGGGATTCCCTGTGGTGCCGGATATCTGACGCGCGCGGTGATGCTTCGACTTGTTTCAGAGGAGTGGTATCGCGAACGGTTTCTCCCGCGACTCGGTCTTCTGACTCTCTTCGCTCTTCTCTTCACGATTGTCGTGATGTTCAGCATGAAGGGGCGGCTCATTCTCTCTATTCCATCCGATGTGGTGACGATTGCGATTCCACTTGTCGTCTTCTTTGTTCTGATGTTTATGGGGACATTTTTCATAACGAGGCGTCTTGGTATCGAATACCAGCGGTGTTGCACCGTTTCGTTTACGGCATCGAGTAATAACTTCGAATTGGCGATAGCGGTGGCCATAGCAGTCTTTGGGATTAACTCAGGGGCTGCGTTTGCGGCGGTGATAGGACCACTGGTCGAGGTGCCAGTGATGATGGGATTGGTGGGTGTGGCGTTGCGGCTGCGGGGGTGAGGAGACTTTAAATACTGGCGGAGCCCGACCTCTTTGAGATCATGGTTTCAGGTAGACATCTGATACTCCCTTTGTTCGCGAGGGTAACATAGGTGTTTCAGATGGCTTAAAAGGTCGATTAAGTATGGTTGACATTCTTGAATGAAATTAAAAGCGTAGGATCGCAAATGGCGATCGGGTAGAATAGGGGTTTGTCGTCGGGTCCCGACTTCGAGGAACAGCCCTTCAATCTTGCGAGAGCTCGACTTTTTACCTCCCAATTTATGACTCAGCACATATCTCTCCTGCAGGATCTCGTCTCTCGTCCCCGGAAATATCTTTTTGACCTCTCATCGTGCGGAGCTGCGTGGTTCGCAGCCGGAAACAGTTTCTTCGCGTATCAATCTGGTTCGCTTGGAGGGTTTCATCTCGGGGGTGTGTGGGCGGGGCTTCTTCAGCTTGTTGCTGCTGTGTTTGTTTTCGGTGGGCAGGTTCAGGCAACCTATCGAGGAGGGGCTTATGCGGTGCCGTTCTGGCGGCTTGGGCACGTTAATCTCGTTAGTGCAATTGTAATGCTGACGATTCCCCTTTTTGCGGCGGATCCGGCTCTGGCCGGCTCGGCGCTGCTCCCGGGGGTCACTCTTCTTCTGTGGGCTACCGGAGAGTACCAGATTGGCTGGGTAAAGGATCGCGAGGAGAGTCTTGCGGCTACCGATTCCGCCGGTAGAGCTGATTCAGCGAAGATGATCGCTGCGGGGTATCGACGGTCTATCCTCCTCTACGGAGTCGCCGATTTTGCGGCGGTTGTTTCAACCGCGATTTCTATTGGAACAGTGCTCCCGGCAATAGGAGCGGGGGGTGCGGGGGTGCTTTTTGTCGTGGCAATGTATCGCTCCCTTACGGGGCGTGATGAGGAAAAGAGTGCCGCCGAGGCAGCGCGAATACCGTTTCTTCTCTATGCGGCGGGATACTGCGTACAGGCTGCAGCCTCGATTGTTGAGCCTCTTTCAGTTGTGTGCAACCTTTGCTGGGCCAAGGCTTATCATAGTCTCACCATAGTGGTGGACCGAGAGAGTGCGGACAAGCACGCAGCACGCCAACACAGCAGAGGGTGATCTGGTCGATTAGAAGCCCTGGTGGCGTACCAAATAATCCCGGATGCCTGCGAAAGTATTTGCGATGAATATTTCCTCCCGTTGGCGGATCGTTTCGGGTAATTCGTTCCACGGTCCAAAGAGTGGATCGGTTGCAGTAAGGTGGGCGATGAGCTCTTGATCTGAACTCTCTCGATTGTCCCGAATAGAGGCGACCCAATGCGTTATCTGGCCTAGGCTCTCGGTGCAGAGGCGAGGAGTGAGTGGAAGAGAGCCGAAGTGTCCAAAACAGGCGGTGTGGGCCGCTACCTCTCCGAGTCGGGCGATTGACGTGGTGTAGGGAGTGGGTTCAAAGCGCGGTGGCGTTGCGGGGCGGCGATAGATGAGCGAGGCGGGGGCGCAGATAACTCCGAGCGCTTCGCCACAGAAGAGGTAGCCATCGACGAGGTAGGCGGTATGATCGGGGGAGTGCCCGGGAGTGGGAATGCTTCCCCATGAGCTCTCCTCAGCAGCTATGATGCGCTCAGCGGGGACAGGCAAGATTGCACCGTAATGGTCCATAAGGGTGCCAAGCACGGTGCGTGATGCCGTCGCGAGGTGGCTTGGATCAATCAGGTGACGAATCGAGCGAGCCGGGCAGACAATAGGGGTATCAGGAAAATTTTCGATGAGGAGGCCGACACCACCGGCGTGGTCAACGTGGATGTGGGTGAGCAGTATGGCGGCAAGCGTTGATGCGTTGCGGTAGTGGAGATACTCGAGTACCGTAGGTATCGTTGCTGCCGGCCCTGGATCGACCAGAAAAAAGCCACTTTCGACCCGACCGCACCAGCACCCGATAAAGTCGGTAAACCCCGCGAGCGCGGGGATTGCGAGATCTATCTGTTCAGGCGCTGAAATAATGCGGTGCATGGAGCGGCCACGTTTGTTTGATTAACGTGCCGCGAGTAGCTCTCGCAGTACGTACGGTAGGATGCCTCCGTTGCGATAGTATTCCACTTCAATCGGCGTATCGATCCGAAGCAGTACCTTCGTCTCGAGCTTTGAGCCATCAGCCCGATTAATCGAGAGGGTGAGCTCCTTGCGTGGTACCAGCGCGGAGTCGGAAATCCCGGTCAGGGCAATCGTTTCATCACCCGTGATGCCCAGCGATTCTGCGCTTTCGCCATTGACAAACTGACACGGCAGGACGCCCATGCCGATGAGATTGCTTCGGTGAATACGCTCAAAGCTCTGGGCGATAACCGCCTTTATCCCGAGAAGACGGGTGCCTTTTGCCGCCCAATCGCGCGAGCTTCCGGTGCCGTATTCATTCCCCGCAAAAACAACCAGTGGCGTGCCTTCGCTCTGGTATCTCAGTGACGCATCGTAGATGCTGAGCTCCTCCTTTGATGGTTGGTGACGAGTTACGGGGCCCTCGGAACCAGGGATAATTTTGTTTTTGATCCGGACGTTCGCGAAGGTGCCTCGAACCATCACCTCGTGGTTGCCGCGGCGAGCGCCGTAGCTGTTGAAGTTATCGCGCGAAACACCGCGCCCGATCAGGAATGTTCCCGCCGCCGAGGAGGGTTTTATCGAACCCGCGGGGCTAATGTGATCGGTGGTAAGTGAATCGCCGACCATGAGCAGGATGCGTGCATCTTTAACGTCGGAGACGGCTGCGGGAGCACCCGAGAAGTTCTCAAAGTACGGAGGCTCCTGAATGTAGGTTGAGTCGGTGTCCCACGCGTAGAGTGAGCCACGCGGCGCCGGCACCTCTTGCCAAAGGGGATTCTGGTTCTCGAAGCCTGAATAGAGACGCCGATACGTCGCGGGATCCATCGCTGATTGCATCAGTGATTCTACTTCGTCGGTGGATGGCCAGATATCACGTAGATACACCGGCGTCCCTGATGACGAAGTGCCGATGGGCTCATGAGTCAGATCGGTAAGGATTGATCCTGCGATAGCGTATGCGACGACAAGAGGGGGGCTGAGGAGAAAGTTTGCTTTGATACTTTGATGGACTCGCGCCTCAAAGTTGCGGTTACCTGAGAGAACGCTCGCGGTAACGAGATCGTTCTTCTGCACAACGGACTCAACGGCAGGATCGAGGGGCCCGGAGTTACCGATGCAGGTGGTGCACCCATAACCGACCAGATTAAATCCAAGCGCATCGAGATATGGCTGCAGTCCTGTTTTCTCAAGGTACTCGGTGACAACACGCGATCCGGGAGCGAGCGATGCTTTAACAAAGTGGGCGCGAGAGAGCCCCTTTTCCACCGCCTTCTTTGCAAGGAGACCTGCTGCGAGCATGACGCTGGGGTTTGACGTGTTGGTGCACGAGGTAATAGCGGCAATGAGAATATCGCCGTGGCCAAGGGTGTGCGATTGATCGGGAGCAGACGGTTCGGCGACTGTATGCCTATCGCGGAGCTGCAGCTCCGATTTGCCAAATCCATTTTCAGTAACGGGAAGATGGAACACCTCACGGAAACGGGCAGCAACGGCGCTCAGATCCATGCGATCCTGAGGGCGCTTGGGACCAGCGACGCTCGGGTTTACCGTGCTGAGATCGAGCTCGATAATCGTTGTATAATCGCACTCACCCGCCAACGGAATGCCGAACATCTCTTGGGCCTCGTAGTAGGCACGAACCGTCGCTACAGTCTCGGGATCGCGGCCCGTCGAGAGGAGGTAATCGCAGGTCCGTTCATCAACGGGGAAGAAGCCCATCGTTGCGCCGTACTCAGGGGCCATATTTGCAATTGTTGCGCGGTCAGGCACCGAGAGTGAGCGCGCTCCTTCCCCGTGGAACTCAACGAATTTACCAACGACCTTCGCCTTGCGGAGCATTTCGGTTACATGGAGCACCAGATCGGTGGCTGTTACCCCCTCGCGGAGCCGTCCCGAAATATGCACGCCGACGACATCGGGGGTAAGGATATACACCGGCTGCCCGAGCATCGCGGCCTCGGCTTCTATGCCGCCCACACCCCAACCAACGGTGCCGAGTCCATTAATCATCGTAGTGTGGGAATCGGTACCGACGAGGGTGTCAGGATAGGCAACCGCACCACTGGTGAGAACCCCTTGGCCGAGATATTCAAGATTGACCTGATGGCAGATCCCGATCCCAGGAGGAATAACCCGAAAACTTTTGAAAGATTCCATGCACCATTTGAGGAACTGATACCGCTCCTGGTTGCGCCCAAACTCCATTGAGAGATTTTTTAGATAGGCATCAGCCTGGCTCGAGAAATCAACCTGGACCGAGTGATCGACGACGAGATCAACGGGGACGAGGGGTTCTATCATCGTCGGGTCCCCGCCAAGCTGTTTAACCGCGCTTCGCATCGCCGCAAGATCAACTCCCAGCGGCACACCGGTAAGATCCTGCAATAACACTCGGGCGACCACAAACGGGATCTCCTCTTGGCGGGAAGCCTGAGGCTGCCAGCTGCAGAGAGCCCGAATATGCTCCTCTGACACCCGCTTGCCGTCGCAGTTACGGAGTAGCGACTCGAGGACTATCCGCAAAGATACCGGCAATCGGCGAATAGCCCCCCACCCTTGTTGCTCAAGAAGAGGGAGGGAATAGAGCTGCCGCGGAGTGGTGACTGAGGGAGTTCCGAAAGGGCGAACGAAGGCGGTATTAGAGAACGACATAGGGCGGTTCCTCGGATGAGACAAAAAGGTGGCTGCGCCTGCACCACCAGATGCAAAAGAGCGAGAGTAAGTGTGACACTACGTACCTATGCGTCGTCAAGATGTGGGCTTGGAGAAACGGGGTTCTTCTTTGGTGCGTTGAGGTTTGCTATGGATGATTTGGAAGGTCGGGAACCGTCCTTTTAACCCCTTGAAGTTTGAGTGTATTCAGGGCAGGGTGTGAGCGTTGTTACGCGGGTGAGGATGATGTCGTTAAGAAAGAGGTACGGAGATGAAGCACATTACTTTCGGTGAAAATTGGTTGTTTCGTGACCGCGGGGCGTTTCGTTTGCCATCAGTTATGAGGGGCCCCACCATCCGAGAGATTATGATTCACGGTTCACCACCGTGTGCTCACGAATGGTATGTGGCCCGCGATAACAAGGGAGAGCTTCTCTACGAAGGAGTATTGTTTGATGATGCCCGTGACGCGCTGCTCAGTAATGAAGAGTCACGCGATGTGATTGCTCGACATCCGAGTATCTTGGGCCAGCTCTTGCGACGTTATGAAATACTCGAGGAGGGTCGATTTGCCGTACGGCTCCTCGCTGATGGAACACCGGTGATCACTGATGAAAGAGATCGCTCAGATGGATGTCTTCTTTTTTGGACGGGTAGCCTTCCAGCGGTTGGCTCCAGCGAACTCGCGGCAACGGGCGGTCGCATGGGGCGTCGTATGATGGGAGGTTCGTTCATATTTCCGAGCCATCGAATGCAGGTGGCTGCGGGTGATAGCCAGAAGCCATGTGCCATTCAGGTTCATCTCGCGGTGGTGCGATTGCAGCCTGGGGAGTTTTTCCCGGTAATGGGAGAATCTGGAGTTGAACTGCTGATATGGGACGGAGGGGCTTTACATCGGCAAGAGGCGATGGGTCGCGAGGTGGGAATACATTGATGAGATTAAGGAGTTACTCTGAGACAGAGCCCACCGCGCGATCTGAAATAAATCATCAATGAAATGGGTAGTGAATGGGGGTTTGACTGTCGGTGAGCAGCTCCCGCGAAAGCTCTTTGATTTGCTGCTCAACGGCTTGCTTGTTTGCTACGAGCCTGTCATTCAAATCTCGAAGGTGGCGCTGGAATTCGTCATTAACCCAGGGTCGCTCATTACCTTGCGCGTCCATCTTTGAACGAGCCTTGTTGGCGGACTGGCGAGCTTGTGCCACGGCTCGCCACAGCTCCAGGCGTGAACCAAGTAGACCCTCCAAGATGGGTAAAACGCCCGATTGAATATCCCGCGCATCAGCGATTGTACCAAATCGAGATAACACCCCCAGATGGTGCGCTACAATGGCCTCCATCCCTCGCGGATCCAGAGCGCCAGTTGAGAGGATGAGACTCTGCTCCAGTAGAGTAAGCGCATGGGAGAACTGTCCCTGATTGATGAGGGCATCAATAGCTGAAAGTCGTGCCCCCTTACTGCGAAGATTCCACCACAAGTGGACCGATAATCCCCCTAAAAAGACCCCCGTCAGCGCACGAACGATAATCTTCCCGAGCCAAAAGAGAAGAGCGAGGCCGACGGCTGCGAGGAGGAGGGACGGTATAAGAGTGGTGAGGTCCATTGTGAGAGGGATGAGCAGGTCGTGTTATCCGAACTTAGTTTCCGGCTCCTTTATGATAACAGACGAGCGAAATGGGCAGAAGGGAAATTCCGGGAGACTAAAAGAGCGATACGACTCAAAAATAATGTCCTCAAACGAAAAACACTCAAGAAAATTTAAAGTGGTTGTTAATTCATATTGCATGTCCTCGAAACAGGGAGGAGATATGAAGTGAGGGAGTGTAGGAACGTTGTATTGCCAAGGTTTTGAAAGAGCGTAATCGGCGAGGGAGCAGGGGAGGGCGAGCGTAGTCGAATTCACGGTGAGCTATAAAAAACTGTGGGATTGGTCATCGGCAGGCACGACGAAATTTTGAGCCGGTTACTCGAGTTGTCAGGGGTAACTCAGATATTTTGTTATCAAGCACGATGTCGGGAGTCAGTGTCGGTTCTATGGGAGGCGTATGAGGGGGTAATGCTCATCGGGGCGAGGGAGCTTGTTGAAGGGGTTGTTGGAGGAGAGGGTAACTGGTTGGTGCCGGTTGATGGGTAAGGGGAGTACCTGCAGCGAAAAGGGGAAAGATGTCTTTCTTATGATTAAATAATCGTCAAGATAGGCCTCTAATCTCGCCCCGCTCTCCATCCCGTGCGTATATTCCACTTTGATACCCCTTTAATCCCTGAAATTCATCGGCCCGAAACTCCCCCACGCGACGAAAGCCGTGGCGAATCCGGAATTGTTGGGAGGGGAGGTTAAGAATTGGTTTCTCGACGGTCGCGCCGATGAAGCAATGATCGGAGTACTTTGTGAACAAAAACTGATACATTGCTGTGGCAATGCCCCTTCGTCGATAGCGTGGGTGGACGGCTTTCTTGTCGACGTATATCAATTTTGGCCTTTCAGCTATTGCGGGATCGGTCCAGGAGATTTTCGGAAAAAGGGCGAGCATGTCGGTAAAGTGAGGGCTTTCGCGCGGATAAGCAAGAATAAATCCGATGATGATGCTGCCTTCGCGAGCAACAAAGAGCGAATTAGTCGCAATGTACTCGCGAAATGTCTCCGCGGATGTGGCGCTCAGGAGAAATCCCTGCTCAACGAAAGGAGGTTTATCAGAGAGCGTAACTGCCCGGGTTAGTTCCTCGCATTGCTCGGCATCGGATGAACAGGCTGATTTTAAGAGAAAGGATGAAGGGCGCACGAGAGTTCTTACCTCAGTGTTTCTGGGTGCGAATTTAAGCTAATTATAATCGCTGACTGCGCCTCAATCCGGAAACGCAAAACTCCCCAACCGTACCGTTTTATGGGCCCCCGTCACCGACGGCTTTGATGTCGGCAACCCTCTCAAAGCATTATGCGCAAGCAGCGCAAAGGCGATCACTTCTCGGGCATGTGAGGGGATACCGCGATCGTCGGAGCGGGAGAGGGGTATGGTACCGAGGTGATGTTGCATTCTTTCCATCAGGAATCTGTTATTTGCACCACCTCCTGAGATAATTGCTTCGTGTACTGGTTCAGGAGAGAAGCGAATGATCGCGTCAGCGACTGATATCGCGACGAATTCGGTCATCGTTGCGATAAGGTCGACATCGACCCTGCCGAAGCGACGAATAATTGATTCGACAAATTCATCGCCGTACATCTCTGAGCCCGTTGATTTGGGCGGGATGCGTGCCAGGTAGGGATCGGCAAGCAGCTCGTTGAGGAGTTCCTGCTGTATCTGCCCCTGTCGTGCGAGGCTGCCATCGAGATCGAGTTCGGCGGCCCCGAGCGTGATTTTGCGCGCGAGTCTGTCGAGGGGAGCGTTTGCGGGACCGGTGTCAAATCCCAGGACATCGCCTCCGCAGAGGCCAAGGATGGTGATGTTTGCGATGCCGCCGAGGTTTATGATTGCGCGACACTGATCGTTGCCGAAAAGCTGCTCGTCGGCGTGAGGAACGAGGGGCGCGCCCTCGCCGCCGACAGCGACATCTTTTGCGCGAAAATCGAAGATCGTGAGAACGCCCGACTTTGTCGCAATGATATCACCACAGCCGACCTGGAGCGTCGCCATAAGGGTGTCGGATACGCCGCTGTGATGGTAGATCGTTTGTCCGTGAGAGCCGATAAGGTCGAGCTGTCCACCCCATTGCCGTGATGCTTCAGTAATCGCCTCGGCAAAGAGATGACCGATCAATACATTGAGCTCAGCGACATCGGCGACACTTAACTCGCGTCCTTTCAGCACGCGAGCGCGGAGAGTCGCAGGGTAGTCATGTCGGTAAAATGAGAGAAGTTCGACCGTGGGGCGTGATGCCGGGCTCGCTGCGTCTGATAGGACCGATTGCGAGATGCGACAAATACCCACATCGACTGAGTCGACGCTGGTGCCCGACATCGCTCCAGCGACGATGAGGGAGGGGCGGGTGATAAGCTCGGTGAGGGATGTAAGGTAGGTCGGAAGAGCCATGCGGTTTCGGTGAGAAATGAGCCAATTATCGGTTCATTGTGGCGATTGGGCACGGTCAAAACAAGGGGGTGGGCTGGACAAACAGAGTCTTGGCTCGGTACGATCTTCCTTCAGAGTCTATTTTTTCCTCCTTTCGCGTTCACATCGGTCCCGCATGAAATCCCTCTCGCCCCAAAACCCTGACGATGTTGAGATTGATCGGGTCAATCCGTACCGTTCTCTCGTGGAGACCGTCTCGCAAGATATTGTGGTCAATACAGCGGGTCGCCCATCCGATGGGGAGGTTGAGGGAGTTCGGGCGCTTTTGGGGCAGTGGCAGCGGGTGGTGTGTGAGCTGGGGTCGGGCTCGGGACGCCATCTGATAACGCTTGCGGAGCGCGACAGGGATACCCTGCACATCGGTATGGAGCTTCGCTACAAGCGGGCGTATCGCACTATCGAGAAGGCGATGCAGCAGGGGTTGTCGAACGTTTTTATCTTCCGCGCTGATGCGCGGTATGTTCAGATGCTGTTTCCGGCAGCTTCGCTTGATGCTGTTTATATTAACTTTCCGGACCCGTGGGATAAGCGGCGTTGGCTGAAGAACCGTTTGATCCAGTCGCCGTTTGTCGCAGAACTAGGGCGGTTGTTGCGGCCGGGTGGATTCTTGTCGTACAAGACGGATCACGCCGATTATTTTGCGAGCGCGGTCGCCATCATGCGGAGCGAACCGAGTTTCTTAGAACAACGAGTCACCACCGATCTTCTTGCCTCTCCGTGGGGTGAGGAGAGTGTCCCTACTGAGTTTGAGCTTCTTTTTCGAGCGAAGGGATTACCGATCCACTATGCGCTTTTTGAGCGCAGAGCTGAAAGCAGTTGTGAAGATCAGAGGAGAATATAAGCTGATGGGGTGTGTACCGTCGTCGCACTTCCATCACGGTATCTTCTGATATGCGAACGGTTCCAGCGCCTATCCTCACCGGAGTTTTGCCATGACCTCATCTGTTATCGTTGCAGCCGTTCGTACCCCGATTGGAAAATTTTTGGGTAAATTAGGCGAATACTCTGCACCAACACTGGGTGCCCTTGCTATTCGTGATGCGTTAGGCCGTGCGAAGATCGATCCAGCAATGATCGATGAAGTGATCATGGGAAATGTCGTGAGCGCGGGTATCGGACAAGCACCAGCGCGCCAGGCAGCACTAGGCGCGGGTCTGCCGCCGACCGTTTCGGCGTTGACCATCAATAAGGTGTGTGGTTCGGGGCTTAAAGCGGTGATGCTGGCTCACCAGGCAATCGTGACCGGTTCAGCTGAGGTTGTGGTCGCCGGAGGAATGGAGTCGATGAGCTCGGCGCCATATCTTACCTTCGGTCTGCGGAAGGGGGTTAAGTTTGGTGAACAGCGGCTGGTTGATGCGCTGATTCATGATGGCCTCTGGGACTCATTTCATAACAGTCACATGGGCTCGTTCGCTGACTATACGGCGACGAAAGCAGGAATAACGCGCGCCATGCAGGATGCCTATGCGGCTGAATCGCACGCAAAAGCGGTTGCTGCCGCAGAGGCACTCCGCGAGGAGATAGTGCCGATTGAGAAGAAAGATCGCAGCGGGGCTATCATTGAAGTCGTCGCAGTTGATGAGGGTCCGCGCAGTGATTCAACGGTCGAGGCACTTGGGCGACTGAAGCCAGCGTTCTCAGGAGATGGGACCGTCACGGCGGGAAATGCCTCGCCGTTAAGCGATGGCGCTGCTGCGCTTATCGTGATGAGTGAAGAGCGAGCCCGTGCGTTGGGATGTAAGCCATTAGCGACTATCTCGGCGATGGCGACCAGCGGAGTCGAACCTCGCGAGGTCTTCTTTGCCCCCGGTGCGGCAGTGCATCAGGTGATGACCAAGATGGGAGTCTCGTCGGCACGCGGGGTGGATCTCTTTGAAGTAAACGAGGCCTTCGCCGCACAGGTGTTAGCGAACGAGCAGGCTGTCGGATGGGATCGTAGTCAACTTAATGTTCACGGTGGTGCGATAGCACTAGGGCACCCTATCGGTGCAAGTGGCGCGCGGGTGTTGGTGACGCTGGTTCATGCACTCCAGCGCCGGGGCGGGGGACGCGGGATCGCCGCGTTGTGTCTGGGGGGCGGAAATGCTGTGGCGTTGGGGGTTACGGTGGGATAGATTGTGGAGTATTTTGGAGAGCAAATACAAAAGGTGGCGAGGGGAACTATCAAGGGAGAGACGATGAAGATAGGAGAGGGACTTTTCGATTTTGAAAAGGGTGGTGAGCCGACGCAGCAAGACTTCAAGACGGCAGTAGTTCTTCTTTTGGTCATCGCTGGGGTTCGTGATGAGGTTTTTGTTCCCGAAGAGTTGACCAAAATCTGCGAAATCGCGACCGCTCATTTGGGGTTAAACTCGACAGAAGTGGCTCACTATATCGAGGTGGCAAATTACTGTATCGCAGAGGAGGAGACAGCGAATCGAATCCTCGAGAGGGTTCGTGATCGATTCAGCGATGCTCAAAGGCACAAGTTGGTGAGCTTGGTGCGTGAGGTGGTGATGAGCGATGGCCTCCTTTCATCGGAAGAACAACAGTTTTTGGAAGTTGTCGGAGAGTATCTAGGTATCGATGAATAGGATAACAGACACCCCAATCCCACTGGTGTAACCCCATTTTTAATCGGTTTAATGTGTGGGTCGCAGAACGGCAGCACGCAAAAATTGGCTTACAGCGTCTCGAAGATATTGATCTGCTCTGCTCCGGTTTTTTTACCTCGAGATCTCTTGCACGCGAAGTCTTACTGCACCTTTGGCGGTCGGAGAGCAAGACCAGATTCCTCGGAGCGAGGATGTGGGATTTTAATTGAGTTCGGTATGAGAGAGTTAATTCAAGACCTGTTAAAAAACGGTAGGGTATTTTATTCGGCGGTGAATTTATTAGACAAAGAGCGAGGTTGAATTTCGCCGATTTTCTTTCACAACATCGTTATCTTCCAAGGGTTGTACTTGGGGGGGGTCTGAAGATAGCCCCGTCGAGCAAGATCACTCGTTCGGTGCATCCTACCCGAGGGCCTCGGCTCTATCACTTCTGGTTTTACACTCACTTATCCCCATGCACCTCCTATCGCCATCATGATCACCGTCGAACACCTCAGCCGCTCGTTTGGGTCCTTCCAGGCTGTCAGTGATATCTCATTTTCGGTTGCGCCGGGGGAGATATTTGGATTCCTGGGGGTGAACGGGGCGGGGAAAACGACGACGTTGCGGATGTTGTCAGGGATTCTGAGGCCGACGGGAGGATCGATAACTATCGGCGGGCATGATCTTTACGATGCGCCGATACAAGCGAAATCGATTATTGGGTACATTCCCGATCGACCCTATCTGTACCCAAAGCTCACCCCTCGTGAGCTGCTTTACTTTGTAGGGCAGCTGTACAATCTCTCTCGAGCCGTGATTGAGGAGCGGGGGACACGACTGCTGACAGAGTATGGATTGATCGAAAAACAGCATGTCCTGATTGACGCCCTCTCGCACGGTATGAAGCAGCGGCTTGCGACGGTGGCAGCCCTCCTCCATGAACCGCAGGTGCTTATTTTTGATGAACCGATGGTGGGGCTTGATCCGTATGGGGCGAAGCTGCTCAAAAAGAGACTTAAGGAGTACCGCTCACAGGGAACTTCCATTCTTCTTTCAACCCATTCGCTTCATGTCGCCGAGGAGATCGCTGACCGGGTGGCAATCATCGAGGGGGGGAAAGTTCTGACCATAGGTCGGATAGACGAGATCCGTGCTCAAGCGGGAGTAGAGGGAGCCAATCTCGAGGAGATATTTATGCGAATTACGACGTCAGCACTGGCGCTCGAATAGCCTCCCTAGAACCTTTGTTTACCCCTCTCGCGCCGCAAACCCCCGGGGAATACGCAGGTCAAAAAGGTCACTGCGTACCGACGTTGCACACTCCGATTTAGTGTGGGTGAAGGTGAGGGTTGATCCGTCGGTCGGGAGGATAACGACCACTTTACCAGGTATCTGGTGAGCACCACACATAATCATATCGCTGTAGCGAGCAGTTGCTAGAAGCTTACCGGTTACCTTCTCGTGGACTTTGAGCTCTTCCATCGCGAGCGAATCAGCACGCATGCGCCAGCTGAATTCGTTGTTTCCCTTGACGACTGCGATCTCGGAGTTGCTCTGATAAATTCTGAGCGATGCGTCGGTGAGGGAAAGCGGAGGGACGCGGCCCAAAATGAGAGAGGCGACCTCCTGCTCGGAAGCAGGAACCTGGAGGAATGATTTACTGAAAGTTTCGGCAGTATCACCCGAAATCGCCTCTTTGGTGGTAAAGTCGATGAGGGTCGCTCTTCCGCCGGTGGCAGTGAGTTGTTGGAGGGTTATGGCTGAGTTAAGGGGGAAAAGGTCGAATCTAATTTTGTCGGGAGTCGCATAAACAACCGCGTAGCGGAATGACTCGGTGGAGGTGGTGCGTTGCGGGGAGCTTTCGTCTGACGTGGGTGCGTCAGCTGGTCGAGTTACAGTCGCTCGGACGAGTGCTTTCAGATTCGCAGGGAGTTTTGATTCGGTGGAGAGTCGCTCGATGATGACTGAGCGGCTCTTTCCCGTGAGAAGATTGCCAACTATAGGGGGTTCGCCCCCGCCAAAAAGGATGGCGCAGCCAGCGACGACTGCGGTCAAGGGAAATGCGAAGACGATACGACGTAGTGATGAGGGGATGTGTAAGCGGCCCATTGGTAGATCCTGAAAATGGTGGGGGTCAAGATTAATTTTTTGGGGGGAGGTTTCGGAGCTTTCCCATTGCTGCATCTCGTTTTTCTTCGAGCCGTTGTCGCTCAGTTTGCTCCTGATTAGTTGAGGGTTCAGTAGACAATGTTCCGAGGGCTTCAATCGCCCGCTCATACACCTTTGCTGCTTCATCCTGCTGGCCCTTCACGGCAAGAGCATCTCCGAGGTGTTCAAGGATCGTTGGATCGCGAGGGAGTAGCTCGGTGGCGTGGCGAAGCTCTATGATAGCTTCGTCAATTCTGCCCCGCTTTAGTACTATCCAGCCGAGAGTATCGTGAAAATATCCTTCGCGGGGACGGAGGTGAATCGCGCGTCTGCTGAGCTTCTCTGCTCCGACGATATCCTCTCCCCGTTCTGCCATCAGGTACGCGACAAAATTAAGGCTCTCGGGATGGTCGGGTTGTTCGGTGATGATGGAACGAGCCTCCTGATAGGCAGCTTCCTCCTCTCCGAGGTCATGCAGGGTCATAACGTAGTCGTAGCGAAGGTCGTAAGCCTCCGGTTGTTTTTCAATCGCCACCTCGAGGAGGGAACGCGCCTCCTCAAGTTTTTTCGCTTCTCTCAGGATGGTGATATAGAAGGTAAAGATCTGTGGTGATTGTCCGTTATCGGCTTCGTACGCTTTTTTTATTGATTCCAACGCACACGCGATGTCGTTAGATTCTTTGCAGATAAAACTGGCAAACGCATTTGCCTTGGCGTAAAGCTCGTTTGTTGTCGGTATTTGGGCAATTTGCTCGAGGGCCTGCGGAAGTTTGTTAGTGCTCGCGAGGATGGTAGCGAGATAGTAGCGAGCGCCACCATGTTCTGGTCGTTGTGCGATAATAAGCTGAAGCTCGCGCTCAGCCTCGCTGAATTGTTGTTTTTGAATGTGAATAAGGGCGATCTTGAATCGAGTGTCGGTTGCATCCTCCTCAATATCTTCGAGCAGCTGGAGCTGTTCAAGTGCTTCATCGAGCTCGTTATCGCTGATGAGGAGCGTCCCTAGGATCTTCCGGGCAACTATGTTTCGGGGGTCGCGTTCAAGGATGTGACGGCAAATCTCTTTCGCTTGAGGATTTTTCGAGCGCCGTACGAGTATTCTGGCGTAATCAACGCAGATGGGCAGGTTTTCGGGGTTGAGCTCATAAGCGCGATGAATTGAAGTTTCTGCTTCCGAAAGATCGCCGATCGCTTCGTGTGCTCGGCCGAGAAAGTAGAGTACCAAGGAGTCATTGGGGTCGGTAGGGAGGTATCGCTTGAGTACCGAAATTGCCTCTGCATTACGATTCAACTTCATCAAGAGGCCAGAGAGGATCAGATATCCGTCAACATTCGCAGGCTCTTTCTCGATTACCTGTTCATAGAAGGGGAGCGCTTCAGCCCCTCGCTCGAGTGAGTCAAGTATCCCTGCATGGAGAAGGAGAACTTTGACCTCAGTCGGCTCAACCTCGATAGCCTGAGAGCTTTGCTGAAGAGCCGCTTCGAGATTTCCCTCTTTAAGCTCAAGCTCTGCAAGTCGGACGTTGAGCTCGGGTACGGGAGTTCCAATTAGTGCTTCAGCGCGTCTTAGACTCATCATCGCGCCGGAAAAATCCTCCGCATCGTAGCGGAGTTGGCCCACTAGAAACTGATAGTATCCCTCAGAGGCACGGCTGATATCGCGATCCATCACGACTGAGCGAGTTCTCTCGACGCTCAGGTCGAGCGTCTTCTTACTCTGATCGGATGGGCGGGGCTCCGTAAGAATGCTGCAGCCGGTCGTGGAGAGGGCAAAGGCAAGGAGCAGGAAAGGCGAGACGCGCGGAGGAGGACAGAGATTCGAAGAGGGGAGGCGTTGCATAATGAGCGGGCCAGCCATGTGGGGTGGAGGGGTGATCATTCTACTTTTCTCTCCCAAGGCCATCATCGTACCGTTCTGACCGGGTTGTCGTGCGCACGTCTCACTCCCTCTCCTGAGGGCTTCTGCTAGTGTAAGCATTAAGGACGAAACGTGCACCCCTCAAGGAGAGGGGGAAATGGGGAGCAAAGGAAAGGCGGACACTCCTCCTTTGAGAGTGACGCAGGCGAGCATGAGTGCGGACCCACCTCTGGCTGAGGGATTCTGACCGCGGGATACCGAGAGAGAGCTGAAGATTTGGTTGTTAAATAACGACCGCTTGGCACTGAAAGCCAAAGCACTCGCCCGCAAGGACTCGAACCTCGATAGCTGGAATCAGAATCCAGAGTCTTACCATTAGACGACGGGCGAATCGAGAGAATTATCACCACAGGCCTGCTAAAAAGGCAACACCGGGCGAAACTAATCCGCTAAAGAGGGCGCCCAGCCATAATCTCTTGGCAATCTTCGAGGTTATAGGGCAAGCTAGGGCCGTTCGCTAAAGGTTTTATGGACCGAAGATTTACAATGGGGCGTTTAGCCCTTGCGGCGTGGATTGCTGCGAAAGTTGGCATCCTCATGGCATTTTTGTCGGGTTGGCCATTCGTCTCTTTTTCGCTGGGATTGCTCGTCGGGGTGGCCGTTGTTGCTGACCCTCGTCCAATTCAGGGTCACATTCAGCGGGCTGTGTGGGCAACGGCGGCCACAACATCCCTCTTCCTCCTGTGGTCGCTCTTTGACCGTCTGGGGGAGGGGAAGATCGTTAACCTGCTTCTCGCGGGGCACCTTGCTCTTGATGCAGGGGTTCAGACGGCTATTCAGCTCGTTGAGCGAGCCGCAGAGCCGAGTGTTGCGTGGCTTTTCGTGCACCTCGGTCTTGGAGCTCCGTTCGTTCAGGCGTTGTGGTTCGCGATTGTGTTGGGCCATGCAGCGGTCATGAGCGGATTTGCGGCGTTGCAACTCATCGCGACGGGTAACGCTCCTTCGGTGGCTCTGTTGCCGATGAGGGTCCCCCGCCTTGATGATCCCTCTGCGTTCATTGAGGTGAAAAAATTCCTTGAGAAGGCGCAATGGAGTGGGTCCGCATTTCGAAGCCTGTCGGGATTTCGTGATCTTCTCGGCCGGAGTTGGCAGGTCCTCACTCAGGATGCTGAGCTTGGCCTGCTTTCAGGAGAGGGGCCGATTCCCGTCCGGTGGCGCCGGATTCCTGCGCTTGTCATCGTCCCTCTTCAGGGTGCGATGCTTGTCGCTGCCAATCTCGGATCCCTTGCCTTTCGGGCGGTGACTGAGACGGCGGTGTGTGTGGGGTTGTACGCAGTTTGGTATATCCATGCCCATCATAACAGCTCACAGAACATTGCTCTCCAAGTAGGGCTCCTTGCCATCATTAACCAAGCGTTTGTGTATAGCCGGTGGCAGGTGGTTGTTCGATTTCTCGAGCCACTCGTAGTAGGACTCTTCGGACCAGTGCTGACGCGAGTCCGCACTGCCCTTGGCGTTGTTATCGCATCCAGCATTCGGGGCATAGCTTCGTTCGCGGTTGCGGGCGCGATGTTCCTGACGGCTCCACCGAAGGAGGGAATGGAGGAGTTCACGCCTCCTGCCTCATCTCCTGATGAGGTGGTCGCTGATTCTTCGGGAAGGGAGGTCGGTTCTGTGGATAGCCAAGAGGGTTCTTCATGAAGGTCTCAAGGGTTGTGGTGCTGTGATATCAATCACGGTGGACCGCAACCCTTTCTCGTTTTTCTGTTTCGAGGCTGGGAGGCGCCATGCAGTTTTCGCCCCCGAGCACGCATGGTGCAGCAAGCCGTTGGAAAGGCCCAATCCTTGACCCGTTTGCTTTTTGTGAGTGATAATTTAGTCGCTTTACGCGCGTTCTCTCTCGTGTTGAGAGATGCCTCTCCTTATCGCCGTTCTTATGAGGTAATGTTGTCATGATGAATACAAAAGTTGGTCTCGCGGAGATGCTGTGCAACGGAGTCATCATGGATGTGGTGACTGCGGAGCAAGCACGCATCGCGGAAGATGCGGGAGCAGTCGCGGTGATGGCGCTTGAGCGGGTTCCCTCCGACATTCGCAAGCAGGGAGGTGTCGCTCGGATGAGTGATCCCCAACTAATAGAGGAGATAAAAGCCGCAGTAAGCATCCCGGTCATGGCCAAGGTGCGAATTGGACATGTGGCAGAGGCGCAGATTCTTGAAGCTATAGGGGTTGATTTTATCGATGAATCAGAGGTGCTTACCCCAGCAGACCCGCAATTTCATATCGATAAATCGGTATTTAAGACACCTTTCGTTTGTGGTGCGTGCAACCTTGGCGAGGCTTTGCGACGGATCAACGAAGGTGCTGCGATGATCCGTACCAAGGGAGAAGCGGGAACCGGGAACATCATTGAGGCGGTCCGGCACATGCGGCAGATAACAAATGAGCTCGGGGCGCTTCGTGATATGGCGGGGGCCGAGCTGGAATCAAAGGCGCTGGAGTATCGAGTTCCTCTCGCGTTGCTCGAGCAGGTTAAGGGGGCAGGGCGCCTTCCGGTCCCTAACTTTGCGGCGGGAGGGGTTGCGACCCCGGCAGATGCGTCGCTTATTCGGCAGCTTGGGGCGGAATCGGTCTTTGTCGGTTCGGGGGTTTTTCATTCGAGTAACCCAAAGGCATTTGCGCGAGCTATCGTTGTGGCAACCGCTTTCTACACTGATCCGATCCGGCTGCTCGAAGTTTCTCGTGGTCTCGGTGAGCCGATGCGTGGTATCGAGATGGGTCAGATTCCGGCTGGAGCAGAGTTGGCAAAGCGGGGATGGTGACAGAAAGGTGATTACGAGCGGGGGATGGTAGTATGACGGTAGGGATCCTCGCGCTTCAGGGCTGTGTTGAACCGCACCGAGCCGCGTTTGCTCGTCTTGGTATCGAGGCGGTTTTGGTGAGATCGTGTGCGGATCTCGAATCTGTTGAGCGGTTAGTGCTTCCGGGTGGGGAGAGCACAACGATGCTCCATCTGCTTCGCTTAAGCAATATGTTCGAGCCTCTCGCTATATTCTGCCGGCACCGCCCCGTGCTCGGGGTGTGCGCTGGGGCGATCCTTCTTGCGACGGAAGTTGTCGGACCATCGCAGCCCTCGCTCGCAGCGATACCGCTTCGGGCTCATCGCAATTTCTATGGGTCGCAACGCGAATCATTTGAGGCATCGATTACGGTGGGTGATGGACCTACTCCTCATGTTGTCTCATTTATTCGAGCGCCGTTGCTTGAAGCGATAGATGGGAGGGCAACCCCTGAAGCTTTTTTACACAATCAGCCGGTGCTATTTCGTTATCACAACGTGCTTGCCGCTTCGTTCCATTCGGAGTTAGGAAACGATTCCTTCCTGCATGAGAAGTTGTTGGCTACTCATGACCGTCGGGGAGCCTAGCGGTGGCGGCGGCAGAGCTCTCATTGGGGGTTAGTAACCTCTCGCCAATTCCGGGCACCTATGCTCTTGTTGATTCGGGAGAGGGGGTACGTGTCGAGCGGTGGGGAGAATATCTTCTTGAGCGTCCCGCGAGTCTTGCCTGCTGGCGACGACGCGCCACATCGGACTTTGATCCTGATGGTATCTATCTTCCAGCGAGCGGATGGCGAAGCACCAGGAAATTGCCGGCGCAGTGGCCCGTCATCATCGACGGGGTCACATTGCTCGTTCGGTGTCAATCAAACGGCCAGGTTGGGGTATTCCCAGAGCATGCGTCGTATCTCCCTGAGATTCGGGCGGTTGCGTCCCGTCCCGGCGCTCGGATTCTTAATCTCTTTGCCTACACGGGGCTTGCTTCCATTGCTGCTGCGGCGGCGGGGGCAGAGGTCACCCATGTTGATCTCTCGAAAAGCGCCATCGGATGGGCTCGGGAAAATGCTCAAGCAAATAGCATATCGTCTATCCGCTTCATTACGGAGGATGCCCTCTCGTTCCTGAATCGAGAGATAAAGCGGGGGAGCCGTTACGACCTCATTATCGCCGATCCACCGTCATTCAGCCGGCCGACCCCAAAATCTCGCTGGGAGCTGGGGGAGATTATTGTCCCGTTGCTTCAGGCGATGGTGAGGCTCCTTCGGCGGACAGGAGCTCAGGCAGATAGGGGCCACGAGGAGGGTGGAGCATTGATTGTCACAACCCATAGTTATGAGGTGGGAAATGTAGTGATTGAAAATCTCGTTCGTGACTGTGTGTTGGCAGAAGGAAAGGGGTTAGGGGTGCGCTTTCGTGAGTCGCGGCAGCTTGTGATAGGGGAGAGCGCGGGTCGTGGGTTAGCAGCGGGATTTTTGGTTAGGGGAGAGGTGGAGGGGGAACGAAAATAGCGGCTCCGGCAAAGATTTTTACCCATTTGGGGTCACCCGTTTGAGAGCTAGGGGCATAACGCTAGAGAGCCCTCGGTGGGAGGGGGAGCGGAAGGTGTGCGAGTTTTGTGAGGAGGGGAGTGTGGCAGTTGAAACCCAAGACCAGGGAGGGGGAGCCAGAGCTACATCACCGGCCCCGGCGACATCGTCAGCACCAGCTACGTCTTCTGCGCCCGGAGTGGTGAGCTTCCGGCCGGTCTCTTCAGTCCGAGAGTTGGTTCAGAGTGACCCCTACAAACAGGGTGAGAAGGATGCGATGAAAGCGCTTCTTGCATCGACGAAGGTCGGTGAGTCGGTCACCAGGGATGGGGTCACGTTCACGGTGCACGACAAGGGAGCTGATGAGGGGTTTCGTCGCGTTGAGATAGCTGACCGCAGCGGTAAAAAAGTTGAACTAATTGTCCACGTAGCATCAGGCGACATAGTCAAACAGAAAAGTTCGATCGGCGGGGTGTCCTGGGATAAGGTTCGGACAGAGCAGGGTGTCGCAGCGGTTCATGAGGCGCTGCGACCGATGTGTAGAGCCATAGTGCAAAAGTCAGCAGATTCACCCGATAGGGGAACCGAGTCTCGCTCGGGCTCGTCGCGGGATAAAGGATCCCCGACACCCGTTATCGGAAGAGAGCTTGCGACTTTGGCTCGGGAACATGCGGGCAAAGGACCACAGGAGGTCGGTTCGGGAACCATCGCAAGTGTGCTTCAGCCTGATGGCCGTCACCGAGTATCCGTACGCGCACGTTCTGAGAAAAATGAGGAGGTGAGTTTCGTCGTTGATGGCAAGGGGGAGATTGCTCATCCGGTGTATCGTGAACGTGGGGAGCCGCCTCAGGCCCTTAATTTGAGCAGAAGAGAGGATCTTGACAGGTTTCAAAAGGTGGTAAGCTCAGTGGGAGCCGGGACAAAACCGGAAGCAACCCCTGCGCTGTCTGATAAAGCCTGGCTGACGTCGCTTGGTAAATCGGAGTTCCTCAAGGGGACGCCCCAGCTGTTCCGAACGACGACAGGGGGAGTAATTGAGAGCTCCACGACAAACCCGTACCCAGAGGAAGCGCCTTTTTCGCGGGTTGATGCCACGTCCTATCTCATTCTGCGACCAAAAGGCCCAAACTCCGCCGCGTCCCTTGTCTTGGCCGTGAATGCGGCGGGAGAGCCCGTCGCAGGGGTTCTCAAGGGCAAACCGCTGAAGCTCGATGATCCATCAGATGTCGCCGCGATAAGAAAGGCTTACCGTGATGTGTACGGGAAGGGTCCGGCGTAGGGGACTCCCCTCTCCTCGGTAACAGCCTCATTATTTAGCGAGCCTCCGGTGCATGTGCCCCTGGTTATGGGTGCTATTGCCGTACCGTTTGTCGGCGCGGTCCGCCGTCTCCGTGATATTGTCGAGTGAATCCCTCCTCGAGGGACGAGAAGTGCGACCGACTTCGAGTAGATTGAGTGGTCTTGGGGCACATTGCATTAAAAGGAAGCCATAACCCCTGAAGAAGCGTTTCTCGTTATGAGGGCGATAGAAAAAATAGTAGGAATTAAGGAGGGGACCGTGACAGCAGCAGCGACGCAACCAGCGCCTTCATCACCCACTCCATCGGCCGCGCCCGGTGCAACACCAACTCCAGCAGCGACTCAACCAGCGTCTTCCAGCTTTCCCCGTCTTGATTCTACGACGGCGATTGTCAAAAGCGAGCCGTACAAGCAGCAAGAGAAGGTCGCTATGAGGGAACTTCTCTCATCGGTAAAGCCGGGTGAGTCGGTGACCCGAGATGGGATAACGTTCGCGGTTCACGATAAGGGAGCAGATGGAAAGCCGCTGCCCGAGGGGTATCGACGAGTCGAGGTTTCTGACCCGAAAGGTAAAAAGGTAGACCTGTTAGTCCATGTGGCATCGGGCGACATAGTAAAAGAAAAAAGTTTGGTAAATGGGGTTCCTTTCGACAAAGTGAGGATGGAACAGGGGTTGGCCGCGGTTCACGAGGCATTGCGGCCTGCCTGTAAAGCCTTGGTACAGAAGCAATCATCGGGAGGGACGACTCCTCAGCCAGGCGGGGCTACAAGGCCTGACGCGGGAGCAACACCTGAATCGGGAATCTTCTCGGCAAGGGAGGAGGCAGCTATTCGGGAGGCTTCCCAAAAACCCGGCTTTGCCGATTACCTCAAGCAGAAGTATCCAGGTCAGGTGACAGAGGCACCGGACAGGATTTCGGTGGCAGTGGCCGTAGGCGCGAAGAAGTTCATTCTTGAGTACATGAGGACGGGGGGAGATCCGAGGCTTCCTGGTGCCGACCCAAGCTTGCCCGAGTTAGGGGCCATAAGGCGTCGGATACTTGGTGATGTGGAGGGGTTTCTCGGCCGGTCCGTGAGTACAACACCCGCTTCATCTCCGGGACCCTCGTCGGGTCCGGCTCCAGCATCGCGGCCGTCTCAGACGACGGCAGGGCAGATTACGATTAATGGCACCATTAGCCCGGAGGAACAGGCATCCATTGCTGAAGCGTGGAGGACTCGGAAGGGAGAGATCATGGAGAAGCTTCAGGACGCGAAAGCGAAGGGGGCTATCTCGCAAGCGAGTTTTACGGGGGATGTGATAACGGTAGGCGGCCGGGAGGGAGGTCCTTATCAATTAACCATCAACGGTGCAAACGGGCAGGTGCAGCTTCTCGTGAACGGCCAACCATCGACAAATCCTAATCACGTTCGCCTCGTAGAGGCCAAGCTCAAATCGCTCTTCCAGCTGTGATTTTGTGTGAGGAGGGTTAAGGGGGCACGTGCCCGTTTGGGGTTAAAAAGGATATTCGCATCGTCCGTCGTAAACTTTGACCCGCGCTCACCCCGTTTAACCTCATCGCGATGTACTGGGAGAGTTCTTTTCGGATTGGACCGTCGGGCGGATACGCGCCTTTCACTTCCATCGCTATCCGCGATCGCTCTGTCGACCTAGAATCAGCAATTGAAAAAATAAAGATGGAATAAACGGGAGTCGTCCTTGTTGCTCCCATAGTAACCGGTGGCGGCGTGGAGAGCTCTCGCGTGGAAGATGACGCAACGATTGTAGACGTTCGCCACGGAATCGACGAGCTCCATGTTATTCCGATCGTAGAAATTGTTTCCGTTGAAGCTTAATCGGTCTAATTCCTCCTTTGTTTTACCAAGCCGGCTCGCGTCGTCATCGGTAGCTGCCCCGAAGAGTCCGGTAATTTTGCTGCGAAATGTCTGGGTCCCCGTCTGGAGGGGGGCATGTGGCGAAAGATACACCATCGCCGCATACTCCTGCGTATCGTAGTGGTAGACGACGCTGTCCTGAGCAACGCAGTACTGGAAGACCCCCGTTGCTCCAACGAATTCGGTTACCTGTTTATTAAGGATGCGGCTGAATTCATCCTTTACCCAGCTCGGTATATATCGCTCTTCGGTGCGGTTTCCCTTGTGGTACATCTCGTTCGACTTGAATTCTCGGGTGAGAGCGTATTCTCTGACGATGTCCGGGTTTTCATAGAAATTATCAACGACGATCAGCTCCGTCTTTGCCCGTCGGTTTGGCCGGATTATCTCGTCGATCGCGAGTCCCGCAAATTTGTTTCCGGGAATGGTAAAGAGTGGCTCCCCTCGAATCGATATCAAGCACTCGCTTGGTTGGGCGGTAAAGGTTACCTGAATTCCGCTGTTGAGGTACCCACTATGGACCTGATTATAAAAGGTATAGACGTCTGGTCTTTGGGAGATGGTCGCACGACACGATATGGTGCTATTAGTCGCGGGTAAAAAGACTGAGATGTCCTCCGCGGTGTAAGGGGTGGTACTCGCAGCCCACGCGTTAACGGTCACCGCTTGGTCATCTCGTAAAATCGAATCAATGTATCCCTTGTAGAGGGGAGAAGAAGTTTCGTGCATACATCCTCGCGAACAGTGGGCCGCTCATCCTTTTTCAGCCTCTGGCATGCGCAACCTTTTTGCACACCACATCCGCGAGGGTAATGAAGAAATTCGTCGGGGGCAAGATTCCCTTATCGTGGACCGACCGAACGAAGATTAACGATGGGATTAACCTGGATCGTCGTTCCGGATTGACCCGGTTGGCGCGAACTCGCGGACGATCGCATGATGGGAGGGTTGGGGATAACGCAAAGTCTTTTGAGAGTGGCGTCTCGACGGCTTTCGCTTTTTGCTCGCCATCGAACTGCCTCATCGATTTCTCCCGAGCATCCTCGACATGAGAAACTATCCCAGTTAAGCACGGCGGCGAGGCTCAGGCAGCTATTGTAGTGGTGGCAGGCGAAGCGACGGGTGGGGGTGGCTGCCTCAGTCGGTGATTCTGCGGTACCGGATCCAACGCGAATCGGCCCAGGTCTGGAGGGGGGAGTGGATTCCTGACAGCTGGCGTCGAGGCCTGTAGCTTCATCGGATGGCACACCGCCAGTCATGGCTTCTTCAGTCATGGCCTCTCCGCATACAGTACTCCCTTGAGGACGCTCTCGATTGGGGATGGCCGACGGGGCTTCCCCTGACTACCTTTATCTCGACCTTCTTATAGGCTCGATACTATGTTATACCGGGTTTCGTTGGGTTAGAAAAGGGGGAGTTTTTGGCTTTACAGGTGACGGAGGAGGGATGGCGAAGGGGGCGTCGGAGTTAAAAGGTGTCATTGGCGAGATGAGCGAAGGGCGGGTCCCGCTCCGTCGGGTTCAGGTGCAAACTGTCAGGGGCACCGGCCGGGCCGTTGTGATTGTGCGTAGTGGTTTGCGGGATGGTAAGGAGTTGCTCATCGAAAAGAAGGGGATGATGAGGGGGGCGTGGATCTCGCAAGAGGGTGCGGAGGGAGCCGTTATCGCCGATGGCCGGGTCATTGAGCTCCTTGTTGCTCCGCCTACCTCGGGTAGTGAGTGGGAGGCGACGAGTGCGGAGGTTGAGACGTGTCTTGAGTCGCTCGGAGTGCGACACTGCCCGATGATCGGGGTGGGCAGAGGTTCGGTCTTGGTTGAGCTTCTTGCAGTGACGCGACCTAAACTATGTCAGGTGATTATTCTCGCAGATCCGACAGTTGAGCTTGGGGCATCATGGAGCGAGCGGGTGGTTGCTCGGCTTGAGAGGTGGCTCCCTTTGGGGTTGCCCCTGCGGATGGGATCAGACCATTTCTTCCCCGAGCCGTTTCTTCACCGAATTCGGTGCCCGGTTTTAGTGGTTGCCTCCGCGACGTCGTCTGAAGCTGAGGCACGCCATATGGCGATTCTTGCGCAGCGAATTCCGAATGGGTGGTTCCAACGGCTTTCCTTTGAGGAGGGCGAAGCGGCTGCAGCAGTCTTGAAATCGTTCCTTCTCGTTAAGCACCGTCATCCGATGCGACGGGGCGCGGCTGCCCTACGCGACTTTAGTGCCGAGTGATACGAGATCATTGCGCCTCATCTCTTCGAGGGTCATGACTGTTTCTGAATAACCCAATTCGATGAGTCCCTGGAGGTATTCGGGGTCAAGAGCGACATACGTCATGCTCTCATATGCCACCTCCTCGCCCAGTTTTTTCTTAAGGATGCTAAAAAGGGGCCACACGGGGCCTGCGGCGGCGATAAATCGTCTCGTTGAGCTTCCCACGGCGTCTTTGAGGATGGGACCGAGGGAACGTCGGGTTCGGAACGAGGCGGTCTTCGGAGGACGCAGACAAAATGTTTCGGGCTCAGCGGCGACTTCCCACGAGGGTCGGGTGTCGTGGGGTTCACCAAATCTGTCGAGCCACCAGTGACGCCCCGATACATCGATTGAATATACCCGATTCGCACCGAGGCGTACCGCGGGATCGATCGGTACGTTTATCGAGATGCCTCCGTCGACGAGTCTTACTTTGCCTCGATCGGTATCGAGCTCTACTGCGGGAAGAATGGAGGGGAGAGCTGCGGAGGCGAATCCGTGTTTGGCTCGCAGGTCGGGTACCATGGTAATATCAAAGGTGGCACCCGCCATCGCCTCAGGTGAGGGATGCTTATGGGAGGAGAGGAAGAGGAGCGGCTTTCTCTCGGGCCCCTCAATCGTGGTCATTACTCCTACCGAGGTAAGGGAGGGGTGCCGTGTTTCGGGGGTGAGCCCACCACACTCGCTGATTATTCGGTCGACAACCTCTTTAAGAGGGGCGGGGTCAAAAACCGATCGATCTGAAAGGTTGGGGCCGGGAGAGCGAAGCTGTTGCTGCGCGATGAGGAGAGCCCTCAGGAATGCTCGGGAGGGGGAACCACTAAAGGTATTTCGAATGGTGCGCTCGCGCCAGATGAGTTCCATCTGATTAACTGCCTCGTGGACACCGTGCTTTAGCAGTGAAGCGAGCACGAGCCCATTAACGGCGCCGATACTGCTCCCAACGATGGTGTTAATCGGGTGAGAGGGGTGGTCAAAGAAACGGCAGAGGGCTCGCAGCGCACCGACCTGATACGCAGCGCGTGAGCCTCCGCCGGAAAGAACGACCCCGGTATCAATGACGTCAAAGGACGGAAATGTTTTTTGAGGAATTGGGCGACTGAGAGGCGGTTGAGGGCGTCGTCTCATACGTGGATTGAATAAATACTCATCCGGTACCTCTTATATCGACTTTTTTGATTGTCTCCTTGAGATAAATCGACATAGCAGAGCTAACCTCCGAGGCTATTCGCAAGCCCATCGACTTTTCTCCAGAGTTCCTTCTGGTATGATGCCTCTCACCCTGGATCGGAGTGGCTTTTATTCCATCCAAGGTAGTTTTTTTGGGTGAGTTGTGTTTCGGAGGTGTAAGACGTGGTAACGCCCGCTTCTCGGATAGTAATTACGGTGGATGGTCTCGCTGCATCGGGTAAATCCTCCATTGCGCGCCACCTTGCTCGTCGATTGGGCTTCGTGCATTTCAGTAGTGGGCTCCTCTATCGGGCGGTGGGATGGGAAGCGTTGGCGCGAGGGATTGACCTTGGGGATGAGGGAACGCTCGGGGCATTTGTCGAGTCGCACTCGTGGGAAGTGGAGGTCGATTCTTCGGGGATGGGACGAGTGCTTGTTGATGGGCGAACGGTCGCTGTTGACCTCTCTGATTCGCGAATTTCAGAGGCGGCCTCGTGCGTGGCAACCTCTCGACGGGTTCGACAAGCTCTCGTTCAGCCTCAGCGGCAGGCGTATGCTCCTTATCCGATAGTTGGTGAGGGGCGGGATCTCGGAACGGTTATCTTCCCCGATGCTCAATTGAAGCTTTTCGTTGAAGCTCCTGAGGATCTTAGAATTTCTCGTCGAATTCAGCAGTGGCGCGAAGCGCGGGGGGAGGGTGTTGCAGCTGATGAATCAGTCCTTCGGGCCGAAATAATCGAGCGTGATCGGCGGGATGCTGAACGGGCGATATCGCCCACGGTGGCGGCTCCGGATGCCGTTCGAGTAGACAATGGGGGTCGCGCATTGACGGAGGTGGTGGACTACCTCTATACTCTGGCGTCTTCTCGGGGGCTCGTAGCGAGCGACTGAAGGAAGAACGCCCGAGGAGAAAAGCCTCATCGGGTCTCTTCCGAAAGGTAGCTGTTCTCGTTGGATAACCTTGATTGTGACCTCCTCACCAAAACGTTCCCCCGTCGGTATGAACCAGCGAGGGTGAGAGAGGGGCACGAGTAAAACGATTATTTTTATGACATTTTCTTCCAGTGATGTAGCAGGGACCGCCTCCGGAGAGGTTGGGTCATTCGCAAGTGAGTTTGAGCGTCTCTTTTCAGGTAAGGCAGCCAATATCCGTCCCGGAAAGGTCGTTGCCGGCACTGTTGTGGCGGTTAATCGCGAGGTTGCCACGGTTGATATCGGGTTTAAATCGGATGGCGCAGTTCCCTTGGCGCAGTTTGCAGGTGCTGATGGTAAGCCGGTGGTCGCAATCGGGGATACCTGCGATGTCTACATCCTCAGCCTCGAGAATGATATGGGCCAGGTGGTTCTCTCGAAGGAGAGAGCAGATCAGAAGAGGATTTGGGAAGGCGTAGAGCGGGCCTATCGTGAAGACGGCACCATCAGCGGGACGATCGTTCAGAAGGTCAAGGGCGGATTGCAGGTAGATATCGGGATTCCCGCGTTTCTTCCGGGCTCGCAGGTCGATATTCGTCCGCACCGCAATCTCGATCGGTTCCTCGGCGAAACGCATGATTTTAAGGTCTTGAAGGTCACCCGAGAGAAGGGGAATATCGTTCTTTCGCGACGAACCGTGCTGATGTCGGAGCGTGATCAGCTTCGCGGTGAAACTCTCAAGCACCTCTCCGAGGGAGTGGTGATGGAGGGGACGGTGAAGAATATCACCGATTATGGCGCGTTCATCGATCTCGGCGGTATCGACGGGCTTCTGCACATTACCGACATTTCGTGGGGTCGGGTTGGTCATCCTTCCGACAAGCTCTCTGTTGGTCAGGTGCTCCCGGTCGTCGTATTGAAGTACGATCGTGATCGTGAGCGAGTCAGTCTCGGCATGAAGCAGTTAACAACCGATCCATGGCAGACCGTGCACGAGCGGTTCCCAGTGGGGAGCAAGGTAAGTGGCAAGGTCGTGAGTGTTACCGACTATGGGGCGTTCGTCGAGCTTGAAGAAGGGGTGGAGGGGTTGATCCATGTCTCCGAAATGAGCTGGACGAAGAAGGTCAAGCATCCGTCCAAAATAGTGAGCGAGGGTGATAAGGTCGAAGCGGTCGTGCTAGGTATCGATCAGGGTCAACAGCGGATCAGTCTCGGCCTCAAGCAGTTGATGGCGAACCCGTGGATTGACCTCGGTAGTCGGCATCCGGTCGGCTCCCGTATCCGTGGGAAGGTCCGGTCGATTACCGAATTCGGTATCTTTGTCGGAGTTGAGGATGGTATCGACGGCTTGGTGCACGTTTCCGACTTCTCGTGGACGAAGCGAATCAAGGATCCGAAGGAAATTCACGACCTCTTCAAGAAGGGAGATGAGATCGAAGCGATTGTCCTCGATGTTGATGCTGACAATGAAAGGCTCAGCCTTGGCATCAAGCAGCTTGAGTCCGATCCTTGGGAGACCATTGCCCAGCGGTATCCTCTTGGAGTTCGCATTAAGGGGGCAATTAAATCAATCACCGACTTTGGTCTTTTTGTCGAGATTGAAGATGGAATCGAGGGGTTAATCCATAATTCACAGCTTGATGTGCCACGGGGTACGGAAACGTCTTCGGTCTACCAGGTTGGTCAGGATATTGAGGCAGAGGTCACCAATATTGACAGGGACGAGCGTCGTATTAGCCTGAGCATCAAGGCTATCAAGAAGCGGCAGGAGAAGGAGCAGTTCGCAGAATTCATGGAGGATTCTGGAACCGCCGTTACCTTTGGAGATCTCCTCCGTCAAAAGCTTGATGCTGGATCTGACTCCTAATCGAGAAACGAGGGAGGAGGGGAGCCTCCTCCCTCAAAAACAACATCTCCTTTGACTGGTTGTCCAGAAGCCCCAGATGAATCTGATGACTGGCATTCCAGAATTAACAGAAACCCTTCCCCCCATGCTTCGTCAGTACTGCGATTATAAGACGCAGTATCCGGAGTGCCTTCTTTTCTTTCAGGTTGGTGATTTCTACGAGGTTTTTTTTGATGACGCGGTGGTTATCTCCCGTGCTCTCAACCTCACCCTCACTTCTCGAGATAAATCGAGCGCCGAGCCGGTGCCGATGTGCGGTGTTCCAATCGGTGTCATCGATGGATATCTCGATAGATTGGTAGACCAAGGATTTTCGGTCGCGATTGTTAGCCAGACGGTTCCATCCTCGCACGTTACGAAGGGGATGGTGCCTCGAGAGCTTGAGCGGATTGTGACTCCCGGGGTGCGACTTTTGGGGGGGGCTCAAGGAAGGACTGCTCGGGAAGGAGTGGCAGCCATATTCTTCGAATCATCTGCCTCGGGGACTTTTTTAGCGACGGGTGCCATCGCGTTCTCCGATGTTCAGAGTGGAGTTGTGTGGATTCGCGATGGAGTGACTGCCGAGGAGGTTGTGGCGGAGATCGCTCGCCTCATGCCGGCCGAGGTCATCGTGTGTGATAGGTGTGGTGATAGGCCACTGGATGCTCGTACTGGATGGGTTCGCACGCTTGAGCGGGTTGTCCCGACTCCTATTCGGTGGCGGGGGACCAGCTTCCTTGAGGGCGAGCGTTTCGGAGGGATTGCCGGTGTGGCGGTTGTCAGCCCGCGTGCTCGCCGAAGCTGTTGGCTGCTTCTCCACTGGCTTGAAGAGACCACCCTTGATGTCGGTCAGGCTATTCGTGAAGTACGACCGCTCACCTACCAGGAGGTAATGGGCATCGATCCCGCGACCCGGAGTAGTTTAGAGCTTGTAGCCTCAGCCAAGGATGGATCGACCCGGGGAACTCTTCTCGATTACCTTGATGAGACGAGCTGTGGGGCCGGATGGCGACTTTTGCGGAGTTGGATACTCAATCCGACCACGTCAGCCGAAGAGATTGAATCGCGGCTCGATGCCGTCGCCGCGTGGTGCGAGCGAGGGGAGGGGGTGCGAGCGCTCCAGGGATTATTTAGTCGAGCTCTCGATGTCGAGCGGCTTGCGACTCGGCTCACTGTTCGAGTGGTTACTCCGAAGGAGCTAGGAGCACTGAGAAACCTGCTGGTTGAGCTACCTCCGGTGCTTGATTGTATCAGTGCAGAGGGAGATCTTCCTGAGCGATTGCAGCGACTTTTCGAGCTGGCGACGGTCTCGGTGCGTTGTCGCGATCTCTTGACGCACTTTCTGGCGGAAGATCCGCCACATCATCTATCAGAGGGAGGGATCGTTCGCGAGGGCGTTGTGGAAGAGCTCGACCGTCTCAGGGAGCTGCGGGATAATGGAAAATCTCAGATTGCAGCGTTCGAGCGGGGAGAGCGCGAGCGGACTGGGATTGGAACACTAAAGATTAAGTATAACAATCTTCTGGGCTATTTCATTGAAATTCCTACCACGAAAGCGCAGATAATTCCGGAAGAGTACGTACGGCGGCAGTCGGTTGCTCAGGCAGAGAGGTTTGTCGTTCAGCAGCTCAAGGAGCTTGAACATGAGATTCTGGGGGCGTCCGAACGCATTTGTGAGCTCGAGGAAAGGCTCTATCGGGAGTTTCGAGAACGGCTGATTCCCTGGACTGAACAGTTGCGACAGCTGTCGCGGGCGATTGCAGAGCTTGATGTGTTGATGTCATTGAGCCTTGTTGCGCGCAGTCACCGATTAGTTCGTCCCGAGGTTGTTCGCGAGCCAGTGCTCTCGATCGAGAAGGGCAAACACCCAGTTGTCGCATCACTCCTCGGCAATCGATACGTCGCGAACTCTCTCGACATTGACGGCAACAGCACCCGATGTGCGGTTATCACGGGGCCGAATATGGGGGGTAAATCAACGTATCTCCGCCAAGCTGCATTGATGGTAATCATGGCGCAGATAGGATCTTTTGTACCAGCTGAGCGGGCGCGGATCGGGATTGTGGATAAAGTGTTTGCGCGCGTAGGTGCCTCGGATGACCTCTTTGCTGGGGAGTCGACCTTCATGGTTGAGATGAGGGAAGCGGCGGCAATAGTCCATGGTGCGACTCCATTGTCGCTGATACTTATTGATGAGATCGGTCGTGGTACTTCAACTATCGATGGAGAGGCGCTCGCACAGGCGATTCTTGAGTGGGTCTGCGATACCTGTCGGAGTCGGACGCTATTTGCTACTCATTTCCACCCGCTGACGATCGTCGCTGAAGAGCGTGGCTCGATGATAAATCTTTCAGTAGGGGCGATTGAGCGGGGAGATGCTGTTTTTTTCACCCATGAGATCGTTGGGGGGGCTGCCGGACGATCGTACGGATTGCAGGTCGCGCAGCGAGCGGGTCTCCCTGAAGCGCTGCTTCGACGGGCTCAGGAGGTTTTAAGCGGGGCTGCTCCCAAGGGAGATCAGAGAGGGGGGGCGACGAAGCGGGTTGGTCAGAGTCGGCGTATGAGCGAGAATGAGCAACCCTCGTTTTTTAATTTTGTTCCTCCACCCCGCCCGGTTGATAATCGATTGCTTCGATTGAGGGAGCGGGTTGAGTCTTTTGATTTGGATGATTGTACACCCCGTCAGGCGCTGGAGTATCTGTATGAGTTGCGAAGTATGATGAATCAGGGTGACAATGAGGGGGGAGAAGGGCGTGCGTGGGAGACTTTCTCAACGCCCTCGTAGCTTGTGTGCGATTGTTATCTTGCTCGGCTTCGTAAATCGATAATTCCTCTGCTTGATGCGAACGCTCGCACCGGAGAGATTTATTCTGAATCCGTTGAAGGTTCGCGATTCCTTCATTAGGTTTGAGAAAGGCTTCTCTCAATGGCCTCGCTTTTCCGCTTACTCTTCGTTCGACCGAGGGCATTCGCTCCGCGGTTTTTCATCTTTTTGAGGACGGGGCTCCTGCCACTCATCATCCTAGTTCTGAACCCCCACATTCTGAGGGCGGAAAAGCCGTCGTGTAATCTTTCACCTCTTTTGGCTCATGTGATCTCGTTGCGGGCGGGGGGGGATATTCAGGATGGCAGCCCCCATGATAGTGCTCGTCAACGCCGAACTGTGGCCGAGGAGCTTGAACGGTGTGCTCGTCTTGGTTCGGACGCTCCTCTCGTTGAGCAGGCATTCCTGAACGCGACGATCTTGTGGGATGATATTCATAGGATGACCGCAGATGCGGGGGCAGCCGCTAAGGTTCGTTTCCTCGTGCGCGAAGTTGAAGAGCGGTACCGAAACTCATCGAGTCTTGCAGCGGTAAAACTTATCCTGGCGCAGGTCGAGTGGCGCCTCGGCAATGAGAAGCGGGCTCAGGAGATAGCCCGCGAGGTCGAGAATCTCTTTCCACGGTCCGAACACGCTCGCACAGCGCGCTCTTTTGAGAAGAGTTTTGCCCGGCCATATCAATCAGTGATGCCGTTGGGGGGGGGTGATCGCAGCAAGCGCAAACAGGTTGTAGTCCTCGACCCCGGTCACGGGGGAGAGGATCGCGGGGCGGTTGGACCTCGGGGCCGAACGGAGAAAGAGGTGGTACTTTTGATTGCAAAGCGGGCAGCGGCACTGATTGAGCAACGGGGAAACTTTTCGGTTTTTCTGACGAGGGAGTCAGACGTTGCATTGCCGTTGTCAGAACGGACTCGGCTCGCCAATGAGCGGGGGGCTGTCCTTTTTGTCAGCCTGCACACGAACGCCTCGACCGATCATCGACCGCGTGGACTTGCGACGTATTATCTTGATAATGCCGATGATGCTGCGTCGCGTGCTTTGGCAGAGCGCGAGAATGCGCTAGTATCGCTGGCGGGTAATCGCGAAGATTCTGACCTCGCATTGATGCTGAGTTCGCTCGTGCAGGCGAGTAAAATGGAGGACTCGGTTGTTCTCGCCCACTCCGTTCATCAAAGCATCAATCGATCGGTCCGAGCACCGAACAGATGGCAGGGGTCTGGCCTCCGTGATTTGGGGGTTAAAAAAGCCCCTTTCTTCGTGCTCGTTGGAGCCCACATGCCGTGCGTTCTCCTTGAACTCTTCTTTATCGATAATCGAGATGATGCTGCGCTTCTTGCAGAAGAGCAGTTTCGGGAGATGATTGCTCGGGGTATCGCGGATGGGATAGAGGATTTTTCTCGGGCCACATCGCACACCCAGTAGTTGGATCTCGTGAGGAGGTGAATGACTAGTGATCATCAAGCCGAGATTGGCGACGTCATAGCGGCGATTATGACGACAGTTGAAGATGTAGCACACAGTGCCGGCGGGCAAGGTTATGTTGTGGGTGGTGTCGTACGAGATCTCCTCTCGAGGGGCGATTTATCGGCTCTTTTTCAGGATGTTGATATCGTCATTGAAGGGGATGCAAGAGAAATAGGCCGTATTGTCGCTCCGCACGTTGGAGGCCGATTAGAGCTTTTTGACCGATTTTTAACGGCAAAGATAATTCGCCCTGATTTTCCATTTGAGATCGACCTGGTGACAGCGCGGAGCGAGAGATATGAACGGGCCGGCGATCTTCCCACCGTGACCCGAGGATCACTATCCGACGATCTTCTTCGACGGGATTTTACGATTAATGCCATGGCTCTCCCGTTGAACGTGATTGTGGGATATCTCCGAGGAGAAATATCTCTTGATGACATGGAGGGACAGGTGCTCGATCCTCTTGGTGGTCGAGCGGATTTGCGCGAAGGTGTTGTGCGCATGTTGCACCCTGGGAGTTTTTTTGACGACCCTACCAGACTTTTTCGGGCCATAAGATACGGTGCTCGATGTAACGCGGTGCTGTGCCCAGATACTGAGCGGGCTTTTTTTACAACCATTCAGCAGCTTGACCGGGAGATTGTCTCGGCAAATCGAATTCTGCAGGAGATTCGAAAAATCGTGACCGAGAGCGATCCGATCCCAGCAATAAATTGGGCGCTCGAGAGTGGTCTTCTCGGATTGTTTCTCGGTATTGATGCCTCCCGTGGGGAGCAAATCTCGGGAGCCATCCAACGATTGTTGCCCGTACGGAAGAGGGTAACTGCTACTGAATGGTGGCACATCATCCAGTGGTTGCTCTTTTGGGCTGGAATGATACGGAGTTCTCGTATTGAATCTGCGCTTCAGAGGCGTCGACGAGATATAGAGACGATGTATCAAGAGATAGATTTATTAGTAGGATGTGCGGATTCTGCCGCGCTCAGTGCGCGTGCAAAAATCGCATTGAGTGGACTAACAGGCGAGAATATCGAAAAGGAGGTGGCGATTGGGCCAAAGAGAGGTATAACGAGGATACAGGATTCGGAATATTGATCTTCCTTGGCTCTTCCGGGCGGGAGCTTGGAGGACAGGAATGGGGTGGTGTGGAATTCAGAGGATGCCTCTATGTTGATCTCATCATTCTACGTCGTGTTGTTTGAGGAGAACGATGAGGATTTTTACCGCGTCACCGAGCTGCTTCGGTGGCATCATGCGGATGTTCTGGTTCGCCGAGTTGTCCATCCTGGAGAATTGCGGGCGATGGCGGGTGGGGATGATACGACCGATCTCATTCTGATAGACATAGATAATCCGGCGATTGGTGGACCGAGCGGTCTCGATTCCTTTTCAGGTTTATTAGAGGCATTTCCAGTTATTGCATTCGGCGAGAGGCGGTTCCGCGAAGACATTTTGGCTTCCATGCGCCAGGGGTTGCAAGATTTTTTTGCTAAGTGGGAGGTTGATCGCGATCAGCTAGGGTACCTGCTTGCGCGTGCCTGGAGTCGGCGCCATCTCATAACAAAGCTCCGCCTTGCCGAGCATCGAGCATGGGAGGAGGGAGATGCAAAATCGAGATTCCTTGCCCGTATGAGCCATGAGATTAGGACACCTCTTGTCTCTATTCTCGGTTTTTCTCAGTTGCTGGCGGATGGTCAATACAAAAAAGATCAGACAGCGGAATTTGTCCGAGCACTCCAAAATAACGGTCGTTTCCTTTTGGCCCTCCTCGATAATGTGCTTACCTCATCGCAGCTCGAGGGGGGAGAATTCAGGCTGCATGAGGGTCCGGTATATCTTCATGAAGTGCTTGAGCTAGTGAATGCCGTTGCGGATCTTCAAGCATCGGCAAAAGGGCTCACCTATTCCGTCCAGGTTCGGGGAGATGTTCCCAAGCGGTTCGTGGGTGATGTCACTCGTTTGACCCAGGTGTTGGTTAATCTGATAGTCAACGCGGTGAAGTATACTGAAAGGGGCCAAGTGACGCTGTCGGTTTGGCGTGAAGGTGAGGGGCAACTTGAGTTCGCTGTCTCAGACACCGGACGGGGGCTCTCGGAGGCAGGACGTCGGGTTCTCTTTCAAGAGTTCTCTCGGACCGAAGATGTTGCAAGTCGTGATACACCAGGGGTCGGCCTCGGACTTTTTGTCGCGCAGTCGATCGTCCGCAGGATGGGGGGGTACATCTCAGTCGAGAGTGAAATGGGGGTCGGGTCGACATTTCGAATTTTACTTCCCCTCCGACCAGTGATTGAGGAACAGGTCAGCGATATCGGAGGAGGAACCTCTCGACTCAATGGCCACGTGCTCTTGGTCGAAGATGCGGTCGATTCTGCTCGGTATATTGGCCTTCTTTTGGAGGATTTGGGCCTCTCGGTAGAGATTGCGCCAACTGCTGAAGAGTGTCTTCGGCTTATTGACGATGGAGAGCGGTTTCAGGTGATTCTAATGGACATCGGTCTGCCCGGGATGGATGGGCTCTCAGCGATACGAGAACTTCGTGCAAGGAACATAGAGGCGCCGATACTAGCGCTTTCGGCGCATGCATTCGAAGAAGAGGTCGATGCCTGTATCAGAGCTGGAGCGGATGCGTATTTGACAAAGCCCTTTCGGGTGCAAGATTTTCTTCGGACAGTTTCAGCTCGACTCGCGCAAGGAGTGTCGCATCCTGTTGGGATTGGCTTCGATGATGGGGCGGTGAGAGTCGCTGTCGGAAAGGGGGCATCCACAGAGGGGCGTCTTCACGAGATTCGACATAGATTCGTCTCTAGCCTTGAAAAAACGGTCGCGGTCATCCGCGAAGCAGAGGCCCGCTCGGGGTGGGCGGAGATTCGGGAACAGGTTCATAAGATAGCTGGCTCGGCGGGGCTCCTCGGCTATCCAGTTCTCTCTGATATGGCGCGCGATGCAGAAGTCACTATTAAACGCGGCGAGACCACCACACTTGCCGGGAATCTTGATGATATTGAGAGGGAAGTTCACCGGATCGTTGAAGGATTCGAAACGGTTGATTCAAAGTTTTAGGGGGAAAAAGGTCCGACGTCGCAGGGTGGTGAAAAATGATTTCACGTTGAGCACTTTGTTAGTTTGATTGCAGATTCGTCGGAGTCGACGAAAATTCTCCGTGTTTCCTCAAAACTCTCAAAGTGCTCAAGGCGGACCCCTTTCTCACCGCCCTGCCGGATACATTTGTTACGAGGCCTCCTTTTTCTTTGGGATTTCCGGAGTCTCTTCAGTATCACTCCCCATGGGCGGTACCTTAACGGACTCCTCCTCGATTAGAGACCTCTCTCACAACCTGAGCAATAAGCCCTTGATCAAGTCCCCGCTTGCTGAGATAGGCATCGAAACCGGAAAAGGTGGATTCCAGTTTCCCCGCCAGAGATGCATCGGCCGTCACTGCAATCAATGGATTTTGATATCCCGTGGTCCGCAATGCCACAGCGGCTTCATTACCATCAACAAGGGGCATCCTTATGTCGATGAAGACGAAGTCAAACGGCGCACCATCCTGTTCGGCACGTTTCACGGCATCCATGCACTCCCGCCCATTGCTGACGGTGGTAACATCAAAACCGAGCCCTTCAAGAAGGATGCTTATGACCTCTGATGCTTCTTGAGAATCTTCGGCCAGAAGTACCCGCTGGGACGTGCTCAGGTTCGGGGTTGATTGATAGTTTGAAATGTCTATCATAGGCCAAGCCTCCAGTAGGGGTAATTTCCTCCTTCAATCTACCATGGCACCTCAGGCGCGCTAGAGTAAAAAGTGCGGTCCCTCGGCCATTTGGTTTTCATGGTGCGATACTGCAGCGCACGAACCGTCATCCCAAAACTTAACCACCACACTAAGGCCCCGCGGATGTCGACACGGCCCATACCACCTTTTTTACTCTCTCACTTTGATGCTAACTCCCCCGGGGACGATTAATAAAATCGCCTCAAGTAGCTCCTCTACCGGCGACCCCTGACAAAAACCTCCTCGTTCATCCGCTTGGGCCCGTGCGTGATAGAACGCCATGAAACAGCGGTTAGCAAAGTCTCACTCATCTCCGCGCCCCTCTCGAGGAGATATCGGATATCCGTTCACGTACTGTCGTCTGCGGGTCATCTCTAGGCAAACGCCGTATCCTCGACTGAATCCTTTCATGTCGAGAAGCTCGACGCTGGCGAAACCGCCAGGTAACTCAACGGGGACCCGAATCAGACTCAACCCTTGATAGAAGGCGGAGTCGAGTTTTTCGTAAACTTTTTCTACCCTCGGTTTTCCATTCCTCCATCGAACCACACGAGCGACTTCGTTGAATGAACCGGTTCGCGCCATCAGCAGTAGCGGCCGAGGCGCGTATTTTCCATCAGAGACCGGCTTTATGCTCGCGGCTCTGCTTCCACCGAACGCTATCTCCCGAGCCGCCACCTTCACCGCGATGCCATTCTTGAGCACAGACCTGTTGACCTTTCGGAAGTCAAAGGACACGACAAGTCTCCACGGAGTGCCCCCGGTCCTGCACGAGTCCTTCTGAAAGGCCCCATCGAGGGTGACGGTTGCGTACTTGTCGGCATCCACTCCTTCGTCACCACCGGAAATCGGATTCGTTCCATCCCCCCCGCTTCCACCGTCTCCGGCTCCGCCGAGGCATGCCGGGCCCTTCGATATGATGTCGCAGATACACTGGTAATCGCACCCCGGAGAGATCAGAGAGTAGATCGGTAGGAGGCTATCAAGCATCTGCTTGGTCCTCCCACAACAGATCACCTCGGACTCAGAGACTGCTGTGGCTGCCTTCATCGACGTGGCTTCGCTTATAATTGTCTTTTCCAATAGTTTATTGGCTCCCCGTTGCTTCACCGCTATCGGGAAGAGACTCCGAAGTCGTGGGTTTTTTGTCTTTGATTGCACTCCAAAAACACTTACCACAGCCCCGATGGGAGCCCGGACGGATATTGAAACGGGTTGAGTGAAGTTCGCCTTGCTCCTGCCGAAGAAGGTAAGGCTCTGTAAGGATGAGGGAAAGGTGGATTGTTTGAATTCGACCACGGAGCCATCGAGAGGCATCGGTTTGGTTTTTGGGGACGCCATGCACGGGTGAGCCATCACCCCAAGGGCGATCAGAAAAGATGCGGTAAGTGAACCGAATGAAAGATAAAAGCCAACTCGATCGGTAAAGTCTCTCCTCATCATGCCTCCTGACCTTTCCTCCTCCCATGTAAATAGGATATGGATACTGCTCTCTTCGCTGTGTGGTAATAGCCTTCGGTCTCTAACGGACCCCACGAATACTGACCACGGTTCCATCAGGAGCCACCACCTTGATAGACACAGGTTGGTCGAAGTGTGCCCTGCTTTCCCTCAAAAATATGACGATTTGAAACGAGGAGGGGAGGGGGTATTGTTTGAAACTAACAGCGGTGACATCAAACCTCTGGGATTTTGGTCTTGGCTCGGCTTCCGAGGGCGGCGCCATAAACTTTAGTTCTCATTTGGCTTCGGTGCTTGCAATCCGTCCCCGTTCTCTGAGGACCTCAATCACCGGAGGGAGAAGAGAAATAATAATGATCGCGAGAATGACGAACTCAAAGTTTTGCTTTACGAATGGGACTTCACCGAAGAGATGGCCTGCCCCGACGAGCGATACGACCCAAAGAGCAGCCCCGAACGCGTTGTAGAGACCGAAGGTTCGGTAGTTCATTCGCCCGACGCCCGCAAGAAACGGCGCAAAGGTTCGCACGATCGGAACGAAGCGGGCTAAGACAATAGTCTTGTTTCCATATCTTTCATAAAATTGTTCCGTTTTTTTGAGATACTCCTGGCGAAAAATGCGAGACCGAGGGTTTGCGAACGCCTTAGCTCCGACGCGGTGACCGATCGCGTAGTTCACGGAGTCCCCAAAAAATGCGGCGAGAAATAGGCTCCAGAGGAGGGTTACTACCGAGAGCCCGCTGCCGCCATCGACACCAGCCACCGTCGAAAGAGCTCCCGCCGCGAATAGAAGCGAGTCCCCGGGCAGGAACGGAGTAACAACAACACCAGTCTCGAGAAAGATGATGCCAAAGAGGATGAGATACGTCGTCGTTCCGTATGACTGGCAGATGACTGCTAAACGGGTGTCTAAGTGACGAAACATATCAAAGATAGTTGCGAGGTAGTCCATAAGGGCCCGCGGAGGAAAGGTAGGCAAAACTCAGTGAGGGTGAAAGAAGAGGATTCACTATCGGGGATTGCTGGTCAAGGGGAGGGAGCATTCCGAGAGGCGACGGGAGAAAAAACTCGTACCACCAACTTGACTTTTGCCCCAACAATAGCCAAAAATTTGCTCCGTTGCGCTAGTAGCTCAGTTGGTAGAGCAGCTGACTCTTAATCAGCGGGTCGGGGGTTCGAGACCCTCCTGGCGCACCATTATCTTTTGCCAAAACCTCATCTGGTAAAGATCCTCCGATGGCTGCCGACCGAATTCAGTCCTCATCAGCCATTCCCCACACCAAAGTAGATCAGATAAAAAACGGGTCGCGACACATCGTCTTGTGCGTGGGTGGTAGCTGTTGCCCCCAATCAGATAATGAGCGGGTCTGGGGCTATCTCAAGCAGAGGACAGCCGAAATTGAGCGAGCGGGGGGGGCGGTGCTCCTTCGGACTGCGGCGCGCTGCCTCCGTATTTGTGCTTCCGGTCCAATCGCGGTCGTTTATCCTGAGGGGGTGTGGTACCACTCATGCAGTGAGGAGGTCCTTGAACGGGTCATACAGGAACACCTCATCGGTGGCACCCCTGTGCCCGAGTATATTCTTGCCATAAACCCCCTTTTGTGTCCGGAATCTGCCCCTTAGTGACAACGGGAGAACCATCTAATGGTCGAGCCTCACCTACCCCCCTCCGAACCCCTCTCCTCTATCCACGCTCTTCTCGACAACTACGACCCAAAGGGCGACAGTGAGCAGGTGGCCGCCCGTGCGGTAATGTTGACCCTCGTCACTGAGGGGGCTCAGGTCCTTTTACGCTCGCACTTTGTACCGGGGCATATCACGGTGTCCTCGTGGCTTGAAAGCCCCTGCGGTGAGTATGTGCTCCTTCATCACCATCGCAGATTGGACCGTTGGCTCCAGTTGGGGGGGCATGTTGATGGCGATGAGGATCTTGTACGAGCTGCTCGCCGAGAGATGTTTGAAGAATCCGGGATTGCCAATAGCGAGATTATCGTGGCCGGTGTATTTGACCTCGATATTCACCCCATTCCTGCCACAAAGTCAGAGCCAGCGCACCACCACTTTGATGTTCGGTTCCTCATGCGAGCTGGCACTGCCGAAATTCGCTGTAGTGACGAGTCCCACGACGTTAAGTGGATACCTTACGACGAGGTGGGCCTTTTCACGACGGAGCAGAGCATTGCGAGGATGGCGCGAAAGGCGAAAGCGATAGCTCGATTATTCTAGAAGGGTGGTGAAGGGAGCCACGCTCACTTACTTTCTTCGTGCTGACCGTTTATGATGATAAGCTCCTCCCCTCGGTCAATTCCCATCTGAAAAAAAGTAGTCATACCTGTTCTGGTCATTTCAGCTAACGGGACGTTGCCGCTGGCGAGGTGCCTGAGCACGGAAAGCCGCTCAGGGGTTATCACGAGCTGATTACGTTGTAACCCGTGCTGGTCCTCGAAGCGAGAGGGAGAGAAGGGGGGGAGATCGAGAGGGACAAATGCCAGAGCGAGTCCTCCACTTCGATTGCCACGAGAATTATTTTGCGCTTCAAGCCTTTCAATAAGGCTCACGAGCGCGGGGAAGCCGGTGGATTTGTAGGCACCGACCAATCTATCATCCTCGAGCCCCGGTATCGAGGCGAATGCCGTGTAGTAATTGGTGTCGCATTTCCAGCGACAGTATTCTTCGCGCCAGGCATCAAAGCCATCAAGGAGAGCTCCGATCTTTTTCTGAAGATGCGGAGCCGACTTATTGAGTGAGGCGTCGAGAATATGTTTAAAGCCGAATTTGGCCAGATTTTCAGGTGTTAGACCCTCCAGTTCCTCCTGAGACAGCGAAGTTCCGATCGCGCGATCGCTGAAATAGGCCGGATGATCGTAGTTGTCCCTCCCAAAGAGAGGGCTTTTGTTCGCGATGAGGAGAGTGCCGTACTCGGGGTGGCTCACCTTGATATCAGCTTGTCGGAGCTCTATTGAGAATCGCTGGTCGACCTCGGTCATTTGAAACCCGATCGGCTCCATGGGGTCACCGGGGCGTCCAGGTCGAATTCGATAGAATTGGCGCCAGCCTTGCGGAAATGCATAGCCTCTTCCAAGCCACGGTTTTTGAGAACCATCCGACAGAGTAAGATAATCCGATTCCCGGTTTTCGACGATGACCCCTCCAAATTTCTCCAGAAGACTTGGTTCCGTTGCAATAGGCAGACGGGAGCCGTTTGGAAGGGTGGGATATCCTCGCATAGCGTCGAATTTCCACCTGGCGAAGCCAAAATTGAGGGCGCCGATCCTTCCCCAATTGACCGCTGTTTCGCGATTCATCGTGAAATACTCGCCCGAGCCTATCCAGTTAGGAATGCTGGTGAGGGCTGACGTTAGGCGGCCTGCGTGGTACGTTCGCTCGATGTTACGGTCTTCCGGGTGTCTGAGGAGAGCCATGAACTCCGCCTCATTCGGATGATAATCAGCGGCTGGTTTGAGCCCATCCATCATCGCCTCAACTGCTCCGAGAAACTTGACTATCTTACCGGGGGGATGGGCATACAGAAGCCGAGGAAGAAGCTCGGTCAGAGCAGCTCCTGTACCATCACTGCCTGAAAGAGCTTTTTCCTCCGCAACTCTCAGATAAAGACATCCGTCGCGAAGGTTGCCACGGGTATCTTCGCTACCAGCATAAAAGCTGAGAGCCTCATCTCGTAGGTGCGAGACAATATCCTTGATACCCCTCTCAAAAATAGATTCTAGTTCAGGGTCTGAGAAAAACTCTGCCTTGCCCGTGATCGCCTCAGGAATAGAGGAGGCGAGACGCATGCCGGTACCATGGGGGACGAAACCGACGGCAAAAATGGTCTGAGGGCTGTACCAGCTCCCTCTCAGATTTGTCGTATGATCTACAACCGCCTCGGAGAGGTTAGCTCCAATAAGATTGACTGAACTAAGGGAAAACGCCCTCAGGTCCTCCTTAATTTTACAACCACGAAGATTGAGTCCGGACAGATACTCGTCGGGCAGCGCCCGGAGGGAGGCGCCACATTCGAGAAGCTCAGCGACCCCGGGAATCGGCTCCCCTACGGCTAAGTTCCCGCTGTCGATAGCAACCATCATCGGGGAAGTTCGACCATCGCCTGCAGGAAGATTCGGATTCACTCCGCATTTCGCCAAAATTGGGATGAGGTGCGTTTGCTTACACTTGACGGCGATATGCAACGCAGTCGCTCCTGGTATCGACCATGACTCTGGGGCTCGTTGGTCGAATGGGATTCCGTGTGCATTGAGCTCGCCGATGACTCGTTCGGAACACCCTTGAGCCACCAGAGCTAATACGGGAGGGAGGCCACGAATTGATGACGGCGTCAAACGCTCAGGGAGTGGCTGAGCGAGCGTTTCATGAAGCGTGGATCCAGAGGGATCGCGACGAAGGGATTGGTCAATGAGCTTCGCTAACTTATGCCATCTCTGGGTGCTTATCGCACGTGCATACTGATCAACTGTTTGTTCAGGGCGTTTGCGTAGCGCGAGTTTTGAGAGATCTGAGGCAACTGCCGCGAGGTGACGGATACATTCGATTGGATCGGAATGAGAGTGGTTGGGCTGGTGGTCTGAGGGGGGAATCGGTGCGGGAGCCATAAGAACGGTTTGAAGTAAAAATGTGGGCTAATTACCCCCAAAAAAGGTGGATCAGGGCGGAGAGCCGCGCAAAAAAGCACTGAGCCTTGGTATCGAACAAGGTGAGTCTCGACAGCGAGCCGATACCACAGAGCCTGGGAATCACAACTTTGTTATCTAGCCCCCTCATACCAATAAATCAAGAGGTTTAAGCGAACAAGACGGAGGCTCTAAAGAGAGTTCCAGCCTGAGGTAAGACAAGACTCAGCTAAGTTGCTGGAATGGGTGGTCGGCGGAAGATTTATCGTCGAACGGGTACTTTTTTTAAAAAGGGGGCCTGAAACGTGGTATACTCCTTCCTCTCAGTCGGATAGGAGCGATGGTGCCGAGTTTACGCCTGTCTCCTTTCAGCTGACTTCCTCAGTTTTTGTTGACCGTGTCCTGTTCCTGTATGGTTACACAATTTTGGCTGCATGCCTCAATAGTCCTCTTTCTGGTTCTCTCCTCATTTATTTTGACGATGACCAAGGTCGCGCTGGTATTAGTTCGGCGCAGTGAGGAGGTGATTCCTGAGGCAATGTCGGGAGATCCATCGAACTTTACAGACCTTTTGGCTGGAGTGCGCTCCGGACTTACCCTCATCCTGGTGATGGCAGGAATTTACAGCGGTTTTTATTTGAGGGTTCCCTTCATTGAGGGGATCGCCAGAATATTCTACGGTCGCCCGTTCGGAGAGCAGTCGATATTCTGGCTCATGGTGCTTATCCTCTCAGCAATCATTGTTGTTTTTGGTGAGTTTGTCCCTCGAAAAGTAGCGGTTCGATATCCCCTCCAGGTATATCGTTGTACGATACCAGTAGCGAAGGTGGTCACGACGTTTCTTCTGCCTCTGGTCAGATTCGCCGACAGGCTCGCGACCCTCATTCTTCGGGGTTTATCGTCGCGGGAGGAGCGAGGTCTTCCCGTTGTCACAGAGGAAGAGGTCCGATTGCTTCTTGAGCGAGCTAAGGAGGCAGGGGTAATCCATCCAGCTGAGCAGCGGATTCTCACGAAGGTATTCCGGTTTGGCTCGCGCTATGTGAGCTCTTTGATGACTCCTCGGAAGGATATCGTTTTTCTTGATTGCGAGGAGCCGATCGCTGCGCTCTGGGAGGTCGCTCGAAGGAGCGGATTTTCTCATTTCCCCGTGATGAGAAGTTCGATCGACGATATCGTGGGGATCGTGTCAATTCGGGATATCGCCGAGCAGTACATCGCAGGGGTTGAGCGGCTCGACCTGAGCCGATGTCGAGCCGTATATCAGGTGCCAGCAACGACGCAGGCGTTGTCGGTTTTACAACGATTCCAGGAGGACAAGCACCGGTTTGCGCTCGTCATCGATGAATACGGGGGGATCGACGGACTGATCACCACTCACGATCTGATGGAGGCAATGGTGGGTGAGATAGGTGATAGTGAGTTCGCGTCGGAGTCAGCAATTGTCCGGCGAGATGACGGCTCATTTTTAGTTGATGCATCGGTTGATCTCGAGGACATGATGGACCGGATCGGTGTTCGTCTTCCCGTTGAGCGTGAGCGCAAAGGGTTTTATTCGCTCGGGGGGCTCGTGATGGAGCGACTGGGACACGTTCCGAGAACAGGAGAACAGTTCCGTTTTGGTGGCGTTTATTTTGAGGTTCTCGATATGGATGGATATCGGATCGACAAAGTCCTTGTGAAGGCCGCTTAGGTATCAAACTTAATTATTGTCTAGTAGCTCCGCTGATCCGGTGGTACGATCTCCTCGTTCGAAGGCGTGAGGCGAGGTGCGTTGAGGAGTTCCTCCACAATGCCGCGCCAACGTGTGCTCGTTGTTTTCAGGGAGGTCTATGGCGGTCAGGGACACGATTTTTGGCAAGATTATTCGTCGGGAGATTCCAGCAGATATCGTTTACGAGACTGAAGAGATCCTCGCTTTTAAAGACACTCAGCCACAAGCTCCGGTGCACGTTCTGGTGGTCCCGAAAGAGCAGTTCGCCAACATCGGCAGAATGGATGACCCTCTTTTGATGGGCAAGCTGATGCAGGGATGTGTGGCAGTTGCCCAATCGCTTGGACTTGTTGAATCGGGGTATCGAATAGTTATTAACACAGGTGTTCAGGCGGGGCAGACGGTCCTGCATGTTCATGCGCATGTGCTTGGTGGGCGGCAATTTTTATGGCCTCCGGGTTAGCTCCCTCACCAACTCTCGCGCTGCGTCCTCTCTTCGCCTTCGGGAGTGCTCTCAATGACACAACACGCACCAATTGTCGTAGCAAAGCAGGGCGCGGTGGCGACCGTGACCATCCATCGGCCTGAGCACCTCAATGCGCTCAACCCCGATGTTCTTCTCACGCTCCATAATGAGTTTCTTCATCTTGGCGAAGATCGGGCGATACGAGTTGTCGTACTCAAGGGGGCAGGAGAAAAGGCCTTCGTCGCAGGAGCAGATATACGGGCAATGTTCGACCTGGGGCCCCGCGCGATAGCCGATTACATCGAACTCGGGCAGAGAGCGCTTCGGACGATAGAACAGTTTCACGCACCCGTTATCGCGGCTGTCCATGGCTACGCGCTCGGTGGTGGTCTCGAATTGGCGCTTGCCTGCGATATTATCGTAGCTGGCACCAATGCAAAGGTGGGGCTCCCCGAGGTCAATCTCGGTGTCATGCCGGGGTTCGGAGGGACGCAGCGGCTTATTTCACGGTGTGGTGTCGGAGCGGCGCGGTTTTTGTGTATGACAGGGGACCTTATCGGTGCCTCTGAGGCGTTGACGTTAGGACTGGTCGACCGCGTATTTGATGCGTTGGATTTCGACAGGGAGGTTATTGCACTCGCAGAGCGGATAGCAGCCCGCGCTCCTCTTGCGGTAGCCTCAGTTAAGCGAGTCATTAATGCCACCGTTGAGAGTGATCAGCTGGCAGGGATGAGACGCGAGGTGGAGGGTTTTCTCGCCCTGTTTGCCACTGCGGATAGGGATGAGGGGATGACAGCATTTCTCGAGAAGCGAAAACCCCAATTTTCCGGTCGGTGAGGGAATTGAGATTCCCTGACATTCGTCCGTTTTTAAAAATAGTGTAGGTGCTATGGGATGGTGTGACGGATTCGCCTTTGCATTGACCGAGGAGGAGCAGGCGGTGCGCGATATGGTGCGTCAGTTCTCGCGCGAGGAGATAGCTCCCCGAGCTGCGGAGCTCGATCAACAGGGGGTGTTTCCGGCTGATATTATCAAAAGGCTTGGTGGTCTCGGAATCCTCGGTGCCCTTGCTCCTGAGCCGCTTGGCGGAGCAGCACTCAGCGTTGTGGCGTACGCGCTCGTTATTGAGGAGCTCGCTGCAGCTTGTGCCTCTACCTCGATTATCGTTAGTGCTCACAACTCTCTCTGCTTGTGGCCTGTTCTGGAATTTGGTAATCCCCACCAGTGGGAGCGATTTGCGCGCCCTCTTGCGATGGGTCAGCACCTCGGGTGTTTTGCGCTGTCGGAGCCCGGAACGGGTAGCGATGCAGCCGCTCTGACGTGTCAGTATCGTCGGTCTGGGGATTCTTTTATCGTATCGGGTACAAAGAACTGGATCACGAATGCTCCTGACGCTGGTTATTGTGTCCTCCTTGCGACTGCTGATACCGCGGCGGGATACAAAGGGGTCTCGGCCTTTGTTCATGATATGAAGCTACCTGGGATAACGGTCGGCAAACACGAGGAGAAGCTTGGTATCAGAGCCTCGTCGACAGCGAGTATTCAGTATGATGAGGTCGAACTCACGAGTGAAAACCTTCTGGGGGCGGAGGGCAAGGGGTTTTCTATCGCGATGCACACCCTTAACGGGGGCCGGATTGGAGTAGCCTCGCAGGCCATCGGAATAGCGCGAGCAGCGCTTGCCGATGCGCTCGCCTATGGGAAGGAGAGAAAAACCTTCGGAAAGGCGATCATCGAGCATCAATCCATCCAGAATTACCTTGCGGATATGATCACCCAGATCGATGCGGCACGTTATCTCACTCTTGCAGCGGCGCGACGGAAAGAGGCGGGACAGCCATATGCACGTGAAGCGGCTCAAGCGAAGCTTTTCGCGTCTCAGGCCGCGATGCAGTGTGCGGATAAAGGCATCCAGATTCATGGCGGCTACGGTTATGTGAGAGATTATCCTGCGGAGCGCCACCTTCGAGATGCTAAGATAACGGAGATATACGAGGGTACCTCTGAAATTCAACGACTGGTGATCGCGTCCCTTCTCATAAAAGAGGGGGCGTGAGATGGAAAAAAAGGAAGAAAAAGGGCCCACGGCAGAGGATTCTCAATCAACAAATCGCCGCTCGACAGATATCTCCGCGTGGCGCTCCGAGCAGCTCGCAAAAGGCGGCCAGGGAGTGGGTGAGCGAAAGCGAGCGTTTGAATCTATCAGCTTTCGTCCTCAGCCGACTGTAGTCTCGTGGGAGGACGGAGACGCTCGGGATCAACGGGAGTCGATCGGCTATCCCGGTGAATACCCCTTCACTCGAGGGATCCATGCGACGATGTATCGTGGTCGTCTCTGGACGATGCGCCAATTCGCGGGTTTTGGTACCCCGGAGGATACCAATCGACGATTTCGCTATCTGCTTGAGCACGGCCAGACGGGGCTTTCGACTGCATTCGATATGCCTTCGTTGATGGGTTACGATGCCGATCATAAACGGTCCCTCGGTGAGGTAGGTCGGGAGGGAGTCTCGGTATCATCGATCGAGGATATGGAGCGGCTCTTCGCTGGGATCGATCTTGCGTCGGTCTCCACCTCGATGACGATTAACTGTACCGCACCCATTGCATTTGCGATGTATGTAGCCGTTGCGCGGCGGCGGGGTATTCCGTTCGATCGGCTCGGCGGGACGATCCAGAATGACATGTTTAAGGAGTTTATCGCGCAGAAGGAGTGGATATCGCCCCCCGAGCCGTCAGTAAGATTGGCGTGTGATGTCATTCAGTTCTGTGCTGCCCAAGTTCCCCGATTTAATCCGATAAGCATTAGCGGGTATCATATCCGTGAAGCAGGTGCCACGGCAGTACAGGAGCTTGCGTTCACCCTTGCTGACGGGCTCGGATATGTTGAAGAGTGTTTGAGCCGTGGCATGGAGATAGACACCTTCGCTCCGCGGCTCTCGTTTTTTTTCGATGTGCACAATGATTTCTTCGAGGAGATCGCAAAATTCAGAGCAGCACGGCGGATGTGGGCGCGCTTCATGAAGGAGCGATTCGGTGCTCGCGATCCCCGTTCAATGATGCTTCGCACCCACGCCCAGACAGCCGGAGTAAGTCTCACGGCGCAACAGCCCGTCAATAACGTCGCGCGCGTTGCCCTTCAGGCGCTCGCAGCAGTTCTCGGTGGTGTTCAATCGCTCCACACCAATTCGATGGATGAAACGCTTTCACTACCCACGGAGGAAGCTGTAAAGGTGGCATTGCGGACGCAGCAGATTATCGCTGAGGAGACGGGGGTCACTAATACCGTCGATCCATTGGGGGGATCTTTTTACCTCGAGCAGCTCACCGACGAGATAGAGCGTGAAGCACTCGCTTATATCGCCAAGATCGATGAGTTCGGAGGAATGCTTCGAGCGGTGCAGCTTGGATATCCGCAACATGAGATAGCAGAGGCAGCGTATCAGTTTCAGCTCCGTTTGGAGCGACTCGATGAGGTGCAGGTCGGAGTGAACAAGTTTGTTGATGCCGAGGAAGACCTGTCAATTCCGACTCATCACATTGATCCCGCTATAGAACGCGATCAAAGGGAGCGACTCGCTCAATTCAAGGCGGCGCGAAACCCAATCACTCACGCTGCAGCTCTGGAACGGTTGCACCAGGTGTGCCGAGATCGGGGCAATGTGATGGAACCTCTCGTTGATGCCGTCGATTCGGGAGTTACCCTTGGTGAGGCGTCAGAGGTGTTTCGATCAGAATGTGGGGAGTATCGAGATCCGGGGCTGGTGTAACCGGGAATTGGTGAGGGGGTTGCGATGACGGCAGATGATCCAGAGAGTAAAGTGGCGCAACAGGAGCATAGCCCCATTCGGATTCTTATTGCCAAGCCGGGGCTCGACGGTCACGATCGTGGGGCAAAAGTTGTCGCACGGGCGCTGCGCGATGCTGGAATGGAGGTGATTTATACCGGCCTCCACCAGACTCCCGAGATGATAGTGCGGAGCGCTATTCAGGAAGATGTCGATTGTATCGGGATGAGCATTTTGTCGGGAGCGCACATGACCCTTTTTCCGGCGGTGTTGCAGCTTCTCAAAGAGGAGAGAGCGTCCGATATCGTTGTGTTCGGCGGTGGGATTATTCCGAAGGGAGATATCAAAGCATTGAAGGCTCAGGGGGTGGGGGAATTGTTTGGGCCGGGGGTTAAGATGGAGGAGATAGTGGCGTGGGTGCGGGCCGCTGTTCGGTCAACGCGATAAGCGTTGGGGGTGAATGCGAAAAAGTGACACCGGGCGTCGCGATGCGATACGCCCGGTGAGGTCGGGATTCTTTCCTGCTTACGGCATGAAAGCCGACACGAGGAGTGCTACGACGAGCGCCGTCAACACGCTGTGGAGAACCAGCTTAACCGACCTTCCCCACCGCCACTGAGCGGTGATGAGGGAAGCCCCAAGATATAATCCCCCGAGGACACTTGCTCTTGTGAGGCTACTGAGAATTATGCCCAGCGGGTTCTCAGGAATCACCCAGAAGGGATCCTCGGGTACAATGATACCAAGGACCCCGAAACACCCAAAAAGGAGCCATGTGGGTGGCAGTTGCCTGGAGGCGATTGCTACTCCTAGCAGGAGCCCGACGGTGAACAAATAGAGGGTGTGGACCTTCGCGCCCATGAGATTGGCGGCATACCACTGAGAAGTAGCGGCCAGCCCGAAGGCGACAGCAAACGTCCAGAGGGCCTCCCAACTTCCTTTGAGCATAAACCTAAATCGAACGCTCACCAAGATGCCAGATGCTGGACTTCAATGCAATCCCCTCTGCTTTCTCCTTTGCTTGCACGGTCTCGGATATCCTGCCTGATCGAGTATCGGGGCCCGAGGGAGAGAAAAGATTGTGACGGTGAGGGGGCTTCGTCAGGAAGCGGGGGGGGTATGACGCTCGGGGGTCCTCAGGTATGGGAGGGCATGAGTTGAAAAGTGTAGGACAGGCGAGAGCCTGTCCTAGGGGAGGAACCTTCAGTAAACCGAAGGAAGACTTGTTTACCCGAGGATCTGCTGGTGTATGTCCCTGAGGACAATCCCAAACATGACTCCTAGCAACAAGTGGTGAACCACGCGAGCTGCCGAAGCAGTCGATGCGGTTCTACGTCTGCGGCGATGTGCTCGAGCAGCGAGCCGGGCAACCACAAACGTTGTGCAACCTAGTGCAACGCTACTAACGGCGCATTGCACCACCAGTAACGCGGGCGAGGTTTCAAAAACCAAGCCCTTGACGAAACCCACGGGAATCGCATCAACGGCTCCCAACAGGGCTGGAAGTGCCCATAACCGGGGTGCCGCGATGGTCCACGGTCCAGCGTGACTTTCGCTCTCACATCTGGAGGACCAGATAATGAAGGCGATGCATCCGAGCACAAGAAAGCGAAGAAAAATCGAAATGATTTCTCCGCTTTGCGATGTCGCCACTGATGAGGCTACCACTTTGAATGAGAAGTGGAGGCCGGCTGCGACCGATGCCCAGAGGAGGCAAAAACCCCTCCGTTCAAAAAGGCCAGGATGGCTCATTGTATGAACGACCCCGTCAGCTGACCCGAGGAGGCCGACAAGGACCGCCTTCGCAATTAGCCCAAAGTAATACATCAAATTGATGCGAACTCCCCCCTATTATGAACAAGATCTTGACTAAATGCCAATCCTCTTCTGAGAAATCGAGACCTTGCCCGACCTCCTTATCCGGGGGATCATGCTTGTGATCTTCCAATTCCTGCTCATGGAGCACTCATGCAAGCCCTCACCGCGCGACCCGAATCCATCAACCCGCTCCTCCCCTACACCCTCGTCCCCACGGTCATCCCCGATCCACCACATCCCGACCCCCTTCCCCCCACCCACGTTGCCATCGAAGTCGTCTGCGCTGGAGTTAACCGCGCGGATATCTTACAGGCACGGGGGCTCTACCCCCCGCCGTTGGGTGAAAGTGAGATCCTTGGACTTGAGGTTTCGGGTATTGTCCGAGCTATGGGTGCAGGAGTGGCCCATCTTGGGGTTGGTCAACGGGTTGCCGCGCTCCTTGCGGGGGGTGGCTACGCCGAGATGGTGCATGTTCCGGCGTGTCAGGTAATCCCGCTGCCGCCGAGTTGGAGCTTTTCTCTCGGTGCTGCTTTTCCCGAAGCATATACCACTGCCTATATGGCACTCGGAGTGGAGGGGGGGCTGCATGCCGGGGATATGGTCCTCGTCACGGGAGGAGGAAGTGGCGTGGGGTGTGCCGCTATCCAGTTGGCAAAGCTCGCGGGAGCGCGGGTGATCGCCACGGCGGGAACGGCAGAAAAAGGAGAGGTGTGTCGGGGGCTTGGTGCGGATTTTTCTCTCAACTACAGGGATGAAAACGTCGTGGAGCGCGTCGCGGAAATAACGAAAGGTCGCGGCGTAGATCTCCTTCTTGACGTCGTCGGAGGGGAGCGATTCGCCGAGCATCTTTCGCTCCTTACAAAAGGAGGGCGGTTAGTCTCTATTGGTTTTCTCGGAGGAAGGAAGGGTGAAGTGGATCTCTCTCGGCTTATTCGGGAGCGGCTGCGGATAGTGGGTACTAATTTGCGCAGCCGCTCCAGTGAGGAAAAGGGTGCCCTTGTGCGGGGAGTTTGGACGATGATCGAGGAAAAAGTTCAGGAAGGAACGCTCGTTCCTCGGGTCGATTCGGTTTTTCCGATGGAGCGAGCACATGAGGCGCATGAGCGGATGATCGAGAATAAAAACCTCGGCAAGCTTATCATCCAGATTCGTCCTGAGCTGGGAGAGGGCGACTATGGGTGTTGAGGACCGAGGAGGTGGGATTGGTGTTGAGATGGGGGATGATGGGCCAATCGCGGTTATTCCAGACCGTCCCGTGTGCATCGTCGGTGCAGGAGTGTCGGGTCTTGCGTGCGCGCTTCGGCTTTATCGAGCGGGAGTTCCCGTGCGTGTTTTCGAGGGGGCGAGTCGGGTCGGTGGACGAGTTGGCTCCGAGTTTGTGGATGGATTCCGCTTCGACAATGGATTTCAGGTCCTGCTGGACTCATATGAAGAGCTTGCGGGGGTGCTTGATGTGCCAGCACTCAATCTTCGCGGCTTTGAGCCGGGGTGTGTTGTGCGCTGGCGTGGTGATTTTTATCCCCTCTTTGATCCGGTGCGACGACCTTTAGCGGTGCCTCGAATGATGGCGAAGATGATTGGGTCATGGCGTGATTGGATGAAGATAGTCGGTTTGCGTGCGCGGTGGGTAAACCGACAAACGGTTCGGTTCTCGGAATCTCCCGGCTTATCGGTGCGTGAATTTCTTGAGCAGGAGAGGTTGAGCACTGAGATTATCGAGCGATTCTTTCGACCTTTCTTCGGTGGGGTATTTCTCGAGCACGAGCTCTCAACCGCCGCTTGTTTCTTTCCCTTCATTTTTTCGAGATTTTCGGCCGGTTCTGCGACCCTTCCCGAGGGGGGAATGCAAGCCGTTCCAGATCAGCTTGCAGCGGGACTCCCTGCTGGTGTGCTTTCGATGGGGCGGAGGATAGCGGAGCTTGGCAGGAATCATCTTATCGACGAATGTGGTGAGCGCATTGAAGCTGCCTTGGTTGTTGATGCGCGTTCTCTAGGGGCGGATCCTAAAATATTGGCTCACGGGGCAGCAGTTCACTTTATCGAAATTCCGGCGCCGCTTCCCGAGCGTTGTACCCTCTACCTTGGCGCCGATGACGGATCAACGATTAACGTCGTCGCTCCGCTCTCGGATGTGCAGCCGTCTTACGCTCCCGCCGGACGGCACCTCGTTGCTGTTACCTGTTATACTCGCAGCTCCCTCTCGATTGAGGAGACCGGTGAAGTGGCGAGGCGAGAGCTCGCCACTTGGTTCGGCTTTCAAATGGAAATGGTCCGGCTCCTTGGTTTTCGTTCAATCTCTCGTGCTTTGCCCCATTTTATCTCCGCATCCAACCGAGTTTCTCAGCGAGATGACGGGCGGTATCGAATCGGGGATGTGACTGAGTATCCTTCGCTGAACGGGGCGCTTCGGAGTGCCCGAATAGTCGCAGAATCAATCTCTCGGCGAGTGTGTGAGGGCCGAAAATAGAAACCCGGAAAAAGGTCGCAGCTCCCCAGTTCAAAATGCGCATCACGAGGAAGTTAAGATGGGGTCCGGTCGCCACGAGGCTTGTTTTCACCCGGGTTCCACAAGAACTCTTCTCCTCCACTTTTAGCGAGGTGAAATCGGGCGAGCGCGAACAAATAATCGCTGAGCCGATTCAGGTAGTGGAGGACTCCCTCAGGCATGCTCTCCTCATGGACCAGCGCAACTACTGAGCGCTCAGCGCGACGACAAACGGTTCTTGCGATGTGAAGGTAGCTATTGGCAAACGACCCACCCGGGAGGACGAATGAGCGCAATTCGGGTACCTTTGCTGAGAGAATGTCGATCCAATGTTCAATGTGGCTGACATCATCGGTGAGATCCGTCCGCTTCGTCGGCCAGGTTATGTCGGCTGGAGAAGCAAGAACTGCCCCGATGTCGAAGAGGATATTTTGGATGGTTGCAAGTTGTTCGAGCGTGGAGTCGTCCTCAACGTTCGAATAACTCTGGCCGTCGTGGTGGGCGGAAGGAGCGCTCCACAGAGGAGTCAGGAGCAGCGTCCGGATAAGCCCTATCCAAGAATTAAGTTCATCGACATCGCCGTATGCCTGAACTTTGAGCGAGTCCTTGCTGACCCGAGAGCCACCGACCAACCCTGTTGTCCCGTCGTCTCCGGTTCGGGTATAGATCTTGTTTATTTTTACCATGGTCCTCGTCTCTCCTGACTAAAAGTACTGACTATAACCTAGTCTCACTAAAGGATCTGGACGGGACTAATCCGCGCTATCAAGGAGTGCATCGAGATCATCGAGAGAGTCCACTGGAACGTTTTCAACAGGGCTTAACTCCCCAACCTCTGGATTCTCTGACGGTTTACCCGGGGGCTCGTCGGTGTCCAATTCCTCGACCGGAGTAGGGGCAGGCGCTTCCCGCTGTTGCGGTGAAGGAAGGGCGGTTGGTAAAGGCTCTCGCAGGTTACTCTTTCGCTCGTCCACCAACGCCTCGCTCCGTGAGAGAGGGTGCGAAATTTCTGAGTGAGGGAGGGCAACTTTTGGTGGTTCTCCAGAGCGTAACGGAACGTATGGGATCAGCAGCGCCCCGATCGCGATGAGAAGAGAGGCAAGGGTCAACCGCATCCTTGGCTCTATCTGAGAAAGTCGGAGATAGTTTTGGAGCACTTTTGGAGACCTCGTCGTCATAAACCTTATAAGCCCCTCGGGGCGGAGAGGCGCGCACCTCTTTCAATAGCTTCTTGAGCCCACACCTGCGTTCTAAGCCCCTTCCTATGGTACCGTGAATCAAACGGCGAAATCAAACAATTCGAGGTGAGAACGGAGGATTAAGCAGGGCTCTGACCTTTTCGGAAGAGAATCTGCTTTGCATTTTTCCCGTTTCGGGGGAGGAGGAAAGGGAGCGAAGGGGTAACTAGTTAAGACAAACGCTTTTTATGCCGATAGTTCGATAGGATACGGGACTGTAGGGTCAAATTGTATGATTTTTCAATAGGTTCAGGCCTTCCGTCGTCTTCGTGCAATTCGCGAAGGTGTTTGTTCGATTGGTTTGAATCAACGGATGAATCAATGAATTGTCGGGGGATTTGAGAAGAGGAAAAAAGAAAAGCGGACCATTGGGGTCGATCGGACCCGTTAATAATCCCAAACGGGGGAGTTCGCGGAAAGTCGAATGGGCGTGGTGGGGTATACAAGAGGCAGAAGCATGCAACCGGGGATAGAGGTTAATCAAGAGAGATTGAGTCGTTCTACCGAGCGCATGCCGGCTGCTATCACTGACACCGGGTGCGAGAGGGAATTAAATGAAGATCGGTATGCGGTCATAGAGTGTCGCAGCGGGGTTGCGTGGGTGGTGGCCGATGGCTTGGGGGGGGTATCCGGGGGAGAGTTGGCTGCGCAGTTGGCAATAGATGCCATGCGTCGTTTTCTCGAGAGCCAACCGCTCGGTCAAGTCGATTTTGCTCTTCGTTCCGCGGTGATGGAGGCAAACAGAATTATCGTGCTGAGGAGGCAGAATCCTCTCTTTGCGGGGATGGGAACCACGGTTGTGGGAGTTATGTTTCGCGGGAGCGAGATGTCGTTAACTCATGCGGGTGATTCGAGGGCATATCTGGTTCGGGACGGAGATATTCAAACTCTGACGAAGGACCATACGCTTGTTCAGGAGATGGTCGCTCGGGGCGAAATATCCGTGGAGGAGGCGTTGAGACATCCGCAAGCTCATGTTTTGACGAGGTGTCTGGGTGCAGAGCCTGGATTGAAACTGGATGTGTCAAAATTTTGGATCCATCCCTCGGAGGAGGAGAGCGGCAAAGATTCGATAGTTCTTGCGTCGGATGGATTATACAGCCTCGTGTCTGATGCCGAGCTCGCAACGATCGTGACTGACCTCGAACCTCAGCGAGCGTGTGTACACCTGGTGGAACTGGCAAAGTCTCGCGGTGGTTATGATAACATCACGGTGGTGGTGATTCCAATTAACGGAGTTATCAGCGAAGATCCGCCGGAGGGCCATTCAGCGCTCAGAGCGAGCGAGATGGCACTGAAGAATGAGTCAGAGGCTGATTTGTCGGGTATTTCCCCGATAAATTGGTTGATTCTCTGGTGGGCAGTTTCCTCGGTGGCGTCAGCGACCGTAGTGTTCGCTCTCTTCACGTACTTTTTTTTGGTCTGATTAGGAACAACGTAGAGGTCAGAGGATACGTCATGACGAATGAGAAGGCTTTAGGCAATAACGAGGGAGGATTTCTGGACTCAGAGGGTGCTCCGAGAGCGCGGAATCGTACCGTGATGTTAAGTCCGGAGATGACAGGGGCGGTTAGAGCAAGAATTACCTCTGGACTGGGGCATGGCAGGCAGGGGGGAGGCAACTTACAAGGTGCTCAAATACCTGCATCAACAAACCAGGGTGACCGGAGGCCAAGCGGACTTGAGAACCCGAGTGTGGTTACTCTCCCTGAAAGTGAGTCCGTCCCGTTGAGGGTGGAGTCCCCGCCGGTTTCGACCTTTTCGGTGGTGGCTCCGACTGGCAGGGAGGATTTTGGTGCAGAGGTGCACCTATCCTCAAATACGGTTAAGCCAACACCGGTAGTAGGTGATTTCATTCGATATCAGCGGCTCTCATCGATTGTGGGTTTTCTCGTTTCTTACGACAAAGACGAAAATGGCGAGGTGTTTGAGCTTCGAAGTGGTCGACTAGTTATCACCTCTGACCGCTCGACGAGTGGTAACGTACTATTTATCGATGATGAGACAGTATCTCCATCCCACGCGGTTATTCGAGTATCGCCTGACGGGGATATACAGGTCTTGGATCAACTGTCTGAGTTTGGAACGCGGGTTCAGCAACTTGGGGGCGAGAAGACCGTTGAACTGTCCGGAGTTAAGGCTTCATTAGGTCATGGCGACATGCTTCTGCTGGGTAAACGCCGATTCCATGTCGCGCTGATTGTGAGAGGAGGATCGGAAGCATAATTAGTTTGGACGGTGATTTCCGACGAACAGGGGATCGTGGTGGCGAGTGATTACAGGGGTACATTAAGTCTTCAGCCAGGGGCCGTAATCGCTTCACGGTATGAGGTGGTGAAGTGCCTTGGCACTGGGAGCATGGGGATGGTGTACGCCTGTCGCAAGCGAGGGGCGCCTGGATCGGCGATGGTGGCCGTGAAAGTTTTGTTTCCGGACCTCTCTCAGGACAATAAAAATCAGGCTGCTCGCTTTCGTAATGAGATATTTGCAGCCTACGGCGTTAATCATCCGAACGTGGTGAAGGCGTGGGAGTATATCAGGGATGGGGATATTATCGCTTATTCAATGGAGTTTGTCAGTGGTGGAGACCTTGCAACGAAATTAGGTCGAGCTGAGGCTCCCATGGACATTCCGAGTATAGTAAAGTTGTTGAGCCAGATGTGCGCTGGAGTTCAAGCAATTCACGACGCGGGTATCGTCCATAGAGATTTAAAACCGGAAAACATACTCCTGACAAAAGAGGGGGATGTAAAAATAGCTGATTTTGGTATCGCCCGTCTCGAGTTGGCATCCTCTCGAAAACTAACTGAGCATGGGGGTGTTGTCGGAACCATCGACTATGTGGCGCCGGAGTATCTTCTTAGCTCGCAGATAGACGCTCGAGCTGACATTTATGCAGTAGGAATTCTCGGCTATGAGATGATAACCGGGGAGTCGCCATTCCGAGGAGAGACCATATACGACACGATGTGGAAACGTATAAAGTCAGACCCTCCGCCCCCCAGTCATGTTCGTTCTGAATGCCCAATTGAACTCGATGAGATAATCCTCCGAGCAATGGCCAGAGCTCCAGAGGATAGATTCCAAACGGCTCGCGATATGCTCGAGCAGCTCCGTTTTATATCAATCGAGCCTGGCTTGCGTCCATCCGAGGAGAGAGCATCCCCGACGATTGAAGCAATCGTACCCCGAAGAAGGAGGGATAGCACGAGAAGATTGAGGGGATCTGGTGGGTTATCTCTAGATCCTCGTGTTCAGGATGATGACAACGAGACGTTTAGTCTCTCAAAACGTTCTCCGTCCGAATCAAAAGATCCCCTCTCCTCGTGGGAGACGGGGATGCGGATCATGAGGAGCCGATCAGAACGCGAGAAGGGTGGAGATGGCCAGTTGCTTCGGCCTCAAGGGGCTATTTCGATGGAAAGAGAGAGGGTAAAAGATCCGCTCGGGGTTGCTGCATCGAGATTTTCGAACCTCTCTCAGGATTTTTCTTATTTAGGCAGGGGGCCAGCGAATGAATCATCGTGGGCAACCGGAAAAGCTACTATAGATAATCAGAGAGACCCGCTGGTGGTCAGTCCATTAGAGAAGTATCGACAGAGGTCGCGTCGCGACGATGTTGGGAGGGAATCAGTATCAGATTCTTCTACCAATGGAGGACGGAACCACGGTGTCGGCTCCTCGTTGATGGCGTTCAGTCGCGACGACTTGATGTTGCTCATATTTACGGTGCTTTTCGTTGTAGGGCTGGGTTTTATTCTTCAATTTTTGGGTGTTTTCCCAGGCGAGCAGACTCAACCTCATCGGCAGATGCTTGGGTTTCATGACATCAGATTCAAGTCAGAGATCGCGCGAGAAGAGGTATTGGTTCAAGAAAAGGGAGACGTCCGGTTTCAGCTAACACAGAGCGTTTGGCAAATTAGTTTGCCACATCGTCGATTGCCTCTCGCACTCCTCGGTTGAACAGATGAAAAAAAGGATGATTTTTCACCTTTGAGTGAATGATAAATCAGAGGAGAAGGGGCTCGAACTATGAAGGTAATGATCATAGAGAATTCCAGTGATAATCAGATAAAATGTGCCCTTCGGATTGAAGCTCTCAGCGAGCGAGATAAGGAATTGCTCGATCTTCAGATCAAGGTCGTCACTGAAAAGGAGTATGAGGATCGGCTTGACCAGGCGGATGTGTTGATCCTCGGGTCAGGTTTGGGGGACTCAGCGTTAACTGTTGCCAGGAAGGCGAGAGCGAAATTTCCTTGGCTGAACATAATCATGTACGTGACCGACAAGGCATACGCAGAGGGAGCCTTTCGCACGGTCCACACTGAGGGGGTTCGCAAGGCCTTGCCGGATGGTGCGAGCTCGATTGACTTGCTGCAAGAGCTGATTGCGATACAGGCTGAGTTTAAAAGAGAGGGGCGGGCACGCGATGGGCAGGTAATCGTTGTATGTCATGCCAAAGGGGGAGTTGGTGCAACGTCGGTTGTTGCAGCGCTCGCGGAGGTTTTTGCAACTTGCAACCGTCGTACTATGATTTGGGATCTTGATACAGTATCCAGAGATCTGAGCCGGTCTCTGGCAGCCGTGGGTGATGAGAGTCGATTGGTGGATGGATGGATAAATGGATCTTTGGATGTATCGAGAGAATCACTTCGGGATGCTCTTGTTCCAATAACGGACGAGGTTTTCCTTCTCACCCCGCCGTCTGGAATTGGTGAATCGATCGACCTCGTGTGCCATACGGACGCTATTCTGATAGTGCAGCGAATTATCGAGGTCTCAAGTAGTCTATTCGATGCCATCATCGTTGATACTGCTGGCCACATGGGGCCAGCTACAGGTGCTCTCCTTCGAAGGGCAGACCATGTGCTTGTTGTGATTGATGATGGGCAGTTGGGGATTACTGCTGTTGATATGTTTCTGAGTGTATTGACCACTCTTGTTGGAAATTCAAGTAAGATATCCTTCCTCGTCAACTCCTTTACCGGAGCGTACGGTTCGACCTCTCAGTTAGCCTCCCAACTCGAGTCAGGCCATGACATCGGGAAGCATGCATGGCGCTTGTCGCCAGTGCCGTATGACCCCAAAGCAGCTCTTTGGCCAGCATCGGGATTCACTCTCTTCAGCAAGGGATCAGGTGCTCTCAGAGACGCATTTCTCAGTATCGCTTGTGAATTAGGAATTGTTAATAAAAATCAGCTTCCAGAACAGGGGGCATCCTCCTCTCCTCGTTCAGGCGGTTGGCTTCAACGCATGCTCGGCAGGTAATCCCTCCAACATAAGTCGAGCTGGTGGTTTCGGTTCGGGTAGGTCCTTGGCCCCTTCAGTACCTTAAGAAATATCTCAAGAATGATTTAAGTTCAGTCGACCTCCTCGAGGGTGAGTGAAAAATAGCAGAACCAATGAGATCGGATTTCGAGGCAAATGGACGTCGTTACGGATAATTTGTCATCGGAGCCATTTTGGTTCATTTGACTTTTATTTAAAGCGGCCGAGTACGTTCTTCATGGTGAGGCGCTCATGAAAAAGGGCTTGAGTTATGGATAGGCGATCGGGAAGTTCATCAGCATTTCGTCCCCGGCAGAATCAAGCGAATCCTCTCGTATTTGTTGTGGGAGGGATTTTTTTGTTGGTCGGGGTTGCTATCATGTTAGTCCCGCAATCAAATGACCAGGAAGGCTCTGGTGAGGAAACTCGTCCCCCGGTCGTGATAGAGCAGCCACCTGAAATCGAAATGGTAGATGTACTCGTACCGGTTCAGCCAATTGAAGCGGGTACGGAGTTCATGCCCGATATGTTTAAAGTTGAGCAGAAACCACGAATCAGTTTGCCTTCGGGAGTAGTTTCTAGTTTTGTACAGATACAAGGGCAGTTTGCGAAGTCGAGAATAATGATGGATCAACCGGTGACCTCGAAGCTAATAACGAGTGTTCGACCGACGATACCTATTGATATTCCGCCGGGCTTTCGAGCGGTGACGATTCCCGTCGATGAGACCACTGGTGTTGAGGGATGGGCAAAACCAGGAGTGAGGGTCGATGTGTCTTGGACCACTTTGCGTCAGGGAAGAAATGTTGTTGTTACGATCGTAAACAACGCAAAGGTTTTATCTGCAGGTGGAAATCCGAGCTCGAACCCGAATGAACCGGCGGGGATGGTGAGGACGGTGACCTTACTGGTAACTGAGGAAGACGCGAATAGGGTTCAATTGGCTAAAACGAATGGAAAGCTCTCGCTGTCTCTTCGTGGAGGAGAAGACCCAGGAGCTCGAACACAATTTGTGATCACCTCGGAAGATGACTTTTTCGGAGTATCGAAGAATGAACCTGAGGCGCGCAAGAAGCTCGGTTGTGTGAGGGTTAAACGCCCGGGAGATGGCTACGATGAAATGTGTCTCAATGATGATGGGAATCTCGAGCCTGTCGAATAATCCTCTGGATCAAAGAGGTAATTGATTATGTCGAATGACGATCAGAGGGATGGATTGAAGGGGCTACTCTCGTCAAGAGGTGGGGGAAGACGTCTCGGTCTTCGTTCAGAGGTGGGAGAGGAAGGGGTCCAACGGCTTCCAAGTCCGGAAACCTCCGATGCAGGGACTATGACCTCTGCGAGCGCAAATTCGTCTCATCGCGCCTCGGGGAATGATAGTACTGGTCGGTCGACTGCCTCGGACTCAGATGGAAAAGGAAGTGCTAAATCGGAGATGTCCGCGATTGCAGCTACTGTGCTCCGTGAGGCTCGCCGAGAACTTGGAAATAGCTCGTCGGTCGAAAGAGCAGAGGAGCAGGGTCGCTCACTTGATGAGGTTATAGCGGAGGCAGTTGATAGAGTCTTGTCCAAGCGGGGTGAACGGTTACCCGATATCGAGCGCATAAACGTTATCGTTGCACTTCGGCTCGATTTGACGGGGTGGGGTGTGCTGCAGCCGTTGATTGATAACAGGGAGGTGACAGACATTCATGTTTATGACTACAAAACCGTCGTATTACAGAGGGGGAAGGTAAGCGAAACAACCGGTCTGTCGTGGCCGAATCATCAGGCCTATGTCTCATTTTTAGATCGATTGTTGTTAAGGCTGGGTAAATCACTGTCTACCCAGCAGCATACCGTTGATGCGGCATTGCCGAATGGCATTCGCATATGTGCTGTTCATGAAAGTGTTTGTGGACAACGGGGACCGCTCCTTTGTATCCGAGTCCCACGCATTTCTGAGGTCCACCTGGAGAACCTAATAACCTATCAGGTAGCCCCCCCCCTTATTGTTCAGTATCTGGCTGCTTTGACGCGTTCGGGTCTTGTGACGATGATGATTTCTGGAGAGACGGGAACGGGGAAAACGACCCTCATGAAATGTTTGGGCACTCAATTTGGTGATTCTGAATCTATCGTGGCAGTCGAAGATACTCCCGAGGTCAACTTTCAGCATCCTTATTTCCGCTCGCTCGTTTCACGGCCACCGAATTCTGAGGGGCAGGGGGAGGTTACTTTACAGCAACATATAATAACGACACTTCGTATGACGCCAACGCGAGTAATTCTGGGAGAAATGCGCTCTCCGTTCGCAGCGGAAGCATTTCTTGAGAGCGCGCAAACGGGTCATGTCGGGATGGCGACGGTTCATGCTCGGAATGCGCGGGAAACTCTCACCCGGCTCGAGAGTCTCTTGGGTCGTGCACAGAAATCTGTCTCCGTAGAAATCATTCGGCAACAGATTGCGCTCGCAATCGATTGCGTCATTTGGCTATTTCGTGACAAGGAAACGGGAAGGCCTCGCATAGGGGAAATTATTGAGGTAGGTCATTATGTCGAGGGAATGATACAGGTTCGACCGATGTTCACGATAAAAAAATCGGGTGCGAACCCGGTGTGGCGTATTGACTCTTGGTCTTCGGCTTTTGACGAGGCGTTGATCAACGATGGCATCCTTTTAGGTAATTCGCCCCAGGAGTTTGGGTTCACGGGGCAAGGAGGAGTTGGTCCAAGTCCCCGCGCACGCCGGTAGGGGGGCATCACTTGTTCGTGTAAAGTCGCCGGAAGGAGGAGATAGTGGAACTTCGGTACGGGATAGGGATCGCGCTGATTGGTGTTGCCGTCGTGGTGTTGTCCGCGTTCCGGCGAAATCCAGGTGGTAGCGTCGTTGGATCCTTCGGTGCTAATCCGCTGAGGTCCGGTGAACGACCGGTGTCGATGGAAGGTGGCCCGAAAAAAAGGTCCGTAGCTGGCGGGTTAACTCAAGAGAGTGGGTCAGAATCGCAGATTGGAAGAAAGCGAAAGGGGAGCATACGAACCGGCAAACTGGAGCGGTGGCTAGGATATTCGGGTTTGCCGATTACCCCCGGGCAATACCGAGCAATGGTGGCTGGTTGTATCGTGGTTGTTTTTGTTGTTCTTTTGTTGATACCCCGCCTCAGCTCTTTTTTTCAGATAGTTGTTGCATTTTGGGTCGGGAGTCTTGTCGCAAACGGCCATGTGAGTCGTCGCGTAACACGCAGATTCAATGCTTTTGATAGGGATTTTAGTGCCTTTCTGCTTGCGATTGTGGGGCTTCTGAAGTCAGGAATGAATATTATCACCGCGATGGAGGCTGCAGCGGAAAGACTGAGCTCAGATTCCATGGTTCGGGCTGAGGTAATGCTGATGCTCGATCGCCTTCGGTTCGGTGTGGGAGAGGAGCACGCGATAGGGGAGTTCGCTCAGGGGGTCGACCACGCAGATATAGAGCTCTTTGTGCAGGCGTTGCTGATTAGTAGGAAGGTTGGTGGGTCCCTGTCTGATACGCTGGAGCGTTTATCTCGCCAGGCAAAGCGGAGGGCCCAGTTCAGACTTCAGGCAAAAGCTGCAGTGGGGCAACAGAGAGGTTCGGTCTGGCTGATCGTCCTCATTTTAGCGGTAATTCAGGTTATGCTCTACTTTCAAGCGCCAGACATGGTTTTAGCGGGGCTCAAGAGTGATGGAGGATTTTTAGTTTGGCAGGTTGCCTTCGTACTTATTTTTAGTGCGGTCAGATTGATTGCCCGGGTAACAAGGATTCGGGTCTGAATTCGATTGTTAATTTTCCAGCCATCGGCGATGAAGGCTAGGCGAGGATTTGGAGACGGGGGGATTGTCAGATGGGCCTGAACGTCGTGCTAGGATTTGTCGTGATTGCAGTCGGCTTTGGTGTATTAGTGGGTTTGGGAAGCGTTAATCGTCGCCAAAAAGGGGGGTTTGGAGGGGCATCTGTGAGACGGGACGGACGTGAAGGCCGGACCATGAGTCAAGATGCGCTAAAAAAACAGGTCATTGATTTGGAGAATAAATCAGCAAAAGCCAAAAGTAAGAACGGCCCATCGGGCCTTTCGGAAAAGGAACGACTTTTTTTTCAGGCGGGATACTTTTCCGAGCAGGACCGAGAGGATTTCTACAGGGGTTGCAGATGGGCTCCACTGGCTTTTGGGTTTGGGGGTTTGATTATTTCTCTCAATACGGTCGGCCTTGAAGGAGTTGGCTTGATGTTGCCGCCTCTCTGTGCTGTTTTTGGTACGCGCTACGGCCAGTTACGTCTCGAATCGGAAAAGAAATCAAATGACATCGAAACGCTATTTTATCTCCCCATCGTGATCGAGCAATTAGTGATTGGGGTGAGTAGTGCTCTCGATATTGGGCCGTGTATCAAGCGAGTTCTCGAGATGGCGGCCGACAGGGACCGACAGAATCCCGTCATATTGCTGTTGGAGCAGGCGATGATTCGTGTGCGGGCTGGGCAGTCGCTCGATGAAGCGCTTGTTGAAGTGGGAGAGCTTCGCGGTTTGCAGGAACTGAGTCTCGCCTTCAACGCGATTGGCCAATCTTCTCGGCACGGCGGAGAAGTGGCCCGACAGCTTCAGGAACTGTCCGACGGGATCATCGTACAACGGGAGGCTCAAGTTGAGGGGATGATTAAGGCACTCGAGGTGAAGGCGACTTTGCCGGTGGCGCTTGCCTTTATCGGCTTCCTCGCGCTTCTTTTTACTGGAGTGGCGTGTTCGTTGGCAGGGCAGATGTGAGCGCGAGAGGGAAGGGGTCATGCTTTTGGCTGCCGGAACGTTAGCACCCGTTTCAGTCAATTTGCTTCGAAGATACGGGTACTTTCGGGAGATCGGCGGGTGGGGTGGAGTAAAGTTAGCGAAGCAGGTCTGGCAGTTTTTGTGCTGACGATAGCAATCGCTCTGATTGTGCCGCTGCCCACACCCGTCTTAGATATTCTTCTCTCTGCCAATCTCGGAGCCTCACTACTACTGTTATTAATTTCTCTCCAGCTTCCGAGTGCACTGGCGCTTCTTACCTTTCCATCGATCCTTGTTTTGTCTACCCTCTTGCGATTGTCACTCAATGTGGCTTCATGCCGCTTAATTCTCAGCACTGGAGATGCGGGCGAGGTAATTCATGCATTTGGAACATTTCTTATTCAGGGTGAAATAGTTGTTGGATTTATCATTTTCTTCATACTGACATCAGTAAATTTAATCGTCATATCTCGTGGGGCTGGTCGTGTTTCAGAGGTTGCAGCGCGATTTGCTCTCGAGGGATTGGCTGGAAATCAGTCCGCAATTGATTCAGATCTGAGGAGTGGTCTATTGACTCCGGAACAGGCTCATCAACGGAGAGAGCAGTTACGTCAGGAATCTCAGCTGTACGGAGCCATGGATGGTGCAATGAGATTTGTCCAAGGAGACGGAATCGCCGGGATTTTTATCATAGCCGCTAATTTAATCGGTGGCCTATACATCGGGCTTAGTCGCGGCCTCGATGTATCCTCGGCTGTCCGGCATTACTCCATTCTTACTGTGGGAGACGGTCTCGTTACACAAATTCCTGCCTTGATGACTGCGATCTGCGCGGGGTTGCTTGTCACGAGAGTAGAGGGTGATACAGAGTTGTCTCTCAGCGCGCAGCTCTCGAAACAGCTCTTTGCCCGACCGATAATACTGATCACGTCCGGGGTAATACTTTTTGGCATGGCGGTAATACCTGGCTTGCCGATGCCTCCATTCTGTGTGGTGGGAGGAGCCTTTGTAATTTGTGGCTTGGTGTTGCTACATCGCAGTCGTAGGACCGGAGGGGATTTGTCGGGTGATGGCGTTTTTCGAATGGCACCGGGACCTAAGGATAGGGATGTTTTTGCCGGACCGAATCGGCTCGTATGTATTCGTCTCGATTCATCGCGGCTTGGTCCCGCCTTTCGCGATAAGGAGATTTTCTATCAACAGCGCTGGGCTCAATGCTCTGTCGAGGGGTTTTCAGCTTTCGGTACACGACTTCCTCGACTGACGATTGAAGAGGATTCTAGCCTTGTTCCAGGGGAGTATCGAATTCTTCTGAGGGGAGATGAAATTTTCAGAGGGTTCTTAGATCCGGAATCTTTGTTTGTCGAATTGGGGGTTGAAAATTCGGAACTGTTTGGTTTTAGTGTTATGCGAGAGGAGCGACACCCGGTTACGGACAAAATAGTTTTTTGGTCGCCGTTGGGAAGCAAGACGCTGACTATTGCTCAGGCGGGTGAGGTTCGGTTACTGGATTGCATTGAGTTCTTGTTCGTCAAGTTAATAGTTTTTTTTAGACATAATCCCGAGGAGGTACTCGGTATACTCGACGTTCATGTCATGCTGAAGGAGCTCGACCGGAGGTTCCCCGGTACAATTGAGGAGACGCTACAGAGAAATATGATAGATGCTGCCCGAATAACGGAATTGATACACGAATTAGTGCGTGAGGGGATAGATGTCAGTGATTTCAGTTCAGTCATCGAGTCGGTACTCGCGTATTGCGCCTCCTATCGACTACTTTTTTCCCAGGGCGGAGACCTTGATGTAGGGCATGCGGCAGCTCATATTCGAGTTCAGCGAAGAAGATCTCTCGTCGCGGGGTTGCTAAACAGCCAGAGAGTCCTGCGAGCTTTTGAATTATCTCCGGAGGTAGAGGAATACTTCGAACGAATTCCGATGGAGGTTGGAAACGTTCCGTTGTCGCTCCCCTCTCAGGTCAGAGATCCTTTGGTGCAAGGTCTTAGGTTACTATTCGAACCGATAGGCCGATTTGGAATGAGCCAGATGTGCATCGTTTGTCGTCCTGATCTTCGAGGTCGGATAGCCCGCTTTTTGAGGACTTCGGGGTTTCAATGCAAAACACTCTCTCGAGAAGAAGTCGACTCAAGTATTCCTCTCGAACGTGTAGCACTCTGGCGGGCGATTGGTTAGCGACTTATTCGCATGACAATTGGGGGGAAGGAGGGGGTAGGGTATGTCTCATATGATGACGCCAGTCCAGCGGGCATCGGAGCCGGTATCACGACTGTACGAACTCGGAGTTCGGTGGGGTGACGCTCCAACTTTTTCTGTATTTGTCGGACGGGTGACTGGCGGGACTGTCCGAATGATCATCGTTGGGAAGGACAAGTTTGACCCGCAAAGCACGGAGGTCCGTCGATTCAAGTTGCGTCTCGCGGAGCTGTCTGATCTGTTCGGGAAACTTCCAAATCTGGGAGGGATTGTGCGAGCGGAGCTGGACTCAGAGGGATATCCCTTCATGGAGATGATAAGAGTGGGGGGTGATCCGTTTCCATTCGTTGGCAGGAGTTTCGGGGAAGCGAGCCGTCGATTCATGTCGCTGGTCTCAGTTATGGCCCAATTTCACGCAGAGGGGATTTTTTTCGGAGACCTGCATCCGGTATCCTTTTTGGCGGATGAATCTTTGACTCCGACTTTGGTGGGACTTCTTGGTCTCTTAGGCAAACGAGATTTTTCATCTGAAACCCCGGGGGATATTTTTTCATTTGCTCCTGAGGTACGAAAGGGAGAGATTGCTACCGAATCATCGGATGTTTTCTCCGTGTGTGTTTTAGGGGCACTTTTGTTCGGGTGTGTCTTCAGGGCGGATGAGGAGATACAGCCGACGGTGGTAGAGTCGCGGCTGCGTCGGGACGGAGTGCCTGAATGGCTCAGCAATATCCTGTATCGCGGTCTTGCTGCAGACCCTTCTAAGCGTCCTCAGAGCTGCGTAGAACTCATGTCAGAGCTGCAAACAGTTCGGGATGCCTCTGTGAGTGCTCCCCCGATTATTAAAGAAATATTGCCCTCGATTAGGAATTCGGGGACAGGTCTCACTACTGACGAGGTCGCGGTATTTTCGCCATCGGTCGATTCGACGAATCCGGGTGAGCCGAGCAGTCGGAGGCCGCGTCAGGTTTTTATTTTGTTAGTTGTTCTTGGTATCATATTGGCATTTTTGAGATTTTACCTACAAGGAGTGTCTCATGAACCAGTCGGCGGAGATTTTGCTAAGCAGTCGGTTCTTGAACAAGCTGGCTTCTCTCCAGGAATGTCTCCAGAGGAGAGGATTCAATTTTTCGAGAGACTATCCCTCATCAAGGATCCATCTGTTCACGACGTGGCGATTTCGCTCGTCGAGCGGGCTGAAGATTCCGATGAGCGAGTGAGTATTGAGAACTGGATACTTGAGAGGTGTGAGTCACAGGGGGTTCGTCTTGCTGTCGCCACGATTCGTGATTGGTATGGTAGTAATAATTTAGTCAGACCGATTGGTTTTATAGAAGCTCTTCGCGCGTTGGATCGAACTACTCCAAATCCCGAGCGTGCGAAATCTTTCAGTAGGATCGCGCAGACAGACCTAGCGACGGCGATTAAATTAGCAACCGCGCTGTTGATTGATACTGGTGGGGAGGACAAGGATAGGCGAATTTTATCGTTTCTTATAACAGGGGTTGGTGATGATAAGGATTTCTTGACAAGGCCACTATCCCTCCTTTTGCTTTCATTCAGGGTCGGAAGGGAGCACTATGTAGATAATATTGATAAAACCATCGATTCTCTTAACACTGAGGAGCTAATATGGCTTTTGTCTCGACTCGCTCGTCGAGGAGATGACCGGCAAATGATAGTGAAGGTGCTCTCGAGGCTTAATTCGAGGGTAGATATCACGGAGGGTCAGCGAAAGATTTTAGATTTAGCGCTCGGGTCTGGTGATGTACCTGACCATGTAAGACTGGCGGCTATAAGGCTATCAGGTGGCGGAGTTAAGGATGAAGATATCGCAGCTCTTGGCGGATGGAGCGATGTTCGTGCTGGCCATATCCTTCTGCTTCTCACGCAGCAACAGATTCCGGCGGATAAGTTCCGAGCGATAGTGGATGTTTTGCGTGGGAAGGAGATCGAGAGCGAGCCGTCCTCCAGTATTTTGGAAGCGGTGGGTGGGCTGACGGACGAGCAGCAGAACATCGGGGCGAAAGCGGCGGGATACCTCTTCGATGTAGCCTCGAAAAATAGAGTTCCTGATATGGTCGACGTGCCTCTCGTTACGAAGGCGTTCGAAATTCCTGGAGTCGTGGCGGCGATAGTGAAATCTGATTGTGTGCCGTGTATTCATATAGTCCTCGATCTAGCGCCAGATAAATTATCATCCGCCAAATTGTTTAACCTGCTTGCTAGCCCCGCTCCTGAGATTCGCTCGAAGGCACTCAATCTGTTGGCGAAGTATTCTGATGTTGGCGCAGTGAATCTTCTTCGTCAAAGCTTCGAAAAGGAGAAGGAAGCTTCGGTGCGAAAGATATATTCTGAATTATTCCCCCAGTTTTTTGGATCTCAGAAGCCTCCAATCCCCCGAATTGCGCCGAAATTAAGGGCGGCAAGGTAGGAATGAATTCACGGGAGTCCATTTGTCGGGGACAAGAAATTTGCAATCCTAAGGATCAATCCTTACCTTTTAGGAGCTCCAATATTTATGTTGTTTAGTGTCCGCACGGTTCGAATCGTCCGAGACTCCATCCGTGGTTTTTCGGTATTGGTTATAGTTTGTATGGCTCTAGCCGGCTTGGGAGGATGTCTTACATCTCGGGCGAGCTTGTCAGGTTTGAAAGGGCAGCAGGTACCCATAATTCGGTTTACCTCTCTTGAAGGGCAGTATCGCTCTCTACATGAATTTCGCGGTAAGCCAGTGGTCCTCGTGTTCTGGGCAGAATGGTGTGGCTTTTCGAAACCGGTTGTTGAAGATCTTAATGACCTCGCATCGCGAGTCTCGCCAAATGTGGCGACTTTTGTAGCCCTCAGTGTCGACCCAGCTACCTCGTTTGAGCGACTACAGCGTCGAGTAGAGGGTCAACGACTGTTCTCTTTACTGCATGCATTTTCGGGGAATGGTCTGCTCGATGAGGCGTATCAAGCGCTTCATGGTCAAGATCTCCCTCATGTCTTCGTCCTCAACGAAGAGGGGGTTCTCATCGAGGAAGGCCACGATGCCGCAGTTGCGGAAGCGGGGCTTGAGAAGTTGGGAGTGTTGGGATAACCAATTGAGTGTTAGTGGGGAGGATGTTGCGACGCCCCCTCATTCTCCTGTGTCGTTGGACCACTCATGACCCAACGACACAGGAGGGTCGCCATCATCAAGTGGCCGGGGTTTCGCGACGCTCGAATATCTCGTCGATGAGACCGTACTCTTTTGCCTCAACAGATGTCATAAACCTGTCTCGATCGGTGTCTCGCTCAATCTGCTCAACCCCCTGCCCTGTATGGCGAGCAAGGATCCTATTAAGCTCAGCTTTCACTCGAAGCATCTCCTTTGCCTGTATTTCAACATCGGAGGCCTGACCCCGAAATCCGCCGAGTGGCTGATGAATCATAATCCGCGCATGCGGGAGCGCAGATCTCTTTCCTTTGGCTCCTCCCGCCAAAAGCACCGCTCCCATACTCGCAGCTTGGCCCACGCACACGGTCGCAACATCGGGTCGGATGTATTGCATAGTGTCGTAGATGGCGAGGCCGGCAGTGACCACACCTCCTGGGCTATTGATGTAGAGAAATATATCCCTCTCGGGATCTTCTGACTCCAGAAAAAGGAGCTGAGCCGTTATCAAATTCGCGACAAGATCATTAACCTCGGTGCCAAGAAATATGATGCGATCCTTGAGAAGTCGGGAGTAGATGTCATACGACCGTTCGCCCCGACCTGTCTGCTCGATTACATAGGGAATGTAGTTCGTCACGATGAAGCTCCAAAAGTAAACCCTAAATGAGGATTTTCTGGGCAGGGTACACCAGAGGATTTGGAGTCGCAATACGATCTTCGACCTAAGGAGAGTCCTGGTCGTATCGTGTGGCGCTCCGATGGTTAATCTGCTGGCTCGTCTTACTCTGCTGTCGCTTCCTCGCGGTTCTTGAGGGGGCTGTGGTGAGAATGATCGCAGTGCGGATCGCTACAATCGTGCGTATGTTCATCAGGGATAGACATAAATGATCCTCCCTCTGGGGCGCCGTCGGTAACCACGTCGTCAGCTGGCGCATCTTCGTAGGTTATTGTTGCGCGAGTTTCGAGAAGGTCGAGGACCTTTGTGCGGAGCACTTCCTTTCTTATTGCATCGAGTCGTCCTTCTGATGATGCCACCCAACGCTCAAAGGCTGCTATAGGCTGTCCTGCTGCTATCGCCTGCTCCGCTATCAACGCGGAAACATCCTCGGTTGAGGCGTTTACCTTTTCATCCTTAGCGATCTGATCGACGATAATCTGAGCTCGCGCCCTACCGGATGCGACTTCCCCCAAGGCGTTGCGAAGGGTTACCCAGCTAAGTTTCGAAGCCTCGGCTCCGCCAAATTGACGAGCCAAATTCGCCACTTCATGGTCGATGAGGGGAGGAGGAACATCGAAGGTGTTTCGTTCAACGAGCAGATTGAGGATCTGCGATCTCACGGCATCCCGAGCCTGCGCATCGAAGGAAGACTGCAACCTTTCTGCGATAATTGCCCGAAGCTGAGCAACATTTTCAGTCGTGGGTTCTACCCGAGCTGCGAATGTGTCGTCTACATCAGGAAGCACTAGTTCCCCGATAGCGGTCACGGTAATGTCGTACACTATCTTCGCAGGTTGTTTCTGTGCCGATGCCTTTTTGTTTTTCTTCCCTTCATTCGTCTGAGGCGGTTGTAAGCTCACCCTCTTCGATGCACCGACAGTCATACCACGAAGCGCAGCTCCAAGTTCAGGGGGCATCGGGTCCACGCCGAGTGTCAAGCGAACAGCTTGAGGCTTTGACTGATGGTCCTTAGGTGCTATGAGGGTTGCTGAGAGTTCTACCGTGTCCCGATCCTCTGCCCCCCGGGCGTCATGGCGGTGGACAAAAACCTGGTTCTTCTGACGAAGTTCCTCAACGGTTTTATCGATAACCTCCTCAGTTACTTGACGTTTGGGTACGCTTATCTGGAATGCTTCTGCCCCAGCGATCATCGGCTCGGGAATTACGTATACTTTGGCGGAGAAAGAAAGCGCGCCTCCGGGCTCACGAGGTTCCAGGGTCCAGTCTGGCTCCCCTACCACCCGAAGCTCATTTTCGGTGAGGACCTTTACGAGGGCGTCGCCCGCGAGCTCAACCGAGGCATCTTCGTCAAGCCGCGCTCCATAGGTTTTTCGAAGCAGATTGATAGGAGTCTTTCCCGGTCGAAATCCCTTCAAAGGCGACCGAGCAGCCAGCTTTACAAGGGATCTCTCAACATGGGCGGAAATCGCTTCGGCGGGCACGGAGCCCCGGATCTCTTTGGTCATTATGTCGATGTCGCGGACCGAGGATTGAAATTCCATAGTTATTACCACTCGAGATGTTGCCGACCGTCGATGTCATAGCCCATGCTGGGCTAGTCCTTATTTCCCTTTTCCGACGACGTCCTGAAAGACCACTGCGGGAGGGGGGACTTGAACCCCCACGCCTTGCGGCATCAGATCCTAAATCTGACGTGTCTGCCATTTCACCACCCCCGCGGAGAGACCCGTACGGTATCGAATAACGAGCTTGTTTGCAATGGTAGCCGGCGAATCAGATTTTTAGCCACAGGATGCAGAATTATGGTAAGAGGGTTTGACGGCATGGGGTGGCGAAGGGGCTGTTTATCGTGTTAGGGTGGGGGCTCCAGGGGCTCGCGGAACGCACCGATTCATAAGAAAGAGAATTTGGTCGATGGGCTGCTTCGGTTGGTTTCCCGGCTTGGTGCCTCGGAGTACTGTCTGGGTCTTACGGGAGAGTCTCCTGCATTCCTATTTGATTTGAGAGGTGTCGCTTGAGCAGAAATAGTGATCGTGGCAAAGGAACCCTTTCGTGCTCGTTCTGCGCTCGAACTCAGGATGAGGTTAGAAAACTGATAGCCGGACCGTCCGTGTACATCTGCGACGAGTGCATCGAGCTCTGCAATGATATCATGGCAGATGAGGTCGAGCATGAAGGGGGCGCTGCGCCGCAGGTCAAGGTGCCTCAGCCTCGAGTGATTAAGGAATTTCTCGACCAGTACGTCATTGGACAAGATTTCGCGAAAAAAGTCCTCTCTGTGGCGGTGCATAATCACTATAAGCGCATCGGGGTAAAAAGGGTTCCGGGCGAGGTCGAGATTGCGAAGTCGAACATATTGTTGATAGGGCCAACTGGTTCAGGAAAAACCCTTCTCGCGCAGACTCTCGCTCGGGTGCTCGACGTGCCCTTCACTATTTGTGACGCTACTAGTCTGACCGAGGCGGGGTATGTCGGAGAAGATGTAGAAAGTATCATCCTTAGTCTGCTTCAGGCCGCTGATTACGACGTCGAACGGGCTCAGCGAGGGATTGTATACATCGATGAGATAGACAAGGTGTCGCGAAAGTCGGAGAATCCGTCCATTACCCGAGATGTATCCGGCGAGGGAGTTCAGCAAGCACTCCTTAAGATGCTTGAAGGTACGGTCGCCAGCGTGCCACCCAAGGGGGGAAGGAAGCACCCCCAACAGGAATTCCTCCAGGTCGATACCACTAACATTCTTTTCATTTGCGGGGGAGCATTCGTCGGACTGGAAGGTATTGTTAAGCATCGGATGGGCGAAAAATCGATAGGTTTTGGTTCGAAGAAAGGAGCACCTGGAACGATTGTCAAGGCGGCTGCTCAGCTAGCACAGCTTCAGCCTGAGGATCTGCTTAAATTTGGGTTGATTCCCGAATTTGTGGGGCGGCTCCCTCTTGTAGCGAGTTTGGAAGATTTGGATGAGGATGCACTTGTCCGGGTCCTCGTTGAACCAAAGAATGCGCTCACCAAGCAATATCGAAGATTGATGGAGCTCGAGAATGTTGAATTCCACATCACCGATCAGGCGCTTCGAGCGGTCGCCCGGAAGTGTATCGAGCGGAAGTCCGGTGCGAGAGGGCTTCGGGCGGTGCTCGAACACACGATGCTAGAGGTTATGTTCGAGGTCCCCTCAGAGCCAGAAGTGAAAGAAGTGGTGGTGACCGAGGAGTCGATAACCAAGGGGGATAAACCTCTTGTGGTGTATCACAAGAGGGCTGAGTCGGCCTAGTCGCACCTCGAACGAGCGCACTGACAGACAATTCTCAGATCGAAGCCGTTTCTTCGTTGAGGAATCCCTTGGGCGTGTCAAGGGAGGTGTTGTCCTTTGAGTTCGGATAACCTCGTTCGATTGGGTAAGGAAAGCCACAAATCCTGGCAACGACGTTTTTCCCTATTTTTATTAGCATTTCGGGAACTTCATCCCCATCAAAAGGTACGTCCTGAGCATCTGAAATCTTAACGCATTCGTTACTTTCTCGTACCTTGTGCATTCTGCGGAAGATCCCGTAGCATGGAGGAAGTTAGAACCTGAACGAGGCTGCTTACGCTGATAGACCTATGAAAAATCAAATCGAAAATCCGGTCCCATTGCTTGCCCTCCGCGAACTTGTGGTTTTTCCCCAACAAGTTGTACCGCTGTTTGTGGGAAGGGAGAAGAGTGTTCGGGCGATTGAAGAGTCCCAGCGGGAAGGGAAGCTCATTATGCTGGCGGCCCAAAAGGATGCTCGCACCAGCAACCCTCACCAGAACGATATATTTGCAACGGGCACTCTCGGAGAGGTAGTACAGTTAATTCGATTGCCCGATGGCCCCATAAAGGTTCTGGTCGAAGGGAAGATGCGGGCTCGCATCAAACGTTTTGTCCAAGAAGATGATTTTATGTTGGTCGACGTGGAGGAGATTGTGCCCCCCACCGAGGTAAGCACCGAACTGAAGGCGCTGATGCGTTCAATCAACGCTACTTTCGACCAATATGTCAAACTCGGGAAAAAAGTAAACCCCGAGATGATTGTTCAGGTAGGCGCTATTGAAGACCCTTCTCGGCTTGCTGACGCAATAGTTGTTCAGCTGAATATCAAGCTCGAAGATAAGCAAGATATTCTTGAGACGATAGACCCTTATGAGCGGCTAGAGAAGATCCTCGGTCACATGAAGAGTGAGATTGAGATACTTCAGGTCGAAAAGCGAATTCGCAATCGTGTCAAGAAACAGATGGAGAAGACTCAGAAGGAGTACTATCTCAACGAACAAATGAGAGCAATCCAGAAAGAGCTCGGTGAGAAGGATGATTTTAGAAATGAGATCCAAGAGCTCGAGGATAAGCTAAAAGCGAAGGACATGCCCGACGACGCTCGGGAAAAAACGGAGAAGGAAATACGGAAGCTGAAGATGATGTCGCCGATGTCGGCGGAAGCGACCGTCGTCCGCAACTATGTGGACTGGATGCTAGCGCTACCGTGGAATGAGGTCTCCGATGATCACATTGATATAGATAAAGCGCGAGATGTACTCGAGGAGGATCACTACGGCCTTGAGAAGGTAAAGGAACGGATACTCGAATACCTTGCGGTTCAGAAGCTCGTTGGGAAGATGAAAGGTCCGATTCTTTGTCTCGTGGGTCCTCCAGGGGTCGGAAAGACCTCTCTCGGCAAGTCCATCGCGAAGTCAACAGGGCGGAAGTTTGTCCGCATTGCTTTGGGTGGTGTTCGAGATGAGGCTGAGATTCGGGGTCATAGGCGAACCTATATTGGCGCATTGCCGGGTAAGATTATTCAGAGTCTGAAGAAGGCGGGAACAAGTAATCCGGTCTTTCTGCTGGATGAGATCGACAAGATGTCAACGGATTTTCGGGGAGATCCTTCGTCCGCCCTGCTCGAGGTTCTTGACCCTGAACAGAACGATACCTTCAATGACCACTACCTCGACTGTGACTATGATCTGTCGAAGGTCATGTTTATCACTACAGCGAATACTCTTCATACTATTCCTCAACCGTTGATGGACCGCATGGAGATTATTCGGCTGTCGGGTTATACCGAATTGGAGAAACTAAACATCTCTAAGAAGTATCTCTTTGAAAAACAGCTCAAGGAGAACGGGCTTGAGCCGAACAATCTCGAGATTCAAGATTCCGCCTATCTTCAGGTTATTCGTCGCTACACGAGGGAGGCTGGGGTACGTAACCTTGAGCGAGAAATTGCGACCCTGTGTCGCAAGGCTGCCGTGGAGGTCGTCTCGAAAGGCACCGAACACCACCTGACTATGGACGGAGATTCGGTCGTCAAGTACCTCGGTCAGCCACGATTCCGGTATGGTAAGGGAGAGGAGCTTGATCAGATAGGATTGACGACAGGCTTAGCCTGGACGGAGAAGGGCGGCGAGCTATTAGTAATAGAGACTTCAGTGCTTCCTGGAAAGGGGCGGCTTCAAATTACAGGTAAGCTCGGAGATGTCATGCAGGAGTCGGCACGAGCAGCGTTAAGCTATGTTCGAAGTCGAGCTGATGTGTTGGGGTTGAGCAAGCTCTTCTATGATAGGGTGGATATCCATGTGCATGTGCCAGAAGGAGCGATCCCCAAGGATGGTCCCTCTGCCGGTATCACGATGGCTACTTCCTTTGTGTCCGCACTCACTGGCATCCCGGTGGATAAGAATATAGCGATGACAGGGGAGATCACTCTTCGGGGAAATGTCCTACCGATAGGAGGACTCAAGGAGAAGGCACTCGCCGCGCATCGTGGAGGCATTCGGCGGATCGTCATTCCAAAGGAGAACGAGAACGACATCGAAGAGATACCCGCTACGGTTCGTCAAGAGCTTGAGTTCATACCGGTGAGCCATGTCGACGAGGTATTGTATGAGGCTCTGATGTGCCGTGATGTGAAAGACTATCCGAAGCTTCTTGAGAGGAAGATAGTTCGAGACGAGCTCCTCTTTTCCGAAGAGGGTAAGAAGGGAGAAGAGCTGATCGGTCAGGTAGGCGATGGTAACGGGAAGGCCACGGGTGCAACGGTGGTGACGCACTAAGCTGTTATCGGTGAACCCAGGTCGGTACAGAGAAGATATCTGAGGTATCTCGCATTTTCGTGGAGGGGGGTTTTAACAGCCCCCTCCAGCCCTCAAGGCTCATTTCTCAGAACTGAGGGAACAAGGAAACCTATCGCTTTGAATCTTCGGAGTGGTTGACACATTAACGCTACCTGCTACACTCCCCACATGTCGAGAGAACGGGCGCTTAGCTCAGTTGGTAGAGCGGCAGCCTTACAAGCTGTAGGTCAGGGGTTCAAGTCCCTTAGCGCCCAATCGGTCCTGGTTCTCCTCTCTTTATTCCAACAATTATCTACGGCATCGTCGGTCTTAAGGGTCGAGGCGGGCTAATGCGCCTCGGGGTCGGGAGGCTGCCAGCTCCTTCGTCCATTCCTCTCTTTACCTTGTCAGGCCTCCCTGATTCATCTTGAGCAACCTTCCCCGCATCTTCGGATAGGGCGTGGACCCCTCGTAGCGTCACGACTTCTCGAAGCCACGACATACCGAACAAAATTCCCGGGTTGTGAGCGCACGGTGTTGCCCGTTTCTGGGAGATATAGCGATGTTTGCGGTGGTGACAAGGGCGCTGTCATGCTGGAGAGCAAATGAAAGGTGTGTCAATTTTTGGATTGTTGCGGGGACTCGACGGCGGATTGTCCGTCGTCCCTGGGCTGAGGTCCTGAAGGTCGCCAAGTTATGCGGACATCGTCGATTGTTGACTGATAATCGGATACCGAGAGCTTCTGAAGATGCAGGAATGATGCGTACCAAGAAGGTCGCAAGGTCTCCCGGTTTGAGAGAGCTCCCTTTGCTCCCCCGTATTCGCAACGAAAACCTTTTATCTTGTCCATAAGGCTCTGCGTTCGTTCCGCTCTGGGGTAATGGGTGGGAGCGGAGGTGTGCAAGAAGCGCGGCAAGCGCTTGAGGCGAGTTCGTCGGCGGATTTCTTCCGAGTTGATCATGAGTGTTCGCGCCGTGACATCCCCCGCAAACACGAATTTCCCCTGGCTGGAAGGTTAGCCAGTACCGCTCTCGAACTACAGGCAAGCCATTCGGGTCGGTGATTTGCCAGGTAAGGGCGCGTCGTGCTGGCACCAGAGCAGCAACAGAACCATCCGAGCTGATCTGCACAGAAGAGGGGGGGGCACCGATGAGGGATGGATTGGAATTCATGCCATCGTGAAGATGCGTGGCGATTACTCGGCGACCGGGCTCTGGTGATTGACCTCCACCGTAACCTCGAATTTGGTCGCCCTGAAAAATTTGTAGAAACGAAATGTCATACACTTTACCCGTTCTTTTTATGCTTTCGGTTCCATTGCCGGATACTCGAAGATTAAACGGCTGTTGTCGATCAGCTTTATCGCGACTTGTTACATTTCTCATCACAATCAGTGCAAGTTCTCTCTCGGCAAGAGCTCGTTGAAATTCTCCAATATCGATCCCGGAGGATTTAAAGACGCTCTGTTCGGGATTTTCCACCGTGCTTTTGGACGGGACAGGGCGATTGCGAGGGTGAACTTCAACCGGTTGTAGCTCCCAAAGAAGGCCGGTATAAGACGCTTCAACATCGGGGGTAAAATAGCGAACCTGAGCGGATATACCGGATGTTATTGGCTCACCCGCCCTAATGGAGGAGCCGTTGGAGGCGAGCAACTTGAGCCGGAAGGAGTATTCGGAGATGGAGGCTGCGACTGTTCCGATATTCTGATCGCGGCGGTAGTTCGGGGTATGAACGACGAGAAGAGATCCATCGGAAAGCGGAAGGGGATTGATGTTCCCCCCGTATTTTAGACACACCTCATATCAGATTGAATAAGATGTGTCTAAAATACGGGGGGGGACATCATGGAATCTTACATTCGTTCCTTGGCTAGCTGGCCCGGTTTTATCACAGGAAATGAATCCAAGAAATTGGATGTTTTATCATTCAGTGGTCCCCCAAGAGTAGACGATCGGGGAGATGCGGTAATTGGGGGAAGAGGTCTTTGAGGAGCTCGTGTTGATACGGAGCGAGGTATTGGAGGGGTCGGTCGAGCGGTTGGGATAGGCATCAAAGATACCGATTGAGAGGAACGCGATCTGGCTTTAGGAGTGGCCGCCGCAGTGGTTGATTCACCTCTAACAGCTGCTGTCGGCCGCACTCGGGGAGCGTCCGGAATCATTTCTTCAGAGGCTGTCGGGGCATTAGTTCGACCATCATTAAACTTGAGCCGAACGGTTATACGTCTGTTGCCCGCGGCTAAAGGTCGCTCGGGGAACCTAAGATCCCTGTCAGCCTTCCCGATAACTGCGAGAACTCGGGCTTCGGGAAAGCCGTTGGATTCCAGAACCTTCCGAGCTTCATTAGCCCGCAGAGCTGAAAGATCCCAATTTGACATAGCTCGGGGAAAAGACGCAAAAGGAGTTGCGTCGGTATGCCCGATGACCTCGATTGGATGAGGGAGAGGCCGGAGCAAATTAACGATTCCACTGAAAGCGCGCTCGGCACGGGGAAGTATTTTTGTGCTTGCGGGTGCAAACATTGATGAACGTTCTGTGTCCATGACTTCGAGGGTAATACCCTCGGGGTCCATTCTGACCTCGACGTCCCCCAAAAGCTCCTTCAGCTCGGGATTTTGGGCGATCTCTTCTTTAATGTTTTCAAATACGCTCGCAGCTTCAGAGAGATTGTCTTGTTGGTTCAGTCCTGCCGCGTCAGGAGACTCGCCGGTATCGGTCAACGCGCGGTAATGATCAGAGTCACCGATCGAATCAGGTCCAAGGGGGCCGAGTTGCTCGGTAGGGCTCGAGAAGGTTATTTCTTCAGATTCTCGGGCAACGCTTACGCCGTTAGGATCGTTGTTCTTAAGTTTGGTGGGTGATAATCCCTTCATGTAAGGTTTTTCTCGCTGGGAGGTGTTCTCGAGGGGCTCCTCGGCGGTCTTCCTTTTTCTCAGGACTTCCCATTTTTCGCCTGAGGAAGACCTCTGCCGGTTGGGTGGACCGTAAGCCTCCGGCAGAAGGCCGACTCCATCACTTCCGAATGGACTGCCTGAGCTTTGGTGTAACCAACCGGGCTTCCGAAAATAATATGCAATAGCTTTCCGAGTCTGAACCTCGGCTGTATTGAGAAGCCACATCACCATGAAAAAAGCCATCATGGCGGTGACAAAGTCGGCGTAGGCCACCTTCCACGCCCCTCCGTGATGGCCCCCATGCCCACCCTTCTTTTTGATTATTATGATGGGCTTTTCGGACTCAGCCATGGGAGGTGAAGCATGAACGGGGGCATAAACTACTTCTTGGCGTTACGAATAATCTCTTCCATCTCCTCAGCAGTTGGTCGGAATACGCTCGGAATCGTTTTGCGGGCGAATTCGAGGGCAACGGCGGGGGGGGAGCCTCCGGCAAATGCAACGAGAGCCACCTTGACCGTGTGTAAGATCGCCGTTTGTTCACGTGCTACGTGCTCGGTTTTAGCCGCAATAGGGGCCATGTAGCCGTAGGAGAGCAAGATACCAAGCATAGTTCCCACGAGGGCTGCCGCGACGTGGCCACCAATCTCCGCGGGTGGGCCATCGAGATGCTGCATGGTGATGATGATCCCGAGAACCGCCGCAACTATCCCGAGCGCGGGAAACGCATCAGCAAGTTTGGATAGTGCCGTGGGGACGAGCAGAGCCTCCTCGTGATGGGTCTCGATCTCGGTGTCAAGCATCCGCTCGAGGTCAAAGGCGTTAACGACCCCATCGACGAATAGTCGGAGGGCGCTTGTGAAGGTGTCCATCAGGTGGTGATTGTGGGAGGCCTTCGGGTATCTGTTAAAGCGCGGGCTGTCGTGGGGATTCGAGAGATCTCCCTCGATACCAAGGGCGCCCTCCTTTCTCATGGTATCAAAGAGACTCGCCATTAATCCCATCAAATCGGCGTAGGTTCCCTTGTCAATACCACTCCCCTTGATGGCACCGATAATTCCAGGGATGACATTTTTCGCGACGTAGCTCGGATTTCCCGAGAAAACAGTGAAAACGGCGGAGCCACCGATGACGAGAAGTTCGTATGGCTGAATGAGAACCGGTATTGGTCCGCCAGGCCCGATGAATCCTATTAGTACGCAGGCGGTAACCCCGATAATGCCGACGATGACGCCCATGCTTTAAGCCCTCGAGATGCGATTGGTTATCGCGGAGAGGGCCGAGGCAACGTGAACGACGTTGTATTTGTGCGTTCGGTGAATAGGCACCTCGCCTCCCCAATCTCCCCTGTGAGGAGTCGGCAGAATCGAGAGTCGTCTGAAGGGAATATGCACAAACGCGGTATCTGTTATGGCAAGAGCTCTTTGAATGGCTCTTGCTAAAAACTTGAGGGTTAGAGACAACAAACAAGTTGGTAGTTAGCACCAATGTATTAATCACCGACGACATTTTGAAAAGGCCTATTTGCGGCATGTGAGGGCACAGATGAACAAAAAATCGAAAATTTTGGTTGTTGACGATGAAGCTGTTTTCTCCACTCTCATATCCTCGAGTTTGACCAAGGCAGGATTTGAAGTGCGAAGCGCGGGGGATGGAGCGCGTGCGATCGAGGATGGGAGGACATTTAAACCCGATCTTCTTTTCTGTGACTGGATGCTCCGTGACGGAAAAACTGGTCTCGATGTTGCCAAAGCGCTGAGGCGGGAAAATTCATCGCTGAAGGTGGTGGTTGTTACGGGACTGCCCGAGAAAGCTGAGGCTGGGTTGAGAGGGTTTCCGGTGTCGTGTTTAATAGAGAAGCCATGTGATTCACGAGAGGTTGTGCAGGCGATTAAGTCGTTGATCTAGGCGATTGAGGGCCCTCGTTAGGATATAACGTGGCGAGGAGTTCGATATAAGGGGAAAAGATGAGTACAAGGGGGGAGCGACTGTGGGGAATTGATCTGGGAGGTACTAAGATCGAGATAGTTGTCTGCGAAAACATGGACGGCGAATTACTGTCGGTGTATCGGCACCGCACTTCGACCGATCGTGATAAGGGTTATGATTCAATTCTTATCAACATTGCCGATCTCGTAAAGCAGGCGTGTGAGGATTGTGGCGAGGCCCCCGAGCGACTCGGGATCGGCACTCCAGGGGTGCTCGACCCCATGACGAGATTGTTGAAGAATAGTAATACCATCTGTTTAAACGGGATGCCGATAGAGCGCGATCTGAGTGCTCGACTCGGTATCCCGGTTGTCCTCGCAAATGATGCCAACTGCTTCGCTCTCGCTGAAGCGAGATTCGGTGCCGGAAGGGGAGCTGATCTTGTTTTTGGCGTCATCATGGGCACGGGAGTCGGAGGAGGGGTAGTGATTGAACGAAAGGCTAGATACGGGTTTCAAGGGATAGCCGGCGAGTGGGGACATACCGTATTAGATCGCTCGGGTCCGTCCTGTTATTGCGGGAAACAGGGCTGTGTCGAAGCATTCTTGAGCGGACCAGCGTTGGAGGCGCGTTACGAGCTCCTCGCGGGAGAGCCATGTTCCTTGCGAGAGATAGCGGAACGGGCAGTGATGGGGGAGTTCGCAGCAAGTTCGCTCAGGGACTTCGCGCGAGAAGCGTTCGTGCGAGCGATAGCGTCGGTCATTAATATTCTCGATCCAGACAGAATTGTGCTTGGTGGAGGGGTCAGTAATCTCGATTGGTTTTATGATGAAGATATTTTCCTTGGCTCGCACGAAGTCTTCAATACTTCCGTGCAAAACCCAATAGTTCGACATCAACTAGGAGATAGTGCAGGGGTTTTTGGGGCGGCATTATTGGTTGCGAAAGTTTAGCGGGATGAGTAAATCGGTCAATTCGATACGTCTCTTAACTGTTACTCCGCGCTCGAAATGCCAGCTCGCTTTAACAACGCATCGATTAAGGGTTCCCTTCCCATAAATTCAGCAAAGAGTGATATCGGATCAGCGCTGTTGCCGCGGCTGAGGATCGCTTGACGAAACGCATTCCCCGTATCCCTATTGAATAAACCTTCCTGTTCAAATCGGGTGAACGCATCGGCATCAAGCACCTCTGCCCAGAGGTACGAATAGTATCCAGCTCCGTATCCCACGGGGGATGAGAAGAGGTGATTGAAGGTGGTCACCATCGCATAATCGGCGGGGAGAGGAGTCGGGGAGAAGGGTGCTGCGAGGGCTCGTGCATAAGCGAGGATGTCTCCATCCCGTTCAGGCTGATAGTCGATGTGGAGAGCAAGATCGAGCAGTCCGAATCCAATCTGTCGCATCAGAAAATTCGCAATCCGAAAATTCCGAGCCCCCAGCATCCTTTCAAAGAGACTTTGAGGAAGCTTTTCTCCAGTCTGATAGTGGGAAGAGAGCCGATCGAGTACCTCAGGATGCCAGGTCCAGTTCTCCAAAATCTGAGAGGGTAGTTCAACGAAGTCCCAAGCGACCTTGGTACCACCGAGAGCGGGAATGGGAACGGCACTGAAAAGATGGTGGATAAGGTGACCAAATTCATGAAAAAGGGTGCTTACTTCGTCGTGAGCGAGGAGGGCGGGGCGTGATTCCGTGGGGGGGGTAAAATTAGCGCATATCAATCCCAGATGGGGAGTGAGACGATCGTTATCATCGACCGGTCTGCCATGAATAAACTCTCCCATCCATGCTCCGCCCCGCTTTGATTCTCGCGGGTATAGATCAGCATAAAATGAACCGATGGTCTCACCTGAAGCCGAGTACATCGTGAAAGCGCGCACATGGGGGTGCCATACCGGAAGCGATGATGGGGAAATTGTTACCCCAAAGAGAGACGACACGACATCGAAAAGTCCCTGCAAGACAACATCAACCGGAAAATAAGCTCTCACCTCCTCTTCGTCGAAATCGTAAAGAGCCTTCCGCTGTTTCTCCGAATAAAAGGCGACATCCCAGGCCTGCAACGGCGGAGCATCAGACCCCTCAATCTTACGTCGGAAATCGAGGAGCTCCTCATTTTCCCGCGAAGCCTGAGACCTTACCCGCCTCGCAAGAGATCGAAGGAATTCGCGGGCTTTCTCGCCCTTCTTCGCCATCCGATCGTCCAGTACAAGGTCGGCGAAGTGATCGAAGCCCAGGAGCTGCGCGCGCTCCCTTCTGAGCGCAAGGATTTTGAGAAGATACGATGTATTGTCGGTACCACCCGAAGATGCACGGGTCGTAAACGCTCGATATATCTGTTCTCTCAGTGTTGCATCCTCAAGATAGGTCATCGCAGCGATGTAACTGGGTGCCTGAAGGGAAAGCCGATAACCTGATTTCCCCCTTTCTCGAGCGCTTTGAGCAGCTCCCTCTCGGGCGGTCGGAGGTAGTCCTCGAAGTGGTTGCTCGTCTTCGAATAGCCATTCGTGTTGGTTTGTCGCATCCAGCGTGTGTTGCGCAAATGTTGTTGTGAGAGTTGCAATTTCAGCGTCAATCTCCTTTAGTCTATTCTTGCTTTCGGGAGACAGCTCCGCGCCCTGCCTTCTAAAGTCATCGACAAGCTTTGTAACGTACCGCTGAGCGACGGATGGAAGACTCTTGATTTCATCACCGGCAGCGAGTGTCTTGATGAGGAGCCACAACGGTTCAGAAAGGGTTATCCGCGAAGAGAAACGGCTCAGCGGTTGCTGGATTGCATTATACGCTGCTCGCCATTCAGGGGTTGAATTTACCGACTCAAGATGACCGATGACGACACTCGCCAGTTCGAGCTCTTCTGAGGCGGACTCGATCGTGACGGCAACCTTTTGATATAATGGAGTTGTGGGGAGCTCATCAGCAAGCGATTCTATCGTAGCTATCCGGCTTTCGGTCCTCGCTATTAATTGGGATATTGCCGGCTCAATCTGCTCAGGTGAGAAGCTGGAGAAGGGGATTTCGAACGGAATCGAGGTGAGCGGGTTTTGCTCCAGATGATGGGTATCGGATGATGTCACTTTGTTTCCCCTAGAAATTGGTATGTGAGTTCAGGGTAGCAAAGTGATGAATAAGGGAACAGTCTTACCGACTATTTACTCTCATCGGCACCTCGATTTTTCCCCTTTCAATAGGGGTCAATCCCTTCTCAGTCTGAGTTGATCTCATTCAGACATCCACATCCCTCGATGAGAGTTCGTTATTGAGGCTTTTCTCGCTGCCACCCACCCGTACCAAAACCTCTCCCAACGACCGTAGGGATGCAAGGTGAAATAAAATACTTGTTGCTGGCCGGTGTCGAACCTCTCTAACCTCCTTGAATGAGGTAAGGAAAGCGAGCGTTATGACGTTTAAAGCTCCTGAGAGAGCAAAGAGGAGAAGAATATTGGAATCGGTATGTAGACCATCAACGCGGGGAACAACAGATACAATCCAGCCGCCGAATAGGGCACCGAGAACGATCGAAAAATTATTGACGATCGACTGGTACGCGGCGCAGCGCGCTCGCTTTCCGGGGGTCACCGCATCAAATATGAACGTAGACACGCTAATCTGATATCCTATCGCCAACATCCCTCGGAGGCCAGAAACAAAGCAGAGCCACCACAAGTGGCCCGAAAAGAGCCATAAGAATGGGGTTAGGGCAAAACCGATAGAAGATATCATCAATACCCTGCGTGAACCCACTTCTTCAAGAATACTCCCCCATCTGCGAGTTACGAAGAGCTGTGTGACAAAGCCCGAAGCAATGGCGAATGAATAATCGGTATAAGAAAGGGAAAGATCTCTCAGCAGATAGACAGTGATAAACGGCGCAGAGATATTTATAGCGAGATTCGTAACGGCGACATATATGACAAACTTCAGAAAATTAGATTCGTACGATCTTTCGAGGAATTGTCTAAATGAGAAATAATCTGAATCGAGGGCAGTAAAGGGCGGGCTGGGGTGTTTTTTGAGCATAATACTCGAAACGACTCGACTGACAGCAGCAACCACAAAGGTCAATGTGAATCCCCACAGAAGCAGGTCTTTGGCTGCTGACCAGCGAAGGATACCTCCAACGACCAGAAACCCAACGAGCATTGAGATCCCTGCATAGAGATTTCGCCGACTGAACGCATCAATCCTCAGGCTCGGTTCAAGGATATCCCCGACAAGACTATTCCAAATTGGCCCTCCTAACATCCCGATGACATAAAAAAGGATGACCGAAGCTACAAGCGCATACCCTGCGTTTTCCCCAGACCAGCCGGCATAGCCGATCCCAATAATTGGCACCCAGATGAGTGCTTGAAAAAATGTCAAAAGAAATAAAACAAAAGAACGGTCGCGAAAGCGAGACATAATTACGAGGGCGAGGGGCTGGAGAAGAGCTCCAAAGAGGAGTGGTACCGTGGATAGTATCGCCACGAGTGGCTTTGGTGCTCCGAGAAACACAGCATAAGGACCAATAAAAGACTCTCCGAATGCTTGTTGGATTGAGAAAGGGATCGCCTCGCGCTCTACGATGCTTTTGCAGTGAGAGCTTTTATTCTTTGACTGAGAATCAAGGGGAGATGTTTCAGGGTTTGTCATCATAGGAGGGGAAGTGAGGCTCTGAGTGGGGTCGGAAGCCCAAATCTGATTTTCATAGGTGGATATCATACGATGTGTCTTGGTTTCGGGCATCAGGAGAATACACCTTTTTCTTTCCGGAGGGGAGCTTCATGGCAGTCATATGTCATCGCTCTATGTTGTGGTACATCGATTTGTGGACCTCCCGATATTTGTGTGAAATCTGATGTTTGAAGGTGAGGCGGCTTCGCGTCCTTGAGCAAAAAAAGCATATCCACAGGTTAATTTCGAGAACAGAAAAGAAAATATGACGGCAGCTAGTTGAGCGTCGTTTTGTGCGGGTCGTTTTCCAGGCTTTTGATGTCAAGGATGGCTGAGAGCAAACATAATCGACGCGCGTCATCGGGTCGCAGCGACGGATTGGCAGACCTCCGGGAGTGGATTGTGAGTTCTTGGTGAAAAGTCGTCGAACTTATAAAGCTGGATAGGAAGTCTCGATGCTTTGTATCGAAACGGCAGGAGATGCTCTTTGCTAGCACTGAGATATCGCCATACGGCGTTTAGAGCAAGCTCTCGCCGAGTTCCGGGCATTTCTCCCCATTTTGCGCCGGAAGTAATAATAATAGGCTCAAAACCGATGGAGTTGAAAAATGTTCCGATTTCTTTCAGACGTTCGGGGGATTCAGCCATCTTGGCACTCAATGCGAAAATAGGACGATTAAAGGAGAGTAGCATAGGAGTCTTAAATGGAGTTTCAGCAAAATTTCTCTTGTCGAGCAGAATAATACCCTTGTCTCCGACGACCTCGCTGACGCAGCGGAGGGCTTCACTGTATTCATTTCCTTCCTTGGCGCTTAGTCTCCCGAGGGTTGGGTGAATATGGGGTAAGGTGCATGCAACTACGAAGATAATCCACGCGAAAAGGTAGCATTGTCTTCTGGTCCGAGAGAACTTCGATATAACGATATAAGCGCCAAAGCAGCTTGACACGATCGAGAGAGGTAAAAGTTCGCTCACGAGGTATCGAGAGAAGTAGTAAAGATAGGGGGCGGTGATCTGCTTGATCGTAAGAATCGCAAAAAAACCCGCCGTGAATATCGCGAGAGGGATGAACCGAGATGCGACAAGGGCGCGTCGCCATAGTTGAGTGAATCCAAAAAGGAACGCTATGAATCCCGGAACGGAGAGAAATGAGATGAGAGCAGCGATGCTCATTTTTCTGAGCGAGAGAAAACCGTTACCCGCAATATGCCACCGCTTGCCAAACCAGCGATGCGAAAGATAGGTATCGGTAAACGCGAGAAGGTATCCTCTGTAGGAAACAGCGGAAATGATTAGGATGAGGATAATCAACCCTAGGTGACGTCGAATAAGGGGTGCACAGGTGGCACCGATCCGAATCCGAATGACAAAAAATGAGATTGATGACCAGAGGATCGCGCCAGAGAGAAAAAACCATGGCGCGGTCCACAAGATATGAGGAAATATGCCGAGCTTGCCCCGATAGATTGTGCGAGCATAAGTTCCTGACTGCGAAATACCCCAATAATAGCTCAAAATAAATAGTGCAAGACATCCGAAGCCGAATCCGAAAAGCATGTATTGCAATCTCAAACGATGGCGAATGAGGATGAGGGTGATGCTTATGAGGATTAAAGGGATGGTGACAAATCCGGTAATACGGGTAAGAAAAAGGGCTCCAAAAGCCAAAGCTGAAATGGCTAGGCAGAAGGATGACTTCCGTCGAGATCCTAGTTGCGGGGACAGGGCAACGATAAAAAAATAGAGTCCGGATAAAAAGAAAAAGCTTGCGACCGTTTCAGAAACGGGAAATGTCGCGAAGTATGAGTGAGCGGGATTGATGGCAGCGAGATATGCGGCGCTAAAGCCTGATATCCGACAACGAGTAATCTCGAAGGTAAGAAGTCCTACGAGAGAAACAGTTAGAAGACTGAATAGGCCAAGGATAGAAGCAGCATATTCCATCCCAAAAACCCAGTTTCCGACGGCAAGCCAAAGGGGATGGAGGTGGTAGAATTGAGGTATCAACTCGATATCTGGATTGGAGCGGACATACAGGCCCGGTACATAAGTTCCATGCCATCTACCATCTTTTTTTTGACCTATTCCGTGATAAGTTGCCTTCAGGTATTGCTCCTTGAGTTCTACCCTGGTGGTGAGAAGAGGAAGAATTGGATCCTTTACTATATGAGTGCCGTGGCTGGCGAAATAGTTACCAAGATTGGCATACACACCAGGATCCTGTCCGCCGAAAAGGTAGTTCGATGCAGGGAGACGGATGATGGCGCCGAGAGTGAAAATGACTACTATGCCGATAAGTTCGGAAGGGGATAATCGAGAAGCTTTGCTTGCTTTTATCCTATCGAGTCGACTTTTATTCAAGTAAATGACGATCGGAGCACTTAAAATAATTATAGAAGCCAGGTAATTAGCGGGAGTAAATTGATTAAAAAAAAGAAGAGCTAGTCCACAATAAGACTGGGCGACAAGGATGGAAACTGTGCTCGCAATGTACGAGCCTGGGATTCCACATACGGATAAAAGAGCTGATCGTAATGCCCCGATCTGGAAGAGAGTGATGAAGATAATTATGAGGCCCATGGAGTTGTAGAGGTTTTGGATATGTGGGTAGGAGGGAAATAGAGCCTCGGTGGGCATCTTCTCGATAATGCACCTTTTCTCAGCCAATTCTCAATGGCCGAAACCAGGTCAGAAGGTGATCATTTCCCACGGCTGCACGAGAATCCGGCGGTGCTGAAAGGAGGGGTGGAGCCGGATATCCCCTCTTCAATGGATGAGGAGATATAAATACTCGGAGCTCGTCCCAGAGCCCCTGCTCGAGGCATGAGTCCAATAAGCGCGTCCCTCCCTCAATGATAACGCTCAGCATCGATCTTCGTCGTAGCTCTTCGAGGGCTATGACGAGAGGGTCATCTGTCTGAGATAGTTGGGCGAATAAATCAATTGGTAATGATGGACGTGGTTCACCAACAATCAACGTTGGCGCGCAACCATCGAAAATGCTGTGAGTCATCGGGACTCGACCTTTTCGATCGAGAATTACTCGCAGAGGATTTCGACCTTCGACCAGTCGTACAGTAAGCGAGGGGTTATCGACTATGGCAGTTTGAGTTCCAACTAAAATGGCATCTTCTTCGGCACGCCACTGATGAACAAGACGTCGTGCGGGCTCCTCAGTAATCCACCGGTCTGAGCCAGTCGCGAGTTGTTCATTGGGAGGGCAAAAGGCGGCAATATAGCCGTCAGCGCTCTGCGCCCATTTGAGGATAATGTAGGGTCTTCTCTTCTCATGGAGGGTGAAGAAGCGACGGTTTAGCCACCGGCCCTTCTCCTCAAGAAGGCCGACATCAACACTCAGCCCGGCATTTTTCAAGGTCGCTATTCCTCGTCCTGAAACGACGGGGTTTGGGTCGGTGCAGCAGGCTACGACCCGCCGGATGCCAGAACGAATCAGAAGCTCGGAGCAGGGGGGAGTACGCCCGTGGTGGTTACATGGCTCGAGGGTGACGTAGATTGTTGCGCCAATGAGGAGCTTTGGGCTTCTAATTGCGGCGATAGCAACGCGCTCAGCGTGAGGTTGGCCAGGACGCAGATGCCAACCCTCCCCGAGAAGCTCGCCCTCCTTGCTCACCACAACGGCTCCCACCATTGGATTTGGAGAGGTCTCTCGCGAATTGGCAGCGAGGGTGAGCGCTCGTTGCATCCAGATCTGATCGGACTCGGAAAATATCGACATTCTAAATGAGGATTTTAAAGGCAACCGGGAGATTCCCGCGGTCGAAAAAGGATCCGACTCTCGATCATCGGGATTATTATCTGTGAGGAGAAGAAATACTGAGCGTGCACATTACTCAGTGACAACCACCTGAAGTGATATTACTCTTAATCCAGAGGTGAAGGAACACCGAGGAGTAAACATGCAAGGAAGAAGGGTGTTTGAGAAGATGTTGGGTGGAGTATTGGCGGTCGCGCTGGTCTATGTGTTGGGTGGCCTTGACGAGCGTGTTGTTGCCGATGAGGAGGTTGCCGCGGTCCTTCCTACCTCTCCTCCGATCCCACAGCAAGTGATGATGGGAGGTAGGGGTTTACCGTTTACCCCACAACATTATCGGCTGGTCTCGCCTACTCTGAGAAAAAGCGATAACGATTTTCCCGGGACTATTTATGTCGAGTATAAGCCTGGCACAGCAAAGAAAGTGAGTCTCAGTCCGACAGCCCTGTCGGTTGTTGATTTTCTGAAGGCGGTGTCTGAGCAGACGGGGCGTCGGTTTGCGGTTCAGGTGGGGGTAGAACGTTCAGCGGAGATTGGGGCTGCAGATGATGATTGGTCAGAAGTTGTGAGACGATTTGCCCTCCTGACCAAGTTAGAACTTGAGGGAGTTCGGGACATAGTAGTCCTCTCGGATCCGGCCTCGGTGGTTACGCCGCTCGATGATAGTAATAAATATATGCCAGATACGAGCAAGATCCTCCTCGTTGCGGGGTTCTTCGTGGTTATGTTGATTGGTTTTGCAGTCTATCGAAGGCGTCCAAAGGAATCTGTTGACCCACGAGCGGGATGGCGCTGAAGGAGGAGATGGTTACCGTTTACTGGCTCTTGTGCCGAAATGAGCTAGTGCCCCTTGAACATATTGCTTTATTTTTCAGGGGGCACTTCGCACCATCCGTGGTCCAACAGACACCAATAGGCGTTTGGTCCATGGGCATGGAATCGTGATTACACCGATTTCATGCGCTGGGAGCTGTTCTGAAGAGCCCACGGAGGGGGTTCCTCAGAACCCACTGGGTAGTTGTCGCTTTTATCTTAATCACTTTTATCCGCTCGCCACGTCAAAGCGCGCCATAGAAGGTCAAGGTCGTCGCACGCCCTTTCAAGGGTACTTCGGGGTGAGAGCCCCTCTCTTACTGCTCGAAAGAGATCATCATATTCAGCCTGATACCCAAGGTCCCCTGAAAAGGAAGTGTCTCGCTCAGTGTCGATGGCTCGAACGAGACACCGATTCGATGAGAAGAGGATTTTACCCTCAGAACCCACTATGGTGCAGCGATTTTCGTTGACGGAGTGCTCAAAGGGGGTTCTGATGAAAGTAATCACAATTCTCAACGTGCCTCCGTTGCTGAGGGTCACCGTCATGAAGTCGCCGTTGCCCAAACTCGGGTAGATCGCCTCGCTGTGGGCATCGACGATTTCTAGATTACCAAACAAATATCTCAAAGCTGCGATTAGATGGACCCCACTTTCAAGGAGATACCCGAAGGGATATGAGGGCTGACTCCTCCATCCGGGAAGCGATGCCTCCGATATATGCTGGACCGAATTCCATAAAACAAGAGAGGGGGTTCCGATTGATTGACTGTCGAGATGCGCTTTTACTGCATCGAGCACGGGCCAGTAGAGGACATTTTCAGCGACTATCGCCACCGTGCCGACTGATCGGGCAAGGGTGGCAACTGAGCGAGCTTGATTGGGAGAAGTTGCGAGAGGCTTTTCTATCAGGAGATGTTTCCGGGCCCGCAGAACCTTCTCTGCTATCGACGCATTCAAATTAAGGGGAACGGCAACAACCGCAACGTCGATCTTCGGATCGGCGAGCATCTCATCGATGTCTCGGTATGAGTGTTCTATGTCGTGTTCGGCGGCAAATTGACGAGCACCTTCTGGACTACCCGAGCAGCAGCCAAAAATTCTAAATTTAGAGGCCATCTTACGAATAGTCGGCACATGGATCCGTTCCATGGCGACACCAGTGCCGACGAGACCCACTAACAAAGGGCCCTGTCGGGAACGGGCACGAAAAAAAGGAAGGCGAAAAGAGCTTAAGAGTCCCATCGTGCCGCAAACTCCGTCATGAAAGAGGTGAGGTCCTCTATCGCACCCATCGAAAGGCCGTTGTACATCGATACCCGAATTCCACCGAGCAGTTTATGACCTTTAAGGCCAAACAATCCGGCAGTCTCTGCCTCCTGTAAGAACTGTTTTTCGCGATCGGAATCCTCGATCCGAAAGGTGGCGTTCATAAGGCTCCGCGATGACGGCTCGGCGTAAGGCAAATAAAGCGGAAATTCATCAATACAAGCATACACTCGTTCTGCTCGCTCTCGAGCGCGACGCAGCATCTCCGTTAGGCCGCCACGATTCTCTATCCAAGCAAGGTATCGTTCAGCTACAAAGATCGCAAAGGTAGCAGGGGTGTTGTAGAGAGATTGATTTTTGGCGTAAGTTTGATAGGAGAGAAGGATAGGAAGGTTTTTGGGGGCCCGGTCGATAAGATTCTTTCTTACAACCGCAATAGTTAACCCCGAACATCCAAAGTTCTTCTGTGCGCACGCATACACGGCATCATGCCGGGAGAAGTCAACTGAGGCCGAGAAAAGATCCGACGATGCATCGCATACCAGGGGAGCAATAGAGCAAGCTTTAGCGGCAGGAGCTGAGGTCCATTGCGTGCCATAAATCGTATTATTACTGGTATAGTGAAGATAAGGACAGCCCGGAGCCGTTTCTAAGACTTTCGGTAACTCTTTGAATCGGAGTAATTCCCCGGAACCGTTTTCAATGGCACCCACGAGTCGATTCGCCTCGGCGAATGCTTTCTGGGACCACACCCCCGAGATAAGGTACTCGGGCTTCGATGTGGCCGCATACCCTAAATTAAGCGGTACCATCGAGAATTGCATCGTTGCACCACCATGGCAGAACATCACTGCGAAATCGTCAGGAATGACGAGGAGTCGCCGAATACGAGCTTCTGCAGATGCAAGAATCTCCTCGAAAACTCTCCCACGATGACTGATCTCGAGAATACCGAGACTACTATGAGGCAGCTGCCTTACGGCATCGGCCACCTCTTCTCTGACGGTATCGGGAAGGACCGCCGGACCTGGGTTGAAATTGTGTACCACAACAGTCTCTCGCTTGTTTTTTTAGGTTTGAATTTTGTTCCCTCTTCATGGAACCAAGATGGTATCTTCGCCGACCTCTCCCCGCATCTCGGGGTGATCTATCGTATAATGTAACCCACGGCTCTCCTTGCGAGCCATAGCGGATCGTATCACAAGATTTGCCACAAGGCTGAGATTCCGAAGTTCCAGGAGGTTCTTCGTCACCGTGAAATTCCAGTAGTATTCTCGAATTTCCTGTTCAATAACTTCGCTCCGGCGGAGCGCACGTTCCAGCCGTTTATCGCTTCGGACAATACCAACGTAGTTCCACATAAAACGTCGGATTTCATCCCAGTTCTGGGAGATGATCACGGCCTCCTCGCTTCTCACCGCTCCGGTTGTATCCCACTCAGGTATCTGGGGAACCCGAGGTGGCTTTCCGAGGTGCGAAGATGCATGAGCTGCAGCGCGATGGCCGAATACAACCCCTTCAAGGAGTGAGTTTGACGCAAGCCGATTTGCTCCGTGCAAGCCCGTACAAGCGCACTCACCTACTGCATAAAGCCCCTCTATCGATGTTCGACCCCACTCGTCAGCCTGTATACCACCGCAGCAGAAGTGCGCGGCGGGCACGACGGGAATCGGGTCGGTGCCGGGGTTAATCCCGTAAGAGAGACACCGCTCGTAGATAGTTGGGAAATGCTCCCTTACAAAAGACTCACCTTTGTGGCTGATATCCAGAAGGACGAATTCATCCCCCGTTTTCTTCATTTCAAAGTCTATCGCGCGAGCGACAACGTCACGAGGAGCAAGCTCCTCTCTCTGGTCATAGTCGTGCATGAAAGGGGTGCCGTCGACTCTTCGCAACTTTGCCCCTTCACCACGCATCGCTTCGGTAATCAGAAATGATTTTGCCTTGGGGTCAAAGAGGCACGTCGGATGAAATTGGAAAAACTCCATATTGGCAATGGCGCACCCAGCACGATATGCGATGGCGATCCCATCGCCGCTTGAAATATCGGGATTTGATGTGTACAAATAAACCTTCCCCGCACCTCCGGTTGCCAGAATAACTTTGTCAGCGCAGAAAAGCTCGATCGAGCCGTCAGGCATAAGAACGTACGCACCGAGAACACGATTGGGACGGTGGAAATCGATACCCACCTTGCGGGAGGTGATAAGGTCGATCGCCATACAGTTCTCAAAGAGAGTGACCGAGGAGTTTTCAAGGACTCGTTGAGAGAGTTTCGCTTGAATCTCTCGACCTGTTGCATCTGCGGTGTGGTAGATACGCCTTCGTGAGTGACCCCCCTCACGGTGGAGGTGGTACGAGGAGTCGTCTTCGCGATCGAAGGCGACTCCGAGCCTGATAAGTTCTTCAATGCGACCCGGCCCCTCAGCAACTACCATCTCTACAATCGAGCGCTTACAGAGACCAGCCCCTGCGGTGAGGGTGTCCTTAACGTGAAGTTCAGCAGAGTCGTCATCGCCGGCAACGGCTGCGATACCACCCTGAGCCCACGGAGTCGAGCCCTCTGAGAGCGCGGTTTTACAGAGCACAGAAACCGTACCTTTTTGAGATGCCTCTAGCGCAAACGTGAGCCCCGCAATACCTCCGCCGAGCACCAAAAAATCAGAGACATTCATGCCATTCCTTCAAAGATAGAGATGGTCCTTTCTTGGAAATTTTTCCTGTTCGTTGACAACGATACCAGCAAAAAAAGAAACATTCAGCCAGAGCAGAGACCCGAAGTTGACCAATCTTAAGCGGAGGAGAAAAAATGAGAGAAATCTCAGGCTAGGATACTCGGGAAGCAGCATCTGCTCGGGCCATCGTTTGGTTTGCTTCATCGACCCAACGCGAATGATCGCTCAAAATACGGAGGGCATAGTTGACCACCTCTCGGGGTACCCCCCGCCGCCGCCCCCCCTTTATCGTGCGCTCGATGTGCCCCGGTCCCCAGTTATAGGCCATGAGGGTAAGAATTCGATTGCCCTTGTACATGTCCTCCAAATATTTCAGATATTTGACCCCCAAGTGAAGATTATGACCGGGGTCGGAAAGGTTGCCCCTCGGAAGAGCATTCATTCCCTCAACGTAGCGGGCAGTTGCAGGCATAATCTGCATCAATCCTTGAGCTCCCACATATGAGCGTGCGTATGTATTGAAGGCACTTTCTGATTTGATTACGGCAGCGACAAAGAGCGGGTCGTAATCTTGTCGAAGTGCTTCGGCTACGATGGACCGAGCAAGCTCACGCCTGTCTACCCCCCGTTTGCCGTGACGAGATATTATCCGCAGAACCTGCGCGGTGAGAGCATCTCGATTGGTGTGAGTGAGTCGACGAATGGTGAAGGTTGGAGAAGTCACTGGCTGATCGGTGCTTCGAATCGGATTTCCCCTGGCAGGAGCACGATGATTGAAGGATCCGCTGCTACCTCCCACCCGAATGGTGCGGACATTTCGCTTGAGGGGTTTATTTGCCGAGATGGTTATTACCCTCGTGCGCCTCTCAAAACGCTCGAGGAGGGTATTAATGCCGTCGAGGTCAAGCAAGTCTCTTTCGGCGGGAACTTCGTCCCCTTCAGCGGAAAGCGGTCCGGGCGATGATTCCGTATTTCTGCTGGTCCCCCCAAAAGAGGACATTCGTTGCCGGAAATAGTTCGGGAAAGGGGTTGAAGCATGCTCCTGAGCTGGCCACACCAGGATGAGAACCCCGAAGCCGAGAACGCTCGCCAGTGCTTCATACGGATATCGTCGGTAAAGCGAGGTGAGCTGTCGATTGGCCTCATCGAACCATCGTATCACCAAGCTCCATAGGATATCGACCCTTTCACGCACCGTCCCGGCTCTTGGCGATGGTCTTGACGAAGGGGTGGAAGGCGAAACTGCTGCGATCGGGTGCCCGGCTTCCGGGCGCAAACTAGATGGGCGGGGGGTCCCTCGTAATGGTGGAACGGACCTCGCCGTCGAGGTTGAAGGAGGTGAGACTGGCGACCCGCGAGGTCGAGGAGAGGACGCTCGAGGCATGGACTTGTGGTTCCCCTTCGAATGAGGTGCCTTCGTTTCGATAGAATTCTGTGCCGTAAACGACGCTGGGGGTGGGTTGCGGGTGCCATTCTTTAGCCCCACAGGCGATTCGCTCTGACGGTCTCCCCGCTTGACACTGGGAACGCCCTCGGGCTCAGGGAGTCCCACGGGTCGTCCGGGTATCACCTTTCCTATGGGTATTCGATCAGAACTCATTCATATCGCCCGAAATCACGTTTCTCGACCCCTAAGAACAACACAATCCAGCCCTCCCCCCTTTTGTTATGGCCGTTCCTCGGGCTGGTGTGACACCCTCCCTATCTGATCTGAAGGATCTTATGGTACTGAAAAGACAGGCTCCATTTCTCTGGATTTGCCTTAACCAGCTCGATACACCACTCGAGGTCCTCCGGCCGCATGGAGCCATTCGGCCTAAATGGGGGTGAGATCAAGTGGTGAGTCGCCTTAATGCTTGGTTCTGGTATACCCATACCGACGTGTCGCACGTATTTGACCTCGTCGGCGGTTCTCTGTCGAAGGGTATGCTCTGCTGTCTTTGGAGAAACGCATATCCAATCGAGCCCCTCAGGGAGTTTTATTGTCCCGTTTGTTTCGATGGCAAGGCGCCAGCCCTGTCGTTTAGCCGCCTCAACGAGAGGGGCGTCGAGCTGGAGAGCCGGCTCTCCCCCGGTGAGAAGCAGCCATCCTTTTCGAGGGTTGAGGGTCTCAGCATTAGCGAGTATCTCGTCGATATTACGATATTGACCGCTCATAAACTCCGTGTCGCAGTCGAATCCAGCATTTATGACCGAGCATCGCAAGTTACAATCACTGAAACGGATGAAAACCATCGGCGTTCCTGCCAGTCGTCCCTCCCCTTGAACGGAGAAGAATATCTCATTAACACGATAGCCTCCCCGAGAGTGGGATCTGAGGGCTTGTTCCGGTGGAATAGGTGTCTGCTCCATTAAAATTTTCCTGACTCCGCATATACGCATCGAGAGGTGCAGGTTTCATCGAGCACGACTTGTGTCAGCTGAGGCACGACTGGCTTAACCCGATCGAATATCCATCGCGCGACTTCCTCGCTTGTGGGATTCTCGAGCTGTAAAGAGTCGTTAAGGTGATAGTGGTCCAGGAATTGGTCCAGAAGGGGCCGTATCGCTGCCGAGAGCTCTCCGTAATCGAGTACCATTCCGACACTCGGTCCGGTGGATTGCAAAGCTGTACCTCGACAGACGAGCCGTCCTCGCCATGAGTGACCATGAAGTCGCGCACACTTACCCCCATGGCGGGGTAGCACATGCGAAGCTTCGAATCGAAATTCTTTCTCGAGGGTCCATTCCATCAGGGGTCCTTTTTTAATTTTTAAGCTCTTCATGCCACAGGGAAGAGGTTTCAAGAGGAGTTTCGGTCCAGTTGGTATCCTTTCTCATAATCAGTTGGATCTGCAACCCCTGCCCGCTCGAATGCCTCACGTCGCTCCGTGCAGGTTCCGCACACCCCACAATGTCTCGTCCCTCCCCCATAGCAACTCCATGTTTCTTCAAATGGGACACCCAGCGATATACCAAGTTTACAGATGTCCCCCTTGGTCATTCCAATAAACGGGCGGAGAAGCAAGACACGATGCCAATCACAATGCCAGATTGCTTCTGCGAGGGGAGTGACGAAGGTTTCCCGACAATCGGGGTATATGGCGTGATCACCACTGTGAGCACCGTAGGCGACGGCATCGCACCGCTCGTTAATCGCCCACGCTGTAGCGAGTGAGAGTAAGATCATATTTCGGTTGGGAACCACGGTGATTCGCATCGACTGGTCTTCGTAGTGCCCGGCGGGAAGATCGATGCCAGTACTAATGAGGGCACTAGCCGAGAGAAGGGGGGTTATTGAGGAGAGGTCAACCTCATGATGCTTGATGCCGAGCCTGGTGCAGATCTCGCGGGCGGCAGAGAGCTCCCTCCGATGGCGTTGACCATAGTTTACGGAGAGGGCGCGGATCTGGTGACCTTGACTGACGAGATGGTAGAGAAGAACGGTTGAATCCATTCCGCCCGAGTAAACAGCAACGATATTCATTACGGAACAAAAAAACAGCGAGAAACTAAACGGGGCGAATGATCGCGACTTTTTAGCGACATAGTAATATAATTTGGGAGGCAGATGGAAATCATCGCCTTACCAAAGTTATAACAGATAAAGGCCCTACCTCCCACATCCCCTGAGAAGCGGTTCCGATGAGCAAAAATCCCTTAGGCCAACCTGTCTCTTATGCAGCTACCTATTCCCCCGATCTCCTGTATCCAATCGAGCGTCGGTCGTATCGAGAGGTTATCGGCGGTGAAAAGGGTACTCCTCGAGGGAATTTTCCCTTCGGTATCGGATTCGATCGGTGGATGTGCTACGAGCTCTCGTGGCTCCATGATTCGGGTCTGCCAGGAATTGGGGTTCTTGAGATTATCGTCCCCGCATCCTCCCCTGCAATTGTCGAGTCGAAAAGTCTCAAGCTTTATCTCAACAGCTTTGCACAGAGCTCGTTCTCAGGTTTTGAGCATGTCGGGCGAACGATAGCGCAAGATATTTCTCGTGCGGTAAAGGACGAGGTATCAGTTGTTATCTTTCCTCCTGACCAATGGGAAGAGATAGTGCCGACTCCTCATATGCAATTCATTCAGTGGGCCGGGACATGCATCGATACGATCCCTGTCTCATGTATGTTTACAGAGCCGGACCGCTCGATATTAAAGACGACTCGCGGGGAGCGGGTTTCGGAGCGGCTGTACTCACATCTCCTGCGGACTCTCTGCCCCGTCACCCAACAACCTGATTGGGCGACGGTTCAGATATCTTACACCGGTACCCCAATTGATCATGGGTCACTGCTCCAGTATCTGGTGTCTTTCCGCAATCATCTTGGGTTTCATGAAGCGTGTTGCGAGCGGATCCTTGCCGATATCGGTCTCGCGTGCACCCCTGATATGCTGTCGGTATCTTGCCTCTTCACTCGGCGCGGCGGTATAGACATAACCCCGGTTCGATCGTTTGGTGATGCCGATGAAGCGGTGTCACGGGTACGGGTCCCGCGCCAGTGATGAGAGGCCTTCGCTGGCAATCCGCTCATCTTGAAATAGCGATCAATCGAGATGAAGATCGTGAGGCTCGATCCAGACTAATCAGTTTCAAGTTCTTTCAAATCCGTGAAATAATCGAGAGCATCCGGGTTAGCAAGCGATTCTCGGTTCTGTACCGGTTCGTCATGGATCGTCTGCTTTATGGCAAGTTCAACGATCTTTCCGCTTCGGGTGCGGGGGATATCTGGCACCGCGATTATCTTTTTGGGAACGTGAAACGGCGACGCATTTTTACGGATCGTGCCTTGAATTTCCCGTATCGCCTCAGCAGTCAGCTGAGCATCGGGGGGGATGACAATAAACAGAACGATCCGCTCATCCCCGAGCCACCGTTGCCCGACGGCTACACTATCGAGTATCCAGGGAATTCGCTCGATTTCGCGGTATATCTCGGCGGTGCCGATTCGAACTCCCCCTGGATTGAGGACGGTATCCGATCGGCCATAGAAGATCATCCCACCAGAGGGGGTAAGCTCGACGTAATCACCGTGATGCCAGACCCCGGGGAATCGGGAGAAGTAAGCCGCGGAGAACCGGCTTCGGTCGGAATCGCCCCAAAATCCGAGAGGAACGGTCGGGAAAGGCTTAGTGCAGACCAGCTCGCCCCGCTCACCGACAACTGGTTTTCCCTTATCATTCCATACCTCGACGGCAAGACCGAGGCTTCGCAACTGAAGCTCCCCCCGATGTACCGGGAGATCAGGACAGCCGAGTGCAAAACATCCAATAATGTCGGTGCCGCCACTGATAGAGGAGATCTGGGCGGTAGTTGAGAGGTTGTCTCTGACGAAATCATATTGTTCTGGAAGGAGTGGTGAACCGGTTGAAAGGATTGTGCGAATCGAGGAGAGATCGCATGAGAGGTTCGGTGAGACATTCAGAGCGTGAAGGAGGCTGAGAAACTTAGCATTTGTGCCGAATACGGTTATTCGCTCCTGTTCTGCGATCTGGAAAAGGATAAGCCCATTGTCGGCCAGGGGGGAGCCGTCGAAGAGGATAATTCGCGACCCGATAGCGAGGGCGGATATGAGCCAATTCCACATCATCCAGCCACAGGTAGTCTGATAGAAAATGGTGTCATCTCGCCGCAGGTCGCCGTGAATCATGTGTTCCTTGAGATGTTCGAGAAGAACACCACCTGCACGATGGACGATGCATTTTGGTTTTCCCGTTGTGCCGGAAGAAAAAAGGATATAGAGAGGTGCATCAAAAGGAAGCTGAGCAAAGGTTGGGTTCGCCGGCGAGCCAAATGTTGAGAATGGAATCCCAGGCGATGATTCATCAGGGGATTGGGGAAGATTCGGCACGACGAGAATTACTTCAATTGAAGGGATGGCCGAAGCGATCTCGCGAACCCGTGGGATAATATTGATTGCCTTACCCTTAAACCAGTATCCATTGACAGTCAGCAGTACGCGGGGGGCTATCTGTCCAAACCGCTCGATAACGCCGGAAGCGCCAAAATCAGGGGAAGCCGAGCAAAAAATGGCCCCTAGTGAAGCGGCGGCAAGCATAAAAATGACCGCTTCCGGGATATTCGGCATCAATGCAGCAACCGTGTCGCCTTCTTTGATTCCGAGAGCGGCAAGACCTGCCGCAACCCGACCTGTTTCAACAAAAAGCTCTCGATAGGTAAGGGAAGAGCGTTCCCCATTCTCTTTGTAGGCGATTATCGCCTCCTGCTCGTCACGATATCGGAGGAGGTTTTCCGCCATGTTGAGGCGAGCCCCAGGAAACCACGAGATATCGCCAAAATGCTCTCCTCGTCGAAAAGGGGCATCAGCGGGGGTTGAGGCGATAATATTGACTGACCCCCAGACGAGGGGCCAAAAGAGTTCGGGATAGTCGACCGACCAGGCGTAGAATGATTGGACCGATTTGCCGGAAAATCCGAGGGGTATGGCCCGAGTCATCAGATCTCGAAGCTGACTCCTGTTCCCCGATCGCTCGGGTGAGGGGGACCAGATGACTGTCGAGGATGATGGAAGTGCTTTCATGGGTTGAGGTAAAAAGCGCAGAGAATTCAGAATAGCTGCTCGATGGAGGAGGGAGAAGATGGTTGGCCCGCCGTCTCGGCCCCCTGTTATCGATCCTGCGGAGGAATCAGGCAATATCCCTTCAGCCCTCCCGAGGATTTTAGGGGGGAGGAACGCTTTTTCCTCTTAAGTTGAGCTCCTGTGATGCCGTTACACTGTTTGATTGGCTCTTCGACGGTTATCTGTCGTGGACGGTAGGAGCATACGAGAAAAGTCTCTTGGAGATGTGAGTGAAGACCTACGCATACGTAAACTCTCGGGCTGGTCCCGGTCGACTCGTGAGTGAAGATAGTTGTGTCGTCGATGATGTCTTAGGACTCTATGTCGTATGCGATGGGATGGGAGCGCACGCTGCCGGCGAGGTGGCTTCGTCTTTGGCGTGCGAGGTGATACGTCGAATTGTTGCGGAAGAGGACAGTGCTCGCGACCTATCGCGACCTATACTCGAAAGCGCGCTCCTGGAGGCGTGTCGGATAATTTATGACTATGGCGTCAGTCACCCCGCTGCGCGAGGGCTGGGAACGACGGCGACAGCGATACTAGTCCGTGACAGTTCGCTGTGGATTGGCCATGTGGGTGATTCGCGGGCTTACCTGATTCGTGATGGACAGATCCACCAGCTGACGCGTGATCATACGGTGATCGGTGAGCTTGTCGAACACGGAGTTCTTTCTCCAGAGGCAGCATCCCTTAGCCCGTACGCTCACGTGCTCACCCGGGCATTGGGGAGTCAGCCAGTGGTGGTCGTTGATACGTTGCGGGTGGACCTTGTCGAGGGTGATCGGATCATTTTGTGCTCTGACGGTGTTCAACCGGGTTTAGAGGGCCTCCGGATCGCTCTTGACGCCGAAACGCGGGCCATCAATGGAGACCAAGTCGATTTGGCTCGACTTCTCGTTGATGAGGCATCGCGGGGGGGGTCCGACGACGACATGACGGCCGTGGAGGTTCTTGTTAAGGCGTGTGATTGCAAGCAACGAGAGGCGGAGGTCGTGCTTACCTACGAAATCCTCTCGGAGATGGCTCTGTTCGAGGAGCTCGATTTTTCCCAGTTAGCTTTGGTAATCGAGCACATGAGGGTGAGGTCTGTGAGCGCGGATGAGGTTGTTATCCGGCGGGGTACTGCTGGCCGGGAGATTTATATCATTCTGGATGGCCTGCTCAGAGCCGAGATTGAAGGGAAAGGGGTGGCTGAGTTTACCAAGGGGAGTCACTTTGGCGAATTGGCGACGCTCTCGGACCAATCTCGCTCGACCGATGTTCGGGCCATCACTGATTCGACCCTTTTTGAGTTGTCCTATGAGGCATTTCAAGCACTAGTGGAAAGAGACCCAGTCATCGGCAGTAAGTTTTATCGAGCCCTTGCGGAGCAGCTCTGCGAGCAGCTTCTGGCGATGAATAGACTGTTATTTGATGGGGTAGAGTCGACGAGTGGGGCAGTCGGTGTCAGGAAGGTAGTGCCGGTAGATTTCAAGAAAAATCCATCGGCACCAGCCATGCGGTTGGTCGAGTAACTGAATCATTAACGGTTGCCCCGTATAAAGCTTTCCCGAACGGCCTGTCGAGAGCAGGCTATTACCTCATCGCGCGTCAGAATCCCTTGCGCGATAAGCTGCTGATTTTCTCGAAGAGCGTTCGTCTGGAGAAAAACGGGATTATCTGAGTTTATCGTAAATCGCACCCCGTGATCTCGGAAAGTGTGTATCACCTGTCTCATCTCGTCCCAATCTTTGATGCATTCCTTCGTTCGTAAATTGCTCGTGGGGCAAAGTTCAAGACAGATGTTTCGCCTTGCTAGCTCGTCAAGAAGACTTTTGTCTTTAACTGATTTTACCCCATGTCCGATGCGATCCGGTTGGAGTGTTTCTATCACCTCCCAAACTTCTTCCGGGGGAGTTACCTCACCCGTATGAATCGTAACTCCGAGTTTATTCTTTCTTGCGATACGAACGGGCTCTTTTATCTGAGCCCATGAGAACGAGGAGACAAGAGGACCAGCAACATCAATACCGACGATACCATCACGCGAGAATCGAGCCGCTTTCTCCGCGATGATAAGGTTTAACTCAGGAGAAAGTCTTCGGTCCATGCAGAGAATGAGACCTCCCTGGATCGGGTAGATTAGGGTTGCTTTTTTCATCCCGACGATGGCGCTGAATATGAGCTTATCGAGATCATAAAATCCCTCACTGTTACGGTTAACGGGATTGAATCTCAGCTCGAGAAGTCGGATGTTAGCTTTCCGATACGATAGAGAAAAGCCCTCATACACGCACCGTTCAACCGCCATTGGCGAAGACTGAATTTTTTCCGTGTAGTCGAACCTTTTTAGATACGCCTCGTAAGTATCTTGATGGACCATTTCGATTGTATCAACAAATCGCCAATAGTCCTTCTCCTTGAGAGCGATACCCTGATCGTGCGCTATCTCCCAAAGGGTGTGCGCAGTTGCCGCAGAACCGAGATGCATGTGAAGATCGCACAGGTCGTGGAGCTCTTCGGGAAGGATTGCTTGGTCTGGGGACATAGGAATTCCTCTGCGGCGGGGGGGACATGCGTCGAATCCCTCAAGGATAGAGGTATTTTAGAAAGGTGTCTCCCAGTTTTTTGATGCACTCCGACGTGCGATGCGCCGCGGTATGATATCAGGGGTTTCAATAATTCCCAAGAAGAGTAACCATGGTGCGGGATGTTGAGGAGAAGCGATAGAAATCGAGCCTTCCCAGCCCCAACCTGTTTTACTCGCTCGACTTGCGATTTTTTGGGATGTCGGGTATCAATTCTTCCGCATTTTTTTGTCGCGGTGAGACAAGTATCCGGTGAGGAGATTTGATGTCTGGGCCAGCCCTCGGTGGCTCGCTCCCTAAGGATGAGGGTGTTTTGGCTATTGCCGCTAGGAGCTGGTCGTTGGGGAAGCTCCGTAAGATGTCGTCGCTTGTCGGTAGCTTACCGACTAAAGGCGCGCTCGTCTGAATGTGCGCTGAGAGCGCGGTGCTAAATTTATGAAACGATCCTATCGATATCTCTCCATCATTGCTGTCTGGTTCTTTGTCGGTACCTTCGGCGTTCTCGTTGATGACGGGCAATTGTTGCTAGGTGGCGATAGAGCCATTGCGCAATCTCAGCAAGCAGGAGGTTCAGACGCGGCAGATAGCCAACCACCGGCGAGCTGGGGTATTCCTGAAGAAAGCCTCCCAGGGTATCCAGCACAGGGCATTCGCGCCGGCGTATTCAACGACGGTCAGGCCGCGCTGTGGGATCTCCACATCATAGATCACTTCCGCTATTTTGGTCCGGCTCAGCGAGCTCGGGGGCATCGACCCGAGCAGCCAATAAATTTCAGTCACATCGTGCATGTTCAGGGGAACAAGATGGAGTGCCAGTACTGTCACTGGAACATATCGAAATCCCCCTATGCGGCGATTCCCGATGTTGAACTCTGTATGGGGTGTCACAAGATGGTGGGTAGTGCCGATCCAGCCGCTAATGCCGAAATCGAAAAGTTGAAGCAATACTGGGCGAAGGGAGAGCCGATCCCGTGGAAGAAGGTTCACGTAATGCCTGATTATCTCCGCTTCAATCACAAGCGACATGTCAAAGGAGGGGTCACCTGTCACGAGTGTCATGGTCAGGTGGGGGAGATGCCGGTGGTCGAGCGGGTCTCCTCGATGAAGATGGGGTGGTGTATAGATTGTCATCGACAGCGAGGGACCAGTATTGATTGCGCGACGTGTCATCACTAGCGCGAGGGTCAAATGAGCAAATTCGGTGGCTATGATTCATCCGATTTGTGAAATCGATCTCCAGAAACGTAATTACCAAAAAAGAGGTGCGGGGCTTTCATGAGTGATTCGGAGACGCCAATCGGGGTGATGGATAGGGATTTGCCGTCAGTCACCTCCAGCACAGACAAAATCGGAAGAGTTGAGCCAGGATCGGATGAAGAAGCCCCCTCAACCAAGGGTGGCGTCTCTCGGCGTCGGTTCCTCCAAATTATCGGAGCAACCTCGGCCGGCGCAGCTCTCGCTGGGTGTGCCGACGATAAAAGCCAGCTCCTGAAGCCACGGGTCAAAAGTGAGGGCGGGCAGATCCCAGGGGTACCCGTTTGGTACTCATCTACCTGTACAGAGTGCTCGGCAGGGTGCGGAATATCGGTAAAAACCGTCGATGGTCGCGCGATCAAAATAGAAGGAGCGAAGGATCACCCCATAAATGCTGGGGGCTTATGCGCCCTTGGTCAGTCGTCATTACAATCTCTATACGACCCGGACCGTATTAGGCAGCCCCTCAAGAGAACCGGGGAGAAGTATGGAGTTGGGCAGTTCGCACCGATATCGTGGGAAGAGGCTCTCGCAACGGTTGCGGAACAGTTGGCAAAAGGTGGGGCAGAGTCGGTATTTCTCACCGGAGAAGTTACGGGGGCTCACCTTGCGCTTTTGCAGGATGTCAGCCGAGAACTGAAGGTCCAGCACACGGTATACGACGCGATGCAGCCGATCGCTCTCACCCTTGCTGCTGAACGGGTCTATGGGGTTCGCGAGATTCCTCAATTTGAACTGGGCGAGGCAGATGTTATCGTCAATTTCGGAGCTGATTTTCTCGAAACCTGGGTGAGTCCTGTTGAGTATGCTCGGGGGTGGGCAAACGGGCGACGACGGGAGTTGCCGGCGAAGACGTTTCATATTGAGCCGCGACTTTCATTGACAGGAGGTAATGCGGACCAATGGATCTGCGCAAATCCTGGGACCGAGGTCCGAATAGCCCTCGCAGTGCTCAAGGAGGTGACGTTGCGGGCTTCGGGAGCACATATCTCGTCAGATCTGCGGACATATATTACGCGTATCACCAAAGAAGTCTCAGTCCCCTCTGTCGCGGATGAAGCTGGGGTCGCCGCGGCGAAGATTGACAGGCTCATCGCCGAACTGGTAGGGGCAAAAGCACCTCTGGTACTCGCTGGCGGAACCGCAGAGTCGACCGAGAGAGCTGTAGAGTTACAAGTTCTTGTGGCGCTCATCAATACCGTCGCAGGGGCCATCGGTAAAACAGTTTTGGTGGGTCAGGGGAGGCGAGTCGACTCTTCGCTTGAAGGGGTTGTCTCTCTTGTTGATCGGTTGAATGAAGGGGCAGTTGGGACCCTAGTGATCCACGGGACAAATCCGGCATTTACCCTCCCGGGAGATCTTAGTTTTCGCACTGCCGCGCGGAAAGCGCGGAAGGTCGTGAGCCTGGCTACTCACCTCGATGAAACAGCCCAGCTCGCTGACATTATCCTGCCTTCTCATTCAGGGTTGGAGAGTTGGGGGTTGCACACCGTCAGGGCGGGGGTCTACTCGCTGCAACAGCCAGCAATGGCCCCGATATTTGACACCCGAGATGTGGGAGATATCATCATCTCTCTCGTCACGATGTTGGGGGTTACGTTGCCTCAGGCAGGACCAGAGGGCACCTTTCGCGCCTATGTGAAGGATTTCTGGCTCAGTATCTCGGAAACTTGGAAGAGAGGAGATGATCTGGAGCGATTCTGGCAAGATTCGCTTGCGAAAGGAGGGCACGTTGCGGAGGAAGCGCCGGCGGTGGCTGAGGCCATCAGGGTTGAGGCGCTTCCGACGACGTTTGGCCTCCCGCACTTCGGGGATCATCGCTCCAGTCATGAGGAGCTGGTCGTCTACCCGTTCCCCTCTGTAAAAACCTTTGATGGACGAGCAGCGAATCGCCCGTGGTTGCAAGAGCTGCCTGATCCAATGACGAGTGCGGTGTGGGATGCGTGGGTAGAGCTCCATCCTGATACTGCGGCCGCCCTGAAGGTAGCCCAAGGTAATGTCGTCGTGGTTCGGAACCATTTCGGAGAGTTGCGCGGACCCGTCCTCATTACCTCCCACATAGCCCGTGGCGTGGCTGGTATTCCTCTGGGCCAGGGCCACACTGCTTACGGTCGATATGCATCATCAGTTGGGAAGGGCAATGTATTTGATTTAATTGGACGACCGAAAGGAGGCACCGTACCCTTAGTATCGGCGCGGGCTGAGGTTAGTCGAATAGCGGAACGTCACACTCTTGTTACCCTTGCAGGAAGCGACTCTCAGCACGGTCGAGGTCTTGCTCGAACCACCCATTTAACAGCAGCCGGAGCCCCTCTTGTGTCGCACACTGAGCATGGGGGGGGGCATGGGGGTTCGTCGGGCCATCACGAACCAAAACAGATGTACGAGCAGCGAGAGCACCCGATATATCGGTGGGGTATGGCTATCGACCTTGCCGCTTGTACTGGGTGCGCGGCTTGTGTCGTCGCCTGTTATGCGGAGAACAATATCCCGACCGTTGGTAAGGAGTTGTGCAGCAAGGGGCGGGAGATGTCATGGCTTCGAATTGAGAAGTATATCGACACCGAGGGGCACGGATCAGACCAAGGTGAAGGCGAGGAGTTCACTGTCAACTTTCTCCCGATGATGTGCCAGCATTGCAATAACGCTCCATGCGAGCCGGTCTGTCCAGTGTATGCAACCTACCACAACGAGGAGGGGTTGAATGCAATGGTCTATAACCGTTGCGTAGGGACTCGGTACTGTTCGAACAACTGCTCGTACAAGGTCCGGCGCTTTAATTGGGTCGATATTGAGGTACCAGAGCCACTTTCGTGGCAGATTAACCCCGATGTTACGAAGCGGTCGATGGGGGTAATGGAAAAATGTACCTTCTGTGTGCAGCGCATTGTTGAGGCTAAGGATATAGCCAAAGATGAGGGAAGATTTGTCAACGACGGAGAGATTCAACCAGCTTGTGCGCAAAGTTGCCCGACACAGGCGATTGTTTTCGGTAATCTCAACGATCCCGACAGTCGAGTGAGCAAGCTCAGTGGCGATAAGCGCGCCTACAAGGTGCTTGATCACCACATCAACACTCAGCCTGCGGTTAGTTATCTCAATGATATTAAGTACCGTTTGTAATCGTTGCCACCGTGAGAGTTACGATCCAATTATTGACATCGCATCGCCGAGAAGGGGAGAGATAGGGTCGTAGAGCTAAGAATTGGCTGTAGGAAATGCCGCTATGAGTCATCACAACCATTCGCCTCACCATGATCACCACGAAGATTTTCCTCGCCATCAGGGAGGCGCAGAGGGCGAGTCTCAGGTTCATTACCGTGGGGGCATTGTTCCCACTGAGGCTAAACCTCTTACCTACGAAGAGGTGAACAAGACAGTTCTCGCGATGTTGGAGCCGCCGACCTATCGGTGGTGGTTGTTTCTTGGGCTCTGTCTCGTCGCAGTTGCCATCGGGGGGGTATCGTGGACCAGGCAGATCCTCAACGGAATGACTGAGGCGGGTAAGTCGCACCCCGATATGTGGGGGGGGTACATTACCACCTTCGTTTTTTGGGTGGGTATCGCGCATTCTGGTACCTTGATCTCTGCGGTTCTCTACCTCTTCCGGGCCCACTTCCGGATGCCCATCTATAGGCTCGCCGAGGCGATGACCGTGTTTGCGGTGCTGACGGCCGGTTTGTTTCCCCTCATTCACCTTGGGCGAGTGTGGTACTTCTACTGGCTGATGCCTTATCCGAATGAGCGAGCGATTTGGCCGAACTTTCGTTCTCCGCTCCTCTGGGACGTATTTGCGGTTAGTACATACCTCACCATCTCGAGCACCTTTTTCATCGTGGGGTTGATTCCTGATATTGCTGTTGCCCGGGATGCGGCGAAGACAAAGTTCCGAAGGCTCCTCTACGGTATTACCTCGCTCGGATGGACGGGAAGCCACTCGCAATGGAAGCACTACACGGCCGCCTATCTTTTCTTTGCAGCTCTGGCGACTCCTCTCGTAGTTTCGGTGCACTCCGTGGTGTCGTGGGATTTTGCGATGAGCATCGTTCCGGGGTGGCACGCGACTATTTTCCCCCCGTACTTCGTCGCGGGAGCGATATTTTCGGGAATTGCGATGGTAATTACCATCATGATACCCCTTCGTCGAATCTTCGGGCTTGAGCGAATTCTTGAACCTAAGCACTTCGATGCAATGAGCAAGCTCATCCTCTTGACCAGCGGAATACTCACCTATTCCTATGGAGTTGAATTCTATACCGCCTGGTTCAGTAATAATGAATTCGAACGAGCCCAGTTTTGGTTCCGTCCCTTCGGCGAGGTAGGAGCTGCGTTTTGGGGGATGACTTTTTGTAATTGTATTTTTCCGCAGCTTCTTTGGATAAAGAAACTTCGGACAAATATTCCATTTCTCTTCTGCGTCACGATCTTGATCAATATTGGAATGTGGCTCGAGCGATTTAACATTATCGTTCAATCGCTTTCTCACGAATATATTCCCTATTCGTGGGGATGGTACAACTTCTCGTGGGTCGATGTTGGAATTGTAATCGGATCGTTTGGGTGGTTTGGGATGTGGATGACATTATTTGTTAAATTCTTTCCCGCGGTCGCGATCACCGAAATCAAGGAGATATTGCCGGCGCCGCGCCGAACGGCCGATGCGCACCACTAGGAGAGATTACGTGGGGGGTTGATTTCCTGCCCCTTGTTAAGTAGCTGAGATTACGGGGTTCGATACTCATGAAAGGACCAAAGGCTGTTGTAGGGGTATTCACCTACATCGACGATACGCTGAAAGCCATTTCGATAGCGAAGGCTGGCGGCCATGACTATCGGGTGTACTCGCCTGTGCCGCATCACGAACTCGAAGAGGCAACTTTACCGGGAAAGAGTCCAGTCAGATTCCTTACAGGACTCGGCGGGGTCCTGGGGTGCTCTGGGGGCTTTGCGCTTGCTATTTGGACATCACTTGATTATCCGTTACGGGTGAGTGCAAAGGACATCGTATCGATACCTGGTTTTTTTGTTATCGGCTATGAGTGCACCATCCTATTCGGTGGTATTTTCACCCTCCTCGCGCTCCTTCATTTCTGCCGGCTGCCCTACATTCTGAGGAGCGTTGGGTACGACCCCCGCTTCAGTCAGGATAAATTTGGAGTGGTCATCGGTTGCCAATCTAACGCCGTAGAGGAAGTGGCGGAAAAATTGCGGCAATCGGGGGCGGATGAAATTCAGGTTCGGGAGGCGCTGTGATGAAACCACTAACAAGACAGTTTGGCATCGCGACGCTGGCATTCTTCTCGATGGCCCCCTCGGCTTATGGGCTTCCGTTCAATCAGGACATGGTAGGGAACCAGTATGGGCTTGGTCAGATCATGCGACCGAAGGCAGAGGGCTCAGTATCAACGAACGATGCGAAGCGGTATGTGGGACTGACCCGCGAAGACGCTGCAGAACTTAAAAACCCTATTGCGCCAACGCTACGCTCAATTCTGCATGGCAAGCGAGTATACAATACCAACTGCTCACCGTGTCACGGCAGTTTTGTCGATGGGGCTCATGTTCCAGGACCCGTCGGAGCAAAGCTGCCGGCGGTAAACCTTGCGCAGGACTACCTGAAGGCGGTTCCGGATTCCCACTTCTTTCAGTTTATCCATTTTGGGGGCATGGCGATAATGCCGGCTTATGGATGGAAGCTCTCGCTCGACGAGCACTGGGACATTGTAAATTACATCCGCGCGGTTCAACAGAAGAATCCGCTCCTTGATCATGTGACAAGAAGGCAGGTGGCTGAGAGCCAATCGAAGGGCGAGTAGCGAGGAACATCAAAGGGGTAAGGGAAGGAGAGACTCATGCACGGTGCTGCACCATCAATCAATATCGAAGAAGCGATAAACGCCGCCCCGCTGCAGCCTGCTGCCTCGGTGAGAAAGTATGCCTGGCTCGGGGTTACTATCGGTACCGCCACGTTCCTCAACGGGGTGCTCTCGGGCGACGCAGCTCATGCCTGGTTCTGTTACTATTGGGCCCTCCTCTATTTCATGGGGATTGCGGCTGGTGGGGTTATGATATCAGCCATCTTTCAGATAACCCGGGCGACGTGGTCTGCCTCGATTCGTCGATTGACTGAGGCCAATGTTGCCTTCCTACCGGTGGCTCTCACCCTCTTTTTGGTATCGTACGCAGGCCGTGAACACCTCTTTCCTTGGGCACGCGCGCCACGCCCTGGGACAGAATGGTGGATGCAGCCGACCTTCGTCTACGCGAGGATCGGGCTTCTGCTTTTCCTCCTGTTTCTCTTCATGTGGCGATTTGTTCGTCTTTCACTGCGGGGAGATATTGGCATGGTGAAGGACCACGGGGCGGATCCGGACCGTTGGTCGAGTTTTCTTCATAGTTCGGTGACCGAGCGGTGGCGGGGTGTGCCGCTTGAGGTCATCGAGATCCAAAATACATTGTCCCGTCGAGCGCCCGCACTTGCCCTTGTGTATGCCCTCGTCTATTCCATGTTTGCCTTCGAGATGGTGATGGCAATGGATTATCGATGGCTATCAAATCTCTTTGGTGGGTTTGTTTTCATCGGCAACATATATGCGGGGTGGGCTGTTCTCATCCTTTTGACTCTATATCACGTCCGACGAGATGAGACCTTTGCTAAGTGGGTGACCACTAATGAACTCTGGGACCTCGGGAAGTTGACCTTTGGTTTCTGTATGGTTTGGGGTTATTTCTTCTTTAGTCAATTTCTCCCGCAGTGGTACGGGAATCTTCCCGAAGAAACTCAATATATGATTATCCGGCTCCGAGAATTTCCCTGGAAGGGATTTGCCTGGGTCACTCTCGCCGCATGCTTTATCATGCCCTTTATCATACTACTGAGCCGCGACGTCAAGAAAACCCCTCGGTGCATTGGATCTGTTGCTGCTTTGATCCTGATTGGGCTAGCGATGGAGCGCTATCTTATCGTGATGCCTCAGCACTCGCCCCACGTCATACCGTTTGGTTTCACCGAGGTGGGGGTATTCATCGGATTTTTGGGGCTCTATGTCCTGTCACTCCAGTCATTCCTGGCCGCGGTGCCCCCTGTGATCGTGTCTTCACCTTTGGCGCGAGGGAGTGCCGAGTGGTGATAGCTGTCCGAGTGCTGGCAGCCGTTCGTTGAACCTCTGATTCTGCATGGCAACCCTCCATGAGCGGGTGTGGGAGATATCCCGTGTCATCGGGGTCAACCGAGGGAGTTGTAGAACGGCTCCCATTCCAATCGGTGAAGAGCAGAATCATAAGCCTCTGAATGGGGAAAGTGAACCAGCGCAATTGATGATACCAATTTCCGAAAGACACCCTGAAGGCATTCGGATTGGATGAGGGTTTGGAACAGTCTACTTTTCGTTAATCAGTAAGAACTCGGGGCAACAGCGGACTAATTCGGGTCGTGACCTCGTAAGGGATTGTCGAGGTTCGCACCGCATGCTCTTCAGCGGATATTGTTTCTGCCCCCTGAGAACCGAGAATTACAGCGGGTAACTCCGTCGAGAGCAGGTTGCCACAACGGCGAAGGGGTGTGAGGTCGATCGTTATCATGTTCATCGAAATTCTTCCGAGAATCGGGCACCGTTCACCGTTTACCAATACGGCCCCCTCAGCATAGGCGCGGGGTAACCCATCCCCATACCCCTGGGGGATAAGCCCTATTGTCATCGGGGCGGTACTTCGAAAGGAGCCCCCGTATCCAATGGGAAAGCCAGCGGGAATCCTCTTAATCTGCACAACGCGAGAATGCCATGCGAGGGCAGGCAGTAACGAGTATCCCAGTGCCTCACCGTTATGCCGGAGCTGCTCTGATGGCCAGATGCCGTAGATGCTCAGCCCAGGCCGGACCACCTGACTGAATGGTTCAAGGTGATCGAAAGCGAATATCCCGCTACTTGCAAAGAGATGGGTCTCGAGATGAGAGCATTGAGCGACATCAGTGATGCTTTTGAGAAGCCGGAATTGCTCTCGAGATGTCGTCAGGTAAGGATCATCATCGGCGCTCGACAAATGGCCATATATACCTCTGAGCGAGAGCCACTGAGATGATGCGAGAGAGCGGATCAAAGCAGGGGCTTGGTCCACGGGAACTCCCTCGCGACCAAAACAAAGGTCAACCGCGACCATCACCTCAAGGGAACAGCCCCGATTTTGTGCCCATGCTTTGCAGAGGTTGGCATGATCCTCATCAAAAATAGGGATTACACCGTTAGCACTATGAACGGTGCTCAGCTCATCTGGCCCGACGTATCCCAGCAGCTCAATGGGGTGGGTCGTCAAGGCTCGGAGTTGGACGAGTTCTCGTGAGTCATCAACAAGGTATCGGTCCACCAGATCGTCAACGGCAGTGACTACCTGCTCGAGGCCATGACCGTATCCGTTTGATTTGACGGGGAAGGCGATAGTGGAAGAGGCTCCTATCCGTCGCCGCACGGTCCCGATATTTTGTCGCAGAGCTGCCCGCGATATCGCGACGTAAGAGTGAAATGAGGGGGATGAAAGTGGCATAATGAGGGGGGAGAGAGGTAGCCAGTGGGCAAGGGTTGAAGCGGACGGGCGTGTGTGTTACCCTCCACCGACTTGTGCTTGGTCGGTCGAAGCACAGTGGCGTCGCGAAACAAGTATATGACGCAGATTCTAACAGGCAGTAATCTGGAGGAAAAGTCTTCGAAGTTTAGCCAGATAGCTTCTGTGAGGGGATGAGAGAAGGTTTGCGTCCATCGGGACGTTTTCAATAGGATTAGCATCGATTGACTTCGATCTGTTGAGCTCATTCTTGCTCTTGTAACCAATTTGATTTACCGATTTTATTTCGAGAAAATGAAGGAGAGGTCCCATGCCAACCCCTAAGAAAAGAACGTCGCGCGCGAAGCGAGATATGCGTCGTGCTCATGATGCATTGACTGCGACTCAGTATGGATCCTGTCCAAACTGTGGAGCTGCTACCCGAAGCCATCGAGCGTGCCCTTCCTGCGGGCATTACCGTGGTCGTCCTGCATTTGGGTCCGTGGTAACGGATGTCCCGCAGAAATCCGAGTAATCTGAGCGGCTGACTCGCATATCGAGTAGTGCGGAGACCCCCCAGCGGTGGTGCTGCCCCGGGGGGTGGATCTATCTTCTAGCAGGGAGGCTCTCCGGTGACGATCACGAGCTCTGAAGAACACCTCCCCATAGCTCTCGAAGCGATGGGAGGAGATCTTGGGCCAGGGGTTGCAGTCTCGGGGGCAGTTAAAGCTGCCCGCGAGCTCGGCTTAAGAACTCTTCTTGTTGGTCATGAAGAGGTGTTGAGCGGGCTTCTCCGGAAGGTACCCTCTGACTTGCGCTCGTTCATCTCCATCAAGCACGCTCCCGACCTTGTCACAATGGAGGACAGTCCCTCGGTGGCACTCCGTCGTAAGCCGAACTCTTCCATCCGAGTAGCGTTCCGGGCGGTGGTGGCCGGTGAGGCGCGTGCCTGCATCAGCGCCGGCAATACCGGGGCGATGATGGCGGCGGGAATGTTCGAATGCGGCACTCTTGCCGGAATAGGCCGTCCAGCGATAGCGACAATGATACCCCGTCGGGGTAATCTTTGTCCGTGCATCTTTCTCGATGTTGGGGCGAACGTCGATTGCCACTCCCAACAGCTCATTCAGTTCGCGGTGATGGGGAGTGCCTTCGCATCGGTCGCGCACGGACTGCCGCATCCTCGAGTGGCTCTTCTCTCAAACGGCAGCGAGGTCGGCAAAGGGACCGATATTGTTCGGGCTGCCGCCGAATCACTCAGAAGTTTCTCATCCCTCAATTTTATCGGATTCGCTGAAGGTAAAGATCTTGTTCATGATCATGCCGATGTGGTCGTCTGCGATGGCTTCGTGGGTAACGCCGTTCTCAAGGCGATGGAGGGAACCTTCAAGTTGGTGATGGGCTCGATCAAAGACGAAATCGCAACCAGCAAGATAGCAAAGCTGGGTATGCTCCTCGCGCGCCCCGCGCTTCGGCAGGTGAAGAGCCGCCTTGACCCCGAGGCTCATGGCGGTGCTCCCCTTCTCGGCCTCGCCAAACTCGGCATCGTATGCCACGGGTCATCGAGCGAGTGGGCGTTTTTCAACGCGATTCGGGTAGGGCACCATTTTTCTAAAGAGTGCTTGATAGAGCGTCTCGAGGCGGGGCTGGCGGATATGGGACGAGGGGCTGCGGTTGAACAGGCATGACGGAGTGAGATGCTACCTCCAAAAAATTCCTAATCTCCCCATCACTCAATCCGCAAAAACCGCCGCGTTCCCACCTCCTGGAAGTGACGCGCTATCTCCTCTTTGTGCGACAGGAGGTAGTCAACGTCACTAAATCCGTTCAAAAGGCAATGCTTGCGAAAAGGATCGCAGGTGAAGACAAAAGAGGTATCGAGAGCGTCAATCGTGACCGTTTGTGTCGGCAGGTCGACGGTGATGATTGCGCTTTCGGGTACTGTCACTTGCCAAAGCTTTTCAATCACCCGTCGCTCTGCCACAACAGGAAGGAGGCCGTTCTTCTCGGCATTGTTGCGGAAGATGTCGGCGAATGATTCGGCAATGACGACCCGAACCCCGATCTCTCGTAACGCCCATACGGCGTGTTCTCGCGATGAGCCGCATCCGAAATTATTACCCGCAACAAGGATGGCGGCTCCTGCATAGACAGGGTTTCCAATCGGAAAGGTGGGATTGTCGCGTCTGAGATTTTCAAACGCAAATGCCCCATAGCCAGTCCTGCCGGTGTTTCGGAGGTGACGGGCGGGAATAATCATGTCGGTATCGACATCATCTATCGAAAGAGGAATGAAGGTCGAGGTCAGCGAGGAGAAGATTTCCATGGGACATTGCCAATAATAAAAAATCTCATTGAGGGGGAATCGGGTCGTCGTAGGTAATTTCAGAACAGTGCTGCAACAATCATTCAGAAATTACCCACGGAGATTAGTCGCCTGACGCTGTTATCACCCCGGCAAGGGCACTCGCGGTGACAGTGGCCGGAGAGGCGAGATGGGTGATGCTCCCTGGTCCCTGACGTCCGACAAAGTTGCGATTTGATGAGCTGATGCACCTTTGTCCAGCGGGGACGATATCGTCGTTCATCCCGAGGCACATTGAACAGCCGGGCATCCGAAACTGCGCTCCCGCTTCGATAAATATCTTGTCGAGTCCCTCGGCGATCGCCTGTGCCCTGACCGATTCGGAGCCCGGGACAACGAGAAAGGTAACGCCATCGGCGACTCTTCGTCCTTTGATGATATCCGCTGCGAGCCGAAGATCCGAGATGCGGGCGTTTGTGCACGAGCCAAGAAAGGCCCATTGAATCGGGGTGCCGAGCAGTGGTTTCCCCACAGTGAGTTTCGTGTACGCGAGAGATTGTTGCTGCGCGAGCCGCTCGGGGGGCGAGAGGGTCTCAGGGAGGGGAATCGGTTCGTCTATCGCGACCGATTGAGCAGGGTTGGTGCCCCAGGTGATCATTGGTTTTAATGCCGCGGCGTTCACCGCGATGCTGGTGTCGTAAGTCGCGTCGGGGGTTGACGCAAGGGAACGCCAGTAGCTGACCGCGTCGTCCCACTGTTCGCCCTGGGGTGCGTATCGTCGGCCTTTGAGGTACGCGAAGGTAACGTCATCGGGCCCGATTAGTCCTCCCCGCGCACCGCATTCGATTGACATGTTGCAAATCGTCATCCGTGCATCCATATCGAGCCCTGAGATGGTGTCGCCACGGTATTCGATAAAATGGCCGTTTGCACCACCAACACCAAGCCGGTTGATAATTGCAAGGATGAGATCCTTTGCGGAGACTCCGTCCGGAAGCACCCCTGATACGGCAACCTCCATCGTTTTCGGGCGATACTGGAGGACGCAGCCGGTAGCCATGACGTGCATTACTTCAGAAGTGCCGACGCCGAACGCAAGAGCTCCGAAGGCCCCAAGAGTGGCGGTGTGCGAATCCCCGCAGACGAGGGAGAGTCCCGGCTGGGCGATCCCGAGTTCCGGGCCGATGACATGAACAACACCCTGATGGCCACTCTCGAAATCGAAGATCGTAAGCCTGCGCTTTGCGGTATTCGACCGGAAAAGCTCGACCTGAGAGCGCGCCACTTCATCGTGGATGATATGCCGATCTGGTCGGGTCGGGATGCTGTGATCGAGCGTGCCAAAGATGTAATCGGGGTATGCAATCGGGAGTTGATTGTCTTCAAGATACTGAAATGCCTGCGGAGAGGTAACCTCGTGAATGAGCATACCATCAATCGTGAGCACTGATGGGTATCCCTCGGGGGCGATCACCGAATGGAGCGACCACAGCTTGTTGATGATATTGGGTGAACCAAGTGATGACGGAGCGGCTGACGACATGAGTCCCCCTGATGGAGTTGCTGAACGGTGGGATACATTCGGATTATTATCGCAGTGTGTTGGCCGCTGAGCAAGGAGCTTGAAGGTTCGCCCGATACGGAGGTAAAGGCTGGATTTTGTCGGGGGAGCATTGAAAAGAGGCCCGGTGTGTGTGAGTGTAAAGGGCCGGTTGTCCGTGGGGGAGCTCTTTCGCCGAGGCAAAAAGAGGTGGCTCACGGTAGTAAGGACTGAATTCTTGAGGATGCTGGAACATGGCGGGATTGTTGTCGGGTAAGATAGCTCTGGTGACGGGAGGGTCACGGGGAATTGGACGGGCTGTGTGTGTTGCGCTAGCCGCTGAGGGGGCAACGGTATGGATAAATTATGCAGCCCGTTCAGATGCCGCCGAGGAAACAGCGGCGCTATGCGAGGAGAAGGGAGCACTCGCGAAGATAGTCCCGTTTCTGGTCGAGGATAGCGAAGCAGTCGACAAGGCAATAGATCAGATTAAAGCGGAGTCAGGGCGCCTTGATATCGTCGTTAACAACGCGGGGATATCGCGCGATGGTCTTTTTGTGAGGATGAAGGATGCTGATTGGGAGCAGACCCTTCAGACCAACCTTTCGGGGGCCTTTTACGTTGCTCGGGCGGCTGCCAAGTTAATGATGAAGCAGCGCGAGGGGCGGATTATCAATATCAGTTCGGTCGTCGGGGAGATGGGTAATGCCGGGCAGGTGCCCTATGTCTCGTCGAAGGCGGGAATGCTTGGGCTCACGAAGGCAATGGCCCGAGAGCTCGCTTCCCGGAATGTGACGGTCAATGCGATTACCCCCGGATTTATCGATACCGAGATGACTCAGGTGCTTCCGGAAGGTGTTCGGGAAGAGCATCTGAAGGCGATTCCTCTCGGCAGATTCGGCGAGCCGCGCGAGGTGGCCTCGCTAGTAGCGTTCCTTGCGTCGCCATCGGCTTCGTACATTACGGGGCAGGTGATTGGGGTCAATGGGGGAATGTACATGTGAGGACTGCCCGGAGGGATTTTTTTGGGGCTCACAGGGCGGGTCATCTTCTCAAAAACTTGACTTATCGCCCGGTCACCGTTAAAGAAGATGGCTACCCCGGAGAGCGGTGGTCGTTCAACGGAGGGAGTCCGGCTTGTATCAGCGTGGCGGCTGAGCGTGAGAGAGGATTAATGCCTCTCTCGGGGAGAATCCCCGAAAAAAGTGCTCGTCAAGATGGCTTGACTGCCCCAAACGGAGCAACAACCCGAACGTAGCGAGAGGCCAAACGGCGCAGGAGGCTGCGTATTCGTTTTGAAGATAGTGAGGGATTTTCCAAAGGGGGGATCCACTTCGTTTTTATTCTGGAGAATAACCATCATGGCATCGGTCGAAGAGATTTCTGAGCGGGTAAGAAGCATTGTAGCGGAGCAGCTCGGATCCGCCGTAGACGACGTAACGCCCAAAGCCTCTCTGATCGAGGACCTTGGTGCAGATTCCCTCGATATCGTAGAGCTCGTGATGGCGCTCGAAGAAGAATACGAAATGGAGATACCCGACGAAGAAGCAGAAAAGATTCAGACCGTCGAGGATATCGTTACCTTCATCAAGAACAAAAAGGGGTAATAGGAGTGCGGTTGAGCGGAGGCAAGTCGTCACAGATACATGGGTCGAGGTGAGGTGGAGCCTCATGGGGCTTGACCCGAAGCCGTATAGAAGGCTTCAGATGTGAGGAGATTTGCCGTCTGTTTGCCTTACGTTAGAATTGCGGGATACCCGGTAGCGGTTCTGATTGACGGGTAATCCCGCTGAAATTGTGGGCACTTAGACCCCACTAATCGACGAAGGAGTGTTCGGAGAACCTCGAGATGCACTGCCCATCGTGCGGTTCTGATCGCCTTTCAGTGATTGACACCCGATCTGAGGACGGAGCAATCCGTCGTCGTCGCGAATGCCAGGCATGTGTCAAGCGGTTCACCACAGTTGAGCGGATTGAACAGTTTCTTCCCTTCGTAGAGAAAAAAGATGGGAGGCGAGAGCCGTTCTCTCGTGAAAAGGTTCGTACTGGATTAATACGGGCATTTGAAAAACGCCCAGTGGGAGTTGCCCAGATTGAGCAGATCCTCCAATCTGTCGAGCAACGGGTCAGTGAGCTAGGGGTTAAGGAGATACCGAGCAAGCGGATAGGGGAAATAGTAATGGGTCTCCTTAAAGGGATTGATGTCGTTGCGTACGTGCGGTTCGCGTCGGTCTATCAGGAGTTTTCTGACCTTACGCAGTTCGCAGAGACGATTAAAAGTCTCGATAGCGAGGATCGAATATGAGCGGTAGGGGGACCTGAGAGGGTCTTGGTGCTTAGTCATCAAAGCTTATCCCCCTTTATGTCACTCAAATTCTCGTCATGAGCTCTTTTTTTTCTCCCCATTGCGCCCCAATATCCGACATATGCGGGCAGTTACTCGCTGGCGGGGGGATTGTTCTTGTTGATGACGATGACCGAGAGAACGAGGGCGACCTTGTGTTCCTCGCGGACCGGATAGAAGCCTCAGCCGTAACTTTTATGATTCATGAGTGTGGCGGGCTCATATGCATGAGCATCGACCGCTCACAGGCGCTGCGGCTTGGGCTAGGATTCCAGACGGAAGATAATCGTAGTTCGTATGGGACTCCCTTCGCGGTAACTGTGGGGCTGCGAGATACGGGGTGTGGTGCGGCGTGTGGCGCGTCGGTCCGGGCGCATACAATTCGCGAAGTGGCGAAGACAGATGCACGACCTGAATCGTTTGTTGTGCCGGGATGTGTCGTTCCTCTCGTCGCTAACGAGCGGGGGGTGTTCGGGCGGAGAGGACAGACGGAAGGATCATTCGACCTCGCGAGGCTCTGTGGAGCCCTCCCTGCGGCGGTGATCTGTGAGATACTCAACCCTGATGGAACGGTTTCGCGAGGTGCCGAGGTCGTTGCGTTTGCGAAGAGACATAATCTTTTGATTACTTCGATCGAGGAGATACGTCGGCACCGCCTCGCTCGATATCCTTTAGTGCGGATAAGTGCCGATGTCGAGCGCGAGACTCCGTGGGGGTCTTTTCGGGTCATCTCGTGCGAGGATGAAGCCGATCTCAAGGAGCACCTTGCATTCATTCGGGGTGATATCGTTGATGACAGAGACCCCCCTCTCATTCGTATTCATTCAGAGTGTCTCACTGGGGATATCCTCGGAAGCCGCCGATGCGATTGTGGTGCACAGCTGTCAGCGGCGATGGAGAGGATCGTTTCAGAGGGGCGTGGGGGGGTTCTCTACCTCCGTCAGGAGGGACGGGGAATTGGATTAGGGAACAAGCTCCGAGCGTACGAACTTCAGGATGCGGGGCTCGATACAGTGGATGCTAATACCGCGCTCGGTTTTGAACCGGATGAACGCGATTATCATGTTGCTGCGGGGATGTTAAAGGCAATCGGAATTACCCGTGTTCGCCTCATGACAAATAACCCGCATAAGCTATCGGCGATTGAAAGGTACGGCATCACCATAACCGAACGAGTGCCGTCGGTCGTTCCGCATGATCCACTGTGTGCGCGGTATCTTGAGACGAAACGAATACGGATGGGTCACTTGTTGGGGGAGTGATCGTGCGCGCTCTCGTTTGTCGGCCGCCATAATCCTATCTTCATAATAGACCAGTCGTAGGGAGCCGTTCCAGTTTGTCGTATTAGGAGGCACTGCATTGTGGTCGGTCGGGCAAAAAATACCGTCATCTTGGTAAGGGGGCCGTAGTACAGTAAGCCTTTGGGAGTTACGGCTATGGGGCCTCGCCAGTGGTCTATTGTTGCCAATGGTTCGGCACGAATGAGTTGCCCGTGGGCGGGATCCCAATCGGGAGGACATGAGGGAGTGCCGAGGACTGATATGCCACGTGCAAAGTCGCTCAAATAATCGCCGGAATCGATTGTGATTCCCGATATAAGCTCTGGTTGAGCAACTCTGACTGCGAGCCATTCAGTGCCCCTCTGAGCCCCTCCCCCTGAGGTCCAGCGCCAGCCGGGGGGTGGGTCGATTAATTTCCGGGCATCGGGGGTGTTCGCTGAGGCGGTGATGGTCGCATCGAACGACGCTATTGGATGGAGGACCGATTCGCGATTTCGAAGGGTCGAAACGACCTGCTCAGTGCTCTGCTCGACGACCACTCGAGAGGGGGTGAAGAGGAGATTCGGGGAAAGTGTTATCAGCTCTTGCGTGGGAGCTGGTGCGGGAGGCAGAGCCGGTAAACGGATGGTAAGAACCGCACCCCCCACCGTGGCGAGAGTCCAGAGTGCCCGGAGCATAAATCCTGACGAACGCGCAACCGTGATCGCGCACAAAAGGGGAAGATATCCTGCGAGGATCCAGGCGCACGGAAACGATACGCCGTGTGGGAAGAGACGACCGAGTGCGAGGAGGATGCTTGTTTCCTGGATTCGGCGTATGGGGAGCGTATCAAGAAAGACAAGAGCGGTACCTATGAGAGGAGCGAGCAGAGTCCTTCGATGTGCGGATATTAAGAACGCCCCCGCAAGCCATATGGCTATCATAGCGAGGTAGGTGACGAGGCGACTCTGAATGCCGCGCGTGTCGATAAACTGAATCGGAGAGCTCGGTCCGACGAGGGCATGCACCATATCAGTCGCCTCAACCCAGTCGGTGACCCGGGCATGTCGGGGATAATCGAGAACTGGGATGGGGGGGGTGAGAGAGAAGACCATCAAAAGGACGAGACCGATACCTGCCCAGACAGGAGGGGCGAGCCTGAGACAGACCGTGGGGGGGGTGAAAAAGAGTGAGATCGCAAGGGCAAGAGGAAAAAACTGAAGCGACAACGCTCCACTCAATAAGATGAGCATCGGTTGTCCGACGGCGAGTAGTCGGGTGGTTCGCGGGGTCGGAGTTGGAAGGCTGAGCGCACACGAGAGGATCGTCGTCCCAGCGATACACGACCAGGTGACAGGGTCTCGCCCCACGATGAAAGAGGCGAAGGTGATGCCGGACAAAAGCCAGCCACTCGTCGTGAGGAGCGTGGATCGATGAGTTGTGAGAAGCACCAGCGCAGTACCGGCTATCCAGGTGAGGAGTGCTGGAATAAGCAGCTCCGCCCCCCCAAACAGGTCGCCAAAGAGAGCATCGCGCCATACAAACCATCCGTTGTGAGCAAGATGAACGGCAGCTCGCCAGTGGGGAGCCTCGGGAAGGGGCGTGAGAGAAAATCGCACTGATTCGGTTGGGCTGAACATCACGAGCACCCCAACACCGATAGCAAGGCAGAGAAGAGAGATGAGCGGGATGAGATTGAGTTGAGGAAGCTCCGCAATCAATCGATTGATTCGATAGGGCAATTTTCCTTTCATATCCCCCTAGCCTCGATCAGTAAGGAGACGATCTAACGGCGATCCAGCACGCACCGTCACGCGCTGGCCCAGAGTACATCGAGAAAACCGGATGAAGGTGAGGTCCTGGCCAACGGGATGCGGTGAGAGGTCACACCCTCCGTGAGCGCGAAGGAAAGGGAACCACCGAAACGAGACGACTCCATCAGCTGTCGTCGGCTCAAAGGTAAAGCCATCAGTATCCTGCGAAACGATTGTTCCGTTCCCTTCGATGAAATACGACGCCCGTTCCTGGGTTCGACGAAAAGCAGCAAACGGAGGGCCGACGAGCACCTGAGTATACCGCTCGGGACGAGATGAGAACCACTGTCGCCACTTTGGATCGTGCGCAAACACAAGGGAGACGTTCATTTTGGTCAGGTAATCCTCGATACCGGTTTCTCCTTTGGCAAGAAAGTCACGAGGAATTATCTGCTGGTAGGACCAGAGATTATGGACCGGGCTGGATGCAACCATGGGATGTCGGGTAAGGATGGTGAGGGGAGCTACATGGCCATTATCAAGTTCGTGAAGCACCTGACCAGAGAAAAGAACCCGACCGGAACCTCCATGCTCCTTCACGGTGCGCACGATGCTATCGTAGGCTGAGGATGAAAAAAAAATCTCCTCCCGGGATCGATTTTGTGCGATCAAGCAGGTGTACAGTGGGGTAAGGATCAGAAAAGCAAAACTCAGAAAAGCACCAAGCGAAGTAGTGGGAGCGAGAGCAGCTCTCCAACGCTCCGTCTTGTGCCCTCCCATCGCAGAAAAAAGCCTCACCGTTCTGAGCCGCATCAAAACTCGGAGAGCCACACCCGTTGGGATGCAGAGGAAAACGCTTGCCATCACCAACATGCGATCGAGTTCTAGCTGAGGTTTCAAGGGCACGAGCACGGTGCCAATCACGAGGAGCCAAAGTAACTGTGCTCCAAGGAGGATCCCCAATCGGTGACCAAGTATGAAGACTCCGATGGGTCCGAGGATGAAGAGGAGGGGGTGGAGCGTGACCCCCCAACTACGCAGACCGGAAACTGATCGAGATACTGAGAGGCCTGACGAACGGTGCCGAAATGCAGGAGCAGCGAGGGGCCGTTCGGAGTTCGTCTGATGAAGCGAATGTGGATCGAAGCCGACAGTCGCGGATGTGGGTGAGGATGCGGAAACTGGTGAGGCTATGACCGACGTCTGCCGCGAGGCCTCGGCTTCAGCGCCGAGAAACGAGGTAACTCGAGAGACCGTGAGGAAAAGCATGATCCAGGGGAGGTTGAAAACAACAAGAGCAGCGATCAGTGATAGCACCCGACGACGGTAGAGCTCTCGGAATCGGAATGGATGCAAGGTAAGGGCAATAGGAGCTATCGCAAGGGGGGCGAGTGACCAGAATGCCACCAGGGTTGTAACAGCAAACGCTGCGAACCAGAGAGGCCATGAAACGGGGTCGCGGCGCTCCGATATTCGATACCACAATGCCCAGCACAAAGGGGCGAGCGACGCTGAGGTGATAAATCCCATCGTTCCGTAAGCAAGCCCCCACCGATACCAGAGAAGCGATGGAGCAAGCGCCAACGTGGCAGCACACGCTGCAACCGCTCGACTCAAGCCGAGAAGCCGAGTTGCGATTGCAAGTGAGGCGGGAGGAATAATAAATAGTGAGAGGGCGACAATGGTGGTATACGCCTGCCACACCTCGAATGACGCGATGATCGGATACATCAACAAGAAGAGATTAAGCGAGCCACTCGCAAAAAAATCACGCGCATCGGTTCCCCCATTCCACAAAGGATAATAGAAGGGAATGGAAGGAAACTGTTCCTTGAGAAGTTGGAGCCGGTAGAGGAATACGGCGTGATCATCAGAGACGAGAGTTCGCCCACCACCGTAGGTAAGGAACGATAGTAAGCCGAGGGTTGAACCGATGACCGGAAGAAGAACAAGCGCGGTTCGCTGAACTCGACATGTCTGGTGGGCAAGATACCAGACGCACCCCCCGACGATAATTGCTTCGGGCCGAACGAAAGGGCCAGTGAAGAGGGCGTAGGGACGGGAGAGCCAATCGGAGAGAAATATCCCAACGAGCGTGAGAGAGGCTCCCGCCGTCAGTCGAGGCAGGATGTGGTATCCACCGTGTTGATGGTGGCCCCCTGTTTCGTCGGTTTGTATTCCTTCTCTTGGGAGCGGTGTATATCTTGGAAAAAGGGCCGCAAGCATGCCGGCAATCCCAATGATCATCAACGCCGTTGTGGACCCGAACAGAGCGGTTGGTCCTGAGAGCTCCCACAGGCGCGGTCGCCCTCCAAGAAGGCCGAATATCGCAAGGGCGAGCGAAAATCCCATGAGGAAGGGGTGGGCTGGCCAGTGATGGCGCCGAAAAGATAAGTATCGGTTGGATCGGGGGAAGAGGGCAGTCAGCATCGGTGAGGGGCCACAAATGGGAGCAAACGCGTCGATGCGGTTCCCGCAATCGCGTGGTCGACATAGGATAGCCGGGGTTTCGGGGTGTTGGCAAAGGGCGGGAGGGGAGATGAATGCGCCCCAAGGGGTTTAATATCGGTCGAATTTTTGGCACGGAGGAGAGGTTGAAGGCCAGATTGAGAGATTTTGGTGCCGTTTGCCCAAAGGGGGCGTCATTTTCCTATCCTCCCGGCTCCGGTATGTCTGCCAGTGTTCATATTTCTCCATTATATCAGAATTAGTTGATATATCTCTAAATTCTGCCTTTTCTTTGGCAATTGTTTTAGGCCTAATAAAAGACAGGCAATTACTTCATCAATATATGTTGATGAAGTAATTGCCTCATGGTAACCTTGGAGAGATGGGTAAACATTTCCAGGCTCCATGACAGGATCTATTCGCACTGCATCAACTCTGGAAGTCATCCCCTCTGAGGATGACCCGACCGAAGAGCTTCTAAAGGCCTGTGCTGATTCGGTTCGGCTGCGGATTCTGAGAGCCCTTCGACACGATTCGTTCTCGGTCTCTGAGTTGTGTGTGATTCTTGAGATGAAGCAGCCGGCGGTCAGCCACCATCTCAAGGTGCTTCTGGGGGTGGGGTTGCTGGCGATTCGACGTGAGGGGACGATTACCTTTTATCGGCGAGTATGGCCAACAGTTACCGATTCGGTGCGCGCCGACCTTGTTCGAGCCCTTTTTTCAGCATTCGATGCACTTCCTCTTGATGGCACTCTATCCGACCAGATTGAGGAGATTAAACGGTTGCGGTCGCGTGATGCTCGTGATTTTTTCAATCGGCACAGTCGCGAGTTCACAAAAACACAGGAGCTGATCGCGCTTCCGGAGCAGTATTTGCCGACGGTTCAGGAGATGCTTGAGCGATCGTGCAGGGGGCGGGCGCGTGCGGAGATTGGAAATAACGATCCGCTAGCCAAAGGGAGAGCAGTCCTTGAGATCGGTGCCGGTCGGGGGGAGCTTATCAGGCCGCTCCTGGAGCTTTTTCACTCGGTATATGTCGTTGATGTTTCCGAAGAGATGCTCGAGCTTACTTGTCGAGCGATTCCGACGGGAGAGCGAGAACGGGTGACGATTATTCATGGCGATACCGGTGTTGCGGTCGCAACAGAGATGACCGTCAGCCATGTTGTCTGCGCCATGGTCCTCCATCATGTGCCGTCACCTGCTGATATTTTTCGCGATTGTGCCAAGCTGCTTGAGCCAGGGGGGAGCGTCATCGTCGCCGACCTTTGTCGCCACAATCAGAGCTGGGCAATTGAGCGATGTGGTGATATGTGGCTTGGGTTCGATCCGATAGAGCTTGAGGGCTTTGCCACCCATGCGGGATTGGTCGCGGGAGATCAGGAGTTTTTCGCGCTGCGGAATGGGTTTCAGATTCAGGTGCGGCGCTTTGACAAGATTTCGGTGTAATGAAAGTGGTCAGTGGAGAGGGTAGGCCATCTCCGTGAGGCCATTAATCAATGGGAGAAAAAATGACAACACAGACAGCACAGAAAATATCAGCGGCTCAAGCCGACTACAAAGTTGCGGATATTTCGCTTGCCTCGTGGGGGCGACGTGAGATCGAGATTGCAGAGACTGAGATGCCAGCCCTCATGGCGATCCGCGAGCGCTATCGTGCTCAGCAGCCGCTCAAGGGAGCTAAAATCATGGGGTGTATCCACATGACGATACAGACTGCTGTTCTCGTCGAGACCCTGATGGCCCTTGGAGCGGAGGTTCGTTGGTCGTCGTGCAACATCTTCTCGACCCAGGATCATGCTGCCGCCGCCCTTGCTGAGCAGGGTATTCCGGTTTTCGCTTGGAAAGGTGAGACCGAGGAGGAGTTCTGGTGGTGTATCGAACAGACGATATTACAGAACGGAGCTGATTGGGGAGCAAATATGATCCTCGATGATGGGGGTGATCTCACCCTCGTGCTTCATCAAAAATATCCGCAGATTCTTGATAGATGCCACGGCATCTCGGAGGAGACAACGACCGGGGTGCATCGGCTTCTTGAGATGCTTGAACGGGGAGAGTTGAAGGTGCCGGCCATAAATGTGAACGATTCCGTCACCAAGTCCAAGAACGACAACAAATATGGCTGTCGGCATAGCCTTAATGACGCCATAAAGCGAGGCACCGACCACCTCCTTTCGGGTAAGAAGGCGTTGGTACTTGGATACGGAGATGTTGGCAAAGGCTCGGCCGCGTCGCTTCGGCAGGAAGGGATGATCGTCAAGATAACTGAGATCGATCCGATATGCGCGATGCAGGCGTGTATGGATGGGTACGAAGTGGTTTCTCCGTATGTCGGCGGAAAAAACACTGGTGATGGGAGATGTATCGACACTGCGTTGATGAGCACAGTCGATCTTGTAGTTACCGCGACCGGGAACATTGATGTGTGTGACCGTTTCATGCTGCAGGCGCTTAAGCCAGGAGCGGTGGTGTGCAATATCGGGCATTTTGATAACGAGATTGACACTAAATATATGCGGGATACCTGGCAGTGGGAGGAGGTAAAACCGCAGGTCCATCGAGTATATCGGGACAAATCAAAGGGTGATTATCTGATAATTCTCTCTGAAGGACGGCTTGTTAATCTCGGTAATGCCACCGGTCATCCATCGCGGATCATGGATGGTTCATTCGCGAACCAGGTGCTCGCACAGATACACTTATACGGGGAGAAATTTGGAGACCTTCCAGCCGAGAAGAAGAGGGATGCCTTATACCTAAAGGTGTTACCAAAGGAGCTTGATGAGGAGGTCGCTCGATTAATGGTTGTGGGATTCGGGGGGGTTGTTACCGAGATGACGGCTGAGCAGTCAGCGTACACCGGTATCCCAGTTTCAGGGCCTTTTAAATCGGAAGAGTATCGGTATTAGACCGGGGTGTCGACGGGGCGGATTTAGTCCGCCCCGTCATTTATCCATGGATCTCGAATGGGGTGGTGCTCGTTCCTTCCTTCGTGATGTCGTAGGTTACGGTTACTTTTGATATTGATCGAGGAAGGAAGTTCATCCCAAACATGCGGGAGATGAGGGGCGTTCTCGGGCTGGAGCTCAGGCTCTTCACCGTGACCTCGGCTCCTAAAAGCGCTGTTTGTTCGCTGTAAGTGGGAGGGGTGGACGTATCTCCTACACACGGTTTCAGCCCCTCGAGCGTGACGCTTCCATCTTGATTCCTCTTCGCGCCACCAAATCTGATGCTCACATCCGATACGCCCCCATCGCTCTGATCAGCGTCGACGAGGGAAAGCGATGTAGGGGCGGTGGTTGGAAGAGGTATAGTCTCAGGAATAGCTGAGTGCCTGGTCCCTTTAACCGCAACGACTTGCACAGCCGCCGCAAGAGCGAATGGCACCCGAGTTTCCTGGTTCCGAGTTATCGCGAACTGGCATCCGGCTCCGGCATAACTCTTCAATGCGGCGACTGCAGCGCTGCGGGCGATTCGGTTTTGCTCGGCTTTTTCGCGGTACACCTGATAGCCGTCGTGCATGGCCCCGAGAGCCCCGAGAAAGGCGAGCGTTGTTGGCACTGCAAGAAGAAACGCTACACCCTGTTCCCGTGCAGTCCGTCGCGCTCTCGTCCACAAAACCTGTTCAAAAGAGCCCAGCCCCGTCGTCATCCCCTTTCTCCTTCTCAGACAGAAATATCGCTCAACTTAGTTTGCCTTAGCCAATTCTCTCCTCTCGAACTACTTTGGGATTCGAGCCAAATGAATTCACCCGGGTTCCTATGGCCTCCACTCGCAGGAGCCGATTGGCCAGCAAGCTGTTTCCGATCGACATATTGGGTGCTGTTGCCGGTGAATAGGTAATTTTAATCGCAACGGAGCTCAGAACAGTGCGAGCCCTCGCTGAACGAAGAGCTTTGGTAAGGGCGTCGGCAGTGAGGAATGAGGCACAGTGGGCTGATGTCGGACCGGACGTACACGCCGATGCACCGCATGCCAAAGAAGTAGCCGAGGGCGCGTCCGTCGAGATATTGGTGGTATACTCGCACGTTGTGCTCGTGAGCGGTGATGAGGGAACGCCGGGTCGCAAATCATTCACGAGGATAGCCTCACCGACGGCCCTCGTCAGCGCTCGATTTGCGGCCACCCCCTCCACCACTCGAAGAGAACCAACGAATGCAACTACTGCTATCGGGGCTAGGAGAGCCGTCTCGAGAATCATGAGACCCCGCTCCCGTCGATGATTCGGCTTTTCGTGAGTTTTTGATACCATACTATCTCCCTGAATTGCCCCGCTGGGATCTCAGTCGTCCCGAATTCGACAGGGTCTAGACCCCTTTAGGTTTTGTCGCCCTTCTCACAAGAAATGCTCGCCATGGGTATGTCACTTTTCGAGCGGTGGAGCCACCGAACGGCTCCTGTGTTGTTTCACCGGACATCGTGAGTCCGTCCGGAGCGATCGTGCCGCGCGACGTTATACTAATTCCCGAAGCGGGGTCCTTTTGATCAGGCCGTTTCCCTGCGAAATTGACGAGCCTCTCCTTCATTCGTCCGACATTTTCGGTTCCGGTAAGAACGGTAACAAAGGCGAGATGACCCACTCCAGATTCATTCTTCTCGACGGGCGCAACCACTACGCTCTTGACCTCAATGTTCCCCTCCTTCAGAGTCTTTACGAAAAGCCAGCCGCCCTCATTGGCGGGAGCCTTCGTATCTTCTCCCACCGCCCAGCGCCATACTGAATAGGCATCCTTATCTGAGTCTGAGAGTCCCTCAGAGCCCTCTTTTCCCCCGGCACTGACCGATAACGAGGTCGCCTCTTCAGAGCCCTCCGATAGCTTCGCCTTCACGTCTGCTGAGCCGATGGGCAGAGTGGCTGACACCCCCGACGGAGTGAACCAGTCAACGGTCGGCAAGATTTCCCTCTTGCCGTTCGTGTATCGAGTGAAGCCCCTCGTTGCCCAGATAAATCCTCGGTGGGTATCTTTCTGAATATTATCTGGAGTTACGAATACCTCCTCGAGGCCAAACTCGGAGATGGTGACCACCTCACCCCGCTGAGACTGAGCATCTCGATTTTTATCGGCCCAAATGGCGAGAGGCTCCAATTCAGAACCCGACAGTTTCCCATCTCCGTCCTTATCCAAACTTGCGAGGGCCTCGTATCCGTTTCTCCACTTTTGACCAAAAGAGTAAGAACCGAAAAGCTGAGACCCATCTTCAATAGTGCCTTGATGAGTTGGATCCCACACGAGAAGTGGTAAGTCCTCAGACCCAAACCATTGGACCTCCTGAGGGTTCGATAGCGTCGGATTCATCCGGAACCGCGCGATTGTAGCCTCAAGTTCAGAGTTCGGTTTTGTTACAAGTGATATCGGCGAATCCCAGTATTCTGCGACCGTCATGGTGCCACAGAGAGTCCTGTCAATTGTGCTCGATATCGTTGAAGAGCAGGTATCATTCACGTAATAAGTTCCAGTCGACGCCCCGGTGAATAAATCAAAAATCGGGGGAAGGGAGCCGCTGTTGCGGTCATAGTATTGTTGGGCAACATCATTACCTCCACCTGAGCCACCACGCGTCTGCCAGGAGAAGCTCGTGTTATAGCCGCAGAAATTAGTCAATGTTCCCGAAACGCAACCCTCATCGTTCGTGCCACAAACAGTATCGGCCTGGTATCGTCCAAGGGTCCAATTGACGCGGTAGTAGCATGGGCATGGCTGGGGGTTGCACGATTCGATTCCCGGCCGGCTGATTCCACATGCATCTTTATCAGAATAGCCCCGCGTTCCGCCCCCGCAGTTTACGCTGCACGTTCCAGTCCATGATCGCTGCCAGTTACAGTTCCCAAAACAGGTTGATTCAGAATAGTAGCCGGAGCTCGGCCGAATATTATTACATTTATCCTTCTCATTATACTGACGCGTTGCAATTCCACATGAAGTGCTCCAGGACCCTTCATAATTCCTCGTCCAGCAACAGTCAGGTATGCAGCGTGATTCGACACAATTCCCCGCGGTGCAATTTCGCATAAATCCGCACCCGTCTTCCTCCAGCTTGTATCTTTCCCCGGGTCCGCACGTCGTGGTCCAGTCGGACCATTGGGTAGGAGACGTGGGTGTCCAAGCACACCCCGAGAAACAAAATTGTGCTCCTTTCGTTTGTGAATTGTCGCAGCCGTCGGTAAATGACTCTATTCGGGTTGAAGGGCCACACCCTTTAGCTGCGTTCGAGGGATCTCTCGGGTCGGGAGGTTGCCAAGCGGAGTTAATCGTATTTGACCAGCTTGGTGAGCATTTCAGCGCCGGACCCTTCAAACGTGGGTAAAATGGGACCGAAACTGCCAGTCGGTGAGTTCCCAAGAGTCCACGGATTCGCACTACCGCCGTTACCTCAGTGGGGAACTTTTCTCCGAGCGACGTGAGGGAGTGGTCGATGTTACCGGGGTCTATCTGCCTCGCTGTCGGGCACCCGATTTGAACTCCGAGAATCTCTTTGTGTGGTGGAGGAGAACTCTCCCGTCGTAGACCTTTAAACACTGCCACATCAGTCAGGCATCGATGCGAGTTATTGACCGGAGCGTTATCTAGTTCGGGAATGTACGCCGAAGAGCCGGGAGGAAGGTAGGCAATATCGAGGACTTCTTCCCTGGTTCCGTTCGGCGTTTTATCGAGGTGGTGCACGGGGAGCAATTGAATGGACGATCCATTCAGAGCGGCCTTAAGCGCATCAGCAAGTTTTTGCCGACCGTGCCTGAATTTATCGTAGTCGGCCGAGTTGGTCTGAACACTCGTCCAGTAGTCTTTCTGCAGAGCACTGTCCTGTCGAGCCACCTCCGCTACCTCACTGAGGAGATGGTGCACACGATTTGTGTTCCAGGCGACTATGAGCGGTTCCGAGAGAGCTCCAACGACAAGAGCTGCCATGGGTAGAATGATTGCAAACTGAAGAAACACTGCTCCTCGCTGCGCAGAGAGCCTCACCCGAACTAAGGGACTCCACAACTTCCGGAGTATCTCTCCCATTTCCACCTCCTCTCTCAACTCGACGCTCTCTGTTCCTTCGCGCTATTACTCTCCCTCTCGACACGAATCCTGCGGGGCACCGCACTGACCGTCCCATGATTCAACTCGTCCGTTACAATACACCAGTTGAGATTGATAGCAAACGATCCTAGAAAAATGTACTATTCTGCGTGTGATGGTGGGGAGGTGGTGCCTCTCCCGAGCCCTTCTTTGCGGAGGGTCGCAATCTGGTGAGATTGAAGGGGGGACTTGAGACGACTGAAGAGGCCTTCTCTCCCGGTGACGACCGGTTCTGGGATGATCGTCTTGGATAGAGCCCTCGGAGCCCTCCTCAACCGCATCCCTTTGCGATTTTTCTTCTCCTGGCTTAGTGTTCCAAGGGCTATGGTTTTGCACCTGAAATAAGCGCACCTGTCACGGCCGATAACTTCGGGGTGAAGGGTGGGCTTATTTCAGGTATTCAAGATGGTTTTACAGCCTGTGACGCCGTTTCTTGGGATTCGTACCCCGGATCCGGTCTGTGAGATGGCGTGGTTCGCTGATCTTTGTGGAGGTGATACCACAATGATCGGCGTACCCGACCCGGATCGTCGGAGTAGTTTTGAGCACTGTCGGGAGATCGTGCTCACTGCGGAGAAGCAGGGATTCCTCAACATTCTGTTGCCAACCTCTTATATGATTGGACAGGAGGTTATTCCGTTTGCGGCTGCCGTTGCTCCGAGTACCTCGACGATTAGTCTTCTTCCTGCGATTCGTCTCGGTGAAGTTCACCCGCCCACCTTGGCGCGGACGGTATCGACGCTCGACCACCTGTTACAGGGTCGGCTTTCTCTGAACATTATAAGTTCGGATTTGCCGGGCCTCCGGGAGGAGGGGGGGTATCGATATCGGCGAACCTCTGAGATTATCCGGATCCTTCGCTCCGCGTGGGCGGAAGGGAGGATCAAGAGCGATGGTGAGCTGTATCAGTTTGATCTCCCAGGGGCGCCCGTGCGGCCGTATCAACGGAGTGGACCGCTCCTTTATTTTGGAGGGTTGTCCGAGGTCGCGCGAGAGGTCGCTGCGTGGCTCTGCGATGTCTACCTGTTGTGGCCCCTTCCAGAGGAGGAGCTCGCGGCAGTTATCGCGGATGTTTCAGCGAGAGCGGCTCGGTATGGGAGGAAGATAGACTTCGGGCTTCGGATTCACGTGGTTGTCAGAGAGACACGAAAAGAGGCGCGCGAATGGGCAACCTTTCTTGCGCGAGGACTCGATGAGGCGAAGCGGATCAACCTTAAGGGAAGAACCCAGGATGCCACTTCAGCAGGAGTCGCTGCGCAACAATCGTTGCGGGCGATGGCGGATGGGGATGGCTATGCCGAGGAGGTCCTCTGGACCACCATCGGTGAGGTACGGTCTGGAGCCAGTAGTGCGATTGTTGGCAGCCCGGCGGAGGTGCTGGAGAAGCTTGAGCGGTATCGGGCCCTTGGGTTCCGTTCGTTCATCCTGTCGGGATACCCTCTCCGAGAGGAGTCTCTGCAGGTCGGAAAGCTGGTATTGCCGGAACTTCCGAATCGCCGTCTGAGTGAGGTTCAGGGACGCTTCCCTCATGGCATCCCTGAAACTCCGCTTACCTTCGGCCCGCTCAGCTATGACTGAGCAGCACGATCTGAAGCGGCAGCTCGCACAAGTACCACTCTGTGAGATCTCTCATGAACAACAACTCTGCACCCCAAAAGGGGGTCATCCTTATCACCGGCGCATCAAGTGGTGTCGGTGAAGCGGTCGCACGCTCGATGGCCGAATTGATTAAGCCAACGGCTGATCGATCTGGTGATCATGAGCTGGTGCTTCTTGGTCGCTCGGCTTCGAAGTTGACGCAGCTTCAGGCAGAGCTGAGAGGTGATATGACCTCTGTCACCGCGTGTGCTGGTGATATCACCGACGTCGGCTATCTTGGATCGGTTTTCTCTCCGATTATCGCAGCGGGTAAGCGGCTCTCAGTGGTCGTCCATTGCGCGGGGATGGGACGATTTGGGAAGCACGATGAGATGAAGCGAGGTGACATCGATGAGATGATTGCGACCAACATTCTCGGAACTGCTGTGCTGCTGCAGAGCGTCATTCCGTTGATGAAGGAGGCTCAATCAGGGCATCTGGTTGTCGTAACATCAGATGTCGCCCGCCGGCCCCTCGAAGGAGGAGCCATCTACAGCGCCTCGAAATACGCCCAAAGCTCGATGGTTGCTTCCATCCGCAAGGAGGTTCAACCATTTGGCGTCAGGGTCTCAGAGGTACTGCCGGGGCTCATCGATACGAACTTCCACGCGGACCCAGCAGGCTCACCCGCCCATCACGATTGGCTACAGCCAACTGATGTCGCGTGGTGGATCCAGGCTGTCGTCTGTGCGCCCCCGCACGTGGTTGTTGATGAAGTGATGATCCATCCGCTATCGCAGCGGTATTGACCATCGCCTATCATCGTTGAGGCAGGCTCATCGATCACAGGTATCAGGTTCGCGGCGTGTCCGCTCTGGTTTCTATCGGACGCCCGGGATGCTTCGCCGCATCACCGGGCTTTTTTTCTGAGTCGCCACTGTCAGACTCTTATTTCACTCGATTGATTAACGGGTATCGTAATGCTCCACAAGTTCGAATGGCGAAAGCCTGATGGCCGTGTCTGGATTGAATACAGCAGACAGCCATATCCCGATGATTATCGTTTGACCGGTCCCGTAGTGGAGCGTCCTGAAAGCTGGACACCTCCTCACCTCAGATGGCACGCGATGCGGGGGGAGTTCGTGAGCATATCGGCGAGTCGGCAGGATCGTCCCTTTTTGCCTCCACGGGAGTATTGCCCGCTTTGTGCCCCGAGTGCCGGAGACGATGGGGTAATCGTTCCAAGCGAGGTTCCGTTCGGAGGTCAGCGCTACTCGTGGGCTATTTTTGAGAACATGTTCCCTGGGTTATCCGCCGGTAAGGCCGCAGGGAGTGAGCGCAATAGTCCTGGGGCCGCTCGCTGCGCGGTTACTGGTCGGTGCGAGGTCGTGCTGTATTCACCGCGACACGATTCAACTCTTGCTTATGAGTCACTATCTCACATCGAAGGTTTGATAGCGGTGTGGCAGGACAGGTGTTTGGCCTTGGAAAAGGAGGAGGGGCTCGCGTACCTGTTTCCGTTCGAAAATAAGGGAACGGAGATAGGGGTCACGCTGCATCATCCCCATGGACAGCTCTATGCCTTCAACCATGTGCCGCCATTTGTTGCCAATGAACATCGGATCGCTGCGTCGCACCACGCCCACACTGGCGAGTGTCTCGTGTGCACGCTCGCGGGTGAGGAAGAGCGAAGTGGAGAACGATTGGTAATTTTGACAAACACGATGGTGGCGTTTGTCCCGTACGCCGCGCGATATCCCTATGAAGTTCATATCACTTCGCGTCGTCATCGTCCGCTCATCCATCAACTTGATGAGGTCGAACGTCGTGAACTTGCGATCGTTCTCAAGACCGTTCTTCTCAAGTACGACAGACTCTTTAACTTCCCGATGCCGTATATTATGGTGCATCATCAAGCAGCAGCACGGGATTGGCAGTGCCCATCCTATCACTGGCACATCGAGCTCTATCCTCCCTATCGGTCTGCAGAGAAGTTGAAGTATCTGGCGGGGGTGGAAAGTGGTACCGGCTTGTTTATTAACGATACCTTTCCCGAGGAAAAGGCCGCCGAGCTTCGCGCCATTGAGGTTTCAGTCGGTGTATTCGATGACGAGGGACACGAGAGTAGCGAGGGAGACTCCTATGCGGATACTGCCATACAGTGAAGGCCCGGTGTCGGATAATCGAGCGATTAACCACCGTCTTGTTTCATTTGCGCCGGGCCGGGTCAATCTTATTGGCGAACACACCGACTATAACGGCGGCATGGTGATGCCGGCGGCGATCTCGCTTGGTATCCGAGCTGAGCTCATGCTTTGCGCGGAGGGAGGGGCTGGGCATGCTCAGGGTGGCGAAATTCGGATCGCGTCACGAACATCCGGAGAGACGGTCTGCTTTCGGGGGGAGGAGATCAGCGAGATAGTATCATCGGTCCTCTCGACGGGAATCGATGTGAGCTCCCGAGTGGCGGTCCCTGGGCTGCAAGAATGTCAGTGGGGGAGGTATGTCGTCGGGTGTTTTGCTATGTTCGAGGCAGCCCTGCGGTTGAGGGGGGAGAGTGGCATGCCGTGGAGTGGGAATACTCTCGAGATCTCCCTTGATTCAACCCTCCCGCAGGGCTCAGGCCTAAGTAGCTCAGCGGCACTCTGTGTCTCCATACTTGGCCAGCTAAACAATGTCGCTGGAGATCCGTTGGATGTGGCATCGATTGCGCGGCTCGCGATGTATGTCGAGCATCGGTTCGTCGGTACGGTGTGTGGAATGATGGATCAGCTCGCGGTGTTGTGCTCGCGGGCTAATCACTTCACGTGTATCGATTTCCTTCGATTTCCGACCTCAAGAGAGTTCGACATACAGTACGTGTCCGCCCATCAGAAGTTTCGAGACCATCAGCTTCTCATCTTTAAAACGGGGGTCAGTCACTCCCTTGCTGAAAGTGCCTATAATGAAAGGCGTTCAAGCTGTGAGAGAGCGCTCGTTTCTCTCAACCGAGCGCTGGGTATTGAAGCGCGTTCGCTTGGAGAAATTGCTCGATCTCCCCGATTTAGAGGATTGGAGGAGGGGGCTACTCTCCGGATGATAGAGAGCCTCTTGGGAGATAGCGAAGAGGAAGCGATACTTGCACGACGGGCGTGTCATGCCATGTGTGAAAACGGCAGGGTTATCGCGGCTGTTCAGGCACTTTCATCGGGACATGCGCAGACACTCGGCGCAGTGATGCGGGCAAGTCATGATTCGCTCGATAATTTGTATGAAGTATCGTGCGATGAACTCAATCATGCCTGTCGGGCAGTGGGGGAAGTAGCTGTTCAGGTAGCGCGGGGTATCGATCTGAATCTCGAAGAGGCTCTGATAGGCCCGAGAATGACCGGCGGAGGGTTTGGTGGATCAACAATTCAGTTGGTCGCTCGAAGTATTGGCGAAAGACTCGTTGATTGCTTCTCCTCGCCCACCAATCCCTACACGGTGGCAACGGGGATCATTCCCGAACTGTTCCTGTGCGACGTATCGTCGGGATTCTCAATCGGCTGATGAATCGAAAAGGGACTCGCTGATGAAGAAGCGACAAAACATATACAAACTTGGTGCAGCCTATTATCCCGACTATATATCGGCGGGAGAGACGGTGACACGACGGGCCCAGGGGGGCGAGATAGTCAGGCTTTCAAGAAGTGAGCGGGTCGATGAAGACTTTCGCCGGATGGTGAAGCAGGGCATTCATACGATCCGGATGGGGGAGTTTAGTTGGGCAACAGTTGAGCCCTCCCCAGGGGAGTGGCGTCCCGATATTTTTCTCCGTGCTCTCGATCGAGCAGCAGAGAGTGGCATCGGAGTTATTTTTTGTACGCCGACGGCGACTCCCCCGAAATGGCTTATCGATCAACAGCCCGACATACTGCCGATCACTCGAACCGGGGGGACGATTCCGTTTGGTTCCCGTCGTCATTACGACTTTCATAACCAGGCATATCGCGCCGAGAGCATCCGAATCACCGAGGCGTATGGCCGCTTTTTCGGGAGTCATCCCGCGGTCGTTTCGTGGCAGACCGATAACGAGTTCGGATGTCATAATTCTATCTTTCTCTTTACTTCCGCGGCTCGGGAGGGATTTCAGAAGTGGCTTGCAGAGCGGTATGACGACGATATCGAAAAGCTTAATGAGGAGTGGTTTACCTGCTTCTGGTCCCAACGGTATCGAAGTTTTTTGGAGATTGATCTTCCCCGTGCGTCGTGGACCGATCAAAATCCGCACATGGAGCTCGATTTCCGTCGGTTCAGCAACGAGGCGGTCTGCCGTTTCCAGCGAGAACAGATCGATGTCTTGCGGCACTGGAGTCCCGGCCGGCCCATCACGCACAATCTGATGACCCTCTTCACAGATCTCTGCCCCTGGCAGGTATCTCGTGATCTCGATTATGTCGGATTTGATCACTACCAGATGGAGCAAGAGCCTCATCCGACGACCTCCGCGTGGCAATTCGCACTGATGCGCTCGGCGCGCCAGCAACATTTCGCCATTCTTGAGCAACAGCCAGTGCAGGTAAACTGGCAGCCAACGAATCGACGACTCTCCCTTGATTGGCTTTTTGTGTGGGGAATGCAGTCCGCTTTTCAGGGGGCTAATCAGATGCTCTATTTTAGCTGGCAAAGAATGCCAGGAGGGTGTGAGCAGTATCACGATGGCGTTGTTCCCCATGATGTGCGAATCGAATCCTCGCAGCAGGAAAAGCTCATCGCCGCTAAGAATGAGATTTTTGGTCGGCTCGAGAGAGAGCTTGGGCTTTCTGAGGCGCTCCCTCTTCCGTCTCGGGATGTGCTTTGCATTCACGATACGGAGAGTCTTTGGAGTCATGAAATTACCGCACAAAGTGTGGTGTACTCGACCCGTCAGCAGCTCGATCACGTTGCCCGTTTTTGTCTTCGTTTTGGATTTGGGCTCTGGTTCTCACCGAGCATCGGGGCGGAGCGTCACCATCTAATGAGGTATAAGCTCATCGTCCTACCGGGATATGCGTTCGAGCTTACCGAGGAAGAGAGATATCTTCTTATTGAATTTCGAAGACACGGCGGTCGAGTACTGAGTTTTCCTCGAACCGGATACAAACAGCGAAACAATAAGCTCAGTCCGCTCCCGGTGTTTTTTTATGATCAGAGCGATTTTTACCTCGAAGACTATGGCGCGATGCTTGCCACCGAACGGGACTCGTGTGTGTGGGCCGATGGTTCTTGCGATAGGGGCTTTGAGGGGCACCTGTGGGCGGAAAAGATAGTGATCCTGAACCAGGGGTGGGAGACAAAAGCAATTTTTTCAGAGGGGTCACTCTATGGAGGGGCTCCCGCAATAATGAAGCTTCAGGAGCATCCGCAATATGGAGCCCATGTGCATGTTGCAACGTGTCCTGTTCCCACCGAGGAATTTCTTGGCTGCCTCCGGGAAACGTTGGATCTCAACGCGGCTGCTGAGGCCCACTCCCCCGAACTACAGCTTCAGGTTTTGAGGGGAGAGGAGGGCGTGTTTTTGACCGGAGTGCATACTGGTCACGGCGCGACTACCCTTCGGATAAATCCGGGACTCCCCGTCAGGAGGATATTTCAGCTCGGGATAAATTCTGCACTAGAAGCAACCATCTCCGTTGGACGGACAGGAGGAGGAACCCTCGAGGTACCTCCGCGCTCGGCGTTCATTGCCGAGATTCAATCAGGGTATCGCCTGACGTCATGAATGGCGGTCGGAGGCTAATCATGACCCCCTTTGTATCCCTCGCGCCAGTTCGGAGTCGCGGTGGCACTTCGGTCGCGACCTATCGGGATCAATCTGAGGGAGAGGCTCTTCGATGTCCGGGTTCGGAGGGGAAAATGGATGGCTCGGGGTTCTTGTGGGAGAAGGCTCTGTGGGAGTCGTGCGCTCCGGCACTGCCGGTTTGGCGGGCGTCTCGACGAGTCTCCCCGACGGAAAAGAGCAGGTCTCGAGCGATTGAGTCTCATGTGAGGGGACAGGGCGAGTATCGGTATTGATCATGAACAAAAACTCCTTAAATAATGAGACATTGAGCGATAATGACACCGCTCTTTGAGTGTCTCTCTACCACATCTCAGCTCGATCCACTAATGCGAGCACCGCGCGTTTATCAATCGCCCGCTGGAGAAGATTTAACACGCCCGTATCATCTGGGGTGGTATGATCGACCTCTCCTTCGTGCAGGGCTCTGAGTGCTTCGATGACGGGAAGGGATACGGGAATCTGATATTCACTCGAACGGCCACCGAGCGCCGGCGTAAGGGGATAGGGGGCCCACCACGGCAATTCGCGCGGCATCACTGCGAGGGCGGGTAACGGAGCAAGCGATTGACCGGCCCACGATTTTTCAAGATTAGCTCTTTTGCGCGTCTCGAGGAAATCAAGGACGTGGCCAAATCCAGCGGATAAATGACCGCCGACGAGCATCGGATCGCCTCCATCGGGACTAGCCTTCCATGCAGTCGAGCTCGTGTCGAAGGTCCACCGATGAAAGTGATCGATTAGGTCGAGAAGATTTTGCTCCAGTACTCGCATGTGTCCAGGAGCTTCGGAAGACTTTCGATACAGCGAAGGATCGGTAATATGTCGAAAGCCCCCCTCCTCGAGGAGAGAAGAGTGGAGAGAGTTGAGGTTGAAGCCAAGCAGCGCATCTTCGGAAAGGCCGTTGTCGATGCCGCGGGGTGACCAGAATGCAACATCAGGCAGTCTGTCGCGTCCAAAATCTGGGGAAGAGTTCCTGATGATAAGCGTCCCGTGCTCGGGATCGCTCACCAGGTAGTAGCCTCTTCTGAGCTCGACAAATATTTCCGACCGAAAAGTCCTGCTCGTCCCTCGTTCGCCCAGCATATCCGGTTTGTCGGTGGAAAAGGAAATCGTACCGGGAGAGAACACATATCGATGACCTAATCTGGTCTCATTGTCGGGAACAAATCGACCCCCAAATGACTCAATTATTGCAGGTCGTATTATCGCGGACCCGTCATCGGCAATTGTTCTCTCTCGCTGCGTCGCATATTTCAACCATGGAAAAGAGTGGGTCAATATACCCGTTTTACCCCAGAGAGCCATGACTTCATTCGTCAATTGAACATCTAAATTGGGCCCTCCTATCCATCTATCGACACTCGTGATCGCTGTTGCGAGGGTGTCTAGAAGGGGAGATTGTAATCCTGGATCTCGGGGATGCGCGCACAGGGCGAGTAGCTCTGGCATGTTGTAATGATAGCCAGCAGACCGAGAAAAGAACGTATCCATTTTTCTCTCCAAACTTCGAAGCAACTCTGGAATCGCGATATCCGTGTGCCCGAAGAGGATGCGTGGGAGAAGAGAGGTGAGAGGAAGTCCGGTCCCGTTTGGGTAGTTAGCAACAGTATCGTTATAAGCGAGGAGGTAGAGCACTGCATCTGAGAGATCACCTGATCGCTGATGAAATTTCTTGGCTTCTTGAGCTATCAAGCCGGGAAGTTCGGGATTGTTTGTAAGATGGACATACATTCGCTCTACATCACGAGCGGAAAGAAAGTCATCGGTCCCGACGATTGGATGAGGTCGCGCATTTGTAAGTCGGAGCTCAGGGTCCCGATAATTGAAGTCATCCGGAAAACGCGTGGTTGGTGATCGCACCGCGCCAGACAAGAGGGTAGAATTACTAATCTCGGTCATCGACAGGTCAGTGCCTATAAGGTTGGCATCTGAGAGATCGCGACCTTTGAGATCTTCCACCAGTCGTAGCCCGCGCAAATTCGCACCATGAAGCACCCCATCGGTAAGGGACGCAAGTTTTTCTCCCCGAGAGAGAAGAAGTTCCGTGCGAAGAGGCTTTTCTTCATCCTTATCGAGTGTTACCGAGAGTTCGAGGGCTCGGTGTCGGTTGCAACCTCTATCGATGAGCAATGAGGCATGCTCGAGCCTCCCGTCGAGAAGGGCCATCTCGACGGGCGAGCATTGGAAATACCGATCTCGATTAGCCCCGTTATGCTGTGTTACTTTTATGTCCAGATCAGCGCCCAGGTCGAGGACACGAGCAAAAAGATCAAGGGGTACATTCCTGAGGATGAGCGAATGTAACAGCGGCAGGGTGTATAGATTTTGATCGAGGATAAGGCCATTACCCGCTTGATCGTCCCTATCAAGGAGGGATAACGCTTGGCGAAAAGATTCCCAATGGTCGATCTGTCCCCGCTCGATACCCTTCCGGACCGCGGCTAGCAATGCCAGACTTGATGAGTCCGTTGACGACCTCGTCCCTCGATGAGGTGAATTACTAGCGCCCAATCCTTGGTTCAGCATGGAAAATAGGTCCGTCCGCCGTTGGAAAAGTGTCCGCATCTTGCTCAGCGGACGGCCCCGTAGTCATCGCATGTGACCGTGATGATTGAATGTAACCGAGTTTTGGTGGGGCTCTGGAAACCTTACTCCGTCAGATCATATTTGGTCAAATGAAAATGGCTGTATGGGTTTGCGAGGAACGGCTCCGGCAAGAATGCCCCCCACCCTCACAAGTATGCCGACATCACCTCCGCAATCTTCCGAGTCTCAACCCAAGCGAAGTCCTTGTCGACTATAGCTGCTATCTTTCGCTCGACCTGATCGGGGAGGGTTGCTCTGAGCATGCCGAGGGTATGGGGTTCGGCTACCAACATGAGCTCGTCGAACTTCTTGGTTGTCCGCTCGGTGTCGAGATAGTCAGCGATTTCGTGACAGAACCGTTTGAGGGTCTCTTCTTTGGCAGACCCGGACGGGGTAAGGACATTATTGCGGTATTCCCGAGAGTTCATCCGGCCGATCCCTGGTCGATCACTGGTGAGCTCCCCTTCACGAAAATTGCCTCCAGGGTGCTCCCATTCCTTGAGAAGGGTCAGGGAAGGTGAGTGCTCACGTCTCTCGAAAAGACGGGCTCCTGTTCGGTCCATGATCACTATCCAGGTGCATTTCATGTGGTATCCCTCCGCGGTAGTGTCTGGGGATGTCTCACATTCTTTAATGAGCGTCTCTCAGTTCCCCAGAATAAATTGAAGCCGACCCGATTGAATCTGTCCTCACTATAGACCGACCAGTGGTGGTCGACACGGGGGAAAGAGAGGGAATGAGAGATGGACATTCCGCCCTCTTTTACCGGTTATTTCACTCATGTATGAGACGTGTTTTCACTGTGTGAGCTTTACGGTACAATGGTGCGGTTATCCTGTTCTTTAGGTTCGTTGCATCATGACACACCGTGTTATTACCGAGGTGCTCACCTGTCTTTCTGATCTGGTCACCCCGGTGAACATGTATCTGAGGGTTCGGGATAGATTCCCCGAGACGCTCCTGCTTGAAAGTGCCGACTATCGGGGGAGCGAGAACAGTTTTTCCTATCTCTGTGTGAAGCCTCTGGCGACGATTCGGGGGGAGTTAACCGAAGTCGTTGAGATCGGCCCAGGGGATCGGAGCGAGCGAAAGGAGCTCACTGCACCGGCCGATCTATTGAAGGCGCTCGATTCCTTCTGTGCTCGATTTGGCTTCGATGCGCAGCCCACGGGGGTCGTCAACGGTTTCTTTGGATTCTGTAGCTATGATGCGGTACAGAGCTTTGAGGATATCCGCCTTCGAAAGCGTCCCGTCCGTCGGTACGAGGTTCCCCTTCTTCACTACTCCCTGTTTGAGTTTGTCGTAGCGATAGATCATTTTCGCAACACGATGTACCTCCTCCACAATCGCATCGAGGGGTTTCCATCCTCTGATCCGTACGCATTCCGCGAGAGTCTCTTTAAGGGCGAACCGGTCAGCTATTCCTTCGCGACGATGGGTCCTGCTGAGGAGGTCATCTCCGACGACCAACACAAGGAGATTATTGAGGCGTGTAAGCGACATATTCGCCGAGGCGATGTCTTCCAGATAGTGCCCTCTCGTCGCTTCCTTCAGCGGTTTACTGGTGATGATTTTCAGGTGTATCGAGCGATACGCTCGATCAATCCCTCGCCTTTTCTCTTTTTCTTCGATTACGGCACTTTCCGGATATTCGGCTCATCGCCGGAATACCAGATCCTGGTGAAAGAGGGGCGGGCTTCGATCTTTCCGATCGCTGGAACTCTCCCGAGAAATCTAACTGGTGAGAGTGATCAACAGCTTGCTGAGCGGTTACAGGGAGATCCGAAGGAGACGGCTGAGCATGTGATGTTAGTCGACCTCGCACGAAACGATCTGAGCCGTCATTGCACTGACGTGCGGGTTGATGTGCTCGGAGAGGTACAGTTCTACTCGCACGTGGTGCATCTGGTATCGAAGGTGTCGGGAACCCTCAACAAGGGGCATTCGCCACTTCAGGTGCTCGCCGATACCTTTCCCGCGGGGACCTTGTCGGGAGCGCCGAAGTACCGCGCGATGGAGCTGATTGATCGCTACGAGCCTCATGAGCGGGGGGTGTACGGGGGAGCGATTGGGGTTATCGGAACGCGCGGAGAGTGTGTTCATGCGATCATGATCCGCACCTTTTTGAGCACTGAGGATACCCTCCATTACCAGGCGGGAGGAGGGATCGTCGCGGATTCGGTCCCCGATGCAGAGGTTCAGGAGGTTCGCAGCAAAGTTGGGGCTCTCACCCGAGCGATAGCCGCTGCTGAGGAGATGTCGTCATGAAGCCCGTTCTCGTCATCGATAATTACGATTCATTTGTGTACAACCTCGTCCATTTAATCCGCGACATCGATCGTCGTGAACCCGTGGTGGTCAGGAATGATAAAATAACCGTCGATGAGGTCGCCGCCTTTGATCGTATCCTTCTCTCGCCGGGGCCCGGTGTTCCTGCCGAGGCGGGAGTCATGCCAACGGTAGTGCGCACCCTCGGAGCATCCCACCGTATCCTCGGTGTCTGCCTCGGACATCAGTGTATAGGGGAGGTATACGGGGCGACCCTTGAGAATATGAGCGATGTGTGTCACGGCAAGGGGGTAATGACTGAAGTAGTCAGCCATGATGAGCCCCTTTTTCGAGGGGTGCCGACTCGATTTATCTCTGGTCGCTATCATTCATGGGTTGTGTCGCCGACGGGATTGCCCGATTCCCTCGTGGTAACCGCGCGAGATGATCAGGGGCGTATTATGGCGCTGAGGCACCGTGAGCACGATGTTAGGGGGGTGCAGTTCCATCCCGAATCGGTACTTACTCCCGATGGGAGGGTGATGATGACGCAATGGTTGATGGGGGGGCGGTGAGCAGTAGCCGTGGGAGTGATATTCTTTTTCGTGAGTTCATTCAGGGGAGAGCGCTCGACCTCGATGAGATGAGGATACTTGCGGGTGCTCTTCTCGACGGAGAGCTCCCTGCTGCTCGGATTGCGGCGGTCCTCACAGTCTTTTGTGGGCGCCTTCCGACCCCATCAGAGCTTGGCGGTTTTCTCGATGCGATGCTTGCGAGAGCGGTAAGGGTCGAACTTGGGGAGGGCCCTTGTATCGATCTCTGTGGAACTGGGGGGGATGGCAAAGATACCTTCAATATCTCAACTGCCACCTCGTTTGTCGTCGCTGCATGCGGGGTACGAGTCGCAAAGCATGGTAATTACGGGGCGTCATCGCGGTGTGGATCCTCGAATGTGCTCGAAGCGCTCTCGGTGCCGTTGGTTCGCGATCCGGCAACGGTTCGGATAGCTCTTGAATACGCAGGAATCTGTTTTCTGCATGCCCCCTATTTCCATCCAGCGCTTGGAAGTATCGCACCGATACGGCGCGATTTAGGGGTGCGTACTCTCTTCAACCTACTCGGGCCTCTCGCAAATCCAGCGCGCCCGACGATGCAGTATGTCGGTGTTTCTGACAGACGGTTGCTCCGATTGTTTTCGCAAACGCTCGCGGATCGGGGTACTACTTTTTGTGTCGTTCACGCCGAAGATGGGTACGATGAAATATCGCTGACGGGAGCTTATACAACGGTCACCGATTCCGGGTGGAGGACAGTACTTCCCCATCATGAAGGGTTCGACAGGGTCGACCCAGTCGTGTTGATCGGTAGTGGTGACCCTTCCGATCACGCCGCTGTGATAGAGAAGATAGTTGCCGGAGAGGATCGCTCTTCCCGCTCCACTGTGGTGGTAGCCAATGCAACAGCAGCATTGTCGCTGGCCCGTCCTGGTGTTTCCCGGGAAAAATGCCGACAGGAAGTTGAGGAGTCGATTCAATCGGGGAGAGCGCGCGCAGTCCTCGAACGAGCTCGGAGTTTTTCTTGTTAAGTGGATGACGGGGAATTTATTGGGCGAACCGGGATGGGGACGGAGAGCAATTTCTTTTTAATACAGATCCTATGACATCAGTACTCGACACCATCATCGCACATGCGCGCACGCGAGTAGCTCACGCAAAAGAGCGGATTCCGTTTAAGGTTCTCGAAGAGAGCGTGCACTTTTCGGTGCCATCCGTTTCTTTGAGTCACTACCTCCTCCGGCCAGATCTCAACGGCATCATTGCCGAGATTAAGCGGCGGTCTCCCTCGCGGGGGGTATTGAGTAGTGCCGTGTCAATAGAGCATCTATCACTTGGATATATGCAGGCGGGTGCGAGTGCGCTCTCGGTGTTAACTGAACCGAACTATTTTGGCGGTTCGCTCGCCGATCTGACAACCGCCCGTCACTACAATTTTTGCCCCATTCTCAGGAAAGATTTTATCGTTGATGAGTATCAGATCGTTGAGGCAAAAGCAGCGGGCGCCGATGCGATCCTCTTGATAGCGGCGGCACTCTCAGCTCCACAGGTACGCTCTCTTGCGACGATGGCGCGAAGTCTTGGTCTCGAGGTGCTCGCTGAGGTACATCACGGTGACGAGTTGGAGCGAGTACTCATCCCTGAAATTCACTGTATCGGGGTCAATAATCGTGACCTGCACGATCTCTCGGTGTCGGTGGATCGATCATTTGAACTGGCGGAGAGGATTCCCGAATCCTTCATTAAAGTTGCCGAGAGTGGATTGCAGGATCCTTCTGTCGTGCGGGCACTCCACGGGGTGGGGTACCGCGGATTTCTTATTGGCGAGGCATTTATGGTTACCCCCGATCCTGCGCGGGCGTGTCGCCAATTTATTCGAGCTCTTCGGGAGGAGTAATGGGAAGCGGAGGTGATCTCTGGGTCAAGGTGTGTGGCATGACAAATGCCTCCAACGTCGCAGCGGTTGCCTCGCTTGGGGTATCTCGGATTGGATTTATTTTTCACCCCCGCTCCCCTCGGTACGTTGGTCGGTCAGCGGTCGTGCCGAGGGAGTTTACCGCATCAGCGCGTCGGATTGGAGTGTTTGTTGATGCGCCGGTTGAGGAGGTTTATCGGGTCATTGAAGAGTGGTCGCTGGATGGAGTTCAGCTTCACGGTCTTGAATCACCTGCCTACTGTCGCGACCTTCGTCGTGGGTGGCGGGGAGAGATATTAAAGGCAGTCGGGGTGTTTGATCGGCCGCTCGGGTCTCTGGTAGCTCCCTATGATGGAGAGGTAGACGGTATTCTGTTGGACACAAGGCTTTCGCCATCGGGGACCGCATTCAGTGAAAGACCTGCGGGGGGCACCGGACGTGCCTTTGATTGGCGATTGCTCGATACCTATCAGGTGAAAACCCCATTTATCGTTGCAGGAGGGGTGGGGCTGACGAATATTGAAGAGCTTTTGCGATACCGCGAGAGAGAGCTTTTTGTTGGGATCGATCTCAATAGTAAGGTGGAGAGTGACGCCGGAGTGAAAGATATAGAGAAGGTTCGGCAGGTCGTGACGATCATTCAAGGAAGGGATAAAAGGGGTGATGGGGAGCGGAGTCAGATATGAATTTCTACGCAGATGAGGAGGGATATTTCGGGGAATTCGGAGGAGCGTACGTTCCAGAGATGCTTTTCCCGGCGATTGAATCCCTCAGGACGAGTTATCTCGTGGTGAGTAAAACACCGGAGTTCGATCGGGAGCTGCGGGAGCTTCTCCGTGATTACGTCGGACGACCGTCCCCGTTGTATCGCTCTCCGCGATTGTCGGAGCGTTATGGGTGCGAACTGTTTCTCAAACGTGAGGATCTCAACCACACCGGCTCTCACAAAATCAATAACGTCCTTGGACAGGTGCTCGTGGCACGCGCTCTCGGAAAAAAGAGAATTATAGCGGAAACTGGAGCGGGTCAGCATGGAGTGGCAACAGCGACCGCGTGTGCTCGGTTTGGATTGCCGTGCGTGGTGTATATGGGTGCGATTGATGTCGAGAGGCAATCACCGAATGTTCGCAAGATGCGGATGTTAGGGGCGACCGTTGTGCCGGTAACCAGCGGGAGTCAGACTCTGAAAGATGCCACCAACGAGGCGATTCGGGACTGGATTGCGAACCCGAATGATACCCATTACATCATAGGCTCGGTTGTTGGTCCGCATCCGTTTCCCGCGATGGTAGCTCACTTCCAGTCGATTATCAGCGAAGAGCTGCGCGATCAACTGCTGAGTCAGGTCGGTCGGTCTGCACCTGACTGGATTGTTGCCTGTGTGGGGGGGGGAAGTAATGCGATTGGGATCTTTTATCACTTTCTGGATGAGCCAGGGGTCCATCTTGTTGGCGTTGAAGCGGCAGGTGAGGGGGTGAATTCAGGCCGGAGTGCCGCGACTCTCGCGTTGGGCACCCCGGGAGTGCTTCACGGAAGCAAAACAATCGTCATGCAGGATAGCGGGGGACAGGTGCTTGAGGCGCACTCAATCTCAGCAGGTCTCGACTATCCCGGGATAGGTCCGCAACACGCGCACCTCTCAGTGAGTGGACGGGTGCGGTACGAGCAGGTGACAGATCGTGAGGCGCTCGAGGCGGCGGTCCGGCTTGCCCGGTATGATGGCATTATCCCCGCACTCGAATCAGCTCACGCCTTTGCGTGGCTCGAGCGGCGACAGATACCCGCCGGGGCGGTGGTTGTCGTTAACTGCTCGGGGGATGGCGAGAAGGATATGGCGACTTATCTTTCGTTCGTGGAGCAGGGGGGCGGGTCTGCGATTGAATAGCAGCGAGTTGAGAGGGAAACAGCGTGGGTCTTGAACGGATAGCAGCGGCGTTTAAAAAAGGGGAACGGGTTCTCTCAATGTGGACCGCAGTCGGATTTCCAAACCGAGATGCGGCGATCCCGATTTGCGAGGGGCTTGTTCGTGCGGGAGCGGGGATGATTGAGCTTGGGATACCGTATTCGGACCCGCTCGCGGATGGAGCAACGATTCAGCGGGTAAACAGCCAAGCTCTTCAGAACGGAGCGGGAGTATCTCTCTGTTTCGAGCAGATTCCTGCGATACGTCGGGTCATCGGTGAAGTGCCGATTGTGGCGATGGGATACGTTAATCCCATGATGCAGTATGGCTATGAGCGATTTCTCACCGACCTCGCTGAGGCAGGGGGAGATGGGATCATCATGCCCGATCTCCCGTTGCGTGAATATGAGCGGTGGGTGCAACCAATTATCGAACGGCTCAATCTAGGCTTCATCGGGCTGGTAACGATTGATTCGACGGATGACCGGATACGCACCATCGACGCGCTTTCTCGCGGGTTTGTTTATGCAGTGTCATCGCGCGCAGTAACGGGTGGCTCACTCACCACCGATCCTGAGAGAGGACCCTTCCTCCGACGACTCCGAACCCTCAACCTCGCAAACCCCATCATGGTAGGCTTCGGCATCGACAGCCGCGCCGCATTCGAATCAGTGACGACCGAAGCTCACGGCGCGATCGTAGCGAGCGCGTTTATGCGGCGGTTGCTCGAGGTCGACGAGGGTGTTGAGGTAAGGGCGATCGCGGAGGCGTTTGTGCGGGAGTTGGTTGGGTGATGATTTTTGGGGGAGCACTGATGATGTGGTACTTTCCCAAGCACTCCTATTGGGTTGATTTTTCGTCCTTTAGTGCTCGGAAGGCCGTTGGTGCCTTTCCGGATACACCTTCATATATGAAATCGCTCATGAGTATGCTCGGGGTAACAAAGGGTGGTGGGACATGCTAACGGTCAAGACTCAATCGGCGATCGACGCTGCCTTTTGTTCGGTGGTCATACCCTCTTTCGGGGCCATAAGCGTCGTTAATTAGGGTGAAGTAATCTCCGATGAGCAAGTGGATAGCAGCCTGTCCCCATGAAACCGTTGAGGCACTTGGTTCTGAACTTGTATCACGAGGAATCGAACGGCAGACAAAGCTCTACGGGGGCATTACGTTCGACTGCGATCTTGAAACTGCCTATCGAGCTCATTTGCTCCTCGGGACGGCAAGTCGTATCCGAAGCTGGCCCCGTCGACGAATGAACTGCAGATACCTCATCCAGGAATTCCCCTCAGGCCGTTTGTCTATGTGCCACTCCTTGAGGTATGGCCGACCGTTGAGGTACGGCGGAATGACGGGTGGTGTGCATTGGCAGCGATGACGATGGGCGAGCAGGAAGGGCAGGGGCGGGTGTTGGGGGTTCGCGGGTAACGAGGTACTTGTGAGACAGCAGCTATTCTCGATACGGCGGCCTTTTAGCTGATGGATCCAAGCGACGAGCCGGCAAAGTCTCCTCACCGCAAACAACAATCAACAATGACGGGGAACGGTTTTCGCGGAGAGCGTTAAGAGCCGTGACTCCGGTATTACCGTCCTTTTCATCACAAACAAGCGCAGGTGCGACCGTGGGATTTTTTGGGTGGGGTTGACTTTCGGGGAAGAGGTGAGGGTACAATCAGTTGAACGGGTTTAAAACGAATGTTCCTCGTATGGGTTTTTATTGGCTGCATAGCCGCAGGGTTCGGATGTCTTCCACCTGCACCTGTCCTCCAGGGCAGTATCACAATGGTTGGAGCCATCAGCTCGGCCGTTCTCGCTTCGATAGGCCTAAGTCGAGATAACGCGACGGCTTTGGTGCTGGCGGGTTGCTGTGCCACTCTCGCCTTCAGGGCCTACACCGAAGCACTGATCTGCCGTTGATTTTTGCCCCGGAAGTCTCAACAAGACTTCTCGGGGCCCCCTCTTCAAACATCTCCCGCTGCACCCAATATTCTCAGCCACAGACCCTTTTCCACCACTCCGCCGGGTCAGCCTTGTCGATTATCTCGAGAAGCTCTTGCGCACTTTTCGTCTTTAATCTTCGTCGCGAGCTACTGATCCACTGTTGCGCATCAGTGTTACCGCGTATCACGAGTTCCCGCGCAGTGAATACCATTTCTAAAATCTCGGCGTCTTTGGCGAGGCGGCCTGCCTCTGTGTCTCCCTCTTCGACAGCCCGCCACATCTCAAGGATAGTCCGCCCAGCGCCACCGAGCTCTTTCGTTTGGTCTCGTGCGGCACCCTCTTCATCAAGCTGCAGGTATTTCCGTTGGACCTTGTCTGCATCCCCCGTTCTGGTTTCGTGCATATCGTGAAAAAGAATCATCGTCGCGATGAGATTAGGGTCACTAAATTTCTCGCGATGAGCCAAGAGGTAGCCGAGGCACGCCGCACGCTGCGTGTGTTCAGCAACTGTTTCTGGATTTTCATAGATTCGGTTCCACCCGTGACGAGCCTCAGTACGGAGCTGCCCAAGTTCAAATACAAAGCGCACCACCTCGCTATCACTGCCAATGCTCTCTAATGTATCCGTCATCGTCGTCATTTCTCCTCTCAACCGCAATCATCGCTCAGTGCCTCTGATGCCCCATACGGCAATCAGAGGGACGCGGTCCGCCTCTCACGGGAGCGGCTGACGGCGAAAAAATTTGGGGTAAACGCTCAAGGTATAGGCCAAGGTGGGGCAAACTGCAACTTCGGTTCACTCAACCGAGAAATCGTCAACGTATCTGAGAGGATACGTCCCCGGTTTTTTAGTCAAAACCCTTACAATGCTCCCGACGGATCCATTTCTCATCGCCCCGCTGGACCTCTGTGACGGAGGGATATGCACACTAAGCCTTATGCACCGAACCGACATTGCTTAGTGGAGCTCCACTTTGCTTCGCTGCCCCCATCACTAAAGACCCGTCGCTGGTTTTCCAAGCCGGTCGGTGACATGATTCTCTCACGAGTTGGGGTCGCTGCGGACCTTCTTCCGGAGCAAAGACTCTGAACACCAATCAGGAAGCGATGTAAGATCATGCAGTGGATAGCAACTTGCCCCCATGAAACCGTTGAGGTTCTCGGCTCTGAACTTGTTTCACTCGGAATCAAGCAGCAGACAAAGCTGTACCGCGGCATCATGTTCGACTGCGATCTTGAAACCGCCTATCGAGCCCATTTGCTCCTGAGGACGGCAAGCCGTATCCAACGAGTGGTGGCTCAGTTTGATGTGACCGATCTGGCGATGATTCAGACGGGTCTTATTGAGGTGAGATGGCAGGACTTTCTCCGCTCCCACCGCCCCTTCATCGTGAGACCCGCGCTCGCCGACCACAGCGCTGAAAAATTGGGGGAAGAGGCAGTCATCACCTCCGTAGTCGAATCAATTCAAAGCGGTACGTTTATTAAGGGCCCTCCGCGATTTGACCCAGATGCCGATGATCCAATAACGATCATCCCTTTCATCCGTAACGGCCGGTGCGTGCTGAGCATCGACACCGCCGGTCGCGCCCTCCACAAACGGGGATGGCGTACCGGCGACCATCCAGCGGTCATTAAGGAAACGCTCGCAGCCTCAATCCTCCTGTTAGCCGGCTATACGGGAGATGAGACCTTACTTGATCCCATGTGTGGCTCAGGCACAATTACGATTGAGGCTGCCTACATCGCGCTCAATAAGGCACCCCTCATCCATCGAGGAAAAGACGACTTCGCCCTCGAACACCTGGCCGGCTTCGACCGCGCCCTCTGGCGTCGGGTATCAGACGAACTCCGAGCGAATAAAAAATCCGATCTTCCTGCTCCTATTTTCGCCTCAGACATCAGGCCCGAATATGTCGAGGTAGCCCGCAAATGCTCCTTGCGGGCTCGAGTAGAAAAATACCTCGACTTTTCCGTCAAGCCATTCGAAACCCAAACCCCTCCGACTCCTCGCGGTTTGCTTATAGCAAATCTTCCCTACGGAGAACGAATTGGAAGCGGCAAGATTCACGAGCTCTACCGATCAGCAGGCAAAGTAATCGCCGACCGCTTCTCCCAATGGCGCATCGCGTTACTCGTCCCCACCGACTCGCCGATACACCTCTTGAAGCTCAAGGTCACCCGCGAATATTCTCTCGCAAACGGAACACTGCCGGTAAAGCTCCTCGTAGTGGATCGGTAAACGATTCACGGGATACCCACGAGCGATATAAAGAGTTACCGTTGCCAGAAAAAGTTGACAAAGCGTACCTTTCGAAGCAATACCCCTCTAATAAAATCCAACTGAACAAGGAGACACCCCCATGCCTAACCTCTATCTCGTCTACCTCGGCGGCAAAGCCCCCAAATCCAATATCGAGCTCCATGATGTTCAGTTTGTCGTGGGCAATACGATTGAAGAAACCTACGAAGCACTGCGCCAGCAGTGGTTCGGCACCGTTAAAGGGCTCCACATCGATAGCTATGTCGCTCTCAAATATGCTGATGGCTTTCGGATCGAGCTATCGCCGGAGCGACCGCAAGGCGAGCAGCATCTCTACTTTATAAACTTTGGTGGCTACGATGCCGAAAAGCTCGCAGAGCTCCACGAATTCGCGCTCTTCGTAGCTCCCTCAGCGGATGAGGCAAAGCGCAAAGCTAAGAAGCAGCTACTCGTCGGTTCAATCGACCAACACAAAGACGATCTCCTCGACATCGACGACTGCTTCGTCGTCGACGCAGTAGGTGAGTTGTACGTTCATCTCCACCCCGATACCGGCCATCAGGATCTCAAGCCGGATTGGTTTGGGTATAACGTGATCGGCTGAGTGGGAGTAGCAACTAAACGCAAAGGGGATCACAAATCGCCTACCGGCGCTCCCCTCCGCGTCCTTCCCTCCAATGTTGTTCCACCTCGAAAACCTTCGCTAGAATGAAAGCCATGAAAAAAGTTTCAATCTCAGAGTTTAAAGCGGTCTGTCTTCGATTATTAGATCGAGTGTAAGCGGACCAAAGAGCCCTTTATCGTAATGCGCAATGGGGAGCCCTTGGTGGTTCTCTACCCCACTCCGAGGGACCTGCGCAGCGGGCTCCCTTTGGCGCTGCGAAAGGGACGATTGAGATTTGCGAAGACTTCCTTGCTCCGTGAGAGGAGAAGTGGGAGTCGCTGGACGAATGAAAGGGGTCTTTCTCGATACGCACATCCGGCTCTGGTACCGTGCTGGCGACACAAGACTCTCTCCGCAGGTTGCCGAGCTATTGAGTCAATCATCGCTCGACATTTGGATCAGCAGCGCCTCAATCTGGGAGGCTCTCGTCTTAGGAGAGCAAGGCCGGGTCAAGATGGTGCCCGACCCAGAGAGATGGATTCAGGCGAATCTCACGCTCCTTCAAGCAAAGGAGGCGCTGCTTACCTGGGAAATAGCGTATATATCTCGTTCACTCCAGTTTGATCACGCAGATCCGATCGACCGATTCATCGCCGCCACGGCATTTCAGCTCAAGATCCCTCTCGTGACGGCTGATGCATCACTTCAAAAGCTCGATTGGCTCACAGTTATATCTTAGGTCCAACCAGGTCTTGATCTAGTGGTGTCAACGGCGCACAAAGAACGCCCCACTTTTTTGATTTCAGCCGGGTGCGAGACGGCTGGTCTTAATCGCTGTCAACATCCGCTTCGGAATCTTGCGGTCGTGGCCCTTCTAATCCAAAAAAGTCTTCCCTCACTCGCTCCCATAACCTACTCCCAGCCAAAAGCGATACCCTCTCCGAGGCTCTCTATGCCTCTGAGCTAAAGAGCTGGGGGGCCGTTCAGAGATTGATGACAAGGGTCTATCCTGCCATTCAGGCACGGGCAATAAAGGAGAGAGCTCGGATTCATTGAGGCGACGAAACCGAAATAAGCACCGAGGATGCAAGAGGATGTGGCCATTCACCAAGGAGCAAAACTCGGGTGATATCAAACTCTGGCTACCGGATGACAGTAAGTATGGAGTCAACAGTCACAAATCGCGGAGAGCTGCGATTCATGATCTACAAGGGAGCCATGACCGCGCGACTCTTCGTTTCTTTTCTCAAGGGTCTCATCCGTTCATCCAGTAAAAAGGTCTTCCTGATTGTCAGCAGACTACCAGCCCACCGAGCAAAGTCCGTCACGGCTTTTGTCCAGCAAAGCAGAGGTCGAATCAAACTATTTTCTCCCTGTGCACCCGAGGTTAATCCAGACGAGTAATTCAACAACTGCGTAAAACAAAGACTACGCAACAAACGCCCTGAACGAACAGCAGCAGGAATCGCTGCAACGGTGAGAAGAGCTGCCCGATCCATTCAACGTGACAGTAAGCTCGTCCGAAAATGGTTCAAACACACCGCTGCGCCCTTGCGGCCCAGTATGTCATTTAGTTATATGCCGGATTAATAAGTGGCTGTCACACAACCCTCCAAATGCTATTTTTCAGCCTGATCCCCAGAAGAGCCTAAATTTTTGAGGTAGCTGAAGACTCCAGTGACCACCTCCGACATTCGTCCATAGTCGAGGCGCTCGTAAGTGTCGTGGGGCGTGTGATAGGCGTGATTTCTAAAGAATGACGTATCCGTAACCATTACCGCGTCGAAGCCCGCATTCCAATAGTTTAGATGGTCAGAGAAATCAATTCCTGGGACCCACGCGGGCGCATTCATCGAAAAGGCGGGGAGGTTGGTTGCCTGCAGAATGGCGGACTTTATGTCTCGGGTGGCTTGGCTGCGAGTCATGGGCCCCACGACAGCAATAAAATTTCCGATGCTGGGATAGAATAACTGTAATAATGGGTGGGGATATGTTTGTGACCGAACCTCATCGGAAAAGAAACCAATCATCTCGAGTGATATCATGAGACGAATCCGATCTCCTCTCTCTACGAGTGAATGGGCATGTACGGCACTGCCCATGTTCTCCGTGCGAAAAAAGGGAGGCTCTTCGAGGGTGTAGGCGACGAGAGTGATATCGCTGGTTAGGGGGATTCTCGATAGTAATCGCGACAACTCCAATAGTCCTGCTACGCCTGTTGCGTTATCGTCAGCGGCTGGATATTCGCCGCAGGCATCATAGTGCGCTCCAATCACTACCGAATCTCGAGGAAGGTTGCCTGGAGCCTTAGACTCCGCGATGACATTGCTGTAGCGCTTTCCACCGACCTGAAATTCTTGCATCCATACTTTCTGACCACTCTTTTTGAATTCTTCTGCTATCCATTCAGCTGCTTGATCAAGATTTTCGGGGTGACGATAATCTCTCGGAAAAAATGTGGTGGATAGTTTGTGCGTGTCTGCACGAAGATTTTCAGCGTTTGCGCGAGCCTCATCGTGACGCGGTGTCACCCGCACGGGGGGGGAAATAAGGGGTCGACTAATGGAAAACCAAAGCACTCCGAGCGTAAGAGAGAGCAAAATAATCGAAATTATAAGAATCTTTCTTACCATTGAGGTCGACGAGAGATAGGCAGGGAATTTATATCAATCCGAGGTCTCATTAGTTTTGGCGTGAGCTGTTAACCTCGGTGGAAGCCCATCTTGTCATTTTTATGAGAAGCGAACCACCCCTCACTGGGTGGCCGAAAAGAATCGCAAAAAGTCCCAAACAATAAAGGAGTCACCCTCTTTTTTCAGACACCTCTCTATAAAAGGGATTGTCATCCAGATCGACTTAAATGTGGCTTTTTACTCCCTCTTCCCTTGAAACCTCTCAGTCCAGAAGCACAAGGGTAAGGAATGGATTCATATACCCGACACCGACAAGATATTTTTAGACATATTCCTCTGCTAGGCGATCTTCCGACCCAAACACCTCGCGATAGCCCAAACCGATTACGATCAGCGAGAGGGGCCAAACCCAGAAAATCCCAAAAATAAAAAATCTAATTGGACTCGGAAATACTTCCTCGGCCATCCGATGGGCGGGTGGGATATCCAGAGCGAAAAAAGGAAAGAACAACATTAAAAGAGTAAACAACCTCAGCTGCAAAAAGAAACCCGGGGCGCGAGTCGCTGCTCTCAATGCAACTTTAAACGCCATGACAGGAGGAAGACCTTTATCTACAACGAGCAACACGGCAAAATCGTGGACGACGGTTAAGATGATACCAGGAATGATGCCGCAGATAAGTCCCGCCGTGACAGCGAGTCCAGAAATGAAGGTAACTCTGATAAGAGCGGGAGCTTTTTTAAAAAACTGGAATATTGTTATGACTCTAAGAGGCTGACCGATCGCTCGAGACACACCCAACATGAGGAATCCCGCGGTGACGGGTGGAAGTACAATAGCGTGAATGAGTGACCACTGAAGTAACCAGTGGAGTGGGGACATCCCGTTCATGTTTGATGCAGTAAGTACCGCCCACTTGGGAAGATACAAAAGCCGTAAAAAAAGGTGCTCAAGGCCGTGGATAGGGCTCTCTGCGCCAAACGTGATAAAAAATGAGGACGAAGCCCCCCAGATAGGGCTAAGGGCATAGCCAACAACCTTTAGAAGAAAAAACCAAACAACCTGGAAGGAGATGAGAGCGCTCCAAAAAATCCGCTTGGAACCCTTAGTCAGAGCCCACGCCTCGTCGAGAATCCTATTAACCTTCACTAACAAGGGATACATTTTATTCGATCCATCTTCTTCTGCGAGAGAGTGCTCGATGATGGCCGTCTGACGATTTAGAGAGCCGACATTCGGGAGGGAGCACTACACATAACTTTTCGGCATTTTTTTATTTTTGCCCGAGCCTGCATATGTGTCAATTTCGAATCACCTTATGGCTCCCGGGCCTCTCTGCCTCCGGGCTGAAGAGCCGGGGGGTAAAGCGGGCGGAAAGAGGAAAAGGATTGCTATCAGGGTGTATCCAGTTTTGGTATATCTTTGCCGATTCGCTTTGATGACGGACGATGATTCGGTTACCGTTCCCGAGGCACACCTTTTCTGTAACCGAACCATTCCGAGTATCAGCCCATGAAAGCACTCAGAAGATCTAACACTGGAACTCTCTCCCCGACCGAAACCGCAGTCGCGTGCTCAGTCAATGACCTTGCCACCGAAGAGGTCCTCGTCATGGTAGCCGTTGCCTCGGTGAACCCTGCCGACATCAAGGCCGGAGGAAGTACTCCGTATTCAACCGGGCTCGATGGTGCTGGGATTGTCATCGGGGTGGGTGGTGATGATGACACTAATCTGCTCGGGAAACGGGTCACGTGGCATGGACCACTCCGGGAGATGCGACAGGGTCGCCCCGAATACGGTTCATTCGGAGAGTACGCCCTGGTCAAAAAGAGCGCGATCGTGGAGATACCAGAGGCGATGAGTTTTGAAGTCGCCGCAACACTGCCTTGCCCCGGAGGAACGGCAACGCAGGTCGTCGATGGTCTGAGTGATGCCATCAGAGATGGTGGCAAAAAACAGGCAGTATTCGTGCAGGGCGCGCAGGGTTCCGTCGCGAGCATCGTGGTGCAGCTTCTCAAGATCCGGTACCCCGAGCTGTTGGTGATTGGGTCAGCGAATCCCAAGGTGGTGCAGGAATTTTCATCAGATCCAACCGGTATCTTCCACCCTATTGCTTACGGCGAGAAGGAGTTGGATGAGCTGGCCCGAGTCCAAGCGGCGACCGGCAGAGCGCTCGTCGGAATCGTTGATTCTCAAGGAGATACTGCTCAGCGGAACTATGACTATCTCCGCGATGGGGGAGCCCTCCAGTCAGTTCTGGTCACGGTGCTATCAGGTCCCGAAAAGCTCGCTCAACAGGGCCCTACCATTTACACCATCGCGCTCGGCGGCGCGTACGACGTCGCAGCACATCGTGATGCCCCTCTCGCGATCTCTTCCTACCAGGGAGTTGAAGACCCAATTGCTTCAATGGCAGATGCTTATCAGGAGGTGGTCAACCTCGTGGCGCAAGGTCGAATTGAGCCGCCAGCACCACGAAGAGTAGATCTCCGAACGATAGCCGCGATCGTAAACGGAGAGGAGCCGCTCCGTGGCAAGCCGGTCGTGCGATTTAGAACGGATGAGGAGATTGCGATAAAGCGCGCCCAGTTATCGCGCATGTAACGCTCCGAAGCCGCTGGAAAGAAGCATCAATGAGCAAAAGTCCATCAATAAACTATCCCTTGCCAAAAGCAATAATCTCCTCGAGTCCCTCCAAAAGATTCACAAACAGACAGTCGCCATCTTCATAGCGACGGGGAGTTCGACAGATCACCATGAGTTTCGCAGATGGGTGATATGCCTTAAATGATGAGAGGCTCTTCACCTCTCGCGGGGAGGGTGAAGGGGATGACTTTATTTCGATGGCGAGTGGGGAAGAGTGGGGGTTCTTTTGCAAAATCAGATCAACCTCGAGCCCGCCACTTTCTCGATAGTGGTACATCCGCAAAGGAGAGAGTTCCTTTGCCAGCCGTTGGGTGATTTGCTGGACGACAAAACTCTCGAACAACCTTCCGTAACGATTGGTTGCTGGACGAATCTCCGTTTGAAGCTCACCGGCTAGAGCGTTGATAACTCCATTATCAAATAGGTAGTATCGCGACGCTGTCTGTATCTGCTTTCGCACGCTATGAGACCAAGCCGGGATCTGATACGCGATCAAGGTATCACATAACAGCTGAAAATATGATTTGACCGTAGTATCAACAACGGCAGCGGCGCGTCCTACCTTTTGATAGTTTGTAATAGATCCACTCTCACTCGCCGCGACCTCGAGGAATCGGGCGAAGCCCTCAAGATTGCGCACTCGTGATTCGCGCTGAATTTCCTCCTGTAAGTAGGTACCGACATAGGTCCGCAAATAGAGGAGCTTGAGTTCACTATCAATTTCGGTGATAACCTCGGGTAGGGTGCCGAACTGGAGGAGAGAATCAAAAGAGGTATGCTCTGGAATCTCTTCGATACCGAGCGGAAAAAAGTTTTCACGAAGCGCCCGTCCTGCAAGGAGATTTGCCTCCACATCCTTCAGTTTACGGGCTGATGAACTGGTAAGAACAAAGAATAGTCTCGGCTTATGCCGCTCGATAAGGCGATGCACCTCGTCGAGCAACGAGGGCAGTCGCTGAACCTCATCAATAAACACCAACAACGGATCGGACGCTCGTTGGAGTCTGCTCTCTATCTCCTGGGTCAATCGCTCAGGATGACGCAGCACTCGCTCAAATTCGACCTTATCAAGAAGATCAACGGTAAGGTGAGGTTGATAATCAGCAATAATACGGCTTAAGAAAAAGGTCTTACCACTTCCGCACGGTCCAAAAACCATAACTGATCGATGCGCTCGGACCAGCTTCGCGATTCGTGGGTAGTTGCGATCCAAAAACATAGTCTGACGTTGTGAAGGGAATAGTACTCACTCCTAGGCAGAGCGCTATCAATGGTCACGCAACCGGAATGACTCACAAAACTCTTTCTATACACCGGATTTTAGACCAAAATCCGGTGTATAGAAAGAGTTTTGTGATGACTATCCGCGTAAAGCCCCGACAACTCACCTCTTTTACTCCACCCCTTTGCGGCATAGATCTGAACCAAACACCACGAGTGCTGCCGCCGCTACCAGAGGCACGGTAATACCATGCCCCGATGCAACGGCGGTGATCACCGTTGAGACCAACGGTATAAGCATCGACATCGTCGAGATGATCACAACGTTCCCGAATCGCATACCGATATCCCAGAGAAGATACGCAGCGGCATTTGCGACTGCCCAACCTATCATGATGAACCAGTCACTACCGATAGCCGCATACGACTCCGCTAATACCGAACTCGCGATCAACAAAACTACTCCTGTTACCACCATGTAGAGCGGCACCGCAGAGGCGCCTCCGGGGTTTGAGAGTTTTCTTGCCAAATTGCTATAAAGCGCCCATGCAAATGCAGCGAGGATTGCGAGCGAGTAAGACACTGGATTGATACGGGAAAATGCATCAACGGTGGTGTCGGCTGATGCGGTAGCAACTTTGCTCAGCACGATCCCCGCAAGTGTTATCACAATACCAAAGGCAAGAATCTTGTGAGGCCGTTTGCCGAGAATCGGAATGGAGAGGAGAAGGGTGAGCGCGGGCCAGAGATAATTAAGCAACCCCGCAACAAGAAGCTCACCACGTGATTGAGCTGCTGCAAACGCAAGCCACGCAAGGGTAACATTGAGGAACCAAAAGGTGCCACATACCAGCACGCAGCGGGGCGAGTGAGTCCATATCCGTCCGTTTGTTCCCCGAACAAACCCAACAACAAAAAGGATACTCCCCGCAATCCCATACTCAAGCCCCGCTCCCCGAAGTGCCCCAAACGGCCGAGACAAGTGATGCATGACGAGCACCGCGCTGCTCCATACGATGCAGGGAACGAGAGTGGCGAGGGTGTATCGCAGCGGTGATGGGGTGGTGATCATAGAAAGCGCTGGAGGATAAATATGTTGATATAGCCCCAAAATGTAGACGCTTCTCATCAGTTTGGACAGGAAGTTTTGAATGCGCGGGTTCAGATCTTTTAAGACGCAGATCGATGATTATATCGGGCACTACCGCGATGGGAGTTAAACTCATGATGTCAGGCCTTTCGTGCTCTACTCGGGGTATCTGATCTTTGCCTAATCGCGCCTGCGTATTGATGCCGATAATACTGTCGGTAGCCTGAAGACCCCGAGTCGGGAGTTTTAAATCTATCTCAAGAATGGATCCGCGACTGGACCGAAGTCCGCGTCACCGATATGCTCGAGGGGTTACCATGTGGGAAGGGTGATGAAGGAATCTTCGTATGGCGATAATTTCGGGGTAAAAAATGATAGTTCAACTTGATTGTGCTCTGACCACTGAGGAGAAAGAGGCCGCAGTTGCGCGGCTGCGGAGCTTTGGGTTGCAGATTACCGAGGTGCATACGCATCGCCGTCACTATGTGGTGTGTTTAGGGGATAAGGCTCTCGATATTCGGTTAGTGGGCGGAGTGCCGGGGGTTGTTGACGTGCATCGGGTCTCCGATCCGTATCAGCTGGTATCCCGCTCGTGGCGAGTGCATCCTTCTGCGATCGCTCTTGGTGATGGAGTCATCATCTCTGAGGGGAGCGGGACGATCATGATGGGCCCGTGCTCGGTTGAATCAGAGGAGCAGGTACAGGCAGTTGCTGATTTTCTGGTGGCGCAGGGGGTCCGCATTATGCGGGGGGGGGTATTTAAGCCTCGTTCGTCTCCCTATTCATTTCGGGGATTGGGAGAGGAGGGGCTCGCGCTATTTTCGCAGATCGCGCGTCCTCGAGGATTAAAGATCATCTCCGAAGTGCTCGAGCCATCACAGATCGAGGTGATGTACGATGCCGTGGATATTTTTCAGGTAGGTGCCCGCAATTCGCAAAACTTCAGCCTCCTTGATGCGCTCGGTTCAGTTGATAAGCCAGTTCTCCTCAAGCGCGGTCTTTCGGGTACTTTGGAGGAGCTGCTTCAATCAGCAGAATACATGTATGCTCGTGGAAATGAGCGGATTCTGCTGTGCGAGCGGGGGATTCGAACGTATGAACGGGCGTATCGCAATACTCTCGATCTCAACGCAGTCCCCATCCTCAAAGAGAAAACTCACCTGCCGGTGATTGTCGACCCCTCTCACGGGATTGGCATCCGTCGTCATGTTCCTCAGATGAGCCTTGCTGCGTTGATGGCTGGAGCCGATGGGTTGATTATTGAAATTCACCCAACGCCAGAGCGGGCGATGTCCGATGCGGACCAAACCCTTAGTTTTGCAGAGGCGGAGATGATTGTGCGAGGTGCCCGAGAGGTCGGGGGGCTTTGCCACGTACTTTACCGGTGAGAGTAACCGTACGGAGGTGGCGGGTATTTTAAACGGCTCGTGAGCCCCCGTTATTGCTGACTGAGGTCAGCAACGGCCCCAGTCTGCGAATAAACCACATCAATGTGAGAAAATAATTGACTACGCACCCTAACCTTGTTAATTTGTACCTGTTGGGAAAAAATCCCAACAGGTAACCGAGAAGACCAATGCTTCGCTACCTCATATTGCCCGCTGCTCGTTTTTGTGTCCGGCATTCGATTCGTCTGCCAGAGATAGTCGACGTCTTCAAGAGATGTTTTGTCGAGGCGGCTCAAGACGCGCTTCGAGCGGAGGGGGTTGAGCCCACGGCGGCCAAGGTGAGTGTGATGACGGGAGTACACCGGAAAGATATCCGGTCGATTGTCGAGAGCGCAGCGCCTCGGATTGATCCTTTGGGGAAACATCCGTTGGTGAGACTTCTCTCCTTTTGGAATACCGATGAGGAGTTTTTTGACACGACGAGAGGAGCACCGCGAGTGCTTACCCCGGGAGATGGACCTGGTTCCGTGGGGGCTCTCGTCAGGCGGGTCGGGGGGGATGCGAATCCGTATTCACTCCTCTACGCGCTCGATCGATCCGGATTGGTCAGGCGTGCTCTGGATGGCTCGTACGAGTTGTTGAAGTCATCGTTCTCGGTCCCGACCGAAGCGGGGTGGGAGATGATCGCGGAACTGATTGGGGATGGGATCGAATGTCTGGAGCACAACGTCGACCATGAACCGGAGGAGAGGAACCTTCAACTCAAGACGGTCTTCGACAACATCCCCGCAAGGTTTGTTGACGAACTGCGACGAGAGATAAGGGAACGAGGAGGTAAATTTCAGGAGGAGATACGGAGTCTTCTGGCGCGGTACGACCGGGATATGAATTCATCGCTTGCAACGATTGAGGATGAAAGTGTTGAAGTTTCGTGTTCGGTTTTTGGGGTTGTGAGGTCGAAATAGGGAGATTGAAAAAAGAGAATACTGGTGAGAGGGAAACAAACTGAGGAGAGAATGATATGAATATAAAGGGATTGGAAAGAGTAGTTTATGGGTCTATCGGGCATATCGGCAAAACAACCCTACTTCTCGCTCTTATGAGCAGCAGTAGTGGAGCTCAGGATCGGTCCACGGAGATTCCTGGCGATGCTCCAGTAACCTGCATGGCATTCGGCATCTGTCCGCCGTCTGAACCGGATCCGGGTGTGAAGTGTATTGATTTACTTGAATCCTATAAAGAACGTATCAGTGCCCCAGACAGTATATTTGATGACTCCGTTGTGAATGACATCAATAAGATTCTCGCGAGCGAGGATAAGTGTGAGGATAAGGTAATCCAGATTGAGTCGGTTTTGAACGCTTATTGGGCCTCTGAACCGTGGTGTCGAAAGGACCGGAAGCTTTTCTTCTCTCTCTATACTGAGAAAATCGTCGCACAAATTCCGACCTCATCACAGGAAACGATCAGCGCGTTGCTAAAGCAGGATCCTCTGTCATGCTCTGAAACGCTGGCTGCCGCCGTTACTATCGTACGGCTATTCAATCCCGGGTTTTCTCTCTATCCTGAGGGGCCTTCAGTCATTTCCAACGTGGGAAATGAGGGCAACAGCGGGGTCGCTTCTGCAACGAAGCGAGATCTGTCCAATCGAGCAATATTGATCAGTAGGAGGCGTCAGCTGAAGACCGCATCTCAGCGTCTAAGGTCATGTCGGGCGAAGGTGTCGAAGCTGAGCTCTAAGAAATAGTCTCGATAGAGGGTTAGGTATGAGAAGCTGGCGGGTGACAAGTATTTTGATTATCGCCCTCGGGGGTGTCCTTTCCGGTTGTGGAGGGGGCACCTACGGGACCGGAGGTTCTGCCCCCGTGTACGCGCGGGTTGTTGATGAATCAGGTTCTCCTCTCGTTGGAGTTGTCGCCTCAGGGGTTGCCATCGAGACTCAACAGTCATCGGATGACGCGGGATTCCTTATTCTCCCGGCGAATGACAGCTTTCCGATTGCGCCAATTAGCTTCATTCTGCCGACGGGAGTGCAGGTAGTGGGTTACGTGTCGACGGAGGTTTTCACAACACGGGAGGATGCGCTTGTCATTGAATTGCGGGTCGATAGGAACGCATCTGTTACTTCATCGGCAAACGGGGAGACGCTCGGCTGTGAGGAGCTTCGTGACAGTTGGTACTCTGCGTTGAAGGACCCTAATCTCGGGCTTCCTGAAGAACAGCGAGTTGAGCTTATCGACATCCTCGAGGGAGGCGAGGGTGGCTGTCAGGATGTTGTGGAGAAGCTGGAGGAGAGGGTGTTTTCGCCCATGAGTGGGAAGTAACAAAGTAGATGCGACCTTAATCGAGCGTTCCGGCTTCGTCGATCAACATGGTCGAGATTCGCGGCGGTCATAGGAGACTTCGCCCTCAGGGATCCGCGAGGTCCCACCACTCGATGGAAACTTTGTGAATATTCCCCGGCAAATGCTGTAATCATTGGACGCCCATCCTCACCTATCGTAGCCTATCGCCATACGACGACCGGTTTATGTGGCGATACCCGCTCAATCGGATCATTCCGCTGCAGAATCCTGCCGGGCTCTCTTACGGAGGGACTACCTTTATGTCAAACTTTCTTAATCTAAAAACTCCCCGCGGATTTAGCGCCGCTGGTATGTCGTGCGGAATAAAATCCTCCGGGTCTCACGATATCGCTATTTTTGTGAGTGATGTTGAATCGACTGTGGTGGGGATGTTTACCACCAATCGGGTCCAGGCGGCTCCGGTGCGAAGTTCCCGAGAGAGGCTCTCCCGAACGGGAGGCCACGGGCGCGCGATCGTGGTCACCTCGGGGAATGCAAATGCGGCAACGGGTGCGCAGGGTCGAGAGGTTGTAGAAGCAATCTGTCAGGAGGTTTCGGGGGCTATCGGGTGCGATGATGAACAGGTGCTGATTGCGCAGACAGGAATTATCGGGATCCCACTCGACCGAACGGTGTCGACTTCGGGGGCAGTGGCGGTAACCCGAAGACTTGTTCAGCCGTCGTGGGAGGATGCGGCTCGGGGTATGATGACTACTGATACTCACCCGAAGTGTTCGTGGCGACAGGTCGAAATTGCAGGGATTGTGCACACGGTGACTGGGTTCGCAAAGGGAGTGGCGATGGCTGCTCCGTCGATGGCAACCATGATAGTGGTGTTGCTTACTGATGCAAAGCTTGGATCCGCTGCAGCTGGTGAGGCGCTCCGGGTTGGTGTTCAGGATTCTTTTCATCAGCTTAATATCGATGGATGTCAGTCGACGAATGACACAATTTTTTTGATGGCTAATGGTGAGGCGGGCGGAGCTGAGATCCTCGATGGTCCATCGGCAAAACTGTTTCACGAGGCGCTGCAGGGAGTATGCGATGATCTCGTCCGGCAAATGGCGGGGGATGCCGAGGGGGGGACAAAGCTGATAACGGCAGAGGTTCGGGGGGCGGTCACTCGAGATGGTGCACGCACGATAGCGCGGCGAATTGTTGGCTCAAGCCTTGTGAAGTGTGCAATTGCGGGAGAGTGTCCGTACTGGGGCCGAGTAATCGCTGAGGTTGGTGCAGCGGGTGTTGAGATAGATCCCGATAATATCTCGATCTCTTTTGGTCCGCACCGATTGTGCGACAAGAGTCTGGCGGTACCGTTCGATCATGCAGGGGTGACTGCGTACCTTAAAGGGCGTGAGGTGGTGATTACGGTGGAGCTTACCGAGGGGACCGAGTCGGCGCGAGCGTATGGGAGCGATCTCACGCCGGAATATGTGAAGATTAACATGGAGAAGTCGTGAGCCGCTTCTTCGGTTAGCGACCTTGAGGGCTCAACCTCTTTACTCGAACGCCAGCACCCCGTTCACCTCTTCGTGCCACGGCAGTCCATAACCGCCAAGTTCGGCAAGGAATGGATCGGGGTTGAATTGTTCGACGTTGTATACGCCCGCTCCGGACCATTTGCCGTCAATAACCATCTTCGCCCCGAGCATTGCAGGGACGCCAGTCGTATACGATATCGCCTGCGCTTTTACTTCACGATAGCAGACGGCATGATCGCAGTTGTTATAGATGAAGTAAGTCTTTTCCTTGCCATCCTTGATGCCTCGAATCTGACAACCGATCGAGGTCTGGCCCTCATAGTTCTCTCCAAGGCTCGAGGGCTCTGGGAGGACCGCCTTGAGGAACTGGAGTGGGACAATCTCTTTGCCCTCATACACCACGGGGTCAATTCTCGTCATGCCGACATTCTCAAGTACCCGCAGGTGGTTGATGTATTGTTGCGAAAAAGTCATCCAGAATCGCGCCCGTTTTAGGTGCGGGATGTGTTTGACGAGCGATTCCAGTTCTTCGTGGAAGAGAAGATAGGAATCGCGGGGGCCAATGTGCGGATAGGTGACATCGCGATGTATCGAGAGAGGTTCAGTTTCTATCCAACTGCCGTTCTCATAGTACCGACCCTTCTGGGTGATCTCACGGATATTTATCTCAGGGTTGAAATTGGTCGCAAACGCTTGCCCATGACTTCCTGCATTGCAGTCGATAATATCCAGGTAGTGGATCTCGTCGAAGTGGTGCTTGAGCGCGTGTGCGGTAAAGATGCCCGTCACCCCCGGGTCAAAGCCGCATCCGAGCACTGCGGTAATACCACGTTCTTTGAATCGGTCGTGGTACGCCCACTGCCACGAATACTCGAACTTCGCCAGATGGGGAGGCTCGTAATTTGCGGTGTCAAGGTAATGAACCCCTGTTTCGAGGCATGCATCCATAATCGCCAGATCCTGGTAAGGGAGGGCGACGTTGATGACAATGGCGGGTTCAAATGAGCGGATCAGCGCGACCGTTTCCGCGACGTTATCTGCGTCGAGACGGGCTGTCGTGAGCCGAGGGCAGTTGATCTGGGCCGCAATTGCATCCGCTTTTGCCTTTGTGCGGGTGGCCAGTAGGACCTCGGAGAACGTCTCTGTCGCCTGAACACATTTGTGCGCGACGACGTTACCGACGCCACCGGCGCCTATGATGAGAACTTTTGCCATTATTGACCTCGGGTGAAAAACTGCTCGGTTTTGTTGGAGTTCGCTTCCAAATCTTACCACGGAACCGGAGGTTTTGCGAGTCAAGCCCACCGTTTTGGTTCGGTGGCTATCACTGTCTTTTGAAGGATTAATTGAAGTCGGACGAGCAGCTCAAAGGCCACAGAGCTCCACCCTCGAAGGGGTCTGAAACCTGGGAACTGAGGATTAGGCTGTTAAAATCATTTGAATTTCGAGATGGGTCTCCCCGGGACGCCCTCCCGGGAATCTCAGCGGAAGCTGTCCCTCGACAGGAAGGAATCCCTCCCGGCCCGGTCCACTCCCGCCACCCGCAACCTGACTAGAACCTATCTATTCCGTAACCCCCGTAATTCCGCTTTTCGAGATAGCGCTCCACCGCGGTGTAGGCCACCCGTGGGTCCTCCACGTATGTCCTTGCTTCGGCAAGTGCTGCCTGGAAGGGCTCTTCGGGCCACTGGTCGTGCGTAGGTATTTCAACCACCTCAAGAACCGAATCAACCACAGGAACCAAGAACGGGGCCGATAGCTCAGCCTCAGCGTATAACCACCTTGCAACCGTGACCCACATCAACATCGTCATCATCAACCGAACCATACCTCTGCCTCCTACCCACCCTTGGTGATTATCGCATTCTTGCTTCGAACCTCTTGGGAAGCCTGCTTCCCCGTTCTAAAAATAACATCGGTTGGAAGGGGGAAATTGATAACAATTTGGAGCTAAAAAAAACGACCCTGGAGGAGGGCAGATAAGAATTTTTCGCAGAGGCGGTTTCAGCAGGAACGAGGAATGAAGCGGATAAGAAAGATGGATCAGCTGCTCGCTGACGCGTAGTGTCGGAGGCATCGACCCCAGAGCCATCGCGAGAAAAGAAGGCACCCCATCGCTATTCCTAAGAGCGTGATGATGCCGTCGGTACCTCGTTCACCGAGGAGAATCTCGGCGGGGATGCTGGCGATAAATGCAAGCGGAAGTATGGTTAGGAGGAGAAGTTGTACCCCACTCGGATAAATCGAGTGAGGTCGGGTGCTGAGGCGAAAAAGGTTGTACCAGAGATACTGAAGATTATCGGCTTGTGTGAAGATCAGGGAGAATGTGGCGAAAGAAAAACGGAGGGTATACATGATCAATCCTCCGGCACTCGCGACTAATAACACCTTACCGAGCAGCAGTGGTGATACCTCACCCAGTCGATGCGAGAGAGACCAGAAAAGCCAGCTCCCAGCCAGCATGACGTTTACGAGATAGCTCCATGCGATCCGGTGACAACTCACCATGAACTGCGAATTTACCGGTTTGCATAGGAGCAGATCGAGTCCGCCTGAAACGACAAGAGCACTGAACCGATCAAGTCCTTCAGCAAAGAAAACCATGTGTATCGCGTCAGCGAGAAACAGTGCTCCGAGAAATATTCGTGCATCTTCAATCGACCATCCGCCAAGCGTTGGCACGTGGAGGAACATAACCTCGAAGAGGGCGATATTGGTGAGGTACCAACATATATCAGTGCCAACTTTGCCGATGATATTCGCTCGATACTCGAGGTCCGCTATGACGCTCATGCGAAAAAAGGTGGCGAGAAGCTTCAGATATCGCATCATGCGCCTGTTCCTGCATAGGTTGCGATTCCCCGCCGCCAGAGTGCTCTCCCGATGTATCCCGCGAGCGTGGTACCAATAAGAAGCGACAGGATGGCTTGTGGGACGACTGAAAGTGGCTGTCTGCCCGTAAGAAGTGAGATCGGCAGATAGACACCGCAACAAAAGGGAAGGCTTAAGATTATCTTTGCAAGTGGCGAGGGAAGGAGATCGAGAGGGAAGAGATCTCCACACAGAAGCCAGAGGGTGAAGTTTTTTATGGCGGTAAAACTGCTCACTCTCGTGGTAAAAAAACCACATAAGGACACACAGTAACTGATGGTGTAAGTGAACGTAAGGAAGCCAAAAAGAAGAGCGAGGGCAACTGGAAGATAGCTCCACTTGATTGAAAATCCAGCACCAAAACTGGCGGCAATCGGGATCACCAAGCTCGCGCCGGTGCACAGCGCTTTATACCCTATAAACTGGCTGAGATAGTATTCATAAAAAGATATTGGTCGGGTGATGATGGCGTTTATCGTTCCGAGCTCGATCTCTCGACACATTCGACTCTCATACATCCAATTTGCGCTCAGTCGACCGAAAAAGCCGGCCCAGACAACGTAGGCAAGGTACGCGTCTCGGGGAAAGCCATTGATGGTCGTCCTACCGGATGATGAAAAGAGTGACCACCAGAGTAAAGCCTCGACCGCTATTAACAGAATTGGTTGGAGACAGGCATCGACGAAAAAATTTAGGCGGTACTCTAACTGAGCGAGAATGGCGAGCCGAGCGATAGCAAGATTTCTTCGAATAATAGGAGAGAGGGAGGACGATATCATGCCTGATTACACCCCCCGTTCCCGTTCGAGAAATCGGCGAATGACCTCCTCGAAATCGACTTCCTCCGTCCGGATCTCCTGGACCGTAGCGGCCTTCATGACCTGCTGGAGAATGGCGGGAACGCGATCAGGCGAGGTGGCAAAGGTGAGAAGCCGTTCCCCGGCAAATATCGGGGGAAGATCTTCGATGATGAGAGAATTCGCGAGTGGAGATTCGAGTGTGCAGATCACCTTTTGCACCGGTAATGACTGAGCCGTAAAACCATCAACAGTCCCATCATAAACAATCGCTCCGTTGCTCATGAGAAGGAGGCGGTCCGCGAGGTGACTGATATCATCCATATAGTGGCTCGTGAGGATGATTGTCGGCCGATGAGTCGAGACATAGCTGGCCAGAAATTCCCGAATACTCTCCTGAGCGACGACATCGAGACCGATTGTTGGCTCATCGAGAAAGAGAACATCAGGCTCATGGAGGAGGGCCCCGATAATTTCCATCTTCATTCGCTCGCCAAGTGAGAGCCGGCGGAGCTGGACCTCGAGTTGCGGGGTGCAATGCAGAAGCTCTGCGAGGGCGCGAACCCGATCCTTTGCGCGGTGGTGCGGAATATCATAAATGGTAGCGAGCATGGCATAGCTGTCGAGGGGAGCGATATCCCACCAGAGCTGGTTTTTCTGACCCAAAAGGATGCTGATACGACGGAGGAAGCGATGGTCACGACGCCACGGGTGGTAGTCGAGAACGGTACAGCTTCCTGATGAGGGCACAATCAGACCAGAGAGGAGTTTGAGTAGAGTTGTTTTGCCCGCCCCATTGGCTCCTACCAGACCAACGACAGAGCCAGAGGTGATCTCGAGGTGGGTCGGGGAGAGTGCGGTGATCGTTCGGTAGTCTCGGTGGAAAAAGCCTCGCAAAGAACCGCATAACCCCTCTGGTTTGCGATAGGAGCGATAGGTTCGAGAGAGTCCGGTGAGGTGGATCGCGATGCTCATGAGAAAAGAGGAGAGGCGCTAAAGGATCGTGAATTGCTCCGCTTTTCAGGCGGAGTAGTCCCCAACGAGTTATTTCACCGAAAGACTGCGGGGCGTTTCTCTCGCGCACTCGCAACGCCCTCAGCAAACTCATCGCTCGCATAGCTAATCGCCTGAGCTGCAGCCTCGGCTATAAGAGCTTCATCGAGCGAGCGGGGCGGATTTCTCAGAACGGGAAGGAGATTTTTTATGGTGACAGGGCCCGCGGTTGCGGTCTCAGTCGCGACCGCGATTGCTCGAAGAAGCACATTATCTGGTTCGGTCACCTCTGATACCAATCCGATTGCCAGAGCCTCGGACGCCCCGATTATTCGTCCTGTCAGAAGGAGCTCAGTGGCCTTTTGCTGCCCAATCAGGGCGGAGATCAAGTACGTTGACCCCATCCCGGGGTAAAGTCCCAATCGGGAGAAGGGGAGACCAAGCTTCGCGTTGGTCGAAGCGATCCGGATATCGCATCCACACGCAAGGCAGAGTCCTGCTCCAACAGCGGCACCATTGATCGCCGCTATCAGGGGGATGCCGAGCGAGCGGATACCGAGAAACGAACGATAGAAAGAGAGCATCCGTCGCCGGTTTTCATCGGGTGGCAGGAGCCGTTTCTGGTCGAGCATCTCAAGATTGCCTCCGGAGGAAAAGGCGCCTCCCGCTCCGGTGACGATCAAGACGCGAGGTTGGTCGGCTTTGCTGCCTATCTCAGCGGTGAGTGCAGCGAACTCTGACGCCATGTTCTCGCCCATCGCGTTACGGGAGGTTGGATCGGTGAGGGTGATGACACCGATGGAGGGCGTGGGGTGTTCGTATATGAGATATTTCATGGGAGGGCGCGGGTCCGTTAACATTCAAACTCAGACTCAGGAACCGAGAAGATTTTTGATGACATTGTTGGGGATGCTGACTGATTAAAATGGAACATATAAATATCCTCAATCGACGTGCCAGGAGGAATGTGGGTAATGTCTTTCAGTCCTCCAGACCCAACGTCAAAGACCCAGCCGTGCAGATGGGGTGATCGGTGCTCGTGCCACGCCTGCTGAATAATGCTGGTCTCAGCGAGGTGGTGAATCTGCTCCATTACGTTAAGTTCGACGAGTCTGTTGAATCTATTATTTTCATCGACTATTAAATCGAGCTCGCTTCGGTGAAAGCGGTAGACATCTTTGATGTGACGGAGCCATTTATTGATCAGCCCGAGATGCTGATGGCTCATTGCCGCCCGAACCCCTCCGCAGCCGTAATGACCGCACAGGATAATATGCTTGACTTTAAGGGTTTTTACTGCGAACTCAAGAACGCTAAGCATGTTGAAATCCGTATGGATGATCATGTTTGCGATGTTTCGATGAACAAACATGTCGCCCGGACCTGCCCCTACAACGGTATCAGCCGGAATTCTGCTATCGGAGCAACCAATCCAAAGAAACTCTGGCTGCTGCCCCTCTTTGAGTCGCTCAAAAAAAAGAGGGTCGCGCTCAAGGGTGCTTTGGACCCAAGCCCGATTGGCTAGTTTGAGGCGTTGAATTGAGTCCATGGTAATTCCTAATTTGCAGTTTTAAGTAATGACGGTATCAATCGGCAACTTGATGAGACTCAAGGTGAGTGCTTATACAGCGTCCTCTCCGGATTACCGTCCTCTAATGCCGCGCATCTCGACTTTGATATTCCTAAAAGAGGCTGCCTCTGAAAAATCATCGAGTAATTCGCGGATATCAGGGTCTACTGAAAGAGCTGCTGCACCATCAATCAAAATCGATGTATTATTTGGTACCTTTAAGAGAGCATCTTTCAGCTCAGCTCTGTGAATAAAACTTAAATCCTTATTGAATCTGATCATCCAACTATTTTCGAGCGAAATAACTGAGATAGCCCGGGCGCGGTAACGGCGAAGCGCGAAAAAGAGTCCGATACAGAATCCGAGCAATACTCCGATCAAGAGATCGGAGAAAATAACTGCGAGCACGGTCGCAATAAATGGTAGGAACTGTTCTCCGCCGCTCCGCCACATTCGAAGCATCAGCTGAGGAGAAGCGAGCTTGATGCCGACAATAATCAGCACTGCTGCGAGACTCGCAAGGGGTATTCGATTAAGAATTGAGGGGATTGCGATCACTGATGAGAGAAGAAAAACTCCGTGAGAGAAGGCGGCTATCTTTGTCCGGCCACCCGCATATACGTTGGCGGAGCTCCGAACGATAACCGCCGTCATCGGCAATCCTCCAATACAACCCGAAGCCATATTTCCTATGCCTTGGGCGATCAATTCTTTGCGGGTGTCTGAGATCCGCTTGAGGGGATCTATCTTATCGACCGCTTCAATCGAGAGCAATGTTTCCAGGGAAGCGATGATTGCCACGGTAAGAGCGAGCGGAAGCACGAGAGTAAACTCCTGAGCCGAGGGGAGTATGGGGAGTGAGAAGAGATTTCTCCAGTCGGTGAGGGTATGTGGTAAAGGAAGTTGTACCATGTGCGAGGGGTCGAGCAGCCGTTCTGGGGCAATCAATCGAACTATCTCATGGGTACAAATCCCGAAGATAACCGCAAGAAGAGCTGACGGAATGGCGCGAAGTCGCGGAAAACGTGGGACCATTAATTTATCCCAGATCACAATAATGGCGAGCGATCCCAGCGCAACACCAGTTGCAGTCAAGGAGAAAAGGTGGAGGGCCTCAGTAATTGCCGAGGCGGTATTTTCTCCGCCGAAAAAACTGCCAAATGATAGATCACCCTCATAGTTCGTGTCCCGACCAAGTGCGTGAGGGATTTGTTTAAGAACGATAACGATCCCGATACCTGCCAACATCCCCTTGATGACGCTGGAGGGAAAAAGTTCCCCGATCCTTCCGAGGTGAAGCACTCCCAAGAGAATCTGGATCGCCCCAGCAATCACAACAGCAACCGAGAAGAGAGCGAATGAACCGCAGGTGCCGATACCTTCAGCAACGACGACCGCTAGTCCAGCCGCGGGCCCACTGACGCTCAGAGGAGAGCCTGACAGAGGCGTTACCAATACCCCCCCTACCACCCCTGCGATGATTCCCGAAAAGAGAGGAGCACCGGAGGCGAGAGCTATTCCAAGGCACAGAGGAAGAGCGACGAGAAAAACAACAACGCCGGCCGAGATATCTCGGGACAGTAACGCCTTTTCATCTGATGGGTGCTGAGAGCTCATTATAATGGAGTGCCTTCACAAATATTGAATTCTATCGCGCTATCCTAACCTCCCCATCCTCACTTAGGTAGAGGGGTTCATCGACGATGCGAGTCCTATCGGCGAACTTCATTTTAATTCGAAGCGATTCAGGAATTGCCCGATGTTCATCAACAAGCCAATCGTAAAGTCGCTCTGCAGCCATGCGGTGAGCAATTTCATTCGGATGACGGTCAACACCGGGAATGACCTGTAGTCGGTCAAGAGGAATACCACGGTAAAGCGTAAAAAGGTCGATTGCGGGCACCGATAACTCTGCCAGTAACGATCCAACCTTCTGATGACACGGGAGAAAGGGATACGCGTCAGTGAGCGGAACCCCAAAGAGGGGAAATACGGCGGCATAAATAGGCTTATTGGCCTTTCTGGCGGTGGTCACGAGGGTACGCAGTGATGATTCGAAGTGAGTCCAATTCTTGGGGCTATCGAAAAGGTTCTGAAAATAGGAGATGTAATCACGCCGAGTCTTTTCGTTGTGAATTCGGGTGACGACGAAATGAGCGGTACGCCAGTGGTTGAGGATGAAAGCCTTCCATCCTGAAAGTTTTAACTTTCCGAATGAATCAAAGACGGTAATTCCCTTTGGTCGATAGGGTTTAATCTCGGGGTCATTGAGGGTTATCTGGAGAAGAATAGCATCGGCTTCGTCTCTAATCGCCCGCTCGACCGTTGCAATCTCATGATTGGTCGAGTACGCCGGAACCCCATAATTGATAACCTCCCCCCGATCGGTGGTCCCATTAAGGTTAAGCATTCGCTCTAAAATCTTGGGGAATGCATCGGTGAACTGCATATAAGGGGCGAAGGTATATGAGTCGCCGACAACGGCGAGCCGAAAGACGTTCGACGGCTTTGGTCGGGTAATCGGATAGTCCTGCATCGTCTCAGAAAGCTCGGGGCGGGTGTAGTAGCGAGGGCGATCGCTCCAGGAGGTATCCGCTGAACTTGATTTGTGTTCAATAATTCTCACCGCTCCCTCAACCGCGATAAGGCTAACGATAATTCCGAATAGGAGAGCGATAAGGCGTTTCATGATAGTCGAATCTGTTTCGAGAATAGGCTCAGATCAGCGTTTTCGTATTCGTCCGGTAAAGTTCTGACAGATACGGCTCGGTGAGGTTCTTAATCTTTCAAAAGAGTGAAAGCATACTACTCCTCGCCTATCGCTGTATCGTCGAGTGGTCGCCCCTCGATCCTATCAGAAAGGTTGGCCCGAAAACACGACCTGATGCCCCACAAAAGAGCGCGTTGCTCATTGGAGGTCGTTTTGTGATGGCTGGTCGCGATCGCGCATCCGTGCATAATCTGCTCAACAAGAGCGGGGGATGCTCGTCGCAACGCTCGCATCGCCCACGCCAGGCGCTCGAATGATGGACGGGATGTTGAGCTTGATGATGGAGGCAGCCCGAGGGAGCGCATTGCTTGATTGCGTAATGCGTGTGACAGCTGACCAGTGGGAGATGCCGAGTAAGCGAGAGCATCAAACAAGGTGCGAAGTTGTTCAGCAACCTCCTCTGGGAGTTCCACCAACGAGCGGAGCGACGAAGATTCTTCCTCGAGAGCAGAGTCAAGGGTAAGAAAAAGGATGCACTCGAAAAGGGAGACGGTGTCGTCGGCATTGATGAGGGCGCGCAGGTTCGTCGTGCACTGTTGCCGCCGATGTTGTTCAAGCTTTTTGATCCCGCGAGTGGCGAGTCCTGCGAGTTCGAGGCGTTGACCAAATGAAAGGGGGATAATCAGGGGTTCAAGCTGAAGAACCTCATCGATATGCCCTTGTGCGGCGTGCCATGAGATACGATGGATCTGCCTTGCTCTCTCAGGACCATCAAAATGAAGGATGAGTGCGGATAGGATCGCAGCAGCGCGGTGAGGCTGACCCGCCGCTGCGACCAGTTCTGCTGGAAGCGGATCTGGGGGTATCTTGTCGTGAATTGCCTTTACCGGTCTTATGAGGCCCCTATAGGAGATACGAAGTATTATATCCCCTATCTTTACCTGCCAAGAACGTAACCACAGGAGCAGCCGCTGCGTGAGTGACCGGGATACGAGGCCTTCTTGACCGCCCAAGCTCTGACTTTGGTCACTAGTGATCGGCATACCCACGAGTCTGCCCCGCCACTAGCGCCGTTATGAATTCCCGACCGCAGGAGGCATCGCCATCTCCGCAGCCGACTGATCTCCATCCTTACGCTTTCCTCCTTTAAGAGAAGGAGCGTTCTTGGTCGGTTCCTGGGTCGCCTCCGCAGGAGCCCCAATTCCCACCTTTTGCAAAATTAAGGTTCGCAGTTCAGCTCCGAGCTCAGGGTTCTCCTTCAGAAATTGTTTCGCCCCCTCTCGTCCCTGTCCGAGTCGTTCCCCGCGGTATGAATACCACGCACCGGCCTTATCGATGAGGCCGGTATCAACCCCGAGATCTACAATTTCACCAATCTGGCTGATACCTTCATTGAAGATAATATCGAACTCCGCCTCTCGGAACGGTGGTGCCACTTTGTTTTTTACAACTTTGACCCGTACCCGATTACCGATTGCATCTGCCTGTTCCTTGATTGAGGCGAGCCGCCGAATATCAAGCCGAACCGAGGCGTAGAACTTCAGGGCATTTCCTCCGGTGGTTGTTTCTGGAGAACCAAACATAACTCCAATCTTCATGCGAATCTGATTGATGAAGAGGAGGGTGGTACCAGATTTCGAGGCGAGGCCGGTCAATTTTCGGAGTGCCTTGCTCATCAGTCGAGCCTGCAGACCAGGTTGTTGATCCCCCATCTCTCCATCGATCTCGGCGCGGGGAACAAGGGCGGCAACTGAATCGATGATAACGAGATCCACCGACCCGGACTGCACGAGGGTTTCGCAGATCTCAAGTGCTTGTTCACCACAATCAGGTTGGCTGACGAGGAGCTTGGAGGTGTCTATCCCGAGCTTGCGCGCATAGCCGATATCGAGGGCGTGTTCGGCATCGATAAACACGACCGTCCCCCCCCCTCGTTGCGCCGCTGCGGCAGCGTGGAGCGCGAGAGTCGTTTTCCCTGATGATTCGGGGCCGAATATCTCGACGATTCGTCCCCGAGGAATGCCTCCAACCCCAAGGGCGATATCAAGCCCGAGGCTTCCCGTCGAGTATGCCTCGACTTTGGGTTGGTCCTCGAGTTTGAGGCTCATGATTGCTCCTCGACCATACTTCTTCTCAAGCGAGCCGATCGCTGAGGTGAGCGCTTTATCTTTGTCGACGGTATTTGACATAGTTCTTCCTTGTGCGTTTAGTCGTGGGTTCTATTCAACTGTCTCAGCGGATTGAAAGCGGATTATACGGAATGAATTGATAGTACATATTATTTTGTCCTGACTATGCACCCCGAGTATGACTGCTCGAGAAATCTTCCATTACCTACCTAGTTTTCTGTTCTCGAATAATTAAAAACCAAAGTTGCCTCTCTCTTGATTATTTTTCTCGATTCGCCTTTGTTCTCTCGTACTATACCAACGGCTCGCTGTCTATCCTTGACCTCTGCCTTTAATGGGAGGTGAGGAGTCTCTCGATCTTTCCTAACGAAAATCCCGAAGCAATCCTATCACCTTTCCCTGAATCTGCACCTCATCGACGGTAAGGGGTTTCATCGTCGGATTAGCGGGTATGAGCATGACGTTTCCGTTCTTAAGCCGTCGGAAGGTTTTTAATGTCGCGGACCCGTCAGGAAGAAGGGCTGCCACGATCTGTCCGTCATCAGCGTAGTCTTGTTTCTTGATGATGACGATATCTCCATCACAGATATGGGCGTCGATCATCGACTCTCCGCTGACTTCAAGACAAAACACATCACCCCGTCCACTCACAAGGTGGGAGGGAACATCTATCAGAGCGTGATGTTCGACTGCTTCGAGTGGCACCCCTGCGGCTATTACTCCGACGAGAGGGACAGCGGTGTTCGATAAGGCGGGGGGGGCGGTCTCAATCAGCCGGATTGCCCCGCCTGGTTGACGCTGAATGAACCCTTTTCGCACAAGTCGCTCGAGGTGAAAATGGGCGGTGGATGACGATTTTACGCCGATGGCAGTGGCGATCTGATTGAGGGAAGGAGCGTGATGGTGCTCCGCGAGGTAGTCTCGGAGGAACGAGAGGGTGCGGTGTTGCACAGGAGAGAGGGTGGCAAGGAGGTGGTAGGTGCTCATATGCTAGTCTGATACGTTATTGCCCTGTATCATATCAAAAAAATATAGAATGGGGAGGGGAAAAAGAGACTGGGGGATGAAAATATGAATTTTTTCGGGACGAGGTGTGGATAATGGAGCGGGGGGTGGAGACGACACATATCCTCGATGCGTCACATGGCGCAGAGGAGCAGAGTCGCGGCTATTAATCCGATGAGGAGGCTCGTCCGATCGCGGAGAGCAAACACCACTGGGTCGTCATGGAGCTGTTGGCGGTGCGCAAGGAACCACACCCGAACTGTCCAAAATAATACAAGGGGTGTCACAAACCACAATCTGCCGGGGGAGCGGTAGAGCCGGGTGACATCGGGAGCCTGGATGTAAAGGGCAAGGACGAGAACTGATACAAGCCCCGTTCCCATTCCAAGCTGGGCGATCCACGACGCATCCGCTGCGGTGTATCCCCGCCGTGAGGTTTCGGGAGACGATGGAGAGGATACAGAGATTGATCCAAATTCGACGAACCGTTTCACTGAGGCAAGGCCGAGAAAAAAGAAGAGGCTGAATGCAAGCAGCCATGGGGATACTAAAATCCCCGTGGCTGCGGCACCAGCGAAGATTCGGAGAGTGTACAGGGATGCGAGGGTAAAGATATCAACGATGGGAATCCGTTTTAGCGAGACGGAGTAGAGGGTCGTCGTGACGAGATACAAAAATAACATCGGGAGAAAGGGCAAACGCGCGAGTGGGGCGATCGCCAGACTCCCGAGGAAGCAAAGGGTGACTGCTCGGAGGCCCGATGTGATCGCAATCTCACCCGATGCAAATGGTCGATGACATTTTGAACGATGAGCCCGGTCCGAATTAAGATCGAGAAGGTCATTAATAATGTATACCGATGATGCGGCGAGTGAAAAAGAGAGAGCCGCTGCAAGCGATTGACCTACTGCGGCAGGATCGCTCCATCGGTGTGCCATGACGAGCGGAGCGAACACAAGGAGATTTTTTGACCACTGGTGGATTCGCAGAGCTCGCAGCCATCGTTGAATCGGGGATGCTCGCGAGCGATCTGAGTTGGGCACGAGCGCCACGTGAGAGGGTAAACGTGAGGTCAGCGAGGGCTGCCCTGCAATCACGTATCCTGCGCGACAGGACTCCCATACGGGAAGATCCGCGGGGGAGTCGCCCACATAGTCATACCCCTTAGCCCCAAATCGTTCGACAAGAATTGTCTGCTTCTGAAGGCCTTTCAGATTGATCTTGTCAGTGGTGGCGATTACTTCATCAAAGAGCCCCAAGTGATCGGCAACCTGCTGCGCCCACGCGCGAGGTGACGCCGTAGCCAGGATGATGCGGGTTCCCGATTTTCGGTGCTGAATAATGAGGTCGAGGATTGATGCTCGATACGGTAGCAACTCGACGGTTGGGCTCGTGTGTCGAGCAAGCTCGGTCTTCCCTGCTGCTTTCCCAGCCTTAAACCACCGGAGAAGCCTTACTGTTTGCCCGGGGTGGTCTCGCGTGTAGGCGATGATCTCCTCGATGAGGAGGTCGGTGCGGATAAGAGTATCATCAAGGTCAACACAGAGAGGGGGCATTGTTGGCGCGGGAGGGAGGGTGAGATCGCTGGTCGAGGTATCCCTTTGAGGGGCCTCTTTCTCAGAGTCCATCGCCATCCCTTTTTTTGATCAGCCACTTGCTCGTTGGGCCTATCCCTCCGACCACGCGATCTATTACACGGCACCCCTTTTACGCCTTAACCCTCCCCTCTAGTCACTGAGGGACGCCCGATGCTGTAATAGGTAAATCCGAGAGACTGCATATCTTTGCGGGCGAAAATATTCCGACCGTCAAAAATAACAGGCTGTTTTAGGTTTGTCCGAATTCTATCGAAGGCTGGGGCGCGGAACTCATTCCACTCAGTACAAACTATCAGCGCGTCAGCTCCCGAGAGAACCCCGTAGTTAGATGCGCCGTAGGTAACCTGAGGATGCTCACCGAACCTCTCTCGGAAGGTTACGTTTGCCTCGGGATCATGTGCTTGGATGGAGGCCCCGAGCTTAACGAGCTCGCTGAGGAGGACCAGAGCGGGTGCTTCGCGTACGTCATCGGTGCGGGGCTTGAATGCTAATCCCCAAACGGCGAAGACTTTCCCCCGTATCGCCTCTTTATTTCCGTAGTGACCAATGATCTTGTCAAGAAGGACTCTTTTCTGTCGGAAGTTGACCTGTTCAGCCGCGGTGGCAAGTAACAACTCAACCCCATGGTCTTTCCCCGTTCGTACAAGCGCCTGAACATCCTTGGGAAAACACGAACCGCCGTACCCAATCCCGGGGAAGAGAAAGCTTTTTCCGATTCGCGCATCGCTTCCGATTCCGTTGCGAACCGAGTTGATGTTCGCACCGGTCTTTTCGCAGAGAAGCGCTATCTCGTTCATAAAGGAGACCCGGATCGCGAGCATCGTGTTTGCCGCATACTTCGTCATTTCAGCTGAGACAACATCCATGACGAGGATCGGGTTGCCCGTGCGGGTAAACGGCTCGTACAGTTCCGTCATTACTTTTTCCGCGTGGGGCGAATCAACTCCCACTACTACCCGATCAGGCTTGAGGAAATCGTCGAGTGCGGTTCCCTCTTTGAGGAATTCAGGATTGCTGACAACATCTACCGTGAATGAGGTCTGTGCTTCGATGGTCTTTCTGACGAGCGCAGCAGTACCCACAGGAACAGTCGATTTATCAACAACGATCTTGGGCCCATTCATCGCCTTGCCGATGCCGGTCGCGACCGCGAGCACATGGGTGAGATCAGCAGAGCCATCCTCATCTTGGGGAGTGCCGACCGCGATGAAGATGATATCAGAGGCTTTGACCGCGTCATCGAGCGAGGTCGTAAAAGATAGTCGAGACAGCTTGGCGTTCCGCTGCACAAGATCCTCAAGCCCCGGCTCGTAGATGGGAATCTGACCATTTTCGAGCATCGCTATCTTTTTCTCGTCAACATCGACGCAGATAACGTCATTACCTTGCTCGGCAAAACAAGCTCCAGCAACAAGCCCGACGTATCCGGAACCGATGACTGCGATGTTCATAGGGAGACTCCTGTGGAGAAGGTTATGGCGACGGAATGGTAGGATAGGTGGGGGGGGGATGCAAGAGACCGGCCCAACCAGCCGCGCGCGGAGCGCGGGACCTCAACGAAATACGGGCCCGGGTACTGGCCCCGTCTCACTCTCTTGAGCCCCGACTGTCAGCCGACACCTCGCCCGCCAGATAGACATCTCTATGGTCAGAGTCTGAGGTCCGAGGAAAACTTGGTGAATAGTCGCTTCAGGTCGTCCTCGATTCGCCGAATATCATCGAGGGACCCAAGATCCGCGTCCGACCCCTTCTTACGGGCGGTCCAAGCACCTGTTGTCCGATTAATCGAAACGGTCACCCCATCGGATATTTCAAAATCAACCTTTCCATTTAAGGTTTGCATTCCGGGGCGCTCTGATTGGAGCCAGGAGAGAAACTTCGGGTGCTCGAGGTAGTCAGCTATTATCTTATTCTCGGATTGATCTCGTTTTCCATCGGCCTTCAAGCCTGCATGAGGTCGAGCGGTGGAGCTGTTACCGTGTCCATTCCCGCCCCCGTTCTCGTACTTCCAAAGGAGGTTTTGGAGGAGACGCTCCGCATCTCTCACGAGCTCTTTATTGCTCATCGCGCCATTTCCCTCCGAATCCACGATGGTCACCCCTCCGTCCTTATTGAGGATGATTCGTCCCTTTACGTTCGCGGGACCCCAATTATTTGGAGAGATTATCGGGATTCCAACAACACCACCCTTTTCCGACAGAGCCTGGGCATCAGAACCCAACCAAACCTGGGGGAATTCCTTTCTGAGGAACTCGATCCCCTTTTGAGTCGTGACAAGCGAGTTAATGCGAGTCGCCTCTGACCTGTTTATTAGCCCATCAACCAAAATGCTTGTCGGTGTGGACGGAGTGGCCGGGCGCGACCCAGCCGAACCTGAGGCGGGGGAGGCTGGTTGCCCTGCAGCGGGCGGAGGAGTTGGCTGTCCTGCAGGGGGCGGAGTTCCTCCTGCAGGTGGGGTCTCGGCTTGAGGAGGGCGCTGTCCACCCAGCGCTGGTTGGGGTGTTGCCGATTGCGATGGTTGTGGTCGTTGAGATTGCCTTTGAGCCTTTGCTGCGGCTACCATCTGTTCAATCGCCGTCTTCTGTTCAGAGGTGAGTTTGCCAGACAGGGCTGTCGTGAGTTGCTCTGCTGAGACCGTCTGTTCGGTAACCCCTTCCGGACTTTTCGAGAAGATTCTGAAGGAAGTCTGATCCTCCCCCAATTTAGCCGTGACGGTGGTGACGTTGTCTCCCGTTCCATACGACAGGACGATGTATTTGTCATCTCCACTCGTCAACAGCCCGACACCGTGCTCTCCTTCAACGACCCTGGCCCCTGTCCCTGATACCTTGAGTGATGATCCTTTGAATACCAAGGGTGCGGGGCCCTGAGGACTGGACGCGGGTGGGGAAGCTGGAGCCGTTGGAGCTGGTGTTGCGGGCGAGGGTATCCCTGTGGCTGAGGCGGTAGCTGGGGCTGAGGGGGTAGCTGGTGAAGGGGTCGCTCCCGGGCGGGGAGGTGCAGCCGGGGGGAGGGTACCGCTCGACGGAGTGGTACCTCCGGATGAAGGGTTCGATTGTCCCGTACCCGTTGCAGCTGGAGTCGGCGTCGTCATAGGAATTTCCACTATCCCTGGGATGTTGCAGTCAATAACTCATCCCGTTACCACTACCCGTAACCTCTATCCCTTGGGAGGAGTCCATCAAGGGTTGGCCGAGTATGCCCATGCATCGAGGGCAATCTAGGAGGGATATGGTCTCCCCGGGAAAATTATTGCGATAATTTAGAGTCTATAAGAGCCGCACCCGCTTTTCAGCCGTCTGTCCGCGCCACCCCCGAAAAAAACCGAACAAAAACGCCCCGCAAAATACCCCCGCCCCAACCTTTGCAATGTTTGCTGCGGACAGCACTTCGACTCCGGTCGCCTCCACCAGGGGCCCGACTGCGATCAGGATGAGCCCGCCGATAAACCCACCAATAATTAAATAGTCAACCCAATTGAGGCGGTGCGCCGAATCTTCGTGTGGTGGGGCTATCCATGTATCAAATTGAGTCAACAGGAGCAGGCCGGGAAGGGCGAGTGCTACCGAAAAGAGGTAGAAGGCCGACCACCCCCACGCTGCGACCAGTTCCCCAGCGGGTGAGACGAGGACGACCCGCGAGACTGCGGTGACGCTTGAGAGGAGGGCGAATTGACTGCCGGTGAATTGCTTCGAGCAGATCGTCATCATAAAGGCGGAGATTGCAGCGACCCCGAGGCCAATCATGAAGTTCTCAGTGGTGACGACGAGGATAAGCATCGGGGTATTCGGGGTCATGGCGGTGAGGAGCAGGAAGCTTAAACCTGCGAGTGATTGAACGACTCCGAACACCCAGAGCGCCCGTTTTAACGTCATCTTCGTCATCAAGGCACCACCGGCGAGGGTACCCGCGATCGTTGCGATGAGTCCATAGATCTTGGTAACGGTTCCAATCTCGGTCTTTGAATACCCCAGAGTCATCAGGAAGGTTACCGTCAACGACGTCGCCATCATCGTCGACAGTTTGTACACCGTTACAAAACCGACTATCGATATCGCCGCAGGGCGGCTAAAGAACTCGACAAAGGGGAGTACCATCCGCTCTCGGAGCGATAGCCGGGGCGTGACCACTCGTTTGGGGTCGGCGGTGTCGGGCGAAGATGGGTGTTCAGGAATAGCTGGCTCTGGGGCGAGCGCGATAGCACCTACCCCGATGAGAAGGAAACTCGCCATGATCCAGTAAACTGTTCCCCACGGAAGCCCAAGACCATCGGTCGCATCGGCAAGGTAGAGCGCGAGTGCTCCCGAGACGAGCATCGCGATCCGGTACCCCATCACGTACATCCCCGCACCAACCCCGTACGCTGACTCTGGAAGGATCTCGGTTCTCAACGCATCGAGAATGACGTCCTGAGTCGCGCTGAAAAAGACGACAAAGAGTGTGATGATTGCGAGAAGAGGAAGGCCATCAGTGGGATTACACATCCCCAGGGCAAGTATCGACCCGATAAGACAGAGCTGACAGAGGAGCCCCCAGCCGCGGCGTCTCCCGAAAAACGGTGGCATACACTCATCGAGAAGGGGAGCCCAGAGAAATTTGAGGGTGTATGGGATACCAACGAGGGCAAAGCGGCTGATGGTTGGTAATGCAATCCCCGCATCGGTCAGCCATGCTTGGAGGGTTCCTCCGGTTAACGCGAGGGGTAGGCCGGAGGAGAAGCCGAGGAGGAGCACCAGGAGCATGCGGGATGTAAGGAAGAGGGGGATAAGGGGGGACATGGAGAGTGAGCGCAAGGGGATATCGAGGGAACGATATCGTTTCTGACGGCGCGCGTCGAGTGGAGGTGGGGAGAGATGAGGGTGGAAAAATAAAAGGTGAGAAAGTTGGGGCCCTCGCTCATCGTGTTATGGAGGAGGGCCCGATGGTCACCAAACCCAGCCTAACCTTCGGATGGCCGTATTGAATCGGCGAGCGATGAACCAACTGCGGTCCAAGCCCCTGAGACCTGCGACTCCCGAATCAAACCGTATGGGACTTGATGCCCATACAAGGCCGATGGCTCGAGCGCGCAGGTGCCAGAGGTCGCGGACCTGAATGGTGCCAGCGGAGCGTGGAGAAGTCGCCACCCTCATCTCGGTCAAGAGCCTTTCAGCCCTCTCGCGAAAAAGCCCCCGCGTGTCCCGCTCAATTCGAACGAGGTCCCCGCTCTGCGGTCCCACCCAAGGCTCGGCATCCAAAGCAATCTGCCTCAACGCAGCTGCGATGGGGGCCGTTTCTTGCTCCCAATCTCGGCAAAAACGGGGGGATGCGAAAGAGGAGTTCAGCCTCCTGACCGCCTCCCTTACAAGGTAATAGGGAAACGTGAGGGGGTAGAAGGAGGAGCCCCTTGGGAGGTCGTTCATCGTGTTGAACGCCACCACTAATGCTTCGCACACTAAGGCGACGCTCCCGATGATGAGACACATGCCACCGCCCAACGTGAGGCAGCTAAAGAAGAACCCGACCCAGGTTATTGGATATATCGATTTTTCTCCGCGCCATTGATGGAAGGCTGTCAGGAAGAGCTTGACCATAAACCTACTGGTGAACCCGAACAGGATATCCACCCCCATATCCGAAAGTCAACTTCGATTACAAAAACCAGCCTCATAGCAATTGATTTTCATCACACGAAAATTGGGGAAATGGTCACCCCCTTGTCGCTCCTCGTTCCTTCATTACCCCGCGACTTCGCGCTTTCCATGTGCAACGTGCACCACCATTGAGCTTCGATTGAAGCTCAATGGAACGGTCATCTGAGTGGTCACTCGATAGGTAACGGGAGTGGCTGTGTCGGCGGATGAAGGGGTTATCTCGATCTGGAGATCCTCTGGCTGGGAATTAGGGAGGTAGGCTCTTGTGGCGGCTTTCGCCTCGGCGATCGCGGCGGCAATGTTCACTCTCGGTGGATTCGTTTCAGAGGTTCCGGCAAAGCCGGCAAATTCCCTCATACATTGCGTGGCTGTGCACTGAGGGGGCATGGATGGTTCTGGGAATACGCCAAGATCGAGGAGGTCTTTCGGCGATATTTCCGGTGTGCTGACAGTGTGGGGGGTGCAGCTATCGGGAGTCGTACCTTCGGAAAATGCGAACCGACCAGTCACCAGTGGTGAGCCAAATGTTACCCGATACCGGGCGTCCTGCTCGACCTGAGCTTTGGCTGCTGCGAGCGTCGTTGGCCGGGCGCACCCAAGGTCGCGGTGTGGCGTTGTCAGGAATGCGTAACCCTTCAGGATGTTAGGTTCCTCATCATTGGTGAGCTCACGGGTCGGCAGGCACGCGAGCGAATCCTGTGGTTGAGAGGCGGCCGAAGAAGGGATATCCGCAAAGGTACCTGCGATGGCACCGTGATCGATGGGGGTTACCACAGCGTAGCTCTGAACTTCAGCAGGGAACTTGTTGCGGGATATTGTGGGTGCTGCGGCGCAGGTGGTTCTTGGGGCCGTAGCGGTGATGGGGGTGGTGGTATTAGGGGCGGTTACCCGTTTGGTGGTAACGGTCGCGGTGGCAGAGTCGAGCAGATGCGATCCACTCGGCTTTGGCTTTGGATCGCATGCCACCAGGAGGTCATTGACCGATGCCGTTACCTTACCGTTGATGATGGGCTGGTTGATTCCCGTGTTCGAGGGATTGCAGGTGTGAGTGGTTATGAGGGGGGAGCATACGGTGGGGGCCGTTTCAATGACCTCGGGGGAGCAGACAATCCCCGTGTGCGGGATTTCGATGTGCTCGGTAGGTTGCGGCGCATGGCTCGCGATGACACATGCAGTCCTGATGGATGATATCGGCTCGGTGTAGTAAAGATTGTCAACGGAACCAGGCACGTTTGGGGATGTTGTGCATGAGCCATTTCCCTTTGCCAGTGCACCACACGAGTTCTCCTGACAGGGGAGATTTGCCCTCTTAGAAGTGAAAGTTGGCAGGTAGATTTTCAGACCGGTCGGAGTCCAGGAGGCGTTTGTGCCTGCCCTTTGATGATCAGCGGCACCGGCCAACTGCAAACGAAAAGTGATCGGTTTGTCGAGAGGAACAATAACCTTCTTGGCATCGTGAAGGGTAATTTCACGGTAAGCACCCTTCGCTGCAGCACTCGTCGCGATAGTCGGTGCACCCCGAGGAACGAAGTCAGCGGATGTCTGCCCTCCGGTAAGACCGAAAGTGCGGCCCCCTAGATCTAACATCTGGGCACCGTTGTTGAACTCGAGACTAAGAAGGACATTCGCTGAGGTAAGGTCTCCTCTCGCTGAGCCATGTCCTATCCCTTCCAATACAAACATCGCGGAAGTAAAGAGCTGATTCTTATCCCTATCGTACACAAGATGACAGGGGCTTAAACTTTGCCCATCCTCAATCTCGCTGGTGGTACAGGTAGATGATTTTCCAAAACCCTCCAGACTTTTGGGTCGAGGAATTATCACCGAAAACGAGAGGCTTTGTCCCGTCGTAAGGCTTGTCTGGCCCGTCGCACTCCTGAACTTATCTTGCTCCGTCAGGCTAATATCGGGCTTGATTTCAATGTTCGAATTGCTCCCAACAAAAACCCTGAACTGGGCGTCCCTCACATGGTCTACAAAGTAGCCAAAGTGCTCTGAAACGTACCGAACCTCCTTTGTCGCGCGCACACCCTGGGTCACCACCTGATATTGCTGCCGAGGTTCCGCCGTGTCGATCGTTCCTAAAATGTGAGCATCGAACTCAAATCGGTGGACCGGTGCCCGGCGTTCCTCGATAGTCGCTGGCACTTCCGTCATATTACCGTACACCGTTGGGGTAATAGTCGGCAGAAAATAGCGGTACTGCCGAGTGCGCTCAGGGGTGATTGTGATCGGAGCGCACTGGGAGTCGGTCGTGGTGAGGCACCGGACCGATGCTTGGGCGGCCTCTTTGAGAGCATTTCGGGTCCGCAGGAGCGCAGCGGTATCCACGAGTGCGGTGCTGCCAAGAATGAAAATGGGGAGAACGAGCGCCATTTCAAAGAGCGCCATCCCACGAAGGGTAGCCGCTTTGAGGTCTTTCCGAACCGTTCGCTTCAAACCCTCGGGTGGTGATATCATTCCGATGCGGGACGCTTTTGCCCGAGATGAACGGGGGGAGAAACGGCTTGAACGATGACGGTCTCGCACGGCAGAACCTCGCAGGTCAGAGTCGATTAGGTGATGAAGCGGGGGATGTGGGACGAGGATGCTTGAACCATCCGGGGCTGTACTTCCTCCGAGCCTCTCGTGGTATCTCGCGAATGACCCCCACGGCGTGGCAAAGGGTATCGTAAAATGCCGGTCGTTGTTGCGGGCCAAGGAGTATATGATTTCTAATTCGAACAGATCACGACTGATACTTGCTGTTTTTTGCCTCTGGGCGGTGAATGGTTTTTCTGCGGATGGTGAGGAACCTATTCATCAAGAAGCGCGTGCAAACGATGAGAGTCTTGTTTCTTCCACGCCCATTTCGTCTCGGCACCCCTTCTCGGTGGTCGCGTCGGTTCACCCGCTGGCGCTCCTCGTCAAAGAGATCGGTGGGGACGGGGTCGTGGTGACAACCCTTATCGGTGAGGGGGTCGATCCCCACAATTTTGAGCCGACCCCCTCGGTGTTGCGGTCGTTGGTGGCGGCCGACCTTGTTGTGGTGAACGGGGCGGGGGTTGATGGATGGTCGCAGCGTGCCGCGGTCAGGGGGCGGGTCGTTGTGGCGGAGGAGGTGGCGATAATGCTCGCCCATGAGCAGGGAAGGGATGCTCCGCCGACGGAAGCGTCGTTGTGGCTTGAGCCGATGGTGATGGCTCGTGTTGCGGAGCAGATAGCCGAGCGCTTGTGCGCCCTCGACAGTGAGAAGCGGGGAGCCGTCGTGGGCGATTCGACAAAGGCACGATTGGGAGGAACAGAAGGGCAGGGGGCATATGGCGAGCGATGCGCGATGGTGCGAGCGCGGGGGCGGGCGGTTGCGGCCCGCATCGCGGAGATTTCAGGGCCGGGATCGAGTGCTCGTGAAACTCCCCAGCGCCATATTATCTCGTATCATCTCGTTTGGGGGCAGCTTGCATCTCACCTCGGCTTGTCAGAGATTGGGGGGTTCGCCGAGTGTGAAACAAAAGCTCGGAGCTGGGGGTTGCTGCGAGATGCTCGACGGGTGAGGGACGAGGAGGGGACGAGCTCACTGATTGTTGAGCCGCTCCATGTCGGCGCTCCCGAGGTTTCCCAGCTTGCCGATGAGCTGGGCTTACGACCCGTTGTGGTCGATTCTCTCGGGTGGCGGGCGGCTGATTATGGAACCTTTCTCGCCGAGGCGATCCAGGGATTGCGGGTAGCGAGTCAACAAGCGCGATAGAAAAGACGAGGAACCATGACATCATCGACATCCGTCGGGGCAGATACTGTCGGCAGCAGAAGTTCGGGGGGAGTTGCTGTCGATTGCATCGACGTCTCGGTGCGTCGCCTGGGTAAGGAGGTTCTCGAAGCTGTGTCGTTTAGGCTGGAGCCGGGGAGCCTGAATCTTCTTTTTGGCCCTAATGGGGGAGGAAAATCGACCCTCCTCCGGGTGCTTGTCGGTCTCGAACGGCGCGAGGGAGGGGCGGTACTCTTCGATGGAAAATCTCCCGAATCGTGTCGCGATATCGTGGGATACGTCCCCCAGCGGGTTATCGCTCAGCCTCACATTCCCCTTTCGGTCGCTCACGCGGTGGTGATGGGACTTACCGGTATCGTTGGACCGTTTCGGCGGGTGGGGAGTGCGGAGCGGGCCCGGGTTGGGGCCGTCCTTGAGGAGGTCGAGCTTGGAGGTCGTGAGGGTGATGATGTGCGGTCGCTGTCGGGGGGAGAATTGCAGCGGGTCTACATCGCGCGTGCGCTGGTCCGTCATCCCCGTCTCCTGTTGCTTGATGAAGCAACCTCGGGAATTGATGTCGGGGTGAAGGGGTCACTGCTGTCGCTTCTTGAACGGCTCAAGGAGCGGATGACAATCCTGTTTGTGACTCATGATATGTCGGTTGTCAGTGATGCCGTCGATGCTGTTCTTTGTCTGCATCGGACGCTCGTCTCTCATGGTCGTCCCGCGGAGGCGCTCTCCCCTGAGGCGATGGCACAGATGTACGGCGGTGATGCGCAGCCGTTTATGCACTGTGATCTCTCGCATGGTGAGAGTTCGTGGGGTCACCATCCGCACAGCCATCATCCCCACCCGCAAGAGCACCATCACCATCCTCACCGTCATGTCGATGCAGGGGTGTGCGCACCGGGTCGGGAGAAATCGGAAAAGAGATAAGTCACGGGCGAGTGAAGGAGATGCACCTATGGTACTCGAGCTATTGAGCGACACCTACGTCGTGCGGGCGTGCCTTGTTGCGGCGGTTGCGGCGGTATTGTGCGCTGTCGTTGGGGTGTACGTTGTCGTGCGAGGTATTTCGTTTGCGGGTGATGGGTTGTCGCATGCGTCGCTCGCGGGTGCGGGGCTCGCCCAGCTTCTCAGTCTTCCACCCCTGTGGGGGGCAACCGGCTATGCCTGCCTTCTTGCGGCATCGATTTCAGTGCTCGGGAGTGGGGGGAAATTGCGAGAGGATGCGCGGCTCGCCGTATTGTTCACTGGCAGTATGGCACTCGGGTTTGTTCTTCTTAGCAAACAACCGGGGAGTGCATTAACCGGTGCCCTCTTTGGATCGTTGCTTCCCTTGAGTTGGCAGGATGTGGGGACAGTGACTGCAATCGCCGCGGTTCTGTTGATTTTGATATCGCTTCTTCACAAAGAATTGGTGCTTGTTGCGGTCGACGAGGAGTTCGCTGCGGTGACTGGGGTTCGCCCGCGGAGGTATCTTCTTATTCTCGACCTTTCGATAGCATGCACCGTCGTGATTGCATCAAAAGCGGTCGGTGTTCTCCTTGTTTCATCTCTGCTTGTGGTGCCACCCTCAATCGCACTCGTCGCGGTTGCTGATATCAGGACAGCATTCGCCGTTTCAGCCGCTGTAGGGGTTGGGGTTTCCCTCGGTGGAGTGGTACTCTCGGTGTTGTGTGATACGCCGCCAGGTGCGACGATTGCGCTCGTCTCGGCTGTCGTCTTTGTGCTCTATATGGGGGTGCATCGGATAGGTGGCGCGCAGCGATAGCCCTGAAATAGGCAGTTTCGTGAAATGTGTTGCCGTCTAGTGGTATAATAGGGGTGGGGTACGAAGATACCCCCGCGATGGGGTATTGGTGAGGGGGGGGTGATTATGAAGATTCTTGTTCCGATCAAGCGGGTTCCTGATTACGCGGTGAAGGTAAAGGTTGCGGCAGATGGCTCGCGCATCGAAACCGATGGCATTAAGTGGATAGCAAATCCGTTTGATGAGATCGCGGTTGAAGAGGCGTTACGGCTCAAAGAAGCCGGCGTAGCGACTGAGGTCATCGTCGTAACAATCGGTCCCGAAGCGGCGGAGCAGCAGCTCAGGTACGGGATGGCGATGGGAGCCGATAGCGGGATTCACGTTGTGTTCAATGACGAGCTCGATTCTGACCTCGCATCTCGGGTGCTCGCTGCGGTTGCAACCCGAGCTGAATATCCCTTGATCATTCTCGGTAAACAATCGATCGATTCTGATGCGAACCAGACCGGCCAGCTCCTCGCGATGCGCCTTGACCGCTCAATAGCGACCTTTGCATCGAGATTGTTGGTCGAGGGGGGTGCTGCGGTTGTGACTCGAGAGGTCGATGGAGGGCTTGAGACGGTGCGAATTCCCCTTCCGGCGGTGGTGACCACCGACCTGCGACTGAACGAACCTCGGTACGCATCGTTGCCCGGCATCATGAAGGCGAAGAAGAAGCCGGTCGAGCAGCTCACGCTTGAGCAGCTCTCAGTGGCACCGACCACTGCGGTGCGGATACGTCGGCTCTCACTCCCGCCGAAGCGGGGTGCAGGGCGCAAGGTCGCCGATGTGGCTGAATTGGTGCGGGTGCTTCAGGAAGAGGCCAAGGTGCTGTAGGGCCTCATGATGAGTAAGGTGCTGGCTGGGGAACGGGTAAAAGTTTTCCAAAACAGGGATAGAGAAGGGATTTAACATAGGGGAGAAAGGTCATGGGCACGATCGTAGTAGTGGGAGATATCGCTTCCCAGCCAGATGGGTCTACGGCGATCACCAAAGGCTCGCTCTGTGCGGTCCAGGCGGCCGGTGAGTTCGCGGCGGTGACCGGCGGTGGTGCGGTACACCTGCTCCTTGTCGGCCAAGGGGCACAAAGCGCGGCGAGCCGGTTATCAGGATCGCCCGTTGCGAAGGTGCACTGGTACGATACCCCCGCGGTCGCCCGATACCGGGCTCGAACATATGCAGCGGTAGTCGTTTCTGCGATGAAGCAGATTGGCGCTGATACCCTCTTCTGTGGCGCATCGAGCACTGGTAAAGATCTCGCGCCGTGTGTTGCTGCCCTCCTTGATGCAGGACAGGCATCAGATATCATCGGCGTCAACACTGATGGCACCCTCCGACGTCCGATGTATGCCGGGGATGTTATCGCCGATGTTGAGATTACCACTGCAGCGAAGGTCGTCACCGTCCGTGCTTCCGCATTCGCACCCGTGCCAACCGTGGGGGGAGCTGCTGCGATAGAGGAGCTGGCCTCCGTTGGAGAACTCCCTGAACGAGGGGAGATTGTCGGGTACGAGCTCTCGGCATCGGAGCGACCCGAGCTTTCATCAGCTGCGGTCGTCGTCAGCGGTGGCCGGGCGGTGGGGTCCGCCGAGAACTTTGAAAAGATCATCTACCCACTTGCTGATGTGCTCGGGGCTGCGGTTGGGGCCTCGCGAGCCGCTGTCGATTCCGGGTACGCCCCCAACGACTGGCAGGTAGGACAGACAGGCAAAGTAGTCGCCCCGCAGCTGTATGTCGCGGTTGGCATCTCGGGAGCGATTCAGCATCTCGCGGGGATGAAAGATTCAAAGGTCATCGTCGCAGTCAACAAAGATCCCGAGGCTCCGATATTCGAGGTAGCGACCTACGGCCTTGTGGCTGACCTCTTCGAAGCCGCGCCCGCGCTGACCGCTGCTATTAAGGGGGTGAAGGGGTAACCTGAATTAAGAGCAAACATTCTCTGCGATCTGCGCCTGCTCATTTTTGGCAGCCATTTTGGTCATTCGATGCACTCACCGTATCTCGATACTGCCGTGCAACTCAAAGCCCTGAAAGATGTTCAAATCGGCACAATCACGCCTCCTCTTGCGAGCGTGGGCTTTTTTTAGGGCTTCCCAAATTACGAAGGAGACGGATTATGAGGACAATACAGTCCATCGCTCCGGCGATGCCTCGAGCGTCGCGACGGGTCACGCCCCGCTATGTGCCCGTTGCCTTTGCGATAGCATTCCTTATCGCGATTCCTTTTTCTCTCACTGGATGTGGCGGGCCACGACCACGCAATCCGGTCGTTGAGGTTTCGTTTGCTGCGCCGGATGGTGCTGAGCGTGGCCGGTTTTCCCTCGAAGTGGCCGACACCGAGCCGCTTCGCCAGCGGGGGTTGATGTTCCGTGATTCGCTTCCGCAAACAGGAGGGATGCTCTTTATTTTCGACGAGGAAGAGCCCCGCTCCTTCTGGATGAAGAACACCAAGATTCCCCTCGACATGATCTTCATCAGCACCGAGAAAAAGGTGCAGGGAATACTCGCCGCCGTCCCTCCGATGAACGAAGAACCCCGCTCGGTGCCAGGGGTAGCGAGTCGGTATGTGGTTGAGCTTGCCTCCGGTGTAGCGGCGGAGCGGGGAATTGCGGTGGGGGATGTGGTTGCGTGGTGATGGGGAGGGGGTCGGTGAATCACAGCCTCGGAGGTGATTGCGGTGTGTTCCTGTTGTTAATTCGCCGGGAGTGAGAGCAGCCCGTGTTTGGGGATCACTGTCGGTATCCTCATGATAATCGGGACTGTACCCCTCTGAATCGGTCATTCAGGCTGATAGCCGTTGCGCACCACCGCAGTTCGAGGGTTCTATGTCTTCCACTAGCTCCGCTTCCACCGCCCTCCGAATCAGGGTCCGCGACCCCATACGCAAAGCTCGTTTAAAGGAGTAGATTGCCACCTATTGAGAGCCATTCTCTATACCGCTGAGGGATTGATGTTCGGGGAACACCGGAGGCCGCCCAGCCGATCAACGAAGAGGACCGCTCGGTGCCCCCGAACCTCTGCACCTTTGAGGCGAAAAGGTTCGGCCATGAGGCTCAGGCTCCTGGTAACAGGGTATTGTGATCGGCTGCACGATCGGGGAGCGGTCCATCGGGAGCATCTCGTAGTCACCGCCCAGGAAGTAGGTACCCGTCCGTTTATCTCGGAAGGCTCGTAAGCCGATAAACGTCCTGATTGCCCGGGGTAAAGTAGCCACCTGCGGCGGTGTAAACATCCGGTCATTGGCCGCATCAAAGCGCGAGATAACCTCGACTCTCTGACCGGGAACCTTGGTAAACAATCCAAGGCCGTGAACATTGCTTTGCCCGATATAGGTGTCAATGAGCCACATTCCTATACTGTCGCTCTTCGCTCTCGTTGATGTTGATGAGCTCATATGTTCGGGTTTGGCTGCGAGCCCTCAAGTAATCCCAAACATCCCATTCTCTACGTTCACGCGAAGATTCGGCGCGCCTCACCCCCAAACTAAGAGGTATAGAAGTCTTCGGTCGGTAGTTCATGCAGAACAACCCTTCGGCGGCGCAAGGAAGTGGGCGAGCGAGTCGAATATATTGATTTTTCGGCTTAAAAAGAGATGGGTGCCTCCCGACGGTTGCGGTAGAGTGAGAAATATCAACCCCTCCTACCCCGCGTAACGATACCCTTTCTCAATCTCTCTGAACATCAAACGATCGGCCTCAGCTCTTGGCTCTTTGGGAGAGTTTTCCGGTGTTTTGCTGTGGCTCGTGTGAATGTGGTACCTTCAAACGGTTCGGTTTAAAAAAGGTTATGAGAACGATTGTCATCGCGCTTGTAGCGGCGGGAATCTTCATGATTCCGCAGCTTCCGGCGGTCGCTAACCCAGCGGTGGGAGGGGTGGCTGCCCTTGATGGTGTGGCCTCGGTTCGTTATCTGAAGACAGTCAATGACTTGCGAACTGCCCTCAAGAGTGGAGGAAGGCTATACGTGGTCGGGAATCCGGCAGGGATTCCGGAGTACCAAGCTCTCATCGCTCGGGCGCCTAATCTTGTGCTCGTGGTAGTCGAGAAATCGAGAGATCACGAAACAGACGTCAACAACCTTGGATTATTGCTCCAAAATAGCGAGTTCATTCGACGGAGTTTCGTGGATCCCTTCACGGGAATTCCGAGTGGCTTTGCTGCTATCCGGATTGACGAAATCGAGAACGGCGGGGGGTATTTGGAGCTCCACACCGCTCCGCGGCTTCGTCAGGTGGGGTATTCAAACGAGAATGCCTTCTCTAGTTACAAGGCGCTCAGAAGCAAGGGCACGTCGGTGCAAGAGGCGCTCGGCGAAATCGGGTCCCGAATGCAGCAGGCGGTGGACGCTGATAACAAAGCGACCATCAAAGCTGCTGGTGACACGGTAAGCCAGGCTCGGCGAGCTGTTCAGGAACTTCAGGAGCGGATTAAGCGGGAGGACTTCGTGCCACCCGGCTATTCCGATTCGGTTGTCTCCGCCTGGGCGAGCCGTCTCAATGACGCACAACGTCTCGTTGATGGCGCAACCTCTATTAGTGCGACAACTGAGGCAGTTACTGCTGCTGAGGCGGTCGCGAAGGAGGTTGCTATCTATCGTGCGCCGTTGGATCGCGAGATTGCGGCCAGAGTTTTCTGGTTGTTTGTGTCTCGCGCGCTTCTGGCGAGTATCGCTGCAGGTATCTTGTTCTCTGCCGCTCTTACACGGCAGCTTCGCCTCAAGGCGAGTGCTGAGGTAGCGGCGAAGAGAGAGGATATCGATAGCGCCGTCAAGAGGATCATGGATCTCCTTGAGCAGTCGACCTTTGTGGCTCTCAATGCCACGGGGAGGCAGAAGGCGGAGGCCGATCGGTTGCGCCATCTCACTGACCAGCTTCTCGAGCAGACGGTGGCCTTGCAGAAGTACCTGTTTGCGGCTGCTACTGTTCTCGATGCTCGCGGTTTGGGTTGGGTGCAACATCACTTTCTCCCTTTCGGACCGCGATATGTCGTACGTCTGACGGCGGGCGACGTCTCCTTGACGGTTTCCCGTGAGGAAATTCAGCGTCTCCTGATGTCCTCTTCCGGTCTCAACTCCGGGTATGAGGTCGCGATTGGGAGTGCCGAAGATCGCCAACTGTCGATCACCGAATTGGTCGAGGCTGTTCAGGTGAGCTTTCGCGAAGCTGATGCGCTGATGAAGCGTCTCGCTCAAGCCGAACGTGAGCTCGAGTCTGGCATTCGCGCATGTGAAGGCCGGGCGCGTGAACTCGAAGCGGCTGTCAAGGACCAAGCGGGCTCAGGGCAGGGGCTTTTTTCGGGTAAGGCCGTGGAAGAATCTATTCTTCCCGCAGTGCTTCACCCCGAATCGGGCCACCTCGCCGCCGCCAATCGGGCTCGAACGGCGAATAATGCGCTCGGCGCATTTGAGGAGCACCTTAAACCGGCTGAACGGGTTCTTGGCGATGGCTCACAGGCAATTGCAGTAGCGCAGTTTGCCACCAGATCACTTGCTCCAGCGATGGAGCAAACGATTAAAGAGCTTGCTTCTCCAGATAGTGGCGTCTCCGCTGATTGGGTGGCCAAGGCTGTTCGGGCTCAGTCCGAAGGTCTGGCATCGTTAGTGCGGCGTGCTCCGCATGAGTCGATCGAGGGTTCCCTCGGGCATCTCAGGGAGGATATGGAGCGACTCATTGACTCCCTTGCAACAGCAAGGCGGATCAATGGTCTAAGGCTCGAAGCGTGGCCGACGACCCTCGAGGACAAGAGGACGCGGGTAGTTGATGCTGCAGAGGGTATCTTTGCATGGCTCACTACGCGTGGACTTTTCGGTTCGGGTAGTCCCGAGCTCGTGCTTCAAGAGCCAGAGATTGGTCCTCGGCTTCTTTTGGATGAAATCGCCCGGCTCATTTCCGAGGTGATTCAACCATTGGGCGTGGGAGACGTCGATAGCATCGTGTCGATCGAGGCACAGGTGGGGGAGCTATTCGCTCAAACCGATGCCCTAGTGGCTGAGGCTGAGAGAGTGGTTTCTACCTACGATGGCGCAGCGATGCGGCTTCGTACTTCGATTGCGGATGCAAATCACATCGCTCAATCTCTCCAACATCCCGTCTCTGAAGCGGACGATGTCTTCTCAGAGGTCTCTCAAAGGAGAGCGTGCCACACGGTGATCAATTCTGACGTTTGTATCGATCAGCTCCTTCAAAAAGAGCTTGTTCAGATAAGTGCGGCAGAAGAGAGCGCGGAGCATGTCCGCTCGGACATGAGTCGCGGTCTTTTGATAACTGCGGGGCGGTTGCTCGTTCGGGCCCAACAACAGATCGACACAGCTCTGTCGAATCTCAGCGCGGTGCCCGAGATAATCGCGCTCCTTGGTAGTAAGGTCGCTGAGGGTAAGTCCGTTCTGCAAGAGTTAACCGAGCTTTCTCGGGAACTCGATGGACGGGCAAAACGCACGGTCGGAGTTCGTTCGATTACAAAGAACGAAGTCAAGCGGCTGTTGGATCGTCTCGATCCACTCGGAAAGCGGGTATCGAATTATCCCTATGAGTCCCTCGATTCACTGGGAGAGTTGCGTGCCAAGCTGGAGGCTGTCGGTGATGCCATCGAGCACGACCGGCAGCAGTACCAGTATATCTCGGAGAAGCTCCGAGAAGCTATTGAGCTTGAGGAAACCGCCAACCAAGCCATCGAAAGAGCGGAGAGACAGCACTTTGCTCATGCCTCGGTGGATATCTCAGACGCGACCAGTTCGCTGAAGGAGTATCAGGCGGCTTACTCGATGGCCCAAAAGGCCCTCGAGTCGGGTAACTACGACTCGGCGCGCTCGCTGGTAACGGATGCCCACCGCAAGGTAGCTTCTGTTCCAGATTTGGCAAGCGATGCGATTCGTGACGCTGAGCGTGCCTCAGAGGCGTACACTTCGAGCTATTCGAGCTACTCAAGGTCCGACTCGGACTCAAGTAGTGGGTCGAGGTTCTCTGGAGGGTACGATAGTGGTGGTTTCTCCAGTTCCTTCGGCGGAAACGATTCCGCTGGATCGGCCGATTTTGTCGGCGGGGGTGACTAAGAAGGTTCTTTCGGTTTGACGCATGAACCAGAAGGCGAGACTAAGTTCTCGCCTTTTTTATTTGGTGGCGGTAGACCACAACTACCGTGGGTAACAGCGCCGAACGCGCTCAAGTGAACCGGGTTCATCCAGTATCTGCCCCCTCTCCTTCTTGCTCCAACGGGCGTAGCGGGCGCGAAACAGCCCAACAATAGACAGCTTCTCTTGCTCGTCATTTGTCCCCCTCCGTTTCGAGGAGATTTCATGTGAGGCGCATCGCCCAGTTTTTTTATTTGACTTTCCTCCTCCTAATCCCTATCCTTGGGGGAGAGTGAAGCGGTCGCTTCGTCGTTCCCGTTCCCATCATCATATTGAAAGCAATACCGAACGCAGTTGTCATCTGGCCCCTGGGCCTTTAATCCAATCAGGTGAACAATACGTGCTGGGTGGGTACTCCATTGTGTCATCTCCCCAGTGACCTTCAGCCTCATGTAATTCGTGCACGCTACCCGGTCCTTGGGGGCGGGTGCCGATAAGGGGTTCAATCGAAAGCAGGAATCGAAGGGCAATAGGGACGAGCTAGTAATAGAGCTGGTGTTTCCGTGGTTTGAACCCCATCAGGGGACAAGAGAGAGCAATCGTTGAAAATGAAAGAATAAGAGGTCTTGTTTTCATCAAGCCTCCTCAAAAGGTGTGGCCTCTCGAGGGGCTCCTGCATGTGACGATGCGCGTCAGGACAAGGCTATTCCCTCCGTAGATGACCTTATCACTCCAATCACGTTGTCGTGTATGTCGTTATTGAGCTCCCTGCCTTGTGGGGATTTTCCCCTGAGAGGAGCTAACTTGGAATGTATGTATGAACCTAAATGAGTTGAAGCGAAAGAAGTCTGAAGAGTTGGTGAAGATCGCAACCGAATACGATATTGAGGGCGCGAACACGATGCGGCGCCAGGATCTGATCTTCGCGATTCTGACGGCGCAGTCTGAGCTCAACGGAAATATCTATGCGGATGGGGTGCTCGAGTGTCTCCCCGATGGATTCGGTTTTCTGCGCTCACCTGATTTTAACTATCTGCCCGGATCGGATGATATATACGTTTCTCCAGCGCAGATTCGTCGTTTTGGCCTCAAGACGGGGGACACTATTGAGGGGCAGGTTCGGCCTCCTCGAGAAAAGGAAGGGGAGCGATACTTCGCCCTCCTGAAAATTAATTCGGTCAATCAAGACACGATTGAGGCGCTCAAAACCAAAGTCCATTTCGACAATCTGACCCCGATCTATCCGACGGAGCGGTTGAAGCTCGAGAGCAAGAAGGGTGGGGTGTCATCTCGGATTATCGACCTCTTCTCGCCGATCGGTAAGGGCCAGCGGGCGTTGATCGTTGCTCCTCCAAAGGCAGGTAAGACGATGTTGTTGCAGTCGATAGCGAATGCAATCACTGAAAACCACAAAGAGGTGGTATTGTTGGTGCTCCTCATCGATGAACGTCCTGAGGAGGTCACCGATATGCAGCGATCAGTCAGAGGTGAAGTGGTGAGCTCTACGTTTGACGAGCCAGCGCAGCGACATGTCCAGGTAGCGGACATGGTGATTGAAAAAGCAAAGCGGCTGGTAGAGCACAAGAAGGACGTGGTGATTCTACTCGATTCGATTACCCGACTTGCGCGAGCTTACAATACGGTTGTTCCGACCTCAGGTAAGATCCTCTCGGGCGGGGTGGATTCAAATGCTCTTCACAAGCCGAAGCGGTTTTTCGGGGCGGCGAGGAATGTGGAGGAAGGAGGAAGTCTCACGATTATCGGCACGGCGCTCATTGATACCGGCTCACGAATGGATGAAGTGATATTCGAGGAATTCAAGGGGACAGGCAACATGGAGTTGGTCCTCGACCGGAAGATATCTGAGCGGCGGGTATTCCCCGCGGTTGATATCAATAAGTCGGGAACCCGCAAGGAAGAACTTCTGGTCGCTAATGATCAGCTGCAGAAGGTGTGGGCACTCCGAAAGCTTATTAGCCAGATGCAGCCCGTCGAGGCGATGGAGTGGATCCTCCCTCGGATCCAGGACACCAAGAGCAACGCGCAGTTCTTTGAGATGATGAAGGGCTAGCATTGACACATGTGGGCCTCAACAGCCTTGGAAAGATGATCGGGTGGGTGATGAACACGGAGTGAGGGGATGGCGAGGACGATTGCGTTGATGGTGCCTGACCTTATGATGCGGACAAAGCTCTCGGCAATGGTGACGGCCTGTGGGCTGTCGCCGTGGTATTCGCGCTCGGTTGAGAAACTGGATAATTCCTCTGGAGAACACCCGGTTGACGGCTCGGTGCGTCAAATAGTCGGTATCGTCGTGGATCTGAATGCCCACCGCGAAAATCTTGGAAGTCTCGCCGTGTTTCTTCGATCGGGAGCAGCGGGACAATCGCTCGGCTTCTTCTCTCACGTGACGGGGGATGTCGGAGATGAGGGGCGGGACTCGGGTTGTGATACGGTCATCCCCCGTTCAAAGCTTGAGTCAGTTATGCCAAGGTTTCTCGGAGGAGTTTGCGAAGATGGCCATGCTGATGGTGGCGTGAGAGATACTCAGGGAGCGGCGGAGCAGTCGTGAAGGTTCGCGTTCTCAGCGATGCAGTCATCAACAAGATCGCCGCTGGTGAGGTTGTCGAGCGTCCAGCCTCGGTGGTGCGTGAGTTGTGTGACAATTCGCTTGATGCGGGAGCTCGCTCCATTGAGGTATGGCTTGAGCAAGGGGGCCGCTCGCTTATTCGGGTTGTTGATGACGGGTGTGGGATGGAGCGCGATGATGCGCTACTGGCTCTTGAGCGGCATGCGACATCTAAGATTTCAGATGCGGAGGATCTCTCCACTCTCGTCACGAGAGGCTTTCGAGGAGAAGCGCTTCCCTCTATCGCTGCCGTGAGTCGGCTTGAATTAACGACGAGAACGTCTGCAGAGCTGCTGGGTACCGCTATCAGCGGCGATGGAGGTATGATCCGCTCGGTCAAGGAGATTTCAGTGCCGGTGGGCACGACAATCTCAGTGCGGGGACTGTTTTTTAATACGCCGGTGCGGCGTCGCTTTTTGCGATCTCCCGCCGTAGAGGATCAGCGGGTAGTTGGTTGGCTGATGAGGTTTGCGCTCGGGGTTCCCGAAGTACGGCTTCGGTGTGTCTGTGATGGGAAGGAAGTAATCGCTATCGATCCCCATACGTCATTTATTGAGCGAGCTCGGCATTTGTTGCGGGGCGATCTAAGGGAGGTCGACTTTTGCGATCAACGGTTCGTGGTTCGCGGATTAGTCGGGCACCCCGGTACTGCTTCCTCAAGTGGGGATGCCTGCGTAATGTTGGTCAACGGTCGACCGATCTCTGATCGGGGGGTATTGCGGGCGATTCGGGAGGGCTTTCAGCATACCCTCAAAGATCGCGAGATTCCGGTGGCAGCACTCGCGATTGAGATGGATCCGAGCCTTGTCGATGTCAATGTGCACCCGCAAAAAGCGGAGGTACGATTCATCGCGCCGAGCGATGTGTGGCGCGCGGTGCGGGAAGGGGTTGGACGGGCTATCGGTCGATTCGGGATGACGCAGGTAGCGGGTCCGTTGGAACAGGCGCCCCTCTTTCGCGAGAGATTTATCGGCGGCCCTCAGATAGTGGCAAACAGCTTAGCGAGCGAGGTGGCGGTCCATACGCCTTTACCCGTATACGATCACGGTGGTGTGCCAGCGGGAGAGCAGGTGACGCTGTCGTCCGAGATCACGGCGCGACTGATGCCTCGGTGGGGGATGGCTTCGGCCTCGTTTAGTTCGGGAGCGGAACGACAGCCGTTTGAGGAGGGTGGAACTGCTCGTGCGTTTACTGGCTTTGATAGTGCGACTCCCGCCCCGATTCTCCCGCCGAAAGCTCAAGAAATTCGCCGATTTTCTGATCTTCGCTACATCGGCCAGCTGATGCGATGTTATCTGCTCTGTGAGCACGGAGGAAGTTTCTACATAGTCGACATGCACGCCGCACACGAGCGGATCAATTACAATCGAATTCGGGTTGCGTTGCGGGGGAGGCCGATGGCGAGCCAGCAGCTGCTTTGCCCCGAGCCGATATCGGTAGGAGTTGTCGGGGTGCGGCGATTGCGAGGGCACAGCGGGGTGCTTAGTCGGCTCGGATTCGAGGTAGAGGAGTTCGGTCCTCAAGAGGTTATCGTTCGCGCGATTCCACCGATGATTCAGATCGGCAAGGTGCGAGGGGTGCTGCTCGACATCATCGAGTATGGTGATATTGAATATGGTGATAGGGAGGATGCAGGGGGCGAGGAGCGTGGCATCGGAGAAGGGCCAGTTGCTCAGATTATCGCAGAGCGCCTTGACCGATTAGCGGCACGGATGGCTTGTCACGCGAGCTTACGCGGGGGGGATGAGCTAACCTACGAGCAGGCTCGTGCGCTCCTTGTCTCGCTTGATGATGCGGAGCTTGCGGGAGCGTGTCCTCACGGGCGGCCGGTTGTTGCGCGCTTCGACAAGGCGCAGGTCGAAGGATGGTTCGGCAGGGATCGGTAGTGGTGATGTCCGATATTCCCCGTGTTCTTCTTGTCAGTGGACCAACCGCGAGTGGGAAGAGTGCGCTTGCGGTTGTGCTCGCGCAACGTCTTGATGGCGAAGTGATAAATCTTGATTCAGTGCAGGTGTATCGCGGTGCACGGATTGGAGCTGCGACGATATCTGAGGATGAGATGCAGGGTGTTCCGCATCACCTGATCGGCTTTCTTGATCCCTCGACCCCATGGGATGTTCGGAAAATGGCCGATCTGGTGGGCGCAACAGCGGCGGCGATCTGCGGGCGAGGGCGGCTGCCAATCCTGGTTGGTGGGGGAGGAATGTATGTATCGACCCTGTTCGCTGGGATATCGCCCCTTCCGGAGCGCAATGAGACGCTTCGTGCTGAACTGGGGCTGCGTGAGACCGAGGATCTGTACTCCGAATTGGTCGAGCGTGACCCGACGCGAGCCGCACAACTTCATCCCCATGACCGGCTTCGGATAATTCGGGCAATCGAGACGGCTCACACAGGAAGCACGGCAGCAACCGAGCTGTATCGGGAGCGGATTCAGCCGTGGGTCGCGGGGCTGATGCTCGTCCTCACACCGCCGCGTGAGGTGCTGTATCAGGCTATTAATACCCGAGTCGACCAGATGATCGAGGATGGAATCGAGGATGAAGTTTCCGAGCTCCTCAAGGTGGCTCCGCAGGAGAGTGTTCTATGGGGGGCAATCGGGTATGCTCATGCCCTCAGGCGGCGACGGGGGGAGCTGCTTGTCGAGGAATTTCGTGAGCTTATGCGCCGGGATACCCGTCGGTTTGCTAAACGGCAAATGACTTACTGGCGAAATGAGCCTCGGAAACGAGGATGGCGAGAACTTTGTGCGTCGGTGGATTGGACTTGGTTCACGGAACGAGGCACGATAGAGGACCTCTGCCGGGAGAGTCCGGTTTCGGTGCTCCGATTCGCGGGAATGGGGGCGGCTGGGATTGCCGCTCTTAGTGCTTCGGCATAACGGTCGCGGTATTCTGCGTATCCTCACGAGATTGGATGCTGAGTGAGGCAGTAAATGGGGAAGCAGCGTCTTGAACGACGATTCAGGACGGGGGTAGTGCATGGCTGAAGAGAGGCCGAACATGACGACGATTACACATCATTTGGATTTTGAGCGACCGCTTATTGAGCTTGAGTTCGAGATTGAGCGGCTCAAGGATGAGATTCTGCGAGGGAATGTCGCTCTCCAAAAAGAGCATTCAAAGCGAGAGCGGGAGCTGGAGCAGAAGCGAAAAGATATTTTCTCGAATCTAACTCCCCACCAACGAGTGCAGCTCGCACGCCATTTCGATCGCCCCTTCACCCTCGACTATGTGCGGTACATGATGACCGATTTTGTCGAACTGCATGGCGACCGGTTATATCGTGATGATCCCGCTATCGTGGGTGGGCTTGCAAAGCTGGGGGAGCTGCCGGTGGTAGTGGTTGGTCATCAGCGGGGTAAAACGACAACCGATCGAATCAAACGGAACTTCGGAATGCCTCAGCCGGATGGCTACCGCAAGGCGCTGAGACTTTTTCGATTAGCGGAGAAGTTCGGGTTGCCATTGATAACGTTCATTGACACCCCGGGGGCGTACCCTGGAATCGAAGCGGAGGAGCGAGGGCAGGCGGAAGCCATTGCGCATAACCTCCTCGAATTATCAGAGCTCTCAGTTCCGACCATCTCGATTGTTATTGGCGAAGGTGGCAGTGGAGGAGCGCTTGCTCTTGGTTTGACTGATCGGATATTGATGCTCGAGTACGCGTGTTATTCAGTAATATCGCCTGAAGGGTGTGCGTCTATCCTGTGGAAGCAGGCAGGAGAAGATGCCGCAAAACTGCACGCGGCGACCGCCGCAGAGAACCTCAAACTGACCTCAAAGGATCTCCAGAAGTTTGGCATCGTCGATGCCGTAATCCCGGAGCCACTCGGTGGAGCGCATGCGAATCACAAAGAGACCGCGGAGAACGTGCGAGAGGCGCTGGTGAGAACAGTTCAGGAGCTCAGTGGACTAACAGTCCAAGAGCTTTTAGATGCGCGATACAGGAAGTATCGAACGATGGGCCCGGTGTTGGAGCACTGAGCTTAAGAGGGCACCGATTCCTAAAAGTTGCATGTAATGCCGCGGAAGAGAAAATGGTGAGTGGGAATAACGATTAACATGAGACTGTAGATAGATAGCGATGAGTAACGACGACTTTATTGAGATGACGGGAACGGTGAAGGAATGTTATCCGAACACGACCTTTCGTATTGTGTGCGAGAATGGGCATGAACTGCTTGGACACCTTTCGGGGAAGATGCGTAAGAACTACATCAGGGTGTTGCCCGGCGATGTTGTTATCGTGCAGATTAGCCCCTACGACCTCGGAAAAGGACGAATTGTGAAGCGGACGAGCGAGGCGGGTCGGGCTCGACCGAGTGCTCAAAGCGGTTCATAAGGAGAAGATGATCTGCCAAATCTTCCTCTGTTCGGGGAGGGTTATTAACGGTCCTTTGAGAGATGGCCCATGGAGGAACAACAACATCATCCTCAACCTTCCCACATCCGCCGCATCCCCGGAGAGGGCATAGAGGTGCGGTGGTTGGACGGCGCCGTCCACACCATCTCTCCGATAGTGCTGCGCTCGGGATGTCCGTGCGCGGAATGTCGTGAGCGCCGAGGCGATGGGGAGAGTCATGCGCGACCCCTTCCGATGATGAGGAGCGGCAAGGGAAAGCCGTCCCTCCTGCGGGTAGTGGAACATGAAAGCTCCGAGGAGCTTCGGCTTGATCAGATTTGGGGCGTCGGAAACTATGCCCTTGGAATGGCCTGGGGGGATGGGCACACGAGTGGGATTTATACTTTTTCCTATCTTCGACAGTTAGGCTCACGTCCTGCCGAGGCCTGATGCGTTGAAGGCCTCACGCGTTGAGCTGTGGCGTGAGTCTACCTGAAAAGAGGCGGTCAAAGAGATAGTCATTGAGAAGATAGTCAGGGGACATAAGGAGGTGGCTCACGGATCTACCTCGACGAGCCTCATAGGGCACTGCCTCCGACGTATCTTCGAACCAGGGAAGGTATCTCGGCAACTGAATCGATAATCACGTGAGGCTCTGCTTTCTTGAGCAACTCCTCGACGACCTTTCCTGTTCGTACTGCGATGATGCCGCCGATCCCAGCTGCGTGCGCGGATGTCGTGTCGGAGGGATTGTCCCCGACCATGTAGGAGTCTACGGGAGCCACAGATGCGTGATTGCACGCCACCTGAATCTGGAGGGTTTTATCTCGCCATTGCAACTTCTGCGAGGGTCGGGCAACGATACAGTCAATCCATTTCAAAAGACCGGTATGACTAAGTTTCTCACGAATAGATTCGGGGAGCTGCGCTCGAGCAGTTGCGATAGCGAGGCGGACGTTCCGAGATGCCAAAAAATCGAGGGTTTCGAGAACCCCGGGTAACAGGCGGGCGGGAGGCTTGTCATGCTCCCGGAACTCTTCGGCAAAGATACGTTCAAGGGTGACCCGCTGTTGAGGGCACTCGATCCATCCGAAAAAGTCATCACGTTCATGGTGGGTGGCGAGGAGCTGTTCTGAGAGTTGCTCAAGATTGAAACGATCGAAGATACGGAGAACCTCCCGAAATAGATAATCGTGCTCGTAATCGATCAGTGTTCCATCGAGGTCAAAAACCACTAGTTTCGGGAAGAATGACGGCATGCCAGGCCTTCGTAAAGAGATAGAACGTCCATCAAAATTATAGCAAAACAGGGAAAAATAGCGAACCATCGGAGTAAGATTAACTCACGGACTTTGTGAGGTGAGGAGAAAATCAGTATGCTCCTTCGTTACGATTGTTGGCTTATTTTATCTTTTAAGGGCCACTCATGGAGCCGTTTTCGTACCATCTTCCCTCTGACCGCATTGCGCAGCGTCCCTGCTCTCCAGCAGATGATGCGAAGATGCTCGTTGTCAATCGGGCCTCTGGTGAGATTTCGATATCTCAGTTTGCGTACCTTCCGGAATTTTTGGATCCGGGGGACCTGCTTGTACTAAATGATACGCGGGTGATCCCCGCACGATTATTCGGAACACTTTCGGGCCGTCCGGTCGAGGTGTTGTTGGTTCGTGAGGAAACTGAGGGAATGTGGCGCGTGTTGGGGCGGCCGATGAAACAGCTTCGCCGGGGTGGGGAAATTGAATGTGGCGAGCTTCTCCGAGGGCGGATAGAGGTGACAAAGGACGACGACATTCGCTGCTCATTCTACACGATTGATGGAAGCTCCGTTACGAACGCGCTTGCGCATTTTGGATCGATGCCGATTCCTCCCTATATTCGTGGTGGCAAGGGTGACCTTCAAGATCGTGCCGACTATCAGACGATCTTCGCGAGAGACGATTTTGCGGCGGGGGTAGGCTCGGTTGCGGCTCCCACGGCAAGTCTTCATTTCACGGATCGGCTTTTCGCTCGGTGCGAGAGGCGGGGCATTCGGTGGGCCTTTCTTACCCTTCACGTTGGGACGGCGAGCTTTCTCCCCGTATATCGCCCCGGTGCGAACGAGCCTCAGCTCCCGGGGTGCGAATGGTTTGAGATGCCGATACCAACCCGAGATGCGATCAAGGAGACGAAACGGGCGGGTGGGAGAGTCGTCGCCGTGGGAACGACTGTTGCTCGAGCGCTCGAGAGTGTTGCCCGTGAACCTGAGAGGTTGCGAGGCGAAACCACCCTCTTTATCACCCCAGGGTTCGAATGGCGAATGGCGACCAATCTTGTTACCAATTTTCATCAACCGGGAACGTCTCACCTGCTCTTGGTTGAGTCGCTACTGGGACGCCAATTACTCGGAGCTGTCTATGCGTCAGCTCTGGCTGACGGGTTCCGATTTTTGAGCTACGGTGATGGAATGGTAGTTCTGTAGGTATATTTTAAGCGTCTGAGGCTCCTTAAACCGACGGATCTGTTAGTCAGTCGATCCCTCCCCCTCAGCCAGTGGAGTGAGCAACGAGTCGATGCAATCGACGATCATGTGAATTTCCGGCTTACAGAATGCAGCATCTGCTTTAACGATATCGCATTTGGCGCGCATCTGATCATTAATGAGGGAGGAGAAAAAGACAAAGGGAATCCTCTGAAATTTTGGATTTGATTTTACCGCCTTACAGAGGGCGAGACCGTCGAGCTCGGGCATCTCGATATCACTCAGTATGAGGGTTGTTGCTTGGGGAGTGTTCGCCTGAAGGTGTCGGAGAAGCTCTGCACCCGTGACGAATTGCTCGATGTTGCGGAAGCCGGCCTGCTCGAGAGTTTTTACCGTGGTTTTCCGAATCACGCCCGAGTCCTCGCAGTACAAAATCTGAACCTCTTCTCTCTTGTACTGAGCAACGGGAGATTCATTGTTAACGTACTTAATGTAAGTGCTTATCTGTTGCTCGGGATCTAGCTCCGCCATGAGTGCTTCAATGTCGAGAATCATGATGACCCTCTTATCAATCATCACGGTTCCCGTCAGAGAATGAGAAGTGACATCAAAAGTGGTCTCGGATATTGGGAGAAATCTATTCCACGAAACACGTTCGATGTTGAACACTTTATCAACGAGGAATCCATTGATGCGCGAGTTGAACTCCATGACGAGGAGGAGGGGATTAATGTCCTGTCTCAGCTCAAAGCCAAGGATTTGACTAAGGTCGAAAACAGCGCAGTTCGATCCCCGAAAGGGATAAGAGCCGAGGAACACATTGTCCGACGAGGGTAATTGGGTCAGTTTGGAGTGGTCCCAGACCAGCAGCTGTGAAACCTTGGCCACATTGACCCCAAACCGCTCAGAGCCGACCGCAATCTCCAGAAATTCAACTTCATTGGTGCCCGTGTCGAGGAGAATGGACCCCCTTTTTACTTCGCCGTCGTTGAAAGACATGATCGCTCTCCGAAAATACATCCTGATGGGGTTCATCTAACCTCCCCGTACCTCTGGTTCATCGGACGTTTCGTCACGCGAATTGAGGGAAAAATATCGGCAGCGCAATTTCTTCGTGGATGAGGGGGTCTTTGTTTTGGGTCCGGGGGGGCGATCTCAAAGAACTGATTGCAGAACCAAGGGGGTGCTGGAGGTAAATGCTAAGGGGCTGATTTTAGGGGGGTCGCCGCAAGCTCCCGAGGTTCATGCGGATTCCTTCGCCTTGATTTTTAGGGGTGTTCGAGAGACGATGTCGCCGGTAGGGTCGGCGGGGTAAGAATGGCAAACGGAGAGACGGGGGGCAAACCGATGGAGATTTGGAAGCTGTTTGAAGAAAATAAGCTTACCCATAGTGCCGCCCATCACCTGATGGCTATAAAGGAGATACGGGATACGCAGGGATATGTGCGGGTTAGTGATGTCGCACGCCATCTCGATATCACGACCGGGAGTGCGTCGGCGAACATAAAGGGGCTCAAGGGGCGCGGTCTTGTCGAGATGGACCCGAATAAATTCCTGGTGATGACGAGTGAAGGGGAAAAACTCGTTGCGGGAGTTCTGGACCGAAGGGCAGTGCTTTTTCAGTTACTCCACGAAGTGATCGGAGTTGGCACTGAGCAGGCAGAGATAGATGCCTGCAAAACGGAGCATTTGTTGAGCGACGAAAGCTTGGTTAAGCTCAAGCAGTATCTCGCCGATGTCGCGGCTCAAGGTCATCGTCAGGACTAGGAGGCGCGTGTGGTAGAAGTCTCAACAGGTCGCGCCCCCTTTAGTCTCTGGTGTCAGGATGGTCGAGCTCGTCGGGGTGCGTATCGCACCCATATTCATGGGAGTTTCCAAACCCCGGCTTTCATGCCGGTTGGAACCAAGGCGACGGTAAAAGGTATTGATCATGAGCGGCTTCGGGAGGCAGGAACAGAAGTAACGCTGGTAAACACCTATCATCTCCATCTTCGGCCCGGCTCATCGCTCATTGGAGCTCTTGGGGGCATCCATCGCTTTTGCAGCTGGGAGGGGCCGATCCTGAGCGACAGCGGGGGCTATCAGGTGTTCAGCCTTCAAAGTATTCGGGCGATCTCTGAGGAGGGGGTGCGGTTTCGGTCGCATCTTGATGGCGCGGAGATTATGCTGACGCCTGAACGCTCGGTTGGGATTCAGGAGGAGCTCGGGGTCGATATTGCGATGGCCTTTGATGAATGTCCTGCGGCAGAGCTCGATTATGACGGGGTTGCGCGATCTTTACAGCGGACCGTTCGATGGGAAAAGCGGTGCGCTGATGCCCGAGGCCGGCCTGAAACTGCTCTCTTTGGTATTACTCAGGGGGGTAAGTACCGGGAGTTGCGAACCGAGTCAATCGATGCGCTGACTCAAATTGGGTTTGATGGGTATGCGATCGGTGGATTGAGTGTTGGGGAACCGCAGGAGGTGATGTACGACGTATTGTCATATCATCCGCAGCAACTTCCGGCGGACAAAGTTCGTTATTTAATGGGAGTTGGAACGCCCGGGGATATAGTGGAAGCGGTATCTCAGGGGGTAGACCTCTTTGATTGCGTGATGCCGACCAGGGCGGGTCGCTTCGGGAGGGCTTTTCTATCAGGTGAGCACCCGTATCTCAATATTCGGAATGCGTGCTGGGCGCGCAGTGAAATACCTCTGGATGAGAGCTGTCGATGCCTCGCATGTCGTCGATACTCACGAGCGTATATTCACCATCTTTTCAAGGTGGAAGAGATGCTTGGGCCACAGCTATTATCGCTTCACAATGTGACTCATTATCTTACCCTTATGCGGGCGATTCGGCGTTCCATCGAAGTGGGTACCTTTTCAGATCTCCATCGAGAGGTACGGTATCGGTGGCGGAATGGAAAAGAGGTAAGGTAGTTTTTGCGAAGGCTCGAATAAGGTGGTTGAAAAGAGACGGCTTGAGGGTTACCTTGAGGATATGAGCCAGTTATTTGCCCCCTTCAAAGGTAGTCACCCCGCGGCGGTTACGATAAATGGACACCGCCTTATTATTCTCGCGACGGAGCGTTCCGAGCTCGAGGATTACCTCGAATTGATGGGGGGCGACAGACTTCGACGGTTGCGGGTGAGAGACTCTCAGCGAGGGCCCGAACGAGTTTTAAAACGGCTGGCGCACCAGGTTCAGGGTGGTGTTGTTATCGCTCCTCCGGACACCTCCGTCCCGGCTCTCATTGAGAGTTTACGAGAGCAGCTTCCGTGGGTGCAGTAGAGGGGGCAGGTGCGGGGTCCAACTCCGCCAGTGCCCCTGCGAGGGATGGGCGCACCTTCCGAGGGAAGGGTAACCGTTTGTGGTCGGGTCTGTTTATCATCACCCTCGCCTTTAGTCCCAGTGGGTGCAAGGGTCGCCATCTCCACCGACCGGCTGGGGTGATGAGAGTTGGGTCAGTTGCTTCTCTTCTTGCTGACCGGGAAACTTTCCTGGCAGATTTCAGAATCTTAATTCGCTCTGACGAACGAGGGCTCTCGGTGATGAGCACCGAATGCACCTCTGACCTGTCTCCGCTCGTCTTAGCTGAGGAGAGAGGAGAGCGCTTCTTAACCTCCCCTTTTTCCGGCTCACGCTACCGTATTACCGGGGAAGTATTGCGGGGGCCAGCGGTCGCGCCCCTTCCCTACTTTCGGGCGAGGCTTGCAGCGGGCGAGTGGGGTGGGCCTGAGGATACCTTATTCGTTGAGATGGGGGTTCTGAATGAGGTGGGTCCCGAGTGGCGACTTCGTCTTCCCTCTCTTTCTGCAAATGACCGGCAGTCCTTGCCAAAGGTAGAGGGCGTAGTGATCGAGGGCGAACCGGGACGCGTCCCTATTGGAAAATAAGTAAGAAAATCTCTCAAGAGGCAGCCTCCCTTTGTCGATCTTCCTCCCATGGCGGCACATTAAGCGAGCAACTAGTGGGGGGGCTCGAAGGCGGCCAGGAGGTCGGAGAGGGATCAGCGAGGCTGTCGATGAGGCGCTGATCCCCCGTCGTAGAGGGTTCAAGGATGGATACCATAATGCTGCTCGATGAGTCGGGGGGGAAGATTCACAACCTTCTTACCTTTCTCGGATACAGCGTTATTTGCCCAGATACGGGCCTCGCGCCCTTGCAGATTTTTCAATCTACTGAAACTGATTTAGTCATCCTGAATGAGGCCACCTATCCCCATGCCCTCGATGTTCGTTATTTTTTGCGAGCGTTTCCCTCAACAAGGGAGGTTCCTCTCATTCGCCTCGTTGACGGGGATCCCGGAGATGTCCAACTTAACCACGAGGAGGTGGTACCTGTTTCCACCAATCCCGGGGCGGTAGCGAGTAAGGCGGCGGTACTTCTGCGGGTTAATAAGTTGAAGGGAGCGGACGATCACGAAGCAACGCTTCGAGAGCGTAATGCAATGTTAAAGGACCTCAATAACCGGTACGCGCGTGAGCTTGCCGAGGCAAAATCGATTCAGCACGCGCTGTTGCCCTCCACTCTTCCGTCGAATGATGACGTAAAGGTGACGGTATGGTACCGTCCGATGGAACAGGTTGCCGGTGACGCTTATTTTTGTCGTATACTCCCCGACGGCAGCCTTCAGCTCGTAGTAATCGATGTGACAGGCCATGGGATAGCCGCAGCACTTTTGTGCAGCATGGTCAAATTGGCGCTCTCGGTGAGTCAGGCAGAGCAGGCGGTCGATCTCATGAGTGATGTCAACAGAATTCTCACGCCCCAGCTTCCAGAGGGGCGGTACATCGCGATTGTGATCGCGAGCTACGATCCGAAGACGAGTGAGGTTCAGCTGGCGCACGGAGGGATTCCGCCGTCGGTCTTGGTGAAACGACACTCGGGGGAATGTCGAGAGGTGGGTGCGCGGGGCCTCCCGGTGGGGGTTGATGAGGATGTGATGTACGCTCCCTATACTCTGACCTTGGGGTCGGGGGATGTGCTGATCCTCACCTCTGATGGGTTGACCGAAACGGCAAACAGGGATGGAGAGAGATACGGAGTTGATCGGATTGGACAGGCAATAGTTGAGGCGGGTGAGGACGGTCGCTCGATAGGAGCGATTCTGGAGGAGGACGTTATTGGATTCCTGGATGGAAAGCGTCTCAATGATGATGTGACGGTTCTCGCGCTCCAGAAAAAGTGAACTCTCAGGGTGCTAGGTCAATCCCTGACCAAGGGCGAGGGGCTTTCATTTGTCTTTTACGAGCGAGTTGTGTGATATCTGTAATCTCTCGGGTTCACCCCGCCATCAGTGGTTGTTCGCTCGCGTTTTGGCTGCTCCTCGGGGGGCTTGATATAGTTTCGTTATGGCGAACGTGGAGGCCTTCAGAGGAGGCTCGATGGGCTTTTTGGGGATTGTGTACCGCCATCCTGGTAACCTTTTTATCGGGGTATGTTGCGGATGGTTTCTTGTACCCACCCGATGATGGGGCAGTTTCAGGCAGGATTGCCGATCATCATTCGTGGGGCCGGTGGGCGGTGTTTATTCTGCCGATAGTGGCCGGAGCACGATTGGTCGCAAAAAGACGGGGCGATTTTATCTCTGCGATCGGGTATGCAATTTCGCTTAGCTGTCTCGGCGCCATCCTTTTATATGTCGGCTACCTCGGGGGGAGTCTCGTATTCGATGACGGGGTAGGGGTAATGACGAGGCGAGGATGACTGGAGCAGTGTTCTCACATCTATGGCCCATCTTGCGCCTCGTACTGCTTAAGCCTCTGGGCAAGAGGAGCAAGGTGGGCAATTTTGGGTAACCATTTGTAGCCAATCGATAAACAGGCATTGTGGAAGAACACCCCCTGACACCTCATTTAGGTCACAGTCCGCTATGGATGGTCACCCAAGACCGACACCTTAATGAATTGGTTACGTCTTTGCAGATTGCCCGCGAGTCGTTACGGGAGGATGGCCGTGTTGTCACCCTTACCTTCCAACGATCAACCGTTGATAGTATACAGAAAAGTTTTGGGGCGATGATCCGCCGGGGCGAAGAGGCGCTTCACCGAATGGCGCTCCTTTTTTCCTCGTTGCTTGGCGATGGGGAGGATATTCAAGCGCTTGTGGAGATCAGTAGCGTTGTCATCGGCGAGGTTCCCCAGTCGAGAGAGCGATTTACCCTCTCTCAGACCCTCACCCTCGAGGAGTTATATGCGACGACCGACCTCGATCTGGGGACGAGACAGCTCAGTAAACTCCGCTATTTCGACGGAGGGGGGTGGGGTGTACCAGCCCTGATATCGAACGTGGTGGAATATCAACCGCGGGGATACAACACGTTCAATATTCACAAGTTGATGACGCGGGTGAAGGCAGAAGAGGAGATTTGGAATAAGGTCGTTGATGAAATATTCCACCTTGACTCTCTCGTATCCCGAGATAAGCAGCTTTCTCATTTGAGTCGATACGTCAAAGATGTATTCGGACTAAAGATGGTGGTTGCCGACGAAATGAGTGCTTATCGATTGTTGGCTGCGCTTGAGAAGTTAGAGTGGAGCGACCGCATTCTTGCGAGCATCGGGGTAGTCCCCAGCCCTGAGACGCGAAAGATCACGATTATTGAGACGAAGGATTATCTATCTGAATCTCGGGCAAAAAACTCAGGTTGGAAGGCAATAAAGCTTGTTGTTGGGTGGGGGGGGCGTCTCTTCGAAGTTCAGATTCAACCGCTCCGTAACTATCTGAGAGAGCGGGAAAAGTTGACACAGGAGAGCCACGCGAGTTTCAAGGCGACCCGAGAGGAGGTTAGAAATAGAATAGCATCCCAAATGCCTCTTTTTAGCTTTTTTAGAGATCTCCTTCGATGGTTGTTTCGTGCGGAGGGGGCTGTTGTCCCCCATCATCCCGCGGTCCGGGTGCTAGTGGAGGAGGATGATCCCGAGATTATTTGTGCGGCAACGGAGGCCTAATCAATAGCCGAGAGGAATCTCAGGGTCTTGCGACGGCATCGAATAGCTGTACACTCATTTGGATAGGTCCATCGAGAGAATGTCGTCCGTCGTTGCGGGGGGTTGAAAGAGGTTAAGATTCGCTCACGTGAGAATGTCATAATTTCTGTATCGAGATTTACCAAGAGAGGTCATTCTATTCGACGTCGCGAATCCGGTAAGTGGTATAGCTCACACGTGTGTTCACTAAAGGGTCTCAGAGTCTATGAAGCGCACCTTTTCAGCGCTCCTGTCTGGAGCATTTCTCGTTGCGTCAGGGGTCGTAATGATGGAGGCAGTCTCTGCACAGCCATTTGCCCCAAATGATACGGCCCGAATTAGCTTTGCTTATGGAACTGGAAGCGGTGGACTGGCGAACGCCGATATAAACAATCCCCAAATGAGTAAGAACGGCCGGTTCGTCGTATTCGAGTCGGCTGCGACGAATCTGGTGGCGCAGACGCAGGAAAAGGCCTCAATAGCGCTGAATGGTCGTAAGCAGGTTTACTTGTATGATCGGCAGGCGGGAGCGATTGAATTAGTGAGCGTGACGATGACAGGTGATCCTTCACCTGTCGACTGTTACGAGCCAACTGTGAGTAATGATGGGCGGTTTGTGGCATTTGTGGCGGATCTGCGCGATGGTGCAGATCCGGTCAGTCCAGGGAAGAAGGGCAAGGCTATCTTTAAAGAAAGTTTTAACTCCTTGGTTGGTCCCGACAAGCCTTCTATCGGGAAGGATATTTACAATCAGCGGTTTCATGTTGGCATCTTTTTCCCTGGTCGTCACATACTGGTTCGAGATAGACTTGCCAATCAGACTAAATTAGCATCGATGTCAGAGATACCGACCGTCCGGCAGTCTTATTACGACGCTACAAGTGGTGTGAACGGAGTCGCCCAGTACGATGCGAATGGAAAACCGGCTCTTCTGACTGAAACGCTCCGAGTCGCCAATACCAAGCTTGATGAAATTGTGGGTGCCCTTGGGTATAGTAGTTTGGGTGTTGCGGCTCCTAATCCCGACCGTCAGCGAGGGCAGAGTGAAAGTAGACGTCCGTATTTATCAGGAGATGGACGCTTCGTAGTTTATGATACAGACGGTTTTACGGGGGCCGGATTTAGGAGGACGGAGAGTGGCGAATCCTCTGTTCTGGTAGAGTTAGCTGATGGCTTTCAGAAAGAGGTCGGGTTATTAAAGCCGATTCTCGGAGAGGATGGAATCCAGGATAACGATGACGATTACCTTTTCCCCGGTCCGCGACCATCAGACTTTGCATTTGAGCAGCAAACTAATCCGCGACAATCTCCGAATTTCGATTTTAATCAATGGTTAGACAGTAACAAGGTGCGGGATATATATGTGAGGGACGGGGGAGAAACTCCTTCAACCAAGGTGGCATCTTTCGACTGTAAATATCATCAACCCCGCCCTCTGCAATGTGATGTGGTAAGTACACAAGATTCAATTAATGGATCCATCAGCGAGGATGGCCGGTTTATTGCTTTTGAATCACTGACACCGTTCCGTTCCCTGGACTTTAACGGTAGCTCCGATGTATTTGTCTTTGAGAGAGATAAAATATCCGAGGATGTCGGAAATCTCGAGAGAGTCAGCAACAACTTTACTAAGATTGTAGCCCCGAACGCCTCTAGCCAGAACGTCCGCATCTCGGCAGACGGTCGATTTGTGATCTATGATTCGAGCGCGTCGAATATCACACTTGGTGATTCGAACGGGAGAAAGGATGTCTTCGTCTATGATCGTCGATTCTTTCAGACAATTCGTTGTTCCGGTTCAGCCGGGCAGGAAGGTAATGGTGACTCCGGAAATCCAAGCGTCAGTGGTTCGGGGGAATTGATTGCTTTTCAATCCAATTCAACCAACTGGGGTGCTGTAGGTGGTACTAATCAGGTGTATGCAGCTAATGTAACAAAGGATCGGCTTGGGCGAGTTGATGAGTGTCGAGCCGTGCTGGCATCGTCTGGGTCGGGTGCGGGAGGATTAGGGGATAGCAGTAATGCGTTTGCGGCTGTCATCCCGCGCTCTGCAACCGCAACTCCCAACCCCTTGGCTGTCAACACTCCAGGTGTCGTTCCCACTCCTGAGAAAGTTCGGATTCGGGTCGGTTCGGTTGCGTACCGCTCAACTGCCCCTGACGTGGGTAATGTTTCGCCACTCGGCACCCCAGCACCCGACACGAACTCAGTCGCTGATATCTTCCAGGCCCCAAGCTGTCTCCCTGAGGATCTCGCAAGCGACCAGGATGGAGATGGTACGTCCGACTGCTTTGACATGTGCTGGAAGGACTTTAAAAAGGTGGAAGATGTTGATGGCGACAGCGATGGCGTCGCCAATTGCGAAGATAATTGCCCAAACGATCCACAAAAACAGCAAAAGGGTATCTGTGGCTGTGGGGTTGAGGATGTTGACTCTGATTTTGATAGGGAGTTCGATTGCACAGACGGTTGTCCCACCGATCCGGCAAAGATCAACCCCGGCCTTTGTGGTTGTCTTCAGTCCGATGTAGATACGGATGGAGATGGAAAGCCTGACTGCGACGATCTATGCCCTGGGGATAGCCTCAAGGTAGAACCGGGGGCGTGCGGCTGTGGTAAGCCCGACTTTGACTCATCTGGAAAGTTGTTGGTTGGATGTGCTACGCCCACGCCAGCCCCACCGACTCCGACTCCGACAGCAACGCCGGTGCCGTTCAACGCGAGTACTCCAGCGAGACCGTCCGTGAAACGGCTGACAACCCGGAAATTCGAAGTGACGGTGTCGGCGGCTGGGCTCCCACAGAATCCGACGCAATACCGGTTGTCCGTCGAGACGCTGACTTCGTCGACATCGGTGAGCGTCGTGCGCTCGAGAACAACAAAGGTAGTCGTTGAAGGACTCCGAAAGGGTAGATATCGGGTCCGATATCAGGCGATATCCCCCTCGGGAGCCCGGACTCTGTTCAGCTCGTACTCAACGACGTTTACCGTCCGGTAGAGCGTTCATCCGTGGAGGCTATTGTAGGCTCACGGCATCTTGGAGTTTGCCTTGAGCACAGGGATGTCTGAGGGGGGAGTTGCCCCCTCGTCACCCTTAACCAGGGATTGAGGGTCGAAAGTGGCCAACGACTTCCTCGAAAAAGAGGGGCTCCAATCGATTTAAGGGTCTGTCGGTCGCATTAAAATCACCTTTGAACTTTGCGAATGTTTGCGATTCTCGTAGCGGTGGGCTATGCTCTGCCCGCCGGGTTGCGCACGGGGTGCGCAGACAGCGCTCTCGTCGATGAGGACAGCGTGAAAAGAGATTCATCCCTGCGGACGATTGCGTTGAGTGACCCGGGATAGGTGGTTGGAAGAAAAGCAGTTTCCGGCGTTGGTCCGGGTGGATAGGCAATAAAAAGAAGTAGAGACGGTACGGAAGCACAGTATGAATTCAGATTCCATTCAATCGGGCTCAGCCCAAGAAGGTCCAATTAGCGGGTTGACCAAGGCGCAGATCATAGCCTCCTACGCCCGAAAAGAGGGGGATGTCGGGTCTCCTGAGGTGCAGGTTGCTCTGTTAACGAAACGAATCCAAAACCTTTCTGGGCACTTTGAATCCCATCGAGCAGATAAGCATTCGAAGCGGGGCATGATGGCGCTCATAACTCGGCGAAAATCATTGCTCAAGTATCTTCGGGCTGAGAGCCCGGAGCGGTATCGCGCCCTCATTGCATCTCTCGGATTACGCAAGTAAATCGAGCGGCCGTCAGTAGTCCTTCAGTCTCTTCTGCTTTGATGCAAGGGCCATTCACGCTACCTTCTGGTGGAGGGGGGTCCGACATCCTGAGGCTATACAGGGCTTTGGCGGCTCTTCCGTTTGAATTGCTGACGGGAGGGCGTCGATTGTGTATCTCGCGTAAAAGACGAAGGCCTCTTGCTTCGGTAGGCCCGTGGCATAATAGTGAATCGTTGACTTCTTCGGAAGGTTCTTCAGGGTCGGAGAAAACCCGGTGGGCTCGAGATGGGGTCCGACGCCACAGGGTCTGTGGCTGCGTCAAGAGCGGTCGGTCGGAAAACTAGTAAGAAATAATAGAAAGAAGAAGATATGACGACAGTAGAGTTTGAGCTTTTCGGAAAGAAAATTCAGTTAGAGTCGGGGAGAGTAGCCCGCCAGGCTTCTGGCTCAGTAGTAGTGCGATGTGGTGACTGCGTAATCCTTTCGACTGTCTGTCTCGGTCCAGACAAGCGGGGAGATTTTCTCCCGTTAACCGTTGAGTATGTTGAGAAGGACTATGCGGCTGGGCGCATCCCCGGTGGCCATTTTCGGAGAGAAGGAAAACTCAGCGAGCGAGAGACTCTCGTATCGCGCATCATAGATCGCCCCGCTCGTCCGCTTTTTCCTGAAGGGTTTACTCACGAGATTCAGGTCATCAATACCGTCATGAGCGCTGATGGCGAGCATGAGACCGATGTCCTTGCGGCGCTCGGTGCCAGCACAGCGATCGCCATCTCAGAGATTCCCGCGGATGGTCCCTTCGCAACGGTTCGGGTTGCTCGGGTCGATGGGAAGTTAACTCTCAACCCAACAATTTCTGAGATTGCTCGCGCTGACATTAATTTTGTCGTGGCGGGAACTCGCGATGCCATCGTCATGGTTGAAGGTGGTGCGGCAGAGGCGACTGAGACTGAGGTGCTCGATGCGTTGTTCTTCGCGCACAGAGAGATGCAGCCCCTCATAGATTTGCAGCTTGAGCTTCAGCGCGCAGTCGGGAAAGCGAAGGTTGAGTTTACCCCGAAATCTTACGTCGCGATCGATGAATCGAGGGTAGAGCAATTTCTTACTCCTCGTCTCCGAGAAGCGATTAAACCGGTCGAGAAGCATGCTCGTCGTGATGCGATACGGGGAGTCAAGGAGTTGAGTTTCGCTGAGTTCGGTAACGCAGAGGCAGAAGGGGCAACCGAGCGAGTGGCTGAACTCTCGCATCTTTTTGAAGAGACTCTTTACCGTGTCGTGCGGACCTCAATGATAGAATCGGGTCGACGTCTCGATGGGCGGGATACCAGAACGGTGAGACCGATCTCTATTGATCTCGGTCTGCTCCCCCGTGCGCATGGTTCGTCCCTCTTTACTCGAGGAGAGACCCAAGCAATCGTTTCAGTTACCGTGGGAACAGAGGGAGACGCACAGCGGCTTTATGGTTTAACCGGTGCGAGTGAAAAAACCTTCATGCTGCACTATAACTTCCCCCCTTTCTCGGTCGGGGAAACGAAGCCTCTGCGCGGTCCGGGTCGCCGGGAAGTAGGGCACGGTGCTCTTGCCGAGCGAGCTGTTCAGGCGATTCTTCCATCAGCGAAGAACTTTCCGTATGTCCTCCGAATTGTTTCCGAGATCACCGAGAGTAACGGTTCAAGCTCAATGGCAACGGTGTGCGGTTCGAGCCTGTCTTTGATGCAGGCAGGGATTCCTATCAAAGCCCCCGTTGCAGGGGTTGCGATGGGTCTCATCAAGGAGAGCGATTCGGTGATGATTCTCACCGATATCCTCGGTGATGAGGATCACCTCGGGGATATGGACTTCAAAGTATGCGGTACCATCAAGGGTATCACCGCATTGCAGATGGATATCAAGATTAAGGGCCTTGATCGGGACATTATGAAAACCGCGCTTGAGCAGGCGCGAGAGGGGCGACTCCACATCCTCTCAAAGATGCAGGAAGCGATCAGCGAGCCGGCGAAAGAAATGAGCAGCTTTGCTCCCCGAATCGTCACCATCAAGATCAATCCAGACAAGATTCGTGACATCATCGGGCCAGGCGGTAAGATGATTAGGTCGATCAGCGAGTCGTGCGATGTGAAGCTCGATGTGTCAGATGACGGAACGGTCAATGTTGCTGGTAACGACGGAAAGAAGATTCAGGATGCGATTGCGATTATCCAGAGCATCACCGCAGAAGCTGAGGTGGGTAAGCTCTACGAGGGAATTGTAAAGCGGATAACCGAATTCGGCGCTTTCGTCGAGATTCTTCCAGGCACCGATGGCCTCGTCCATATTTCTCAGCTGGCGGAAGGGCGAGTTAATCGAGTGACCGACGTCGTCAAGGAGGGGGACCTCATTTGGGTGAAGGTCCTGGAAGTTGATAGACAAGGGAAGATTCGCCTCTCGCTAAAAGAGGCGCTGGTGGAGCGCCGTGCCCAAGGGCTGTAGGGGGTGCTCCTGGGGAGTCTCATAGAAAATGAGGGGGAGGCGGGAATGGCTTCAGTACCGGCGAAAGACGAGGACACGAAGACTAATAATAGGTCGTCGGATTCTCAAGGGCGAAGGGTTGAAGCTCGCCTGATCCCTCAGTTTGAGCGCCCTCCCTTTCGGTACTGGATATCTGAGGAAGCCCGCGGAGCGGGAGCTTCCTTTACTAGCCCTCGGGAAGGAGATGCGGGGTTTGACCTACGGGCTGCCATCTCGCTCTCAATTTCTCCAGGTGAGCAAACATTGGTCCCGACAGGGCTCTTCTGCGCGATCCCGGTTGGATGGGTGGGTATTATCAAGGATAGAAGTAGTGTGGCCCTCCGGGGTATTCATACTCATGCGGGGGTAATTGACGCATCCTACCGGGGCGAAGTGAAGATTGTGATCGTTAATCGGTCAGGGGAGCCGTTTTTGGTAGAAGCGGGCACGAAGATTGCGCAGATGGTGGTTGTTCCGCATTTAGGGGATGGGGTGGAGGTTAGCTCATTGGAGGAGCTTGGGCAAAGTATTCGTGGTTGTGGAGGTTTTGGCTCAACCGGTAGGTAATCTAAGGAGGGGGGAGGTGAACCACAGTGGTGGGGTTCTGCGAGCGTTAAGGACAACTCTTCGTTGGGAGAGCAGGCTCGCGGCAGCGGTGATAGTCTCTGTCGGATTTTTCATTCCATTATCGGATGCGCAGTCGCCTGATCGGGCCTCTGATAAGGGTGAAGAGGAGGTGGAGGAAGGTCCGCCACTACAAGAAAGGCTCCGATCTGTGGTCGAGTCAGTTTCTTTGCTCGATATCACTATCAAGGATAAGACCAAAGAACTAAGGGGTGGCCAGGCTCTGGGCAAGGAGGAGGAGGCCAGAGCAGAACTGAAGAACCTTCGAGAGCAGCGAGATACACTGAAGGAGACTTTTTCGGAATTAGTATCTCAAACGGATCGCTCGGGGCTTGAAGAGTCTACGGAGCAGCAAGAGCTTGACCTAGATAAAGAATTGCGAGCTCTCCTCGGACCGCTCATAAAGGAGCTGAAGGAGCTTACTCGGCGACCACGGGAAATTGAAAGGATTCGTTCAGATATCGTAAGGGGTCAGCTTCGACTCTCTCGGATTGACAAGGCGATTGAAAACATTGGTATCTCTCGTGCACAGCTCTCTGATAAAGAGGTCCTCGATGAAATCGATGAAGTGACCGCCTCGTGGGAAGCTCAAAAGAGAGCGACTTCGACCGATATCGAGATTAATCGCCAGCGACTTCAACAGAAGGAGGCCGAAAAAATCTCACTCTCGGCGGCTCTGGTAGAGTTATTTGGTCTCTTTTTCAGGAGTCGTGGGAGGAATCTTCTTGTTGCACTGATAGCTGCAGTTCTTTTTTGGGTTCTGGCTCATGAGGTGTGGAAGAGGTCAATGAGGCTTTCGTTCTTTGCTCTTCGTCAAGCCTCGATGCCGATGCGATTTCTGAATCTCGTGGCGATGGGAGGAGTCGGTATGGGCTCCCTCTTAATGTTTGCGGTCGTACTTTATTTTTTTGGTGATTGGGTACTTCTCATCCTTACAATTGCGCTCCTCGTGGGAATTGTCTGGACGTCGAAGGAGGCGTTCGCACGATTTTGGGCACAGTTATCCCTATTGATGAACGTCGGTTCAGTTCGGGAAGGAGAGGTGGTGGTAATCGACCAGCTTCCGTGGATTGTGCAGCGACTCAATCTCCACAGCCAGCTGATAAATCCTCGGCTATCGGGCGGGTTTGTGAGGGTTCCTCTCAACCACCTGCTTTCTCTCCGATCTCGGCCGCTGAATCCAAGGGAAAAGCTCTTTCCCACGAAGGAAGGGGACTGGGTAATTTTGGCCGATGACGTACTCGGACAGATAGCTCTGCAGACCCCGGAATTAGTAAGGGTGGACCTTGTGGGAGGTGCCTACAAAAACTACCCGACGGCATCGTTTCTCTCCCTTCATCCGCGAGTTCTCTCCCGGGGATTTCGTTTAGCCGAAATATTTGGATTGGATTACCGACATCAAAAACAACTGTTGGTCGAGATGGTCCCGAAGCTCCGGGAATTTATTCAGGAGAAATTGAGGGACTTGGGATTCGGTGAGGATCTCGTTCAAGTGTCAGTTGAGGTTCACTCGGCGGCATCATCTTCGCTCGAACTGATAGTTTTTTGCGATTGTCTGGGAGAATTAGCCGAGCACTACGAAAAATTAAGGAGAAGTGTTCGACAATTCTTTATCGAGGCGTGTAATGCGTTTAGCTGGACGATACCTTTTGCGCAAATGATGCTACATCTGGCCCCACGACGCTCGGAGGGGTGAGTGAGAGGTGATAGTGCGAGACGATGTTCCAGGGGCGTGACGATTCAATGTCGATTGGGGCTGATAGTAAGCTCTTGTTATCTCACCTCATTTATTGTACCCGCCGCTCAAAGTGATGATGCGAGGCGTATTTTTTGGCAAAAGCGCAAAAAATATGCCTGATGGGTTCTGATCGAGTCGATAACCGAGGTAACCAAATGATTTGTGGGCTAATCGGTGGGAAAAGATTTGTACGAGATCCTCTCGGACTCACCCAACAATTGGGATGGTTCTACCAATCAGGATCTCAACATTCTAGAGCCGGGTACTCTTGTAGGAAGAGTCTACCGGATTATGCGCTGCCTTGAGATTGGCAGGATGGGGGTGGTGTACGTATCGGAAGTTCTGGAAGATGATCTCTCTCCACCCCCTTTGGTCGCGGTCAAGATGCTTTTTCCCTCGATTGTCGCCGATGGAGAGAGCAATCCTCTCTTCGTCAGGTTTCATCGTGAAGTCGATGCGCTCTTCAGAGTAGCTCACCCGAATGTAGTGGGGGCTATTCAGTTTATCGGTTTTGACAATCATGTCGGATACTCAATGGAGTATGTCGACGGTGGCGATCTTTCCCGAATCCTCGCCTCTCAGGGGCCTTTCGACGAACAAAAATGCATAGAAGTGCTCATGCGGATCGGGAGAGGTCTTGAGGCGATTCACAGAGCAGGAGTTATTCATCGAGACCTGAAACCAGAGAATATCCTGGTGACCCGACAAGGGGAGCCCAAGATATCCGATTTTGGCGTTGCATATTGTGGGTATGGGCAACGGCTAACTACGAAAGGGTCGATTGTTGGCACTCTTTCGTATCTGTCCCCGGAATACCTAGAGAAGGGGATAGTTGTCCGACAGGGGGATGTTTATGCTCTGGGGGCTATCGGTTATGAAATGCTCGTCGGAGAGCCGCCTTTTTGGGGACTGAATCTTTGCGAGACGATAGAATCAAAAGTGTCTCGTCCCCCCCCTGATCCACGAGAAAAAAGGAGTGCCGTGTCGAGAGCACTCTCCGAGATCATAATGAAAGCCCTTGCGACTAACGTCGATGCTCGATTTCGCACTGCGAGCGAGTTTTGTGATGCTTTAAAGATGTTAGTCGGGAGCCCCATATCTTCTCCACGAAGCAGACACCTTCTCGACCGCGTCGACACCGATAGTAAAATAGAGCAAAAATTACATGATGACCATGAGGTTTCCCATCCGATTGAAACGGCTGACTCGGCCGTAAAAGCAACGAACAATCAAGAGATAACGTACTGGCTCTCAATTCTGCTTTTCGCTCTCTTGGCGGGATTGATAATTTTTTTGGCGTTGTCCCGGTAATTAAGTCTCCTTTAATGTTCCCCCTGTGTTTGTGACGCATCGTGTTGAAACTGACATGAAGGGTCGACATTTTGGGCGTCATATCATGGTCGGCCGCGGTCGTGGACTCTTGATGTGGGTCTGGAACCGCCGTTGTATCACCACGGATTGCATGGCTGGAGAAATTCTCCCCAGGAGCTATAGGTGACCGGGTGTCGGAAGTGACATTGCACTGGTTGCTTAATCATTGTGAAGCGAAAGGTGGTAATCGGGCGGGATTCGGACCATGTGAGGCACTGCACGGGAATGCGCCTGATTGGTCTCCGCTATATTTTTCGCCAATCGTCACCCCTTCTGAAATAGTTCCCCACAAAATCATCATCAAGAAACAGCAGGTGACCCATTACGGTATTCCTCCTGAATGCCAAGGATCGTCGCGAGAGCTGCTCGGGAGAGGGCCATCCTGGGCTGACACGTCTCGATCTGGCGCTCGTTAGCATTTGCATCGGTAGGGTGCAGCCGTCGGTTCTAAAGGACGGGGTCGAGGGGCGATCGGAAGTAAAGGGACACCAGCTGTGGTTGCCGAGCTCGTAGAAGATGCCCGGTGACGAGAGACCGGTTTCACTCTGTTGAAGTCTAACGGAAACATCGGGGGGCGCGGTCGGCAGGGAGTGCTGCCGAGTATCTGTAAACGGCACATGTATATGTATGCATTTGCATACATATACATGTTTTATGTATACTTAAGTAAACGTCTCATGAAGTGAGGTGATTATGGTAAAAACAGTCCCCCTCAGTGTCCGCATAAGTCACGAAGATGCTGCGTTTCTCGCCCGCCTCGCGGTGCCGGGAGCGGTAACAGCAAGTGAAAAGGTGCGCGCTCTCATTGGTGAGGCAAGAGAGCGGCATCGATCAGCTACCGAGCCGGAGGAATCAGTTGCCTTCATCATGTCGATTATAGAACGACGCTACCAGGAGGTGCGGGCAGTTCAGGGCGCCGCCGCGATACATTCGGAGTTTGTCGCGAGGATTGGTGGTTGGCTCCCCGGGTTTATGTCCTTGTTTCTGAAAAAACCTATAGCGAAAACAACCTTGCCTGCCGATGTCACCGAATCTGAGGCGCTTCGACGATTTGAGAAGGAGTTGGTCGGTGAGGTCTTTGGCTTAATGGAGGGCGCGTTGCGATTGGCGGTGACGCGAGAGGAGCCTTGTTATGATCCCGCCGTTATATCGTCGAATCTCTCGGTAATTCAGGAGCTGGTAGAGCTTGTCGTTTCCACCAAGACGCGGAAATCGCCGGCTCTCAATCAGATAGATGCCGTCAGATCTAGCGCCGTTTGCGACCCCCTCAGCGCAGTGCTGGTGACCGACGCTGACAGCTAGCCCCACCGAGGATCTAGGTACCGTTTAAATATTTTTTGGGGATGGTCGATATGGCAGAGAGTATCAAAACGCGGGTGAGGCGAGTATTGGCCGGAGGGGTAAATCGGCTGATTGAGGTGATTGAGGGTGCTGATCAAGATACCGTTCTAGAGCAGACGGTTCGGGAGATTGAGAGTGCCCTGGACGAAGTGCGAAATGAGCTCGGACGGCAGCTTGCCCAGAAACATCTTGCAACACGTCGACTCTTCGAGGCGAATCGGAAACATGACGAGCTGCAGGAAAAACTGTTGATTGCAATAGACCAAAAACGCGACGACCTCGCCGAGGCGGCGATCGCGGTGCAGCTAGATATCGAGGCGCAAATCCCGGTCATAGAGCAATCACTCGTCGATATCGAGGAGCGAGAGAAGGAGCTCGAGGGTTATCTACGTGCTTTACAGGGGCGAATTAGCGAGATGCGCGAGGAGATAGTCCAGTACCGAGCTCAAAGAGTAAAAGGGCTCGGTGGCGAGAGGGACTCGGAGAAAAATAGGGACCTTGAGATGGTTCGCAGAAAGGTAGAGCACGCGGAAGCAGCTTTTGAAAGGCTGATCCAACGCGCTACCGGATTGCCATCGGGGGTTCTGAGTAGCGATGTCCATACCGCATCAAAACTGGCCGAGTTAGAGGGTATGAGCAGAAAAAACAGGATCCAGGAGCGTCTTGCGGCACACAAAGCGAGTGTCAGCAGGAGTGATGATTCCGACCAAGACTGAAGACACGGACTAGCTAAGCATGATCGCGTTTTTAACCTCGGATGCAAATATAGTATTTCTGTCCGCCCTTATTCTGATGATCGTCATCGCGGCAATAGAGGGACTATCAATTGTTGGTGGATTTGGTCTTTCTCAGATCATTGATAGCTGGATTCCTGATATTGATGTCTTAGATGGTTCCTCAGGTTTACCCCATGCAGGCGCGCTCGATACGCCAGCTGCCTTGGATGCTGCGGGTCATGGTGGCTCTATCTTTACCAAGCTAATAGGGTGGATACGGATTGGCAAGGTCCCCGTTTTGATGGTTCTCGTTGTTTTTCTCTGCCTGTTCGGTGTCTGCGGAATAGGAATCCAACTGCTGGTCGGAAGTCTGATCGGCGCCTACCCGCCTGCCCTACTAGCGGTTCCATTGGCCCTCGTCGTTGCGGGTCCTCTGACGCGACTCACAGGCAAGGGTTTAGCACAGATCCTCCCAGGGGATGAGTCTTCAGCGATTACCGACGATTCATTTATCGGTCGCAGCGCAACCATAGTTCTGGGTACCGCGCAGGTAGGGACGGCGGTGCAAGCGAAGGTACGTGATGAATATGGGCAGCATCACTATGTCTTGGTTGAGCTCGACGAAGGTCAGGCTGCCATCCCATCGGGAGGTCGAGTGATATTGGTAAAAAAGGTGGGGGCGCGTTTTTTTTGTATCGAAGACGACACGGACTAAGGGAGGTTAGGTCTCTTGGCTTCGTGTTCTCTCAGCTCAGACTAGGTAGAAAAAGGGGAAATACATGGCGATTAACTACATCATATTCGCTGCATCAACGGTATTCATTGCGCTATTGACGTTAGGACTGATCGTAAGTCGTCTGTACCGACGAGCCTCCAAGGAGGTGTCGTTTGTAAGGACCGGCTTCGGCGGACAGCGGGTAATCATGAATGGCGGAGCGCTCGTTTTTCCGATTCTGCACGAGACGATACCGGTCAACATGAATACCCTTCGACTCGAGGTTCGTCGGGCGAATGAACAGGCCCTTATTACGAGGGATAGAATGAGGGTCGATGTAGAGGCAGAGTTTTACGTTCGAGTAAAACCGATAGTGGAGGCGATTGCTGATGCAGCGCAAACTCTGGGTTTAAAAACGCTAGACCCGCAAGAGCTGAGGACGCTTGTTGAGGGAAAATTTGTTGATGCGCTTCGCTCGGTAGCCGCAGAGATGGCAATGGAAGAGTTACACGAGCAACGGACCCAATTTGTTAATAAGGTCCAGCTGGCTGTATCAGAGGACTTATTAAAGAATGGCCTTGAACTTGAATCGGTATCCCTCACGGCTCTCGACCAAACCGGCAAAGAGTATCTAAATCCCGATAACGCATTTGATGCCCAGGGTCTGACTAAATTGACCGAGGAGATTGAAAACAGACGTAAGCAGCGCAACGATATCGAACAGGATACCGAGGTTTTAATTCGTCAGAAGAATCTTGAAGCGGAAAGGATAAAGTTAGAGCTCCAGCGTGAAGAGGAATACGCCCGGCTTGAGCAACAACGAGAACTGGAAACTCGACGTGCGGAACAGAGCGCGGATATTGCGAGGCAAAAAGCGGAACAAGACCGTCAGGCGCGAGAAGCTCAGCTGCTCGCTCAGCAGGAAGTCGATCGCAAAAAACTGGAGATGGAGCAACTGGTTAAAGAGCGCGAAATCGAGAAACACCGTGCAGTCGAACAGGCTGATGTTGAGCGCACCAAATCGGTTGAGTTGGCACGACAGGATCTAGCGATAGCCGTTGCGGAGCGTTCAAAGGCCCAATCGGAAGCTCAGGCAATGGCAGATAAAGCTCGCGCGCTCGCGGTAAAGGCAGAAGAGCAGGTAGTAACCGTGCGAGAAACCGAGCGAGCGGAGAGACAGAAACAGATTGAGCTTGTTGAGGCATCCAAGAATGCGGAGAAGGAGTCGATCGGAATTACGGTCTCTGCAGATGCCGAAAAAAGGGCTGCTCGGGACAAGGCAGATGCTCTGACAATGATTGCCGAGGGGGATGCGGCCGCCGAGCGGCTGCGGGCGCAGGGAAGTGAGGTTCGCTACTCGGTTGATGCGGCTGGGCGTCGAGCATTGAATGAGGCTGCGAATGCCCTTTCAATTGAGCAAATTGCGATGCAGGTTAAGCTCGAGATTATCAAGGCGCTGCCCGAAATAATTCGCGAATCCGTGCGTCCTATGGAGAGAATCGACGGGATTAAGATCGTTCAGGTCGAGGGTCTTCGGAGTGACGGTGGGTCCGCTTCCTCCCAGGCGGCTGGCGGTCAGCCTAGCACTCAGGGTGGTAATCTGGCTGATCAGGTCGTCAGTAGCGCGCTGCGGTATCGGGCGCAGCAACCCCTGGTGGACTCGCTATTAGGAGAGATAGGCATTGGTAGCTCGGGCTTAAACGATCTCACGAGGGCGCTCGGAGTGGAGGTCTCGGGTAGTAGCAATAAAACTTCCCTCTAGAGAAATACATCTGACCTCATGGTCGAGTACCTCAGTGGGCCCTGATTGAGTATCTTGGGCCCACTCAATCGGTTTGCTTCGTATCAGATGAACGGGGTTGGGGAACAATAAACCTCCTCCCGATTCTTCCGCGGCTAAACAGGTATTCTCTCAATCTGTGCACACTTTCATACCCGTGGCCGTTACGTCCTAAATGGACAACCCTCATCGCCGTGTATTTCTCCGACCGGGAGGAGTGCTTCTCTATGTGAGCGAGCGGCCTACGCGATATCGTTGGCCAGCTATCTCACTTTCCCAAACAGGTCAACCGCAACGCCACCCTCAAGAAATAGCAGCTCACCCCTGACGGCATCCTCCTGGATGCCGAGCATAGTCGCGAGCGCTGCGCGGTACATGGTCATCTGCGGGCGATAGGTGGCGGTGTGGTATTCGATGGCTGCGGAGTCAGCGGAAGTGCAGCTATCAGTTTTGAAGTCGATGAGGTGGGCTCGCAGCGGGGTCCCGGTTGTGGAGCGTATGACGACGACTCGGTCGAAGATGCCCGAGATGACCTTGCCCCCCAAACGGAGGGCGAAGGGGCGCTCGCGCCACAGGTCGCGGGTGCCACCGGGAGGAACCGGATAGTGAGCGGGATCGAAAACGGAGCGGACAGCAGGCCGGGTGAGACGATCGCGCAGGTAGGCGACGGCGGTGGGATCGCCGGTAAGCTCAGGCGAATCGGTGAGCCAGGTGATCTGTTCGCACAGGGCGTGTACGAAGGCGCCGAAGTTTTTGCCTGCCTCGCTGCCCTCGCTCAGAACGGAGTTGAAGCTCTTGGTGAGAGCGCGGGTTGAGGGAGTTTGTGCGAGAAGGGCCCGCCGATGGAGAACGGTTGGTGGACGGAAGTTCGGCCGAGCCACGGTGTGAGTGCTGGTGGTGGGAGAGGGGGGGGCGGTAGTGAAGCGATACCAGGCGCGGTCACCGATGTGGTAGACGATACGCGCTGCGGAGGGATTGGCCCCCTCTGATGTGTTCTCCTTCGGGGCGACATCATCATCAGAACTCCCATCCATCGTCGCATCCCCACCCGGTAGGTCGAGTGTCGCGGTGAGTAGTTCGTTGAGGCTCGTCTTCGGAATTTTGTCCCCGACAAGAACAAAGAGCGCATGCCGTGCTCGGGTGACGGCGACGTAGAGAAGCGCAAGTTGACCAGAGAGTGCTCGATTTGTTTCATCCTCGTCCGCGCGTACGAGCCGCTCATGATATTTCATCACCGAGCTGCGAGGGCGGATCCAAACGGCCGACGGTAGGTCAAGAGGCCCAGCGCGCTCGGTGAGAAAGGAGACTCCGCGACGAGAAACGGCAGGGCTCTCGAGATCGAGGAGAATAACGGCATCAAATTCGAGCCCCTTTGCCTTGTGAATCGTCATGACCCGCACGGAAGCCTGGCTCTCGAGAGATACCGATCGGGTTTCTATGTCACGCAAAAAGCGATCGATATCGGGGCTCTCAGTGGTCGCATCAGATTCGTACGCTGCATCGATAAAGTGATCGATAAGCGATGCCTCGTCCGACGTCTCCAACCCTATCCGGGCAAGCACTCGCGCGAGATACGTTCCGATTCCCCATCGCCACACGCTGGAGCGCTGCTCTGCAAGCCATGACCGCTCATCTATTGATCCGGATAATTCGGGAAATGCGTCCCGAATAGGAGTATGATCGACCTGAAAACGAGCTACCTTATCTGCTGGGTGCTCAATCCAGGTTAGAAGGCCAAGCAATGATCGCACCACGGGGGAGGAGGTGAGCGGAGTTCCTCCCTCACCTGAAGCAGCGATATCACGACGAAGCAGCTCAGCCAGGATAGTCGTTTGGTACTTATTGCGACGAAGCAGAATCCCTACCGTCGCGGTCGGGTACGATGCGCGGATTTCGGCGACCAGTTCAACCGCACGCCGAATACCAGTATTCTCTTTATCAACCGCATCTGCCTCTGTCCCATCGGTGATATCATCGCTCAGATCGCTATCCTCAGTGTCGTCCGATTTATCCCTGGAGAATCGCTCAATCTGAACGTATCCCTGACTCATTAGCGTTGTTTCGTGATGACTAGTTCGAGCGAGCCATTCTTCAGCCACTCGAGGATGCGAAGCAATTACCGCGCAAGTGGGGCTGCGATCCAGGATCGTGTTAACGAGAGCCATAATCGCTTGGGAGGAGCGAAACGAACGGAAGAGCGGCTTGGCCGTAAGCGATGAATAGCGCTCTTCGAGATAGCGAAAGAGGTGTGGTGTCCCGCCTCGCCAATCGTATATCGATTGCTTTTCATCACCCACAACTAAAAAAGTGCGTTCTCCAGGAGATGCTGAAAGCACCTCGGAGACGAGGGGCTCTAATACCGTCCACTGATCAAGCGAGGTATCCTGAAACTCGTCGATGAGGAGGTGGCGGATCGTACAATCGAGTCGGAAGAAGAGATCGAGCTCAGTGATGCGTCCTGCGGCGTACCGAAGGATGTGCTTGATGTCATCAAACGAGTAGCTGTTTGTGCGGAATTTTATCGCATCAAGCGTGGCGCGGGTCGCGTCGATAAGGTCGCGTAGCTCCGCGGTGCGCGTGACGGTGTCAGCGAGGATCTGAGAGGCCGCTGCGTTTGCGAGGGGTGAAAGAATTGCGCGGTGCTCGTCGGTGAAAGGGTGGCGCGCAAATCCATCGCCACCGCTGAGAAGATTTTTAATAATCGATTGTTCGAGTATATCGTAAGGAGCGCTCGCTGTTACTTGAGTGAGAAGATTGTTGCGCGCATTAAGCCACGTCTTATGTGGTGCAGGCGGCTTACCCTTGGTCATCGGAAGAGGCATATCAGCGAGCGCCGAGGCAAAGGTGTGAAGGGGCAGATTTGTCGACGAATTCTCCGCCAATGAGAGTGGTGTAGACCATGATTCAGGAGAGGATGAGCGAGCGAGTTCGAGCGCGGGTCGAATGTGACGCATCAGCGGGGTAAGTATCGCTGAGGATGCCCTTTCACCAATTATTCGGGCACATTTTTCGCCGATAGCATCGTCGGCTTGGTGCCGTTCGAGAGTTGTAAGAACTGCCTCGGAGAGCGCACGGTGATCATCGGCGATTGAGCTTACCTCCCATCGTGCCGGCAGTCCGGTCTCAATAAAAAAGAGCCGGGCTATCTCCATGAAGAGAGCATCGATCGTGCCGATGCGGAGCCGATGCTGGGTCGCAAGGAGCGAAAGGAAGGCTCGCTCGCAATCAGCCAGAGTGAGTGCAGGAATACCGAGATGACTGCCAAGCTCCACACACGCTTTGCTTGAGTTCATGGCCTCGAGAAGCCGCTTAAACACGCGCTCGCGGATTTCACTCGCCGCCTTGCGGGTAAAGGTTGTCGCAAGGATCGAATCGGGTGGATGCCCCCGCAGAATAAGCGAGAGAAAACGGTTCGTGAGCTGAAATGTTTTCCCTGTTCCCGCGTTCGCGCGAATAAGGTCATGAGTGAGGGAAGAGGGAGTATTCATCGATCCTCTTAAAAAGTATCACCAGCGGCGCGGCTCGATGCGGAACCGATAATTGGCGCGAAGTCATCGAATGGTACACTTGGTGCTGGTGGCCAAAAGATTCCGGAAGCGATGTCAGAGAGGGTTTTGGTGAGAAGGCTCTCTACGGCATCGAACCGCTCAGGAGGAAGAGCCGCATCAATCGCCTTAACCTCACCGCTGCCGTTGAGAACAACGTGACATGCTCCAATCTCTTCACACGACGAGGAATAAGGGGGGTGCCGGTGCAACAGGAGGGCGTAGAAAGGGAGCTGCGGATCACCCCACCCGCTGCGCGCGCTCCACACCCGTGGGGGGTGCTTGCTTGTTTTGAAATCGAGGATCCGGACGGCACCGGTTTCGATGTTCCGCTCGATTCGATCAATCCTCCCGGTTAGCGATATCGTCGCTTCGCCTATCGTTCTCGTCGTGCGCGAGGGATCGAGCGAAAACTCGGTTTCGATTGGATGCCACCCCTCGGCATACGAAGCAACCTGCCACCCAACGAACTCGCGTAGTCGATACCGCGCTGATTCGAGCTGAATTTTTGCTGCTTGTGATGGATGAGTACCAACGAGATTATCAAATGAGGTATCGAGGGTTGTAAAAAGATAGTCGCGCAAGTTGCGCTCTGACCCAAGGAGCTGGGGTGATGACTGCTCGGCAACATAATTACCGAGCGATTGCAGGGTATTGTGGAGCAGATTTCCAAAAAGCCGTAAATCGAGCTCGGTGAGGGGCGGCGGCGTCGGCTGAAGTTTGAGGATTCGCTTAAGGTAGAAGCGATACGGGCACGCGAGGTAATCACGAAGAGCGGTAACCGGAAGTGAGAGCTCGTGAGGAATTCCAGCGGTCGGTGGATGCGCCGCGATAAACGATGCTGGTGCGGGGAGTGGATTGCCTGCGGCGAGCGGTCGCCACCGAGGGGTGGGCTCGATAAAAAATTGGCGAGCGATCGCGATACTTCGCGCAGGAGTGTCTCGATACAACAACCGACTCGGCAATGTTTGTGAGCCATCGGAGAGGTGACGATGGAGGAAGAGGTGAGCGTTTCGGCTAGCAAGAAGCGCGGAGAGAAGATAGCTCTCCCGCGCCATCCGATATTCATTCGAGGGAAGCCCGAGCTCGCGGCGAAGCGAGTTCGGGAGAAACGGATCGCTATTGAGCACCTCGGGAACCGAGTTCTCGACGAAACCTGCGATCAAGAGATGTGGTGAATCGTCGAGATGAAGCTCAAGCCATCCGATAATATCGAGCGCTGGTGTCGATTCCGTTTCTGGTGTGTGGAGGAGCGAAAAGGTATCAGCAAAAACGGTCAGCGCTTCACTGCCCACGACGGGGGCAAGTGGTGGCGTATCGCGCATAACCAGGAGTGTTGCTTCAAGTGAACGGTGGGTTGCCGCATCGATCTGGTCGCCGAGGTGACATCCATCAAAGAGCGCGCTCATGTGCGGAGCCCACGCTGCGATAGGTTGTGGATCATTATCCCGAAATGGTGCGAGCAGGATGCTGAGACGACCAAGGGCGCGCTCGAGCGCATCAGAGACGGGAAACGTACGGGGACTCCCGTGAAGGGGAATGGCGCTCTGCACGCACTCTTTATTGATATTATCGAGCATCGCATGGAGAGCGGTGCCCGGGTTAGCAAGTCCGTGTGAATGGGGATGGCGCAGAAGCCGCCACGCATCAGCACGTCCTCCGGTCCGCGCAAAATCGATCGCTGCGCGGAGCCACGATACAAGGGTAAGAAGGGGGGCGGGCGGAGCGTCGGCGTCGAAAAAAGGGATCGCGGATTGATCGAACTGTGCTCGTATCGCCCGGCGGGTTACCTCCGTCAGGGGGGCGATTGCACACTCAAGCACCGTGCAGTGAGGGGCAATAGTAGAGAGCGTATCGACGACAGCGAGCGCCTCTTGGCGCGGATCGGCTGCAATGTGAAGCTGAGACGGAGGAATGGGTATTGGATACGACTGCCAAAACGACTCATCAATAGTGCCCGTCGCGGTGAATCCTGCCGCGGTGTCAGCGGGAGCGTGGATAAGGATCTCAACGGTGCCGGGGAAAAGCTCAATGGCGCGCCGTGCCTGAGCGCTCAAATCAGGACAACAAGCAACGATAAGGCGATGAGCGCGGGGCACAACGTCTCCCGCAAGCACTTCCCATCGCGCGACATCACGATCAACGAGGCCATGTTCGGCGAGGATAGCGGTGCGGTGCTCAAAAAGGTTGCGAACAATCCGCCACCACTGACGCTGCGTCTCGGGGATGGTAGTGAGACTTGTTGATGGTTGCGCGCGAGCATACTCATCGTCATCGCTCTCGCCATTCCCGATCTGTTCACAAATTGAGGCGAACGACACCCCCGCCGCTCGTAACTCGCGATGCAACGCCCCGAGCGTCTCAGCAAGCGCCCATCGCTGAGAGAACGAGAGGGCCGCCTTCCCCGAAGCAAGCGCAATCTGCTCAGCCTCCTCGGGATCGAGCCGGGTCACCGCCTGACACCACGAGAGCCTATCTGCGATCAGATCGGGTAGTGCAGCGGTTCCCGTATCGCCGGAGAGACCATACAGGGATTCCACCACCGTTCCGGGAGTTAGGAGCAACGGCGGAACCACCACCCGCCTCTGTTCTGCGCATCGATCTACCAATAGCTCAATAAGCCGCCGTCCCGCGCGGCCCGAGGGGAGAAGTATTGCGGTATGACGGAGATCGAGTTCAGTCGCGGAGGGGGCGATGGAGAGGAGGTATTCTGCGATGCTCGGGAGGGGGAGATCGTGCCAGGGGAGGTAGGTAGGGGTCATTGGGATACAGGTGATTGGGAATCGTGGCTAGGGGAGGGTGGCTTGATTGTGATATGGGGCGGGGTGGGGGAGCAAGGGGTTGCGGTGGCGATTGAGTATCCGAAACCTGTATGCTCCTGGGCTATCTGTGCCTTGGCAAGCGAAGTCTGAACACCCTCTTGCCTTCATTGGAATGGTATTGGAAAGAATGTGTTCGAGGAGGTTCCTCCTCTTTGCCACCGTGAACCTGAGCCTGAGAGATGCGAGGCCACATGGTAAAGGGCCGAGGTAACGCATCGAGGGGCGCTGGAGGGGTAGCGTTTCGCAGCAGGCTTGCGAAAGAGTAGAGTGCCCGCGGGGGGGCACTCTGATTGAACCGTGGACTATACCGACAAGGCCCTAGGAGTCGTACGGTGTCGCTCCGTCGAGAACCGCCGCACATGCGATGTGATCGGCGGATATGAAGCTGTAGAGGGGGGACTCTACCTGGCGGAATTTCCAGTAGCGCTTCGTAGCCCGCGAATCATCCCACCCAGCCCCGCGCCGCCGATAATATGGGTCGTTCAGGTAACGGGGGAAGTTTTGACCATGTGTATGGCCTTCGAGGACATCGTCGATGAATTCCATCACCGCATCTGGAACCTGAATCCGCAATTTACGGCCGACCTTTTGGGCTTCGATCACTCGGAATATCGTCGCGTCAAAGCCAAATACGTTCTCCAGCTTGCTGCCGAAGTAACGTATTCCCTCAACGACTCTGGGGGCCATCTCCTTCGTCACCTTGCTGCCACTACCGTAGTAACAGCCATAGGCGAAGAAGGTGCTGTTGTCGGCAAACACCACCGAACCACCTATTTCAAATAGAATCGGTGGCGCACCCGCCCTGATTATCACGCTGACATTCCTCCCACCGACGACGGTAAAGCCCTCGGGGATTCTTGTTTTGCAATCTTCCAGGGGAATCCGAATCGCGGTTGGCCCCTGTCTGGGAAGGGGGTTCAACCGAACCGCTCGGCCTCCTTGAATCGACGGGACGGAAACCTGATTTTCGATATCCTCTAGCGAAAAAAAGGGCTTAATGGTGGCCAAATCACCCCGCAGGGACAGCAGGGAATAGTCGGACCAGTTGTGGTTAGGCATGTAACCTTTAAGGAATGCTATGAGGGTAGAATATGAACGATATTTAGTAAAGCCGTCGCGAGGAATGCGATGTGGTCTCTGACCACTCGCCCGAGAGGAGGCGCTATCACTCCTGGCAGCTCCATCGCATCCCCCGCCGATACGAGCCCGTATCACCACTATTCGGGCCCACCCCGTTTGTCTCAGGGGCATGGAGATGTCCTCGTCGTTTATAAGTGCTTACTCCTTCGGAGGGTGATTACCGGAGTCAGATTTGTATATGGTATTGAGGTTAGTGCAGACAACGAGTCGCTGCTTGTTGAGCTAATTAAACACGAGATTTGACGATAGCTCTTGCATTATTTTCTCCGCCTCAATGACCCCTTTACCCCTTCTTTTGAATCGTCAAATAAACATCCGCTGCATGCAGCCCAAACTTCGTGAGCTCCGAGTGATTCATGACGACTGAATCAGTGACAAGGTAGAGCCAGTCATCAACATGCAGGACTGTCGTTGATCCGTTAACCGGAGCGGAAAGATCATAGACAAGGTGGAACGTGTTGCCTGAAACTTCTCCGAACGCTTCGCCGATGACATCGTCAGCCGTTCCCGAAAACGTGCCATCAGCCTTCCTCGTCAAATGCCACACCCGTGTCTGTCGTGATCCATCCGACCAAGTGAAGTCCTCGTCAAGCACAAGCGTGTGACCGTCCCAGCTTCCCTTCATGTCGCACGAGAACCGCTTGATAACCTTACCGCTGCGCTCGGCAACCACTCCAAAGGCTTCAAGGTCTCCCGAGAAAAAGTCCTCGACGACCAGCGTCGGCTTCTCATTTTTGTAATCCTGAACCGACACCCCGCAGCCGAGAAGAGCGAGAGCTACGACGCTGCAAAAGAGGAATGAACGGGCATATCGCATAGCACCTCACAGAGGAAGAAGCCGGCTTATCATCCACAATCATACGACAGCAATTGAGCCAGGTCTCCCTCCGTTTTTTCCAAAAAGGTGTCGGCGATGCCCTCAAAATTCATATCCGCGAACCGTTGCAGACATCAATGAACGAGCCTAAGAACGCCATCTCCTTACGCGAAAGAGGTCCGGGCTCACAACCGAAATCAACAAAAACCTCAATGCCTGCCTCCCGCTGTCCTCGGGCTGTATGTGCGTGTCATGTGCGACGATCTGAGATGAAGGCGTGGTTTATTAATGGCTACTTCCGATTTAAAGCGGTATCCCGGAGGGATATCGGAGTCCTCTCTGTTAGAATTTTACGAGGAAGCGGTCAAGGAGAGTCGTGGCGCGGGTTTCAAGCTTCATACTCTCGTATGGAGAGTGTTGAGGATCTCTACCTATCGAGAGTACCGGGGTTTCCATAGTCCAGGAAAAGGGGTCGATTCCAAAAAGGGGATGAACGGTGCAAACCTATGTTCTTGCGGATCCAGTCTCTGCAGACACTGACTTTGAGGAATGTATCCCTGAGGCAATCACGGATGGATCTGCACTATCCGTTTTTTTGCGTGGGCAGCCTCAGCACCGCTCGGGCGGAGTCGAGCGGATCGAACTCAGTCGGGTGTTCAGGACAAGCCCGCGCTACGCTCTGCGCAAGTCGTGGCTTAGTGGTGGGCTGTTTGTCGCAGTTTTCGCGATCTATCTCATTAGTGAAGGGGGGTGGCTTTCCGATATAGGTGGATATCAGGGAAGTATGGTTCATCATGCTGAAAAAGCGCTCGTCTGGGTCCATTTGTTGTTTCTGATTGGGGAGATTTCTTTTTGGGAGTGGTACCGGAGACGGGTTCGGTTTTTTATTCGGGACGGGAGATTTCATGTTCGGCGGGGGGTGTTTCGTCGGCTCGAATCATCGGCTCCGCTTGTGGGCGTTACCGAATTTTTTATCGCGCAAAGCTCAAGTGATGCGGTGCTCGGCTTGTATTCCCTTCACATCATGACCCCGCTGGGTCCTGCAAATGGGATCCCGCGATTCACGCGAATCGATGGGTTATCGCGGAATAGTGCTGAGGGGTTACTGGAGTGGCTCGCGCGATATGTGCGCGACAGCGAAGAGGGGGAGGAGCCGAGTTCGACGGGTCGTCCTGACCCCTCGGCACCAAGGGGGGCACGCACAAGTCAACCCGTTCGTTCCCCGAGTAGATGAAACAGCGGTCTCACAGGGATTGCCACATCCACCTTGCTACCTGCACTGATGCCTCTGGCTCTCGGCAAAGAAGGCGTCTCCGAGCGTTGTGGCGATGCCGATCGAGCTGAGGAGAACAACAGTCCTCCCTGATGAACTCTTGTTCGGGTGGGCTACCTTCTCCTCACCCCAGCACCCCAAACGAAGCCCCCGGTTGACGCGTGTCGTCGTGTGATACTACCACCGAAAATGACCTGCATCCTGCATCAATTACCGGCGCGACATCAACCCTTATCTTTCCATCGGCATCCGCCCGTGCTGGTTGTGATCCGAGTGCTGTAGCCGTGCAGCTCTCGGGTGTCGTGCCCGTAATCGTCGCACGGTATTGTCCGATCGGGAGCGGAGATGCAGTGATCTGGGTCGAATTCACAATAAACGGAACGATGCACGGTGCGTTCGGGGTGAGCTCTCGGTCGCGAATAAGATCGTTTCCTTCAGGTCGAAGAGCAGTACACAGCGTTGCAGCGTCGACCTGTACCTCGTAGCTATTCACAAGAGTGACAGTACCGTTCGGTGCCGCTTGCAGCTCGGTTGAAAGAATACTCGGTCCGATCAGAGATCTTGTAAAGGGAGGCGATTGTTGGTTGCCGACTGATACCGATAGCGTCGAAACCGTTGAGGGTAGCCGCATGAGGAACGAGCCCTGCTGATCGGTCCGCGCGACGACAACCGGTGCGCTATCACTTCCTGAGCGGACCGCCATGTCGGTATTCGGCAGGGGCGCACCAATGGTCGATCGTGCAGTACCAACCATGTGAAAGCCATCGATCGGAGAAGTGCCGGTCGTACCCCCACCACACCCCACTGAGATGGAGACGACGCCTGAAACAGCTCCGGCGATAACCGCTCGAGGCACGAGCGGGCGCTGCGAGTACAGCTTTAGCGAGCGGATTGATCGGCAGAGGGTGGGGCGCATGGTTTTCTTCCTCGTTTTTTGGGCTTCAATTCTTTTGGTGCTTCTATCTTTGCGCCGAGCGAAAAGAGCGATACGGCGACCCGTGCGCGCTCATCACCGCGCGGGAGTGATGGGTTAATATCCCGATCGAAAAGGGAGAGATACCCCCGCACGTCGCGGTGAAACGCAGCTCCCTTTTCGAGCAGCCAGCGACGAATGTGGGGCAGCTCGGCAGGATCGATGTTGTCGTATGATGTTCTGAGATGAACCGAGGGGATCTCTTGGCATGAGGTCAAATTCTGTTCAACGGCGGTCGCCAGATCCTCGATGTCATCACTCAACACCTGTACCCCGTGTTCGACATCCCCGTGCGGAGTGTACTCGACGACCTGAAGAATAGCGCGGTCCCCGTCGTAGCGAATAGCCCCAATTCGCTCGAGCTCAAAGAGGACGGGATACGGGCTTACCTCTTTGCTCACCGCTGAAACCAGCGTCGCAAATTCGCTTCCGAGTCCCTGGAATGTGAGGGGGCGGGGGGTGCCATTCGCACTGCCATATTCTCGACCATGTGACCATAATCCGATCACCCGGTTCAGAACGTCGTGCTTCTCCTTCGAGGGCCCATCCCCCGAAACCAATCGCGCCACTTCTGTCCGATTGATGCCGGTTATGACGCTGATCTTGCTGACACTCACCTCGCTCCGAGCTGCCTCAATGGCCGTCCGGGCCTCAGCGACGAGGACCCCTTTGAGGAGCGCCTCAAGCTCCTGCACCCGCACTCCCCGCGCCAGGCAAAGCCTGACGAGAGGGCGCAGGATTGCGGTGGTGATCAAGGTTGGTAAATGTTTGTTGCTCATAACTACCTCATTATATGGAATAAAAAAATTGGTGTCAAATTTAACAGTAATTCTTGACTAGCGGGAGGAAGAGGCGAATAATAGCTGTTATAAAATAACAGCAAATATCTCTTTCGGAGGGAATTATGAAAGTTTGTTCAACAGTGAATGGTCTGGTTTCGGGAGTATGCGCGAGGGGACTCGTCAGTCGTTCGGTCATCACCGCGATGATAGTTGGGGGGCTTGTCGCGGGGGCGGTCGGGTGTGGCGGAGGAGACAGCTCCGAGGCGCGGGTTCGGGTATTTCACGCATCCCCCGATGCTCCCGCGGTCGATGTCCTCATAGATGGGGGCAGGGTGCTTGAAAATGTGCCGTACACGGCAGCGTCCGATTTTCTTCCGCTCGAGGCTAAGCAGTCTCGGGTTCAGGTGAATGTCGCGGGGACCGATACCACGGCAATTGATGCTACTCTCGATCTCGCGGATGATACCGACTACCTCATCGTTGCAGCCGATAAGGTCGCAAAAATTACCCCGCTCGTTTTCACCGCGGATCGAACGCATCCCGAAGCCGGCACTGCGAAGGTGCGGGTCCTCCACTCAGCAGCGAGTGCCCCTGCTGTTGATGTGTATGTCACTGCTCCCGGGACTGGTATTGCTTCAGCGGCTCCGGTGCTCTCGAATGTCCCGTTTAAGGCGATCTCTGATTATCTGAACGTGCCTGCGGGAACGTATGATGTCGCAGTGACAGTCGCCGGAACAAAGACAGTAGCGATCCAGGCGCCTGGGCTGGCCGTTGGCGATGGGCTCATAGCGACGGTGGCTGCACTTGATGCGGTTGGAGGGGGCGCGCCGTTTTCTCTGGCGGTGTTGGATGAGCGGTAATTGAAAGTGGTGCTGGAGGGTGAAAAAGAGTTTCGGCCCGTTTCCTCAGATGATATCGAGGTCGATTTCATCCTCCACGACACGCAACCGATACCTATTAGTGCAAAGCATCCCCAAAAGGCTCTCAACGAAGCTTCGTGAATCTTCGATGCATCACGTCTACTCCTCGGCATCAGCGTCTCAGCACCCCCCTGTCTGTCCACCGAGAAGAGGGGATGACTTTCATAAATCTGCCGATTTAGGCCTGTTTGGTGCGAGGGGTTCGGCGGATTTTGCGGGGGGCGTGAGAGGGGGCCTTGGGTCTTTATAGGCTGGACCTCGATACCACTGAGCAAAAGAGGCTCCGCCTAACTTGTGAGTTTTGCCATCCACGAATGGGTCTTATTTGTCCGGTCGATGGCATCATGGAGCCACTGTTTCTGCCCTAATGAAAGATGCGTACGGACATTCTCAAAATCAGCCTGATCCTGTTCTCGTGGATTCTTACTCTTGAACAGCAGAACGATCTCCGGTGCTAATATGCAGATGCCGTTTTCAATCGTCAGCACAGCGGATGAAATTGGCAATGTGATCGTCGGGTCCCGACGGTAGATCCAGCGCGACTCGCTCTTTTCAGCCAATAAAATCTCCACAGTGTCGCCGCTGGAAGCATTGGCATGGATCTCATGCACTGGCAGAGAAAGCTGCTCGCCCCTGCACCATTGAACGTTCTCACCATTTACGATTTTTAAGAGGCTCCATCCGGAAAGAAAATCTTGGAGAGCGAGTTGGTCGTCACGAAAAATTCCAAGATCCAGGTCTGTGTGATGACGTGTATGCCTTCCTAAAAAGAGATCAATCGCCCAACCGCCTGCAATGAACCAGGTGAATGAAGCTCCGGTAAGGGGGATTTTTGATGTATCAAGCATCAGAGCATACCTCTTATAAAAATGGGCGATATATTGAGTTGAGGCTTTACGTTTGCCTGCTTCGGAGTATCAACTTTTCGGAACGTTGTTGCGTTTACCTCGCTCGCTGAATTCAGGAAAGGCTGAATTCTGAAGGTGGTTCAAATGAGAGGCAAGTTCATGCTCTAGTAGTGATTTTATCTTGAACGGTCTTTACATCGTTTTGGGCAACCGATTTGGCCGCGACTAGCCCGGATAAAAAAATGCCGGCAAACTTCCGATATCCTGTACAATCTCAACCCCCGCCCAAATCTCCCTTTGACAACACCCTCGATTTCGGGGGAAAATTGGGGGTATGCTCAAGCGTTTGATTAACCTTTCAACAAAGCAGAGTTTTTTCCTGTTCGGGGCTCGTGGGACCGGTAAGACGAGTTTGGTTAAAAGCCATTTTTCGGTCTCGGAGGCGGGGCGGGAGGTACTCTATCTTGATCTCCTGAATTTGGATCTTGAGGCGAAGTATCAGCTGAATCCTGAAGCGCTCTATAAAGAGCTCTCGGCGCTGCATCCTGAGACCACGGTCGTCATCATCGACGAGATTCAAAAAGTTCCGCTACTGCTCGATGTGGTCCATCGAAAAATTGAGGAATCCTCTTTGAAGTTTGTCCTCACCGGTTCGAGCGCTCGGAAGCTGAAATTGGGTGGCGCGAATTTGCTCGCTGGGCGGGCAGTTGTTTTTAATTTATACCCCTTGTTGGCCGAGGAGCTCGGGAGCCACTTCGACCTGCACCAAGCACTTCTGTTTGGCACGTTGCCGCGAGTTGTGACGTTGGCTGAACCTATTGAAAAACGGCGAAGCCTTGTCGCGTATGCGAATACCTACCTGAAGGAGGAAGTTTGGGGGGAGCAGCTTGTCCGCAAGATTGAACCATTTCGCCGTTTTCTTCAGGTCGCAGCGCAATCCCACGGGCAGCCTGTTAACTACACCAAGATCGCGCGGGATGTCGGCGTCGACCACAGCACGGTGCGTTCGTATTATGCGATCCTTGAAGACACCTTAGTAGGTTTTTTTCTTCACGCCTATGCTGGTTCGGAACGCCAAAAGTTAAGGAAAACACCGAAATTTTATCTCTTTGACAACGGTGTCAAGCGAGCTCTCGATGGCAGTATCGATTTTGGTCTCCACCACGGTTCGTTCGAGTATGGCGTCCTCTTTGAGCAGTTGGTGATCGCCGAGATTCTCCGCCGCATTGCATACAGCGAGTTGTCTGTGGTGCCATCATTTTTTGCGACCGAAGGTGGCGCCGAGATCGATCTGGTTCTCGAGCGCGCCGGACGGGTTGAGGCGTTAATTGAGATAAAATCGGGAAGCAGGATTGATAGTGAGGATCTGCGCCATATCAGGACACTTGGCCCCCAATTCCGAGGGGCAAAGTGTTACTGTTTGTATGGCGGAGATACCCGCTATCGTGAGGGAGATGTGATGGTGGTGCCGTGGCTGGAGGGGGTGGGGGAGGTGTTGCACGAGTTGTGTGAGGCGTAGCTGCTTGGATGGCTTATCCTTGTGATTGCCTCAAATTAAATGACATTAAACGGTAGGTTCTCTCATAGTTCCTGTTTCACCCTGCCACTATGTCTCCCTGCCACAACCGAGCAAGAAACACCTGCCAGGGAAGCACGGAGATACTGCCGAAGCGGTCCTCGAGAGTTTTTGGTTCTCTATCGCAAGAGACAATAATGCGATGCCGAATCGGGCCATCCTCGGTAAGTGAGGTGAGATGCTTTATGTCGGTGAGCTCCGTTCGGCGGCTCGATTTAATCTCGATCGCAACCTCTTTGTCATTCAGGATAAAATCGACCTCCTGCTGATTAGAGGTTCTCCAGAATCGAATCTCCAATTCGGGCGAGCGGTACGCTCGGTAGGCTAAAAGCTCCATTAAGATCAGATGCTCAAAGCTTTTGCCAAATTCGGGGGTACCCGCTGCGGGAATACGACGCGCAAGAAAATTTGATACGCCTACATCAAAAAGATAAAACTTTTCGGTCTCAACCAATCGCCGTTTTTTACTCCTTGACCACGGCGCTAAGCGGAAACCAAGTAAGGTATCTTCAAGAATCTGGAAATAGCTCCGCACCACCTTCGCTGAAACCCCAACTTCACGGGCGACATTGGTATAGTTGATTAGCTCTGCATTGGTAATGGCAGCGACCCGCAAAAAATCACTAAAATCGGGTAAGCTGCGGACCGCTCCCTCATGCACGATCTCTTCAATCAAATAATCAGCGACATACCCCCGAAGCTCCTCACGCCACTCATCCGAGAGGTAGTGGGATGGAATAAGCCCCCTTATGATCGCACGTTCGAGATCAAATCGCTCCTCTCTGTCACCCGATTCCATCCCCAAATATGCACCACCATCGACTGCAACAGGGAGCCCGATCTCAACACTCGTCAGAGGACGCATCTCACGTCGCCATGCTCTCCCTCCGAGCAGATTCGCATGATTGCGCCGCAACTTTCGGGGACTCGAACCCGTTATGAGAAATCGGCGTGGCGTATTCTCGAGCAACCAGTGCACCTCATCGAGCAGCCCCGGGCACTTTTGTATCTCGTCGATAACGATCGGCGCAAACACATCATGCTCTGAGCAGCCCGTTTGTGCTTGTTGATTCAGCAACTGGGTTCGATATCTCTCCCGCAACAACGACGGCCGCGCGCTGTACTCAGCAAGAAGGTCACTTTTGAGAAGATCAATATAAATTGCTTGTGGCAGGTGTCGGCGAATCCAGCTACTTTTACCCACCTTCCGCGGCCCCCACAAGAAGACGGCCCGCGCCTGAGCATTTTGTGTGGTAAGATCAGGTATTTGAATAACTCTGTGAAAATGTGTCATACAAGGGCAGAATATCTGTGCAAATATGCCCTGTCAAGGTAGATTGGTGACGAGTGCCGGTATAGACAGTAATTACAGATAGATAGTAATTCGTAGGATCTCTATTCCTCAGAGGCATAGAGGTAGGTTCAGACAGTTTGAGCAGATTGGGATGGATATCCTTTCCTCCTTCTTACACTCCATCGGGGAAACCGAAACGTTTGAGAGATGAACAAGGAGCCGCAGGTTCCGTCTTGCGTTCACCGGTAACTTAAGTTCACCGATTAATGGTCGAAGATCCAGAGTAAGCGCAATGCTCGATTTGACGATAGGCCCCCTGTATTCAACACTCGCGATAAAATCAGCTTTGCGTGGGATATAGAGTTTCCCACAGGCGGTTTGCAGAGCTCTACTCAACCCAGCTGACGCCGCCTGTGGAAAACCCGAACTTCCCTATCGTTGAAATTTTCGGGACAGGGTTAACTCCCTAAAACTGATATCCAATCCCGAAAATGAGCGACGCATTATTATAGTCCACACTGTACGAGCCATTGATGTTGCTCAGGTTCGAGGAAGGAGCGGACATGAACCGTCCCTCCCCGTACATCCGCCAACGGCTGTCGATAGGGACCTCAGCCCCAGCTATCGCTTGCCAACCAAAGACTTGGTCTTCCAAATCTGTTTGAGAGTCAAGAGCCGTAAGTTGAACGTCGGAGTCTATCTCTTGAAGAACTCCTAAACCAAAACCGATATAGGGCGTCCAAGTCTCGGCAAAGTCGAAGTGATAGAGGCCATTGGCCATTATCGCCACTGATGCCAAATCTCCTCCATCAGCTATATTCGCTCCTCCTGCTCCCTTAACGCTATCGATTTCATTACTGCGATACGTATATTCAAGCTCTGCAGCCACATTTTTGTTAAAACGATATCCGCCACCGAGGCCGACTATTGTCCCTGTGGCTAAACTTACCTCGCCGGATGGGAATGATTCTGGACTGCTCCCGTCAAAGTCAGAATCTGGAATAAGATTCAGCCCCCCTAAGAGCCTCGCATACGGCCCCTCGTAATTAACGCTGTCTGCAGATGCATCCGTTATCAACAGCACCATGCCTAACAGAGCGACTGAGCAATGTAATTTCTTTATCTTTTGCAAGGTACGTTTTATTCTCATAGATTACCGTTTTACCTCCTCGTAATAAAGGTAGTTCAAGCCGAATTAAACCGGACCTTACACAGACTTCATACAAGCAACAACCGGGAGATGCACGAACAGCACGCTTTATGCACGAATGGTAAAGAAGATGCCTAGGTGGTAACCGATGAGAATGAACACAATGACGAAAGAAACAAAACACCTGTTTGATGCCCCTGCTGTATCAGTCGCGCGGTATTTCCTCTTTAGCTCACTAGTGCTCATCGTAGTCTTTGCATGGATGGAACCTGCAGGCGCTGCGGGAATCGGATTTTGGAAAGGGCTGATTTTCTGGACGATTCAGATATCCATCCTCATACCCCTCTTGATTGCTACCCAGCGGTTTGCCTCCCTCTACATCAAGCCCCGAACTCCGCGATCCACCTGGATACAAACCGCACTATCTGGCATTGTCGGAGCTCTTCTGTTTGTACCGATTGGTTACCTTCTTGATCTGCTTTTTGCGATTCCTGATGATGCCTCATCAGCTGGTATTTTTTTTGGTTTGCTTGACGAAGCTGCAGGAGTGGTTCTACCCGTTGTCATTACCTGGCTAGGTCTCAATGCCCCTTGGGTTCTTCAGTTAGATTTTTCCAGAAGAGAATCTCTGCTGGCTCCTGAACAGGAGGGAGACCAGCAGGGGCTCTCTTCGAGCGAGCCGAAAGAATTGAGCGGTTTTTTTCAGGAGCTACGTAGCCGAGCATCGGGTAGCTTGATTTCTCTGAGTTCAGAGCTTCATTATCTCCGGGTGACTACAACGGACGCTGAAGTCATGTTTCTATATAATCTGAGGGATGCCATCGAGGAGCTTCCTTCCAATTTTGGGATACAAGTTCATAGATCGCATTGGGTCGCTCGGGAGCATATTAAGAAGCTTGTGAAGAGGAATGGCAACGCGGTATGTATCCTGTCGAACGGCAAGAGTCTACCGGTCAGTCGAAGAAAGTACTCAGAGGTGAGAGATTTGCTCGCCTCTGAAATTTGATGAAATTTCAGGCAACACATTCGCCCCACCCTGCTATGCCCCGACCTCGATGTCTCTGAGGAATAGAGGCAGATAGACGTAGTGATACCCTCAGCCCGAAAGCTGCATGACAAAATTTACCGGTGGCCTAGGACCTCTATACCTCAGAGGTGTACAGAGGACCAGGGTTTTATGAGGCGCGAATCTTAAGCGTTGAACCGCTGTAGCTTGGGTAACAGTGGGTATCGGGGATTTGATATGAGAGAGGGCAGAAACAGATTTCCCTTTTCTGCCCGTGTAATTAAACCAGTTCTCGATAAAGAGCCCAATGGTACCCCATGGGCTCTTGGCCGCGACGATGCGTCAGGAGGTTCGAAACCTCCCGGCTCCCATCCACTCGTCACCCCCGGGTTTCGGATAGTCATACCATCCGCGCGCGCACCAGACATCGACTTTGTGGCAGAAGGCTGCCAGTTCGTTCATGACACGACGCTCACTGCTATAGTCATTGTGCTCGCCCTCGACGTAGGTCAAGCCGTTGGCCTGCTCCGGGGTTAAGCGCAGTCCGTATTCTGCGAGCTTTTGCTCACGGAACTTTTTAAACTGGGCTTTTGTCGTCAGCCCCTCGCGATTCGACGCGCGACCCTCCGCGTCCACGAGTATTCTCCACGGCTTTTCAAGATCGTGAAGAAAGAACACCAGCAGGGCGTCCGAAAGCGAAAAGGGAAGTGGCCGCCCGAATGCTTGATCGAACTCGAAGAGGTGACGGGCGTAGTTCATGCCATCGGTGACATGATCCAGGTAGCCACCAATCCACGTTTGGTGATTGTGGGTCGAACCGCGAGCTTGCTCGAAGAGCTGCCGATTTTCGGCGAGAATCGCTCGACAGACTGCCCGATGGGGCTCATCAATAAGCCCCAGGAGCGCATCGATGCCAAGATAGTCGAGAGTAAGTGAGATGCTTCTCATAATTAACCTTCAATTAGGCCTAGTATAACAATCGGTGATGATAAATCAAACCACCTCGGGCACAGGGCTACCGCACCAAGCCACTAAAATTGTTCTACCAGCGGTGCCGTCAAAATCTACTGCATATACTCTGGTAACCGATTGGCTCGCCGAATCTTGGCTAGGACCTCGATACCTCAGAGGCAGAGAGGTGGGGGCTACCTCTCCTCTTAAGGCAAAAAATTGAATACCTGTTAAAACTACTTTACTTTTTGTTAGACAGGTATTAAATTTACTCTATGTCTTACCGTTCAATTTACCCCCACATTCTTGCCGACCTCGGTCGGGGAAAGATGGTTCTGCTCTCTGGTCCCCGGCAATGTGGAAAGACTACTCTTGCCAAGTCGATCGGCGATCCAACCTCGACGATGGGGTACTACAACTGGGACGTTGCTACACACCGCCAAAACCTCAAAGGGTATAAACTCGACCTCTCACGGGAGTATTGGGTATTTGATGAATTGCATAAATTCCGTTCATGGAGAAATTGGTTGAAGGGAGTGTATGACCTTCACCATGCAGAGCATAAAATCCTCGTCACCGGCAGCGCTCGGCTCGACCAATACGCTCGAGGGGGAGACTCTCTGCAGGGACGGTACTTTCATTATCGGCTCCATCCCTTTACGCTTGCTGAAGTTCTCGCCCTACCTGAGCTCGATTATCGACGAACAATGGAGCGGGCTGCCACTTTCTCCCCGCCGGATCGCGATAAGGCGCAATCCATCCTGACCGATCTTCTTTCCTTTGGAGGGTTTCCCGAGCCGTTCCTGAGCCGATCGAAGAGCTACGCCGGAAGATGGCGACTCGCGTACGGGCAACGACTGGTGTTTGAGGATGTCAGAAGCCTTGAACAGACCCAAGAGCTCGACCAGATGAGTCTGCTCTACGATCGCTTGCCCGATCTCGTATCGAATAATCTATCGATCAATAACCTTGCAAAGGATCTCGAGGTCGCTCATCAAACGGTAGCCAAGTGGATCGGTATCTTCGAAAAGCTGTACGCCAATTTTTACGTTCTGCCCTTCGGCGATCCAAAGATTAAGGCAATTAAAAAGGAGCGAAAGCTCTTCCTGTGGGATGTGGGCCGGCTCGCAGACCCCGGAGCGCGACTTGAAAATCTTGTCGCCCTCCATCTCTTGCGTCTTGTTCACTGGTTTGAAGATGTTTACGGCGAGGTAATCGAGTTACGATACATCAAAGATGTTGATGGGCACGAGATCGATTTCATCCTCCTTCGAAACAAGCGACCATGGATTGCCATCGAGGTGAAAAGCTCTGAGCAGGACTTAAGCAGTGGCCTCACCTATCTCCTCAAAAAAATCGCTATCCCGTTCGTCTATCAGATCCATCTCAAAAGTGACCAGGTGTATAAACTTCCAAAGATTCACCAGAGTGCGATATCTGCGATGCCGGTAAGTCATTTTCTTTGCGCAATGCCGTAGGGATGCCGATGAGGTCTACCCAGCTCGTCTACCCCGAACACACAATCAACACACTCCCTGCACACACGAGGGAACCCCATAATAGTCGCCGTTTTGTCTCTTGCTCCTGAAAGAGCATTCGGCCGCCGATAATGGTTCCGAGGACGGAGAGGCGCATGAGTCCGGTTACGTAGGCTCCGGGGAGAGTGGCGAGGGCGAAGAGTTTGAGGGTCATGAAGCCGACCTCGAAGATGCCGCGGAGGTTGAAGAGTTTTGCTTCTCGGAAGAAGGCCTCGCGTCGGGTGGATGAGCGGAACACGGGGATGATGAAGGGGAGAGTTGCGGTGGCGGTCATTGCGGCGGCTGAGACAAGGCTCGAGGCTCGTTGAACGGCAAGGCGATCGAAGAGGGTATTGAGGGCGAAAAATACTGAGGCGCCGAGGGCCATGAAGATGCCCTGCATCGCTGAAGAGCCGGCTGCGGACGCGTTGGCTGAGCGGCGGGGAAGGAGTCCGATCGTACCGATGACGCTCAGAAGCACCCCGGTGATGCCCAATGGGGTGAGTTTATCGCCCGAAACGAGGGGCCCCATGATGAGAAGAAGGACGGGTGACAGGGCAAAGAAGGGAACGACAAGGGAGATGTCGGTCTTGCCGAGCGCTGACATTTTTAACCATTCAGCGCAAGCGTCGGTAATGCTGCGAAGGCCGACGAATAGCCAAAATGGCCCGGAGAGATCGCCAAGGGGGACGCCGAAGAGGATGCAGAGGAGGAGCCCCACCGCGTAGTACGGAAGAGCATACGCAAAGCTTGCAAGGGTCGAGGTCGTTCCATCAACGCGGGATGCAACAGACTTGCTGACCATGTCTTTGCTGATGGAGAAAACGGTAGCGGTAAGGGCGGCGATGGTGTGGATCATGAAGAAATTTTGCGAGTGCGCTTGGTAGGGGATGCCGTTGATGCGGATGAGAGGGGTATTCGTCAAAAGCGTATCAGAACGCCCACGCCAACAGGAGGGGTGATAGAAGCGTCGACAACACAACTGCCGGTGCTATCTGTTCGGGCGATGCCTCGGCATCAACGGCATAGGCGATAAGATTTGCTCCTATCGGCCGAAATCCCATCATCCACAAGATTGATTGCGATATCGGGGGCGCAAGGGCTCCGAGGGTTGCCCAATCGATAGCGAGCAAGATCCAGGTCGCTCCAAACCAGGCACCAAAACGAATGAAAAGTTCTCCGCAGATAAAGGGGAGATTGAGGGATAGTCGTCGCTGAGAAAGTACGAGCCCGAGCATCATCATGCCAAGAACAACGTAGGCTGATTTGAGGGTGCTGAGGGTAGGTGCAGGAATACGAATACCGAGCGCAGAGATTAAAAGACATAATAGACAGGCGTAGAGACCTGGCAATTGAATGGGTCGTTTTGCCGATGTAGCCCCAATTAAGAGAAATCCCCATTCTGGTACCCAGCGTGACGGTTCGTCACTAACCGCACCGCGCGCCCCTTTTTGGGTATCCCAAGATTCTGATAGGTAAATGGGTTTGCGTTTATGCTTGAGTCGGTTGCGGGGCAGCTCGTGTGTGATGGCAGCCAATTTGATTATCCTCAATGGGTAACCGAACAAGATGGTCCTCACTCTTGGGGTGTCGGGGAACTGATAGGTTTTCTGTTCTGATCTGTTTTTCGAGAATCTGTAAGGATGAAGAGGCGGATTTTTACAGACCGTACGGAGCGATATTCTCACAAAGGTGAGCCCCGTGGTCTAAAAAAAGGACTGCTGCGAGGAGTGAGCCTCGCAGCAGAACACACTCGTTCGAGGTGTTACAGAGCTAACGGTGAGACGAGTCGTTGGCTCCACGTTGGGTCCATGGCAATCGGGACCCGCTCACAACCTTTAGGACGCCACTTCCAGAGGTCGCTCATCTTCGCAGGGTGAGCGGCCACACCGAGGCAACCGAGGATCTTCGCCGAGATCCGCTCATTAAAGAAGGGCGGAAATCGGTTTACCTCCTGCGCATGATCCAAGAAGAAAGTCTTGGTGTACCTGCCCAATTCGGCCTCGAGTCGGATAATTTCCTTCAGCGTTGACTCCACCTCGCCGAGCCGGCTTTGATGATGACGCTTAAGGAGAGCAATGGCATTGCCAAAATGCACACCTTCATCGGCATACAGGTGGCGACCAATTGCCGCTATCCCAGGGGGATAATACCGATAATACTCGTCAACGTCCCGACGATAGGACATTGTTGAGCCCAGCTCGTCGAAGGCTAAGGCCACCAAAATGGTGAACTCATCCTTCAAAACGGGCTTGATCGGTTCGAGCTCATGGGATCGTCCAAGAAAGAAGTCGTCCATCTCATCGTAGCCGATGCCACTGATTGCATGGAAGCACCGACGCATCGCCTCGTAATGCTTCTGTTCATCCTGAAGCCATAGCTCCATCATGGAGAGAAAGTCTGCTGACATTTCTCCTTTCCGAGACTGGATGTAATCATAGAGGGGCTGACTGTCCCCTTCCGACCAGACATCCCTCGCGAGGAGAGCGAGGAAATTTGGATGGACTCCCGAGGGGAGACCGGTTATCCACTCATTGGACACCTGAAAATCAGGTGAAATTGGGAGCTTCCAGCACCTTTGGGCGAATTTCATAACCTTTTGGTTCATCGCGAAATGCCCCCCATTTCTTGGAGGAATTTCGCGGTGAACCGTTTTAACCTCTATTCGTGGCGATGAATGATATGCTCGGACGATCGCCTTCGTGACGAAGTTCTTCCGATTCGTCAAATGGAACGCTTCAGGCATCTGTCATAGTTAGGGGAATCCGACCAGTCTTGCGCCTCCCGTTTCTACAAGTCTCGGGAAACATAGAGAGCGTCGTCGGATGAAACCGCCGACGCTCTCGCTTTGCCTGGCCGTAACCGATTAGTAACCAGCAACCAGACGGTCGCTCACCACGTGGGGAATGATGAGGCAGTGGCGGCCCGTAATCTGAGACTTGTCGCCCCGGATAATGAAGCCAGCCGGCTTACCATCTTCAAGCCCTCCCACCAACCACGATCCCACCATGTAGTAGTAATCGAAGGCTGTTGGGAGCGGGGTATACTCCTGGATTACGAATCCTTCCTCGCCGTAGCCGAAGCTTTCACGCGCCTCCAGCATGAGACTTCCATCGGAGATGGTCGTCGCAACGCCCTCGAGGCCGAGAAAGGGCTTCCTAACATGCTGTTTGCACAGCAGTTTGGTAACCTCGGCTCCCACCCCTGCTTCGAAGTGAGTCTCGAGAAGATACTGGCCGTAAACGGGATGATCCTTGAACTGTGCCCAAATGAAAGCCAGCGATCCCTTGTTCGAGAGCACTTGCTTCCAGAGCGGCTCAAGGATTTTGACCTCTCCTGTTTCGAGCCTTCGGGCGAACAGGTCAGTCTTTCCCATCGCCTCCACGTCGTTCTGGAGGTCGCTCCAGTCATACACCTTCCATATGAAGGGCATCCGGTGATTCGTATGGTCCACGAGGTATCCCTCGTCATCCATTCCAATCCCACGTTGCTGAACGTTACCTTGCTCATCATGCTGATCTCGAAGAAAGACGATCTGACAGTATTGCCCGATCGAGTCTTCAATCATCTGTATGAGTTGGGCGGCCATCTCGATGTCCTCATTGAGTTTCTCATCAACGAGAAAGGAGAAGATCTTACCCTCGGACCCATAGGTCCTCATGATTGCGTCCAGCTGAGCGCAAACCAGGTCCCAGAAATCGTTGGCCTGAGAGGCCCCCGGTGGCAGGTCTCTGGCTTGGTGACTTAGCATGTCAGCTAACCAATTCCACTGGTACACGGTCTCACACCCAAGAAGGGGCGTTTCTCCGTTTATTTCCAGCAGCTTCGGTGGACCGTCAAACTCAGGAACAGCAAGGTCGAACCTCACATAGAGGGAGAGATCCTCCGGTTCCGTCCGATCCCAGGATGCTTTTATGGCCTCCCAATAAGCCGGTTTGATGCCAAGTGCTCGCAAGCGAGCATCGACCTCGCCTGGATTTTCCTCCGAGAAGAACCAGTCAAGAAACTCCTGACACATGGCGCCGAGTGCTTCAGTCGCATCGGCGATTTTTTGTTCCTCATCGGAGGAAAACTGAACGTAGAACGGATTCGCCAGTGCCTCAACCCAGTACTGCTGGGATTTGTCTGCGAGGACCTCTGCCTGGTAGGCATTGTCCATCACATGGCGTTGCCAATGGCGGCGAGCTTTAAACGGAATTGCGCGCATTGTTGGTACGAGCGGTCACTACAGGGAGTTCCGAAAATTCCCCTTGCCACCTCTAGTGACCGCTCTTACCCGTGGTGTAACCAATAGAACTAATCGCATGATAAGGTGTTCGCGCAAGGCCTCGGGCAGATATGGGGAAGAGGCCTCTCGAGGGAGAGGCCTCAGGGTCAAGCACTACTTCGGCTCAGCCTCTGGAGTGCTCATTTACCGAATCCACCGCGACCCGTGGCCTTATACGTAGAACCAAAGCCCGACTGACCTCGGCCCGATATAAAGCCGGTTCCCTGCACCGCCGCTGGACGCGCTGGTGCCGTAAACTGGGTATGTCTCGGGACCTCAACACTACCGACGTAGTGCTGGGTGATCGAGCGCCCATATGGCGTCACGTATTGCCCTGGCCGAGCTCCCGAGTAAACGGTCGACGGCACATAAACCCGTCTCTCGGTACCCCCCATGAAGATGGGAAGGTAGTGACCCGTGCTAGGGTAAATGTACGCACCCCCGAAGATTGGACGGTATCCTCCCTCGGTGGGCTCGCACTTCACCTTGTCCCGCTGACAATCCTGTGCGGAGTTGAAGATGGGGACGGTCGCACCGTACTCTTTTTGAGCCGCGAACAACTGTGCCTCGCAATCATCGGGCGAGATGGAAAGCCGTGGCAAGCCACGCTTTTCCCTTTCCGCCAGGTTAGTGCGACATTCCTCCGCGGTACGGAAGAAAACCGCTTTGGTCGTTGAGTTCGCGGTTCTCTCATCGGGGGTAACTTGAGGAACTGGTCCCATAATGTCCCCCTCAGAGTAACACCCTGCAAGAGGTGCGGCGAGAGCGCTGGAGACGGCCAATGCGGTGAGCACTTTGGCTCTGCGGATGGCGCGCGGGCGAATAGTTTTTTTCAAACCTTTAAGACAAATGCCCGAAGCGCTCCTCGAATGTGAGCTGCTCCTTGACATTCATCGCCAAAAAGTCTTCTACCCAAAAAAAATTTGCAAACAAAATCTCATTATCCGGCCCCTTAGTCAAGGCGCCCCCGTCCATCTAATGGATTAAAGGATCAGCATCGGAGTGTCTTCAACCCGTCTTCGCCTTCTCGAAGCAGGATAGCGTCGGGGTCGGGCTTCGTCCTCTCCTGCTCAGAGGCGGAGAGGTACGGGGCCCGGTGGGGGTTATCTTTCGGACACCCTGCTTGGGAGTCGGACCTTCTTTCTCTTTCGACTCAAAGAACTGGGGCTTTGGTCTGAGGAAATCTACCGGCGGCGTGTTACGCCGGTGATGAGCGGGTTATTCGACTCCTTCATCTCTACCCAGGCCCTCGGAACTCAAGTAGTCTGGGAGCTCACTACGCACGCTCCCTCTCGTCCTCTCACTTTCCCATGACCCCCAGCTCCCTCCTCATTTTTCGCCGAGACCTCCGCCTTGATGACAATACCGCGCTACTCGCGGCTCGTTCTCGATCTCGCTCTATCATTCCGTGCTTTGTCTTCACCGATGCGCAAACCGTGCCGCATCGATTCCGTTCGGTGAATGGGCTTGCGTTCATGCTTGAGTCGCTTTCGGAGCTGAGGGAGCAAATCGCACGCGATGGGGGATGGTTGCATCTGTTTCATGGGGAACCGCATGAGGTGGTGGCTGCTCTTGCGGAGCGGGGGGTGATTGATGGGGTATATGTGAATAAAGACTACACTCCGTATAGTCGCGAGCGAGATCGGCAGATAGCGGCAAGCTGCGAGGCGGCGGGGATAGGGTTTCATAGCTTCTCTGATGCACTCCTTGTTGAACCGAGCGTTTTTGCGAAGCCTGACCGCACGCCATACACGGTATTTACGCCGTTTTACAAGCGAGCGGTGCGGGAGGAAGTGCGGCGGGCGGTTCCTTTTGAGGCGGGATGCCCATGGGGGCGGGTGCCCGATGGGGTGCTTGCAGAAGGAGTGGCGGCAGGGCAGTTTGCCACGACGTCACCCGAGCGGTATTGCGAGCTGGTGCGGGAAGTGGGGGGTGGCGCGCCGCAGCGGCGAAGTTTAGGGGGCCGACGTGCAGCAGTCGCAACGCTGGCACGGGTGCCGCTCTTTTCAGATTATGCCACCGTCCGCGATCTTCCGGCTCTTGATAAGACCTCGATCCTCTCGCCTCATAATAAGTTTGGTACCGTCTCTATCCGCGAAGTGTATTGGACCGCGGCTGATTCGCTTGGGATTGAACACCCGTTTATTCGAGAGCTGTTTTGGCGGGATTTTTTCACCCACATCGCGTGGCACTTTCCCCACGTCTTCTCGGGATCGTTTCATCGACGATTCGATCGGATTCCGTGGGAGGAGGATAGCGAAAAGGTGGCACGGTGGTCTGCAGGGATGACCGGATATCCGATCGTCGATGCCGGGATGCGAGAGCTTCAGGCGACTGGCTATATGCACAATCGAGTGAGAATGATTGTTGCCTCCTTTTTGACGAAAGATCTGCATCAGTCGTGGCGGATGGGGGAGGCGGTGTTCGCACAGCACCTGACGGAATACGATCCAGCAGTTAATAATGGGAGTTGGCAGTGGGCGGCCTCTACTGGGTGCGATGCACAGCCGTACTTTCGGATATTCAATCCGTGGCTGCAGCAGAGGAAATTTGACAATGAGGCGGTTTACATCAAACGGTGGGTGCCTGAGTTCTCGGGCTGGTCAGCGGCCGCGATTCATCGGTTGGAAGACCAAGGTGCTTCCCGTCCGCGAGGCTATCCGGGCCTTATCGTCGACCATGCCGAGGCGAAGGGCTACGCAGTGCAGTTGTTTCGGGGCCTGGCGGAGGATTCGTAACCGGATTACGAGAGTGATGGCAGTTGTTTAATTGAAAACATGTTAGGTGCTTTGCATATGGGAAAACATCCACTCGCCGGGAAGCAGGCGCCAGAATCTTTGTTGATGGATGTTGGGGCTGCTCGGCGCGCATATCACGATGCACCAGCACCATCGGCACCGGTATCTTTCGGAACAAGCGGGCATCGGGGCACCTCGTTGGCGGGCACTTTCACCGAATCTCACGTGATGGCGATAGCCCAAGCGATCTGCGATTACCGGGTGCACGCGGGAATCGAAGGCCCCCTTTTTGTCGGTAAAGATACGCACGCGCTCTCGGATCAGGCGCAGGACTCGGTCATTGCGGTGTTGCTCGCAAATGGAGTCGAGACGATTATTCAGGAAGATGGTGGTTATACCCCGACTCCGAGCATTTCGCGGGCGATTCTCGCGTACAATCGGGATGGGCGTTTGGGAGGGGCGCGGGCACCGAGTGAACAAGCGGATGGGATTGTTCTTACTCCTTCGCATAACCCACCGGAGGATGGCGGGTGTAAATACAATCCTCCTCATGGTGGCCCCGCCGAGACTCCAGTGACGGGGTGGATTCAGAAACGGGCAAATCAGCTTCTCACAGATGACTCACGGGCGATTCGATCCATTCCGCTCTCTGAGACGATAGGGCATCGGTTGCTTCACTGTCGTGATCTCGTTGAACCGTATGTTGAGGCACTCGATCGGGTGGTCGGTATCGAGGCCATCGCGCGTGCCGGTGTTCGTATCGCGGTGGATCCGCTGGGGGGGGCGTCGCTTGAGTACTGGGATCGGATTGCATCGCGCTGGGGGCTCGACCTCATGGTGGTTAATCGAGCCGTTAATCCGCAATTTTCGTTCATGGCGCTCGATCACGACGGCAAGATTCGGATGGACTGCTCGAGTCGTGATGTGATGGGCCCGTTGGTTGAGCGGGTGGCGGGATACGACCTGGCGTGTGCCAATGATCCTGATGCCGATCGTCACGGTATCATCGCCGGCAGTGCGGGGCTTGTTGAGCCGAACCGCTTTCTGGCGGTAGCGATCTCGTATCTGTTTCGCCACCGACCCGCATGGGCGAAAGGATTAGCCGTTGGTAAAACGGTGGTGAGTAGTTCGTTGGTAGATCGCGTTGCTGCATCGGTCGGGGCCTCGTTGTACGAGGTGCCGGTCGGTTTTAAGTGGTTTGTGGCAGGGCTCTTTGATGGAACGCTCGGCTTCGGGGGAGAAGAGAGCGCGGGGGCGAGCTTTTTATGTCGTGATGGAACTCCGTGGTCCACCGATAAGGATGGGATCATCATGGGGCTGCTCGCGGCTGAAATGAAGGCGGTTACGGGGCACGGACCGGATGAGCTGCTCAGCGAGATCCTGGCAACTCATGGACCGCTGTGGTATCGCCGCGTTGATCAGCCGTGCGGTCCCGAGGCGCGCCGCTGGTTCGCACAGATTACCGAGGCATCGCTAGGCGCCGCAACCGTCGCTGGCGCCCCCGCGAGTCGTATCGTAATTAAAGCCCCTGGCAACGGCGAGAGTATTGGCGGTTTTAAGCTCGAATCCCCAAACGGCTGGTTTGCGGCCCGCCCCTCGGGGACAGAAGATATCTACAAGATATACGCTGAGAGTTTTGAGAGTGAGGCGCATCTTGAGCGGATTATTGCCGATGCTCGGGGGTGGGTTGGGGGATAAATAGACTAATTTTCGGGGTCAAAACGGAGGAAGGTCCATGCACAATCATCATCAGGAAGACTCGTCGCGAGAGGTTTTAGTCGATCTCATGACTTCGGAGATAATGAACACTCAGGGCTCATCGCGAGAGGGGGATTTTGGAGCAGCACACCTTCCATCGATTCCCGCCTCTGGCGAATCGAGGAGTGGGTCGGCGACAGATGAAGAATGTGCGAGAAACGAGCGGAGGGGTGAGCCTCAGCATGGAGTGGACTATGTGACTGATTTTTATGCAGTTCTCGGGGTTTTGCGAGATGCGGATGCGGATGCGATTAAGAGTGCGTTTAGGGAGAAGGTGAAAGGAGTAAACCCCAATAAATTACAGGGTACCGATTACGAAAAAGATGGTCAGAGAAGGTTGGCGGTGTTGGTGTTGGCAAAGGATACGTTGATTGATCCGAAGGGCCGCGCTGCATATGACGAGCTGCTCGATTCATTTCCGGCCGAACTCAGGAGTAAGACAGGTACGCCAATCATCTCATCCTCTTCGGCGGGGCTCGATATCAAGCAACTTTTGGGGGGTTCGACGGTGCCCGATATACGGGCGATCCATAACCTGGTGCCTGGTTCAAACCCGGAGATGTTGGAGGTCCTCAAAGAGCTGCATGAGCGCGCCCCCTCGGTAAAAACGGCGCGGGCGCTCAGAGAGGCGCTTTCATGCGCGTTGGCGGCAGCGATGATTGAGGAGGATTTTGCGTGGCTCGATAGTGGCGTGGGTCGCCCCGATGATCCAAAGGTGCAACTTCGGCCAGACGCCCTTATCGATGCCCGTCAACGTCAGATAGCGGAGGTAAGAAAAAAGCTTCCGCAGGTCATTGAGAGCCATCTGCTTGCGGGAAGTGAGATCGCGTCTCTCCTTTTGCCTGCTGCTAAAGCTCCGACAGATGAGGTGGTTGCGAATCCTGAACAGCAATCGATGGCGATTCAGCTCAAGAGGGCCACTGATGTGGCGCTTGCGCGCTTTGAGCAGCGAGCAGAGGATCTTCTTCTGAAGGCGGAGCAACGAATCGCGATTACCAACGAGATCGTCACATTGACCGAATGGCATTATATCGGGGGTCAAGTGCCGCAATTCGGGCGGTTGATGGTCCTGATGGTGGACAGCGGTCAGGGTGCTGATGTGGTGAAAGCAAGTTTTGATTGTTCTCTCCGGGAAGGGGCGATTGACATGTCTCGAATTGATGATTTTGACGGATTATCCCGAGATGTAATCGAATCAGACCAATTTTCTGAAACCTGCAAGGCGTTGAGAGAGGCACTTCAGGCCGATATCGCCGTATTTTATCGATGCTCAGAGGTTTCATTCGGGCTCGAGTTGGACTACGTTCTTCAGCAACACTTCCGAAGCATTACCTCTGAAGAATTGGAACAGGGCTCAACGTCCGCAGGACTTGATTCAGCCAATCAGGAGAGCCCCTGAATTAATCGATGATGTTCGCATTCCCCACAAATTCCTGATCAAGAGGAATATATTTGAGGGCTATCGGAGCGAGGGGATGACGAGCCCCCTTATCTTGTAAGATAGAACGCGTGTTCGTGTCTCCTCAGCTTCCTGTATGAGCTTCGTTGCCGCCAGGATATTGGAGGTTGAGGGGGCTGCGGAGTGGAGGGTGACGTCATTGAGGGCTGTCACCTAGTGGTTTACCCAGTGGACTCCTTTCTCATGCGGAGCGCCAGCGAGGAAGATCCGCACAGATTGCTCCATTTCAGTCCAATAGCTGAGATCTAACCCTGAAGGTTGTTAAGGTACTACCGGTCATACCACGGATAATCAGAATGATCCCTCCGGCGATCTTCTCCTTAATTTCGGCAATCATTGTGAGATATTTGCAGATCGCCGGCGGATCGAGGATGAGTTCAGGAGGAACGTACTACTCGATTGGGTTATTCAGGGAAAATTCATATATGTTCTTGAGCTGCTTCGCCAGATTGAGGGGACGGCTGAGGAGAGGGGACCCAGTGGAATCCTGCTTCATTTTCAGAGAAATGTCCCCACTTTTTGGCAACTATTTCTTCAACGTGTCGAACCGAGAGAGATCTACTTTATCTCTCTCGGAGGACAACACCGATGGGCTGCCATCCCCGCATCGAAACGAACGAACACTCAGACTTTATCACGAGTCGAACCAGAGATTCGCGTCTCTGGTTCGTCAACAACGAATCCCTCGAGCAGCGGATTCTTGGGCTGACTGCCAAGTACGCCACTCGGCGTACGATCACCCTCTACGGCTTTGCTATTGAGGGCAACCACCTGCACATCGTCGCGCATAACAACAAGAATAATCGCGCCCACTTCCTGCGTGACCTCAAATCAACGATAGCCCGCGCCGTCCCCCGATATACACCCTCATATTCGGGCGGTGGTGTCTGGGGCAGAAGATATTCAAACGAGTTTCTCGCGGACCGCACTGATATCGAGAACTACTTCTTTTACGCCGTCCTCCAGCCGGTCAAGGATGGCCTTGTTGAAAAAATCTCTGACTACCCTGGCTACAACTGCTTCCATGACGCCGTGTGGGGGATAAAGAGAACCTTTAAGGTCATGAACTGGACCGCCTACTACAAAGCCTCTCGGTGGGGGAAAAAGGTCAACAAGAGAGATTTTCTCGAGGAGTTCACCCTTCAATACGCCCGTCTCCCCGGCTACGAAAAGCTCTCCCAGAAGGAGTACGCCCTCCTCATGACTCGTCGGCTTGAGGAACGTCGTCAAGAGATCCTCAAAGCCCGAGCTGCTGAGGGGAAGCGCTTTCTCGGTCGAACCGCCCTTAAACGAATCAAGCCAGGCTCGTTACCAAAATCCACAAGAACCTCGAGCCCTACCACTCATCGCCCTCGTGTCCTATCGGCGTGCAACATTCGTCGCGCCGAGATGAAAGCGTGGTACTTCGATATCTACTTTCGGTTTAAAGCCGCCTCTGAAGCGTACCGAAGTGGGGATCTCTCCGTTGATTTCCCCGAAGGCACGTATCGTCCTTACGTTTGGCCGATGACCTAAGGCGTCCCTTCGGGAAACGGCCGTTTAAAATTCCCTCTCCTACCCGCGACTCTCAGCCGCGCTCGGAGAGCCACACCTTCAAAGCTCTTTTTATCAAAAAAATTCCGGGAATAGCGGATTTTGATAGCATCAAAATCCCAATCCCCCCAAACCATCGGGGCGTTTTTGGAAAAAAGCTCCTGATTCCCGTCCTCAGCGGCTGTGCTCGTGTGGGGGAATCTCCATGAGTCTGAGATAGAGAGGTTTTTTGGGGGGAGGGGTTGATTTTTCGGCGTTGGGCGGCGGATACTTCGGAGGTTATTTTCTTCAAAAGAAAATGAAAAAACTGGTTTGTCTTCCGTCCCGGAAAGAAGAGTTCGTTGAAATTCTTGGTGATATTTCTCAAGATCTTTTGGCCTCTTCGGTGGCCTTCCAGCTGTCCGATAATCGGCGAACCTGGAGAATAGGCGACGACGCGGGGGGACCTCGACTCGTGTTAAAGTACCCCGGCACACTGCCCGAAGAAGCTGCGTCGGCACTCATGCCATTCATCTGTGCCACCATGTACTCATCCTCCAGCTATCCCGCTGTAGAGGCCACATGGAGGGGACAATGGGTCGCAACGCAGTTCGGATACGTCTGGCAGAGTCTCTGGGAAAGAGAGAAAGTTGAGAGTGAGAGGGTGAATAAGCCCCCGAGCCGACAAAGCGCGTCTCGGGGGCCCCAAAAAAATTGCCCAAGCTCGAGCAGCACACGAGCGAGAGAAAATGCGGGTCGGCGCGGCGCTGAGTTTTACAATTTGTTCCAAAGTTATAGCCACTTGGCTATTTATTCTCCCACCGATAGAGGTTCTCACCCCCAATGGCTGTGCCAGTGTCGGGGCGTACCTCTATGAGTCTGAGAAGAAGAGATGGAGGGCTCAGATACTGTTTTGATTGAGGATAAGTCCTATTTAGCGATAATCCCGCCTCCAGATGCTGTACTTGTTGAGGGAGCCTCTATGAGTCTGAGAAAAGGAGATGGAGCACCGAGGGGATAACAAGCCCTTTAACTTCATCGATCGATACGCGCGCTCGTGTCTGCTCGGCTTCTTGAATAAGCTTTGCTGCCGCCAGGATGTTGGAGGTTGAGGGGGCTGCGGAGTAGAGGGTGACGTCATTGAGGGCGGTCAGCTGGTGGCGTATCCATCGGGCGCCTTTCTCATACGGAGCGCCAGTGAGAAAGATGCGCATACATTGCTCCATTTCAGCCCAATAGCTGAGGTCAAACGCCTGAAGCGTGTTGAGGTACTGCTGGTGGTACCACTGATCGTCGGAATGATCCCTCGGGGAGTTCATCCATGGAAAGTAGCATAATGCGCTGACGTCGTGCATGCCCGCCCCTTTTCCGCTCTGATTTCCCCCTCCGATATCGATGTTTCTCATCGCGGTCACACCCCCGTTCCTCGCACCTACTATTACCCCCAGCGTTGGCTCGATTCGCCCTCCGCCAAGATGACCGCCTCGGTGGTGAACTGATTCGATGATCGCGAGGGTGTCACCGCAGACTCGTCGGTAGATCTCTTGGGCGTTTTCCTTGTTGAGTTCGGCAATTATCGCGAGATATTCGCAGATCGCGGGCGGGTCGAGGATGAGGTCAGGAGGAACGTACTGCTCGGTTGGTTCATTCAGAGAGAATCCATGCACATTGTAGAGGAACCGCATCGTCTTGTTGATATCTCGGATGGGATCGAAAGGGGTGTCTTGATTCCGCGGTCCATTGAAAATGCGATCGAAAAAGGTGTGGATACGAACGTCGCTTGGAAAGGTTGAGATAAGGGTAGCAAGCTCGGGGGGAGGCGGTTCAGGTTGTGGCGATGCCTCCGGTACGACGAGATGCTCGACAGGGTAGTCCTCAAGCAGATTGCTGGGTCCTATGATGGCGGCCTCATCCGGTGCTGAAGGCAGGGTTTCGGTGTCTCGGACGACCTGGTCGAGAATGTTGAGATCTTCGCCCCCCGCGATGGTAACGCTTTGGGTGCGGTCGGAGGCTTCCTTAGGTGATTCGCCTTGGTGAATCTCAGGAGGCGCTGAGCTCTGTCGGCCGAGAGAGAGCACCGTCGTGGCATAGTCTTCCGGAAGTTGCCAACTCGTGTCGCTCTCGCTCCAGGTGGGAAGCATGGTGGGAAGTGAGAGACGAAGGGGGATTAATGCCCGGTCTGCGAGGTGTGGAAGAAACTCAGCGAGATGGGTCGCAAGGGCGAGCGAATAGCGGGCTTCTTCAAGAGCCTCGACAGAGGTCAGTCCACCCCACCACGGTGCCCGATCGAATGAATCCTTTCCTTCTGTTCGATAGATCGGGGCACGTTCTCCCGTTCCGGGTTTATGGACGGGCCAGCCGCCGAGCTCGGCGATCCCTGCTCCCTTAATTCCCAGGTAGTACATACGATGGTTTTTCGAATCATCGACAACCACCACTCGGATTGAGGGGTGTCTATTCTGATGAGGTGCTTGGACGAAAAAGAGGTAGCAACCCGGAGGAAGCTCAGGATCTGGTAGTTCAGCCCAATCATCGGCCATGCCCCCTTGGAATCCTCGGCTTATGACGGTGAAGTTCGGATCGATGAGGCGGTTAAGGACCGCGGTTAGTTCGCGGAGATGAGAGGCGAATTCAGGAGATTTTTCCCTCAGACCCTGGACGAGGGAGGGCGGAATTATCTCCTCAAGGCTGACGGTGAAAGCGGGGGCTACCTCGAAGGAGGGGGCTAGCGTGAGTGCGTTGGGTCTCACCGACGGCACCGAGAGTGTCCTCAGAAGGCGGGGTGATTCGATGTCGCCACCGTTGATATATGACGAAAGAACCTCCGCCGCCCGTTTAAAATAATCAAGTTTGTTGTGAGAAGGACTTGCGGGTGGGGCAGCAGAGCAGCGATGGAGGAGCTCGGTGATGAGAGTGTTTTTCGGAACTACTCGGTCTGAGTGGGGAGAGAGTACCTTGAGGATGAGTCCCTCGGTTATTCGGGGTAGCTCCTCTTTATTAGCAAAAAAAGAGCCCTCGAGGGTCTGCTGCTCAAATCCCAATCGGGTCGGTGCTTCAACGTATCGTTCGACGATCTGCGCGGTGTCTATCCCTGGTAGATACCAGAGGCCATCCTCGTTCTGCTGCGCCCAGGGGGTGGGGCGCCCGCAATCGAGATCGCCGTACCTTTCCTCCATCATTGACGCTGGGGGAATGATGATGGTTCGGGTCAGATTTTTATTAAAACGTTGGGCGTCCTCGGGCTTGACGATAACGCTCACTATATCGGCAGCACGCGCGACATATTGGGTGAAGCCATCAAGAAGTTCGACCGCCCAGTCTTGGTACTGCTCCTTGAGGATGCTCGAGGTAAGTCGACCGAAAAGTTCGTTGTGAATCTCTAAGATACAGATAGATCCGTCCGATTGTGTGGTGTATCTCAGATAACCAAACGCCTCTGGAACGGTCGGTCTGGGGCCATCCGAACAGTTTGCAAGAATCTCCTGGTGCTCGCTATCGGGGAGTCTCAAGAGAAATAATCGTGAGCTGCGTTCCCAGTCGTACCTGAATTCAGCGAGATGGCTCTCATAACAGAGAACCGATGCGGGGAACGATCGGTAATGAGTGTCGGAGGAGGGGGTAGCGTCAGCCTGCCATGGATTGCCGTCCCTCAGAGCTATCAGGTTCGTTCCATCAAGGGCATCAATCCAGTGGGTTGCAAGGGGGAGAGTCGGACGAACGTCGCGCCCGCCAATAGCCACATGTCGCGCATAGGCGAGGAGTGCCTGTCGGGTTGAGAAGGCCTCAGCGATCCGCTGAACAAACGGGGGGAGGTCTTCGATCGGCGTGTTACCAGGGGGAAGGCAGGGAGCAGAGAGGGAAGATTTGGGTTGGTAGTCTCCTTTAGAGAGACCGGAGGGGTGGATAGTGAATAGACGATAAGGAGACGGACACTGGAGAGGTGCGGGAGAATTCATGTACTGCTGCTGGTTGATGAGAAAAGGAAGAGCTCCGGGGGAGCTCCTCCGAAAAGAGCAAAGGTCACTCTGTCTTGCGGAGATCGGTAGCTACTCGACCGATTATTGAGGGCGAGGGAGGGCCCTTTTTAACGCCCGTCGCAACTGTAACTTTCTGCACGACGCCAGAATCATCGGTGCTGAGGATGTCCACGGTGTCTCCAACGGATATGCCCGCCAAGAGATTCCTGTTAACCTTAAGTTTCAGCGTAATGGCCCCGAACCTCAAGGAGATGAGGTCCCTGCGTATTTCTGTGACCTTCCCTGAAATTGAATCCGTCATCATTAACCTGCACGTCTCGATGACTCTAGCCAGTAAACCCCTTGCGGTCAACTTTGCTCCGAGTCTGGTGGCGGCCCGACTGAAATCGCTCTGAGGAGCGATACCTGTGGTGCAGAATCGCGGAGTGCACTTTCGTTACTTGTTGGATTTTCATCGAACACCTCCACCACCGATTAGTAACGCAGCTACCTCTCGCGCTGCCTCGTACACCACCGCATGCCCCACACCCTCGATCACGGTTATGCGATGGTGAGTGGCGGCCTTCATCCATGGGGCTCCGTGAGCGAGGTGGTGGTAGGCTGGGTCGAGCGAGCCGACAATCTGATGGGTGGGGGTTGCGACCGTTCGAGGAGGAGGGGGTTGGTGGGCGACACTGAGGGCGGTGAGAAGAGGAGCCGGTGCGGTAGGCGGATGGGCAAGTCGTTGAGTGATGATCTGATCGCGGATGACGGGGTGAGCTCGCAGTGAGGCGAAGATGCCAAGATCGTACCAGCGCTCGATGAACACCGGCCACGGGGTGGTGGTCACTTCGTGCGCTCGGGCGAGGTCGAGCGCAAACCGCTCTGCCCGCGATGATGATGCGGTTTTTGTCTCGCTATCGCTCGGCAATCCGGGGTGTGCCGCGATCATGACGAGGGAGTGGAGTAATTTCGGATGCCGACGCGCGAGTTGAAGCGCGAGCCGTCCGCCGAGTGAGTATCCGACAATTATTGGTGGAGTTGCGGTAAATTGCTCGATTATGAGAGACGCGAGCGAGTCGCAAAGCGATGAAAAGGTGAGCGTGCCATCATCCCAGGGGGGGGATTCACCATGACCGGGGAGATCGACGGCAACAACATGGCGCTGGAGTGAATGATTAACCGAAGAAAGGCAGTCGATAATTGGGCGCCAGTCGTGTGCCGATCCGAGCCATCCGTGGATAAGGAGAAGGGGGGGCGCTGGAGCAAGAGTGGGGGCAGCAAGAATGGTCTGAAAGGCAAGGGAGTTGACCATATGGAGTGGTTAGATTGACACCTGTGCGAATGCCTCTTCCATCACGGCACGACGTGCCACGAGGGATGGTTGGGTATGTTCCCATCCAACAGTGACCTCAATAACGACGGGGCATTTTTCAGCAACGGTTCGTGCGAACACGTCTCGCAGAGCGACTGTATCGGTAACGTGGTGATATGGCACCCCAGCAAGAAGTGCAGCTCCCGCAAAGTTGACTGATTGAGGGGTAAGGAAAAAATCTCTAAAACCGGCCTGATCAGCGAGGTTTGGAAGAGTAGAGAAGATCCCTCCTCCACCGTTGTTGATGATGATGGTGATAACGGGCGCACGGGAACGGCGGGCAAGAAGAAGCGAGGTGCAATCGTGAAGGGTCGCAAGATCACCGACGATAGCAACGGTTGGGGTTCCGGTCGCGTGAGCGAATCCACTCGCGGCAGCGATGGTGCCATCTATGCCACTTGCGCCTCTGTGATAGCCGATGGAGGTGGGTCGCACAGACACAGGTTGCTTCGGAGAGGGTTCGACCGCGAGGTGATGAAGCGAGCAATCTGCGAGACGGATTGGGAGGCTGTTGGCGAGGTATAATTGCCAGTCGGTAGGCATCTCCGCAAGGATAGTCTCGATAAAGGCGCCCTCTGAATTGTCGTATGCAACTGCAAATAGGGGGTAAGATGCCCGGCATATCTCGTGAATGCGCCGATAAACGGCGGTGAGATCTGATGGTACAATTGGAGGAATATCGGGTGATTCGGCATTGGGTCTTAGTCGACCGCGTAAATAACCTACTAGTTCTGCGGGGTGCAGCGGAGCTGATGTGATGTTATTTCCGACCGAATCAGACCGAAGCGAATGGTGAGCAAGGTGAATGACCGAGGGGCACCGCGAGAGGAGCTGGAGGAGCGAGCTTGCTACCGGCTGAGTGCCGATATGGATAATAAGATCGGGTGCAAGCTGTTCGCGAGCAGTGGGGAGTTCGTAGAGGATGCTTGCTTCCCGAAAGATCGAGGTACGTTCCATGGAACTCTCCCCTCCGATCCGCACTTGCGATGTGACATCAGCCACAATCGGCCACCCGAGGAGCTCAGCGAGTTCGCATATCGAGGAGGCTGGATTCACTGCCGGAGCACCGTTGCGGGGGTGGTATCCTGCAACGACGATCACGCCGCGATGTGAACTCCGTATCTCGGCTTCGATGCGGGCAAGGAGGGGAGAGGTGGGCGATTCTGCCCACGCACGTGTTGGGTCGGGAGTTATTCCCTTCGTTATTCCTCCGTAGGTTGTTACACACAGTGGCTGTTGCGAGGCGTACCACGCAGCGAGCTCGTGTGGTAGAGCCACGGTGTTGTTGGGCTCAAGAAGAGGAAGCCGGAATGCGACGTTAAGGTGCACCGGGCCGGGCAGGGGGCCAAGAGAACGCGCGTACACCTCATCGATGAGCCGTATAACCAGAGGAGTGGATGTCGTCGACGAGGGAGCCTCGATTGCGGCGTCATACCGGATGTAGTGAGAGAATATCCCGCGATGACGAATTGTCTGATTAGCACCGGTATCGATCAGTTCGGTCGGGCGATCCGCTGAGAGCACGATCAAGGGCACCGCCGACTGCGATGCTTCGATGACTGCTGGAAGGTAGTGGGCGATCGCTGTTCCTGACGTGCAGATCAGGACCGCAGGGACCCCGGTCCCGAGCGCCGCACCCCACCCAAAAAATCCCGCTGCCCGTTCGTCGATATGGACAATCGCATGATCGTGATAATGCTCGAGCGCCTTCGCGAGGGGAGTCGACCGAGAACCGGGGGATAGCACAAACGTGCGTACCCCCAATCGGTGCAGCTCTTCGATTATGAGGGTGGCGATGAGATGGTTGTAGCCGAGGAAGGTGGTCATGTTTTCTTCTCGATGACGACGGGCGCACTTTTTTCGATTGGTTCTGGCGGAGGGCGTTTCAGGAAAAATACCCCCACTACTCATCACGCCACACTTGCGACAAGTCGTTGCTGCTTTAAATCCAGCTCTCGCCATTCCTGCGCCGCCGTCGAGCCCTTGACTATGCCAGCGCCGACGTAAGCGGTGAGTTCATCTTCGATGAGCAAGGCTGAGCGAAGGCTCACGTAAAACTCAGAACGCTCGTTTGTAATATACCCAATCGTTCCGGCGTACCAGCCTCTTTCAAAGGATTCATGATCGCGGATAAAGGAGCGCGCAGCCTCTGGCGGGGTGCCACCAACGGCGGGGGTGGGGTGGAGGCGCGCTATGATATCGAGAGGAGATGGGGACGTGGAGAGGTGGGCTCGAATCGGGGTTATCAGGTGATGAAGGTCGTGCAACGTAGTGGTCTGAGGCTCCTGAGGGGCGTCGATCGTTGTGGCGATGGCTCGTAGTTTTTCGAGGATAGAAGTGACGACGAACTGATGTTCGGCCCGTTCCTTCTCGCATCCGGTGGTGAGGTTGGGGAGCTGTCCGCTTTGAGTCGCCATGCCGGGGAGTCGTGAAAGGGTCCCGGCAAGCGCTTCACTATCGAGGATGGTGAACGAAGGTGCCACGGGCTGCGGGCGATCGAGGTGAGGAGATTTCTCAGTGGGGCTGTCAACGCCGGGGGTAAGGGCGAAAAGAAGCTCTGGAGTCGCGCCGAGAAATGTTTGACGCAATGTGCAGCCGGGGGCAAAAAAGTAGGGCGCAACTGGTTGTGGTGAGGCGAGGAGTCGCTGAAGGAGGAGGGCAGGATGAATTGCGGTGCTAAGAGAAGCTACCGCTCGTCGCGCGAGTACCACCTTATCGAGCTCACCCCGCTCAATTGCGGCAAGGGCGACGTCGAGAGTTTTCGCCCACTCAGCAAAGGTGGGTTGTGAAGAGACCCACGAGGTGGCAAGAGGGGCCGGTGTGGGAGTCTCTCTGGTTCCCATTGCGATCATTCCCGTCCTATTGGCGGATTTGAGAGTATGCTCCCCGGTATAATCTCCGAACTGATACACATCGACGATGGCGCCGCGACGGAGGTGAAGTTCGCGAGGGAGGATAAAGTGAACCGCGCTGAAGCCAGGCCATGAAGAACCAGGAGCTTCTCCATCAAACGAGGTTCCTCCTACGAGCATCAGGAACTCCGCCGCGGGGTGTGTCCGCAGACTGGGCATCAGCCAAGGATAGCGACGATGAAAGTCGACAAGGGAGTCAGCCCGGAAGGTCGCGATGGCACCAACGGCGAGAATCTCGCGGGAGCTATCCCGGTTCTGAAGATACCAGAGAGGGCCGCACGATAGGGTTGCAGCGTATGAAAGAAGGGGACCAAATGGTCGGGACCCCGATGCGGTGCGATACGAGGCGATGTGATACACCGGTAGCGAAGCGATGGAGTCCGGGCTGACAGCGTCGGTTTCCGCTTGATCGCTCATGAAAGCTACGGTATCGGAGGTGGGGGACATGAAAAAAAGGGGATGACAAATCGATGGCGACTGTTGACGAATTAGTCGAAGGATACCTGATTCGACCAAAAAAAACCAAAAATGGGTCGACAGAGAGTCGCTAATCCCACGTTCCTCGGAGCAATCCAAAAACGGCGGGGGCCTTGGGATGCAGGGGGGAGAGGGTGTGGCGGTGGCTGCCCCGTAAAGTTTGAATCGACTCATGAGGACCCCCGATATCCTGAGCGATCGATATAAGGGTGTCGTCCGCGATAGTCGCAGTGAGAATCGCCGCCATTCGGCGGGTTCGGTACGGGGTTTCTATCCAAAGCTGGGTCGCGTTTTGGCCACGAGATGTTTCTTCGATTGTTTTGATCCACTTTTGGCACGCCCCCTCTTCGACGGGGGGATATCCGTGGAAGGTAAATCGCTGTCCATTGAGACCAGAGGCCATCAGCGCGAGCATTATCGCGCTTGGCCCGATGAGGGGGCGAACCTTCATTCCCCGCTCGTGTGCGGCACGGACGAGGAGCGCACCGGGGTCGGCGATACAGGGGGCCCCCGCCTCCGATAGGACTCCAGCTGAACTCTCGGGAGGAAGCGAGGCAAGGATCTGTCGAGCATCCGAAAGGCTCGCGTCTTTGTCGAACCGAATAAATGATAACGCAGAGACGGGACGGGGAAAGCCGAGCGAACCGATAAATCGGCGCGCGGTTCGTTCGTTCTCCACGAGATAGACAGTTAGCGGCGCAAGTGACGCCCGCTCGACAGTGCCGAGCCACGAAGCTTCTCCCGGAGCGAGCGGGGTAGGAATCAGAAAAAGGGTGGGCTCGGTATCCATCGAGGGGAGCACCTTGCTAATTGGAACCGATCAGCTCCGAACGCAGGCTAGCGATCATCCGCTCCGAATCGGCGAGCCGTTCCCGCTCTTTAGCGACAAGTACTGGGTCGGCGTGCGATGCAAAGCCTCCTGAGAGCTTTTTCTCAAGCTGTATGACGAGGGTCTCCGCAGCGGCGAGATCCTTTTCGAGCTGCGCCCGATACAACTCTTTGTTCTCCACGTTACAGACTATTTCGCCCTTTGAGTAAGGTTTACAGAGCGCCCGCTCGGACGGGATCGCTTGACGCTCGACAAAATTGACCCGGGCGAGCCCACTGATAAGGATCCGTTGCTCATCCGTCAATGCCCGCTCTAAAGAAACATCGATCACCTGATGGGGGATACGAAGGGCCGCTTTGATGGCACGGATCGTCTCGACTACCTCGATACACTCCGCGATCTCAGAATCCCCCGATGAGGTGGGAGCCTCCGGGAGGCGATCCCATGGGGCCAGCGCGAGAAGGTCGGCACGATGAGGTCCCGCTTCGGAAGCACCTCCGCTCCTCGCTGCTTCCCCACGATCGGCGAACAGTTTCTGGTAAATCTCCTCGGTCACAAAGGGAGCCACCGGATGAAACATGGTGAGAACCGCGCGGAGGGTGGTACGCGCGACATACGCGACCTCTTCTCGATGCGAGGCGGTCCCCTGCTCGATCAGAAGCTTCATCCCTTCGAGGTACCAATCGCAGAAGGTAAACCACGTGAAACTGTAAAGTTCGTCACATGCAAGGGGGATTTCATAATCGAGAAAGCGCTTCGTCACCTCCGCATGGGTGCGATGGAGCCGTTCAACTATCCACCGCGAAAGCGCAAGGTCGTAAGGGCAGCGGTATGCGGGGTCCGATTCGGGAATATCGGCGAGCTTGGTGCTAATAAGCTTCGCTGCGTTCCACAGTTTATTAGTAAACTTGGCGTATCCCTCAACTTTTCGGAGTGAGAAGGGAATATCTTGCCCTTGCGCGGTCCCGATGAGGAGCGCAAGTCGAAGCGCATCGGCGCCGTGCTGTTCGAGAGCATCTATTGGGTTTATACCGTTCCCCTTCGATTTGGACATCTTCTGACCCTTCTCATCAAGGATGAGTCCGTGAAAGTAAATGTTTTGCCAGGGAATGTTATCTAATCGATAGGCGGTTAGCAGCAACATCCGACACGCCCAGAAAAAGAGGATGTCGCGCCCCATCACCATCGTGTGAGACGGAAATACCGATGATTCTCGGGGGGAATCGAGATCGAGCATCCCGTGAGTCGCAAGGGTTGAGAACGCCCACTGCCCCGATGAGAACCAGGTGTCGAAGGTGTCAGTCTCTTGCTCCCACCCTATTGGTTCGGGAGCCGTCTTCCCCACGTGGATCTCGGAGCGATTCGTGCCGGTTCGATACCAGACGGGGAGTCGGTGCCCCCACCAGAGCTGGCGAGAGATATTCCAGTCGCGAAGTTTCTCGAGCCACTGCTCAAACAAAGTGCTCATCCGGGCGGGATACACACGAACTTTACCTTCACGGAGAAACGAGAGAGCTCGCTCCCTGATGCTGTGTCCCGGCTTGTCGACCGCAAGAAACCACTGCTCGGAGAGGAGTGGCTCAATGACATCTTTGCTCCTCTCACCGATCGGTACCTTGTGGGTTATGGGGGTTATTTTGCGGAGGAGTTTCAGCGATTCAAGCTGCTCAAGCACCCGTTGTCGACACTCTTGCGTCGAAAGGCCGATAAACGGGGCGCCCGCCTCGTTGGTCATGCGACCATCCTTTCCGATCACCTGGACCGCGGGAAGGTGGTGGGTTGCGCCGATTTCATAGTCGAGGAAATCGTGTGCGGGGGTGATCTTCACCACACCGGTCCCAAAATCTTTATCGACCCGGCTATCAGCGATGATCGAAATGGTGCGGGAGGTGAGGGGGAGCTGAATCTCTCTACCGATGAGGGATTGATAGCGTGCATCTTCGGGATGGACCGCGAGAGCGACATCGCCGAGCATCGTCTCAGGACGGGTGGTGGCTATGGCGAGGCCGTGCTCTCCGCTGACCGGTTCGGCTCCCTCGGGAAGGGTGGTGATGTCAACACCTGGGAATGGGTAGAAGATCGTCCAGAGGGTTCCTTTCCTCTCAACATACTCAACCTCGACATCGGAGATGCCGGTCTGTGCGAGCACCGACCAGTTTATTATCCTTGTGCCACGATAAATGAGCCCATCGTGATACATCTTGATGAAGGTGTCGTAGATGATATCGGAGAGTCGGTGATCGAGGGTGAAGAGTTCCTTGGACCAATCGGCTGAGAGTCCGAGGGCTTTCTCCTGGTTTTGCATGTAATGCGCTCGATCGGTGCAGAATTTATAGCACTCTTCAAAGAGCTTTTCACGAGGAGCCGATGAGGGTTCACCCCCCTCGTTTCGCAGCCGTGCTTCAAAAACCCATTGGGTCTGGATGCCTGCGTGATCTTTCCCCGGTACTAGGAGGACGGGGTGGCCTCGCAGCCGATAAAACCGCGCAAGCGCATCCATCACGGTGTAGCCGAACGAATGTCCTAAATGAAGCTCGCCGTTGGCATTCGGTGGGGGAAGGCAATCGGAGAAGAGGGGAAGCGATTGATCGCGACCGCTCTCAGGAGAAAACACGTTTGCCTCTTCCCACTGCGCATAAATGGCGGGTTCACGGTCGCGATGTTCGAAGAATTTTTCAAAGGAGGAATCCATAGGACAGCGGCTTTTACAAGGTTGGTTTTTGAGAATAGGTCAGCGAAATTAATTCAAATCGATACCGTTGAGACTCTTTTGGAACGCGTCCCAGATAGATATTTCGGTGATGCTCGATGCAAAAAATGCCCCATCAACAGCGAGGTAGAGAGTTTGATCATCGGGCATCGTAAAGCTCCAGTGCTGGCTTGTTGTTCCCGGGACGGTCGCTTCGTGTTCGATGAGGTGATCAAGAAGGTCAGGGTCGAGTTTGATGAAGTGGATCTTGTCAACCCAGTTTTCAGTGCTTCCCCGCAACGCCGTCAGAAGTGGAGCCAGGTGATCATCATCGTAAAAAAATTGAAATATCTCCGGGGTCGGTCGCAGTCGAGTCGCGGCCCGGAGTCGGCGGGCGGATGCTTCTCCCACATCGGCCCACAGCTCGTAATGGCCCTCGGGGGCTGTTATCGAGAGCCGCGGAGTCCCCTCGTCAATCGGCTCTGCTGCTATCATCAGGAGGGGGCGGTGGAGGTACCACGCCGCTACGACCTTTGCGTAAAACTGACGAGCGTCCTCCCGCTCGTGCCGGGGAAGTTTTCGGCGGGCACGTTCGTGCACATCGCGATCAGTGAGCGATACGTCGCACGTAAAGGAGATGAAGCGATCGATGAAGCTCACGGTGTGCCATAGAATTAATAAAAACAACCAGCTCTATGGTACGTTGGGGAGCACGGTGCGTCAATCGAGAGGCGAGGTGTGCGCCGAGGGAGGTGTTGGGCGCGGGGATGTTTGCCCCTATTCCAGGGCTGACTTTACCGGAAGAGTAAAAAAGGGCGCCTCAACCACCGCGGGCTGGACGAAAACGATTATGTGGGACTTATTAGTACTCAAACGCTCCAATAAAGTGCCACACTCATCGCCAGCATCAGTGACGCGGGGATCGCCTTTTTAACGGGGTCTTTCACCTTGGCGTGCATGGCGACCGCCCCTACCATCAAAGCGGCAACGAGTGCTGCAGCAGGGGCGACAAGAAAGGGAAGCTTCAGGCCGAGAAGCAAGACGAGCGCCGAGCCCACTTTGAGCGCTCCGATTGCATAGCAGAAGGTGGGGGATAGTCCGTAGACCGCGAACTCCTCGACCAGGTTAGTCGCATTCCCACCCCGATAGGCGGTGCTTCGATTGAATCTTACCAACCATACATTCAGAAGACCACACGCGATGATAATCTGAAGGAGGGGGGCGATTGTGGATGAAATCATAAAGAAGCTCTCAGGGATGAATGTGGGTTGACACTACCCTCACGTCAAACGGTAGCATGGAGGGTCATGCTTGGTTAGACTTTTTTTTAGCTCGATGATCCCGATACTTTTTTCCCTTGTTCAGCTCGGCACTGCCGTTGCGTTTCTTGTGTACGGGATCGCCTGTTTTTTTTCTCGGGCGTTGACCGCTGAGTTTGAACGGTGGGGATTGCGCTCTATCCAGCGACTAACCGGGAGTTTGGAAATACTCGGGGGACTCGGGTTGCTTGTAGGATTTTTTAGCCCCACCATCCGTTGTATGAGTTCGTCAGGGCTTGCGCTGATGATGGTCTGCGCCCTTCTGGTGCGGGCCAAGGTGAGGGATCGGGCGGTATTGTGGGCACCCGCGGCACTATTATTGGTGGTCACCCTCGGTCTTGCGCTTTACCAATAATCGGGGAGAGAATTTTTATTCTGGGAAATCATGATGAGCGCTCGCGACGAAGCTCTTCGGAGACTCGAGGAGTTTCTGCCCGCCGTGCCGCGGTACGGACGGGAGAGGAATTATGTGCGGGCGGGGTACCAAGAGGTATCGCGGCTTTCGCACTGGATTCGGTATCGGGTCATCACTGAGGAGGAGTGTGCTCGCGCGGTGATGGCACGGTATTCCCTGTCGGTGGCGGAGAAGTTCATTCAAGAGATTCTGTGGCGCACCTACTGGAAAGGGTGGCTCGAGATGAGACCATCGGTGTGGTCGACGTATCACGACGAGGTTGCGCTGTTAAGGGAGCAATATCAGAAAGATTCTCTCTATCTTGGTGCGTGCGAGGGGCAAACAAAACTCTCGTTCTTCAATGACTGGGTCGCTGAGCTGAAGAATACGGGTTATCTACACAATCACACCAGGATGTGGTTTGCGAGTGTCTGGATCTTCACTCTGAAGCTACCGTGGCAGCTCGGAGCTTCATTGATGTATCACCATCTTCTTGATGGCGATCCCGCCTCGAACACCCTTTCGTGGCGTTGGGTGGCAGGGCGACACACCGCTGGTAAAATCTATCTCGCGCGGCCTGACAATATCGCAACCTTTTCAGAGGGCCGGTGGGTGCCGTCGGAAGGCCAGCTCGCGGTAGATGCGGTGTTCAATGGGCCGGAAGGGGTAAATCACCCGCCGTGTGAGCCGCTGCGCGAGGTATCAACAGCTCCGCCACCACCCGGATCGATTATTTTGCTGCACGATGATGATCTTTCGGCGGACCTTGCTGAGGAATGGAGAAGGGGGGAGGGTAGCCCCCTTGACGGGAAGACTCAAGAGGCGACGCAGCGGTTTAGATATGCCGTGCTCGATCTCGAGCTTACCTCGTTGAGCGAGCGGGTACGTGCCCATATAACCCGGCTCCGAGCTGACACTGCCACCAGGGTGGAAGCCCCGCTTGTCAGAACCGCCGAGGAACTTTTCCCCCTCGTAAAACAATCCCCCACCCCGACCGTTCATACGTTTATTCCGCCTGTTGGCGAGGGGCGAATCGCTGTGGAGCATCTTGCCGAGCAGCTTGAATTGCGCGGGGTGTCAGTGGGTTGGCATCGGAGAGTTTGGGATACGCGGTACATGCCGGCGGCGGGGGGTGGGTTTTTTGGCTTTTGGGGGAAGGTTCGGCGGGATTGGGGGGCAAAAAATTCGGTTCATTGGATAAAATGAGAGCAGCTTATTTATTTTTTGAACCTCCAAACTTTTCTCTTGCATAACTCTTGAGAAGGGATGTCGAAGACGTCGCAATGTATTGGCTGCATGAGTGATAACCTCCTCTTCTTCTTGACGAAAGGCTTAACAATTCGAAAGCAAAAGCAAGAGCGACACCTTGTGATTTGACTTTCTCCGTGTGGAACGCCATGCCAATAGGTCAATCACTTCCGACACCTCCGATTCAACCTCCTCATCCCGCAGAAGAGGGCAAGGGTACAGCGACTCTTCCGCCCGTGGGTCCAGGTACTGCTGGCATTCGCCCGTCACCTCTTGGTGCAAGCGCTCCCCCCCGGGCGGAGTTATTTCAAACGATGCCTCTACCTCGAGGCTCGATATCCGTACCTTCGGCGGCCATAGGTTTACAGAATAAGGTGCTCAAAGGGGGGATCGTTGAGATTCAAGGAGCTGGCGATCCGGGCTCAGGAATGGTCGTTCACTCGCAGAGCAATCCGGATGGTTCCATGACGTACTATGCCCTCACAGCAGGTCACGTTCCCTATTCATCCTCCGGACGGGTAGAGCCTGGATGGGTGTTCAACGATCCAACGGCACCTGACAAGAAGGGATCGGTGCCACCGCATGTGATAACCAAGGACGGGATTTATCCGGTGGATCGGGTATCTTCAAAACCCTCCGGAGGGCAGCCAGACTTGGCTTTGGTGTCCTTCACGGTCCCGGCTGGTGGACCGCGGTTGCCCGTTGCAGCGATTTCCCCGGACGGACGTCGGGACCTTCTGACCACATCCGCAACCCTTGTTGCGGGGGCGCCTGCAGGGACATTTGGTCCATCGTGTGACGGTACGGAAAAAGATCCGCAAGGGCTTTGTGATACTGTCGCGGCAACGGGGCTCGGCATCACTTCCCGGCAGGAATTAGGAGCTGAAGGGGCTCAGGTTGAGATTATGGCTAATAACGTCGGTGTTTATACGGCATCTACGAACGGGCCGGCATCAAACCTTCACCCGAAAGGCATCGAAGGGGTTGCCGCGAGCGTCCTCGGGTACCACTCTACTTTCCCGACGGAGCCAGGAACAAGTGGCTCTGCCTACGTCGTGGATGGGCGGGTTGCTGGAGTTCATGTGGCAATTTCCCCGAATCTTACGGTAGGCGGGCCTGATAAGGGGGCGACGATCTTTGTGGAGCCGGTATCGAGTGATGTGGTCAACGCTCACATAGAGGCCATGCGTAACACTCCACGCTACGATAATCCTTCCGCTCCTGATGTTCTTTCGAGGTACTACAAACTTTACCCGAGGTGAAATTGATGATTACCTTCAATGACAATCGGGTAACCTCAGACACTGTTGCGGACGATTTCGCGCAAAAGATCTCTGAGAGGATCTGCATTCGCTCGGGGACCTTTGTGACAGACTCTCGACCGAGTGGTAGCTCAGGGGCAAACGATTTATACTGACGTGGCGACATCTGAGAGAACGCTTACTTAACCATCACCCAGCCTCGCCCCGCCAGTCTGGTTGGTACTCTGACCCATGAACCACCCGGGGCACCATCCTTCTTTGCAGAAAATCGGGTATCAGCCAACCGAGGCCTGTGCGGCTGAGGAGGCGGGCATCATCTGTTTTGAGCTCTACCATCAGGGGGGTTCGGTCGAATTCGAGAGGTTCTGATTCTCCCGTTTTGACATCGACGACGTGAAGCCGGGTCACGCCGTCACTTTCGGGTTCTGCTGCTGCATAGCATATGTATCGACCATCGGGAGACCAGGTGAATGAGGCAGAGACGAGGCGGCCCGACGTTAACGGATAAGCGAGTTTGGGTTGATGTCGATCTAAGAGCCAGAGATCGGCTCGTCGCTCAAGTCCCTGAACCGCACGGATAGCGTTATCAATCTCGCGAATTGGCGCCGAGGTGAGCACGAGGTGTTGCAGATGGGCAAAGGCTTTTGTGAGCTCTTCTTCGTCTCCTCGGGTCCTTTGCGATATGAAGGCGATACGATGTCCATCTGGAGCGTAGCGGGCGGAAAAATCCCGAAGAAGATGATCGGTCATCTGGTTTCGCCTTCCAGACTGGATATGATACTCCCAGATATCATAATTTCGGGGAAGGCCCGGCTCCTCGGATTCGGAGGCAACGCAGTAGAGAATATGCGAGCCGTCGGGAGAGACGCAGGGCCCAGATTCGATGCCCTCTCCGGTCATTACCTTGAGGGGTGGTTGTTGATTTCGCGTGTCAATCGAGAAAAGGTCTATCTCATCTGATTGCTGAAGGTTTCCGCTGAAGAGGATCCGCTGTCCATCGGGGAACCACGAGACGCCATCACAAAAATGGTCGCCTTTGGTGAGTTGAGTTACCTGTCCCCCATTCGCCCCCATGATAAAAAGTTTTGGAATGCCTTTGTCGCGGTTTGAGATGAAGGCTATGCGACTCCCGCTGGGGGACCAGCGAGGTTGCTCGTTCATATCATTGCCGGTGGTGAGTTGGGTGAGTGCCCGGGTTTCGAGATCAAGTCGCCAGATATCGGTATCTCCGACGGCCCCTGAGGTGAAAACGATATCGCCTGATAGCTGCATAAATTATTTCTCCGGAATCGCGGGTGCGGCTAACGCGTGATAGAGACGATCCTTGCAGAGGGTGAGGGTCATGGGAAGAGTTAAATTACTATGACCGGAAAATCAGGGAGGAACTACTCACGTACTGTGGCCTGAGCAGCTTTTTCATCTGAAATTTTATCCCTTTGCGGCTCCTTTGCGAGATAGGCATTCACGAGAGCAAGCATCACCAAGCATCCCAAAAACCAGGCAGCGAGACTCAGCGACCGGAAAGGCGAGGGAAAAGGGGTGGAGGGCGTAAGAGGGCGGAGGTGAAAGAACGTGGGAATAAGGAGAGCATAGGTCACCAGATACCATGGCGGTTGTCCCGAAAGCACTGCGAGAGCCGGGAGGGAAACGGCTCCTGCGAACACGAGCGAGCGATACGCAGGAGCCGACCTTTTGGCGCTCAATGGTCGATCCGTCGCGAGGGCGACGGCTGCGCAGAGAGCTCCATAGCCAGTCGCTATTATCGCCGAGCCGACGTCCCACCCACCGAGCATGGTCGCAAGTGAGAGTGCTCCGAGCATGGTTGCCCACGAGAAAACGGCCACATATCGGAGGTCGAGTCGCTGGCGTACCTTTAAAACAGCGTCGGCTGTTAAAGCAAGGGTGAGGATCAAGAAGGCATTAAATCCCCCGTTTATATAAGCGAGCATCTCCTTCGTCCGATGCACGGCGGCGAGGAGGAAAAAAATCGCTAAAAGAAATATTCCGCTTGCACAGATGCGGGCCCAGCGAGGGCTAATTTTCGGAAGGAGGGGGGCACCGCGACTACAAAGTGACCAGGTTGCGGCCGCAATCAAAACCGCTAAGAGCGCTTGGATGCGGTGGGGAAATAGTATGTCCCCTCTCAGGATTATCCCTAACGAGACGACAACTCCGAGGAGCCCCGCGCCACTAACCGCGAGTGCGAGGGGAAGCTCTGCTAAGAGGGAGGGGGAGGAGGAGGGAAGAGCTGAATGAATGACCCCCTCGGCACCGTGCGCCGAGGGTAATGGTATTGGAGGCATCGTGGCGTGATGCGAAGAGGCGCCGTTCCGAGAGGGGTGATCTTTGGGGGGGAGAGCCGCGATACTGGTTGTCGGGTCAGCTGAAGACGCCCGATGCCGCGGTGGTATTTGGAATTGATGGCGGGGAGCGTTGGCCCGGGCTGCGCGCTCGCGTGCCCGTTTTCGTTGTGTCCGGGTGGTGCGCGGTGGTGAAGGGGGCCGGGACGATGAGGTCATACGGAGTGGTTTACTAAGATTTCAGGGTGGTGGGGTTTGCGGCGAGGGGTACTCGGTGCATACTGCTTCGGGAGCAACTCAAGGGCTTTGGGGGATATTCCCCACGTATGGTAGAGCCCGAGAAGAGAGGGGCACAATCCCCGTTTCTGCTCGCCGTGGCGGCTATCGGCCGTCGTGAACCGGATTGATTCCCCATTCAGGGATAGTCGCGGAGGGTGACCGATGGCAGTTCAGGTGCAAGCGCGGAGCGTTCAGTCGATGTTCGGACGGATAGCACGGCGGTATGATTTTGCGAATAACGTGCTGAGTGGGGGGATTCATCTGCTTTGGCGGCATGGATTGGTTCGTGCCGTCCCGCCGACCGCGGCAGTGCTCGATGTGGCGACGGGGACGGGGGGAGTGTTGGCGCTGTTGCTGCGGCGATGTCGGCTTGCGGTTGGAGTGGATTTTTGTTTGCCGATGCTTGAAGTTGGTGCAGCCCGTGGACTGAAGAGCCTCGTGTGTGGCGATGGGTTGAGACTACCGTTCGCCGATTCGACCTTTGATGCCATAACCGTTGCTTTTGGCGTGCGTAATTTCGAGGACCCGCTTGCGGGGCTTCGCGAGCTTCATCGGGTGCTGAAGCCGGGGGGCACGATCCATGTCCTCGAGTTTGGTCAGCCACGGAACGCTTTTTTTGCCAAGGTATACGAAAGCTACAGCCGATGGATATTGCCGCGGTTGGGAGGTCTCGTGACGGGAGATAGAGCAGCATACGAATACCTCCCAGAAACGTCGCGCCTCTTCCCGTGCGACGGCGCTTTTTGTGAGTTGTTGCGCGAAGCGGGATTCGTTAATCCCGAGAGTCGCGCCTTGACGGGGGGAATTGCGTACCGATATCGGGCCGTGGTTTCGGACAGCGTACTACGTTGATCAGGATTATTGATCAGGATTGATGCGTTGTGAGAAGGTGTTCGTATTGCCTCTTATCCATTGAGGTTGCCGCGCGTGGGTGCTATGGTCCCGCGCATGCGATTCTCAGTCCTGGCGAGTGGTAGCGCTGCCAACAGCACCTTTATCGAGGTGGGTAATACCCGACTTCTTATCGATTGTGGCCTCTCAGCGCGACAGGCGGGGGTGCGGTTGCACGATATGGGGGTCGACCTCAAGACGGTACAGGGGATTCTCCTGACCCACGAACATTCCGACCACATTGCGGGGCTTCGGGTCCTCTCGAACCGGATGCGGCTCCCGGTGTACACGACCGCCGAGACGGCGGCTGAGGTCGAGGGCCTTTTTGCGGTTGAGCACATTAGCCCTGGAAAGAGCTTCTCGCTCGGTGAGGTCACGATCCACCCATTTCGTATTGCGCACGATGCGGTCAACCCTCTCGGATTTGCGATTGAGGGGGGAGGGTTTCGTTTTGTTCAGGCGACTGACCTTGGGAAGGTCACCCCGAATGTCACCTTTGCTCTTCAGGGGGCCAACGCCATCGTCCTCGAATCGAATCACGATCTCGAGTTGCTGCGAGAGTGTGAGTATCCATGGTCTCTCAAGCAACGGATCGCCTCGGCGCACGGCCATCTATCAAACGATGCGATGGCTGAAGCGCTTGAGGGGTGCGCCCATCCCCAGCTCTCGGTGGTGGTGCTCGGTCATCTCAGTGAAAACAGCAATACCCCCAGTCATGCCATCGCAGCGGGTACCCGTGCTCTCGCTGCTCACCGAAGCGCGGGCTACACCGCGACCTTGACCTACGGCAGTGTGCATACCGCGACTCCGCTGTTCTGTGTCGAAGGGTTGCTGGAGGGAATGGCTGTCGGGGGGTGATACGTCCTCATAAGGTGCGTGCTCATCAAATAGGTGGTACCATCCGTCTCCATGTAATGCTCGCGTTCGTCAAGAACTTTTTGCGCAATTCATCCTTTATTAGGGCAATTACCTCCCCTCATTAGAAGGCACCCTCGCATGATTTCTCGTTATACTCTCCCCGATATGGCAGCGATCTGGTCCGATGAGCATCGGTATTCGACGTGGCTCGAGGTCGAGTTGCTCGCGCTCGAGGGGATGGAGCAGGAGGGGGTGGTCCCCGCTGGCGTTGCTGCTGCTGTGCGGAGCAAGGCGATATCAAATCCCGCAAGAGCCGATGAACTGGAACGTGAGCTTAAGCACGATGTTATCGCGTTTCTCACGAGTGTTGCCGAGGTCGCCGGTCCTGATGCGCGCTTTCTCCATCGGGGGATGACGTCGAGCGATCTAATCGATACCGCCTTCGCGGTGCAGCTGGGAGAGGCGGGTGATCTCATACAAAACATGTGTGAGAAGGTGCTCGTGGCCCTCCGCGAGCTTGCGCTGGCGCATAAATTCACGATCTGCATCGGAAGGAGTCACGGTATCCATGCGGAGCCGACGACGTTCGGGCTCAAGGTGCTCTCGTGGTACGCCGAGCTTCAGCGATGGCTATGTTCATTCTCAGGAGCGATTCGGGATATTCGCACCGGTAAGATAGCAGGCGCGGTTGGGACCTATCATTCAGTCTCGCCGGCGGTTGAGCAGTATGTCCTGTCGCGACTCGGACTCCAGCCCGAATCGGTCCCATCCCAAATCGTTCACCGCGATCGTCACGCGCGGTTTTTTAATGAGCTTGCGCTTCTCGGGGCGAGTGTCGAGCGAATTGCTGTTGAGCTTCGACACCTCCAGCGAACCGAGGTGCGGGAGGTTGAGGAGGGGTTTTCGAAGGGGCAGAAGGGCTCGTCTGCGATGCCCCACAAGAAAAATCCTATCTCAGCGGAAAATATCACCGGCCTCGCGCGGCTGCTCCGGGGATACGCTCATGCCACGATCGAGAACGTCCCGTTGTGGCATGAGCGTGATATCAGCCATAGCTCGGTTGAACGGGTAGTCGCACCCGATAGCTGCATCGTCGCCCACTATATGTTGCATCGGCTTCATGGTTTGATCACAGGCCTCCAAGTATTTCCTGAGAGAATGCAGTCAAACCTCGAACTGCTCAGGGGGACGATCTTTTCAGGCTCAGTTCTTATAGCGCTTACTGATGCCGGCATATCGCGTGAAGAGGCGTACCGCATCGTCCAACGTCACGCGCACGATGCCATTCATGAAGGCTCGGCGGCGCGAAGCTTTCATGAGAGGATTCTCAGCGATGACACGGCGCTGCAAGCGCTTGGGCGGGAACGGATCGATGAGATATTCGACGTGCAGCGGCACACCCGGGCCGTCGAAGTTATTTTTGGTCGAGTATTAATGAGCGCTGGCACCATTGTATAGGCATGGCGTCAACCGATAATGAACGGCTGAGACGAGGCGATTCGTATTCTCAGGACATTTTTAAGGGTGGGAGGATCGCTGCTGTGACAGCTGCCACATCTGAGAGGGAATTGTAGTGACGTTGATGCTGTGCCCGCTCAGTGTGGAGCGATATCTCTATTCTGCGCTCAACATCTTTCCGTCCTCCGTCCGCTGTTTGCTCGTTGTTTGCCAGCCACTGTGTCCCGACGGCGAATGTACAGACTGATTCTTCGTGGTGCAGTCCTCCGTGCTGCCCTTTCAGAGGCCCGCCGAACGCGTAGCCGTGTTCCGTGTTTGCCAACAGTATGATGTCACCACTCTCCGGGACCGCGAGCTCGCTGATCCGCCGGGCTGGTTCGCTATACGGAGCAAAAGAGGGGTGAGCAAAGAACTCAGGGAGCGGAATAAGGGCACCGGTCGGGGCGACTCCGTCATACGGAGCGTGCCATCCCGCCGCTGCCGTGTTTCGGACAAGGACCGCGGAGAAGGCATCGGGGGCGATTGGCAAATCGCTGGAGCTCCCACCGCTCGCCTCCGCCAGGGTGAGGGCAAGGGGGAGTACCCGAGATTCAAAGGACGGTGGCTCGTGCCACGGAGCCGCGTGGTCGCGAAGGTAAAGGTGGGCGAGACCTCCATTGGGGGTGCAGATGATTTCAGAACGTCCCTCCGTCGTGGGGAATCGGTGTAATCTTCCGCCCCCTGAGGTCAGCATGTCGCAGAATTCGTGGTGAGGCTTCGTGAAGGGGTTACCAATCCGGAGAGCATGACGCTCATCGGGAGTAACGGCGACCTGCCCATGGTCTGACATCACAATAAAGGTGGTACCGTTTCGATAGCCGCGTTTTGCCAGGGTGGTGAGGATCTCCCCCACGAGTGGATCGATTACCCGCATCAGATACTCTGCCTGGGCCTGCGGCCCCTGCAGGTGCGAGGTCATATCAAGACCCATAAAGTACAAAAGCAGTAGGTGAGGAGGCTGAGCGGCGTGGCTGAGCAACCCTCGAAAACGCTCGACCATTCGCCGATCAAACGCCTCTGGTGATAATCCCCACACCGCCCCCCCCCGCTTAAACCGAGCGAGATCGAGCAGGTTCGGCCGTACCCACGCGGACGAGCCTCGGCCGTACATAAAGTGAATAGCCGCACTCGTGAGGCCACGAGAGGCGGCTGACTGAAAGACGGTCGGCAAATCGGAGGGCATGAGCCGGTCGGCAAGACCCGAGTTCGGTGGGTGGGAGGATGAGAAACCTAAGTCCGAGATTGAAACCGTATCCACTGCCACAACGGGCCGAAACACCCCAACTGCATCGTCATACGACAAAGAATCTCCCACATCGAGGCCATAATGACGAGGTTTCCCTCGAGAGTTCGTCCCGAGACGATCGAAAAACTGATTCCCCACCACCCGATGCTGTCCAGGAGAGGCGCCGGTTATGAACGAACCCTGACAGGTGAAGGTAGTCGACGGGGCGGGGGAGATGAGGCTGAAGGTAAGAGGTTGGGAGTGCGGGGAAGGGAGGAGGATCGAAGCAAGATGAGGCAAACTCCCCGCGGCAAGGCCATCGGCAAGGGTGGCGGGTTTGAGGCCGTCAATGTTAATGATGATGAGGTTGGGCATTGGGGGGGGCGGGCGGAACTAAAAAACGGATGTTCTCGTTATAAACTCAATCATCTCATCAGTCTATTTCTCCACACGCGAGAGCGGAATCTCATCAGAAAATCTTGCTTACTGACCAAGAAGATGTGGGGGAAGAGTTAAGGCTCTTTTGATTGCTGAACTAATATTGCCCGCTATTTCATTCTCCGATAGCGACCGATTGACAACCGCTTGCTCAGGAAATCGGTAAATGCGAACTGAGCCGTTATCATTTGGTAGAAATGCTATTCCCCTCGCTAATCCCCTCCGATTGGAGAAATCGGCTCTTTCGGCATCACTTGAGTGCTCTGCCGAATAACTCCCTTTGACGTCGATATGAGCCACCCCGTATGGAGTTGTAACGCGAAAATCCACACCGTGATGGTCGGTATCTGACTCCTTTCTTGATTGGACGAAAGAGATCCCACTCATGCCTTCAAGAGAGTCCATTTTCTCAAGAATTCTGGCTGCTAGCATTTCGCAATCATGCCCGATACATTCGGCTTGCATTCGACTTGTGAGCAGCTGTTCTATTTTGTCCCTTCCCGCTGCCAATCCATTCAGAACATCTTGTTTACACCGAGGTGACAGAGCAGCGAACTCGGACATCTCGGGAAGGGAGGATCCATATTGGTTGATAGTTGACTCATCCGGATGACCATCCAATCCCTGGAACGTACGAAGTTTCGACAGAAAACGAGTCACTGATTGTTTTAGCGAATCCGGATCGAACTCGCGTACTTGTCGGCCCGATTGTGTTTTAAATCCTCCTTCAAATGCGTCCCTCGGATACTGTAACATGCGGTTCACCAAGGTTTCAGCCTGCTCATCCTGCGCTCGCGATCTAAGCCTAATCCCGTTAACTGCCCTCGCTACTATTTTCGGGATGTCGGATAAATCACCGGGAGCCACGGAATCGAACCCTGCCCAACTCCGCAGAACCGAGATACCATCATCGCCGATAAACCGGAATGCAGCTGGGTCGAGCGAGGCCATTAGGGAATTAACGCTTTTCTTATCGGGATGAGCCATGAGCAACGCATCGGCAATGATGCCGACTGACTCTCGGGCATTTGGGGTTTGAAGCAGGTCATTTCTTAAAGCTGGTCGGGATGTCACAAATGATATCTGATGACTTTTGACAAGTTCTTCAACCTTATTTGTATCGTTATCTCCGACAATCTCCTTCCACAGCCTTTCCTGAAGATCAGGGGCGTTTCTCAGAAGATTATAAACCGCTGCGACTCGGCTCGAGGGCGACGGGGACTCATCGAAGTCTGTTGATAATTCAAGAAGGATATCCTCTGCAACTTGCAGCACTTGTTGATCTGTCCCATCGGTGCCTTCGAGGCCCCACCTGACTAACTCACAGAATTCCGCGCCGCTCTCCGGTAAGTGTGCGGTACTGTCACTTGGGGTTACGACCCTCAAGTCGGGATTCCTTTTGGTTCCGTACTGTGAATTCATTCTTCTTCGCCTTTTCTAGCGTGGAGAAGTTAATCTCGGTCAAACTCCAACCCTCCCCGCGAACTATCCCATCGCCACACCCGGCCAGTCCCCCGCGGGTGTTTTGCCTCTCCGGTCCACCCCTCGTCGGATCCCTCCACCACGACGTCTGTCCCCTCAGATATGCGATTCACGCCGGGCAATGTCGCACACGTTTCATTCCTGCACGAAAAATATTTCTCATTCTCGAGAAAATACGCCTCCTCTCCGAGCGCAACGGTCCTGAGGTCGGTGAGGGCTCGGTTGTCGAAGGCCTGTTGGCGGAATCGGCGGTATTCGGGGAGGGCGGTTGCGGTGAGGACGCTGATAATGACGAGGGCGACGAGGAGCTCGAGGAGGGTGAAGCCGCGCTCAGGGATGATGGGGGGAATGGGATGGTTACGTGATTGGCTCATGGAAGATGTTCCTGAATAGTCAGACACAAAAATGAAATGTGGTTCCTCTCGAAGGAGAGGTGACGCTCGAGCGAGGCCGAACTGGCGATTGCAATCGGGAGCGAGCATCGCATCGCGGAGGGGCGGATGCGCAGGGATGGTTAGGTATCGTAACGGGGAGAAAATTGTTGTGTGATTCGAGGGGATTTTTTGGGGGGCTCAGCTCGGTATCCTACCCCGAGGTCTCTGACACCCCGAGCAAGGGGGTGGTCTCACCCCAAGGTCCTAAGGTCTCAGACACCCCGGGGGGTCCATCTACGACCGCCCGTATCGGAGACGAGGGCATCATGCGAAGATTGCGGGGAGAGTCCCGGTTTGGCGCGCGCCCCGTGGGCTTTGTTCGTCCTGAGTTATTCTGAGTATTAAGCTCCTCCTTTGCTAAAACTGACCCTCCCATGGCACCGCCATCCTCTCCCGCATCACTCCTCGACCCGGGATCAATCGTGGTGACTCCTGTCTGGAGCGTAGCTGAGATGCAGGCTGCGGACCGGCGCACTATCGATGAGATCGCAGCGTCGTCGGAGATATCATCAACCGGGTGGTCGGCTTCCTTTATCTTGATGCGTCGGGTGGGGGAGGCGATTGGTCGGGAGATATGCGCTGAAATTCGGCGTCATCGGGGGGGCTTGGATGGGACCTCTGACGGTCCTGTCGTCGTACTCGTGGGGCCGGGGAATAATGGCGGAGACGGGTTGGTGATTGCGCGGGTTCTGCGCGAGGAGGGGTTGTCGATTCAGGTGGTTCTTGTCGGCGGAAGCCAAAGGAGTACCGTATGGCGCGAGAGCGCGGCGGAGCTATTCGAGGGGAGTTGGTGGAAAGCTGACAGTAAGTCAGGGCGAGGAGGGTGTTTTGTTGTCGGGGAGATTCCGCAGGATCGCTGGGGGATCGAATTCGGGGAACGGGAGCCAACGGAACTCGATGATGCCGAGCTTGATCGGGTGATCTCGGGGGCTTCTGTTCTCGTGGATGCCCTCCTCGGAACGGGACAGCGGGGGGCGCCACAGGGGTCGATCAATCGAATGGTGGCTGCGGTTGAGCGGTGGCAGCGGGGTGAGAGGGGAGGCTTGAAAGAGTCCGACGGTGTCAGCACTGGAGGATGCCCGCGCCGGGTTATCGCGGTTGATCTCCCCACTGGGGTGTGTGCCGAATCGGGTCGTGTTTTTGACCAGTGGATTGTAGCTGACCTCACCCTCACCGTTCAGGGAATAAAGCGCGGATGCCTCCTCGCGCCAGCCTTTCATGTTTGTGGCGAACTTCGGGTTATTGAGGGTGGGATTCAGGGTGAGCGCGAGCCGCAGGGGATGGGGATGACGGCGCGAAAATCGGTGCGGCGCGGGGCTATCCCTTCATGTGTCATCCCGTGTGCCCCGAATGTGCATAAGTTCCAGCGAGGGCGGGTCGTTGTTGTGGGTGGGGAGCGTGAGATGCCCGGGGCCCCCGCTCTTGTTTCAGAGGCCGCGCAACGGGTGGGGGCCGGTCTTGTGGTGCAATGTCGGACGACGGAAATCGACCAGTCGTGGATTCGGCCCGAGGTGCTGCGGGTGGTGGTGGGCAAAGGTGCGTGCTTCGCGTCGGTGCACGGTGAGCGGGTGGTGACGGCAATCGCGGGAGCCCATGCAGTCGTCGTTGGACCGGGGCTCGGGCGAGCAGCGGAGACGCGATTTTTCCTCGGTGAGCTGCTGGGCTATCTTGCGGAGCATCGACGGGAACTGCCTGTTGTGATCGATGCTGATGGCTTAACGCTGATCGCGTCGAGTGGGGGGGCGCTTGCTTTTCCATCGAGAGAAAAAAAGTGGATTCTCACTCCACATCACGGCGAGGCGGCGCGGTTGCTTGGAGTGGACTCGGCTCACATCGAGGCCGAACCGGTAGACTCGGCGCGTGCGCTCGCAACTCGCTACGGATGCACCATCGTGCTCAAAGGAGCCGGGACGGTGATCGCCGACAGCGAGCGGTATTGGCTCATTCCGCCTGGTCCGGCTTCCCTCGCAACAGCGGGGAGTGGTGATGTTCTCGCGGGAATAATCGGAGGGCTCTGCGCTCAGGCACGTGCGCGAGAGGAGCGATTGGGGGGGGCTTCGCCGACATGGGGAATAATCGCCGCCGAGGGGGTGCTGATTCATACGGAGGCTGGGTATTACGCGAGCGGTCAGCGTGGCGGCGAGGGCGGCGATGAGTCCCGTTCTGCGAGAGGTTTGGTTGCGCACGAAGTAGCGCGTGCGATAAGTGAGGTGGTGGCACCAGTGATCGCGCCTCGGTACTGCGTATCATAGGCGACGTTTGCGATTGCTTCGAGACTCGGGCAATAATCCCGACGAATGGTGACGGCGACGTGTGATGGCGAATAAAAATGAGCTGCGCTGACGAAAACGAGTATTTCTGCGGAAACGAGGAGGCAGTCGCCGCGCTCGCGCGTTGTTTGGCGCTATCGGTGCGAGCCCCGGACACGATCGGTTTTTCAGGAGAGCTTGGCGCGGGAAAGACAACCTTCATCCGCTCGCTCTGTGAGGCGCTCGGGAGCACTGTTCCGGTTTCCTCACCGACCTACGTGCTCTCGTTCGAATATCCGACGACCTCAGGAATTCTGATCGAGCACTGGGATCTCTACCGGGTGCGCGAACCGGTCCCCGAGCTTCTTGAGCCCCCCGCGTCTCACGTGATTCGATTGATTGAATGGTGTGAAAGAATGACGGCATGGGGTGAGTTTCCGCAGCGAGAGATAACCCTCGGGTTCGGAGAGGAGAGTGACGATAATGGGCGGGTGGTGAAGGTTCGAGGATGGGTGACTAATCCTCTTCCTGCCACGGACAGTGCCGACAACCACTCCCGCAGCACGAGCCGCGCGAGAGGTGATGTAGTCGGGTAAATACGACGTATCCGGTCGCGGGATCTCGATAGCTTGTTTCTCCACGCTCACACGCGACGGTATGGAGGTGTTCGATAAGCTCGTCGAGCTCTTCGTCGCGCGTGGGGGGGGGATCGTCGGGGGTCATGAGACTGCGATATCCTTTTTCTCCAACCGCATCAACACATCGCCCACGGAGATCTCCTGCCCAACAGTGACGAATATCTCAGCTATGACACCCCCCTGCGTAGCGGGCACAGAGTTCTCCATCTTCATCGCTTCAACGACCGCCAGCGGGGTACCAGGAGCAACCGTTTGGCCGACCTTTACAAGGATCGCGGCGACCATTCCGGGAAGTGGGCTCGTAACCTGTTCGGCGGAGTGTACCGAGTGGGCGACGGAATGAGTGGGAGGAGATTGTTCTCGTGAAGAACTCGCTGGTGTAATCGGTCCTGAGAGAGGCATCACCCCCGAGAATGTCGGAGGCGAGAGCTCCGGACGAACGGTGACGCTATAGGTCGTTCCCTCGACGGCAAAGGTGAGCCGAGGGCCCGAGCGGTCGAGGAGGGTGGCAGTAACCGAGCGTTCGCCAAGGTCGATGAGGTAGTTCTTTTTCATATTGTCGCGCTTGAACCCAATACAATCGTGAGCTCGATATAACTTCTGACCCTAAAACCCAAGGTTCGCACAATGCCGTTGATCGCCTGACTTCGTGACTACCGCAGCGCTCGAAGCGCTGCCGAAAGTCCCCACGGAGTCGGGTGATCGACCTTCCCTGTATCAAGAGAATCCGAGGTTGCGACCATCAGGGCGGCTGCAACGACGGCGACCTCTTCATCGGAGAGAGGGGGGCCGGTGGCTGCAGGATCGTCCTCAAACTCGACCATAACCGACGGAATATCGCCAGCGCCGAATGATATCGAGGCGGGGATGGAGAAACGAAATCGCCGAGATGACAGCTGATCGCGTTGCTGTTGAGTTACGCTTTGTTTCATCGGCCAATCACCCTATTGTATCCTCTTTCGAGAAAAGCCCTCACAAGGGAATGTTCCCGTGTCTTTTGGGGGGATTAGTTATTCGCTTGTTCCGAGCCATCGTGAATCCCTCGATGATTCGTGGACGAGTGTGTTCCGGAAGGATCACAGCATCGATGAATCCGAGCGAGGCGACCTGCCACGGATTAGCGAACTCCCGCCGATACGAGGCGACAAGCTCGGCTCGCTTTTCAGGAAGATTACCGGCATCACGTGCATCTTCAAGCTCACGCTTATTAACGATATTGACGGCTCCTTCGGGGCCCATCACCGCAACCTCAGCGGTCGGGTATGCGAGGTTGAGATCGCCTCGGAGGTGCTTTGAGCTCATGACGTCGTATGCGCCTCCATAGGCCTTGCGGGTGATGACGGTGACCTTGGGCACGATTGCCTCTGCGTACGCATACAACAACTTCGCACCGTGTCTGATGATGCCGGTGTGTTCCTGATTAACCCCAGGGAGGAATCCCGGAACATCAACGAGGGTGAGGAGAGGTATCGCGAATGCATCGCAGAATCGAACGAATCGGGCGGCCTTGACGCTTGCATCGCAATCGAGACAACCCGCGAGGACCTGGGGTTGATTGGCAACAACACCGACGGGCCATCCATCGAGACGGATAAAGCCGGTGATGATATTTTTAGCAAAGAGTGGTTGAGTTTCGAAGAAGTGGTGCTCATCGGCGATCTCACGAATCAATTCCCGCATGTCGTACGGTTTGTTCGGATTCTCGGGAACAATCGTCGTTAGAAGGGGCGATTCTCGACCGGCAGTGTCAGCGGTAGGCCGACGAATGACCCCATCGAGATTGTTCTGCGGAATGAAAGAGATAAGCTCGCGCGCGAGCGCGATAACGTCCTCATCGCGGGGAGCAGAGAGGTGAGATACACCGCTCAACGTACTGTGAGGATGGGCACCTCCGAGACGTTCCTTGGTGACCTCCTCCTTGGTGACCGCTTTGATGACATCGGGCCCGGTGATAAACATGTAGCTGTGATGCTCTGCCATCAGGACAAAATCAGTAATTGCGGGTGAGTACACGGCGCCTCCTGCGCACGGTCCCATGATGAGCGAAAGCTGCGGTACAACCCCCGATGCGAGGGTATTTCGCAAAAAGATATCCGCGTATCCCGCGAGGCTCTCGACCCCCTCCTGAATACGCGCCCCCCCTGAATCGTTGATCCCGATAATTGGGCAGCCGTTCTGCAACGCAAGATCCATAACTTTACAGATCTTGCGCGCGTGCATCGTGGCGAGCGAACCCCCGAAAACGGTGAAGTCCTGGGCGAACACAAAAACCTGACGACCTTCGATACTGCCATAGCCCGTAATAACACCATCTCCCGGGATCCGCTCGGTGTGCGACGATTGGCTCGTGGCGAGCTGATCGATCTCTCGAAATGAATCGGGATCGAGCAGTAAAGCGATACGCTCGCGAGCGGTGAGCTTGCCAGCTTCGTGTTGTTTCGCAACTCGATTCGAGCCACCCCCGGCGAGTGCCTGATTTGTCCTGTCGAGTAATTCATCGCGTGATGACATCGGTACCTCCCTCGTGGGTGATTGTAGTGACTTATGGGTCGTTCTCCAGTGATATCTCTCCTGTCCTCACCCTTTAATTTGACTTTTCGCGCGAAACGGCGGTTTCTTCCTCCTTCACAATCTGTTTTGCCAGCCGATCAAGCGCGGCATCAAATAGGAGTGTGTCAAGTTGACGATGCGCCTGAAGAAGTTCGAACGCTTCGCGGTTTTCTCCGTGGAGTTCGTACCACCGAGCGAGAGAACGCCACCGGTCTGCGATGAGCGTTGAATCGACTCCCTTGGCTTCGGCTTCGGCAAGAGCTGCGCGGGCCCCGGAGATATTATCGCGGTTTACCTCGATATCAACGATCAACATGAGATAGAAGTAGGGGTTTTCCCAGGCGGGACGATCCTCTACCTCGAGCCGATGATCGATATGAGCTCGATAGCTCGCTATCGCATCGTCGTACTGCTTAAGTCGGAGCTGCTCTTCCGCTTCGCTGAGGTGGAGCGAGCCACGCCCAAAACGGCATCCAGTGACGAGAAAAACCGATGCCACGGCGACAATGAGCGAAGCGATGCGAGGTGAGGTGATAGTCATGATAGATCTTCCTTGGGGGACTGTTTTCGGCGTTCCGTCAGGCGATACTATTCGGCTGGGCGGGGCGAGGCTCGAATGGCCGAAACAGCGGAAGGGACCGAACCCTCGTGAGATACTGATACCGCTTCGCTCTGAATCTCGCCACCCCCCTCTGGGTGCGTTAACCACGCAAGATACTCCGCGGAGGAAAGGGGGGCGGATCCCACGGGGGACCGCCACCGCTTGTGAATCCACACCCATTGCTCAGGATACTTGAGGAGTAATGACTCAAGATGGGCGTGGTACTCCTTCAGAATGGCCTGAACAGATTCACGCGCGTCGATAGCACGAATATTCACACGATACGACAGGTGGCCCGTACGGACGAGAAAAGCGGAGACGATGCTCGCGCGCGTCCGAAGCGCGATCTCGACGAGGGTCGCGGGTGTTTTTGCGGGATGCCCGAGAAAAGGGACCCACTCACTGCGCACCGTGGTGTCTTGGTCGATTAACGCAGCGATGGTCGCTCCTGAGGTCAGAAGGCGGGCGATCTCGCGTCCTCCCGAGAGCCCTGTTCGCCACAACATCGTTACCCCTGACTGATCGCGAAGCCGTTGAACGAGCCGTTGCGATATCACACCACGGACCTCGCGCCCTATCGCGTACAGAGGCATGCCCCGAAAACGGGCGTAGGCTGAGAGAAGATCCCAGCTTCCAAGATGTCCCGTGAGGGTTACGAGTCCGCGCCCCTCAGCATGCGCCCGCTCGACTGCATCCCATCCATCACAGGTGACTGACGCGAGCTCAAGAACGGAACGACAGAGCACCCCCTCGATAAGTGACCTCCCGAGATGGTCAAAAAGACGGATCGTCGTGGTGGGGGGGGCTTCTGGGAGGAACCGGGCAAGCTGCCTCTGAGCTACCTGTTTTTCGCGAATCGGAAGATAGTAGGCGAACCGCCCCAGGAGCCCACCGAGCCTTATCGCATTTGATACGAGGGTTCTTTTCACTGAATCTCTCCGCGCCGACGATTGCTTGGTCAATACGGCACTTCAGGTGGGTCCTCCGGCGGTTCCTCCTTCCGGATTGCCCCAACGATCAGCACATCGCTCAGGTGCTCGGGGAGGATAATCCCCTCGAAGGTGTTCTCCGTCGAAACCACCACAGCCGCTCCATCAGGGCTTCCCCCCGCGAGAACCTCTGAGACCGGGGTCTCAAGATTGACAATCTGTGCGGGTGGAGAGGCTAGCTCCGCGACCAGCTGCTCCTGTTTGTCTGCATGAGCCGCTGCCGAGAGAAGAGTGCGCCTATCGACAAGACCGATTATGCGACCCTGCAAAATAACTGGAAATATGTCCTGAAAGGATGATTGTGCGATTCGGAGTGCGGCTGATATGGTCACGCCGTGGGTGAATGAGTCAACCCGTTGCGCAGGGCGCATCACCTCTCGCGCACTCATCCCCGCCGCCGCAAGGAGCGCGGTCTCCTCCATGACAATCTGCATTGAAGCGGCGAGAATCATGAGGCACAGGAAAAAGAGGGAAAATGGTCCCAACCAGAGAGAGAGCAACCCGATGCCGAGAGTGATCACCTGGCCTGAGCGGATAAGGCTGAGAGATGACATTGCTCCCGTGGTCGCGCTTTGTCGGGAGAGGATCCGGAAGAGGCGTCCCGTATCAAGAGGCTCGAGTGGTAGAAGATTGATAAGCCCCAGCGCTGCCTGAATGACGAAAAGGTGCATCATCTGATTGTGAGCAAACGGAATCGGAGGACCGACGTACGGCTCGATGGCGAAGCTCCATATTGCGGCGGCGGCTGCAAGGTGAATGCCACTCGGAGCGAGGATTGCGATGACCCCTTTCGTCAAGTTTACTGAACTCGCATGTGGTGGTACCGGAATATTCCCGTTCTGGTGACTGGCAGCGGGGGGATGCCATCGAGCCATTCCCACCTCGCCAAAAGGCATGAGGGCTATCCCTCGAGGGGGTTCAGGAAGCTCTGCCCAACGACCGAGAGCGAGGTGGATGAGGAGGTGCATAACGAGGGATGCAATGACTGCGAGGCCGAAGAGCAGCGCCTGCTGACCGGTAAAATCTGCCTCTGCTGCCACCACAAGCACAAGGAGGGGGACTGAAAAATGAAGTGCCGTCGGGGTGCCCGCGACTGAGCCAAGGGGAATTGAGGGAAGTGGAATTCTCATAACGTCATCGTACCGAAAGATGCTTTCTCAAACAATCGCAGTAGGAGGCGAAAATAACAGGAGGTCGGAATGGTGTTTGGTGAAGCAAGGGAGCCCTCAGAGCGTAACATATGTTCGAAGGTGGGGTTAAAATAAGAATCTGACAGAGCAAATCGGCGCATCATTAATGAGGTCTCGAATAGGTATGCTCGATGTCAGGTCAGAGAAAGAGGAGGGGGAGCGTGAGAGAGCGAAAAAAGGTGGATGGGTTAAAGCAGAGCAGGCAAAAAGAGCAAGGCCGGGAGCAGGGTGCTCCTGAACGGCGCCGGCTGGAGCATCACCACCAGCTGTTGAGGGATGCGTGCTCTGTTGTGTTGACGGCTATCGGCGAAGATGGTCAGCGCGAGGGGTTACGTGATACCCCGCAGAGATTCGGTCGGGCAATGCTCGAGATGACTGAGGGATATCGTCAAACTGCCTCCGATATTGTCGGGGACGCCATATTTACCGAATCGTCAGCCGAGCTAGTCCTTGTGAAGCGGATCGAATTTTACTCGCTATGCGAGCATCATCTCCTCCCGTTTTATGGCTATGCGCATGTGGGATATATCCCCGACGGGAAAATTATCGGGCTCTCAAAAATACCTCGGCTGGTGAGGCTTTTCAGCCGTCGGCTTCAGGTGCAGGAGCGGCTTACCGAACAGATAGCGGGCGCGCTGGATGAGATCCTCGGCCCCCGAGGTGTAGGGGTCGTCCTCGAAGGGCATCATCTGTGCATGATGATGAGGGGCATTCAGGTGCAGTCCGGGCAAATGGTCACCTCCGCATTTCGGGGGCAGCTGAAAGAGATCGGGGCAGCCCGGGATGAGTTTCTACGAGCAGTAGGACGGTAGTTGCGAAAAAGAGTATTAAATCATAGAATAAAGAGAGATTTTGACTGATTACCGCGGCAAAGCTGCAATGAATACGTCGAGCGAGCCCTTCTCTATCATCCCAACTGGCTCAGATTCTGATTCCGATGGCTCGGTACCCCTCGCGCCCCCACCTCCCCCAAAAATCGCCGTCACCTGCTGTAACGAAGGCTCCCCCACTAAGGCTCATCCATTTTTCTCCATTCGATGCTGCTGCGTGTCGGTCGTTCGACGTCTTGGAGCCGTGCCGTTTCTCGTTCCCCCGATGTTTTGTGAGGCATCGCTATCGGTCCTTTATGAACTTGCCGATGGCATACTCATACCAGGCGGGGCTGATGTGTCTCCTGTTCATTACGGCGGAGAGCCTCATCCGGCCATGGAACAGCACGATGGTGAGCGGGATCTCGTTGAGCTTTACCTCGCGCGTCGAGCAATTGCTGATAAAAAGCCGCTGCTCGGAATCTGTCGTGGGATGCATGTCATCAATGTCGCTCAAGGGGGGACGCTGGTACCCGATCTCGCTGATCATCAGCGAGATACTCATTGGCCGAAAAATGAGAATCATAACGATTTCGGGTGGCACGAATTGGCTCACGATATCGAGATAGTCGAGGGTTCCCTTCTCTCTGACCTGCTGGGAATTAATAGAATTCGGACCAACTCCCTTCATCATCAATGCATTGGCTCCCTCGGTGAGGGGCTCCGGGTTACCTCGTCAACCTCTGACGGTGTGCCGGAATCGCTCGAAGCGGTCGAACGCGATAGGTTTCTCCTTGGCGTTCAGAGTCATCCAGAGACCTTGTGTACCGATATCGTCCCGGCTTGGGAGGCCTGCTTTACGGGGCTTGTTCGAGCATCAGCCACGTGGCGTGATCAAAGGGGAGGGGGGCTCTCGCGGGGTGGCTGAAAGGCAAGTATGTGCGAGCAGCATCGGTGCCCCGCACTGTCACCCGCCGAGTGGTACGGATATCGTGGGTTGTGGAATGTTCTCTCGCGCGAGCAAACGAACGATCAACTCCGCGAGGTGGCCGGGATGAAAGAGAGGTCCAAGTTCAGGATCGGTGCTCGTCATATCCTGCTCAAGAAATATCATCTTGTACAATGTCTCTCCCCATTTTTCGCGAAAACGGCTCCGGAACAAATCTTCTCGCGCCTGGATCTCCCCTGCATTCTCAACTCCCCATGTTGAGCGTCCTCCGAAGTGGAGGATAAGACTGGTCCCCGCAAGGAGAATGGGAAAACCCGCCATGATTGCTCTGAGGCAATAATCATAGTCCTCGCCCCCCCCTTTGCCGAACAATTCGTCAAATCCACCCACCTCCTGGGCGATAGCGATAGGAATCCGAACACACGAGAAGGGGAGAACCAACATCACCCGTAAGAGGATATTCTGCTTCGTATGAAATTCCGCAAGCGCCTGAAATCCGTGGAGGTGATTCTCTACATCTGCGATAGTCATTCGGGGGGAGAGGGTGAACACCGAGGTCGTTCGATCCTCGCCTGGTTTTACGATTGCAAGTGCGTACTGAAACTCCCGATTCGTGGCAGGAATTGCGATCGCATCACCACATGAGAGGAGGCTTTCGAGCCAGTTTGGGGAAAATAAAAGGTCATTGTTGAGAAAAATCAGATCGCGTCTCAAGCGGAGAGCCTCACCGATGAGGGCGTTACCGTTTGTGGCAAATCCGCGGGGTTGGTGAGGGACGATGCGGGTGATGCGGGGATCGCGAGAGATAGCGAGGTCGGCGGCGGATCCGTCGTTGTCGATGAGGATAACCGTGTCGTCTGGGATAAGTGAGGTGTAAGTCAATAATGAAGAGAGCGCGAGCTCCGTGTAGTGAAGAGACGGGGCGGTCGACACCATGCCGAGGAGGATCGGAGAACGGGCTTGGGGTAGGAGGGTGGGAGGCATGGGAGCGGATTACAAACGTGGTAGCCGAAATGATGATAGATTTTGGTTGTGAGAGGGGCAAGGGCAGATGTGAGGTCAGTCAGCGCGGACGAAGGGGGAGGGGAAAGATGTTGTGGATTCGAAATATGTGTTGATGATGCGCTCAACTTCTGGTGGTGAAAGCGTGCTCCCTTTCGCGCGGGGTGAGCCTCCAATGATATCGCTGCCCCCCCATCTATCCAAGGAATCAGGAGAAATTCCCTCGGCTCTGTTGAGCTCATCGTACAGATCCGAAATGGGGAACGAGATAAAGGGGGAAATTTTACCTATTGAATACCGAAATACCCCGGCTGCGGTGTCTTCGGGTGATTGTTCCCGAAATGCGATAAATGCTTTCACTCCCGAATGATAAACAGCCGCTCGTGCGTCGCAGCCAACCTCTTCGACAAGGGTCCACCCATTCCCTCCGCCCCGAGGCTTAAACTCGGTATCGAGTTCTATCCTCTCGCCGTGGCCATCGATATGCCTATTAATTCGTTCCCCCACGGCATCAATAATATCCGCCAATTCCTGACCATTCATGGAAAAGAGACGGCCACTGCGCCTCGCTTCATTGTATGGGCGATATATCCAGGCAAGCTCTTGAGCAAATTCTGACTTTGGATCAATGGGGAAAGCACCGGCCGTACGGTCAAGGAGATCGACATTCCGGACGAGTCGATTGATACGCCACTCGCTGTGCCCACCAGACACCCGAGTGTGGTTTTTTAGCAACCAGACGGCGGTGCAGACATCTTGATCGGCATCATTAACAAATATACGAAGATGAGGGGCCTCGCCAGCCGAGAAGGTCTCCATCAGACCCATCTTGAGCGCAATAAGCACCTGCTCTGTCGTACTCCCGGTTGCAAGGCGATCTACCCCTTCGTGGTGGTTGAAATTGACACGTGGGCCGGACGGGTCAAATTCAGGGGGACCGAAAACAATCCCGTCGAGCGCAACTGAAAACTCGGGAGCCCTGGCGGAAAACTCACTCCACCGGGTCACGCAACGGGGAGCAACGAATAGTTCCACTCCATCGTTAAAATCCCGGCGGTAAGTTACCCCGAGCGTTTCGTGCAGCTGGCTCTCCGCACCGAGCCGAGGGAGCTCCCCATTTATTCGGTTTGTCAGAGACGGCGCCACGTGAGGGTCCACCTTTCCTCTCGATAGATACTGATCGTTACTCACCTCCGATGCGGGTTCCATCACCCTCCACCATAAATCCCATATCCTCCAAATCTGCGACCAACTGCTCGTGGGTCGTATATTGACGCGCCTGCCACCCGAGGTCTGCAGCAGCAGCGATATTCTCGGCACGATCATCGAAAAAAAGAATCTCGCTGGGAGACATGTCTAGTGCTTGCGCGGCCTGTTGATATATTGCCGGAGAGGGTTTCGCTACCCCCATCTCCTGAGAAGCAAATCGGTACGCGAATTGGTCCATGAAGTCGTACTGCTGATGGAGCTGTTCCCAGTGAATTGAATTGGTGTTGGATAAGCATCCAAGCACCACTTGCTGACGGAGAGAGGGCAGGAGATCGCACGTTGTGTGAATGGCAGGTCCGAGTTCGGCATTAAACGCATCGATAATAGCCATCGATGGGAGCTCAGTCATGAGCCGTTCATTCACCCACGCGGCTACCGACTCGTTTGAGAAGTGCGTCATCGAGAAGTGGTGCCACCACGCGCTGTCTCCAAGGAGGGTTCGTTCTATCTTGCTGGGATTTTGCCCACATCGTTCGGCCAGCGTAGCGAAGATGCGGGAGGCGTCGACAGAGACGACAACGTTGCCGAGGTCAAAGAGGATGCAGCTGATTCGGGTTGAGGGCATTGGCGTTTCCGAATATCCTACTCGTGAGGCATTTCTCGTTTTACCGCGTTCCCCAATAACTCGATCGATAATCGCCGATGCTCGCCTCAATCACTCGGTACGCCTCTGCGCGGGAGAACGTTTCGACGATTTGACATTGTGACACCATCGTTTCGGGGGAGAGCTTATAGGTAAGGAAGTAGTGCGAGAGCCGATTGAGAAGCGCAGCGGGACAGTCGGTGATATCGCGCCAGTTGTCGAATGCGGGATCTCCCTCGAGCACCGCGATTAATTTATCATCTGCCTCTCCCTTGTCGACGAGACGGAGGCCACCAATCGGACGGGCGCTGACGAGGATATCTCCATGATGCACCACGCGCTCGGTGAGAACACAGATATCAACCGGATCGGCGTCACCGACAATCGAGGCGTGAGCGCTACCGTCGGCACCAGTACGGGCGAGTGCGTCCACGCACAATTTTGCCACCTGATCACCACACAACGTCTGAGGAATGAAGCCGTACATAGCAGGACAGATATTCGAATATCGCTGAGGCCGGTCGATGCGAAGGATCCCAGAGGCCTTGTCTACTTCGAACTTGACCGTGTCGGTCGGAACGATCTCGATATAGGCCGTGACAACTTCGGGGCATCGATCGCCGGGGGTGACGCCATGCCAGGGGTGAGCTCGAAAGTGTTCTGGTTTCATGAGGTGATGGGCTGAAAGGGTTGCTGTTGACCGGAGAAGGGTATCACACGGTTGGAGGCTGGGATATGAGTTTCGTTATTTTGAGTAAGTGGTTCGAAACGGTCGTCGTTCCGGCAGGGAGGAGAAAAAAGGCCCTCCATGAGCTTCGTATGAGCTCATGGAGGGGGGACGGTCGCGTTATTCGATCACCTGGCCCAGCTTCGTCGCATTCTGAGCCATGACCGAGGTCAAACTGCGATCCCAGGCTGTCATACCTGCGGAATCTTGTTTCGGCTCCGGTTCCTCTTGAACAACTCCAACGAGGGAGGGACGTGAGGAATTAGTGAGCACCACAAGGCGACGGTTGCCGCCGGACTCGAGACTCAGGGCTAACAGGAATTCGCCCAGGTCAATCGCCGGTACAGGGGGCCAACCCGATCTCGCCACCCGACAATATCTTCATCGGCGTGGTCCGACTTTCTAGACATTGGCCTAGGTGTTGCCAATAGAATGGGAGGCTTCCCCCGAAAAATTCACAGATGGTTTTCCTGTAACCCTCGGCGTGCGCCTGATCAGCATCCTCGATTGTCCACCGCATTGCGTTGGCTGCAGCGACAGCGACGTTTGACAGAACCATAAAAAAGAAATTGGACTTGTTCAGCACTTCACTCAACAAGTCCAACTCCAACCTTCGCTGAAAGTTATGCGTGCGAAACCTGCCACGTATCGTACTGGACCGACTTTATTTTCTGGTTTCACCAAAAAAATCTGTAGATAGGCGGATATGAACCGGTCCGACCTTCTCTCGATGACATCCCGCTCCGATTGTCCTCCGCAAACCTCGGCTATCCTCCTGTTTCCTATGCACATTCCTGAGGGGTGTGCTACAGTTCGACCAAGATGGCTCGATGCGTGGGTTGACTTACCTTCTCCCTCGATTCTGCTCGTCGGCTGTGGCCATGCTTCGGTCCAGTCGAAGCCCGTCGCGGAGCCTCCTGATATTGTTCACTATTCTAAATACCTTTTCCCACGGAACACTCATGAGCGAACGGTATGATCACCAATCAGTCGAACAGCGATGGCACGCCACGTGGGAAGAGCAGGGTATCGACCGAACGAGGATCGACCCCGCGCGCCCGAAATGGTACGCCCTGACGATGCTGCCGTACCCCTCGGGGGATCTGCATGCGGGCCACTGGTACGCGATGACCCCCTCTGATGCAGCGGCCCGATTTCGCCGGATGCAGGGGTATAATGTATTTTTCCCGGTCGGTTTCGATGCTTTTGGCCTTCCCGCCGAGAACGCAGCTATCAAGCACAATCTCCACCCCAAGAAATGGACCTACGACAACATTGCGCGGATGCGGGGACAGCTCCGGCAGATGGGGGCAATGTGGGCGTGGGATCATGAGGTAGTGACGTGTGACCCCGATTATTACAAATGGACCCAGTGGCTCTTCCTGCGGCTTTACGAGGCGGGGCTCGCGTATCGTGAATTTGCGCCGGTTGATTGGTGCCCCAGTTGCAATACTACCCTTGCGCGTGAGCAGGTCGTGGGGGTTGAGCGGCTCTGCGAGCGATGCGACAGCCCGGTCGTTAAGAAGGAGCTCAATCAGTGGAAGTTTCGGATCACGAGGTACGCCGAGGAGCTGCTCACTGAACTGGGAACCCTCGCGTGGCCCGAGCGGGTCAAGACGATGCAGACGAACTGGATCGGGAGAAGTGAAGGGGCTGAGGTTGTCTTTTCAGTACCGCCGACCGCAGAGTGTCGGGAGGGGAGTACTATCACCGTTTTTACCACCCGTCCGGACACCCTTTGGGGAGCGACTTTCCTGGTACTTGCCCCAGAGCACCCCGCAGTTTCCGCTCTCACTCCTCCGTCGTACCGCTCCGCGGTCACCGACTACGTCGAAGCAGCTCAGCGTCTCGACGAACGAACGAGAACGGCGACCGACAAGGAAAAAACGGGGGTGTTCACCGGGGCGTATGCGATTAATCCCGCAACGAACCAACCAGTACCGGTATGGGTCGCCGATTACGTGTTGATGGGATACGGGACGGGCGCGATTATGGCAGTACCGGGCCACGACGACCGCGATTACGAATTCGCGCATAAATTCTCCCTCCCGATAGTCACCGTTATCGAACCCCCGGCGGGGGGCAGCGCCTCGACCGGTGCCTACTCATCAAAAACTGAGGGGACGCTCGTTGCTAGTGGTCCCTTCACTGGTACCCCGGTGGCAGAGGCGATACCACGCATCGCGGAGTGGATAGAGGAGTGCGGTTTTGGAAAGCGTACGATTTCGTATCGGCTGCGGGATTGGTTGATCAGCCGTCAAAGGATGTGGGGCACCCCAATCCCGATGGTGTATTGCACCGGCTGTGGTGAAGTGCCGGTTCCATACGAATCACTTCCGGTCACTCTTCCCGATGATGCTGCCTTCAAGCCGACGGGAGAAAGCCCTCTCAAATATCACCCCAGCTTTCGCCACGTTTCGTGCCCGCGGTGTGGTAACGCGGCAGAGCGAGAGACCGATACGATGGATACTTTCCTCTGCTCGAGCTGGTATCAGTACGGGTACATCTCCCCGTACTGGAAGAAGGGGGCGGTTATCCATCGTGATGATACGCCGTGGGATCCAGAGGCGTTTTCGTACTGGGCACCGGTGGACCAGTACACTGGGGGAATAGAACATGCAACGATGCATCTTCTATACACGCGTTTCTTCTCAAAGGCACTCCGAGATATCGGGCTGTACGATTTTTCCGAGCCCATGATTCGGCTGGTCAATCAGGGAATGGTGCTGGGTCCAGACAACGAGAAGATGTCGAAAAGCCGGGGTAATGTGGTCAATCCGGACGATTACGTGCGGGATTATGGAGCCGATACGGTACGGGGGTATCTGATGTTCCTTGGCCCGTGGGAGCAGGGAGGGCCGTGGGACCCGAGCGCGATTGAGGGGATCTCTCGCTTTCTTCATCGGACGTGGCGGCTGGTTCTCGAAGAGGGAACACTCTCAGAGGGGGCGGCGTCTGGTCCCGGGAAGGCCGATATCCTTATTGAACGTCGGATGCACCAGTTGATTATCCGGGCGACCGAGGGTCTCTCCGATTTTCGGTTCAACACCGTGATCGCCGGGTATATGGAGTTTGCGAATCTTCTCTCGCGTGAGCGTGGTTCGGTGAGCAAGCCCGTATGGCGGATGGCGTGTCGTACCCTTCTTCAGCTGATGGCGCCGATCTTCCCCCATATTACTGAGGAGTTGTGGCATCGAGGAGGCGAGGGGGAAAGTATTCACTGCTCGCAATGGCCGGTCGGGGATCTCGAGAAAGCGAAGGAGGACATGATTACGATCGTGATCCAGGTGAACGGAAAACTGCGGGGTGAGATCACCGCTGCGCCGGGCACGCCTCGCGAAGAGGTTGAAGCTGCGGTTCGCGGTCACCCGGCGGTCGGGAGGTGGTGCGATGGAAAGGATATCCGGAAAATGATCGTTGTTCCGGACAAACTGGTAAATGTCGTTGTGTAACGGTCGATGGTGGTGGTAGGACGGTTGAGTTCCGGGGCAAACAGCGACAGGGGGGAGGAATCATGGGTGCTGAACCACCAAAAGATACTCACGGAGCCTCCCCTGTCGAGAGAAAGCAGGATGAGACGGAACATTCCCCGGGGGACGTTTCCCCCACATCAACTGAACAGCTCCACCATACCCGCCGTCGCCACCGAGGCAATGTCCCCGGTGCCACTCACTGCGCCATCTGTCACAAGCGCGCCTCTGGAGCCGAGCTCTCGCCCAGCGCGCTTCATGGAGTGGCGCTTAATCAATACATTCGAGAGCAGGCGGTGGGGTGGCAAGAGGATCAGCCGATCTGTCACCGATGCCTCAACCGGTTTCGGGGGGGCTTCGTCGCTCATACTATTGTGCAGGAAAGGGGAGAGCTGACCCAGCTCGAGGAAGAGGTCATCAGAAGCCTCCAGGAACAGGCAATAATTTCTGAAGATATTAACACACATTTCGATCAATCGCTCACGAAGGGGCAGTTAATAGCAGATCGGGTGGCCTCTTTCGGGGGGAGTTGGATCTTTATTGGATGTTTTTCCGCCGTTCTTGCGGTGTGGATAATTGTGAATTCGCGGGGAGGCGACTCCGCCGCTTTTGACCCCTACCCATTTATCCTTCTTAATTTGCTTCTTTCGTGCATCGCAGCCATGCAGGCACCGATTATCATGATGAGTCAGAATCGCCAGGAGGCAAAGGATCGTTATCGGTCCGAACAGGATTACCTCGTTAATCTAAAGGCAGAGCTTGAGATTCGCCACCTTTCCCGCAAACTTGATCAGCTGATGAATCATCAGTGGCAGCGGCTTCTCGAGGTCCAAAATATTCAGACCGAGCTTCTTGAGGAGCTTTTCGAGCTTCAACGACGGCTCGGGCGGCACGCCGATCGGGGACATCCCGAACGGGGTCCAGCGGCAGAGGGATCCACCGCGGGGATCCGCCACGGTTAGCGAACTCGCACGGTCACGCACTAGTGGTGAAATCATCAGTTCAGAAGGCCCCGAGACGCGCGTAGTCCTGAGGAGGCTGAGGTGTTGCTTCGATGTCAAGCGCTCCGCGAATTCAACGAAAGGTTCTATGGGCTAACCGCACAGGGTTCGCGGACCCTCCATAACAAGGGTACGCACGGGACTTGGTAGGTTGTGGTGATGGGGTTCGAAAAAGGAGGCGCGATGGATTTCGGTAACCACTATCGGGGGCTGAGAAATTTGAAATCGCTTGGAGGGATGATGTCGAGCAGAGAACCAGATCTGCATTTTGCCTACAGCATCGTGAGAAATCCTGAGGAGGCTGAGCTTTTGGCCGACGCTCTTGGAGTGCGGGTTTTCCGGGGACAAGCGCAGGTGGATTTGCTTTGTATACCGTTCGACGAAGCACGGGTGCGATTCCTTCTGGAGGATTAGAGGCGGGAGAGAGGTTTGGGATAGTGGAGGGAGCCGGTTTCTCCCTTGAGGAAGCTGTCGTGAGGGATCAAGGAGGTTGCCGTGAGTGTGTTAGCGAGTAGTAACGTCGTCACGTCGTGGTTGGTAGGGTACCTTCGGCAATCGACCTGGGATGTCGAGCGAATTCAGAAGAGGCTTTTGACGGGAGAGCGGGAGAACGATTCGGTTAGTATCGGGGTAGCAAATGGCCTCGATGCTCAGGTGACAACCGGTCTTGCCACAATAAGCAATCTTAATGATGGGATATCGTACCTGAACGTCGCCGATGCAGCCCTTGAGGGAGTTCAGGCGATTATGGGGGATGTAAGAGCGGTTATTGAGGAAGCGTCAGCGACAACCGATCCGACTGAGCGAGCGAGCCTCAATAGCGAGGCAAACGATCTGATTGCTCAGGCTAACGATTTCATAAGATCAGCAAAGTTTGGGGAGAAGAGCATTTTTTTTGGAGATTTCTCATCAATAACCGTTAAAGCAAGTCAGGAGGACTCGGGGTCCTTTCAGGTGACCGTGGGGGATGGAGCTTCGATTGAACTCGGATCAATCGATATATCTTCGACCGGTAACCCGGCAACGGAGCTCGCCGACCTCGAGGTATATCTTGAGGAAATTGAACGTCGTCGAGGGGTGATTAACGCTGGTCGATCGCGGGCATCGGCGGCGGTGACGTATCTTGGGGTGATGGTAGGATTGTATGATGAGGCATCGGTGGTGATGCGTTCAATCGATGAGGTTGAGGAGACAGCGAATCTGGAGAGGGCGACTGCTCAACAGGAGACAGCGTCGAATCTCCTGCTCGAACAGCTCCAGAGGTCAGAGAGTTTGGTGTCACAAATTTACGGTTCAATTCGAACGTGGAGCGCCTAGCAGCGAAAAGTTGAGGGTAAAGCGCAAAAACGGGTGTCGGGCGAGCTGAGAGTAAGGGGTCATTTTGGCCTTACCCACGAACATCCGCCGTTTCTCAGGCCGACTCATTCGTCCGTCCCCCGTTCCAACGACCGTCATTTTGACGCGGATCGGAATTGCGCTCAAAAAAAGTTTGATTTTGGAATTGGATGCGGGCTATCCTCATAGAACAGAATGGGGGTTGTTTCGGCGATAGAGGTTTGAAGAGAAGGGAACGGGGTTGATCTGGCTACAGCCCACAGAGCTGATTTTAAGTTTCATGGGGCGAGGGCGGACGTGTCTGTAACACCTCCGTGCTGCCACGATGTAGAACGTAGGGAGACGAGGCTCGGTATGGCAGGTAAGCGAACAACGAAGACGCGAGGAGCTTTGGCGAGGATAGCGGAGCGCGGTGCTCAGCTCCTTGAGGCTGCGATTGTGACACCTATGGTGGTCGCGCTGGGGGTCGGGGTTGCCGAACCCCTCGTGGTAATGCATCGGTACAACAGCGCTTACCATCAGCTTACCGAGCTTGTCGATGATGCTCGAGGGAATAAGGCTCTCTTGGGCGATTTTTGGAACAGGGGGGAGGGGCCCGAGTATACGGCATTCAAAACGGCGCGTAAAAGTCTATCTGATAGGTTTGCATCGGCGATGTCGGGTGTTGGAGGAGTGTCGTTCAAGAAAGTGAGGCACCTTGACCGGCTTGGTACCGAGGCGAGGCTCGAGGAGCTTAACTTTGGGTATCTGCCGCCGTTGACTTCGGCATTAGTAGAAGATTGGAACGAGGGCCCTAGTAATTGGGCATCTCTCAATAATTATCATGCGTGTGGGGTGGTCGCTAGTGCTAACACAGCTTCAGAGACGGAGATGGAGGGGGCGCACGATAGGTTTAATGCGCGAAAGAGGCTGCAAGGTCTCAGGGACTCTGAGGCACAACCCAGCACCAGCCGGGCTGGGGGGCGGGGAACCTGTCGGATAATCAAGGTGCCGGCCGCTGAGCTAGGTTCATGGAATAGTCTTTCCTCAGTGAGCACTAAGCTGCCGACCGAAGTAGTCGCAGTGGTCGAGGTGAAAGGAATTGTGGGTTCGTATCCGATGGTGATGGCCGTGCCGTTCTATCCTCAGGTGGCTCAGCCAGTGACGGCTCCGAGTTGTGAGCCGCGACAATCATCAGGTAGCTGGTCGGCTTGGAGCGCGGAGTGTGGTCCCGGAACGAGGACGAACTCATACAGCGACTCCTGTGGTAATTCGTCGGGTATTTCGGAGTCGCGGTGTCAGCCGTGCTTTGATCAGCTCCAGTCCGGCTGGGGCAAAGATAATCCGAATAGAGAGTGGAGCCCTTACTGCGAAGCCGATGGAAAGCGGCGTCAATGGAGGTGGGAACGCGATAGGGGGGGGTGCCAGCCGAACAGGAACCATACGGAGGTGGCGGGTTGTCGTGCGAGTGATAGCTCGTGTGGGTGGAATACGCAGTATGGCCTCTGGTCGACAAGCTGTAATACAGAGGGAAAGCAATCGCGACTGCGGTGGGAGCAGGACGCATGTGGCAACAAAAGAAATCAGACTACCGAATATCGGGGTGGCTGGTCGTCGCAGTCTGGCCCCTGGGCGAATACCTGTGACAGTAACATGAACAACAGGCAGCCCACATGGGAGCAGGATTTTTGTGGGAATAGAAGAAACGAAAGTTATATCACGAAGTCTTGTGTCAAAATGTGTGATAATGGGTCGGGAATACGTATAAATAGTTCAAATCACGAGGACTCCGATGGTCAGTGCAATACCTCCTGTCATTGGGCCGGTAAGCACTTCATTAAGTCGGCGGGTGATGGAGGGACAACACCGACGTGCGTTCAATCCGGGGCAGGATGTTTAGTTCCGGGCACAACAGACGACTCGCTGTGCAATCAATGTAGATACTACGTCTATGAATGGCAAAATTGTGCGGGAAGTGGGGTGCCAGGCCTTATTCAGAATCAACCTTGATGAGGGAAGCGATCGAAGCCTGCGACCTATGGACTGTGTCAGATTGGGTTAATGAGGGAGGAGGGAATGAAGACAAACACCCGGAAAGAACAGGGGGTCTTTTTGAAGGGCGCGAAGGCTTTAGAAACGCTTAGTTCCCCGAGGTCTCTCAGGTCTTCAGGAGGACGCCAACGAGGTGCAGCGCTTGTTGAGTCGGCATTGCTGGTGCCAGCTGCGATTGCCGGCTTCGTCGGTATCGTTGCAACAAACACGCTGCATCAGTCGAGCCGAGCGGTATCGTGGGCTGTCAACCAGGCAGTACTGGGGAATGGGTTACGTCCGACTCCGACGATGACATCGACAGGCGCGCAGCGGCAGTTTGAGGTCACGTTTATTCCGGATGCCAATGGGGGTACTTATAACTGGACTCTGTCGAACGCGATACCTGAGGGCTCGCGCAATTGCATGGGTGGGCAGAACGATATCGCCTGTGGGGCCTGGATAACCATGACGACGATGGGGCAGTTCATCATTTCCTCGCTGGGCTCGTCGAGTCTGACCCGGGTTCATTTGTTGGTAAGGTATGATGATAGCCCGGTTGATGTGGGGGTTGAGCCTCGACTGGGCAAGTACCGCAAAGTGACGGTCGCAGCGACTGGCTACTTCGACGGGGCGGTACAGTCGAGAATGCGTAATGTGTCGGGAATAGGTAGTTTGCTGCCGTCGTTCTCCGTGACTCGCACGGAGACGATTGGATAGGTTACGACCGGTGTATGAAGTACGAGGGGGTGTGATGGTGAGCTCGGTGCAGCGGCGTGGGCGGGGCGTTCGATGGCCACGGGAGGGCGGTACGGTTGCTATTGCCGCTCCCTTTGTCGTGATTGGATTTCTGATGGGGTTCGGTCTCGCGTATGACGGATATCGCGCGTATCAAGAGAACATCGAGCAAGATCGTCGAGTGCGGAGCATTGGGATTGCGGCACTGAAGGCGTACGAGTTGGCCGGGTGCGAATTTGATCATATAAATCGGAATGCTGGTAGGGTCCGTTTTGCGCTAGATGCCGGAAGGCGTGCGATGGACGTAAAGAATGTAGAAAGTGTGTCGCTTCCAGCAGTGAGCATACCAGCAGAAGGAACAATCGAGCCGATAGAGGCGGTTTTCGAAGACACGAGCGGAGGAACGTTAGCGAAGGCAACCCTTAGGCTCGGCAGTGTCGATGATCTTTCTGACCGAAGCCTGGGAGGGTTAAAGCCGTGTAGTGCGGTAGTGCCTCAACTTAGCTTGCCAACTCCGCTCGTTGATGATTGGGAAAGTGGTCAGTCGTTTCAATCATCGCTGCTTCCGGGTGACTTTGATTGGCAAACATATCTCGCGGCGAACCCTGACCTGCTCGGCTTTAGCCCGCCAATTAATACCGAAGTGGAGGCGAAACGCCACTTTGTCAAATATGGGGCAAACGAAATAACCTCAAAACCGTCCCGAGGCATGTGGATGGCGAGGCATCGGGAGGCGCAAGAACTCGTTGCGGCGGAGGTGACGCTCAAAGGACTCAGTTCCACAACGCGAAGTGGAAGATTTTCGAAGCTCTTCGGAGTCAATTTTTTGTCCCGGAGTACCTCCAAGGTGCTGGTTGTGCGGGAGAAGGGGCAGCAACCTTCAGGGGAGGGGGGGTGGACACGGCTCGTGGGGGGGGCGGGTTTAGAGGAGGGGACCGCTCTTGCCACTGGTACCGATGGGAGCGTCTACATGACAGGAGTCTCAAGTAGCGCCACCCTCGACGGCGAGATGAATAGCGGCGGGCAGGATGTTTTTTTAACCAAGTTGAGCCCAGATGGGACTAAGGCGTGGACGCGACTGATGGGGGGCTTGCAGACGGAGTGGGTTTTCGGTGTTACGGTCGGCCTCGACGGAAGTATTTATTCGGTCGGATACTCTGACAGCCCGACCCTTGAGGGGAAGATGAACAATGGGTACACCGACGCGTTCATTACCAAGTATAGCTCCGATGGGTCGAAGGTGTGGACGCGATTGTTTGGGGGGGAGCGCCACGAGTGGGGCTATGCGATTGCCACCGGTAGCGATGGGAGTATCTATGCCAGTGGTGTTACCCTATCGGATAATCTCGATGGACAGGCAAGACTTGGCGCTTCGCAAGGCTATGATGCCTTTATCACAAAGTACGACCCGAACGGGACGAAACTGTGGACGCGGCGGGCTGGCGGTACGGGGCAAGACTGGGGGCGGGGTATCACTGCCGGCACTGATGGTAGTGTCTATGTGGGAGGTTTTTCGAACAGCT
>JBIIHQ010000002.1:0-335696 GCA_044235645.1 Bdellovibrionota bacterium | reverse complement strand
GAGCTATAACCGAATCTGGTGTTTAAGGGTTTAAAAGGAAGCGGCGTATCTGGTTGATTGTTAGTTGGCAAACAAAACATTTAACCGAGGAGTACGCCACCATGAGCAAGAGTAATGTGATTGAGCTCTCAGGTTGAGAGGAGACGGGTGATGCATTGACGGCCCTGTTGCGCACAGGGGCTCGAACCCTGATTGAGCGGGCTGTGGAAGCTGAGCTGGTAGAGTTTATGGCGAGGTTCGAGGGCCGTCGCCTTGAAGACGGTCGAGCAGCGGTGGTGCGCAACGGCTATCAGCCTGAACGTGCGATTGAGACCGGTATAGGCCCGGTGACAGTGAAGATTCCGAAGGTGAGGGCCACATGTGGTGAGCCTGTTACTTTTCGTTCGGCGCTGGTACCGCCCTATGTGCGCAAGACGCGGTCCTTGGAGGGGGCCTTGTCGTGGCTGTACCTGAAGGGTGTATCCAGTGGTGAGATGGAATCAGCTCTTTGCGCTTTGCTTGGTCCCGAGGCCAAAGGGTTGTCGGCCAGCACGGTTGCTCGCTTGAAGCAGCAATGGGGAGAAGAGTACCAGTCATGGCGCAAGAGTCGATTGGATAAAGATCGCTGGGTATACCTGTGGGCAGACGGCATCTACAGTGGCTTGCGTGCTGAGGACGCCAAGCTTTGTGCCCTGGTGGTTATTGGTGTCAATGAGTTGGGGGAGAAGCGATTCCTGGCTATTGAGGACGGAATCAGGGAATCAACACAGAGCTGGCGAGAGGTGTTACTGGGGCTCAAAGCCCGTGGCATGAATGCACCAAAACTTACTGTAGGCGACGGTGCCATGGGGTTCTGGGCGGCGTTGGAGGAGATTTACTCCGACACCCGTCAACAACGGTGCTGGATGCACAAGACCGGCAATGTGTTGAACTGCGCTTCCAAATCGGTACAGCCGAAGATGAAGACTGCGCTTCATGATATCTGGCAGGCCGATACAAAAGAAGATGCGGAAAGGGCGTTCGACCAGTTTGAGGAATTGTTTGAAGCCAAGTACCCAAAAGCGGTGCAGTGTTTACAGAAAGACCGGGAGGAGCTGCTGGCGTTCTATGACTTTCCCGCGCAGCACTGGCAAAGCTTGCGGACAACAAACCCGATCGAATCGACATTCGGCACAATTCGACACCGAACAAAGCGGTCGAAGGGCTGCCTAACACGAGATGGCATGCTGCACATGATCTTCAAGCTGGCAGAGTGCGCACAAAGAAACTGGCGCCGACAGCGCGGCTTCAGTTACCTCGCCAAGGTGATTACTGGGGTCAGATTCAGAGATGGAATTGAAGTGAATTCAGACAATCAGGTCGCCGCTTGATCCGGTTCTTGAACACCAGATTTGACAATAGCTCATAATCGGCGCGTGATTCCGTCAAATCCCTAACCCTTATTCAGAGCAAACATTCTGGCTGTGCTCGCTAGCACGGAATCGGCTATCTCGTTTTCAACCTTTACTTGCCCCACTGCGTCTTAATTCCGTCTCGCGAGTTATACAACCACGAAGCCGGACGGAAGAACTGATATACTCCGAAATCGTCGGTCTTTGGCTCGATTACATTCCCCCTGTTGTAAGTTACCAGGGTTTGTTCCCCCCTTGCCTTTTGTTTAATCGGGCAAATTAGCTGCAATCGTCCCACTTATCAGTCAGGAAGGTTAGGGAAAGCTTTTTATCTGTGTGCTTCGAATCCCATTCCCTAGCACTAGCCGGTCAGATAGTCCAATTCAGAAGTTCAGCAATGTAGTCTTCAGTGCAATGATTTCGTCTCACCTTCTCTCGGGCGGCCCGAGCAATTCGGTTCGCATAGTCCCGATCCTTAATTATTCGTTCTAAATGATGTGCCAACTCGGTGGCCGAGCGGTAAAACAGAATCTCCGTTCCATCCTCAAATGCTGCTTGAGCCTGGGGGCGACCCTCTATCTCTCCTGTAATCACAGGGCGACCAGCCGCCATTCCTTCGATAATCCGGCTCGGATACAGCCGACCTAGCTGAGGCAAATTGACTACCGCCGCCCCAAGGCGGAGTCCCTCGAGCCATAGCTTAAAGCATTCGGTCCTCGTGGTCCGAAGTCCATCCAGGTAAGCGTTTAAATGCCCCGTTGTTGGGATATCCCCCTCAAAGAGTCGTTCGATAAGGGAGTGTAGTTTGTCGAAGGCTGTGGGCAGCTCTGTAAAAAATTCTGGTGACCGGTCCGCATAGCGCAAAAGGGGCCTTAGTTCGGGCTGTTCCAGCCACATGCCCCTCTCTCCGTATAGTGTCCCGTAAAAAAGGCCATAAGGACAGCTGGGAGGGCCAAACTCTTCACAAATGAATCTCCTTGGGATGACAAATCCGGGTGGCATCGACCTCACTTGAAAAGAGCGATTCTTCATCCTTTGAGCATCAAATTCGTCGATTGTCGCCAAATGTGTTGCAATCGCCAACCTTTTTTCGAGGCTTTCCTCCCTAATCTGGCATGCAGTCGGGTTTTTTTCCCACTCGATCGGCAGCAGTTCGAGACTTTCAAAAGCAAAACCCAGTCGGACCGGGGCAATCTCGGATATAAATTCAAGTGTCAAATCATCAATCGAGCTGTGAACGACTTCGAACCACACCTGGTCATAGCGCTCTTCGCCCAGAATAGATTGAGCATAGTCAACCCAAAAAGGCTTGTGACCACCATAACGATGTGTCGTCGGAAGGATCCGATAATCGATTCCATGTGCCTCAAATCCAGACTCCATCCCAATGTTTGCAGAAAAACTCCAATGACTTGCGTCTTTCCAGCACGGAAACTCAAGCATCAGAAATAATATCCGGGGCTTCATTATAAAAACTCCCTTTTCAAATCGATTATCAGGCACGAGTCCTGACCTAGATCACCAGAAGAATTTCTACTCCTGAATTGTATCGTCCCCATTTCTCCCAGGCTCTTGATTATTGGAGATAACCGACGATATCAACTCGAAATCGATGATATGTATGGCCATGATCCTCGTCGAAGGAAGCGTCTTTATTAAAGTCCTCTATCGGTTCGTAGTTGGCGATATGAGCAATCTTTTTTGAGTGAATACAGTCGAGAAATTGATCAAAAGCACTCTCGTTTTGCTCATCTACTCCTGCAGCTCGAACATCGGTATCGGAGTACCTTTCAGGTTAAATAATGAACCTGGAATCATTATATCGGGGAGGGGCAAAAACATTCAAAACTGTTCAAGCGATCAAATGAAGAACCTGCCACGAGGAACTCGCAAAGTCAGACTCAAATATGCGTTGTTTGGAGGATTCTCGCCATATCAAAAACGCACAGGCCGGTACCATAAACGACTGATAAATTGACTCTCCGATTCTCGAATACTCATGAATTAATGAGGTCTACCCAACAGACATTCCGAATAGTGCAAGAGGATGACTGTATAGCCACGGTCCGACTGGCTCGTGAGTCAAACCTGATCATGTTTGATTTCCCGTATGGCTTTGTCCAGTCGAAGGCTCATTTTTTGGCTGCTACAGCAGTAGGATCGTGAAGAATGATTTCCTGTTGCGCACATTGATGGCTCAACTGGAACTTCGTTAAAACTCTCAAAATGCAGACCATAGGCCCAATTTTCAGCTGCCTGCGAGGTACGCTATGTTTGCGATTGCAACGGCTTCAACGCGATGATAATTTGTAAACCGGATACGCGATCTGAGTGCTTTTGAGCACGTCAGTAAAACTTGATACGGCTCAGTCGCCATCGGTTTGAGCAGCTTCTCCGATTCTTCCCAAGAGCCCTTCCGTAACCATGTGGGGAGGCGTGTCTTTCCTGTAAATACTGATTGCTCAGGTATGCGCCCATCGGAGAGTATATGATTATCGTCAAGCTTCAGGGAGGATTAGGTAATCAGCTCTTTCAATACGCGATGGCCTGTTCTTGCGCATCCCGATTCAAAGTCCCTTTCAAGCTTGACCTCTCTTTCCTCTTAGATCGCTCACCAAGACCAGATTTTACCTATCGGGATTTCGCACTCGATATTTTCGCCGCAATTCCCGATCTCGTGTGTCTTGCGCCTGAAGTGATTGAACGACTTCCTCGGATTGCGGAACGGTCACTTGGGTTTGATACAGACATTTTCGATTTGATTGCTGAGTCGCTTTCGCACGGTCCCTGCTATCTGGACGGATACTGGCAAAACGAAGGCTACTTCGCTCCAGTCTCCGATCAACTCAGGAATTTACTCGTCGTACTTGAAGCCGATGAATCGGTCATTCAACTTAAAGAGGCAATCTCCAAGCATAATTCGATCTGTGTGCATGTTCGAAGGGGTGACTTTGTTAGTAACAAATCAAACCTTGGTTATCATGGTGTTCCTCCCCTGAACTATTACCTCAGAGGGATTAAGCAGATAGCGGACTCAGTGGGGCCCGTGCATTGTTTCGTGTTTTCCGATGACATTCCTTGGTGCGAGTCCCATCTTAATGTGGGCTACCCCACCACTTTCATCGGAAGGGAATGGGCTGGTAGAAAAGACGGTCTCCATCTGATGTTGATGTCAGCTTGCCATCATTTCGTTCTCTCTAACAGTTCGTTCGGCTGGTGGGCCGCCTGGCTTGGAGAGAAATCTGAATCACAAGTGCTCGTCCCTGACATCTGGCTTGCAGGTCCTGGGACCTCGTCGCGCTTGTTCGTTCCAGAACGGTGGATATCTCCTCGCTCTACTGACGAACCTACCGTGAGCCTTTAGCAGATTACTAATCGTTTCCGTGTGAGATGTTGCTCTGAAGTCGACTTACCGTTTCACGCGAAATCAGAGGCCTTCGCAGATTCTTTCAATCTTTTTAGCGAGGAGCCCAGCCTTTCCGAGTCTGGGTTCCGTTTGGACAATTCTCAAAGCCTTTGGGGCGAATTAGAATCTGGTTCTTTTTCCACATTAAGAAGAGTGCCTTTCTTATTCCATTACCATTTCAACGTGATAGCCAACCGTGAAGCTGTCAATCCGATCGCTCTCTTCAAGTCCGAAAAAATATCGGGGTAGTACCTCACTCAACATCGAATACATCACCTCTGACTCTTCGCGGGGGATGTCAGACCTCCGCGAAAGAAAAGATCCTGCACGATTACACTCCTGAGCAAGCATTCTAAAAAAACCCCCATTCGGTGTGACCTCAGCTATACGAAATCCAAATTTTTCACCAAAATGACGGTACCAATGAGGGGTATAGCCTCCGTAAAAGTGATACGGCTCCTGATGAAGACCTGACCCAAGCGGAGCTGTGATAAGGACAACACCTCCTTTACGAATCAGTCGAGAAATCTCCCTCAGCGCCTCAATCGGTTCGGGAACATGCTCAAGAACCTCCGTGCATAGAATGACATCGAAGAACCCTGAGCTCTCAGGAATAGCAGATACGTCAGATACGTAGTCGATGACTCCGTATTCGGTTGTCCCGCCTAACTTCTCTCCCTGGTATCTCTTAAAATCGTGCGTTCTATAGTCGCAATGATTGAATAAATTCCGGTAAGGGCAGGTACCAGCACCTACATCGAGAACCCTGCTTCCCTCTGGTATCACAGCCGCTTTCATTCGAACCCACTCATCTCGTCCACGCTGATTAAAATCATGTAATTGATGAATTGGGATATTCTTGATGTGACTCGGTATTGTCAATTCCATACGCAGCCATGAATATTTGGCGTTAGAGTTTGTTCAGATCAATCATTGCAAAAGCCACTGACTAAATTCAAAAACCTCTCGCCGGTTTAATCAAAGAATCTCTACCTCTAAAAGCATCTCTCTCAGTTGATCCTTCCAGACAGCGTGCGTCTGACGCTCTTCCGACGAAACCGTGCTCTCCCACAGGAGCTCATCTGCGCTTTGCAGCAATTCGCCTACTTCCATACATCGGCTCTTTATCGCTGTAACAGTTACATTGCTTAAATAAGGTGGATGTTGCCATTGAGAGGATTTTATATCTTCTATCTGAAATCCTAGTTTGCTGAGGGTGTGTTTAAATCGTTCGGGGAACCACTGCTCGACATGATATGCCCACGAAGCAGCCTGGTCCCCGGTTAGGTGCCGTATCCCACCCATCACAATATGCCAGTCGTTTGTGCTGAGGATTGTTCGGGCGGTGCCGACAAAATCAGGAGTTTCGATTATCAGGATCCCTCCCTCTTTCAGCCAGACGTGCCATCTCACGAGCATGGATATCGCCGTTACCCTGCTGAAATGTTCAAAGACGTGGTGAAGTCGGATTTCATCTATCGTTCCCGAGCGACAGGTTAGCTTCCTCAGATCGATAGCAATGTCTGGTGTTACCGACATGACGTTATGTTGATCAGCTGGGTAATCTATATTGATAAAATCCGTCAGCTTCGACTCTCCGCATCCTAGATGGAGCCGCCTCGGGCCACAATTCCATCTAGGTACGTTTCGATCGATGAGGACCTCTAGGTCAAAACTGCTTTCAGCATCCATGGATTACTCATAAATATTGAATTGGGAAACTCTGCCTCAGTGGCGACCTCCTGATGCAGATATTCGTTACATGTACCCGTCCGAATAGATTATTATTATGGATGATCCGCAACCGTTCGCTGTTCCAGAATCAAGCTACTTCTCCCTCTCTTTTTAAAAAATAATCCACCGCCGATCCAACGCCTGCACCGAGTATTTTTGGGTATTACTTACCTCCTCATGCGCGAGAATTCGTGAGGTAACCTCAGATACGAGATCCTCCATCAAGACACTCCTCTCGAAATCACCGGCAGGTTCCCTTATACTGCAAATAATTTGGGATAAAAGATTCGATTCTCTGCCAGTCCAGATCACCTCGTTTGCAGAAACGAATAGGCTCAAGAGGCTCATATACCGGATGTTCGGTGCTACAAAGATTACCTCCCCCTTGTATCCTGCCCGTTGGGCGATATCCTTGAAGTAAGAGACCAATCGGGGGGATTGAGGGTCCCTACCCGAATAGATCAGCAAGGCTGGCTGATTCTTAACAGATTCAAGCTCTATGGTCTTGGTAAACGACTCAACGGAATCATCCTTCGATAGAACTAGTATCGAAAAGATACTCTCGGGGGAAAGACCCAAAATGGACGATGCTCGTTCTCGGTCCGGCACGTCCTCTGGTCGAAATATGTCAATGCCGCTGGGGTAGAAAATTGGGCAGGTATCGCCCTCATCCTCGATGTAGTTAATCTCCTGCTCACTTATCGGGCTTTGACGCATCGGGGTTACGGAGATGCCTCTTTTTGGCAACCTTTTTAAAAAATACTCTAATCCGGGCGTATAGTGTTCTGGACTCGGAGTATGAATAAATACTTGGCAGGATCCGATGCTGGCCAGAGAGGTGAGACATTCGGTCCAGCTTGCTTCGCTGCCGTCGTAAAAGTCCACCCAAATTTCACAATCATCGGTTCGGCAATTGACCGGTGCCAAAATTCGAGGCATCCGAGAGCGCGTAAGACGCCCAGCCACCTCCCTTCGAATATTAGCCACCAAAAGCCTGAGATATGATGCTTCCAATAAGTCAGCTCTCGGATGAAGGACAAATATTACCTGTTTGTCAGATGAGCGAACGAGAAGGTCCTCCTGGATATCAAGTTCCTCTTGTCGCTGGAACTCGTGCAGGTCTGGACTGACGCGACCAGCCCATCGGGATAGAAAGAGATTCTCGTTCGGAATGCTGTGAGTGCTCCTCCCCGGACTCCGAGACACGTGGTGAATGATTTTGCTATTCGGTGTGTAGGCAATCTTCCAGTTTATCGCTCGGGCACGAAGGCAAAGGTCGACATCTTCGTAACCGTTCCGGAATTTTTCATCGAATCCACCAAGAACCTGGAATAACCCTGCTCTCATCAGAAGGCATGCCCCTGTCACACACTGCATCTCCCGATAGATAAGAACTCGGGGATCGTTCTGATCCACCCCCTCAAGGTAGTGAATTGGCAAACCATGTTCGTTGAAATACATCCCGCAATGATGGACTTTGTTGGAGTTCGGAAAAAGTTGCAAATTCCCAACTACGCCAACATCGAGGTGATTATCGAGCACCGCAACCATATTATCGAGCCAACCCGGTAGCAAATCGACGTCATTATTGAGAAATAGAATGTACTCCCCCAACGCAATACCGGCGCCTTGATTGCAAGCGCCTGAGAAATTTTTATTTACTGAGTTTGTTATTTTCTTTATCTGACTCCCAAATCCAACTAATAGTTCATTTGTTCCATCGCTCGATCCATTATCAACAAGGATAATTTCTTTCTTGGTTAAGCTTTTATCCGATAAAAGAGCAGGTATTATATTTCGAGTAAAATGAATCGAGTTGAAGAGAGGAATAACTATCGATACCTTAATTCTTTCATCGTCCCGCCTTTCCATCCTGCCTCTTTCAGGATCCCCGTCAACACGGATAGTTGGTCCTCCTTTCCCGAAATCTTGCGGCTCTCCCCTTTCCTTAAAATTATGTGAGGCGAGGGTATTCTCAAGTATGAAATTAAAATACCGCTCATATTGCGGAAAGGTCGTGATCGCGTCTGCCAATATTTCTCCCAATTCAAGGATCGGCTGTTCGTCTCCTCGCGACCTCATGTGAATCTCACAAACGAGAGCTTCGACACACTTTCGGATTGTCTCCTCAAATCTCGTCAACAGGTGCTTTCTTTGTTCGACTCGGTGAGAGTGTCTCATCAGTATCCTCAATTCCGCGAGCAGAAAGGGAATTTTTGAGCTACTGGTCATCGAACTGCCGTCGTTTCTCCAAGAAAACTCGGATGTAATTGGATTAATCTTCAGGAATGATGTGGTCTCACTCAAGCGAGACCAGAAATCCCAATCCTCAAGCCGCTTCAATGATTCATCAAACCGAGCACCATCGTCGATACAACTTCGGCAATGTAAGATAGTTTGGACTGGAGTAATATTACGAAATATAAGCTCCTCTTGCCGGTACGGTTCTATGTAGGGTATGTCTCTCCGTACAACCTCCCCTTTTTCATTTTCCCAACGACGCGACGCATTTGCATAGACCACCTTTGCCTCGAACCTTCGACAGGCGGAGAGAAGAAGAGACAAATGGTTTGGAAGGAGGATGTCGTCGTCATCGAGATAGCCGATATATTGTCCTTCGGCAAGGGCAATGCCAGTATTTCGCGAAGCGGCAAGGCCACGGTTTTCCGAATGATTGACATAACGAATTCTTCCGTCTTGATGAAGGATAGAGTGATCCGGTTCGAAGCCTGCATCGTTTACAACGATTATTTCTACATCCCTTTCCTCCTGGCTCAGTACGGACCGTATCGACCTCTGTAGGAGGTGAGGTCGATTATAGGTCGGTATAATTATGGAAACCTGAGGTCTCTGGCGTGAGCGCGGCTTCGTGCCCCCATTTTGATTTGCTCGCGCAAGTGTCGCCTGATCAAACAGACCGTTATTGTTCATCACCATTTGAGCTGTCAACTCGGAGTGATACTTCCTCGCCCCGGTCAACATACTCTCCTTTTTTGTTCGATAACGGACGAGTGGAACTGCGACGTGAATCGCCGAAAATTTGGCCGCGAGCGCAGCGAGCCAGAAGTCCCAATCCTCATACCCCCAAGTCATATTTGTCCGATAACCCCCTATCTTCTCCCAAACCTCTCTTCGATAGAGCGAGAAATAAGGTAATCCGTTGTCAGAGCGGTAGGGGTTGTAAAATTCTCTCTCTGAGATACACGAAACTCGGCCGTTTTGTTCGCCGAATGAATAATAGTCAGGATATGCAATGTGTGCACTTCTATGTTCTTCGAGCGCCTGATGTAAGGTTCGGCAGGCCTCAGGAAGAAGAATGTCATCTGCATCTAAAGGCAAAATGTATTCACCCTTAGAAGCGGCAATCCCGAAATTTCGGGCATCTGCCAATCCTCCATTTTTCTTATTCAATAGCCGTATCCGTCGGTCTAATCGGGCAAAATGCTTTCCGATCTCCTCAGTACCGTCTGTACTTCCATCATTTACGATGAGACACTCCAGATTCTGAAAGGTTTGATTTAGTACACTGTCAATTGCATCAGGAAGAAAATCCCCATGATTGTAACAGGGAACTACGATGCTTATTTTTAATTTATCGAGTTTTTGCCCCACCGCTGATGATGCAGGGAGGTTTATAACATTTTTTCTTGCCCCGTTTATGCTGGCGAAAAGTGGTTTTTTACAAAGGAGTATCTCGAGGAGATAGCCTCCTCGGGCATCGACTTCGCTCGCGGTGCTTGATTCCTTGATTACGGAACTAAAGTCAGATGTTCTCCACACGGATGCGGAGTTCCATGCGATAGAGGGCATCAACGGCCCTCTCCCTGAGTGGAGCATTATGAGTTTATCTTCGTCTGGACCTTTCTCGTTGGAGTCACCGACAACAGAAACGACAGGGAAAATACCCCCACATTCGGACTCAAGCAGACTAACGAATGAAACTTTCGTTTGAGTGCTAAGAACTTTTTGGAGATTTGTAAAATCAACGCCCCCATCTAGTTCATACTCATCTTTAAGCAAGCAAAAGAATTCGCTCCTTCCGAGCCAGCTCGTTACTTCTTGGGACTCAGAGATTAACGACCATATAATCTCTGGATATCGGTCGATGAGGCTTTGATAGCCAGCTCGATGAAACGAGCAATCAGACTGAAAGAGAACTCCTATACCGAACCCTGGGTAGCGATTTTTTACCGACAGGATTGCCCGCTCGCACATAACGACGTTATTGTGCGAGAGTATGAGACAAAGCATCATCGCTCTCCGAGTTAGGACAGTATGCCGGAGATATTCGTTTTTTCCGAATAGTCCCTGAAATATGGGCCGACTTACTCTCTCTGGATGATGTCACTCGGATAGGAAAGGTTTCGGAGGAGAGAATGCAACACGAATATCGTTTCTTACTTACATTGAAAGTTTTCCCAATCTGGCTTTTTTGTGACCACTACCACACTCCTTGCCGGACAGCCCCCTCGGTGCCAGCAATAAAGTAACTTACCAACTCGCTCCGCCCAGATATGGACAGAGTAAGCCGCCTTCGACTCATATTCCAGCGACAGGCGGAGAGCAGAAATAAATCCTCACTCACATAAAAAAAGGGCACCTGCATGACACAGATGCCCGAATATCTGCAACCCTCAATACAAAACCGTCATCTCCGTTGGCTCACTGGGGTGCATTGCCGTACAACTCCCGATAAAGACCGAGTCTTGGTGAGCCGAGCGTATTGAACTCGTCAACCGTAATCACCTCGATCCGAGCTGCTTCGGCATCTCGAAGCAGCCCCGCCTCTTCCTCTGTCAGGACACCCGCATGGACCGCCTGTTCAGGTGAACTGCGTGCATCGAGAAGCCCCCGTTTGGCCGCTGTCCGCACCTTTGAAAAGAGCGGCTCAGCCTGGATAACGAGAGCCAATGCCCGGTCAAGCCGTTGCAACGGCTCGTCAGAGTGACGCCCCCCGAATACCCACTCGGTGAGTGAATCACGAGGTGCACCAGGAGCGATAATCAACTCAGCCACCTGATTGGCGGTGCTATCGGATGGGCCTTGATACCTGCCAAGAATCGGCAGAAGCACCATCCGCATTGCCCCACCGACCAGACGGTTTGGAAGGTTATCGCAGATGCCGAGCAGCGCACTGGCAGATGCGCGGAGCGAGCGCTCAAGCTCATACTGAAGTATGAGTTCGTCGCCGGGGAATTCTCCATTGGGGAACTCCTGAAAACGGCGAAGCGCGGCCGTGGAAACGAAGAGCTCCGAAAGCACCTCGGCAAAACGGCCAGAGAGCATCTCACTCCGCTTCAGCCCACCACCCATGAGAAGGAGGGAGAGGTCCGTGAGGACAGCAAATGCGTTGCTAACCCGAGCGAGCTCGCGATAGTACCGCTGAGATCCGGCACGCACATCTGATGGTGCACTCGGGCGCAATGCGATCGAGTGTCCGAGCAGCCGCGCGAAGTTCCGCACCGCGAAGGTGACGTGACCGACTAGGAGCCGATCAAACTCCTCGAGCGCACCCGCCGATTCGGTGTCGAACGCCGCGTTGAGCTCCTTGAGCACGTAGGGATGATCTCGGAATACCCCCTGACCAAAGACTATGAGGTTCTTGGTAAGGATATTCGCCCCCTCAACGGTGATCGCAACGGGAAGGCTTTTATAGACCCCGGCTAAGATGTTACGGGGACCTTCCTGGATCGCTGCTCCTCCGAGAATGTCCATACCGTCGTTCACGACCGTGCGCATGCGCTCAGTCAGGTAGAACTTGAGAATGGCGGACATCACCGAAGATCGCTCACCCGATTCGATGAGCCCGAGGCCCACACGACTCGTTGCTTCCATCGCATAGCTCGAGGCTGCGATAGCGGCGAGCGGTTTACGAACACCCTCGAACTTCCCAATCGGGAGTCCGAACTGCTGACGAATGCGTGCGTAAGCACCGACACCTCGAGTAGTGAGTTGAATACCCCCAATGCTCAGCGACGGTAGTGAGATGGCACGACCGACACCGAGACACTCGACGAGCATTCGCCAGCCGAGACCAAGGCCAGAAGCACCACCTATCACGTTGCTGATCGGAATAAACACGTTATCCCCCCGAACTGGACCATTCATAAATCCCGTTCCAAGTGGATCGTGTCGCTCACCCACCCGCAAACCGGGAGTTTCCCGAGGGATGAGGGCGAGGGTGATCCCGTAGTCAACCCGATCACTGAGCAGCCGCTCGGGATCGCGCAAGATAAAGGCGACACCGATCAGGGTGGCTACCGGCGCGAGGGTGATATACCGCTTCTCGAAGCTGAGCTTGACCCCAATCTCATCCCCCACTTTGGTGATGATCCCAGAATCCGGCATCGTGCTTGCGTCTGACCCGTTTGTCGGACCGGTGAGGCCAAAACAAGGAATCTCCTGTCCCGCCGCGAGGCGAGGAAGGTAATGATTCTTTTGCTCGGAGGTACCGTACCTGAGCATCAACTGCCCGGGCCCGAGGCTGTTGGGGACCATCACCGTCACCGCCGCCGCGATGCTTCGCGTCGCAATGATCTTGATGATCACCGAATGGGCATACTCGGAAAATCCAAGTCCCCCGTACTCCTTCGGGATAACAAGCCCGAAAAACTTCTGATCGGCGAGGAATCGCCAAACTTCGCGAGGGAGATCTTGCTCGTGAGCAATCTCGCTGTGGTTTAACATCGCACAGAGAGTCTTGACGGGACCTTCGATAAAGCTCCGCTCCGCCTCAGTAAGATGTGGCCACGAGGACTTCCCAGCAAGCCGAGCCCAATTCGGGACGGCTCGAAAGAACTCCTCCTCGAATCCGGACGAACCCGCTTCAAGAGCGATCCTTTCGGTATCCGATACCGGCGGCACCGCTCGTCGGAACCAACTCCTCACGACGGGAGTGACGACCCGACGTCGCACTCGTGGCACGAAGAGAAGCATGCCAGTTCCCGCCGCACCTGCGGTGACAACACCGATGAGGATGATCCCCAGCGATGCGTACAGATGTTCCGTAACCATGATGAAACCTTCCGCTAACGAGGCAGACTCTACTAACGCCGATTGACGGGTGTCAATGGTCCAGGGGTGGAGGAACAAAGGGAAGCATAGTCGCGCGAGCTACAAAGGAGGATGCGCAGAGGGATAAGGGAGAGAGATGCGCGGAGCAGTGCCCATATCAATTCAACACAATGAAAAAGGGGTGACCGAGACTTAGTCGGTACACCCCTCATGGCAGCTGGATTGGTCAGCTGCACCTGTTGTACAACCCTTAAAGGAACCATGACGAAGCACGACCTGGTGCTCAGATGGAATCTCAGCACCAGGAAGGCCCGTTGGAGGGTGAAGAGTTGAGACAGGTGGCGTTGTCGCTCATGGGGTCGGAGGAATTTCGCCAGAGAGAATGCTGCCAGGGCAAACATTCTCGAAAATGGCGACCATGCCCTGACCTCCACCAACGCACATACCCACCGCAAAGTAGCGAACTCCGCGGCGAATTGCCTCCCAGCATTGATCGCCGAAATCGCGAGGACCGGTCGCTCCCAAAGGATGACCGATCGCGATAGCGCCACCATTGACGTTGACGATCGCTGGATCCAGATCCAACGCTCGGCCAACCGCTAACCTCTGGGCGGCAAAGGCCTCGTTGAGACCCACAAGGCCGATGTCACGCGTGGATAGCCCTGCCATCTTGAGAGCTCGACGGAAAGCCTCAATAGGACCAATTCCCATGAGGCTCGGCTCAACTCCTGCGGTAGCATAGCTAACTAACCGCGCGAGCGGTTTGACGCCACACTCCTCCAGCACCCTGTGCGATACGACGATCGCACAGGCAGCTCCATCGGAGACCTGCGAGGAGTTACCCGCAGTGACGGTACCCGTGCCGTCAAACAGAAATGCCGGCTTGAGCTTCGCGAGAGACTCCAATGATGTGTCTGCTCGCGGCCCATCATCCTCGGTTAGGGAGATAAAGCGCTTCTGCAGCACCCCGTCGACCACTACCGTCTCCTCAAATCTCATCGGAAAGATATGAGGCCGCTCAAGATCCCTCGCTGCGATTGCTCGCCGGTGTGATTGGAAAGCACACTGATCTTGGTCCGCTCGGGAAATGCCGAACTCTTTCGCTACAGCTTCCGCCGTGAGCCCCATAGACAGGTAAAAGTCACCTCCCGGCTGCGTCAGTCTTGGATTAGCTGCAAAAGAGAAGCCACCCATCGGAAGTCGAGACATCGACTCCACACCGCCGCAGATGGCGATCTGGGCTGCACTGTACGGTGACGACACCGACTCAAACCCAGTGACAATCGCCTGCAATCCACTGGCGCACCAGCGGTTGACGGTGTGTCCTGTCACTGAGAAGGGAAGCCCCGCCAACGGCACGAGTAAACGACCCAGATTGAAGCCCTGCTCGGCCTCGGGGAAGGCGGTGCCCCAGACAACATCCGTCGGTTGCTCAAACGTGAGGGTCGGCACCGTTCGGAGGGTTAACTCCAAAACTCGCGCGGCAAGGTCATCCGGTCGTACTGATGACAGGGCGCCCGGGATGAAGATGCCATCCTTTTCGCGACCAGCCCGTGCAATCGGAGACCGACCAAATGCGACAATAAACGCTTCGTTGCTAGACATGATGAACCTCTTAGGTGAAAGAAAAAAACCTGAACCTGTATCGAGCCCCCGTTATTGAGCGACAGCAGCAAGCTCCTGTGCTCAACAACGAGGGCGAACCCGGGCAAGCGAGAGTTAGCCCTTCGCGAACCGGGCCATCTTTTGGTGAGTGCCGGGGTTTTTCACCAGCTCCACGAACACCTGACGCTCAAGAGCGTACAGGTACTGCGGGGGCACCACTGCCGCATCGGAAAGATCGCCACCCGTGATAGCCCACGCGAGCCGACGTGCCAGATAGGCATCGTACTCGGAGATCTGACCAGCGGTGAGGAACCCTTCGATACCGACTTCGAGGACGGCTCGACCATTGGCCCCAGGAACCACGAACTGGGCACGCGGGGCGCGGGGAATATAGTTCCCGTCGGCGAACTCCAAGATAGCCGCCTTGGAAGCCTCGAGGACATTGCCCGGCCGCATCTCGATCCGCGATAACGGTGAGAAGAAACCGGCATCGAGTGCCTGATGAGCACTCGTCGTCACCTGCCCCATCGCAATGCGCAAGAACGCCTCCCGGAGGAAGGACATCACTTTGCTCGCGTCGGCAACGGTTGTTGCTCCCGCTTTTTGCGCAGCCCACTGAGCGAAATGGGTTGTACCACACCCCGCTGGGATGACACCTACCCCCATCTCGACAAGCCCAACGTACGAGTCAGGCGCCGCGATGACCATCGGCGCTGCCATCAACAATTCGGCACCGCCTCCCAGGGCTTTACCTGAAAGAGCAGCTACAACCGGCTTTTCGAACGAGTACAGCCGGTCGAAAACCGTCTGCAGCCTGTCGAGGACACCGTTGATACCGTCGAAATCTCCAGCGCGAATCGCTCCACCGATCTGCTTCAGGTTCGCACCCGCGCAGAAGGTGTCACCTTCGCCATCGCCAATAACGAGTCCGACATACCTGTCCGACTGGGCCTGATCGAGCGCCCGATGGAGGCCGTCGATCACGTCCGAAGAGAGCGTCCTTCCAGTCCCCGTCAGCAGAAACTGGAGTACTCCGTTACCGAGGTAACGGGTCGCAGAATCTGGACCCAGGGGGATTGGCGGCATGCCCGAGAGATGGGGACTCTCGCTCCGACGAATCGGAAAAAAGTCCGCCTGCGTGACCCACTGAGGCAACGAGAGCCCGCGAGCTGTCATCATGTTAGAGATCTTGCCGACCCCTAACCGATTCCACAGCTCGAAAGGACCTACCTCCCAGGCGAACCCTGCGCGAAGCGCACGATCAATATCGCCGGGAGTATCTGCCACCTCACCCACGCGCCAGGCGCAATAGTTGAGGAAGCGGAGGTAAAAGTCCTTTGCGAACTCACCAACCCGATCAGTCCGCTCCATAAGGGCGGCAATGCGATCAGCGGGATGTGCCATCGACTTCACCGATGGTAGCTCTCCAAGATTCTCGGCGGTCAGAGGTAGATAGTTACCCGTGGAGGGATCGAAGGAGAGAATGACTCCTCTTTGCCGATCTTTCACCGAGAACGCGCCCTTTTGAGCCACCAACGCCTCAAGAAATGCTGGCGGCTGAAACACCTCCCGAGCCGGATCGTCTGGGAGATTCGCGGAGAGGTACTTCGTCAAACTGAGCACCGTCGGCAAGCCGACGACATCAGCGGTTCGGAAGGTGCCCGATTTTGGACGACCGACGAGCGGACCCGTCAGCACCTCAAGCTCAGGAATGGAAAAATCCCCCCGAGCAAGCGCCTGCATGACAAGCATCATCGCGTAGGTTCCTACACGATTTCCCGCGAATCCCGGGCGATCCTTCGCCTTGACCACCTGTTTACCCATGCGATCTCGGAAGAAATCCGCGATCTCCGTTCGTTCCTCGCCCGAAACGCGATCGGTGAAGATGAGTTCAAGGAGAGGCAAACGGGTGGGATTAAAGAAATGAATCCCACCAATGAAGTGAGGCTTCATTGAGTCAGGCATCACCTGCTCAAGGCTCGCCATGAGGATGCCACTCGTGTTCGTGGCAACCTTGGTGTTTGGTCCAAGGAAAGGCGCTATCTTTTCGAAGACCGAGGCTTTCACCTCGAGCCTCTCGAGAACCACCTCAATGACAAGGTCAGCTTGAGAGATAGCCGAAAGATGATCCCGAAAATTGCCACACCGCACGCGAGCGAGGTCGCTGGTACGGTAGAAGGATGGCCACGGGGCCTTGCGGCACTGAGCCAAACCCTTCTCAGAGCGCTCATTCGGAGAGGACTCCCCCGGCAGATCCAGTAGCGATACGTTGCAACCTGCGGATGCAAACGCAGCAGCGATCTGGCTGCCCATGATACCGGCACCAAGGATGGCGACGGTCTTGGGATCGAATGACATTACAACCTCCCAGTTGTTTCCTCATCCTCCGAGCGGCACTACCACCACGCGACTAATAAGGAAACAACCGGGAAAAACCTACAAAACCCGTTGAATGATTTTATCAACTCTTCTACCCGATATAAAATGTGGTTGCGAGACTAGCAAAGGCGGGCGTCTCGTTGCAAGCTAAAGAGGATGGAGGGAATCAGCCGATTGGGGGATATATAGAACAATTCTTCCAACGAACAGGGGATATACCGCGTGCGTTCACCCCACAGGGAGAATGCGTCAGGAGGGAGAGAAAGAAAAAGGTGGAGCCTCGACATATCATGCCGGGACTCCACCTAAACCGATAGGAAAACCGAGAGCGTGCATCCCGAGACATCTCTTACCCCTGGGCCTCACGGAGCTGAATCGCCTCAAACACCGCCTGAAAACACGCGGGATGGGCGATGAGCCGATTATGACCAACAACGGGAACCATGCGGTTGGTACCAACAGGAAGCCTGCCACTGGTCGCCGGAACGATGAGATGATCGAACGGGGTCCACAACTGGGTGAACGTCGTCATCCCATCGGCGCGAACGCAATCCTCAAGGGAGCTGTGCAGCGACCGAATCTGACGACTGGTCGGCCGCATATCCCTCACTGCCGGTGCCCGCTTTAAGTACGCCATCACGGTGCCCGCATGAGGCGAGGCAATAGAGATGACAGACTTGGTGAACGATGCACCACCCCGCTGTTGATAAGCGATCCGTGAGACCAGACCACCCATGCTGAATCCAACAAGATGAACCCGAACCGACGATGGTAATGGAGCTTCTTCATCAAGGCGGAAATTTGCATCCCGCAAGCTCTCTTCCTCGATCCGCCCCAAGACGAGCTTTCGAAGGGAGGACACCACCTGGTCAGCAAGGGTGACGAGGTCGCTTCGGCCATCGGCAGGATACAGATCGATCCCATAAACCGATACGTCACCATCGAAGCGCAGGGCAAGGAACTCGGCTAACGGCCCCATCTGGTGGTGATCATGGTTGAACCCATGAACGACCAAAACCGATGTTCGTGAACCTTCCATAACAACCAACGCGAACGAGGCCGAGTATACTCATACGGCTCCGATCGAGTCCAATTCTCCTCGTGTGAAGACATAGGGCCACCTCAGATCGAAACATCTTTCTATCCCAATGACGGCTCACTTGGCATCCTTGATGCGCCTGTGCTAAGGCTAGTCTGTTTCATCGAAGGTTTTGTTCACTATGACAGACACAACTTCGTCGCGAACTCTCGCGGCTGCGCTCGTACGAGCAGTGTCAACCCATCGCGATCTCCCCTGTATTACGGCGCTTGCTCACCGCAAAGCCGCATCACGAAGTGAGCGGTTCGAGAGCTACACTTTTGGCGAATGTGGGGCTGCCATTTATCGGCTTGCGCACTATTTCCGAGCGTGTGGTCTTCAGCCGGGCGATCGGGTGATGGTACTCGCAGGTAACTGCCCACAGACCGTGTGGGCTCACGCCGCAGCAGCTCTTGCTCGGGTGGCCATCGTCGCTCCCTACATGGGCGAGACAGGCCATGAGATTCACCACCAGCTTCTCGAGAGCACTCCCCGACTCCTTGTCGTGGAGAATTATCGACTTCTGGAGAAGTGTGGCGATCTCGCTAACAGCGATCTCATCGCTGTACTCACTATGAGGCCGATTCCGACCAAGGCCCGGTTTCACGGTCCTCCGGTGGTGGAGCTTGACCAGGTCCTCACATCGGATCGGTATCCATCGACCGAGCCAGACTGGCTCGCTGAGATCGAACCATCCGACGATGCGCTAATCCTGTTCACGGCGACAAAGCACGGCTACACCCGAGGGGTTGTTCACACCCAAGCGAGTGTCTTGGCAGACATCAATCTGCTCCAGGGACGTCGGCTCGCCCGCCCTGGGCTGCAAGCTGCCTGTATTCTCCCCTTTGGACACATGTACCCCATCTACTTGATGTGGCTCTTCATGATTTCAGGGATGAACACCACTCTGCCGAGCGTTCCCGGAGAACATCCGAAGATCGACGTGGGTGGCATGATACAATGTCTGAAAGAGGGTGATGCCACCGTGATTCCGCTTGTGCCGTACTTCCTTGACCTGATGAGAGAGGAGGTTGAAAAGCGGTATGTGGAGCCGGTCGCTTTGTTCCTCGGCCTCGTTCGCAAACCGAACCTTGCGTATGCGTGTCCGACCCGGGTTCCTTATCGGGTGTCTCTCGGGATGCCTCGGTGGAACTTCATCGGATTCCTCCAGTTCAGGTCGATTGCGATGGCACGAGAGCGAAAGTCGACCCCCGATTCACTCCGCGAGATCGCTCGGGCGTTCTCCACCTTTGTGGCAAATCTCGCGACGACGGTCTCCGTCGCCGCAGCGGTTGAATGTCACGAGGCGATACGCGAAATTACCGGTGGCAACTACCCTCCTGAGGTATGCACCATCGAGTATCGTAGCGGCAGACCGCTCGTGGCCCACTGGCTCTGGCGATACCTCCTCGCCCCGATTATCTACCTCCTCACCGGGGAGATTCGGCGACAAATTCGGCGCGCCTGCTTCGGCAGTCAATGCGCCGATCTGATCGTGGGAGGAAGTCGATTGTTTTTCCGAACCCAACAGTTCTGGGAGGCAATCGGCATTCGGGTATCCGAGGGCTACGGCTTCACCCAGGGAGGTATTACTCACCTCGAGCGGTGGCGTCCGTTTGAACGACACCCCGAGGTTGTAGGACCGCCTCTCGGCGACGCGATCCAGCAGCGGATAGACCCTGATACCGGCGAGCTCCTGCTCTCCTCACCGACTCTGTTCTCGAGATACCTCACCGGTGATCCTGAGGATGATGAGTTTGTGACGATTGATGGGCACACCTGGTATCGGACAACCGACACCGTCCAGCTGGTCGATCCCGACGGAACGATCCGCATTTCCGGTAACATGAGCCGGATGTACAACTCACTCGGTGGGGAAAAGGTCTATCCCTTCGCCACCGCTGAGCCAGTACTCGATGCGTGTCCGTATGTGAAGCGATCTCTTGTGTGGGGGGCTGGCCAGCCTTTCAACGTCGCGATCATTCACCCGGATGCCTCGCAGATCGAGCCCCTGGCCATTGAGCGAGGAATCTCCGCACAAGAGCTGTGTCGCTCGGAAGAGTTCACCCGGCTCGTGATGGAGTACATCTCCAATCACGTGAATCCGCTGGTGCCGCTCCCTGCGCGCATTCGCTCAGTCATAGTCTCCACTACTGAGTTCAGTGAAGCCTCGGGCTTCCTCAATTCAGATGGCTCGCTCAACACCCTCGCGGTGCTGGTAGCCCATGGTCCCGATCTGGCTCAGCTTTACAGGCGACAACTTCTGTAACCACGCTGCACCGATTCACCATGAAAGAAGGTTCCATAATTTATGGGGAAGGTGGCCACGATCACCTTCCCCTTTTTACTGCACACCACACCACCGGTCCTCGCGTAATCGCGAAAAAGACAATCCAACTATCACCGCGCACAAACCTAAGAAATGGGCGAGATACGGGATGGGATAGAAGGTCTCCATCGTGAGCGATGCGATCTGGAGCGCGACAAGAGCACATAGTACCGGCTTTGTTCCCTTCTCAAACCGGACTAAGGTCGTTATGAGGGTACCAACAATTCCTCCGTACACGGCGAATCCAACAATCCCCAGCTCAAAGAGGTACTGCAACGGAGTCATATGGCAGCTTCGATTCGGGGTTATGGGGTACGAGGCACCAAGCCCTGCGCCGATGATAAAGGTGCTCGGGTGTTCCATCATAAAGGTGGTGTACGATTTCCAGATGCCACCCCGTCCGCTCAGATTATCCCCCTCAGTTGCAGCCAGGGTCGTTTGTTGCCTCTCCAAAGTAGCGGCAACTGGTGTCTTCGACTCACCAAGCAGAGCAGCACCTACCAAGGCAAGGGGCAATGTTGCAACAAGAAGCTTTGGGCTCCGGACAAATTGTGTCGCTAGAAAAAAGATGAGAGCCGCGAATCCGGCCCGCGATTCAGTAACAAACGACGCGATGACGGCCGTTAACAATACGACCCCACCCCACACACTCACCCGCATTGGCACAATCGCGAAACGAAACGCCGTCAGCGCCAGAATCTGCACTCCTGCATAGGCATGATTATAGCCAACAAATCCGATACCGCGTCCATCATCAGGGAACTTCTCCTTAAGTGGATATGCCATCCACGGCCCCGCAGCGTCGTGCGTCAGCGGAAGGTGCGAGACAAGTGACCCAAGAGGAATGATACCGAAAAAAGTGAGTAGTACCCCGACACAGGTGATAACAAGAACCACATCAACGATGAGCCGCAACCAACTAATTCGCGCCGGTGTCCACTCCATCTGCGATATCGCCCAGAAAAGGATCGCGAACTCAACAAAACGGCGGAGAAAATAGGCACCGTAAAATAAAGTCTCTCTCCCCACGTGACCGACCCAGCTGTGAAGCAGCCCGAGAGATGCGACGCAGACGAGTGCACTAACAAGCGCAATACCATGACGATGATATCGGGTCATTGCTCGCCTGGATCGATACCCCGCTAACGCGACGAGAACCACCGGGAAAATCCCGATATCCGCAAGCGATGGCCAGAGCGCCCACGAGGGACCCACTGCCGCGATCGGGATCATACATGATTGAGAAAGAAGGTAGAGGCACGTGCAAAAGAACAGGGGTCGAGTTTGTTTAATTGCTCGACGTTGCAGGTCTATTCGGAATAAAAGAGGTAAAATCGGTCTCATGCCACCGGTTGGATCCCCGTGCGGTGACGACGGAGAGATACATCGGCGAACTTCCGGGCCGGACTTACCCGTTGCACAGACCGCACTCTCTCTTTTCGTCTCCATATCTTCCTCTCATCTCGGAGCAACATCACCCATACCTCGCACTACCATCCCCAACACCATCCCCCGACCAACGAGCGCAACAAACTGACCCACGACGAGGGTCCAACACGCCCCAATGATACCTCCCGTCGGGATCAGGAGCCATGAGGCCATCACCGTCACACCGAGCGAAGCCCCTGCAGGTATCACCTGAGCCCGAAATTCCCGCGCAGCCGTGATACCGTATTCAATAAAGGTCGCCAGATACTGGAGTGCTGCCGCGAACATCACAATCGTCAAGGCGCCACCGTAATCTCCATATTCGGCCGTGTACAAAAACCGAAGCACCAATTCGCCCGCGCCGACGGCACCTACCATTCCCCCAATCCCAACTACCCCCCCGAAAAGACAAAGCTTGCTCAGCAATCTCAGATATCCCCGCCGATCCCCGCCCGCGGAGAGTCTCGCGAGGCGCGGGCTCGCCGATTGCCCCACCGCAGCCACCACCGTTTGCCCCACCATCATGACGTACGTTATCGCCGCATAAATCCCAAGATCCCGGAGACTCACCTTCGAAGCGATGAATAGTCGCGGAATAACGGGTGTCATGGAGATGAGAAATAACATCAACCCGAGCGGAAGCACCGTCTTTACGAGGCGCCACCCTGCACGCCATTCCCGCGATATCGCCATCGCCCCCAACCCCTCGCGACGGTGTACGGCGACGCCACACGGGAGATCGCGCCACCACAACACAGCCGTCCACGAGACTGCAAGCGCAGCGGTCGCTCCAATCACGCTCCCTGCCGCTACCATTGCACCCGAAAGAAGAAGAAGAGAAAGTACTCCTTTTACGATCGAGGAGGTTGCGATCACCCTCATCTCCTCGTATCGCTGCTGTAATCCGTAGAGAATATCGCTCAACGACTCGGCCCCCTTGGCAATCCCCACCAACCCGATTACCAGCGCCGTTTCACTCGTGAGAACACCAAGCCCGTATCCGCCCGCTGCAACCATCGCGATAATCACAAGGGCAACCGAAGACATCACCACGCGAACGAGGAGATAGTCGCCAAATCGAAACTCATCCCGCGCATCCGTCGCCTGTACCCCGCGAAGTTGCAGGCCAAGCGCCATAAACAGGGGGGCTGCGATCGACATTCCGAGCGAAAACTGTCCGAGGGCAACCGCAGATCCGAGCTTGGCGATCGCCATCGACATAGCCCACTGACAACCCATGTAAATAATATTTCCCGCAAGGGTCCACCCAATGTTCACCCGCAACGAACGAACCCGGGTCTCTCCCGCTCGGGCAGCGGTCCCCGCCTCATCGTCCGTATGGCCTACCAGCCCCTTGTCGGCCACAACCCCGTGAATCAAACCCGCGACCTCCCGCATAGCCCCTCCGACCCGGATAGTGAAAGAAGCACCCGCACCACTCCATCTCAGACCTCCCACCGCACGAGGGCAAGAGATAAACCACAAATGAACGTCTCGTCCCTTTTTTTCGTCGCGAGCCGTTGCAAAATCGAGAGGGGTAGGGTAATTTCAGGAGGTTGCTAGGGCGGGGCGTGACGGCCCACATGAAATGCATTAGCGGCCGCAGGTGGTATGTGAGTAACCCTCGACGACGCAAAGGGTCGAATACCTCCGAAGAATCAAAAATGGAGCTGTAGTTCAGTTGGTTAGAACGCTCGCCTGTCACGCGAGAGGTCGCGGGTTCGAGTCCCGTCGGCTCCGCCACAAATTCACATCACCGATACCCCAGCGACTCGAACCCTGTGCTCACTGGGTGAGCACCAGAGACTCAGCGAGTCCCGTCGGCTCCGCCATTTTCCTTAGCCGATTTCCTCCATCGGCATAATTCCCAAGGTCATTCTTGCACTTGCAAGTGTTTGAAACATCTGAGGGCTATTTTTCAACTTCTCACCACTTCCCATCGAATCTCGGCATTTCTTGCCGCTCTGGATGATTTTTGGATGACGAATCCAATTTGTCATCCAAGAAGCCTACCCCCTTTCGCCATCCGGCTGGAATTAGTTTTTCGCCGCTTGGCTTTCGGCTTATCCCTTCTCTCTCTGAGTTCAAGCAACCGCGCCTCGCGGTCTCTTTCCGGTAGAAATTCAGACTTTGTCCATAACTCGTCCATAACTCGGTGGGGCTTTTCGGCGCAGCTGCCCCGCTAACTTCCCGACGCCTGGCACCTCCATATCACTGAACTAAAAAGGTCCGGGGGCATCGAGATAGTCATCATGTCATGAAATCTGCGGCAACAATCTGATATTCCGCTGTTCGTCATTACGATTAGCGGTCTCCGAAGAGCGTACTAGTGGGGAGAAGTCGAATGATGTAAGCGATCCGAGTCGAATTTCCCAAAGGAGGGTTGGAGTAAATCCCGCTAGGGTTAGCTTTCTCGCAAAAACCCCCCTTTTCCACCGCGACCTTTCGGATCTAGGATTGAGGGGGACCGCTGAGGCTCGGCAATTCGAGATCGTCGTTAGGGAGGTTATGTGGATCGTTCATCAGGTGCAGTAAGCTCAGAGGATATTCACGCCATCTTTGATGGTATCACCGAACGGTTTGAGGAGCCGGTGCCTATTGGAGGACGGAGCGAGAGTCATGTCTATTACCGCGTAGAAGACCTCGAGGACGACCAGCTCGATGCGTGCGCCGAATATGTTGCCCGCCGGATCAAAAATGTCGTTGCCCCCCTGGATGTGCACCTTTTTTTGCGACTTCCCGGCGGTTACAGTTTTTTCGCGGAGCGACTCTGCGCCATCTATTCTGAGATCAGCCGGTCCAAAGAAGAGATCCCTCTCGAGCAGTATCTCCAGAGCAAGTTTTCAAATGGCTACGCAGAGCGATTTCGGGGGCTGAATGCCGTTTTAGTGACCGATGTCATCACAACCGCCCATTCGAGTCTTGAAGCCCACACTCGGGCAACCCTTAAGGGAATATCGGTGCTCTGCTGGGCAACCCTCATCGATCGGACCTTCGGGCCCGGACCAGTCCCGATCGTATCGGCTCTGACTGGTGCCCCGGTACGGTTGCTCTCATCTATCGGGTAGAAACAGACGGAAGGTCCCGATCATCATATAAGTTGATCACCAGAGAGTGATAGGAAGTAAACTGCTGTCGTCGAGTCTCCTTCAACTGACTGGCCTCCCATGGATCAGAAATTCGGGCACCCGTTCCTGCCATCTCTTCGTGATGAGGGTGGGCATGAGGTCATTCAGTTATCCGAGATCGAGCGCGAAGCTCTCGACTACGCGTATCGCTCCCGCGCACAGAACACTATTCGTGCCTATCGGGCCGATTGGGCGCACTTCTCGGAGTGGTGCCGCACCAACAATCGCGATCCCCTCCCCGCAGCTCCTGAATCAGTCGCTCTTTATGTCACCTTTTTGGCCAACCGTGGTAACAGGCGGACGACGACGATCGCACGGCGACTAGTAACGATATCAGAGGTGCACCGCTCTCGGGGGTTTGAAACGCCGGTCAAACATGCTGCCGTTCGGGTGGTTTGGGATGGCATCAAGCGTACCTTTGGTTTCACCCCTCGGGGTAAGTTGCCGACGCTCCTGTCTGATATTCAGGAGATGCTCGCAGCACTTCCTGACTCTCTCCTTGGGATACGTGATCGAGCCCTCATCCTTATTGGATTTGCAGGAGCGATGCGTCGAAGCGAACTGGTTCGGCTCGACGTAACCGATATTGTGTCCTCGCCTCAGGGACTCTCGATTACGATTCGCTTCAGCAAGACCGATCAGGAGGGGCGAGGCAGAACAGTCGGCATTCCATTCGGCGAACGGCGTGAGACATGTCCGGTAAGGGCTTATCGCGAATGGATCGAACAGGGCGGTATCACCCACGGGCCGGTATTTCGAGCAGTGAGTCGCACCGGCCGGGTAAGTCCCCGTCGGCTTACCGATAAGACAGTAGCCCGAGTGGTAAAGCGCACCCTCGTTCTCGCGAGTCGGGATAGTACAAACTACGCCGGGCACTCGTTGCGTGCAGGATTGGCGACGCAGGCCGCGCTGTGCGGAGTTCCCGAGCGGGCGATTCAGGATCAGACGGGTCATCGAAATCTGATGATGCTCCGCCGATATATTCGGGCGGGGAATCTGTTTATCGATAATGCAGCGGGGAAGATTGGATTGTAGGTCGCGTGGGCCGGGGGGGTGACGCAGAAGTACCTCTTCCTCAATGACCTCTTATACTCGACCGATATCGGGTCGACGGTGCGCTCTGTGAATCGCCGTAACCCTGGACGCCGCTTTATCAAGGAGCGACCCTTCCTTGTTGGCCCTACACTCTCAGGATTAAGCGAACTCCTCTTTGCATAAACCTTCGTCGCGACGGTCCCCATCATTCGGAGTATGAGGGGCCTCGGGCGAAAGGGTCTATGACACCTGACGCGGGGGATTTCGTGGCTCCCTTCCTCCGCGAGTTCTCCCAAACAAGAACAGAAGTACACCACCAGTATCTTGTTTTTGTGGTCGTTGATAAACGGCTATTCTGATAGCTTTGCGAAGACTACCAAGCCACTCCCATGAGTCTTGGGCTCGGCCCACGGCAACATAAAACATCAAGGGTGCTGTACTGCCTGCACTACGTGGGGGGGGGGGATATTATTAACGGTCGCATGGCCTGCAGAGGCTCAACTTGTGCCCGAGGTCTCTGACAGTCTTCGCGAAGCGAGCCAAGGCGTTTCCTCGCTACTTACTTCGTCGAAAGCTCAAGCCCCTTCGCCGCAGGGGGAGGGCGGCAATCTCCGCGGCGCAGAGCTGTTAAGAAATGTTCGATTGTCTGAATGGAAAGCCCCTCAACATGACGTGAGAAACCACGGCCTGCAAGATTCATGTGACTAGCACCATCGATAACCGCCAGCCACTTACATCCGGGTGGCATATCATGAAAAGGTTCGAGACGAGTTTTCCACGATTTTTTACCGAGCTCGTTGTCTCGAGTCCCTGTTATCAGGAGCACGGGTTTCTTGATAGAGCTCCACGCATGTTCAGGGAAGATTGCTCCGACTCCTTGCGGAGACAACGCAATATAGGCATCGAAGGAATCTTCACCGTGGATGCCAAGGTTGTTATGTGCACCTGACTCCATCATCACGGTTGCAGCACCCATCGAATGCCCGATAAGGAGTGATTCAGGTGCGCGACACCATCCACGGGCCCATTCCTTCGCTGCTGCGATGTCCATTAACCTCCCCCGATATGCACTCGAATCGGTCGTCAATTTCGCTAAGCCATCGGAAAGCCCGTTGCCGCGCAGGTGTTTAAACAGCGCTCGTCCGCCACTCTCCGGATGACCGACAACAACTGCGTGGTATCCCAAGCCAGATAAAGCTTCGCCTAAATAGCGGTACCCCTGTTCAGATCCACCTGCTCCGTGTGAGATAACAGCAACACCCCGACAACTTGAGAGCTTTGGCGGGTATGAGGAGGCAAACACTTCCCGTTGGTCCTGCCTCCGTAGCCGGATCGCTTCTTGAGCGAGGGCTTTGTTGGAGGTCACAATGATCAGTGCGCTGACTGCGAGCCTTATGAGCAATGTATCCATCTGTTATTCTCCTGTCGCGACTCTTTCTCGAGCTGTGTGGCTTAGAGATGAATGAAAGGTCTACCATGGGTATGGGTCTATCAATCACGGACCACAGGCGGGAAGAGCTATCACCTCGTCATCCCCCCTTTTCGCTCGGGACCACCACTCCTAAAGCTGGTGCTGCCCCGCTCAAAATTTTCCGAAAATTTGGCGTGTTAGGCTTGACGTTCCATGAAAGGGGGGCTATCCTCCTCTCATGTCGCGGGGTAGAGCAGCCTGGTAGCTCGTCGGGCTCATAACCCGGAGGTCGGCGGTTCAAATCCGCCCCCCGCAACCATCCTATGATTCCCTCCTTCACTTACCAAAGAATTACTTCTCTCAAACGTCAGTGAGTCGCTAGTTCTTCAGCGTGAACTGCACAACCTGACCATCCAGCACGAACTCCCAAAAGGCAGTCCCCTGCCGAGCGCCCACCTCGTAGCTCATAGTGAAGGTACACGACTGTCGAGGGAGGACGATTGATTGGACGCAGGGTCCGTTTATCTGGTGAGGGGGGATCTCGATGGTGCTGGCGGAGAGGAAGGTAATCCGCGCCTGCCGAATATCGAGGGGATCTCGATCCGAGGTGTTGGATACCGTCGCCCTTATGGTGACCTCAGAGCCGTTCCTGTCGGGGTCGATCGAGACGCCAAAGTGGGGGCGCTCCTGGTGAAGTTCGGGGGAAAATCCCCCGAGGGGACCACACCCAATCAAGGAGCTCGACACGCTCAAAAGAACTCCAAACTGACCAATAACCCCTCGAGCTTCGAAACCACTCCCCTTCCCGCAGCACTTCTCTCCCGTACACCCTCTCAATCTCAAAAAGCGTCGCGCTTTGCCCATGGTGGTGTTCCCTTTTGTTCGCTATTTTTTCATCATCTGTTCATCCGAAGTTCCCATCAGCGGAGAGAGCAGAGACGGGGCGGGCCGCCGGGATGACTCCGCTCTTGATTATTTCGCGGAGGGGGTAGTTTGTCGACTCCTCTTGATAGGGCTTCGTTTTTTTTCATCGGCCCCTGATTTTCTCTCACCGATTCACACCGCCCGTGCCACCGGATCTGATTTATGCGACGTCTTTTCTCAAGCCACTCTCTTGGAGCATTTTTAATCGTGTGGGCCATCATTGCGCTCGCCATGGCGAGTTCGTATCCAATTGCGAGTTCCTCGGAGGCACGCGAAGCCCACGTTATCGCAACGATGCTAGGGCTCAATGGTGGGGGTTCCCGCTCATCGGGAGTCAGTACTCCGATGACGATCTCTGATTTGCTTTTTCCCACCCGAGGCGGACAGATTCCATCGAAACCACCCCTCTTCCACTGGCTCGCCGCGTCGGTTGGATGGGTCGCAGGAAGCGCAGCTCCTTGGGTGGGGCGGTTGATATCAATCATCTCAGGAGTGGTTCTTGTGCATGCGACAATGCGGATCGCGCGCGTGGTAACGAGCGAGTGGTGGTTGACTAATAGCCCACGCCCTGATGATGGATGGGATCCGCAGAATGCAGATACCGTCGGCGATTGGGCAGTGGTCCGACTTGCAGGGCTCATGGTCCTCGCGTCGCATCTCTTTATCAATCTATCGCTCAATATCAGGGTCGATATGGTTTTTGCCGCGCTCTCAACCGGAAGTCTTGCGCTTATCCTCCCTCATCTGAGAGACCGACAAACATGGCGCAGAAGGGGATGGGGGTGCGAGTTCGTGCTCTGGTTTTTGATAGGTTGCGCGGTTTTAGCACGGGGGCCCGTTGGGGTGGTGCTTCCCACGACTATCCTCTTCACTGCGATCTGGATACAGCTTGGTGGCTGGCGGGCGCTTCGATGGGCGATCCTTCCTCCGTTACCAGCGGTTCTCGCGATTGTGATTCCCCTTCTGTGGTACCTGCCAGCTGCCGCACACTGGGGTATCCCATTTCTCGAGCGGATTCTGTTTGAGAATGCCGACCGGGTTGCGGGCGGGGCCCACGTCAATGCCGAAGCGTGGTGGTTTTATGGGCCGTCATTAGTCCGCACCTGCTTTCCCTGGTCGCTCCTGTTCCTTGCGGCGTTTGTTCGTCGAGGTTATCAACGTCGGGGGCTTGGGGTCATTGTTGGCTGGGTCGTCGTGGGACTTGCTCTCTTTTCATTCGCATCAGGCAAGCGCCATTCGTATCTTCTTCCTGTCCTCCCCGCGGTCATGATTATCGCGGCGCACTATGCGGTCTGGGAGGTGCGACAGCTATCCGCAACCAAGCGGGCGCGGCTGAACCGTTGGTACCTGCTCAGTGAACCTGTCCTCCTCGCGTTACCGTTTGTGGGACTACTCCTCGTAGGTGGAACGGTGGCTGGCTGGTGGTCGATTGCGGGGGGAAGCGCGGTTGCACCGCTCGTGCGAGGGTGGTTGCTCTCGTCGGGTCTCGTGATTGCGGTCGTGATGGTGACGCTCGTTGTGGTGCGTGGCTCCTTTGCTCGCGCTACCGCATCGGGCAATCAGATTGATACTCTCTCCCGAGCCTTCGTGATCGTCGGCATTGTGCCGGTGGTTTTGGTGGCGATGGGGCTCGGGGTTAAGAACTCAGTGAAAGATTTTCCTGGCAGGACAGCTGAGATTATTGCTCGGGTACGTGCTGTCTCCGGGGAATCGGCCGATAGCTCCCCGTTGCTTGTCTACAAGAGCCTGTTTGAGGAGTATCTCGATCCGGTGATGTATTATGCGGGAATTCCGGTCGAGGTTGTCACCATTGCAGAGCGTTCCGAGGATTCACCCATTGCGAGAATGCGCTCGCGGATCGAATTGTCTCAGGCGCTCCCTCCTGAATTCCGTCAGTTGGCCCTGGATATCCTTCAGGTACTGGAACAATCAAGGACCATGCCCGGGATGGTCCCGTGCGATCGGTGGCTTCTGACGACCCCTGATGTTGTTGATACTGTCCGGAGCGCGGGGGGATATGTCAATCATGTTGAAGAGTTTCTCGAGCCAACCCATCGCGCGGGGGTATACTCACCTCGGAAAGATCGAACGGTCGTACTCGCACGATTTTCAGGGAGTGGAACGCAGTGTTTACCAAATGGGTACTCGCGTGTTCCCTATTCATAGTGGCTCACCGCTCCCGCATCAATCTAATCCCCGCCGGTAAGGAGTCTCCCAGCAATGCTCCTTCGGTGTCATGAGTATCTCCCTCGCCTCGTGCGAAAAGGAGCCATTGGTCTGATATGGTGGCTGCGGCGGCATCCCACACCGAAGCGGTCACATCGCGGTTTGGATCGTTGGTGCGACGGATCAGTTGCGCAATCGCCCGAGAGCGGTGAGGTTCAGGAAGCTGGGAGGATTTCGCGAGTCGCTTAACGATTTCTTCAATCATATCGGCGGGAAGAACGTACCGACTCGCCGCGTAAAGAGGCTCTCTCGCTCCAACCCGCGCGAGCGACCAGAGGCCGAGTATCTGGGCATCTCGCTGAGATGCTGCGAGGAGTTTGATGGCGCGTTGCGCTATCTGCTGTTTCGCTGGCTGCGATAATCGCTCGAGGGATGCGAGGAGACGGACCGTCTCGGGATTGCTGAGGTCCCCTTTTGCCAGCTCCTCGGCGAGTTCGCTCTGCCTCTCGGCGGATATGCCCGCAGCGACCCGTCGCCAGGCGATCGTCATTGCCAGTATCACCGATGGTTCACGCCGATGCGGGGTGCCGACGGTACGAATCCGCCACAGTTCATTGATACGAAGCGAATCAGATTCATCCCCAATCCCCGGTCGCAGCGCATGACCAGCACACTGGAGCCATGCAACCTCGTGCTTGACACTTTTCCCTCGACGGGTGAGTGATTCAGCAAGGGGGCCCCACAATGAACGCACCGTTTTGATATCCCAGGTATCGCGGGGCGTGCCAAGGGTTTTCTCGAGCCGTGTCATCATCCCACTGGGAGAATCATCTCGTCCCTTTCCAAACACTCCCCGCACGAGATCGATTGCGCTCTCCAACGCCGGATTTCTCGGGGCATGAGAAGACACCTTTTCATCTGAAAGGTGAAATTCAATGGTCCATCGGTGACCTCCGAAGGGATCGACGCACGAGAGCGCAAGGCTTCCCACCTCGGTGAGATGAATGGCGAGCTGTACCCGTATCGTCTGCGCAGCTCCTCTGTCCCTCTCCGTCGCGAGCACCGTCGTTGCGGGGGGAAAGGGGCGAAATGATGCGGGATTCCGGGGCACGATTTCTCCCTCACGATCATCGGGACGCATCGTCGAGGAGAAGAGCTGAAGTCGAACTGGTTTGTTCGTCGTCGCGACGAGGGGTGTCTGCTCGATAACCACTTCATCGCCGGTGTGGTGCCCCTGAGCAAAGACACACAGGAGGTTTCCTTCGCCGATATCGAGGTAGAGACTCCGCGGGTACGCCATAGCAACTCGCCGCGCACGGGCCCGAGTGCTCAGTGCGTAACGGGCCGCACCGTGCGCAACCGCGAGAAGGTGCGAGCGATTAGGCAGCACGACCGGCGCGACTCCTTGCTGCCAACGGGTAATTAATCGGGTGAGCCTATCTTGTATCAGCGGCGAAAGGAGCGATCCCCCAGTGTACAACACCCCATCGACCTTTATACTGGAACGGGTTGCTCCCCCCCCTCCTCCATCACTATCGCCCCATAAAAAAGCGGCCAGATGGCGGGTAATCGCCACATCCGCCGGAAATGGCAACCCGACCTCGCGGAGCGCGGTCGTTCGAGGACCTGGAGTGTCAGACGATTCACAGAGCGGGAAGAATCCCTCGAGAATAAGGTCCTCGAGCTCGGCAGGGGTGATATTGATTGTTTGAGTCGAACCGAACAGATTGCTACCTTCCCCGGCAATCGTGAGCGAGAAAACACCGTGAGCAGCGACTTCTCCCGATAAATACGCCTCTTTGAGCCGGCGAGATTGATATATCACTGAGGTCCACGCGCGGGGAGAGAGCGTACCGGAGAGCTGTCGCTGAACGAGATGGCTTATCGCAAGGTCTATCGTATCTCCTCCGATCAGGAGGTGTTCCCCCACCTTGATTCGGCGCAGCTCTCCTGATCTATCGAGCTCAAGGAGGCTACAATCGGTCGTTCCTCCCCCAATATCAACTACCAAAATCCGCGCTGGGCGCCTGGTGAGATGCGAGAGGACCGCCTCATCCTGCTCGAGAAAGTGATGAAATGCAGCAACCGGCTCCTCGAGGAGAGTAGTTGAACGGGGGAGGCCCGCGAGCTCGATCGCCTCTCGGGTAAGCGCTTGCGCAATCGGATCAAACGATGCCGGAACGGTGACGACAACCTGCTGATGTTCGAGCCGATACGAATGATCAAAAGCCGCCATCGCCTCATCCCACTGTTCTCGCAGATGGCTCAGATAGATCGCAGATGCCTCAACGGGACTCACCTTTGTCGCGGGTGGAGTAAGCACTCTATCGGTCGGCAACAGGGGTGCACGTCGATCAACAGCATCGACAATAAGCCACGACTTTGCACTTGAAACCACTGGAGTTGCACCGAACGCCATTAGCTCCAGCGCACCACGACCGACGAGCCTGGTGCCTGAATCAAGAAGCGCAACGGTCGAAGGGAGAATTTCCGCGATACCCCGAGTCGTTTCGGAAAGATTCTGCGGAATCGGAAAAAGGGTTGAGCGATCCCCATCGGCGAGGGTATCAACGTACGCAAGCGCGCAGTTGGTCGTGCCGAGATCGATACCGATACAGTAACGGGGTTGGCTCACGGGTGCTCCGAACGTGTCGCAAAGGCGAGGTGCCACGAATCATCAGAGGTGGTCTGTTTGAGGGTTATTTCAAGGAGTCCCAGCTCGGTGAGACGGGTGTGAAGCTGAACCGGGATTCGCGGTGGGCCGCTCCCAAAGGGGACGGAACCCTCGATTTGATCGGCGCTAGCCGAGCCAATAGCCGGCGGATTGATCGTCGCACTAACCGGTGCCAGCTCATCGAGCAACCGTTCGGCATCGCTCACCTCATCCCCAGCGCGATCATCTGGACGATCCGCACTCGCAAAGAGGCGAAACTGCACTGCCTCTCCCGCTGCGAGAGAAAATGTTTTTGCCGGAAGTGTGATATCGTTCCCCTCCTCGACGCCACGCGGCGCAATACAGAGCCCCTTGAGCGGTGGAATAAACCCGGGCACTGCGGGGAGAGAGCTCTCAACTCCGACATAGAATGATTTGGTAGTTGCGGAGCGAACGCGCACCCCCGTGCCCGATGCCTTGAGCCGTGCATACCATGCCGCACCCACACTCACTGCCTGCGAGCGATCAATACCGTGAAGCTCCTCCAGGGGGAAGGGCGCAACCCAATCACGGAGGAGAGAAAGCACCCGCTCTCGCAACGTATCGCTATTGAATAGCCCTCCGTTAAAAAGCACCGCGGACGGTCGCATAAACCCATCCGATGAGCGCTCCCGCAAAGGGGCCAACGAAGGGGTCTGCTCAACGAGGGTAGCGCTCCGCGCGAGGAACGCCGCGAGGTGTTTGGTCAGCGCGGGGTCTGCTGCGTACGGAAGACCGAAATCGGTGAGGCTCGCACTCTTTCTTTGCGCTGGGAGTGCAGTCCGATCAACTATCGGAAAAAACCCACTGAGAACAATCTCCTCGATATCTGCGCGGGTGATAGAGACCTCAAGAGGAGCAGCGAAGAGATTTGAGCCACGGGTCGGAATCGTGATTGTGAAGGTCCCGAGCGTGGGATCAGTGAGCAGCCGCTCCTTGGCCGTCTGCGCAAGCGCAGTGAGCACACCCATCTGCCACGGATCTAACTCAGCAGAGTTCGCGGGAAGCCGTGAGCGAGCACGATACGCGAGCGCGAGATCGATATTATCCCCCCCGAGCAGGATGTGATCGCCGACTGCGATACGTGAAAGCACCAACTCCCCCTGCTCCTCGAGCACCGCGATAAGGGAAAAGTCAGCGGTTCCCCCTCCCACATCACACACCAAGAGCGTATCGCCCGGTTTGACGATCTGCCGCCAATCGCTTTCGTGGTGCGAGAGCCACGCGTAGAAGGCTGCCTGCGGTTCTTCAAGAAGGGTGCACGAGGGGAGCCCCGCAGCAATCGCAGCATCATACGTCAGCTGCCGCGCGACTTCATCAAACGATGCAGGTACGGTGACGACGATCGAGCCGGGAGTCGCACCGACGGCACACGGGTCGGACAATTCTTCATCGCTCGCCCACAGGTGTGAGGCCCGACGAACATGCGCAAGGATTGCGCGCGATGCCTCGAAGGGAGAAAGTTTCGCTAAATCATCGGCTGCGTGCCACGGCAATACCGGAGCACGCCGATCGATCGCGGAATTGCAGAGCCATGATTTCGCGGAACGGATCACCCGGTCGGGGGTACGAGCTTCTTGATCGCGGGCAAACAGACCAACGACCGGCTCATCACCGGTGAGCGACCACGGCAGAGCAAAGGATGCAGTTGCAGTTTCGGCGCTCGTGGGAAGGTATAGCACCGAGGGAAGAAGACCATTCGTCGTCGTCACCCCTGGCCCCTGAACCTGCCGGAGGGAAATCGCGCGGGGTGGAGTGGTACCTTCCTCCGCGATGGATGCGGTTGTATTAGACGTACCAAGGTCAATGCCGATAGCGATCAACAATTGCGGTGATGAAGATGAGTTCATAGATGAATGGGCATGAATTGCTGCTTGTGCCAAAACAAAGTGGTGTTGGTGACGTTACCCTTTGGCTAGCGCACCTCTGCATCCGCAGGTGCGATCACATAAGGAGGCTGACGCTCGGCGGTGACACTCGGCAACGTGACTCGATTCGTGAGCCACCCCCGATGAACAATCGTCGCCTGCGTCGGATAAGTCGGTGTCCTTCCCTGAATCCGAAGCTGTTCCGGGTCCGGCGCACCCGCGAGGGTTATCGCAGCCCCCTCTCCCTCCTCCCTCACGGGCTCAATCTCAAAGAGCTCATCAAAGACCGAGCGACACCCCTGATGAACAAATCGGGCGACCGCACCGATCTGCTCATTCGAAATTGGGGCGATATCCTGCATCACAAAATCAACGAACCGCCCCCGCTGCTGCAGGAGCGCAAGCATCTGTAATGCCTCAGCAACCGAATGTGATGATGCCTGAGCACCCGAGCGGGCCGGTGCCGCTGCCAGACGGGCCTGCGCCTCCGCGAGGGCGCGCGCCAGTCCTTCCGCGCGCTCACGCCCCTCACGAACTTCCCCCGACACCGTCGCCAATTCTCCCTCAAGCCCCCGCACCCGCTCTGCAAGCTCGCTGTTCTTTTCACGGAGCGCCCGCGCAGGGTCATCGCCTGTCCGCGAGGTCTGGGGTCGACGTTGTCGGATTCCCTCTACCAAAAGATAACCCACAAAGAGCAGAAGCACCCCGGTCTGGTATTCCGCCGTTAATAACGGTTCGGGGATGCGATCGGGAAACACGTACGGAGCCACAATGACCCCGAGAAGGATGAGGGCGGTCAGAATATTAATCATTGAACTACTCCTTGTGGTGCTCAGGGCGAGGGGATAGAGACGGGCGGCGACACGGGGTAGGCGGGGAATTCGGCGCCCGAAAGATTACAGCGGATGAGGGGGTGAGGGCAACGGGGGGGGGGGGTTGACAGGGATGAGGTTTGGGGGAGAAATTGATGGGATATCGGATAAGGTTATGAAAAAAGGTTTGCGAAGGATTGGACGTCTCGTCGAACGGGCCAAATTCCTCTGCGAGCAGGGTTGTCACCTACTGCCATCCTGGGTCAGGAGAGTAGGACCAGTGCTCCGAAAGTATTGGAGGGATCTGGCACTCATCGTTTGGCTCCTTTTTCTGATTTTCCCCGTCGGAGTTCTGGTGAAGGGGGTGTTCGCATGCCTCCAAGGTCTCGCCTTGGTGGTATTTCGCCAGGGTCGGTACGATCCTTACATGGGGGCACTGATGATAGTCCTCGGGCTTTGCTTCTTCACCCTTTCGTGACAAATCGCCAATCGCTCAGCCAGTACCTTCGAGAGAAGGTACTGGCCTTTTTATCCCATCAATCGGGCGGAGCTGTATCCGAGCCAGTCGTGCGCACCCAGACCATTCCGCCCGACACCGATGCCACACCTCCAGCCTCCTAGCACACATGCCGCATCATCGTTGAATCACGAAGACGCTCGTGATCTTTCCCGAATTTCCCGGTTACAGAGACACTCCACAACGCTCCACACTCCGCACGGGCACTCACCTTTTACACCTGTTTAATGATGCGCTCAGGATAACAGAGAACTTGAAAAGATCGGTAAAGGTTGACAGTTTTGGCAAGGAACACGGACACTGACGGCATTGAGGAGCGTGTTATGCGCTGGTTACGACGGTTTCAAGCAGGATCAAAAGGTTATCGGGTTTGGAGACTGGCTGCCGTTTCAGGAGGCATATTTCTCCTTTTAATCATACGAGAATACGCTCTTTCGACGTTTCTCATCGGCATCGGCATCTGGTGTCTCAAGCGAATCGCGACTCTACCAGAAACGGAGCGACCGCTGATGCGGCTGTGCTCTTCTTACGTTTTTTTGGTGGGGATTGGCCTTTTCTTGCTGACTCTTCTGACCTAATCACACCGGCCAACGACCTCAGGAGGGGTCGCTGGCCTTTTTTTCAACGCAAGCGGCCGCAGATGTTCTCTCTTGTGCTTGACGAATATAGGGAATGCGATAATGCTCCGGGAGTTTTCATCCACAGGTTATGAGAGTCCCTTATAGACAGTTGTCCGACGGAACTTGGCTTCGGATTACTCTCCGGGGTGAGATGGTTCGAGCTAAGGTAACGTATGAGCGGGTCCCGGAATCGGAGGCGTTGGCAGCATTAGAAAATGAAAGGTTCAAAGCTAATCTCGCCGCGAATCTCCCCAAGATGATAGACGATGCTTGGATTCAGCATTATCCACATACGTGGAGGGGACGATGGGCTCGGTTAATGAACTCACTGCGAAAATTGTGACACCGCCCGCGCGGACGTTCCCGACAAAGGACCGTCCGCTTTTTTTCGGGTCGAGAGCTCCACGCATACATCACGCGGCGATTGCGAACAGATGTGGCAGGCCCGTAAATTATGGCTGAGAAAAGGGGGTCGACCCGGGCGAGCAGGAGCGACTCAAGCGCCCGTTTCGGGAGCTAGTGCTCGGATCGTGATCCTGGGTACGCGGGGTTATGTCCCGCATTGCGCTGGCACCATCCCCCTGCATGCGGGCCCCGGAGGTCCACACACCCCGCCCCCTTCCTGAACCCTCCCCCAGTCGTTTCGCATCTAGACCATACATATGCTCGAAACCCTACCGGCTAATCATCAGAAATACCAACGCGTTCTCTCGAGGAAACCCTATGGATACTGTTCAGAAACTGCTTGAGATTACGAGTAGACTAGAACACCTTGAGTGTTCTGCAGAATGGATTACCCGAGAGACGGTGCAAGCCGACAACGGCGTCTCGCAAACGGGAACCCTTATCGCCGTGCTGGCCGATGAGATTCGGGAACGGGTGTGCAACCTGGTGCGGGATCTCGAGAAGCAGGTGTCGTTGCAAGAGCTGCATTGAGTTAATTGAAGGAGATGCATACCGCGGGTCGATAAGACTCCGCGGCACGCTCCTTACCCCTTCGCGAAACCTCTACCCCCGAGCCGCACGAGCCTCAACGAACCTCTTCTCAACGACCCCCCAGTTCACCACGTTCCACCACGCCTTCAGGTACTCCGCACGACGGTTTCGGTAGCTCAGGTAATAGGCGTGCTCCCAGAGGTCATTCCCAATAATCGGCGTCTTTCCGGCCATGACGGGCGAATCCTGATTTGGATAGGCGCCAAGATCGAGTCTGCCATCTCGCCCGAGACTGAGCCATACCCATCCGCTCCCGAAATGCGAGATCCCAGCCGTTTCAAATTTCTCCTTGAACTGGTCAAATCCACCGAACGTTGCTGCGATCTCCTTACCCACCTCACCAAACGCAGTACCACCCTTGCCTGGTGTCATCGTCTCCCAGAAGAGGGTATGGTTAAAATGACCGCCTCCCTGATTACGGATTGTTTGCCTGAAATTTTCCGGAATCTTATCGAGATTGGCGAGAAGCTCAACAAGTGGTGCCTGCGCGGGCGAATAGTTTTGCGCATCTGACTGCGCTGACCACTGGGTGAGCGCGGCGTTCAATTTATCAAAATAAGCCCGATGGTGAGCACCGTGATGAAGCATCATCGTCTCGGCATCAATGACAGGTGCAAGAGCATCGGCACTATAGGGAAGGGCGGGGAAATCGCCAGTACTGGGCGCATTTTCCTTTTCTACACGTTCTTGGGCAAACGCATCACTATCTGTCAGCATTCCTGTTCGACTGAGTATCGCGACGGAACTCGCCACCGCTACTGTCTTCAATAGTTCTCTGCGATCCATAAGCAACATCTCCTCTGCCATCTTTTTGTTGCATACCCCTCAGTTCTGCAGACCGCAGAATCAGGGAGAAAAGGCACAAAAAAAGCCCTCACGTGGGAGGGCTTTTTTCGATTTACCGCGCGAAGTTAAAGGCAGCCGATTACAGCTACCTTTAACCTTCCCTCCCATTACGGACGGGGCGCTGCTTTCCGAGCGATCACTTTGCGCGCGACTTTGCGAGCAACGAGCTTCTTCGGCGAAGCAGACTTTACAGCCTTCTTGACAGCCTTCTTGGCGGCAGGCTTCTTAGCTGCAACCTTCTTCACTGTCTTCTTAACAGCAGGCTTCTTGGCGGCAACCTTCTTCACCGTCTTCTTGGCGACAGGCTTCTTAGCTGCGACCTTCTTCACCGTCTTCTTGGCAGCAGCTGGCTTCTTAGCCGCAACCTTCTTTACGGTCTTCTTTGCGGCAGCTGGCTTCTTGGCCACAACCTTCTTTACCGTCTTCTTCGCAGCAGGCTTTTTGGCCGCTGGCTTCTTAGCTGCAGGCTTGCGAGCCGTTGTCTTCCGAACCGCTTTCTTTGGCGCAGCCTCTGGTGCAGCAGCCGAAACAGATGTATCCGTAGTAGCCATCATTTATTTTCTCCAATTTGCGCAACCAGCCATGGTACGCGGAGCAGACACTCCTCCCGGCTGTTACGTACACACAAAGGTCGATACTCTCTTTGGCGACGAGGGTAGCGCCCCGTAGGGCCCCTTCATCACCGATACTCCCCGAAACCCACGGCCCGTGTCGCTCTCTGTGGAATCCATGATCTTTTCGATCATTCCCCCAAGTTTGCAACTCTCGCCGCGTACAACTTTGAAGTTCACCTTCGATCCCCGTCATCCCTCAATCCTTTTTTCGAGGATATAGGGACCACTTAAGACGACCTCAAGGTGCCAGGACCACCTCTGGACCTGTCCCGGTATGAGCTCGGTCAGGAGCAGAGCTTCATCAGTCTCTGCTCTTCTTCACCTCGGCGTTTGCTCCGGCCACTCCCACCAATTCGCCGACCTGCGAATTTTCTGTGCATGACCATCTTCAAACGCTTCACTCCTCACTCACAAAATTGCGGAGTGCAACCTATCAACTTCGCCGCAGTCGCGTTTAACTGCTCACTGCGTCTCGTTATATTCAGAGTGCCACCGGATTTCATCGAGAGCAAGATACTATTTCGATGACAGATCACGTTCCAAGTGTTTCAGATTTTTTTTCGATTCTTCAATTTCCCCTTTTACTCGGCAATTTTTTCACTCTCAGCTTTCACACCAGTAGTCACCCGACAAATTCTTGGTGTCGCAAAAAATTTTCAGAGACTCAGGGAGCTCTTCGATTAAATCCGACTGAAGAACAAAGCAGCCCTTTACTTAACAGCTGCGATAAGGCTTCGACAGACACTCTTCTGAGTATTTTTAGGTCGAGCTGACCATCGTGTATTGCTGGAACCTCGCACCGCAACCGATGCCTTTTTCCCACCGGAACCGATTGATATTCTGTTAAAATAAGCTATCTTCTGCGGTGTTTTTAAGCTGATACCTCCCGATCCGCTTGATACCTTCACCCGCACGCTCGAGCCACAACGGTAATCATCGAGGGAAAATCTTATAGGTACCGTTCCCGAACCGGAGGCTCTGACACGCACCTCGATCTCTGCTCCCGCCGCGATAGGTCGATGCCCCTTTACGCCCCGCTCCTTCACGGAAACCGCCTTCACCGATACTCGCCCAGCCCCACAACCATTTCCGATGCAGCCCGGCAATCCGACTCCGCCACCATCATTCACCCTCAGAGCCCCCGTGAATGAAAGCTCCCTGCCAGACGAAACCGCCCCCTGTAAAACAGACAACGGACGACCACCTTCCACTATTCGGGTTGCTAGCTCACCCGCCGAGAGCCCCGGTTCTCGTGCAGCCAAAAGGGCTACAGCACCCGTCACAAAAGAAGCGGCCATTGACGAACCTGCGAAGAGCGCGTACTTGGCCCCCGGAATTGTGCCTACTATCCCATCTCCCGGTGCCGCGATATCGACGGTTTGGACCCCGAAATTAGAGAATGACGATAGAGTCCCTCCCTTGCTTATCGAGGCTACTGAGATGAGATTCGGCGCGTTGAATGATGCCGGGAAGTGGGGGACCACGTCGTTGTCAGTTCGAGCGTTTCCTGCCGCTGCGACCACCACGATCCCATGAGTGCCTAGGCGCGTTATCGCCTCCTCAATGATAGGGACTGCTCCGCTCCCCCCCCAAGAAGCATTAATGACCCGCACAGGAACTCCCCGCTGCCGCATCTTCTCGACGTAGGCAAACGCCTCCAATGCCCGCGATAAACTTCCCTTGCCCTCGTTGTCGAAAATTCTCAATGCCATTATTTTGACATTCGGCACGAGTCCGCGTATGCCGATCCCATTTTCAGGAAGAGCTCCGATGGTACCGGCAATGTGAGTGCCGTGACCGTAACCATCCATCGGATCAGTACCCCCTGTCGCGAAATCAACTCCGAGACGGTCATCAACATACCCATTGAGGTCATCATCGATTCCATTAGCCGGAACCTCTGCCTCGTTCTCCCAGAGTATTCCGCGAAGGTCTGGATGGTTGTAATCAATACCGGAATCAACGAGAGCGACTACACTCTCTGGCGCGGTGCTGGCAGCCGACCATACCGCCCCCGCTCCAACCCGCTCGAACCCCCACTGTTCACCAATTCGGGGGTCCGCTTCGCCGTTTGGGACACTGACAAGAGCCTGGATCTCATAGTTCGGAGAGCAGTACCGAGCACGTCCTGATTCGATTATATCTCGGCAGAAGGTATCCGAAGGGTCGAACGGAACCGATCCTTCGCTCCGGAGCGAAGCCATCCGAGCATCGCCTCGTTCAACAAGAGCGACACCAGGTCGGAGAGAACGAAGAAGCCGATGCCCCTCCAACTCACCGCTCATAAAACGAGCTGACCGGGGAGCTCCTCCATCAACCTCTGAGATAACATATTGACCCGGTACGACCCGAACCTCCGCATGAGCGGGAAAGATCAGCAATCCCGTCACCACCGCACTGAAAGCGGTCATCAGACGCGCCCGAGGAAAGCAACCACCGCGAAGAACCATCTCCACCCCCTGCTCAGAACCACACGCTCGAAAACGTGATCAGAGAATCGGCAAACAAGGCTCATTGCTTAAGATTCGGGAGCGCTCGAATTGGTAGCGGGCAAAATGTTCGTGAAAGAGTATCCAGGATGAAGGATCTTCGTTTGTTGAGAACCGGAGTAATTTTTCTTACGAAGACGACAGATACGACAAAGGCTCCGAGTGGAGCCTTTGTCGTCACGAGAAAGAGTCTCTCATCAGGCAAGACGAGAGAGGTTTCACTCGGCTTTTAAGAAAATGAGCTTCCGCAGCCACACGTTCTCTTTGCATTCGGGTTACTAAACTTAAATCCTTGTCCTTGAAGCCCTGAGACAAAATCTATCGTTGTACCCCGCAGATATCCGACACTGACCGCATCAACAAATATCGATACCCCCCCGGCATCCATGATGGTGTCTCCCATCCGTTCTTCACGATCAAAATCGAGATTGTACTGATACCCTGAACACCCACCCCCGACGACTGAGACGCGAAGACCGTCACCGACCTCCCCTTCCTCCGCAATCGCTTTCTTAATCGCCTCGACCGCTCGCTCCGTTATCAGGATCGGCTGCTCCTCCGATGGTGTGAATATCGTTCCCTGCGAAAGTTCCTCTACTGGTGCCTCACTCATATTTCGTCTTCCTCTGTCAAATGTGGGTATAAGCCAATGTCGATAAAGCGACCGAACTTCCAAACCACCGAACTTCCAAACCACCGAACTTCCAAACCGTTGTCGCCACCACGCATTCCGATTCACTTAACATAACGTCGGCCCTCCAATATTTTACCCGACCCTATCCCCAAGTACAACACAACAGCATAGGCAACTTTTTCAGTCTGTTATCGTGGCTCCCATGGAACCGCTCAAGTTACGAAGGGGGAATGCCGACCTCCAGAGGGACTCGGACTGTCGAAACCCGTCCGAAGGACCTGCCTCGGGCAACCAGGCTCATTCTGGTGTCCCCCGTGTCTGATGAGGATCATGAGCAATAACGGTCGATCTTCACCTGATATCCTCGAGCAAAGGCCTCGGAGGCTCAGTGCGCGGCTCCGTAACTCGTGCATGAGCATCGGGGCTATCGTCCTTATCTTCGGGACGATGACGATCGGAGAGATATCAGCGGCAACCGCCCAGTCAGGTAGTTACGCCCCACGAGGACCGACGAAACAGCAGACGCAAACTATCCCGGGGATAGCCCCCGCGATGGAAAGCCCCGTTGTTACCTTTGCCCCGACCCGTCTTGACGGCAGTTCATCCATCCAGCTCATAACAACACCTTCATTATCGAAGCTGGGGACCGAGCTTATCTCGTCAATCCGAAAAACCCACCGCGAGTTCAATGATCTCTTTGGGGGTATAACCGATATTCACAATATCCTGCGGCTCATTGATGCTGAGGAATTCTATGCGGTCACGCATCTCCCTAACTGGACGAATGCGATGTTTTTTCGCAAGCAGGTCGTTATTCCGATTGACCGCTCAAAGCCTATCGACCGCCCGGAGCTCGAGCGCTCCCTTCGCCACGAATATTTCCATGCTATAACTCACGCCCTTTCGGCTGGAAGATGCCCTGGTTGGCTCGATGAGGGGCTCGCTCAACACATTGAGGGGGTACCGCAGGATGGTTTGTGGAAGGCTCTTTCGGGATGGTTGGGGAATAACGAGATGGTGCCCTTTGAGCGGCTTGGTCGGGGCTTTACCAAACTCCCAGGCGAAATGGTGGCACCGGCGTATGCCCAATCGCTCGTCGCTGCACGGATGGTACGCTCTCAATTCGGCATGGGGGCGATACGAGTATTTTTGGAGCGACTAAAATCGGGTGGTAAGGCCGAAAACGCATTTCTGCACGCGTTCGGTATTCCCCCGACGGCGTTCCATAAACGCGTAGAGGAGAACCTTCGCGCAGGAAAATTTCGACGGGGAGATTTCGGGTGATCCCCCCCCCCCGTGATCCGGCGCGGGCTCCCTATCGATGAGCTATAGGCCAGGCGTGATAGGTTTCCCGTATCCTGTGAGCTCAGCGTATCCCTTTACTGTGTTACTCTTGTTGGCGACCGCCCCCTCCCAATACGTGAGAGGATCGTTCGCGTTAGCGTTATGCCCCCCCCCCCGGATCTCCTGATCAGCAAGAATCGGGGCAAGCTCCTCCTGGAAGCCGATCTGTGGCACCCGTATCAGCCAACGCTGGGGGTAGGTTGTACCGCTCGCTCCACTAGTCCACGAACCCAGCGATTCAATTGAGAAATCACCCCCTGAAAGGGGTGTTGTGATTCCACCGTGAGAGAGAGTTCCTGAGAAGAAATCGAGGGATGGTTCTCTACCACGCACGCGAAAGAGCATAATCGAGTGACCTCGCTCGGTCATGATCGAAAACCAATCCCACCCCACCTGATCAGGCTGGAGGGCGTTTGTCATAAACTCATGATCCATCCATAAGATACCCGATACGGCTTCCACCTTGCTCGGGCTCCGTACCTCTCCGCGCGCCCGAAGCTGCGGGACCGAGTAGTACATCGAGGCGCACCGCTCACACGCCGCCTTTTTGCTAAAACCGCCAAGCCCCTGGCGAACGACCATTGATGCCGAAACAGGCTCAGTGATTAGCCGAACTTCCCGATCTCCCGGGAGATTCCATCGCAGGATCCACTGATCAGCAACCGATTCAAAACCCCAATCGAGGAGATGTATGCCGAGACGACCAGAGGCAGCCTCGACCCCACCCATTCCCGAGCGACCGTACCGAATGTCGTGACTAAATGTGCTTGAGAGCGCATCCCCCAGCGCTCCATGGGCAGCGTACACCTGTCCCCAGATACCCTCTGCCTTCCGTCGGCGGAAAAAGGTGAGTTGAACGCCATAGTGAGTCGGCGAACCGAATAACGGGGTACCCTCGGGAACGAGATGGCCGGTCAGATACCACCATTCAGTCTCAAATCGGGGATGCATACCGTGATCGAAGGGGAAAGTGAGCCCACGCTGGGGCTCGGCGTATTCGGGGGCTACACCCGGCATGGATGCGGTATCCTCGGCGAACGCCACGGATGGTAAATCCATTAGTGGAATTAAGCCCGCGAGAAAGACAAGAAACAAGACGGTGCCCACCCAATCTTGCACCCCCTCCATTCCCCTGATGAGAGAGCTCAACCCCTTCCGAGGCATTCCTATGCACTTCTTCATTCCCCCCCCCGCGCATCAACTACCGCTTCATGAGCCTGAATCTTACTCGTCACGAAATCCACCCCGCGCCGTGTGGCGATATACTCCTCCCGCCGCAACGGCGGAGCAGAGCGCGGCCAGCAGCACGAACGCAACTCCCGAGCCGATAATTTCGCTCCACCGGAGATGAAGTGACAGGCTCCACCCGAAAGAGAGGGGATTAACGTACGCAATGAGTATCCAGCCGAGTAGCCCTCCACCACATGCCCCAGCAACGACTGCCGGCACTACCGACACTAGCCCCTCGATGGCGGCCGCGATCGCGACCTCTCGTCGAGAGACCCCGAGGGTACGCACCATTTTAAACTCCGACTCTCGAGCGGTATACCGTTGGATTGAGGCGATCAAAAATCCAGCCAACGTGACGAGCAAGATAATCCCCTCGAGAACACCGGTAATCGCAAAGGTGCTCCTAAAAAGCTCATCAATCCGGTCTCGCAGCTCTTCCATGGAAAGCACGGTTACCGCAGCGGAGCCTATCACCTCCTCGACCTCATGCTTGATGATGTGTGGGTCTCCTCCAGGCGAGAATCGCACACTCACACTCTCAGCAGCCCGATTTTTGGTTCCCCGAACGAAAGGTTCCCACCCCATCAATATCGTCCCGCGCTCCCTCGTATAATCCCGATATATCCCGATGATCGGCAGCTGAGTACCCCATATCTCGACCGTTTCTCCTATGGTTCGGCGGAGCCTTCGAGCGCCACTCTCACTGAGCAGAACCCCTTGTCCCGCAGCAAAAAGGGCCGCATCGTAATTTCCAGCAAGGAACTGCATCGTTGCAATCTCACCGCCGGCTCTGTCATCAACTTCAGCTCCATAAAGAGAGAGAGACACCCCATCGACATCGACCAGATATCCTCGAGTGCGAAATACCCGTTCGACTCCCCGTACCGCTGCGATTTTATCCGTCTGAGCGGGTGAAAGCACCGCGGGATTGCGGGGATCGTTCGCACCGATCGGCTTAATAAAAAGATCCTCTGAGAAGGTATGCGCAACCCACTCCTGCAACGTGGTCTGAAAACTGGTGACGAGGATTGAAAGTCCGAGAAGAAGCGCGAGTCCTGCCGCCATCGTTCTCACCGATCGGACAACCTCTCGCTCCCCTATCTCTGAGGAGCCCGCTGCGAGGAGGGTAACTACCCGCGGCACTCGCTTGATCAGATGACTTACCCGTCCGACGATGCCGTGAACGGTGAGTGAGACAAGAAGGACACATAGCCCTCCCAACAGAACGACCGCCAGATACGCAAACCCAATCTGCTCGCGGCTCCAGGCGGCAGTGAGCGCAATCCACAACCCACTACCACACCCTATCAGAAGTGCCCCATCACGCCTCAAGTGCGACGAGCGACCCTTCCCCTCCTCGACGGGTCGAGCAGAGAGCGTCGGCACGGTGTGGCGGGCCTGAAGGGCGGGGAAGAGCCCTCCCGCAACACTCACCACCATCCCAATACCAAATGCAGTCGCAGTGATCGCAGCTCGCCGTCCGAGTCCGAGTGCTGAGAATTCCAAGTCAGGAAGATACATCTCCTGGGCCGTTTTCATAAGCATATGTGACACCGCGGTTACCAGCGGACCCCCTCCCCATACCCCGAGAAGAGAGCCGATGGCCCCGATGATGATCGCATCAATGAGCAGCAGCATCGATGCCCCGAAGCCGGTCACTCCTAAAGTTCGCAAAATCTGCATATCCTTCATCGCGTGGAATGCGTGAACTCGCATCGCATTTTCAACGAGCAGACCAGTGACCACCAGGGTCATCAAAACCATCACCAGCACATTCATCCGGAAGGCACTCAGGAGAGAATCCATCCTTCCCGCCTGCTCAGCATCGGACTCGATTATCAGATTCGGGTTGAAATGGAAAAGCTCCTCTCTCAGTCGCGCGATCTCATCCTGAGAAAAGCCCCCCTTCCGCTCCTCGAGAGGGACCAGGTAAATGGCGGTGAATGCGGCTCGGTGCGGGAGCCATTGCTCCAAAGCCGAGAGATCGAGGTAGATAGCGCGGCGTTGGGAGATAAGAGGATGATCCTGCGTTCGGACCGAGAAGACAGAAATTATCCCATCCGCCTGAAGCTCGATCGATATCGGGGAGCCCTCTGATGGCGTTGACTTAACCGACGAGAGAAGTGGTGAGTAAGGAGATATCACGCCATCGGTGGAATCACCCCTTCCCCGATCATCCTGTTGGACCAAATTTCCATCGATACCGAATACCCGAATCGGCGCTATCCCCGCCATCGCGAGAAACTCTATCACCGGCACCACCGTGTACCGCTCCCCTACTAGCGCGCCAAGGGCACCGACATCACGCTCGGTTATGGTACCGCTTGCAGCGTGGCAGGTGAGGACGCCCTCACTCGTCGTCCCCGATGAGCTCGCGGCAAAAGATGCAACCGAGGCCTCACCCGCCATCACACTCGCGAGAAACAACGCCACTCCGACCGCGACGGCACCAATCACAAGAATCGTCCGGAGCGGCCCCTGCCAAAGCCGACGGGCACTCAGCACCCGCATAAGGAACAACATGGCTTCGAACGAACTTCTTGTCGCTTCGTGTCCTCGCTCAACCCGCTCAATCATCGGTATGACCGTCACTAAATCGAATGCTCTCGTCGCCGACTAATTCTCCATCGTGGAGACGAATGACCCGACCGCACCACGTCAGAGAATCCTCGCGATGGGTTGCCATGATAACCGCGGCTCCCTCACTCGCCGCTTTTTTTAAGAGATCAAGCACGGCATGACCAGACTTAGTATCAAGGTTTCCCGTAGGCTCGTCAGCGAGGATGAGGCGTGGATGGTGAGCGAGGGCTCGACACACGGCGACCCGCTGCATTTCCCCTCCAGAAAGCTGATGTGGCCGATGAGTACATCGATGAACAAGCCCCACCTGTTCAAGCAATTCTCGGGCTCGCCGACGGGCGTCGCGAGAGGAAACCCCGGCCAGGAGCGGGGTCACGATGACATTCTCCTCTGCAGTGAGGGTGGGAAGCAGATTAAAATACTGGAAGACGTACCCGAGGAGCGTCCGACGATATCGCGCAAGGTTCCGCTCGTTCTCAAAGTTTATCGCCTCTCCCGCGATAACGACCCTTCCACTGCTCGGGGACATCACGAGCCCTCCTATTGAAAGCAGAGAACTCTTCCCGCAGCCACTGGGCCCACTCAATGCAACAAATTCGCCTCGCGAGACTCCAAACGATACACCCCGGAGCGCATGGACCGCCCCCTCCCCCTGTCCGTATTGCTTTGAGAGCGATGTTATCTCGAGAAAATTCATTGCATCATGAACCGGAAGGGGGGTTCGCCGATCACGCACGGGACACTCCACGATGATCGGTGCGAGCGATCTCAGATAGCGAGGAATCCCCTCGACGAGACGCTAGTTGCCCGAGCCGAGTAATTCCCGGGCGATCACCACCCGCTGGATCTGGCTTGTTCCCTCATAAATCTGGAGAAGTTTGGCATCGCGCATCAATTTTTCCACCGGGTACTCCTTCGTATATCCATACCCACCGAAAACCTGTACGGCATCGGTCGCGACCTCCATCGCAGTATCGGCCGCAACCCGCTTTGCCATACTCGATTCGAGAGTCGCCGATCGTCCCGCATCAAGCAGGGCTGCGGCTCGAAGAGTAAGGAGCCGCGCCGATTCAACCGCAGTGGCCATATCAGCGAGCATGAATTGGATTCCCTGGAACGAACTGATGGTGCGACCAAACTGTTTACGATCTTTGGCGTACTGCAGTGCGAGTTCGCTCGCTCGTCGGGCAATGCCGACCCCAATCATCGCCGTAAGGGGACGGCTGAGGTCGAGAGTTCTCATCGCAAGAGAAAATCCCTGCCCCTCCTCGCCGATACGATTAGCCTCCGGAATCTCGACACCATCAAGGGTGATCTGAACAGTATTCGAACACCGCTGTCCCATTTTATTCTCGTGTTTACCCCGAGACAGTCCCGGCGCATTACCGGGAACCACAAAACAGGCGATTCCCTTGTGTCGCAGTGCGGGATCGAGGGTGGCAAATACGGTGAACTGACTTGAGACCCCACCGTTGGTGATCCACTGCTTAGTCCCCGTGAGTCGATACCCTGTCGCGGTGCGCTCGGCAACGGTGGTTAGCCCACCTGCATCCGAGCCAGCTCCCGGCTCAGTGAGACAGAACGAGGCAAAAGATCCTCCGTTTGTGATCGGAGAGATAAAGGCAGCTTTTTGTTCCGGCGTACCATCGAGCGCGATCGGGGTGAGGGCAAGATCGTTGGCAACCATTGAGGTCGCAAATCCTGCGCACCCCGCTGCAATCTCCTCAATAACGACACACGCCTCGAGGATCGACAGATTTGAACCGCCGAATTCATCACCCTGGACAAGATTTACTAACCCTGCGCGGTGACCCGACGCAATCACTGCAGCTGGGAACTCACCAGACTCGTCGAAGTGGGCTGCAACCGGGCGGATCTCATCTTCGGCAAAACGACGAGCAGTATCTTGCAAAGCTGCAAGATCATCAGACAGCTTGATGGGCATCGAAATCATGGCGTTTTTGTTCCGAGATGGTGCAAAAAAAGAGAGCCTGCACATGTTGTTGGTACAACACCTACAGACTCTCTTTTACGTTCTGGCCTTCGTCATTCGCTCATCGGTGAAGAGAGCGAGCTACGAGACACTACTTGATTCGACCCAGCCCCGCATAGGTGCCAGGAGCCTCGACAATCTCCCGCTCGAGCGTCGCGGCCAGTGTGGGACGCGCTGCACCCAATGCAGTGGAAATAGCCTGAGCCGCTTCCTCAACCATCGGGAGGAGCGTTTCAACCCGAGCTCGGTACTGCGGAGCAAGTAACTCGATCGCTCCGAGCACCTCGTTACCCGTTCCCCGAATGACCTTCGAAATAGAAACAACGTCGGCCTCGACCCCACCTTTGTCAATGATGTGGCCCGAAGTCCGAAGCTCCGCGAGGTGGTTGCGAATCGCGACATCCGAGGGAGTATCGGTCGCAAGGATCTCAGCCAGCACCGAATCAGGAAGCTGGGCGGTCAACAATCGACCGACAACGCTCCCCTTTGCAGCAAACGAGACGGCGATACGCGGCGACACCTTTACCGGACGCTTCGATTCGATACTAATCGGGAACTGAATCTGACCGTTCTGCATGATGGCAAGGCTAGCGGTTTCTCCCGATGCTTCGGCCAGATCGCGAAGGATTGGGGTTGCCCGAGCTACAATGCTGCTCTGAGAAACGTACGCCTGACCAAGTTGAAGGGCCTTTACCCCCAACCGATAATCTTCTGATTCGGCGTTCTGATCGACATACCCTCGAAGCTCAAGGGTCGCGAGAAGGCGAAACACGTTATTCTTGTGGAGCTTGAGCCGCTTTGACAACTCAGTTACCCCGACCTCACCCAGCGACTTTGCCAGTTCCTCGAGCACATCAAGTGCATGAGAGACCGACTGAATCATATAATTAGATTTTTCTCTTTTTACCATAAAGCGCCCTTTTTTTTGTAATCATCCCCTCTCGGCTGCTTGGATGTACCTCATCGCCATCGACTCCCTGCTGGTGCTGACCTCCGTCAGACGCCGGGAGGAGAGCCCCCCTTTTCATCTCACCGAGCCTTCCGAGGGCGTTGGACTCCGGTGTCCCGAACCTCACCTCTGTTGAGCCCCATTTTCACTTAATCAAGACTCTACCGAGGACACAACTTTTCGGTCATCACACCAGACGGGGCATCTGAACTTCGCCCCACCGACCTAACCCTGCCTGATCTATAACAACCATCCACCAATGAAGCAATGATGTTTCTGCAAAAGTTGCCCTCTCAAGCTCGATTTTACCGGATAACCGGTTGATTTTTTTATTTCCTAACAGTGGTTATCTCTCGAACCTCCCTTCACTCAATCCACTACCCCCGAACTCAATCAAAGCCTGGAATAGTCATCAGACCCGAAGCGATCTCCTGAGCCGGTCCGGTCAGATACACCCCATCGTGCCGATCCCATGAGACGGTGAGCTCACCGCCTGGCATACATACGGTCACGGGAGAATCGCAGATACCCTGCTCAATGCTTACCACTGCCGCAGCACAGGCCCCCGTCCCGCATGCCTGGGTGATCCCAGCACCCCTCTCCCACACCCGCACAGAAATTCTTCGCCGACTGACAGGCGTCACCAATTCAAGATTGGTACGCTCGGGAAATAGAGGATCGTTCTCGATTGTCGGGCCGATGACGCGCAAGTCTTCTCCCTCATCGAGAACTATGCAGTGCGGATTACCCATCGAGAGTGCCCACACTCTTCGTTGCCGGCCCCCAAGGAAGAGGTCATCCCCTCGCAGAGGGGTTTCACTCCGGAGTGGAACTGAAGCCGGCTCAAAGCGCGGTGCGCCCATCGCGACCTGCACGCTCCTTCCCTCATCTGCGGTTACACAATCGACACTCAGCTTTCCAATGGAGACCGGCACCGGGCTCGGCAAGAGCCATCCCCATCTATACGCAGCGCGCACCACGCACCGTACCCCGTTGCCACACATTCCCATTGGACCGCCGTCAGGGTTCCGCATATCGACAAGTAATCCATCCAAAGGTGTCATTCTTGGATCAAGACCCTCCTCTGCAGAATTCCAATGAGGCGCAACCACAAAAAAACCATCTGCCCCTAAACCCCGCCCCCCATGGCAAACCTCCACCGCGAGCCGTTTTTTGCGATCCTCGCTCCACCCGCCCGAGGATCGAAGTGCATATTCGGGGAGATCCCCCTCCTGCACAATTACAAAAGAGTTGCCACAGCCCTGGATTTTAGAGAAGTGAAGCTCCATGAAACACACTATCGCAGACCTACTTCGTTGAGCCCGCCCGCAATGTCATCGAGTGACATACTCTCCATCGCTTCATCATCGGCCGCTGGGATAATCGTGACGGTAGAGCCCGAGGATCCCGAGACGACCACTCGAATCAGGCTGTCATGTTCCCCATCCACTCCTTCGAGAGAATAAGGCACTACTTTGTAGAGGTAGGTATGTCCCTCCGTCGCCGAGGCATCAGTGACTGTAACCCGCCGCTCCTCGCCAGACAGAGATACGCGACGGACCGGAATCCCAGCCCTCACAGCCTCCTCCTTTTTTCTCCCAAGAGTCTCCAGCGATGTATCCTCAACTCGCTGGACCACGGTAAACGGCACTCTCGGATTAAGCGCATCGGAAGCCTTCTCAAGCTCCTTTCGATATATCAGGAAGCCCTCAAGACCGGAGAGCTTTTTACCCCGTCGGTCGGTGGTCGGCGCGAGAAAGGTCAGCGTGACCCCCCCCGATGTTACGTTGGCTTCACTGAGCTGCACAGCAGCAGGACTTAATCGCTCAGGAGCCAGGGGAGGTTCATACCTCCCACAACCCACAGCTACCGCCATCAGCCCGAACCAGCATTGGCTGAACCGCAGCTTCCTCTTCTGAACTTCCGCTTGTGGGGCCAGCGAGGCCCCCCAGTTACCAACGTGCATCGGCCCTCCTGATCGCGCTCCGCCGTTCTGGGCGGTCGGAATCTTTTCTTCCCCACTATGTTAGGTCTTACCGTTACCCTTTTTATTCGAACGGCTTGGATGCCGAAGTTTACGGAGCGCCTTTGCTTCGATCTGTCGAATGCGCTCACGGGTCACTTCAAAGTTTTGTCCGACCTCCTCAAGGGTGTGATCGCTTCTCTCTCCGATACCGAATCGCATACGGAGCACTTTCTCTTCACGGGGCGTTAACGAGGAAAGCACCCGCCGAGTCTGCTCCTGCAGATTCATATTGACCACTGCATTTGCGGGGCTGACAACCCGCTTATCCTCGATAAAATCTCCGAGGTGCGAGTCTTCTTCCTCTCCGATTGGCGTCTCAAGGGATATCGGCTCTTTCGCAATCTTGAGCACCTTACGGACCTTATCAAGAGGTATCTCCATCTTTGCGGCGATCTCTTCCGGCGTCGGCTCTCGACTTAGCTCCTGCACAAGCTGGCGCGATGTTCGTATCAATTTGTTGATCGTCTCGATCATGTGGACCGGGATTCGGATGATACGAGCCTGATCGGCTATCGCGCGGGTAATTGCTTGACGAATCCACCACGTCGCATAAGTAGAGAATTTATATCCCCGCTGATACTCGAACTTGTCGACCGCTTTCATCAGACCGATATTCCCCTCCTGAATCAGGTCGAGAAATTGCAATCCTCTATTGGTGTATTTCTTCGCTATCGACACGACAAGCCGAAGATTCGCCTCTACCAACTCTCGCTTTGCATCGGCGGCTCGCATCTCTCCATCCTTGAGAGCATAGGCTGCCTGATTAAAAGAGAAGATGTCCATTAAGATATCTTCCTCTACCGCTATCGCCTCATCAATAAGCCTTTGAAGTCTAAATCCAAGCTCTCGGGCCGATCCTGCCTTCAGATTGAGGCGCTTCGTCACCTTCCGGGCTAACGCCTGATCATCCGTAATAAGTTCCTCAATCATCCCTACCAATTCAGATAGAGACTTGCCTGTTGGTCGCGCAAGCATTTGAGCCGGACGAATGAGCGCCAACACTTGTTCGTGCTTTTGCTTGATGACTGATACTATTCGCGCATGCTGCTTTGCATTAAAGTTAAGCTCCTCCATCCGCTCGATATTTTTCTCGAGGAGGCGCTCGTACCGAAGTTGAGCTACCCGTCCCTCTTCAATCGAGCTTTTCCGCGCATCCCGAAATTGTTCGTAGGCACTTCTGATCTCTTTTTGGGCCTTCTTGAAGAGGGGATGCTTCCGGAGGAACGCCTCCTTGGCTTCCTCGTCTTCCTGGCTTACCGGTCTCTTTTCAGGCGAATCTTCCCCTCCTTCGTCATCGGCGCCATCATCTGCAGCCTCCGATTCTTCCTCTCCCGCATCATCCTCGGTGAAAAGATCCCGAAGTCGGATGGTCCCCCCCTTTACTCCTTCGAATACGTCGAGCGCATAGGCAAGAGCCAGTGGCTGTCGCAGAGATTCTCGGCGAGCGACCTGCAATCCTGCCTCGATCTTTTTTGCAATCTCGACCTCACCTTCTCGGGTCAGGAGGCTCACATTCCCCATCTCTCGAAGATACATCCGGACGGGATCGGTACTTTTACCGAGAGCTGAGGGATCAAGAAGTTCGGGGACACGACTCTCGACCACCGCACCCTCCGGCTCTTCGAGATACTTATCCCTTCCCTGGTCGATGATATCGATATCCTGCTCACTGAAGAGGGTTATCACCTCCTCCATCTGTTCTTCGGAAACCTCCTCTGACTCGAAGGTCCTTCCCAGCTCCTGAAGAGTCACGTAACCCCGTTCACGTCCAATTTCGAGAAGACTCTCTAAATTAATCGTGTCCTCTTCCTCTCCCGCTTCGTCCCCCGCTTCGACCCGTTCCCCCTCCTCCACGGGAGCAACTATCACCCCAAGATCTACTTCCTCATCGCCAGCAATTTCGGCCTCTTCAAATTCATCCCCCCCGCCAATGTCTTCGACATCTCCGAGAAGTTCCTCGACGTCCTCCTTACGGGGCGCCTTGCGAAGCGGACGAGAAGACGCAACTGCTCCCTCCGGACGCACCTCTCCCTCCGAGAGACCAAAACCCACGTGAGCGCGCGTCGCACCGTTCACCCCTATCGACCCTTTTTCCCCACCCCCGGACTGCACGATATTCTTCTCCTTTCCCTTTGAGGCTGATTGACCCTCTCTCTTGCCAATGAGAGCCTTCTCGTCGTTGATTGCTGTTCGTGCCGATGAAGAGGTCCCTCCCTTCTGTTCCTTTTTGACCTCTTGTTTTGCCTCGGTTCGCTTCTGCTCGGGTCGCTTTGACGGTGAAAGGAGCACCGCTTTTTGCGCCTCCGCTCTCTTACCTGACGCTTTATGTGAAGTCAGCTTGCCCCGCGAATTTGAGGTGGAATGGGGCTTGCCCGAGACCTTCGGCACGGTGGTTCTGACTGCCCCCCTGGGGGTCGTTGTTCGAGCCCCACCGGGGGTTGAAACCGCTCCTTTCTGGGCCCTCACTTCGGGTCGCTTACCTCCCCGTGGACGAGACTCCGACCCCTTCCCCTTGCTGAATCGGGAACCTGACACCGGTCGACGGAGGTTACTCTTGCCAGCGACCCCCTTTAATGACGGCTTTTTCGAACTCTGAGAAGCCCCCCCTGCAGCGCGAGCCGCGGAGTTAGCGACCCGCGACTTCGAGCGAACCTCCGATACAGCTCGTCCGGCACGACCTCTGAGAGTCGATCCTTTCGCTGGCTTTTGGGCCGTGGCTGAACGCCCCCCTATTGAACGCGGCTTCGTGGCTTGAGAGGTTCGAGATTGCGACGACGCCGTTGGCGAACCATCTTTCTTGCGAACTGCTCCGCGACCCGCCACTGAACCTCCGCGCCGCCCTTCCTCCCTACCGGAACGCGACCCCGACGATGTCGATCGCCCCGAAGAACCTCGGGACGTGACCCGTCGAGACGTTCTTATCGATGATATCTTCGATGTCATTTTTTTGGTCGCCACCCGTACACCACCGTTTAGAATTACTCACCCACTCCCGCGAGCCTCCCTGGCCTATCTCCATCGACCACGGAGCCCTCCTCCCCACCAGTTTCCGACGCCGCTTCGATCCTCTTCCTCGATACTTCCGAGGATAGCCGCCGCAACCTCACCCACCAAAACCCGGCCAATACCGCCTTGCTAATCAGGTAAACCCCCATGACCCAGATTAATCCCTGCGCCAGTTCACGCGACACGACTCCCCCAAAATTCCCTCTTAATCAACAGACGACCCCTCAAATCGGCTTGCTCTTTGCGTAGAGAGCGACGCCCCCATGTCCCCCACGAAATGAGAAGAGGTGCCAAGCGCCCCATCTTATCGATTTCCTTTGATTGGGTAAAGCAAGCTTTCACCCTCAGGGTCGAAGCCATAGCGATTGCACCCTCCCTATCTCGGCGTCAGCCTATCAAGTTGTCGCCGCATATCGAGCTTTCTCCCCAACAGGATCGCTCGGGCACTCTCATCGATCGACTGCTGAAGCTCTCGCTCAATCTCGAGAAGGACCCCCATCATTTGCTGACGCCGGCAGGCCCGCACGCAGTCATCGTACCATTTCGTTGGGTCGGTCCCTGGAGCAGCTGCCATCATTCGGGACCGACGCCACAGCTCGATCCATTCTCCCCCTCGACTCCTCAGCACATCCTTGACCCGAGACCTTTTCTCAGCATCCCGCCCCGTCTCCTCCGCCAGAACCGCCCTTAGTTCCCCCAAAAACTCGAGAACCGGTGGGCTCAGCACTCCACAAACAAGCGGATCAGCAAGAACGACCGCTGGCAGAGTTTCCCACTGCGCCATGACGGCCAGGAGTAGCTGTTGCTCAACTGCAGTGAGGCGATCCCGCGAAATCTCGGACGGTACATCAAGCCCGCGCCCACCCTCATCGGATGGCCCTCTCACCCTCGACATGTTCCCGTCTGTTCGCCCATCCGAAGTCACCAAACCGGGCTCGATTCGCAACCGTATTGCTGCCTCGCGCACCAAATCGTGCCTCACCATATCGCGAGTTACTCCGGCAAGCACCTGCCGGATCTCCTCCCCGATAGCCGACCGGGCAACCGGACCAGTCGTATCTTCACCTCCGTGACGGCGGAATTGGTCGTCTATGAATGCTGAGAGGAGCGACCGCCGGGGAAGTCCCGAGAGAAAATCCTCTGTACCCGCCCCCAGTCGACGCGCAAGGTCATCGGGATCTTCACCTTCCGGCAAAAATGATACCCAGACATCGACCCCAAGATTTGCAACTGTTTTGAACGCCCGAGCTGCTGCGACTCGACCAGCATCATCTCCATCGAACAGCAGGACGACTCGACGCACCAATCGTGCAAGTCGGTCCCCGTGTTCCGGTGTCAAAGCGGTACCACAACAAGCGACGACGTTTCGAACCCCGACCTGCCACAATCCCACCACATCGAGATATCCCTCGACGACGTACACTTCTCCCCGTTCTCGAATCGCTCGCATCGCTAGGGGCAAGCCATACAAAGTCTTATGCTTACGATAGAGGGGACTTTCAAGTGAGTTAATATACTTTGGGCGCTCCCGCCCGTCAGTATAGAGGGCAGGGACAAGCCGTCCTCCAAAACCAATAACCTGATTTCGCTCCGATACAATGGGAAATTGAAGTCGCCCCCGAAACGAGGGGCGAAGCTGACCACTTTGGTCGCGCTTGAGAAGCCCCGAAGTTACAGCGACATCCTCCGAAACTCCCGCCTTTCGGAGCCATGACGCCAGACTGTCTCCCCCAACCGGGGCGAACCCAATTTCAAAGGCATCAACCGCAGCTGATGTCAGCCCGCGCGACCTCACATAGGATTGAACTACCTCTGGAGCCCGTTCGTAGCACCTTCGGAAATATCGGTGCGCCTCAGTCAGAGCCCGCACCAACTGGTCTTTTCGTTCGTGGTCGGGCCTATTTGCAACCCTCCCCTCACGACCGATACGCACAAGATCTATACCGGCTTTCGCCGCGAGGTACTCAACTGATTCCGTAAAGGCGAATCCCTTCGAGCGCATCACATACGATATCGCGTCTCCCGATTCACCGCACCCAAAGCAGTGGAAGGTGTTCGTATCATCATTAACAAAACACGACGGCGTCCGCTCACCATGAAAGGGACAACAACAAACCCATCGGCTACCCGACCGTTTAAGGTCACACTCCTCTTTCATGAGGTCGGACAATCTCACCCGCTCCCGTACGTTCTGAATGCTCTCGGGAGATATCATCACGATGTCCGTCCTTCCTTAACAGCACCCCACCTTTCTCTGGGATTCCTCTCGCACGACAGCCCACTCCGAAACCCGCCCGCCATCACCTATCCCTGTTCACCCTCACCCGCGTCGTCCTCACGATAATCAACCAAGATCTCCACTACCTCGAACTCCTTGGCGCCACCGGGGGCATTGACCCGGGCGATGTCTCCAATCTCCTTCCCAATAAGCGCCCTACCGAGAGGGGCGGCAACCGATACCAATCCTTGATCGATATCGCTCTCATCCTCTCCCACTATTGAAAGTCGGCGCGAATCGCCCGATTCCACATCCTCGATGACGACGGTGAGGCCAAAAACAACCCTCGTCGTATCACTAATACGTCGAGGGTCAATAATATCTGCCGCCGCAAGTTTACCCTCCAGGTCTCGAATCTTGGCCTCGACCATTCCCGAGCGCTCTTTTGCCGCGTCGTAGTCCCCGTTCTCGGAAAGATCGCCGTGCCCCCGAGCCACCTCTATCTGGTGCGCGATCTCGGGTCGCAACCCCTTGAGTCTCATCAGCTCTTTCCTCATTGCAGCATACCCTCGAGGGGTCATTGGGCGTCTCATAGCACAGAAACCTCGGCGAACAGAAAATGGCCAACGAAAATGACTGAGGAGGAAAAAGGGTTGGATAAATCGGAAAAAGACCAGATCCCACCAGCCTCTCGGCCGAACATATAAAGATTTATTAGTAACCCGAAAACGGCTTGGATAACAACAGGGGGGAATGAGGGGAGGAATAACTGGCGGGGCGAGCCCTCAAGAACGCTCCGTTGAGGGCCAATTGCCGGACAAACGAACAGACGCGGGGATCAGCCGCCCACATCCACCGAGGTGCACTAACGGGAGGATATGAGGGTTTTTACGAGTCCTCCCAACCCGAAGCCCGAGGAGCACCCTCAGGCAGCTTCTAAAAACTCCCTCACCCTCTCACTCATACCTCGCGTGAGCGTGCGAGCGCCCGTCTCGATCTATGCTGCTCGCCGTCGGGTGCTGATAGCACGGTTAGTATCAAGAATCGCTTCGCGAAGCCGCGCCGGACATACACCAAGGTATGAAGCGACATTGCGGAATGAAAGGACGTAATCATCATCGCCCTCCTCGGAATCCATATACAGGAGCGCATCCTCCCGGAGTTCGCCTCCAGCTCGCACATCATCCACTACCCGGAGGACCATCGCGCGCATCAGCTCCGCCATCGGATTCGCCGAGCTACCCCCCAGCCACACTTCCGATTGCGGAAGCTGCCAACCTGAACCCGAAGACGATGACTCTCCCACAAAATCGAACGACATTCCCCCCCCTCTTACGTGTTAAAACTGCACCTCGTCGAGACCGATACCGAGACCGTAATCCCGACCTCCTGCTGAGCTTTAAACCAATCGCTCTCTCAGGTTATGCAAGCCTTGTGAAACGACGTATCACAAAAATACCCTATTTTCGCGCTCAATCTTCCCTCGGTTTCTTGCCCTACCCGTTCAACCCGAAACACGTATACCATCCCGAACGACTCCTCTCGGATCCCAACCACATCTTCACCGAATTCATTCAAGGAAGAATCTTATGACGACGCCCCTCCCAACTCTCCCTGAGACCTTCACCACCTATCTCGAGCGATATGCAGACCTCGTCACCACCGTGGGGATGAACGTGCAACCAGGTCAGGTTGTCGCCGTTCGAGGCGAGGTAGTTCATCGCGAGCTTCTTTTTCAGATCGCAAAGCGGGCCTACCAGAAAGGAGCAAAACTTGTTCAGTGCGACCTCATTGAACCTCGGCTCGCTTATGAGCGGGTCTTAGCCAGTCAGGATGACCATCTTGATTTCGTTTCATCTGCTCAGCGGGCTCGATTCGACGAGTTGGTGGAAACCGAAGGGGCAACATGTCGGATCGTTGGAGAGGAGAATCCGCATCTGATGAGTTCGCTTGATCCTCATCGAGTTAATCGAGCCGAGGTTGGTGTTCGTCGGGCGCTCAAGCGATTTTACGATGAAGGCATCTCGAAGAACCTCGTGCAGTGGACCATATGCGCAGGAGCAACCCCTGGTTGGGCGCACTGCATCTTTCCGGAGCTGAACCCTGAGATGGCATGCCTCCGATTATGGGAGGAAATCTTCCGAATAACACGGGTTGATACTCCTGATTACCTTGAGCGGTGGGAGGCTCATAACCGCGCACTCTCCCGACGAGAGCAGGTCCTCAACGATATGAAGATTGCAACTCTTCACTTTACAGGTCCCGGCACCAACCTTATCGTCGGGCTCTCACCCCACGCCCGGTTTGTTGGCGGGGCGAAGCACTCTCAACGAGGTTCGCTCTACGAGGCGAATATCCCGACCGAGGAGTGTTTTACTACCCCCGATTGGCGACTCACTCATGGCGTGGTTCGCGTCACCCGACCCGTCACGGTCAATGGCGTCCTCATACGAGATATCGTCCTTGAATTCGAGAGTGGCACAATAGTGCGAACCGAGGCCTCTCACGGAAAAGCGACTCTCGATGCCTACCTGGATTCCGACGAAGGGGCCCGTCGACTCGGCGAGGTTGCGCTTGTCGGAATCGATTCCCCTATTTATCAAAGTGGGATTCTCTTCGAGGAGATCCTGTTTGACGAAAACGCCGCATGTCATATTGCTGTTGGTTCCGCGTATCACTACTGCCTCGTGGGCGGTCCCGCGATGACCAAGGAGGAGCGCAATGCGGTCGGATGTAATGACAGCGTCGTGCACACCGATTTCATGATTTCCGATGGATCGGTCAGTGTGGAGGCGACCACCCGGGGAGGCGAAACAACGTCCCTCATCAAATCAGGAGATTGGCAGGGGAAGGCCCGATAATAAGCCCCTATCCCTCAAAAAGGATGAGGGCTCGATTTTGTCGGTAAATACCACTCTCAGCTCTCCTTGTTCGGAGTCGAAGACGCCCTCCACAGGATGGAGCCACAAAAATGACCTCAAGATAAACTCAACAAAATCCGTCTCTGTACCGCAGAAGCTTTTGATCTGGGGATTTTTGACATGAGATCCAAGTTTATCAGATGGCCAGCCTTAACGGCTATGATATGTGGCATTCACCTCTACGCGTACGGAGCCTTTTCCCCCCTGCGGGCGCAGGCAGGCCTCTCCCTCGAGGAGCTGGGAGCACTAGCAGGCACCGTTTTATCGACGGAATCTAAGATCAATGAAGTAAAAGAGGAACTCGTTCGCGTCGCAAGAACTCGCGCCGCCCCACGGGTAAAAAAAGAGCGGCAGGAGGCCCTTTCAGGGCAATTAAAGTCACTCGAGGGGAACCTTGCAGAAGTTCGGAAGCAATTTTCAGTTCAGGTAAAGGAAGCGATATTTGAGTCTGATCCTGCACTCGGCACCAGTGGAAGCTTCAATCTACCGGGAAAGAATGGAGCCTTTTCATGTCTCTCGACCGATCAAGGAACGACAGGAACCTGCACGCAGGAGAATGAGAACATCTCCTTCCGATGGTGAGAACGGGCGAGAACTCGAGGGAGAATTCCACCAGAAATCGTCGTGACCAGCCCAGACAACTTCAAAAAAATAGCCAAAAAAAGGCTCTCACGGGCACTAATAGACGTTTGCGGAGTGGTGTTCATTGGCTCGACGAAACACCACCGTTAGATGAGAGCGAGACGCCACACTCGGTAGTGACTGAAACAATGCCACCGCTCCCCCATACTTGGACGAAAAGAGCGGAAGGTCGCTGCGAGATGGAGCGCTGGACCGGCCGAAGCTACGGTATCTTGGAGGCGACCACACCAGCGTTTCTGACAAAACTGCCAACCGTAAAAAGATAGGCTCCGCTCTGTCGCGTGATGAAGAGAGTTTGTTGGGTCCCCGAAAAACACGCGACCTTCAACCCCTGAATTCCGAGGATCTTCGCCAACTCGGCGAGATGCTCAAGCGAGGACGAAGCCACAATCGGAGCTGTTTCAAAGTCAAAGTCACCTACTACCTCAACACAGGCTCCGTCTGTCTCCATAACGGCTCCCCCATGCACACCCGGAATCGTTGATATGAATTCGTTCAAGCCAATTGTGTTCATGCCATCCTCCCGTGTCACCCTTCCACTCGTGTTCTCTGGCGCACCCAGCCCTCTTGATTGATTACCCTTCGATGGGGGCACCTTGACGAAAAGGTCCTGCGGACCCACCTCCTCCTCTGCAAATCCACTACGAGTGGCAGCCGAAGGACCCACATCGATTTTGTCTGCTCGCTTATCGTTCCCCGGCGTCACATCATCAAAATTGGAATCTGATTTTCCGATAAATTCCCGTAACCCTACCATGACGTTTGCCGGTATCTCGCGCGTCAAACCGGGCGGACGGCCCATTAAGAGGACCTCCTGACGCTGATCCGCAAGCTCTACTAATTGGGTAACGACCGTGAACATCGGACTATTAAGCGTTTTTGGCTCGATACCGATGAACAACGTATGGAGATCGATACGCCAATCAGTAACGAGTGAAATCGCGTAAAGGGCCTCATATCCCGATAATTCACCGTACTGCGCGGCAACAATATTTCCCTCTGAAAATTCAATCCGACCCAGCTTAGATTCTTCGCCCGTCAGCACGACGAGGAGATTTCCTATGTCGATCGACTTTCGGTCAAGCTTCTGATAAACGAGACCATATCGAGTCCGCCACAGTGAACCACTTAACAACCGGTCGATGACCTGCCTCTCTAAAAATTTCTCTCGGGGTGCTGCCCAAATTACCCCGCTTGAGGAGAGCATATTCATCTCCTTCGAGGTCAACGGCTCCGGGAGCATGCAAAATACCGGTGGCCAGTTTATACTGGTTACCTGAAGTCCATCGAACAAACAGCCATTCTGTCTCCAGCTCGATGAGAGCTCTCCCACAACGCAGAAACGTCCCTGATTCGTTCCTTCGTGCCAAATATCGTCAAGGTTTCGAAAACCCACTACCTTTGTATAATGTTGTCCGCTGACAACACCCCTCTCTAATGACCGTAGAAGATCAACAGAACGCTCTGGCACAAATACAGTAAACTCTTCGGCGGAGTTCATAATTAGTAACGCACCTATTATCTATCGCCGAGGATCTTTGCCCTCAGTTCCTTACGCGCTCGCGGATCCTCCAACACCCCCACCACTCGCTCAATGAGGTCCTGAACAACGCGGACACTGAGGGTACTTGGGGATACACTGAGGGCCTTCATCTCTCGCACCAGGGTTTCTCGAGCTCCATCTCCCAAATAACCCTCCAGGACCGCGTACATGTGGTTAACAAACTTCAGGCCCACTGCGTCGGCTGGGACTTTACCAGCATCCCAGTCCCCGATAAGCGACAACTGCTTGAGGCGAGGTCCGGTGGACACGGCTGGACCGGATTGAGAATTATTCCGCAAGGGAGTCGAAGCCATCGGGCGCTGGGTCAAAGGAGCTCCCCCCTGTTGTCTCTCGAGGGGGCTTGCCCTTACGCTCCCCCTTCCCGATGATAAGTGCGTTTTGACCTTGGCAAGCGTGCTCGTCAACGTCATATACACTGCAGCGATGTTTGCGCTTCTTTCGACGACTAGCACTATCAACGCCCCCGCATCCCGCTTCAGAAGCGCCTGATGCGTCGTCCCCTGAAGGACCACCTCAGGTCCGCCACTATCGCCCAAAAAATCGAGTAGGTATCCCAGCTCCTCAATTCCTGGTATGAGGCTATCAACATCAAACGAGAACTGCTCCCCTCCCCCTCTCTTCGAGAATACCTCTCCGTCCGGGGCACGAACCGTGATACTCACTACCCCTGGGACGGCTGTTAGCTTTTCAAATATCTCATCCATAGATTTCCTCGAGACTCATCGAATTCGGTAGTCAGATTCACTCAGTCTCTGAGCCCTCATTACTCTCATCGAGCGTTAAACCCTCAATCTCATGCATCGCAGCCACTCTTAGTCCAATAAACACCTTGATGAAGGCGAAGAGTAAGAATGATGCTACTACGGTCCAGACAAAACAAACTGCGATCCCAATACACTGAACCCAGAGCTGTTCAAGCGCTGGCTTTGGCAACAGATCCGGCTCTCCGAACAGAGCAACCGATAATAAGCCAAGCACTCCACAGAATCCGTGCACTGGTATTGCACCAACAACGTCGTCAATTTTCCACTTATTCAGCACGAGATCGAACGACCAGTTGTGTATTATCCCTGCGAGTATCCCAATAACGAAGGCAGACCCCGGCGTTACCACGTGACAACACGCAGTGATAGATACAAGCCCAGCAAGAATCCCACCCAGAGTCTTGTATCCAAGGTCTCGATTCTTCTGAAAAAATGAACAGTGGAGAAATGCGGTGAGACCAGCGGAGGAGCCCGCCATATTCGTGTTGAAAATAATAAGCCCAACGCTTTCGTTAAATTGTAGGTTACTACCCCCGTTAAATCCCCACCATCCGAACCACAACGCGAGTGTTCCGACACACGCCCAGAGTAGTCCATTCGTGTCGAGGGGAGCTATCGCCCCATCACTCCGATACCTACCGATTCTGGGACCGAGAAACCAACATCCGATAAGACTCGACCATGCCCCCACATTGTGGACAACGCTACATCCCGCAAAGTCGATGAAACCAAGCTCTACGAGCCACGGCCGATTATCGGAAAGGAATGCATTACCCCACACCCAGTGACCAAAAACGGGGTAAATCACGGCAGCCATTGCAATGCACATCGCGAGATAGGCTTTGAAGCTGAGCCGCTCGGCTGTCGCTCCTGACACTATGGTTGCGGCAGTGCCCGCAAAGGCAAGCTGGAAGAGAAAGAACTCCCATCCCATCCCCCCCTGCTCCGTTACCCCTTTACCGAAGAAGAGCGAGGTACCGATGACTCCATTCCAAGTACTTCCAAACATCAGGCCAAACCCGAGCACGAAGAAGAATACCGTGGTCACCAACCAGTCGATAACGTTCTTCATCGCAATCACGTCGGTGTTCTTTTTGCGAACACATCCGACCTCAAATGCCAAAAAACCGATCTGCATAAAGAACACCAAGCAGGCGCAGATAAGAACCCACGTCCGCGCAAGGTAATCAGCCGTAACCTCATTGATCCCCTCGGCATACGCGGTACTGGTCATGCTGATGAGGGCTAAAATTAGGAGTATTCCACGAAATACCATACTGTTGTTCCTCTCTCTTTCGTCCTTTCTCTCACTGATGTCGATACTCTTCCTCCCTCTATCGGCACCAGAGCTCGACTCGTCGATTCTTTGAACGCCCCTCCTCTGCCACATCCTCAGCTATCGGCCGTGTTGCACCTAATGACACTACTTCGAACCTGCTCCCATCCGCTCCGCGCTCGATAAGCAGGCGAGCGACCGCCTCAGCACGTGCCCGCGCGACCCTCTCATTCCGTTGAGGGGAACCGATGCTATCGGAGTGCCCCTCAACCACCACCGCCCCGGGACATTGGGCAACAAGGGTCAACGCCCCCCCCAGCGCAGGGTCTGAAATTGAAGGCTCGGCGCTGCCCATACCGAACTTCGCCGGGAAGATGACTCGCCCGGAATTACTCGGATCCGTCTGTTTCGGCAACTCACGCGGTTCCTCAGCAGGAGGGGTGACAGGCTCCTCGGTGACTCGACTCGGTGCAGAAGGTTCCTCATCCATAACAGCCTCCTCCGACGGTTGTTCCACCGCGTCTCCTTCGTCCTCTTCCTCCCCCAATTCGCTCGAAGCCTCGCCTTCCTTCTTCGCTTCGACCTTCGAAGGCTCTTTCGCTACCGGCTTTTCTGGAATCGGCTCGTCACCAACTTCATCAGCTTTCGTCGTACCACCGTCTTCCCCCTCTGAATCAACGTACTGAGCCTCAAGAGTTCCCAACAGCTCATGGGGTGCCTCCCGCTCAAACCCCATCTGCTTACCTAATTTGGAAAACGCGATCGAACCCACCACCGCTATCAACACCACGGGTACGAAGACCTTCTTCATCAGACCCGCCAATGCCGACCTGCGACGGTCAACTGCCTCGGTTGACCCAGAGGCAACGAAGTCATGCAGATTTTCCCTCACGCGATCGAGTGAACGATTTAAGCCGTCAGAATCCATGTCAGCCCCGAGTCCTGTTAATAAGTTCCTTTCCCGATTTCTGTGAGAGCAGATTGGAATCAAGCTGCTGCCTATGCCTCAGCGCACGCCTCACTGGCCCATGCTGGGCTACCATCAGTCTTAGGTATTGATGCGAAGAACCCTCTCCGAGGATTCAGTCTTTTGTTGAGATGGACATCTCGCGGGCTAATGAACGATAAAACCTCTTTCTAGGGAGACTCGAATATGCGGTGCCTCGCCTGTTTCTGTAATGAGGCAAAGACCATAACCTTCTCGAAAACGGGGAATGTTTCGCGAGAAAACCCCAGCTTCTCAACCACTGGCGGCTTATGGAAACCGCTCCTGAGGCTCTCCCCCATCGACACAAACAACCAAGGGTGCTCACCTTTGCTCCGTGCACTCCCCGACCATCCGTGCGAGCCCCGAGCGCCACCCGGCGGCGCAGGTCTTTTCATACCGTTGGGCGCGCTTATCAAATAGCTTCAAGAGTACTGAGCGACGATCAAGATGTCGCTGCAGAAGCTCAGGATCATTCTTTGAACCCGAGTTGAGAACGACCTGCGAGAGGATGTTACCCGATAACCACACGAAGCGTTGCTGTCGCTCTGATACCGCCGGCCCATCGAATTTCCGATACTCAGCGATGCCACGGATGAACTCGTGGTCACCTCTGAGCAACTGCTCGGCTATGACAAGAAATTGATCCTCCTCATCCCGCACCGAATGATCAATTTCCTCAAGCGTCTCCCTCTGACGACGGAGTAACTCGATCTGCCGATATTCCTCAAAGCCCACAAAGCTGGTCGCTCCAAGACCCATCACCAAAAGGACCAATCGAACTAACTTCATACGGCTTTAGTCCCTGAGCGGTGACAATAACTGATTGCCTTACCCTTGAGAACGCAACGATCAGAAGGAAGAATCATCATTCCAACTCTCCTTCACGGTCAATAATCGCCTCTATCCTCTTAATATCATCCTCTTCCTCGAGAGCAATCACTGTTCGCCCTCGATAATCGACTTCAATTGTTCGCACCCTCAGACCGTTTTCTATCCCCCTCAGCTGCTCAATACCCTCCGATTCCTCGAGTTCACCGATCGGCAGAGATTGATATACCTCCAGCGCACTAAATCGATATCCCTCAACTGCTACCTGTCGATACACCGGTAGTGGTTCACGGGGGGTCCGCATGCAAGGAATAATAGAACGCGAGAGGAAGAGCGCATCACCATCGAGCCTGCGCACAACGAAGACACCTGCCGGCTCTCCCGCTCGACGCGCTTCAACCGCGAGTCGATGGGCTGCCTGAGTAAGGCGCACAACAGGAGCAACGATTTGCAGAGATGAATCGGCAACAAGCGCGTTTACCGTCGCCTTAATTACCCATGGTGGCATGACGACCTGATTTCCCTCGATGATAACCACGATATCATCAGATGATGCACGGGTGCGGACAGCTTCGTACGCTCTGATCGTCTTGTTCGAACAAGCACCGGAAAGCACCACGGGCTCGAGCCCCATCGAATGAACGTGCTCTGCCACGCGCTCATCATCAGTCGCAACTATTACCTTTACCTCCCCTCCTGGACAGAGGGTAGCCGCGCCCCGCACGAGTTCCGTCGTCCGCTCGATCACCCGTCGCCCCTTGATAAATGCCAAGGGCCTGCCCGGGAACAACACATCTTGAAATCGCGACACAACAACCAAAAATACCGTCATACGAATCCCCTGAGGCACTACCAAGCCCCCCTATCGATAGGTTCCGAATCGAGCACTGGTATCTCTTTCTCGGAAACCCTCTTGGATATTTTTTTCTGTAAAAAATATATCATGCCGGACTGCCTCATCCGGCCTGCTATCTCCCCCTCCGCATCGCCTCTCCCTGTGAAAAGATCAACTCGACCCGGTCCCCGTATGGCATCCCCTGTATCCTGATTCATCACCAGGGCACTAAACGGCACCTGCACCCCGGACTTATCGGTAGTCGGGAGATCAGTGATCAAAAATGCCAACGCTCCGCTTGGAAATAGACGGTTGTCAGTAGCGATTGTCCGAAAAGGGGTTATTGGAACACCGATACTGCCGATTGGTCCCTCCGAAACAAGTCGGAAGAAGATGTAGCTGGGATTGTAACCGAATATTTCCTGCTGTTGTTCCGGATGCTGTTCGAGGTAGGAACGAATCGACTGCATCGTCACCTGTTCAGGGGCGAGGATACCACGCTCGACAAGAAGTCTCCCGATAGGTCGGTAGGGAAGTCCATTCTTTGCCGCGAATCCGACCCGAATCCGCCGTCCATCTGGGAGTGCGACTGTTCCCGATCCCTGAATATGGAGAAAAAAGCGGTCGATGGGATCCCGTAAATATACCAGCTCCAGCCCCCGCCCTCCGAGAATGTTTAATCCATCAATCTCATCACGGCCATGATACGGAACCACCTCACCCGAGTCACTCAACCGTCCGACCCGCTCAGGAACGGGAGCGCCAACTCTCAGACTGACCGCCGGCTCAGGCACATGCACTAGGTCGGTCGGAGGAGCATACAACGGGTAACGGTACTCAGAGTCGGGGCTCAGGGAACCAGCGACCTCGGGCTCGTAATATCCCGTAACGAGTACCCTCTCAGCGGCTGTCTTGTAAAATATATAATTTTCCCGCAGATACTCGAAGAATGAAGGAGAGAATCCCTCTTGAGCAAGCCGAGACGAAACATCCTCAAGAGTCTCGACGAGGTTTGATACCGGCACCGTCTCCCTCCCAAATCGACGCTCCACATCAGGGGGAAGCTGCCGATAATAGCGGATCGATTGCTCCATCGCTCGAAGAAGTGGACCCGGGTCAGGTGTATCTCCGCCGACCACATCTCTCAACGGGGGTGGTGCGTATCGAACGAGGGCAAGTTCCGGTGAAATCGGTACCTCTCGAGCGGGGAGCGGCGTTCGGGTCAGTCGAATTCCGAGCCAAACCATCGCCATCAATGCGACGATAAAAAAAGCCCCGAAGCTGTACCAAAGGGTGAGGAAGGGGGCCGGTCGCGTCGTCATGTTCGCGTTTGGAGAGCATGTCAGTGTGGGCAGGCATCAACAGACAACGGGTGTGAACATGTCTCCGGAATTCCTACCTCACTGAGATACTCTCAATCTCTTTGGAGATAGATGCACAACTTATCGAGATCATGGACACACACCCCTTACTCATACCACTAACTGGTCGATAATGGTATGGTCAGAGCGAGGTCTCCCCCTTATCTCCTCGATTGCGTCCTCTCGCGACGACCGCCCGCCGACGTACGACCTTCCCGCCCCCCTGACCGTCGTTCTCTCGGAGCATCGGTATCCGTGCCATTCCGCCGACCATTCTGCCGGGACCCGCGCTCCGATGGAACACGACTACGGCTTGTGCTGACTTCACGTTGCGGTCCACTACGACGAGGAGACCGTCCGGTAGAGAGCCGTTCTCGGTCCCGAGGCTGCGCTCCTCGCGGAGACACCCCTCGGCGCTCATCCTTTCGTTGAACGCGATCGTCTCGTGAATCACCTTGCCGGGCACGGCTACGAGGCGCGGAAACTACCCTATCAGCACCCTCCTTTCTGCCCCCCCGATATGCACTACCCCGGCGGGCACCGTCATCTCGAGCCACGCCTCGACGCTCTTTTCTCTCGATACGGTCACGATTATCTTCAACCATCTGAATCTCAGTTCCCGATCGCCGAGGGGTCACCCGCTCTCGCTTTTCGGCAGGGTGCTCTCTTTTTTCCCGCGACGAAGCTTCCTCAATCGGAGCTACCTTGTACCGACGATCAACTATCCAGAGCCGTCGAAGCCGTTTTTTTGCCCGATCGATTCCATCCTCCGGAATCTCAACCGTCGAGCGATCCTCGAAGATCCGAACCTTCCCGAGTAATCGACTCGGCACCCCAAGTGCATCCGCAATCGCCGCGACAATCGCCTCAATCGTTAATCCCCCTGTTCGCCCACCGTCAAGTTCACAACTGACAAATCGAAGTGAACGATCAGATTGATCGTTTTCGGGCGACCGGACTCGTGACGGGCGTGTTCGCTCCTCACCCCGCTCTCTGCCAGCCTTCACCTCCCTCTTCTCTTCAGCGACTTCCCTTTCATCGGGCCGTCGCTCTGAGGCGCGTCGTTCAACAATCCGCATCGGCGGAATTATCGGATTGCCCCGATGCAACAGAGCACTCACCGATGCTGCGATATCCTCAACAGATAGTCCTCCCGAGGCAACGAACTCCTTGACAATCTCTCGATAGTGAGTCACCGCTGGGGTATCGCTTATTCTTGCAATCTCCTCCCGAAACCGATCGATTCGAACCTGACGAATCGCTGCCGTCGTCGGCATTGGGTAGGGTGTTATGGTGCCACCACTTGCTCGCTCTAAGATTCGAAGTCTAAACCGCTCCCGCGGAGAAACAAACGAAATAGCTGTCCCCGAGCGGCCTGCACGCCCTGTCCTTCCTATCCGATGAACATACGACTCCTGATCGCCTGGAAGATCAAAATTAACCACATGCGACACAACACTGAGATCAAGGCCCCGCGCGGCGACATCGGTCGCAATCAAAAGACGTCGCTTACCGGACCGCAGATCGCCAACAACCCGCTCCCGTTCCGCCTGCTTCATGTCTCCGTGAAGCGCGACTCCGTCGTGACCTCGCTGTCCTATTGCGTCGGCTATCTCGATCGCCGATGCCTTGGTTCTCACGAAAACGACCATCGCCGAGAAATCGGTACCCGTCAGCACTCGATCGAGCGCCTCGATCTTTGACATGCCACCGACTATCCAGAATCGCTGGTCAATTGCAGGTGCCGTTGCTCGGGTCGATTCTATGGATACATCAACCGGTTCCTTCAAAAATCGCTGAGCAAGCTCTCTGATTGCGGGGGGCATTGTCGCCGAAAAAAGGAGAGTCTGACGGGTTCCCTGCGTTGTGCTTAAAATAGCCTCCACATCTTCCCGAAATCCCATTGCGAGCATTTCATCTGCTTCATCGAGCACGACCATCCGCACGTCACTCAGTGACAACGAACCACGCCTCTGATGGTCGGCAAGTCGACCGGGGGTTGCGACAACAATCTGCGGTGACTCGCGCAACTCGCGGAGCTGACGGTCGTACCGAGCTCCTCCGTACAAAACGGCGAATTTCACCCAAGACATACCGCGCGCAAATTGCTGCATCGCTTCCGCAACCTGACATGCCAGCTCTCGGGTCGGGGTAAGCACCAGCACTTGCACCCCTGTCCGACGCCGCTCGAGCCGATCAAGAATAGGCAACGCAAAAGCTGCCGTCTTACCGCTCCCTGTCTGGGCGCGACCAATGATATCTGCCCCACTCAGAACGACCGGCACACTCGATCGTTGGATGGGGGTAGGCTCGGTGAACCCCAGCTCACGCACGGTTCCCGCAACGGTGGAAGAGAGGCCAAGGGCCTCAAACAAGCATAACGATTCAGTCATGAAAATGCCCTTCGAACGGCGATTAAAGATCTCAAAGGAGGCACTACCTCCCCGCACCGTCCCTTTTTAAAGGAATACGGCTCCCCCCTCACGTGTGAACACCCGAGCAGGAGACGAAATTGGAATGTGGCGTTCTACGGAATGCTGGAGAGATTCTTACGCGAAACACGTTGACGGAAGATGTCCGCCCGCCCCCGAGGGGGTACCCGCTTTTCTCTTTTTGGCTTTTTTAGGGTCGCAAGAAAGCACGTATCTCAGACAACGACCAAAGGCGCGACCCGAGGAACAACACCTCATAAGTATACACAAAGGATTCAGTAAAATCCAGAAAGGGGCACCAATATCAGCACATGAGGTCTCCTACACTGCACCTTGCTGCACCTCACCATTCTTCAAAGACTCGCTGGGAAGCTCAGGGGCTTTCTTCGTCAGAGACTCAATATGCTGTCGCCAGACAACCTCGTCCATCCGAATCGTTCCGCTCGATTCTTTGTGGCTCCAGTACTCCGCTTGCTTACCTTTTTTAGAGTGTCTTGGATGGATAGGGGTCCGACACAGAACATCCCCCGCCTCAGCGATGTACATCAGCCAGTAGCGGGCCGCTTCGAGGTGCTCTGCCTCATAAACCTCTTCCACCGTTCCCGTTGGGGTGAACCGAAATACGACAAAGGGGGCTTTCCAACTCATGATAGTCTCCGCGTTTGTGCCCCCCCACCTTCTTCGCAGGGGACAACCGTTAACAACAGAGAGATTATCGACCAAATTTGAGCACCCCTTGAGTGAATTTAAACCGCCGTTTAACCCCCAACATCAAACAATTAGTCCGATGCGATACTATCGACCCTCCAATCCCAGGGCTTCTGCGGTGATCCTCGCCTGATGCCGGGCATGAAAGGATCCCGACCCATCAGCAGTACTGGCCGCTTCAGCTCGCCCCACATAAGACAGCTGTATGCCACATTCTCGGCGGAAAATCGGCTCGACAAAACGCCATGCTCCCATGTTCTCGTGCTCCTCCTGAGCCCATATCACTGAAGATGGCGTGGGGATGCCCCCAAATACTGCTTTCAGCTCCTCAGTAGGGAAGGGGTATAGCTGTTCGAGGCGTATAATAACGGTCTTCGGTAGCGCCTCAACGCTCCGAGCCCGGGTGACGATATCATGGTAAACCTTCCCCGAACAGCAAATAACCCGGCCACTCGACGGAGCAGTACCAACGGTATCAACAAGCACCGACCGAAAAGATCCCTCGATCAGTTCCCTCCCCGTTGCTGCAGCATCAGGATGACGAAGAAGGCTCTTCGGGGTCATAACCACCAGGGGCCGCTGGGGCTCAGTGTAAGCCTGTCGGCGCAAGAGGTGAAAGTGCTGGGCTGCCGTCGAAGGGTACGCAACACTCAAATTGCCCTCTGCGGCTATCTGCAAAAATCGCTCGAGCCGAGCACTTGAGTGCTCGCTTCCTTGCCCCTCGTAAGCATGAGGTAACAACAACACCAGCCCCGAAAGCTGTCCCCACTTCGCCTCAGAGCTCGAAATGAATTGGTCGATATAAACCTGGGCCCCATTCACAAAGTCCCCGAATTGCCCCTCCCACAGAGTGAGGTCCTTCGATGCCACGTGAGCATAACCGAACTCATACCCGATGATCGCTGATTCAGAGAGAGCACTTGTGATAATTTCAACCTCCCCCCGCCCTTCGGCCTGCCACCCGTCGGCAAGCGGCGTAAACGGAGCGCGACCGCTCACATCCGCTATCACAAGGTGACGCTGACTGAATGTTCCCCGACCTGCATCTTGGCCTGAAAGTCGCACCCGCTTGCCTTCGTGAGCAAGGAGACCGAAAGCCAGCCCCTCGGCAAGCCCCCATTCAATACCGATCCCCTTTTCAACCGCCTGAACTCGCTTTTCAAGAAGGACTTTTACCTTCGGGTGGGGCTCAAACCCCTCTGGGAACGCAGTCAACCGGCGCGATATATCGACAAGGGTCTCGTGAGAAACCGTGGGAATATCGTGGTAGGTACGATACCGGCCGTGCAAGGGAGACGCCTCTCCGACTACCGTCGCTGAAGCACGATCCCGATGACGGTTGAATTCAGCGAGAAATTCATCTCGCATCGCCACCGCTTCGCTCTCAGTGACAACCCCCGCACCGATCAACTGCGAGCGATATCGCTCATACGGCGACGGCCGACTCTTTATCGCCTGATACATGACCGGCTGCGTAAAGGTTGGATCATCCCCCTCGTTATGTCCGTATTTTCTATAGCACACAAGGTCGAGCATTATCCCTCGCCCCGTTTCCGCCCGCCACCGAGCTGCCAACTCTGCAACCCAGAGACAGGCGTCGATATCATCACCATTCACATGCAGGACGGGGAGGTTAAACGCTTTTCCCGTGTCGGTGCAGTAATCAGTCGACCGCGACTCCACCGGCGTTGCAGTAAATCCGACCTGGTTGTTAATCACCACATGAACCGTTCCCCCAACGTCGTACCCACAGAGACGAGATAAATTGTACGCTTCTGCGACAACACCCTGTCCGATGATTGCAGCATCCCCATGAAGAACTATCGGCAGAACGGACCCTCTTTGTCTCTGATGACGGGTGACCTCAAGAGCTTTCGCCATCCCCTCGACTACCGGGTTCACAAATTCAAGGTGGGATGGATTAGGAGCGAGAGTAACGGTCACCGACCGACCCTCGGAAACCCGGTATTCGGTGCGATATCCGTGATGGTATTTTACATCGCCTGAACCCGCCGCTGCGTACCAGGTCTTGTCTTCAAACTCTCGAAAGATCTCAACCAGGGGCTTTTTCAGAATATTTGCGAGAACATTCAGTCGCCCCCGATGGGCCATACCGATCACCGCTTCCTGAGTCCCCCTCGCCGCAACCGCATCGATCAAGCTGTCTACCAGTGGGAGCATCGCTTCACCCCCTTCGATAGAGAACCGCTTGACACCGACATATCGCCGATGGATCTCTGACTCAAGCCCCTCGGCACGGGTCACCAACTCAAGGGCCCGTTTTCGCTGCCCACTTGAAAGAGCCCGCGACTCGCCCTCAATAATTCTATACCACCACTCCCGTTCGGCACGGTCGCGAAGGTGATGCACCTCGAACCCAATCGTACCGCAGTAGGCGCGATTCAAACCCTCAACACATGCCCCCAACGTCTCGGGAACCGGGGCCAGAAAGGAGTCTACCCCGCGTGCAGCACCCAGCCTTTCCTCCGCCCCCCGTCCGTATGCTTCGAGTGCCAACTCAGGAATGCGGCGAGGCACGTGTACTCCCGCATGCAGCGGATTGGTATCGGCCACAAAGTGCCCTGACCGTCGGAAAGCCTCGTGAAGCGCGTTTGCCGCGATAACTGAACCTGCGGCACCTCCCAGATCTCGATCGTGAACAGTCACTTCAGCGGCATGAGCGGCTGCACCGTTGGCCCGACTCCCGTTCAGATATGCTCCATTCGCTGATGAACCGTTTCGTGATCCGGGATGCTCGGCCGGTCGTTCTCCCCCTTGCTCCGACCCGCCCTGCCCACCGTTAAGCTCCTCGAAGTAACGCGCCCATTCCTGACTGACCAGAGCCGAATCTATCCGATAAAGCGCGTATAACTCCGCGATCAACCCGGCATTGGGTCCCCACTGCTGGAACAGGTGGGATAGGTCAATGATAGACCGGGGCGAGGCTGATTTGCCTCCTCCTGAAATACTCTGTTGAGAGGACATACCTACTAACTCGAATTATCTTGAAAATGAGCCCTTTTGAGGACCTGAAAATGTGGACCGCAGAATGTATCTCGACAACTGCGCTATGATTCTTAACGCCCCGCTGAGCTGACTCTTACAGAAATGTTACTAATGATCAGGATGCGACCCTTCAGACAGCTCGTGGCTACTAACGCGCATCCCCTTCGCGAGCTGGCATTACTTTCACATGCCCAGCCCCACCTGTAGTTCGCCGAAACAGCTGACTTCTGGTCAGAATCCTGCCGTCCCCATATCAGCATAAAAGTGGAGGAGACGCCTTTCCAGCACCTCCTCGAGGATACGATCCGAGACCAGAAACCCCCTTGTCCCTTTCCCTAACAATCGTCATCGCCTTTTATCTTCGTGGCCGTTCTGACCTCATCCTTCGCGAATCCCTCGACCTCCACACAAACCCCCGGAAGGATATCGCTCTTCGAGAATCCCTTGTCTCCAAAAGAAGCATTGGAGGCCAAGGTATACGAAAGCCCTCCAATAGTTACCACCGGATCGGCGAATGACTGAACGACCCCCTTTATCTCAAAACTCTTCGCTCCACCGACAGAGCCAGGGGTCTTTTCCTGCTCATCACTGTCGTCACTGACGCCATCATCATCGGAATCGACGTCACACCGCCCGCTCCCAATCGCCCCTTCGACAATGTCCGGGATCCCGTCCTTATCGGAATCTTTTCCGAGTGCTCGACCTTTTTTGAGCTCCCGCTTTTCGGCAAAACTCAACCGAGCAACCGCCCTCGCCAACTTCTGCTCAGCGCGAAGAACAGCAAGCGCTTCGGAACGTGCCTTCTTCAACCGCGGCCCTGCGTATGCCGGCGAGGCTATCAACACTCCGAAACAAAGACACAAACAAGCACCCATCATCGACCTTTTCATAACTTCCTCCGAATTTCCGAGAGAGCAACTTTCCACTTTTTGATGGTAACAAATCCTCTGCCCCTCATCAATGAAAAGGGGCATCCTCCGCCCGAAATCGCTCGCTCGGAGAGCAGCGCCCCCCAACCCCGCCACCCCTTTGTGCGTCTCGGGGGGGGGTTGATTTTTACTTCTTCGTCTGTCAATCTCCTGAGGCGTTGCCTCACGTCTGCCGGGTGCACAGAAGTCGAAAACGCCATCTCCCCGCCAATCACTCTGAGTACTCCGATGAGTGGGCCTTCGTCGTCACGGGGTCGTGGGTCTTGAGCGGGTGGGATCTCCAGTCGGGAGGGTTGCGGGGGGGCCCGCAGCTAGCGAGAGCTCGGCACGTCACCGTCGAGAAATTATTGCGACTTCGAGGGGAGCGATAGGCCAAACAGGTGGCAAGAGCGCCGGGGGCAAAGGTTCCGGCAGCCGGTGACTGATGTCGAAACGCGCTCATCCCGAGAGATTATTAGGACATTTCAGAAGAACGCCTGTTGAGGAAAAATACACCATGTCACATAAATGTTCGATTTCAGGTAGGTGCCGTCAGGTCGGCAATCGAGTAAGCCACGCAAACAATCGCCGAAGCCACGTGTTCAGGGCTAACATTCAGACCCGTCGACTTTACATCCCCGAATTGAAACAATTTGTGCGAGTCCGATTGGCCACTGACATTCTTCGCACCATCGACAAGATAGGCATCGATCAGACCCTCAGAAAATACGACCTCTCAGTCTCTGATTTGGTGAAGAGCTAAACTTGGCCGTGGGTGCGAGGGTAGTTCTTGGCTCGAGAGTGAAACGGGCCACGATACTGCTCGGGCCATATCCGTAGTCGTGCCGGGTCCTAATGAAGGGATCCCTTCCTCTGGGCATTGTGCTGCTCGGCACTGAGCCTGACCGCGGCGAATGTCTCGAAGACGGGCTCCCCGGTTTCTCGAGCATCCTGCTCAACAGCAAGTTTCAGCTTCGAGCGGTCTACGACCCCGAGCCGCTGATTGAGCGGTACGAACACCTCCGCACATCGTCGGCACTGAAGCACGACGACTATTCCTTCGTAAGATACTCGTGTGAGTTCAGTGGCAAACTCAGAGTCATCGGAACTTGTCATACCACAACACGGACAAGTCACCTGATCGATGAAAGTTTCCGCAAGACCCCGCAAACGAAATCGCACCGCCATATCATCTCCCCCTCTTACTGACAGGCTCAATGAGCTCACTCCCCTTCATAACTTCCGTTCCGTAGATTTTACTCGCTTATGAGGCGCTTCCTCATCTCCAGCATTCGCCCCCCTTCTTGGAACTCAACCGAGTCCATGAAATGACGGATAAGGCGCAGCCCTCGACCATGGCTTGCAGCTGGATCCTTATGCGAACTACTCGCCGATGAACCCGGAACAAAACCGGGTCCCTCATCTCGAATTTTCACGATAAGTGACTCACCATCAAACTCACCAAATACCCAAATCGTTCGGTCAGCAAAAGGTGGTAGGTCCGTCCGTAACGCTTTCGCTTCCGAAAAACGGTCGCTCCCGTTCTCACCTGGCTCATCACGCCACGCAGACAGAAGCTCAAGGTTTCCGTGTTCATGGGCATTCGTGACCGCCTCGTTGAACGCCACCCAGATCCTCTTCTTCTCGTCCTGCGATATCACACCCGCTCCCTCAAGCCTATCTAGCAGCTCGAAAGTAAGCGGAGCCTTCTGGAAATCTTGGGAACGGATAAGAAATTCCTGAGAGGCCCCTTTCAGGTGACCTATCTTTTCCGCTTCTGTTGTTGGTTCCTCAGCCGCCATGAGCGCCTGCTCCGGATAACCACCCGCGCGTCTTGCCGGCTCCTAGGCCCTTTCGGTTGGTATGAGTTTATCAAGCATCAGCAATTCGAAGGTTTCTTTAACGAATCCTTCAAGAGGCCGGACGTACAGAATACCCCCTTCAGCTTTCAGCTGTTTGTAGCAGGTGAGCACCTTTCCAATCCCGTAACTGTTGATTATCTGAACCTTACTGAGGTCGAGGACGACCGTCCGTTTGCCCCGCTCTCTCAGAGAATTACATGCAGACTTCAGAGCCTCCCCCGCCGCCTCGGTGTCAAGATCCGCGTCGACGATAATGACTCCTTTATCCCCCAATGTTTCTGTCAAAAACTCCATCGCTTCACCCTCTTCCGTATGTGGCCAACTAGTAAGCTGTCAGTAAAAGGCGCTGTCCTTTCCGAATCCTTTCGCGCCCGCGAGTCCGGGCCATCAGCCCCTCGCCGCCGGCATATCGCTTCCCCGCTCCATCATCCATGACCGCCTCAGAGGGAATATCGGCTCGGAGAACGGGAAACTTTACTCTCGTTCAGGGGTTGGGGGCTCGAATAGGGGGAAACGGGTCGAAAGGGTAGGATCGTCATAAATCACCTGGACCCCTCGACGGTTTCGCATGTTAACAAAGACGGGAGCTTTAACATTGGCAGAGGTCTGAAGAGGATCAGACCTGACAGTTACGATCAGAAGTATGGCGAACTCATCATCCCCTCTGAAGTCACAGTGGGGGTCGGAGAAGGGAATCTTCCGATCATATCGATCCCCCATTCCCATGCCGTCGATAACGACAAACGCGAGGGAAGGTTCATCCACACTCTGAAGCCAGCAGAACGGTTCCTTGTGCTCGAGCATGATATAACGACGCTGAGTCGGAAACCCGATAATACCCCGCGGAAACTCGATTATGGTCGAGGTAGAGACCACGAACTCACCAAAGCGAGAACTTTTTACCGTGATGGTTGTACCCTCAGGCCCCACCTTCCCCTCCTTCTCCCTCAGTCGCCTCCGCTCTCACCGCCACCCCAGTCGTTACATTTATCCGAGCGCCCTGTCGAGCCGAAGAATCAGCCCTCCCCGACTCTATAATAGACGCACCCGAAGGTGAGCTGAGCTTCCGAGTGACAGCCCCTCCGCGGGGAGAGGCGAGGAGTCCGTCGATCTTGCCAGAACTGCGAACTGGGACTGAGTCCCCCGCCTCGTTCGATTGAGCTGCTTTGATATTTTCCGATTGAATTTGCAGATAAATCTCCTCTCGGTAGATCCTCATCGTAGTCGGGGCAGCTATTCCTATGCGTACCTGATTGCCTTTGATCTCAACGACCGTAATCCGTACGTCGTCGCCAATACGAAGGCTCTCGCCACCTTTTCTCGTCAAAATCAGCATCCGTGCTGTCCCCGCTTCGCTACCGCGCCTTTTTCGAACCGCCCCGTTCATCCCCTCCGTGAGATGACCTCCGCACCCCCGTCCGGCGTCACATCGACTGCGACCAAGAGTACCCAGATACGATGCGCTGTTTCCTCCGAAGATTCATTCCAAATCGTCTAAAAGACCAATACTCGCCGACCTTTCCATAAAAAAGGCTCATAGATAATCAAGAATTGTAAGTCGCAACACCTGACCACTTACCGTCATCGAAGCCTCGAGAGCAGTCCGTGCTTGGGTCAAATTCGTCGCCGACTCAGCGATATCAGCATCTTGTAATCCCGACAGCGACTCACGAGCATTCGTCCGGGTGACCTCAACTATTGATTTGGCGGATTGAAGTTGATTCATTCGAGCACCAAGGCTGGACCTTTCAACACTTATTTGGTTTCGAGATGCTGACTTCAGGAGGTCAATTGCCTGCCGAATATCCGAGGATTGAGCCGAAAACTCGGTTGGAAATGTGTAGGCAACACCCAACCCATCTGGAGAAACGGGCGAGCTGGTTGAGGTGACTGCAGGATCGGTCCGATAGCCTTCAAGCGCCCTACCCAATCGCTCGAGGGCATCGATCGCTGAGGAGAAGAGATTCGACCCGGCAGCGTTCACCCGAATAGTAACCGTATCACTCACCTCGACGGTGCGGGTGCTCAAGGCACCGATTGCCGTGTTGTAGATGTATCTTTCACTCGCAGGACCAGCTGCTGGATTTTCATAGCCCCGAGTTTGAGTGGCTGGACTAATCGGAAAAGTCCTCTGTTGCTCAAAGGGAGGCGTATCATCAACCCCTCCCCCAAAAACATACACCCCCTGGTAGGTGGAATTGGCCAAACTAACAAGCTGGTCTCGAAGCCCAAACACCTCCTTCGCCATACTCGCCCGGCTTTCAACGCTATAAGTTTCGCTTGCACCCTGAGCCGCCAACTCAAGTGCGCGCTGAACTACATTCTCTGACTCTCCGAGCACCTGCTCCTGATAATCTAGATTACCGAGCACCCCTTGAATTCTCTCCAGATGCCCCTGCATTCTTCCCACTTTCTCTCTAAATTGATCGATGAGACCTGGTTGTGAGGTATCGCTGGGATTCTGAGCCCGATAACCCGAAGAAATCTCCTCGGTATGCCTGGCTATCTTCTCTCGGTTCCGGGCCATCCCGAATTGAAGCATGCCGAGCATGTAGTTATCAGATATTCTCGTCATACAATCGTCCTTGAGGCCGTCCCGATAGACATCTTAATTCAGCTCATCGAGCCCATTCATCCAAACCTAGAGAAGACCTATTACGGTATCCAGCATCTCCGTTGCCGTTTTCACCAAACGTGATGATGCCTGATACGCTTGCTGAAACTTTATAAGCTGAGTGAACTCTTCATCGAGGTTGACCCCTGATTTCTGATCAAGCCGTTGCTTTGCAACGATAAAGCGAGACTCAGCCCCCTTGGAGGCGAACTGCGCGCTCGATACCTCACCACCGAAGTAGGTGAGCATCTCCTGATAACCATCCTCAAAAGTCATCTGAGATGGAGACTGCACCGTCCCCAAAGCGAATGAGGTCGTGCGTAGCGCGCTCAAGGCAACAAGATTATCCGCATTCCCACTCGCAAGAGTGAGAGTCCCAGGGATGGGGTCGACATCCCGAGCCGCCGCAATGCCTCGGGGCGAGGTAACAGCGAGCGAAATCTTGTTGGCGAACGATACGACACCGCTCGCCGTGAGGTCCGTTGAGCTCGCAACTCCATCCCCATCACTGTCCGTAATGGTTGTTCCTTGAAGGGAAAAAAATCCAAAAACTCCCGGCGTATTTCCATCAAGATCAAGCGCATTTCCCTGAACTCCCGACACTCCGGGATCTTCGTCCGACCCACGATAGGCAGCATTGAATGAGGTCAATAGGGTACGGGCAATCGACTCTATTCGAGAACCTAAGCCAACCAAGGGTCCATCTCCGGAAAACGGGGATGTACTAGTCCCCCCATTTAATCCCCTCACGGCCAATAGTCCTCCGAGCGCCCCGCCAACCGATCGAATAGTTTCGGAAAGATCGATATCTTGAGACGTTGATCCCTGTGGCGCGTAGTTGAAAACAACGTAACTTGTCGGTCGCCCAGACAAGAGAGGAGGCACCCCCGCGGGACCCGCGAATGAAGGACTCTGGGTCACTGAGAGGCGTCGAACCGTTGTATTTGATATCAGAGGAAATCCCCCCGGTAGTGTGATGTAGGAGCTTCCATCAGATTGCTCAACGACACTTACCCCCACCTTTTGACTGAGTTGGCGAAGAAGCTCTTCGCGTTGATCCCGAAAATCTGCCGCAGTATTTCCTCCGCGCTCCTGTTGAGTGATGGCGCCATTGAGTCGTGCTATGTCATCGAGAATTGCGTTGATCTGTTCAACCTCGCCCGTTAATCGACTATCTGCCTCATCTTGAACTGAAGCTATCTCACCGTACGTATCGCGGATCGATGCAGCCAACGCTTCGGCCTTGTTGAGTAACCCTGAACGGAGCTCAATGCTGGAAGGATTTGCTCTTAAATCTGAAATTGCGGTGAAAAATTCGGTAAAAGCTCCACCGATTGTCGCCTGACCACCAGTCAGGTCAAAAAGACCGTCAACCCTTTTTAGCAACTCCTCTTGGGTGCCAAATGAGTATTTATCAGCTTCAGCTTCTCGAACTAATTTTTCAAGGTAACTATCAACCGAGCGCTGTAATTCACCTACCTGGACCCCACTCCCGAATCCCCCCGACTCACGCGAACTTCCCGCTCGCGTTTCAAGCGAGATCGAACGTCGAACGTAACCAGGAGTGTTTACATTCGCAATATTATTTGAAAGGACACTGATGAGTGCCTGGTGGGCACTCAGCGCACCTGATGCGGTGTTCAGTATTTTCGCCCCATAATTAACCATGCTAATTCATTGCCCCCTGAGTCTCGGTGAAAGCCCTCTCACGACGAAAGTCACATCACTCCCTTTAATATCTACGCCTCTCGGATAGTCAGTTCTGCGCGGGAGTATCGGGGTGTTGACTTCTCTGAGATGATGCCTCGGGCGCTGTACACCTGATTCCGTATCTGTTTTGCTGCATGAAACAGAGAAAGGCAGCCATTAACCACCTCTAAACCGAATCCTGATAAGCTTTGAAGCTGAGCTGATAAGGTGCGGACCTCTATCATTCGATTTCGAAGAGTGCCGACAAGATGTAAGATTCTAACTCTATCTGCTGCGGTCACCCCCGGACCGAGGGGCACACGAAGAATCCATCGCTGAAGAGGCTCCTTAGTCTCGCCAATCTCCTTTTCTATGAGTGCACGCCTCGCCTCCTCAACAATTTGTACCTGTTCAACGAGGGCAACTCGAGATTGTGATGCCGTCAGAAGATGACTGCTATCAAGTGATAGGACCGCAGCATACTCAGCTGTCGTCACTTCCATCAGCGAGTTCGAGAGCTTTATTTGGTTTGAAATTAACCGTTCGAGCGATTCTAAAAACTGAGTATGTAACATATCCCCATTCCCGAGAGCCTCCTACTTACTCGCCAGAGCGAATCATAACGAGGAGAAAGGGGCACACCTAAGATGTAACATCGAACAATCCGTGGGGTGGCATCCTTCTCGAATCAACTCACGAGTGAGTCTCAATCGAGAGCGATTAAGGATGTGACCACGGACACGCTCGCGCGATTAGGCGCGCCCCACGAGGCGATACACCTCAACAACAAGTCTCAGATATCGAGCAAGAAAGATGCCGAAAGGAGAGGAAGCCGTTTCATCGGCGTAACCATCTGATTAAGCGAAGCTTTGGCTCCCTATGAGGAGGCACCTCTCAAATCTAACATCGCTCTCTCCCGGTATTTTTTTCCCTGTTCCCAGGGTTCAAGGCGTTCATCTGACGAAATTTGCAAAAAGACGTCTGTCCTGGCGAGACGTTATTCACCATTGAGAACGGGATACTGAATCGCCCGATGATGGGAGCTTCTTGGCCGAAGTGATCCCAAAAACGAGGTATCCGATTGGCATAAGGATCAGCAACGGAAGCAGGGTAGAGGCGGGGATCGCCATCATCAATACGAAGAGGGGTGGTGGGGTAAGGAGGATAAGTGGGGGAGTAAGGGCAATTACAGAGATTCGAAAGAGGGCGGGAAAAGGAAGTTCGATATTGAGGAGGGAGCAAATAACGATGCCTGCCAACGAGAGCAGGAGGCAGAGAGAGAGCGCAAGCAGATCAAAGACGACTACGAGAAGTATCGAAGCGATCCAGATATAACTCGCGACGGTTGATTGGATGATACCTTTGAAAACGGCATAACTCAAACTGCGATTGGGTGCCAAACCGTATTCCCCGACTCCACTCGTAAAAGTAAACTTAAAAACGATACCGTAGAAAAGGACAAATACCACACTGAGGAGGAATAGATACAATCCATTGATCCCCGTCCACCGATGCGCGACCTCCGCGTAAAGTCGCTTTGAGTACCACGCCTCACCCGGTACCCGATACCATTGAGATATTGCCATCTCGTCCTTCCAGCCATTTCTCCAACAACGAAATAAAATCGAACTATACCCGAGTCGGCAGCAGATCTTGGAGCAATGTCACCTCCTCGGAGAGCCCTTCCGCGACTTTAGAGGGAAGATCAGGTCGAGAAGAAAAATAGTTTCCTGATTTTACTTGATCGGCGATCGCCGCAACCTTTGCTCTTCGAACGTTTATGAAATCAACGGCAGCATCCGCTGCTGTTTGCTCTATACCCACCGCACTAATTTTATCTTTCGGTCTGCTGGAACTCTCTTTGAGACGACCGGCATCACCACTCCGTCGCCTTAAACCATCCGGCCCCTGAGCGATAGGAGGAATCCGCTTGTCATTTATCTTCATTGGTTCTCCCGTAAGATTCTCTGACACTCTTTCCACAAGCATCAACGTACCACATAAATCGACTACCTACACGACCTCATCGACCTTTCGCTCTCGCTCCACCGTCCTAACCATATCGTCCGCAAAAGCCTTTTTGAGGCCAATGCTTTGGGAATGCGCTATTTCCTTTGAAAGCTCTTGATTAAGCATATCCCGATAAAACTCCGCCTCACTCCCTCCCTCAAGAAGGCCCCCATTCGGAACGGAGCTCCACATCACATCAAACATTTGCTGAAGCAGGAGAGCCTCAAATTCCTCTGCCGCTTTGTTAATCCTTTCAGGTGAATCAGAGGGCGTTGAATCGAATGAGAATGATTGACCTTTATCAAGGGCGAGTGGCATCCCCACATTTGGAAGTCCCTCGGTGAGAAATACTCCTGGAAGTGGAGATGTCTTCATCATTCCCCTCACATAACTATCATGTCTGCGTGCAAAGCTCCCGCCTTTTTCAGCGCAGCAAATATTGATATCAGGTCTCGGGGTGTCGCACCAATAGCGTTCAGCCCTTTCACCAGCTCCCCGAGGGTCGCCTCGCCCCCTACCAACTCAAGGCGTCGCTTCTCCTCACCGACCTCCAATTCGCCGTTGGTCACAACAGCAGTCTGACCACCTCCCGCGGGTGCCTGCGGCTGTGAAACCTGGACATCATTCCTAATTGAGATACTGAGGTTACCATGAGCGAGAGCAACGGGACTCAGGCGGAGATCATCTCCCATAATGATTGTGCCAGTCCGTTCGTTTACTACTATCTTTGCGCCAATATCCTGCTCGACCTCGGTTTGTTCGATAAACGAAACGGCCCCAATCGGATCCTGCATCAGGTGGGTGGGAAGCGATACCTCCACAACCCCTGAATCACGGGCTACCGCGAGGGGAGCTCCGAGCCTATAGTTGAGTGCTGAGACGACCCGTTTCATGGTCGTGAAGTCTGGCTCTCGAAGAACAACCCGCACCGAGTGACTTCGGAAGATATCAACCGATATGGATCGCTCGATCGTTGCACCCCCGGTAATTACCCCAACGGTAGGATGGTTTCTTACTGCAGCGTCTCCTCCCCCTTCAATCGTGAACCCCCCAATCGCGACCGCTCCCTGACCGATTGCATACACATTTCCATCAGCGCCTCTCAATGGCGTGAAGAGAAGCGTTCCTCCTTGAAGACTTTTAGCATCACCCATCGAAGAAAGAGTCACGTCCAGCTTGCCTCCAGGTCGTGAGAACGGAGGAAGAGTAGCAGTGACGAGAACCGCCGCAACATTCTTCACCTTGATATCTTGCGAATCGACCCGAATTCCAACCTTCTCGAGCATGTTACTCAAACCTTTCGTCGTAAATTCGACGCTCCGACCATCCCCGGTCCCGTTTAGACCAACGACGAGGCCATACCCGAATAGCTGATTTCCCCGAACTCCCTCAATATCAGCCATGTCTTTTAGACGAGCCGCTTTTGCCGGAAATGAAATCGCAAGTACGAGAGCGGTGATAATCAAACACACGACGGACCAAGAGGACCAAATTCTGTCATCAACCCTTCGGTTCATAAGCTGATTAAACCTTTTATTCATAGGTTCCTTTGCTCACTCTCAGAACGGCCACAATTTCATCAGTGCTCTCATCAGCCATCCAGGAGACTGAATCAAACCAATCGTTCCCTTGCCGTAGTAGTCAATACGCATATTGGCAACCTTTGCGGAATCGACCTCATTTCGTGAGTTCACATCTCGGGGACGGACGAGCCCTGACATAACCATAATCTGCTCTTCGTCATTCACCGCAATTATCTTCTCCCCCTGAATCCGTAAGATACCGGACGGAAGAACCTCCTGAACCATACAGGAAATAGTTCCCCGTAATTGTCCTCTCCGCAGCGTCTCCCCACGTCCCTCAACTTGCGTTGCTGTCGTCGCGTCGATGAGAGCCGTCGGGTCGACATCGGGATTCGACCTGGGTACCGATTTTTCGAGACCAAGAAATGCAGCTATCTCGGCTGTTATACTTGATTGAGAATTGACTCTCGTGTCTGCCTGCTTTCGCCCTTCCGTAACTTCGGTTACCAGGACTGTAACGAGGTCCATCGGCTGAAATGCTCGAAAGTCATGAAAAAGCGATGTGGCGCCCTCCCCTTCCCGCCATAGGGATGGATTTGCCGACACCTCACCGTTGCGAAGGGGCCCACGGTAGGATGGCTGGAGTGGAAGCAAATCGGGAGTTCGCTCGAGAGAATCCACATCAGATCTTTCACCCTCCACAAGATGAAGATGAGCACGAGGTCCACCTTGAGATTCAACATCTGAGGCAGGAACGCCCTCAGGCCTGAGGAGAGCTTGAGCATACTCGATTGCTGGCACCCTGGGGGGGACGGGTGAGGATGATGTGCAGCCAAGAACTGCCACACTCAGAACACTCAACAATCTCAAATAACCCCGTAATCGCTCGCTTGCCATCTATTGTACCTCCACTAAACCAGGCTCAACGATCGTACCCTGCAAGGTCCGTTTTGATATATCATTTCGAACGCGTATCTTACCTCCTCGTCGCCCACCCTCGAGTGCACTCCCTGTCGCCGTTGCGGTGAAACCCCGACCACTAAACCTAATTGTTACCGATGAGCCAGCCGTCATATCGGGAGGAAGAACAAGATCCGGAGATCGGAAAAAGTCACCAGCTGAAAGCGTCCGCTTTACCGCATGGCCAACTATACCATCTCGAGTTGATGCAACGTCGCGGGGAAGACTTTTGGTATCCAATCGGGCCATTACTACATCCTCATAAGAAACTACGTTCCCCACCGAGAGCTGCCGACTTGCGACCGGCATGTACATAAACTCGTCAAGCGTCCCGACAAGGGTAAGCTGCTCAACCTCTCCCGATTCAGATCGGGCCTCGACAATTATTCTGCTCAGACCAACCCGCTGTCTCTCAACCGATAGGACTCTCATGCTGGCTGGTCCGACAAAAAGCCGACCGTTACCATCGTGGGAAAAACTCTTAACTCGGGCCTCCCGCCCGCTTCCGTGAAGATATTCATCGAGCACGTTTTGGAGCTCACTCTGCCCGATGTCTCTTCCTGCCCGTTTTATGGTGACCCGCTCCGGTATCGCATAACCGATAGACCCCGGCTCGAAAGCCGCACCGCGCAACTGCTCGAGGAGTTGATATGCACTGATATCGCTCTCCTGACCTGGTCGAAGGTGGGGTATAAGGATCACCCGTTTCAGCGCGACCGCCTTTTCATCGTTTATTTCGCTGGAGCTCTCAACTATGCCGATGTCACCCACTGTGACCACCGATCCCATTACTGTGCTCGCAGCCCGAACCCTGAGAGTAATCGGGAAGTTTTCCGAATGAGCCTCCAAAGCGAACAGAAGAGCAAGAATGGAGAAAAGGGTAACGACTCCCGCTCCTCGGCTCTCCGAGAGAAATCTCCCCATATTCCACTCCTCAATCATCAACGCTTCATATTAATCGCGAGACTGAGCATCTCATCGGAGGTGCTTATGCCCTTTGAATTCGCCTCATATGCGCGCTGCGCCGTTATCATATTCACAACTTCACTAACGACACTCACGTTACTACTCTCAAGAAATCCCTGATTTAATCGGCCAAAGCCAGGCTGCTGAAAAAGAGCGATGATCGGAGCGCCTGAGGATACCGTCTCTTCAAATTGGTTTCTTCCAACCGCACGCAGCCCAGCGTTGTTGGGGAATCTTACTGCCGTTAACTGCCCAACGGCCTGCGCCGCGGCGTTTCCAGGCTGGCGAACGCTAACCGTTCCATCCTCCCCTATGGTAATCGCCTGAGCATCATTTGGTATCGTTATTCCCGGCCCGACCTGATATCCATCCGACGTGACCAAACTCCCATTTTGATCAAGCTGGAATGATCCAGAACGGGTATACGCGAATGTCCCATCCGGCTTTATTACCTGGAAGAACCCATCCCCCTCGATGGCAACATCAAGAGGTGCCCCGGTATTGACAGAGTCTCCCTGACCGAACATCTTTTGAACTGCGATGGTTTTCACTCCGAGCCCTATCTGAACACCGCTCGGATTCACCGATGTCTGAGAGCTCTGAGCCCCCGGTTCGGTTTGATACTGGTACATCAGATCTTGAAACTCAGCCCTTCCCTTTTTGAAGCCGGTCGTGTTGACGTTCGCCAGATTGTTGGCGATGACGTCAATGTTCGTTTCCTGGGCGTTCATCCCGGTAGCTGCAGTATAGAGTGCTCGGATCATGTTGGTCTTCTTCGCTTTTTACCGTGTGCTCCCCTCGGATGCAGCGTGATGCGCTTCAAACAGTGAGAGTCGCTCCAAAAAGACGGAGCAAGAATGGGGCCGAAGAAGGGCTGGCGGAAGCCGATCCGGTGGTTGACACAGTTATACCGGACCGAGAACTTCATCTTTGCACTTTTGATTTATTACTTACTTCGAGAGACCTGATTGATGGCTCCCTCGTTCATCTGGTCTATCGATTGAGTGATCTTAGTGTAGGCTTCAAAGGCTCGGTGGGCCGCTATCAGCTCAACCATACCAGAGACAACAGAGACGTTTGCCCCTTCAACCGTTTGCGTCATGAGATCCGGCTCGACCGGTGTCGCCGATCCAGTCCCAGAGAGATTAAATCGAGCGGCCCCCTCCGGAACCAGCTGATTAAGGTCGTTTACTGCGACGACCCGAATTGCCCCGACGGGAATACGCCCCGACGTCACCTGACCAGAAGCAGATATTTCGGCATCAGCACCCGTTGTGACAATAGGACCACTATCGCCGACGACCTCAAATCCCTCCGATGTGACCAACCGCCCATCAGCGGAGAGAGTGAAGTCTCCCGCTCGGGTATACCGGATCCCATTTGGCGTATTTATTGAAAAAAATTGATTGATTCCTCTCAGGGCGACATTGAGAGGATTTCCGGTCCTCATGAGAGAGCCAGGAGAAAAATCGGTTACACTTGCGACATGGGTGACCGGCGTTACCCGTTCGTGATCCTGCGCGGCGAATGGATCTCCCGGACTCGCAGCTGCCGCGAGTGTCTCATCGAATGTCTGAGCTTGACCCGATAACACCTCTTTCTTGAAACCCGTTGTTGAGACGTTGGCGAGATTGTTCGCGACTGCATCGAGCCGACGAATTTGGTAAAGACCTCCTGATGCCGCAGCGTACGTTCCTGAGTCCATCGTACCCCTCCCTACCGAATATGATCATCGAACCACGTACACCTCAGCTATTTACCGAGACGTCGTAACCCTCCGAGGACTCCCAGTCTCGGGTCAATCGAAGATCGCAATACTGATCGACCCTCTACCGATGATTGCACCTCTCTTTTCTTTTGTGCCGCGGCAAGCAGAAGTCGAACCTGATCAGCGGGAAGGACACTTCTTTTGATCAGATTTTCCGCAGCTGATTTCCCCTTATTCCGACCCTCGTCCTGAGGTGGCCTCTCGCGGAAACCCCCGCTTGTCGGATTTTCAGTTCTGTCGATTGATATCTGATCAAGCAATGACGAGGCCGATACCCGCTGGGGAGAGCGACGCTCCGGCTGATCTTCTGATGAGCGAACCACTCCTTCGGGCTCCTCAAACCAGTGGGGGCTAAAGTTGTTCCCGTCACGTCCACCTTCTGACGATTTGGCCTGCTCTTCACCCGTAGGGTCTGTATGTACCTTCGGAGACTCATCGAACGCGCGATTGGGAACGGTGTTGGACTCCTCGAGATTACGAAGCTGAATTTCCCGGGTCTGATATCGATTCAGTGCAGCATTGAGAGCGTCGAGCGCTTTTTGCACTTTTGCCATCGAGACATCAACCCCCCCCCGGGTCTCCTCAGCCCGCGACTGGACGCGATGAATCCGCTTCTCGCACGATTCGAGGTCGAACAACAGCTTTTCAAGCGATTCTTGTCGTCGGATCAACTGATCATTCAGAGATTTACCCGCCCCCTCGGCCTCGCGAATTAAACTGCGGATAGTCCCCTCAAGCTCGCCAAGCTGTCGAAGGCCCCGGGGGTTGGTTCGATTTCGAAGAACCCGATGCACAAAGAGAAGAATTGAGCCCATAAGAGCGACATCAGCTCCCAGGCTCAGCATGGCAATAGTCGTCGGCGAACCCATGTGAATCATCTTCTCCCGTCAATCGACCGGTGCTGGTACCGGACATCTGTCAACTTGCTGGCACTTCTGCGACCGGCTATAATGGGCTCGGTCTTTATGTCGTCTTATGGTGAACTTAGCTCCTCCGGAGTAGGTCAACTGTCCTCATGACCCCAAGACCTCTGCCCCTTTTTCGTGACAGCCCAGCCCCCCGCCATTGCCAAGGCGCTGATTTCATCGCCACTTCATTCGGTATTGCCGACGGGGGTTTTGTCGGATTTGCAAGGACCTTGCCATGGCGCGCTTCCCCCTCAACCATGAGGTTACCGAGCCACCTATCGCTGACTCCCCGGAGGCTATTCTCGGCAACACAGCCGAACGGCTCCAAGGGCACGTCTCCCCTGATTACGCCCCACTAGTTGCCTCGGGCGACTCAAAACTGAGGAATTACTTTCAGTCGGTCTTCCGTGAGGTCCAGTCGTGTTACTGCGAAGCATTAGAGCAGTTCGAGCCCGAATGCCGATTCTCCCGAGACCAGTGGGTTCGAGAGAAGGAGCAGGTCATCACTGAGGGCCATGGAACCACCCGGGTTCTGAGTGGGGGCACCGTTTTTGAACATGCCGTCGTTGCTCTCAGTTCGGTACGGGGCCTACTACCGCCTGCGATGAGCGACAAGCTAATCGGCTCCCCTCACGAAACCCCCTTTTCGGCGGATGGGGTATCCGTCATCGTTCATCCCCTGTCCCCCATGATCCCCACGACGCACGCCAATGTTCGGCTTCTGACAGTAGGGGACAAAACATGGTTCGGCGGAGGGGCAGATCTCACCCCTTACTACCTATTTGAGGATGATGCTCAACTCTTTCATCAAAGACTCTACGACATTTGTGAGACGACCCGATCCGGATGGTATCAGTCGTTAAGACAATGGTGTGACGAATACTTTTACCTACCCCATAGGAGGGAGGCGCGGGGTATCGGTGGAATATTTTACGATTACGTGGGTCGAGATTCTTTAGAAGATCTCCTCGATGGTGCTCGTCTTACCGAGCTTCTCGGACGGGGGCTCGCTGGATGCTATATTCCGATTGTTGAGAAAAGAAAGGGTATTCCATGGGGGGACAGTGAGCGCCTCTTTCAAGAAATTCGTCGCGGACGGTATGTTGAGTTTAATCTTCTTCATGACAGAGGCACCCAGTTTGGGTTACAAACAGGTGGCAGGACTGAATCCATTCTCGCTTCGCTCCCCCCCCGGGCGCAGTGGTCGTACGGGTATGAGCCTCAGGTAGGCTCTCGCGAAGCTTCACTAATCGAGGCATTACGCAATCCTCGAGATTGGCTAAAGGGTGCTCAAATCTCTTGAAGATGGGCACCTTATCCGAAATGATTCTCACGTTTTGTTGGTGATCAACTTCCGAGCAAGTATTGGAGTTCTTCGTGTTTTATCCATCCGTTGATAAGGTAACCGAGCAAGTCACCAGTCGCTCACCGAGCAATCCCTTCGTTCTGCGAACCTTCCCCAGCCTCTTTGGCCGAGTCGGATCTTTTTTTTGGCTTATCGTTACTACCACCGCCGTCTTTACTATCGCCGTCAAACTGTGTGGCGGGGATAGTTCAGCCAGCTGCGCCCCCAACGTCATCCGCTGGGCAGGGCTCATTCCCCTAGGATTTTTCCTGTCAATCGTTCATTTCCGATTTAACAACGCTTACATCTTCGACAGCACCAATATCTATCGCGAAGAGGGTCGATTATCTCTCTGTTATAAGAATCCCTCAATTCGGTATGCCGACATCAAAGGAATCACCGTTTACCAGTCGTTTTGGGGCCGTGTTTTTAACTTTGGTTCGATTGAGTTGGGCACAGCGGCGAATGAGGGGAACGAACTTATCATTCAAGGCATTCGAGGTCCCCATGAGCTTGCCGAGCTGATAGAGGCACTGCGCCTCCTCAACCTTGATCCTGATGCGTGGAGGAATCTGTAGCTCCTCCTCGTCGCAGTCGAATTGCACCCGCTAGCCTCATTAGCATCACTCAACCCGGATCCACGCATGGCTACAAAGCGGTACCCGTGCACCATCCCCTCTCGGCCTAATCTTCGAGGAGTTTCCTTACTCGGTTAAGCACCTCCTGCTCTTTTGACTCAATCCCATCCTCAGCAAGAGCTATCTCGCGTAACATGGCGATCACAAGATAAATCTGATCGACATCGAGCATACAACGAAGTTGGGTAGCAGCCTCCTCGATAGAGGCGCCAAAGGCGTCACTCAACGTCCCACTCAACATACATCCCGCAGCCTCGGCTGAGACCCCCAACTCCTTATCCATCAAGTTTAAAATCTCTTGGTATTCTGCCCGACCAAGGAATCCATCCGCAACAGCCACCGCGGCACATAACGTCATAACGGCTCGCTGCGCCGATACCGTAAGTCGATCCCCGAATTGATCAAAGAGAAGACTTGCATCGCCCTCTTCAGCTCCTCCTCTGATACGACTGAAGAGATCTGATAAGAGAGATCGCAGCGAAAAATGATTACCCATATTAGAAACTTTTCTTAAGTGATCTCAAAAAAGAGCCGTTAGTCTTCCTGAAAGCTAGGTGGGTGGTTCTCAGGATGAGAATCTCAACTTCCGCTCAGACCGACAAGTAATCGAGAACATTCAACCGTTCCCGCCACACATGTCTCTGCGCGAGTGGTCACTGCCAGCCGGATAGGATCTTCCCCGTGCAGGCGGGAGGGTGGGCGGTGCGCAACACGAGTGCTTCGCCTCATCCGTATCTCCTCCCTGCGCAGGCTTCGATGACCCTGTTCGCTCTTTTCCAGGATGGACCCGTTTTGCGAGGTGCTGTGGGTATGATAAGACTAATCGTTGCTGATGACCACGTTGTAATCCGTCAGGCCCTCTGTGAAATGCTGGAGGCCCGGGGCAAGTACGAGGTAATCGGGCAAGCTTCGACGGGAGCGGAACTTCTCCGAGTCCTTGCGAATAAGACCCCAGACGTGATCATTCTCGATGTCGCGATGCCCGAGCTCGGGGGGGTTGAGGCTCTCCAACTAATGCCGGAGAGCCGGTCTGGGAAGGTTCCTGCCCTTGTCCTCTCTGCCGACAGCCAACCACGAAATGTCAAGGCGGCGATTCAAGCAGGGGCTCGTGGCTACCTCCCCAAGGATGTAGAAGTTCACGAAATAGAGTTCGCCATCGACACAGTCCTCAAGGGAAATACCTACCTCAGTCCGAGCATCACCAAGTCTTTCATTGAAAACAGTGGATCGGTTGTCGCCTCACCGAACCCTCTTGAAGTTCTCTCAGAGCGAGAGCTCGAGGTCCTGCGACTGCTCGCAGACGGGAGAGCCAATCGGCAAATAGGAAAATTGTTGGGTATCAGCACTCGGACAGTGGATACTCACCGCAGCAACATCCTCAAGAAGCTTGCGGTAAAAACAAACGCCGAACTGGTTAAGGTCGCGATAGCTCGCGGAGTCGTTTCGGTGTAACGGCGCTTCCTCGTGACCGCCCATCTTGGTGCCACCTGAAAAACCCAACGAGGGGTTTTTCAGGAACCTAGCAGAACACGCACCGCTCCGTGCTACCATCGATCTAGTGATTTACTCGAGAAGGGCCGGGCGATGTAAGCCTCGTTGGCACGCGAGCGTCATGACCGTGGAACAAGCAAGTTCAAGGCACAGAAGATCGCGGGGGCCAAGCTTGATACGTCGTCGCTCCTCCTCGGTTCGTCCAGTGACAATGCGTAGCCAAGACGTTTCTTCACCACTTAGCCGACCCTGAGCACCGGTCGGCTTGTCTCGATAAAGCTTGATGAGGGCGTCCGATTCTCCTGCGTCTTCGTTTCCCTGCAAGACAACATTCTCATCAAGCGATTCAAATTCGTACAAAAAGGCACGGCACGTCGCCCATAATCCGCCCACCGCATCAAGGGGAATACAGAGATTGAGCGCTCCCGGCGCCTGGGGATCCTCGATACCATTAACAATCGGAATATAAAAGAACCTCAACCCCTCCGCCTCGGGAACTAATTGCAACCGCCCAAAAGATTTATTGATGAAGAACGTGATCCCGCCGGTATACATAAACCTTCCCCTTTTACCATTTCTTAGTCAGCACTACTCACCCGGTTTCGCTTCGCGCGATGTCAAAATCTCCATTCCTCCGGAATGCTCACAACCCCATCGGCAAATTTCCCTCCTCAGCCTCATGAACGACCGATTCATCGCGATAAAACCGTCACGTAATTATACGAGACCCCTGTTAAAAAGGGAACCCGCTCTCAACGTCGCCAGCCACGACCCACATCTTTTTGTTAAGGTTGACCACCCCGAACCTCTCATTGACGTGGTCTTTCTCTGGACTCCCTCAGCTTTGTCCCCCGTCCTTCGGTGCTGATGTTCTCGGTCGAATCCGAAACCGCTCCCGCCCCCCCCCTGTCTGATTTGATTCGCCTTTCTTGACCTCCGGTCCATCTGATGGTCCCTTTTTAAGGCCCTTGTCTGCGGATGGATCAGTTGGGCCTTTTTTGCCCACCTCCCGATCACCCCCTTGACGCCCACCCAATTCAACCTTTGCTTGCTGGCGAGCCCCATTTCCGGCCTTTGAGTCCAAAGGCTCCGGGGATGGCCGATTTTGACCATCCTCCCGTTGGGGGGCAGTTTTCTCTGAACGGGGTACCCCTTGACCTCCCTTAGTCGTCCCCGAGGGTCCCTTTTCAACGCCTCCCGACTGCCTTTCAGGCTTCCGCTGGCCCCCTCCACCGCGCCCCGCGGAAGATGACGGCTGTGGAGCTTCGCTGCTCCGCGCTTCGGCGCTTGCCGTCGCCACCCGCTGCGATTTTTTCATTATCCCCCGGTCATCTCCACTGACGGGACTCCCCCCCTCCGCGGCACCCGAATCAGCTCCGGCCTCGCTTATCCCACTCTTGACCGCTCTCATGACCGGCTTTGAAAAGGAGGGGAGGGCACCTCCCCGAGTCCTGCCGGGCACCATACCTCCGCGCGCGCCTTCGGAGTTCGCAGTTCCTCGACGCAGCTCCGTTCCACCCCTCCCTCGTTCAATTCCGCCTCCCCCAGGCCCCATCGGCCGTCCAGGCTGACCCATACCCCGAGGAGGTGGCTGCACCGCGCCGGACGAAGCGGACTCTTGCTGCTCTCGGACAAGAATTTGCTCGTCAACCCAATCAGCGAGCCCTACCTCATCCTGATCGAATCGCTCGAGCTGAGGAAGGAACTCTCGTCCTTCCCAGGTCTCCGGTAGTTCTGAATTGAACCAAAAGGCCCGCCCCTTCACCGGTCGACCATCCCCCAGATCGAACCAAGCGAGCCCCTTCTCAGCCGCCATCTCGTGCTTGAGCTCCTCAGAGCTTACGAGATCCTCCTCATCCTCAGAGAAGGAAATGTTCTGGGATTCGTTTCCAGTCATCTTCGTCGAGAAATCCAGATTGCCCTTGAACAGGTTTTGACTCTTGCCCATGGTCACTCCCGCCCCAATCGACTTCTTCATCGTCGTAACCTTACCGATCCACTCGGTCATGTCCATGGCGGTTCGGTTATCACCGATTCTCATCATGACTTTAAGGTTTACGTTAGCCATGACCCGTTCATAAAAAGCCTCGCTCAGCCCTATCGAAGCATCCGTCAGACCACCGGTCGATTGCGCTCCGAAAAGAAGCGCAAATCTTCCCTTTCGGGCAAGCTCAAAGAGGTTTGCCCAGGTCGGCCCAAATGTCGACGACCCCTCATCAATGATAACAAGGTGCGGATCCTCAAGATTATAGACTCGAGACGAGGTAATCTCTCCGATTGAAACCTCGAGATCCTCGCGAAACACCTTGACCATTCTCGCAGCACTCTCCGCCTCCTCAAGTCGGGGTAGCATGAAGTAAATTATCTTACCCCGCAGGATTGCATCAGTCAGAACGAGGTCGGTGTACCGAGAGCAAAAAACCGAACCCGCATCACCAGCTGAAATTGAGTGCAACTCTGAAGCAATACCTCTCAGATTATCGGTTATCCTGCGCATATCGAGCTGCCCTTTCAAATCCCGATAACTCGCCGCTAGATGTCCCAACTCTACCATCGCCTGCCGTGCTCCGATCCGATGGAGCAGACTTCTCAGTTGCGGATACGCGACGTTAAAAGCCGAGAGCGCTACCGCCACATCGCGTATGGACCACGCAAGTCCCATACTCTCCAAGGCCCGCACAATTCGATAAATCGAATCTGCGGCAAGTCGGTCGTAATGTTTGGTCGCGCTTTGATCGCTCGTGGGCGGCAATCCCGCCCGAAGAACCTTTCTCGCCTTAACATCGGCTCGTTGGTTAGTCATGACAAAGTTATAGGCATGAATTGGGTCAAACGGATCAATAACGATGAGATCCTCAATTCTGCCCGTGACAAGTGCCATTAAAATTATATGCGCGAGGGTACCCGAATCTCGCTTTGCATCGATGAAGGTAAAGCCACTGGCCCTCCCACGCGCCATCTGCTGGAGCATGAGCGACTCAAGCCAGAGAGTCTTTCCCACGCCCGTCTTCGCGAACACGCAACCGTGGGTGATGATATCATCATCGTCAACATAGAGCGGCTTACCAGTGTCCAACTCAAAACCCACCAAATACCTATCCACAACCTTCTTGCCACGCGCCTGTGCATCGCTGACAAGCCGCTCAATCGCATCTCGTTCAGGCGGCATCCCCAGAACCTGCTTACCCCGCCTCCGATTGCTCTCCTCCTTCCTCTCGCGCTCGATCCCTGCATACTCGGCCAACAATCCTGCCGTTTGCCCGAATAGCAGTGTCGGCAACAGCCCCAGCGCCGCTAACATGTGAGGGGGAAGGGCATCCCCCAGGGGACTAGAGCAAATCGCTCCCATCGCAGCCGCAGCCCACATGCTTCGATGAACCGCATGTCGACGGTCTTCGCGACGAAGCTCCTGAAAGTCCTGTTTCGCGTATCTTCGAGCCATCGATTATAACCTCCGCTCATCCCCATCATTGGGAAGATCATCCTCAGTTTCAGCAGCCTCGTCTCCGACCGACGAGGAAGAGCGTTTCTTGCCCTCGAGAAAAAGTTTAAAATCCTCCTTTGTGTCAGCCAACTTTGCTGTTGTCGCCTCGGGAAAAAGCGATACCCAACCGCGACCCAGCCGAGCCTCCAAACGGGTACCCCGCAAAGGAACCACTGCCTCTAATCCCGCCCGCCCCTTCTCGTTCACCGGGAAGTGGTCGTGCTCTATCTTAACGACGCAGAAAATAACCGATGACTCGGGAACGCTTCGATTTCCCACCCGACGAGCTAACCATCCATGTGCATTGAACACAACTCGCAGAGCGCACCAGTCCCTGACATCGTCTTCACTCAAGGCAAACTGCTCCACCAAAGTTTTCCGCTCAGCGAAGGTCAACGGGGGCAGTATGCGCTGATAAGCAGGAACGCTCTTGCCCTCTGCACCCTCAGCATTCAGCTCCGCAGACATCATGACGAGCCGTTGTTTTTGACTCACGAGCCCGACAAGTTCTCCTATTCTCTCAATCCACTCTCGGGGAAGAATCTCTCTCATCTGGGTGAGAAGATTTGATACCGGCATAAAGACGACATCCGATGGGCCTACACATGTCCCCTGAAATATCGTCGATTCGCCCCGCTGCAGTCCATCCGCGAGTCTCGCCGACCATTCAGCGTGCACCTCAGCTACGATACCCACCAACTCAACTTCATCGATCGTCGAGGCGAGCTGATGGGGCTCAGCAAGAAGAAGCTCAACCCACTGGCGAGCCGCCCGAGCCTGACTACTCATGGTAAGAGGAAACCTGATCGGTCCCATGAGGCTAAACCGAGACCCGTAAATCAACGCCTGTCTGATGCTTTCGCGCTCATAAAAAGAATGTTCCTTACCATAAGCCGCAACCGAGTGAAGCACCGCACGAGCGGCCAACTCCGGGAAGGGGGAGGATCTGATCCAGCGCCCACCTTCAAATGCATAAGCGAGGACTTTGCCCGCCTCAAGAGCCAGCACTATCGTCGCTATTTGAGCCGATGTGAATCGCTTCAGAGCGTCTCGCTGTGCATCCGTCAGAACTCGGTGATATCCAGTGAGAAGTCTCTCTGCATATCGCTCAACTGATATACCCCCCGCATCACTCCCCTCCTCTGAGCTTGTCTCGTAGAAAGAGTCGTCATCATAGGAGTCATCGAGGTAATGGCCGTGAAGATAAAGAGCCCGCTCCAGCGCAACCTCGGCTATATCAGTCAACGAGCATCCCTCAAAAACCCGCTCAATGACCCGATCCTCGTTCATGCCAGAGGCGAATGCGGGGATACGCGGGTCCGCGAGAATGTACCCAATCAGAGTCACATTCGTTTCGCTAATCGCCCCATGTCGTTCCAGCACCTGATAAAGGTGCGAGCTATGGATGACATCGTGAGAGGCTGAAGGTGGACATGCCAAGCCCCGAACCTGCTGATCCGGCGCACCATTGTCCGCAACTCGAAATAATCCCGCTCTGGCACCCGAGTAGAACAGTCGTCCATTACCCATCTGGCCGAGGAGATTCTCCCCCTGATGTACCCCCCGATCGGCAGTCCTCTTCACCCAACTCCAAAGGATAAAAGCTAACCAGGCTCGCCACGAGATAAGAAGGACAAAGACGAGATTTGTTAGACCGCGATGAAAGGCAAGCGTGATGAGCCGTCCTTGGGAAAGCGTCGCCTCATCTGAGGCCAAACCTGACCCACTCGACAGCACTGCATCCGAGACCGCGATGAACAGCCAGCGCTCCGGAGGAATGCCAAATCTCCAAAGAAAATCAGAGAGTGCCTGCTCACGCTGAAGATAATCAACTACCCACTCCGACTGAAGAGACGGGTTCGTACGAATCCCACGAGTCCCCTCTGGCCTTGCTCCCACCAGCAGCCCCCCGGCCACGAGAATAAGAGCAATCACCAGGGCTAGCGTGCCCCAAAAACTCCACCCCCCATGATTGAAACGCTTCAGATCTCGGATGTCAGCATCTTGCTGACGCGTGAGAGAAGCGGAATCCGATCCGCCCACACTTAACCCCTCTCTCGAAAAGAACTACCACCCATCTAATCGGTTTAACGACGCCAGACCATGAGCTCCGACTTCGAGACAACGGACCGTCTCCCGTGACGCCTCTCCCCCATTATGGTACATCTAAACGGCAACGTGCTCCAGTTTACGAGAACTTACAGGTGGATACTGCTCTTCAAGGTGTCTTTCGGTCATAACCGTGTCAGGGGGATCGGCTCGGATATAGCAAAGGCTTGAGCACCGATCACCGAAAGGTGTTGAGCATCAAAAGAAACTTACCGATGAATAACAAGGGTGACGTGGGCGTTGGGCTGGGACTCAAACGTCTCGTGCTTGTTACGAAAATCGAGGGCCGGGCCCTCGGGATGGGGCATTTCGGGGTCTCACGAAAGGTGTAGCAATGATTAAAGAGCTCGGAATAATGAGGCTTTTCCTGGCCGGCACTATCGTGCTGATCGGGGGCGGCATTTGTTCGCCAGAGGTTGGTATTGCCCAGGATTTTCAGGGGGGAGCTTCTCAGCAGGAATCCGCTCGAGCCGTAGGGCACTACGCAAGAGCCCGATCACTTCTCGTGGCAGCCATAGCGGAATTCGATGCGGGAGTTCGTATCGCCGAGCCATCAACATTGATCGACCCTCGGGGTTGGAGGGAAGCGCTCGCAGACCGCGTACGCGAGATTGAAAGGGTTCTCGACCCTCAGCCACGTTCGGGTGCCGAGGGCCTCAAATTCTCGCCAGATCGACGACTTCTCGCTGAACAAGAAGGAAAACGACAACAGGGCCCATGAAGAGTTGAGCCGGAGTTAAGAGGGACACGGACCATAAATCGAGCTTTAATGATTTAGGGGAACCTATCGATGGATAATGGTGAGGAGATTCAGGGGCTTAATGAGGGATGGACCTTCATGGGGTGTAAGCCGATGGAGCTCGGGGCGGGTCTCATGATGTTCATGTGCGTCAAGGAGATTTTTTTCAAGAACGAGGTATCGGTAGGAATGCCGTTTATGTTGACTGCATGGGTGCTTACCTCAGTCGGGCTTCGATCGATACGACTTGTTGTACCCGATGAGGAGAGAGGGGTGAGGAACTTTACAATGGTGCTCATGGGCTTTGCACCTCCAGGGATACCAGCACCTGCCCTTATCCGCGATTTCTGGAGTGGTTCTCGGTTGAAGGAACTGGCTCCCACCAGTCGTTTTCAAGAACTTGGCTTAGATAGGGTTTTTCCCCCTACTCCCAACGATATTGAGGATCCAATCCAACCATTCGGTCTCGCATCGGAGGGCAAAAATGGCCGGCGATAGAGCAACTGCTAAAAAGGGTGCAAGCGCGGTGCTAAAGGATACCGCTGTGCACAAATCGAAAAGTGAAGCTGATACGCTTCGTTTGTGGGAACTGTATCAGGACCAAGCATACCTGTGGAGGGCAATCGCTCTTCTCCAGATCCCCGCGACCCTTCTTTTGCTCATCTTTGCGATGTGGGTATACGGCAACCGCACCATCATGCTTAACATTCCCCAGAAACCCGCACCGGGACAATACTCAATAGATCAGGTCATTGATCCTATCCTCGTTGATGCGGCAACAGATTTTGTCAACCTTATCGGGAGTTACACGCCAAAGTCCGCTCGAAGTCAATTCATTGAGGCTGAGAAGCGGGTTGTCGAACCGTTGTTAAGCACCTTCACGGAGCAGATGATAGAAGGTGACCTGAAGGCGATCGAACAAACGCAACGAACCCAGGTATTTTTCGCCGATCCATCGAAAACCGTCATAGAACGAGGGCGTAATGGAGCCACCGTTACCTTCGAGGGGGATAGGCTAAAAATTGTCGCGGGGGTGGAGGCTCCATCTTCGACGTGGCTCTACCATGTTACTCTCGAAACACGGCCGCGCCACGCTCTTAATGAATATGGCGTTGTGGTAACGGGCCTTCACCTAGAGAAGAAGCAGTTACCAGGTTGAGGAGAATATATATCGTGACGCAGGTGGTTGCAGGGGGACGCGAATGATTATCAGGAAAAAATTTGTCTCGAATACATCCCGTCTTCGTTTCGTCGGGAGAGTTCTATTCGGATATCTTCTCGTGTGCGGATCACTTCGGGGGGCGGAGGCCCGAGACCTGGAATACGGAGGGCGTGAGATCTCGGTTTACGTGAAACCGGGAGAGCCTACTCAAATCCAGTTCCCCGGGGTAATTTCTGGAGGATTCAAGAAGAAACAGTCCAGTCTTAATCTTGATCGGAAAGGAACAGACCTCGTGATTTTCGGTCAAGACACTCTGACGGAAGGAGGGGAGGCGATTATTGTCAGACTCGATAATGGCAAGTCGTACTCGATTCGCGTACAGCGAGCATCCCCTGAGTACCCTCGTGACGACATGGTGAGGATAGAGGACTCTCTAACCTCGGGTGTTTCCTCGGGGAACGACGACAATGACCAACCAGCTCACGAGGAAAAGAAATTCGACTATGCTCCTCCAAACCAGGTCAGTGGGTTGATGCGAGAGATGGTCCTCAACGCGGAATTCGGAAAAACGGGGATAACGGGTTACCGGATAAGTGAGATACACCGGGGAGAAACCGTGTTAAGCGACGGTACGATTATGGCAAAGATCGACCGGATTTTTATCGGGCCGAACCTCTGGGGGTACGTCGTGGACGCGGAGAACGTCCTTCAGACCTCTCAGAAAATCGATGCAGGTAGCTTTCGTATCGACGGAACACTTGCGATTTCTGCGAAGGACTGGGAGTTGGCGGCTCAGCCTTTAACAACGGAGCAGCAGGTTGCGAACAAACACCGCACAAAGCTCTATATTATAACCCGAGCGAAAAGGTAGTGACGCAGTAAGCTTTTTCGAGGCAGAGATTTGTAACGAATAGGCAGTAAAGGGTAGTTCCCATGAAACAGAAGCTTGAGTCCCTCAAGTTATTTTTAGGCACCAGACAAGGTAAGACAGCCCTTGTTTCAGTCGGACTTCTCGGAGTCACTTATTATTTTCTGTCGAATCCGGTCGGGCAAAGGCAGATGCGTTTTGCGCGGGATCGGACACAGAATGCTCCGGCGCGAGTAGCACCAAACGAAGAAGCCGTGACCGACCTGGTAACTCGCTTTAACGATGAGTTGGTACAACTTCGGCAGCAGAACGAGGAGGCAACCCGTCGAGGACAGGACCTCCAAAAGCGATTGACTCAGTATGAGGAAAAAACCGCGACAATTCTGAAGAAAATGATCGATAAAATGGAGGATACAGAGGCGAATGGAGGAGGGGCGGCTGGCCAACAGCCTCAACCAGTGGGAATGGGCCCATCGGATGCGCCCCCCGAGGAGGAATCGGAGGAGATTGAATCCTTCGGTCTTGAAGATACCGAGGTAGGACCAGAACCGACGCCGACGCCTCAAAAGGTAGCATTTGTCGGTGCAGGCGATTCTGTGCGGGTGAAGCTTCTTGCGGGGGTGAATGCACCAACCGATGGGACTCCTTACCCCGTCCTCCTGAAGTTGATTGGGGAGGTTAACGGACCGGATGGTTCGGCCATACCCCTCGGTGAAGCGCGGGTTATCGCGGCGGCGCAGGGTTCTTTGGTAGATCAGAGGGTGTTGTTTCGTTTAACGACGATGACCTATCAGCTTCCTTCCGGGGAGCAGAAGACAATAGAGATAGACGGGTGGGTCGTCGGAGAGGATGGCATTCGCGGGTTAGCAGGTGTAGCGGTCGACCCTTTTGGAAAGATCATATCAGGGGTAGCCCTTGCCTCAGCGATTGGAGGAGCTGGTCAGGGCTTACAGCAGGGAGGGATGAATACCATGCTCAACGGTATGGGTATGACCACTCAAACAATAGAGAATGCAGGACAGGTTGCGTTGGGCGCTGGCGTGGCGAGGGGCGGTCAGGAATGGAGTCAGATGATTCAACAGAGGGCGAAAATGTATAAACCGCTCGTTCATGTGAAGTCTGGTCGAGAGGCGACCGCCATATTCACCAAGCCATTTACAATTACAGGTCTGATCGAGGCTCTCGGCGAGGTCGATAATGCGAGCGTAGTCGGGGTACTCGACTGAAGTGGCAGGAGGATCCTCAGTATAGCGATGAGAGGATCACATGTACGCGAGGGGAGCAGAGGGCTACTCCTCGGATTCAGAGGGAGGGAACGGATTAGAATGAGAACTGTTGCTCTGCGCGGAATGGTATTGTTGGTGAGCATCGCCCTCACAGGGTGTGCGGCGAGCTCTCGTGTGATGAACCCCTTTTACGAAGAGCCCCAGCCCGAGGCTCACCTTGGTGAGAACAACGATAGGGCGCTAAATGACTCGGGAACGAAAGAGGATAGTGCGCGCAAGGCTCTGGAAGCGATGACTCAATACCGCTCGGCTCAAGCCCCACAACCGGTGAATCCCGTGGTCCAGCCCGCTGTGGTACGACTGATGTGGGTACCTGACCACCTCAATCGCCACGGAGATCTCGTACCATCTCATTACTATTACCTAAAGGTGCTCGGTGATAGGTGGGCCGTTCAGGACTCGTTTGAACTAGAGCAACAGCTGAACGGAGGTCAGAATAGAGCCAGTGGGGTACCCTTCTCGGTCGGAAAGTAGAATATTTTGAGGAAGGAAGCCTCTATCGGGAAAGGGATTTCACTATGCTACGAAGCCAATATCTATCATCCTCGGGGACAGCTTCGAATTGGAACCTCCCAAGCGGGTGGAGGCGGGTCGCCATGGTGGGTATGGTAGGCCTCGTTGTAACCCCCCTTATCACAGGTTGCTCAACTTCTCAGGAAAAATTGCCCGTCAAGAAGCCGGTTCGGCATGATTGGTTTTACCCCACTCGAAGCCGTGCTCCCGAACCAGTGTACAGTGAAATTCGAGAGGTCAGACCTCCTCAGCCGATCCCTCGACCTCCCCGGGATGTGGGGAGTTCTCCTCGAATATTTCCCGTTGTCCAATTAAACCTCCATCGCGCCTCGATGGCAGAGGTCGCAACGGCGTTGGGACGTTCCTATAACTACGGGCATTATTGCGCCCCGACGATAGAAAATTTCGTCATCAGCATCAGAGCGCTCGGGACCCTCGATGAGCTTGCTCAACGGGTGGCAGATGTGGCGATGGTAACCGTGGTTGTTGACCACGAAAACCGGGAAGTTCAAATCCTCGGAACACCACCACGCCGCGGTAACAATCGGACAGACCGGACACCACACCTCATCGAACATGGCCCGTCCTTCGGTCGAGTAAATGGTGGGGATACGAAAGGCAGGGGGAGATGACAACATGAGCATTACCCGACTTCAAAGAGAACGACTCTTTCAAGATGAGGCTCTATTCAACTCGCTTTTGCCTTACGCCCGCTGGGACTCAGAGGGAGAGCTGTTCATCAATACTGATGCTGCCCTATGGTCGATATTCGAACTGCAGCCTTTGTGGATCCTCAAAGTCTCCGATCATGGCGCTTTTCAGACCTGTGAGCATCTTCAAGAGCTGTTGGACTCCCTCGATAACTCTATCTCCGTTCAATTTTCGTGGATAACCACCTTCGAGGTAGAAGATGTGCTCCAGCGGTCACTTAGTGGCTATCCTCTGTCCGGCCCAGCGGGATGGATGGCTCGCCGTTGGGTTGGGATGATGCGTAAAAGTGCCTCATCGGCGCACCTCCATCGTCGGCCCCGTAAAATGAGGCTCTTCATCTCATTCCGCTATGACCCTCCTTGGACCGTAAAGGGATTCGGCGCTCAGATGAAACGAGCGTGGCGGCAGCTTTTCAATCCTCAACAGGCGGTACACCTCGATAGGCGGCGGTCGGAATACCTACAGTACGCTGCGGAGTTCCGAGGAATCGTCGACGGTAAGATTGCGAAGCTCACCGATCTCGGATTTATGCCTCGTAAAGTTGATGGACAGGGGCTTATAAATCTCCTTTACCCGCTCCTCAATCGTCGTAGCGTGAAAGCAGGTCAATTCCGCAGAGGCAGGAGCACAACCGTACCAGTACCTGAGTATGATTCAGGCGATTTTCTCGCCAATCAAATATCTGAAACTCACGCATCGCATCCGAAGAACGGTTTTTTGGTGAAAGATGGTCGGGTATATCGATCAGTTTCCATGGTCAAACCGCCTCGGGCGATGCTCCCGCTGATGATAAGCCCCCTGCAGGCAAGCCCCTACGAGAACATCATTTCGGTGACAATATCGAAGGATGAAAAATCAAAACAGTTAAAGAAGCTTGATAGTCTTGATGCAACCCTCGGACTCCGTGAATATACCGCCAGGGGGCGAAGTAATCAAAAGATTCAGCACCAAATTTCAGCAGTTCGTTCAGCTCGCCAAGAGTTGTACAATAATGCGGCTCAGCTCGTTCGAACGGGGCTCCACCAAGTATTCATCTGTCAAACTGAGGATGAGGCGATTAGAGCTTCGGCGGAGGCGCTCGCAACATTTCCGCAGCTGAACGGCGCGCGGGGTATGAGCCACGAAATATCCGACTTGGGTGTTCTCATCAATTCCCTACCGGGGGCCTACGATCCCTCCACCGATGGTCCAGGCTGGACTAATGTCATGCGTTCTTCTCGCGCAGCACGCCTGCTTCCTTTGTGGGGAAACTGGCGAGGAAGTTCAGGAGCTCAGTTCGTCCTTCCCAGTCTCTGGAACCGGGAGCTCGTTGGATTCGACCTTTTTGATTCCAACGTCGCGCCAAACGTACTTATCAGCGGAGTCTCAGGCGCGGGGAAATCATACCTGCTCAATTACATAATAATCACCCTTTGTCGCGGTCACTATTCGCTACTCGCCGACGGCCGGGTTGCTGAGCGACCTCCGATAGTTTTTGTATTCGATAAAGGGATGGTCGGACAGCCGTGTGGATTTGATAAAGTAGCGAGGCTCTTCGGAGGACGTATTTACGAGGCATCCCCCTCCAAAGCACCTTCAATGAACTTCCTTGCCCGTCTCGGTCAGACCCCTCCAGACAACGCAAATGAGGATTATAAAGACCTCATCGATATGTGTGCAGATCTGATCGTTGATATGGCTACGGAAGGGGCAAAAACACCCGATAGACTCGAGCGTGGAAGCGTTATAGATTCGGTCACAGAGGCCCATCGCCTCTACCGAAATGGGCCGATGCGCCGGGAGTTCATCCTGAGCGATGTGATGTCGGTCCTTCGCGCGCCACGCAAGGTGGATGAACCCGAGGAATCGGCAACCCGTCGTCAGCGGATAGCGCTTCTGACAGCGGATTACCATGGAGATGGCACCTTCGCCCGCTTTTTTGACCGTCCTGGCGCTCTCACACTCGCTGAGAGGTTTATTGTTTTTGACTTGAAAGCGCTTAACAGGAATCCCGACCTACAGCGTGTATTTCTCAAGATCGCGATGATGTGGGCCGACTCGGTCATGAACGACCCGAATGAGCTCGACAACCGCAAGGTGTTGGTGTTCGACGAGGCGCATGACCTCATTGGCAAGACTGCGTCAGGAACGATTGAAACCGCTTTTCGGCTCTACAGAAAGAGGAAGGGGATAGTTATCGCCGCCTCGCAGTCGGGAGAGGACTTTTACGCTGGTCAGGGGGGTCAGGCGATCGTGCAGAATAGCGCCCATAAAATATTCCTTCGACAAGATCCGAGCAAGTTTCACTTTACCGCTCAGGCGTTCAATCTTGATCCTCAGCAATCCGACGTTATCCTCCGACTGAAAACGTATAAGGGGGTCGAATCTCAATTTTTCCTCACTTCGGACATCGGAGAAGGCGCTTTCTCCCTACCCGTTGAGCCAGCCTTTTATTGGGTAAGTACAAATAACGGAGATGACAATCAGCTATTCAGCGATATTTTGAGGGAATCAGATGGCAATTTCTGGCTCGCCCTGGAGCGTGCTGTTTATTTGGCTCCAGCGGGAGCAGCGGCATTGAGAGCGCGTCAGGAAGGAACGCGGGTCGAAGGACAAGATGAGGGAGCAACAGTGGGGGTCGTGAAAGATATCCTCGCGAGCACCTTGCCTGGAGAGTAGTGTGTTGAGGAGGCAGCGGATGGAAACTACATTAAAAGAGACATCGTCGAGGGTGGCTCTATCAGGGCTCATGTTGGCTCTGATGGGACTTTGTGTGATTTCGGGGTGTGCACCAAGCGCCAACTCCAGCTCGATTCCTGAGACTTATCCCCCCGTACAATCGCGCACCGCAACAGAGGACGGCGTTGTTGCAGGGGTCTGGGAGCCACCGATCGTTGACGTCATTCAGGTCCCCCCGGGACTCGATCCTGAAGGCCACTACTATCGGCCCGCTCACGACGAGGTCGTTGAGATTAGGCAAGGACGATGGCAGCACCGAGATAGGGGTGGACAATAACGAGGGTGAAAGAATCACCCTCTCTGATCGCATGGGAACGGCCTACGACCCCGCCGCTTCTCTTTTACTTTCGGTCCTCAATCGGGATGTATTGTGAGAGTTGAGGTCCGACATAGATCTGCCGGGGTCTCCCAATCTTATTGCCGGGTTCCTCGTTGTACTCCCGCGCCTGGGCGATCCATCCAGGTAACCGTCCTAACGCGAACATCACCGTGAAGGCTGGCACCGGTATGCCCATCGCGCGGTAAATGATCCCGCTATAAAAATCCACATTTGGATAGAGCTTTTTGTCGATAAAGTACTGATCGCTGAGAGCAGCCTCTTCAAGCTCCTTAGCAATATCAAGGAGCGGATCTCGCGTTTTCATCTTTTTAAGGAGCTTATCACACGCTGCCTTGATGATTTTAGCTCGCGGATCAAAGTTCTTATAGACCCGATGCCCAAAGCCCATCAGCTTGAAGCCCCCCTCCTTCTTTTTCGCCATCTCCACATATTTCTTTACGTCACCGCCATCCTGCTGGATTCGGAGCAACATCTCGATGACTTCTTCGTTTGCACCACCGTGACGGGGGCCCCAGAGTGCACAAATACCCGAAGTGATACATGCAAAGAGATTTGAGAGACTGCTTCTTACGAGACGAACCGTTGAGGTTGAACAATTTTGCTCGTGATCCGCATGAAGGATCAGCAGTAAATTGAGGATACTAACGAGATCGGGGTCGGGATCATAATCCTCCGAGGGCGTCGCAAACATCATATGCAGAAAATTCTCGCAGTAGCTGCGGTGGTTCTGTGGGTAGATGAACGGCTGTCCAATTGACTTTTTGTATGCAAACGCGGCAATTGTAGGAAACTTGGCGAGTAGCCGGAGGCTATTACGCTCGAAGAGCTCCTTCTCTTGATAATGGTCATTTTGATAGAACGTCGAGAGCGAGCTCACCACGGAGGCCATCACCGCCATCGGATGGGCATCTCGCGGGAATCCCGAGTAAAATGCCTTGACGTCCTCATGGACCATCGTTCTGCGACGAATCTGATCGGCGAAATCCTCAAGCTGATCCCGGGTCGGCAATACGCCATACATCAGAAGATAAGCTGTTTCCAGGAAGGTTGACCGCTCGGCGAGCACCTCAATAGGAATCCCCCTGTATCGCAGAATGCCCTTCTCTCCATCGATAAAAGTAATAGCGCTTCGACAAGCCCCGGTGTTCATGTATCCGGTGTCGAGGGTTACATATCCCGTTTCGGCACGAAGCGATGTCACATCGATCGCCTTCTCTCCCTCGCTACCCTCAATGATCGGTAGCTTAACCGTCGTGTGCGGAAGCCTCAGCTCTGCTTCGTTCGTCATCTCTTCTCCTTTCACCGTCATTTCAACTGCCCCGTGAGTCTTTGCGACCGACCGGGTCGAGCAAGGAGAGAAGTTCAACCGAGAGCCCAACTGATGGTTGAAAAATAGCAACCCTCCCATCCCATCGGTTAAGATGCAACGCTCCAGCCACCGGCTCCAAAGAATACTCGATAAAGTATCCTTCTCAATCGATGCCACTCGTCGCCCTCTCCCCAATCGGCGCTAGTCTACTCAGAAGTGTGTTCAGCGACAACATAACGTCGAGAAAGTGGTAACGGCGAAGTACCGTTATTTGAGATCGGACCGGTTTAAATTCTGGTTGCCCACGGTGACGAACGCCTGTGTCAGACTTACTTATTTTTGCGGAGACCCTGAAGGTGAGGCTCTTGCGAAGAGCCCCACGTAATTTTTCCCCTTCTACTTCCGTCGAGCCTTCGATTTCGGATTCCGCTTTGACCCTACTCCCTTCTTAGGCTGAAGCCCTTTCGCTTTTCCACCCTTCGGGGCTAGTGATTTATGTTTACGGGACGTCTCACCCTTGCCCTTAACTCCCCTCTTCGACCCTTGAGAGGATTTATTCTTTACACCCCCCCCCTTACCATTCTTGATATCCACCTCACCCCGAGATTCTGATGGTTTGGCACCGGGGGCATTCACGCATGGGCCCTTAGTGGCACCATAAGGGAAGAGCTCTGCCGCAATCCAACGAGGAACAGAGATAGTGAATCCCACTCCCCTCCTCTTTTTCCGCGCGCCCTCCGGGGGATGACATATGGTCACTGGCTCAGATTCGTCAAAATCTTCCTCGGTATTAAATGAATCGTCCGATCCTTCATCATCACCCCAATCCTCATCATCCGAATCTGAATCTTCGTCCCCGAAGTCCGAATCACCCCCATCGCACGACAACGAACCCTCGTCGAGACCTTCGAGGAACGCCCTCCGAATCTGAACCTCCGATATAAGAACTTGAATATCCTCAATAGGTAACGTATCGGCCTCCATTAGCCGTTCGACGAAATCTTCCCAACACCAAAGAGCTCCCCACCTTTCGCTTGCCTCAATCTCATCCGGGTCTCCGCAGAGACCAACCATTTCGTCACGCACCTCTTCAACCGTCGCACTGAACTCCTCTGCAATGACAGAGGATGATGCGAATACGAGACTACCGCCCACAACCAACCTCGTCCAAAATCCCTGAGACCCGCCGTACGTTAACCCCATTGATGACCCCCCTTACAAATAAACCACCGTCACCCTCGCCCGCCTTCCCCCTCGTGCAAACCTCGTACCACAAACAAACATCGGACTATCGAAACAACCCCCAATAGCCACCTGGCCAAACCTTTGCAAACAAACACCTTTTCTCCAATTACCTTCCATCCCCCACCTTTGAAAACCGGTTCGGCGCCGGACGCAGCGATGACCGACAATTTTTGTCCGCCAATACCGTCGAATTTTGTCTCCGCCACCGATCGAAGCTTCGTCTCACAACCCTTACCTCTTCCGAACTCTGTGGATTCAACTTGCAAAGTAGGATAGGCTCCGGCTACTCACTGTTCGCTTGATCGGCGGACCCTTTCTTCATTTCAAACTTTTCAATGGCTCCTCCTTTCGTCCTCCCATCGCCGATGATCGCTCGTGAAACAGAGCGTCCACATCATCTCAGGAAGACCATAAACGACGAGATAACGGGGGCTCGCGCCGCCATTCAGTTAGGCCGTCCGGTTCTCATCATTGATGACTGCGCTACCGCTCGCGCCAGTGCCCTCGTGACAGCCGCCAGCGTCGTCACAATCGAGGCCGTTAATTTGATATCCAGAATCTCGGGGGGGCTTATCCAAGTCGCGATCTCAGCCCGGCGGGCATCCCAATTCATGCTTCATCCCCAGCGGTCACGGCATGAACTATCGGCCGGCCACTCCCCCTCTCCCTATTCCAAGGAGGACTGGCTTGTTTCGGTTGAAGCTCGCCTCGGAGTCGGTTCAGGGATCAGCATCTCGGACCGGGCAACCACCATCCGTCTCCTCGGGAGCGAGCATCCTCAGCCGGGGGACATCGCCCGACCTGGGCATATCTTTCCGTGTCGATGCCATCCAGGTGGAGTAGTGGCACGAGCAGCTATTCCCGAGGCTGCTCTTGATCTTGTCGCCGGATTCGGTATGCCTGACGCCGCAGTATTTTCCTACCTTCTCGGCGGTGACGGAGAGATCAGCTCCCCCGTTGATGCCCAATCCTTCGCAACATTACACGACATCCCCTCTATTAAGCTTTCATCTCTCATTTCGTGGCGACTTCAGCACGAACCTCTTGTCGAACAGGTCGCCTGTTCAGAGCTTCCCACCCACCTCGGTAATATCACGAGAATTCACATTTTCCGGTCTCTCGTCGACAACTCAGAACAGGTCGCCCTCGTTCACGGGGTAGTACGCCCCGAAGAGCCGACCCTCGTACGAGTCCACATCGAAGACCCGATTGATGACCTTATCGGTCTTCATTCTCCAGACCGATCGCGAGGAAGGCTCGAAGCCGCTCTCCGTCAAATCGGAGAAGCATCCTCCGGGGTTCTCGTCTATCTGCGCCCTTCTCTCGGGAGGAACGCGCTCAGCGAACGATTGTCTCAGCCCGATTCCAATGGGCCCCCCACCTCTCGGCCATCAACTATGATGGAGTTCGGGGTAGGAGCTCGCATTCTTCGAGCTCTTGGTGTCGAGGCGGTGACAATCCTCTGCCGCACAACTCGCTCTTACGATATCCTAGAGCTGTTCGGTTTGCGGGTGGTGGGATATCAGGAGCTACTGTCCTGATGAGAGAGGGCTTTGGGTAGCGAAAAGGAATTCTATGACAGAGCGTTCGTTTGCCGACATAGTACACGACTCAATCACCTTTTCCGAACAGATTCCCTCTCAAAAACTGATCCTTTCCCTCATAGACACTCGGTGGTTCCAACGGCTTCGAGATGTTAGCCAAACAGCGAACACCCGCCTCGTGTTCATGTTTTCAGAGCACTCTCGATTCGGACATTGCATTGGGGCTGCCTATCTCGCTGAGATGGTACTCACTCACCTCATGCGGAGTCCCGATCTCAAGGAGCATACCGAGACGATCGAAAAACACCGAAACGCAATCGCCGCAGTTTCCCTTCTTCACGATCTTGGTCATCTCGCTCCCGGGTCGCACATGGCATTTCGGACATGGTTTCCAAAAGAGCGAGACTCTCACGAAGAGCTCGGACTTCGTATTATTGAAGAAGATACTGATATTCAGGGTATCCTGCGTGCAACCGATCCTGATCTTCCCGCGATGGTACGCCAGATCATCACAGAAGATCCCGCTGTTCCGCCGTGGTGTTACTACCTTACCGCGGGAGGTGGATGGAATGTCGATCGAGGGAATTGGCTCTCTGTTGACAGCGTCATGGCAGGTGTTCATTACGGCCTTTACAACATAAGTGCATTGGTCGATTCCCTGACCCTTACCCCGGCAGGCCAACTCGCGCTCCGAGAGAATCGACTTGACGCGATGCTTCATTTTGCAGTCTCTCGCCATGCAATGTATCGGCAACTCTATCAACATCGAACTCTGTTAGCGGCCGATATTCTAAATCAAGCGATTGTGAAACGAGCACGCACTCTCAATTCAGAGCTTCCCTTTGTTGATGCCGCGATGAGTAAAATCCTCGCATGCAGAAATCCTAAGGATCTTGATCTTGATACGGTATTTCACATGCGTGAATCCTGGTGGCGCTATCATATTGCTCGGTGGGCCACCTCGTCCGATCCTATCCTCAGCGATCTCTGTAATCGACTCCTCCATCGACGCCTCTTCAAAACAGTTGCGGTGACCGAAGATGATGATCTTCCCTCCCTCGAAGCAAGGACGCGAAGCATCATGATAAAGAATGGATATGATCCAACCTATTATCTTCATACCGTTCGTACCACCGATGTTCACACCCGTGACGCGGAGGACTCACTTCTCGTAATCAAGGACTCGGGTCAGGTCGTTCCGTTAGTAAAAGCCGACCCCCTTTTTGGAGCGCTGGGGCGCACACCGCTTAAACAATGGCTCGTGATGCCAGAGCCAATCAAACAACAGCTAGGGCGAAAACGATGAAATCCCCCCGCTTGAGAGTGTTTCTATCTTCAGAACGGACGAATAATTGGCTTAGATACGGCATTGTTCTCGTCATGGTGGGTATAACCGGCTGCTTCGATGAAGCCGATGACGCAGCTTTCTGCGATCCAACGTTCCTTACCATTGATGGTGAATGTGACGAACCGTGGTACGACGAATGGTGGGGAGAGGGCTCCCAATTCGCGAAGGATACGGCTTTCAAATACCTGGGCGATTTTATCGGAGTTGATTTCAAAAAAGAGGTGGAGACCCGTATCGCCTCAAGCAAGATGTTTCAACAGGCACGAGAAAAACTACGTAGTCTTAGATCACGTGACTTCCCCTCATTCTCGATAGGAGAACTCATGCGAGTATTACGCAGCCCTCACGCGCTCGATCTTTTCGCAGATTTTCTCAAAGAGGGGGGGCCCTCAGCGTTTGAACTCTACAATCAAGCCGTCAAAGAGGGGGGGCCATATCTCGATCAATTTCGTTCGGTCCTCAGCGATTATTCAGAGGAACACGGCTTACAGGAACCCAACCTCGACCAGGCTATTATCGAAGCAATAGAACGGCACCGTGGAGAGTGGGAGGGAGAGTAAAAACTGTCAGTGGCAGGTTCGCGGAAAGAACTCCTCTGTCGCCACCTTCAGACGAGCACCTTTCAATCGCACCTTTTTGCTCAGTCGTACGATAAATTGTACCTCACAATCTTGACCTCACTTCGATAATAATCCACACTACAGGCCATCAATGAGTCCCTGTCGTCTAGCCTGGCCCAGGACACCCGCCTTTCACGCAGGTAACACGGGTTCGAATCCCGTCGGGGACGCATTCTTCAAATGGTCGGATTCGCCTCTCTGCCCCTTGTCGTGGGCCTCTATATTCACTCGCACCAATAAATCGATGCCCCTCGTCGTGGGCCTGTTTCTCCAAACCTACCGATAAAATAGCGAGGGTCGCGCAGTTCTTCATCAGCAGACGCGGTGGAAGTAGCGTAGGTGCCGTGTTATCATCCCCTCGTATTCACTTTATTCCGTCTCCGTTGCTTCCCATCGATGCGGAGAGCAGCGATGGCCGTTATCACCACTATTCCCATGACCCAGACGCCATCCCTCGCCGAGATTTTTCGCGCCGTTCCCGGCCTTCATTTAGTCGAAGGGCTCATCGCTACCAAATTCACGACCGAGGCTCCCCAACTCGCGAAGATTGCCTCCTACCTCTTCGGGCTCGGGGGGAAACGGGTACGGCCCGCCTTAACGTTGCTGCTAGCGAAAGGGTTTGGGATGCGCGAGCCGACCCAGAACCTTGTCGATGTCGCTGCCGGCATAGAGCTCATCCACATGGCGACTCTCCTTCACGACGACATCATCGATCGCTCCCCTATCCGTCGACATCACCCCTCGCCTTACGCAGAGTTCGGCACCAACGACACATTGCTCACCGGCGATTTCCTCCTCACCCGCGCCTTTAGCCTCTGTGCGCGGCTTGATCCCTTCATCATCGATGCCACCGAAGATGCATGCATTAACCTTACTGAGGGAGAGATTCTTGAAACCCCCCTCTATGCCGACACTCATTCTCTTTTGACCTCACGGACAATCGCCGCGAAAAAGACCGCGGCCCTCTTTCGATTAGGGGCTCGTTCTGCCGGATTTTTGAGTGGATTGCGGGGAGACGCCCTGGAAGCCTTGGCCCGTTTCGGCGAACACCTCGGGGTCGGTTTCCAAATGTTAGATGATCTTCTCGATGTGATATCCCCCGAAGAAAAGCTCGGCAAACGACCGGGAACCGATATCCGGGAGCGCAAACCATCTCTCATAAATATTCTATGGCTTGAATCGGACTCGCCTCTGGCCGAAAAACTTCGTAAGGAGCCAGGAGAGAATGAGGAGGAGTTTGTCCAAAAAGCTCTCGCCGAGCTCGCCGATAGCTCAATAATTGGTACAGCGCGCCTTCTTGCGCGGCAGGAGGTCGAGGCAGCCGATATGGCGTTACATGAGGCAGTCGGCTCCGCATCATCTCAAGGAATACAGGTATGCCAGGATGCGCTGGGAGCGATCAAGGCAATTATGCGGTACACCCTCGAACGTATGGAGTAGATGGTCGTTTGAAATCTGCATCTCGAGTACTTGAAGGGTCATATCGGGCTTCTCCCATTTCTCTTTTCTCCCCCTCCCCGGTGAGTTAGGATCTGAGGGTCGTTGTTGTTTCCGCAGCCTCTCCTTTGCTCTTACCCCCGGAGTCCGCCCATGACCGATATCCAACATCCGTCGACACCCTCAGCCTCGCTTCCACCCCTCTGCGGTCATGAAGGTGAACTGCATGCAGCTCGAGCAATCATTGCAGACAAGCGCCTCTATCCTGTTCGAGCTCCCGCGGCGTTTACCTCTCTTCGCTCAGTCGCAGCTTGTGCGCTTCACATGCACCAACCGAACATCCCAGCTGGCCCTGGTGGGTCGATTATCAGCAATCTTCAATTTATGCTCGAGCACGGCTCAGATGGAGATCGCTACAACGCCACCGTTTTTCGTGATTGTTACAAACGACTGGGCACGATCATACCTACCCTGGTTGGCGAAGGGTATGAACCCCGTATCATGGTCGATTATTCGGGTTCGCTGCTCTACGGTCTCGAGGCGATGGGTGCGACTGAGGTCATCGAAGCGCTCCGCCCCCTCGCCGTGGATCCCCGCTATCGCGCGTGTGTCGAATGGCTTGGAACTGCCTGGGGACATGCGGTGGCACCGTCAACCCCTGTGCAGGATTTTCGGCTCCACGTTGAGGCGTGGCAGCACCATTTCGCCGCCATCTTTGGCACTGAGGCAGTGGCCCGGGTAAAGGGATTCTCCCCGCCTGAAATGGCACTGCCAAACCATCCCGATGTCGCATATGGATTTGTAAAGACTCTCGTTGATTGTGGATACCACTGGGTGCTCGTCCAAGAGCATACTGTTGAGGAACCTGAAACAGGATATTCCCCCAGACACCCTCACCTCCCTCACCGGCTCGTTTGTCGCAATAGCGATGGGGATGAGGCCAGCATTATTTGTCTCGTCAAGACTCAGGGTTCGGACACTAAGCTGGTTGCTCAAATGCAGCCGTGGTACGAAGCCACATCGTTACCACACGCCACCATCAAGGGCATATCGGTTCCCCCAATCGTGAGCCAGATCGCCGACGGGGAGAACGGTGGCGTGATGATGCACGAGTTCCCCCCGAAATTTACCGAGGTGGCCAAACTCGCGACCGGAGCATCTACTCCCCTCATGAACGGAACCGAGTACCTCGAGCACCTCGCTGCGATCGGGATTACTGAGCGCGACTTGCCGATTCTCCAACCGACAAAGCAGAAGCAGCTATGGACCCGATTCACCCCCGGCAAAAATAACGCCCAACAACTAGCCTCGACGATCGCTGAACTTGCGAGGGCAGACCATTCCTTCCATATGGAGGGGGGATCCTGGACCAGCAATATCTCCTGGGTCCGAGACTATGACAGACTGCTTCTGCCCATGGACAAAGTGAGTTCCCTTTTCTACGAACGAGTCTTGAAGCCGAAACTCCCGACATCGGATCCTCGGTACAACGAGGCCCTCTTTCTACTCCTCAACGCTCAGACAAGCTGCTTCCGATACTGGGGTGAAGGAGTTTGGGTCGATTACGGAGTTGAATTTTGTTCTCGACTCGAAAAGATGCTAGAATTTCGCTCTTAAATATCATTTCATCCCATTCTCGCTCGCGCAACACCTCAAGGAATCCCCATGATCGCCAATCGTCCATTCCCGCGCTCTCTTCTCCATTTTGCTCCTGTCACTACCGGGCTCCTCTGCTCAGCTCTCCTCGTACTCGCAGGATGCTCGAAGAAAGATGAGGCAGCGACGACCGCAACAAGCCCGAATGCAGCTTCAACACCCCAGACGAACTTTCTCTCGCGTGCTCCGCAGGGAACATTTCTGCTGGTTTCATACGACGGTGAAAGCGCAGGTGGTAAGAGGTTATATTCCCAATCTTTGGACACAGTTCGAAAGTACATATCAGCAGCGGACAAACCGACGAGTACAGAGAAAAAGGATGGCGACTCCAAACCAGGAGCTTCCGGCTCTGTCACAACCACCCAGTCCACTCGCTCAATTGATGTCGTTCAAAAGGACCTTGTCGAAATTCTTGAAAGTGCGGGTTTTCTTCCCCGGGAGCCGAGTCCGACTCCTTCCTATAAGCAAGTTGTCATTTTTGCGTCAGCTGGAAACTCTGAGCAGCCAATCAATGGCGGTGTGTGTGCTACGGGCCCAGACTTCGCGAGTAAGCTTAAAACACTAATTGATGGCGTTCGGGGCCGTAACTATGAAGTGGCCGAACATACTTTTGGACAAATTAACGGCTATGCAATTACCACCGAGATCCAGGTAGACTTGCCAGAACCTACCGAGCAACAGGATAACAAATCGGGGGGAATCGCCTCTCAGGAAGCCTCTTCAGCGTCGGGGAGTTCCTCTGCTCCGCAGTCCACCAAAGTCACAGTATTTATTGCGGCTTCTCCCGAGAACGTCCTCGGGGTAAGCTCGAGCTCCGAGGCAGTTTCGCATTGTTTGAATCCGAACGTCACGACTCCTCCCCCTGTCATAAGTAGTCAGACCGTTACCCAAGTGAATAAACGGCTGCCCCAATCAGAGAATGATTTTCTTCAGGTTTACTTTGACCTTGCCCAGTTTAAGCATGCGCTTGAGTCGAAGCGTGATGCCCTTGAGAAGCTTCTGGGTCAAGCAACTCCGAAGAAAGACGGCTCATGCGAGGGCTCAGACGAATCATGCTCGGCGTCCCCAGATGGGACCGGAATACCGACAACAACCACCGATGAGATGGCAGAAAGGCTTCCATCTTTACAGGATGCCATAACCCAGATGAGCGATATTCCCGCTCAGGCGATCGTTTTCAGGGGGTCCGTCGACCAATCCGGTATCCTCACCTTTCGGGCTACCTCATTGATCGAAAAATCTCGACCAGATGCAGCAGCGCTATACGACAGTCTCAACGAATCAAAGATTCCGGGTGCGTTGCGCCTACTACCCGCTAATGTCGCCCTCCTTCTCAGCGCGTATGTACCCGTCGGTAAAGCTCTTGAGATGTTCCCAATGCCGAAGGATTCACCCTTCGCGGCACTTACCTCTATCCAGTCTGTTGCGTTGGCTTTGTTCGAGCAGTCAGAAGGCGCATATCTTCCAGATCTCGGTATCGCGGTGGAATCAACTTCCGCGGCCGCCCTGAGTGAAGCCATCAAGATGGGTCTTACCCCAATGATTCAGGATTCCGGTATGCCGATGGGAACGTGGGAAACTAAATCGATTGACGGTGTCAATACAACCTATGTGCTTAGTCCGTTCGGTATCGGCTTGTTTCTCGCTGAGTCGAAAGATGCGCTTCTGATTGGCAGCAGCGAGGCAGGGGTAACAAAGATGATAACAGCCCAGAAAACGAATGCAACGTCGACTTCTGTTGCCCCGTTCCAGCTTACCGCTGAGTCTAAAGCTCCGCTCGTTGCCCGAGCTAACGCAGTCCAAATTGGCAAGATTCTTCGGGGTCTATACGCGACTCTCGCGGCATTTGGTCAAGGAAAATCTCCCCTCGAAATGGAACACATTAATGCGATAGAAGACTTGGGAGATATGTATTTAACTCTTCAGTTTGACCAAGGATTTATTGAGGTTGTGTGGAGGAAACTGCCAAAACCTTCCAAATAATCGGAAAGTTTTTGAATAATCCCCCTCAGTGAAGGTTGCTCAGGGGGAGACGTCAGGTTTCCGTGAGAGCGATGCTTTTAATGAGGACCACGGATCGACCTCAACCCGCCTTACCTTTCATTCATCAAGTCGGAAAAACCTCTGAACCGACCCTCATGTATCGAGGCCAGGCTGCCTCAAAAACCTTCGTCTCGTAGCATTCGCTGCGAGCACATTACTCTTGTTTCTCACCCCTACAACTTCTCAACCTTCATCGAAGAATCCCCCATTTTTAGGAGCGAGCGTTTCCCGTTGAGGACTGTCTCAAGAACCACTTCCCGTTCCCAGAGTGCTCTGATGTGTCGCAGAGTCGGCTCGGCGTAATCAAGCTGGAGGTCACGCCCGTCGTGCGCATGCTTTAAATAGAGCGTTCTGTTTTTTCCGAAATCGGCATCCTCAATCTTGATAACCGGAATCGAGCCCATGCCCGTACTCTTAATCAGATTTTCCTTAATCTCTTCCCATCCCTCGTCATCAGCAACTTTGGTAACGATTCGCTCCTTACCCCGTTTTTCGTGCTGAAAAAGCTCCAATTCCCGCATCACATCCACGGTAAGAAATCGCCGAAGAAACGATGCATCACGGTCGGTCTCCCGTACCTCAAAGATCTTTTTGCGGCCTGGTGTTTCGTTCTCATCGAGCGATGAAATGGCTACCTGAGGCCTATCATCGGTAAACTCCCGACCCGTATCTCCCTCATTCCACCGTCGCTCAATGTCGTGCCACAAAACAAATCCGAGATGGTAGGGATTGATTCCACCTGGATGTGGGCGAAGTACCTGGTTATGACGAACCATAAACTCTATGTGGAGCCCCTGCTCCAATTCGAGAGCGTTGAGGATCTTGTGGTGCCAATAGCTGGCCCACCCCTCATTCATGATCTTTGTCTCCATCTGCGGAAGGAAGTAGCGAGCCTCCTGATCAACAATCCGCATGACATCGCGCTTCCACTCGGGGAGGAAAGGATTATTATCTGCTATGAAAAGGAGGATGTCCTCCTCCGGTTCAAGCGGATACTTTGATAGGTCGGGGGGGTGAAATGTCTTGGGAGGGTGGATCTCACTCCAGGGATCCTCGGCGCCCCGACTCGCCTGAATTCGCCGCTGAAGCTGCTCCTCGTGGGAAAGCTTCTTAATTGCCATATTACGTTGGCAGTTCCATGAGATCGCATGAGCGTGGTCGATCGCAGATTCGACCAGATCGATGTTAATCGAGGGATCCTCTATGTAACTCTTCACCCGGTTCGCATGGTTCTTGAACAGCTCTATCGTATAGCGGGCATCGAGACCTGACTTGAAGGTAAAATTGTTCGCAAAGAAATCATTGTGACCGTATACGTGCGCGATGGTCAGTATCTGGAGAAGGAGCGTATTATCCCGCATTAAATATGCGAGGCACGGATTAGAGTTAATCACCATCTCATACGGCAGTCCTGATACGCCGTATTCGTACATGGTCTTTTGGCGCTCATACCCCTTCCCATATGACCAATGGGGATAGTGGGATGGCATACCGGAGTATGCCATATAGCCGATCATGTCGTTGTGATCACAGACCTCAAATTCCTGAGGATAGCAGTTAAGCCCATAACGGTGAACGAATTCGAGGATCCGATCGTCCCATGTTTTTAGCTCATCAAGATCATAATCGGTCATAGGTACTCCATCTCCACGCGGAATGACATCACTACGACCCTACTGCCGTCGCAGTCGTCTCCCCCCCGATCACTCTGGTCTTGTCTTTGGTCAATACCGATCGGAATGCAGGCCAAAGGTCCTCCTTGCGCTCGATTGTGACGGTGCAAAAATTTTCGGACTTCACCTGCGCGAAAGTCTCCAGCATCGTCCCACTGTAGTAGGCACTCCCCGCCGGCTTTATCTCACCATATCCGAAGAGGTTGCACACTGAGCAGAGCTCCTTTGCCGCAGCGACTGCTCTATCGTTATCTGAATAGAAATTATCTCCGTCTGAACAATGGAATGCATAGATATTCCACAAAGACGGATGGTATCGGTCGTTAATGATATCGAGCGCTTTGCGATAACCCGAGGATATGTACGTTCCTCCTGATTCGACTTTATGAAAAAACTCGTTCTCAGTCACCTCCTTTGCCTCAGTATGATGTGCGATGAAAACGACCTCGACATTTTGATACTTTTGGCGAACAAACTGGAAGAGCAGGAAATAAAAGCTTCGGGCAAGATACTTCTTGACCGTCCCCATTGAGCCCGAAGTATCCATGATGCAGAACACGACTGCATTTGATTCCTCTCGCTCGGTGGGGACAATATGGAAATACCGCATATCGTCCTTGTGAAAAGGAAATCGCCGATCCTCTTCATCAAAGTCAACCTCGCGAGCGCGACCAACCGCAAGCTTCCGGCGGATACGATTACGGGCCGTCATCTTCTTATCGAGCCGAGGCCGGATACCAGCGTGTCGCCTTCCTTTCCGCTTGGTGGCATCGTCTGAGATAATCTGCTTCAGCGACTTTCGCTCAAGCTCGGGGAGCTCGAGGTCTTCAAACATGATATCGATCAACTCATCGAGCGTTATCTCAGTCTCAAATGCGTCGACTCCTGGCTGATTTCCTCCCTCACCCTGCCCCTGCCCCTGCTCGGGAGAACTTTGCACGACATCGCCCGGCTGTTGCTCCCCGTTCCCTTGAGCTACCCCGGGCGCATTATCACCGTAGATAAACCGAAACTCCTTTATCGAGCGGATCGGTACCTTAATTACCTTATCTCGGTCACGACCGATAATCGATTCTTCGGCAAGAATATCGCCGATATTATCTCGTATCGAGTCCTTAATCTTCTGACGATGACGAAGGCGATCCCGTGCACTTCTGTCCGACCGCTGAGAAGTCGGGGTGTAGGGCCGGAAAATCGTGCTCATAGGCTAATCTTTCCAGAGGTTGTTTGCTGCGTACTTAAGAATCGTATCCACACAGCTTGCGGGATACCCGTTCTTTATAAGCTGTTCAACCATCCGGTCATACTTCTTCGATTGGTCATCATCACGCGTTCGTGCTTTGGTGATAATCCGGGAAACATCTCGGACACTCGCCATAAGCTTTTTCTCTATCGCCTCTTTCAGCGGTTCATAGCTCTCATAGGTGATTTTTTCGCCTTTTCGGCCAATACTCCAGAGATACGCAATAACCTCCTGCCTAAATCCATCGGCCGCGGTACCGACAATCGCTATCTGTTCTTCGATCGACTTCATAAAGGACTCATCAGGCTCTAACTCCTCACCCGTATTCCGATCTTTGAATCGTCGCTTTGTCACATACGCTTCGGCGTGATCAAGATAGTTTTGGAAGAGAGATTCTGCCTGTTCCTGATACGAGTAAACGAAGGCTTTGGTGATCTCCTTTTCAAGAATCTCCAGATACTCCTTGTGAAGGGTATCCTGAAGGAACTCGAGATATCGCTTCCTCACATCATCAGCAAAGTCTGATTCCTTCACCATGTTCACTAAGGCTTCACGCACACTAATAGGGTGTATGCAGTTCGCTTCGATATTATCCGACAATGCGTTATCGAGCGCCTTCATGATGAAGCGGGTCGAAATACCGGTCATCCCCTCGCTCTTTGCCTCCTCACGGAGCTCGGTAATATCTATCTTCTTGGTCCTCCCCTTCTCGACGACCTCTTCGCCATTGTAGAGCTTCAGTTTTGTGAGGAGGTCACATTTATTGGTCGGATCGAGTCGGCTCAGAATCGCGAACATCGAGGCAACCTCGATTGTGTGAGGAGCTATATCTGCAGTGAATCGTGACTGTCGGAGCAACTTGCGATAAATCTTGACTTCCTCCGAGAGGCGGAGATTATAAGGCACCTTAACGGTAACGATACGATCAAGAATCGCCTCGTTCGTGTGGTCACTCTTAAACTTCTTCCATTCGGCTTCGTTTGAATGTGCGACAATACAGGTATCAACGTATATCATCCCATGCCGCCCCGGTGCCGGTATCGACTTCTCCTGAGTGGCGGTGATCATCGCGTGAAGGTATTCGGTCTCATTTTTGAAAACCTCGATAAACTCAACCATTCCTCGATTTCCGACGTTGAGCGCACCCGAGAGGTCAAGTACCCGTGGGTCACCCTCCGAATAAAGGTCGAGTTTTGAAATATCCTCCCCCCCTATCAGAACGCTCGTATCCTGGTTGTTAGGATCTACTGGCGGAACGACGCCGACCCCTCGCTTTGCTCGAATACTAAATTCGTGGGTACGGATAGGCATCTCCTCCCACCGCCCCTGAAACTCTTCCTTCAGTCGATATCGACAGACGGGACAAAGGTCACCCTCAATCTGGACACCAAGCCGTTTTGAGAATTCCTTCCTCAAATGTCGAGGAATCAAATGGAGCGGCTCCTCATACATGGGGCATCCATCTATCGCGTAGAAAAAGCTCAGCTCCTCGAGCCCCTTCTTCAACCGCTCAACCAGTGAGCTCTTTCCTGAACCCACGGGCCCCACGAAATAGAGAACCTGGCGGCTCTCCTCGCCCTTGAGCGAGGCAGAGTGAAAGTACCGCACAATCTGGTTGATCGTCTTCTCCATCCCATAAAACTCGTCGGAGAAGAAATTGTACGTTCGCACACTACCCGATTTATAGAGGCGTTTTAATTTTGGATCTTCATCAGCCGATATATCGCGCACCCCGCACGACACAATCATATCGTACAGCCGCTTATGGGATAATTTTGCGAGATCAGGACCTTCCTGAACGAGGTCGAGATACTGGAGGAGCGTGCCCTTCCAGCTCACCTTTTTTCTCGCTTCTCGATCTTGTTGAATAATCCGTTGAAACTCTTCAGTCATAGTCGCTCCTCTCGCAGTCACTCCCTGTTCCTCGGGCGCTCCTCCTTTTACGTCTTGTGATATGATGATGAATCGGTCGATTCGGTTGGTAGATGTTTTTGTATTGAAAGCCTTTTTCCCGGAAAGAATTGCAGAAAGGTGTTTCATCCTGATTGACGATATCCTTTTTGTTCCCTCGAATCTTCGTATCGGATAGAATGCGGGGCACGTCCGGCGCCAATCGGGGGCGACTCGCCTGTGTCAGTTGATCGGACCCTAACCTCGAGATGCCGTCTTCAGTCAGGAATTATCATGTCTCAATCAGGATTCAGGGACGAATGTGGCCTTATTGCAATCTGGGGCCATCCAGAGGCTGCAAATCTCGCTTATCTGGGGCTTTATTCTCAACAACACCGCGGCCAAGAAGCCGCCGGGGTCGTGGCGGGGGACCCTGGCCCGAACCGAACGCTGCGTGCTCACCGAGGGCTTGGTTTGGTTGCCGACGTATTTCAAAGGTTTGATTTTGCTGACCTTTCAGGACGAAATGCAATTGGTCACGTTCGATATACCACGGCAGGAGGGAACCACCTCTTTAACGTGCAGCCATTTACCGCGGAGTTAGCTGATGGGCCGATAGCGGTGGCGCATAATGGTAACCTCATTAACGCCGATGAACTGCGATTAGAGCTGGTGAAAGATGGCGCAATCTTCGCATCATCATCCGACACTGAAGTGTTCCTTCATCTTATCGCCAGAGGAGACCGCTCTCGACCCCTTACCGAGCGGGTTAACGCCGCCCTCCTCCGCGCCGAGGGCGCGTTTTCTCTCCTTATATTAACGCCCACAACGCTGTATGCGGCACGCGACCGATTTGGTCTGCGACCGCTCGCACTCGGCAAGCTCAACGATTCAACCGTGCTCGCCTCAGAGACCTGTGCCTTCGATCTCATTGGTGCTGACTATGAGCGAGATATCGCTCCTGGGGAGGTTATTGAAATATCAGGAGACGATTCGCGTACAAGCTATTTCCCCTTCCCTCCAACCGACCCCGCTCCGTGCGTCTTTGAGTTTGTCTATTTTGCCCGTCCTGACTCTATCGTATTTGAGAGGACCGTATACCCGATACGAAAAAGAATGGGGGAGGAACTTGCGGCGGAGTCCCCCGTGCCCGCGGATATCGTCATTCCAGTCCCCGACTCAGGAGTCGCCGCAGCCCTCGGATATGCTCACCGATCGGGCATTCAATTCGAACTTGGTCTCATTCGCAATCATTACGTGGGACGAACATTTATTGAGCCCAAACAGTCGATTCGAGATTTCGGAGTCAAATTGAAGCTCAATCCAAGCAGAGAGCTGATTGAGGGGAAGCGAGTTATCGTCGTCGACGACTCGATCGTCAGGGGGACAACCTCAAAAAAGCTCGTCCAGATGATTCGGCGAGCGGGCGCCCGAGAGGTACATGTAAGGATTTCGGCCCCTCCCACCATCTCCCCTTGCTTCTACGGTATCGACACCCCGACCAAGGAGGAGCTTATCAGTTCGTCTCTCTCAACCGACCAGGTCCGGACCTTTATTGGAGCCGATAGCCTTGCCTACCTGTCGGTTGAGGGAATGTACAGAGCGGTACGCAGCAGATCCGGTTCGTTCTGCGATGCGTGCTTCACGGGTAATTATCGAGCCGGAGTGCCCGCCAATCGTCGACCGAGCTGCCGATGACGTTGCCAGAATCGTTTGGCTGGTGTGAAATAGGGGGTCGTGGCACCATCAGGACACAAGCCTACCCTTCGGGGGACGCTTTTTCCCCTGACAATCCAATTGAACAGAAAGGTGGAAAGAAACGATCATGATCACCGACAAAAATGAAACAGAGCGAGGCGTTCGATGGTTCGCGATTGCGGGCTCAGTGGCTATCCTTTTTGCCTTTGGGCTCTACACCGTTGATGAGACCCTGAGCAACTCTCCTCGAGAACGAAAGTTGGGGCACACTCTCCTTGAACTCCGGTCAGCTCAGACCACGCTCCCCGCAGCTCAATCGCCCGATGATCGGCTTGGGCATTAACGACGAAGGATGGGCGGGTCCCGATGCGTTCGCTCATGGAAAAGATAGCTAGTCTGCTCTGCTCCCTCTGGCTCACAGCGGCCCAACGGTCAGCAATGGTTGAGGCGGAGATAGTTCCGCAGGTTCGGAGGGTGGTTCGTCGATTTCCTTATTGGGCTCGTGGCCAGCTCTTTGTCGGAGAGTTCGCCCTTTCTGTGGGAGATCTGCGGACTGCTTACGGTGCTGCGAAAGCTTCTGTGACATTACGACCCTCGTGCGCGCGTTCTTGGGTGCTCCTCTCGCGCTGTCACCTTGCCGGTCATCAATTCGAGGTAGCTGCCGCATATGCCCAAACAGCTCTCAAGCTCGATCCGGCCCTTCACGCTGCCCGAGAGGAGCTTGCCGCAGCCCTGATACCCCTAAACCGCCTGATTGAGGCGAGAGGGTGCCTTCTTCAGATACCACAAGCTGCCCACAATGCACATATTTTCGCAATGTTAGCTTATTTACAGACTCCAAAAGAGGGCGGTGATTTCACGACGATACCGAACTCATGCAGCGATAAATCCTCTTTTGACTGACCATACTCATGGCTGATGCATTCTCTCGAGAAGAACTTCTCTCCCTCATCGAACGTGAACTAGGAGGTCTTCACCACCATTTTCTCACCAAGGCGAAGCAGATAGCCCACACCCTCAACCCACGTCTCACCGATGAGGACCTTCTAAATCCCGACAACTTTACCTCCCTCATAACAGACGCTCGCTACACATACGCGGACGGCCTCGCGGCTGGGGTCCTCTCAGCGAAGATGGCACTTCGGGCGGCTCTTGATGGGGACGCCGGCCTCTGAAAAAAGGCCATTTCTGGTTGCCAAAAGCGCCTCGGAACCCTCTGAGAGGATAAAAATCTCAAGCTAACTATCCCTCTTGCCGATAAACTCGGAGAAATGCTCTTTGACTTCCTCACTTATGAAAAAGGGATCGTCTCTTCTTCTTAGCGCAAAGGAGCGCGAGAACGCCTCCATCCTTGTCGTTGGATGGGGGCTGGAGGAACTCACACGGCAACTCGTCAAGCTTCAGTATGGCAGCGCTCGGCATGTTCTGTTTCACAGTGCCGCTCTCCAACGGATAGGTGGCGAACACTTCTCTCACATCATTTTCTCCGTAGAAGAATCTGACATAAATCCGATTATCTTCGCTCAACGGGTTCGACAGTTGAAGACCCCGCCCATCCTAATAGCGGCCTCTCAGGAACCAGACCCAGATAAAGTGGTTGAAATGATACTCGCGGGTTCTCGTTCGTACCTTTTGCTCCCCATTACATCGTCCATGCTTGATAACGCCATAGGAGAGGCTACAAATGGTCAGCCGATTGATCCTAAAATTCTCCGCTCGCCGATCAAGAATGAGGTGCTCCTTCGGAATCTCTTGAATGAAATTGACCGAGTCGCGTCTGAGCTGACGATGGCCTCGCATTTGGGCAATAGCGTTGACAGTGCGAAAATTAAGAAGGATCCCCTCCACAATTCATCATCATCCCTCCGGCTGTTCTGTGATGGCGGCTCGGGAGGGTTCGTGACAACATTGATAGATATTTGTGAAACGCTGACTCCGCGAAAACGGGGTCGCCTATCGGGCCTCCGGCGCCAGCTTCTCGCAAAACGACAGAAAGCGAAATCGCAGGAGGAACAGGAGGAATAGACACTCTCATGCCACGCTCCTACCTCGGCCGGTCGTATGGTGAGATCATCTCGGTTCGTCTCATTGTTTTGATTCTCTCTTGCATATGTTCCTTGCCATCTCTCGCAGCCCCACCTCAGGGCATTGATCCTTTCGCGGACCTCATACCCACGGCCACATCCCCGATAGCTAATCCTCCGCTGGAACCATGGTGGGCTCAAAATACGCAATTTCGAAGAGAGCTCTTTTTGCAGACGGTCGGACGCGATGTTACCTATCAACCAGAGCGAACAGAAAATATCTCCAACCGACACTCAATCGGATTCGAGTGGCTCAGACGATTCCAGAGCGAGACGAGCACCATCGGTTCGTGCGATCTTCAGGTTCGCCTCGTTCGACGCGATGGGTACATCCCTATCATATCGGACAGAGAGGGCGAGGACCGGGTACCCTGGGCCGTCGAGTATCACAATGCATACTGCGACCTCTATAACCCAGCATCATTTTTTGTGGGAGCTGAGCAGTCGTCATCCCTGATAGGAGCTGCGAACCTCCGTATCGGCCGATTTTACCTTCCCCTTGGGCTTAATCTCTCGACCGACACTCACGGTTCGGTCTTGCAACTCTCCAACGATCAGAACATCGGATTCGAGCGAGATTGGTACGCGGGATTCTGGGGAAATCTGACCGAATATGCGTCGTACGATCTCTATTATCTGGTCGGCTCAGGATATGACTTTCGATTTGCAGGACAATCAGGCATGGTCGGGGTACGCGTCGGAACAAGCTCAATGATAAAAAGCCGCTACGGGCTAGAAGCAGGAGTGGGTGCCCTCGTGGGCGAGCGACTTGCATCTCCTCATCAGGCAGAGACATTCAACGGGTCGGATATCATACGCACCATGCGCGTTGGGCCCGACCTGCGCTACACCGTGCCCTCCGAACGAGGAAGCTTTACCCTTACAAACGAGCTATCGGTCGGCTCAGACAACAATCGCAACACCATCATGCAGCTTCATCAGTTCGGCTACTTAACAAACAATCGGCATTTTGGCGCAAATCTGCAGCTTCGTCAGCAGTGGCTCGGTCAGGGACCTCCATCCACCTCGGGCGACCATCACCATCACCCGTCCAAAGGTACACTCGTGAATACCTCGCCACCCGGAGGCGTTGCCCGTTCGATTATCTACGACATTGCCTGGTATTTTACGAACGACATCGCAAATGCAAACCTCCACTGGATAGACCTCTCGATCGAGCAGATAATCTCCTCACCCTCACGAGGATCCGGCTCGATCCTCTCGTTGCAATACTATCGATACTGGTAAGGGTATGACTTTAACGCGCCTCTATACCATCAGAAAAGCTATCTTCCTCTCCATCCTCGGTATCTTGATATCAGTCTGCCTGGCTCCTCGCGTCGCATCTGCAGCGATAGGATGCACCCTCACGAACCCTGCGCAGGACCTCAAATTTGTTTTTCCCGATATGACGTCATACAGGGAGGATGTTGTTACTTTTTCCTCGCTAACGAACGGTGAATCTCAATTCAAAGACCTCGAGTCGCGACTAGGAAGAAAAACGGATCCCGTTTTTGATCGCATCGACACTCCCTACACGGTATATACGATATTTCGAGGCGAAGAAAAGGTCGGGATTATTCACGGGGTAAATATTCCCGGAAAGGGCGGGGTCATTCAGCTTTTCCTTTCTATCGATCCGTCGACCCGGGGGATCCGACAGATGTTCTTCCAGAGACTGGAGAGCACCGCCTCTAAACTTTTTCGCGACAAGTCATTTCGTGCCCAATTCGAGGGCATATCCCTCGCCGATTGGTATATGCACGATTATTATCGGGAGAAAGACCCCTCAAATCCCCGGCACAAGATCGCACGGATACAACCGCCAGAAGACCTTTCAGAAGAGAGCACCATCGATTATGGTGCGATTATGCAGGGCATTCGTAAGAATCTCGTTATTCTCGACCTGCTTTTGTTTCAGCGGGCCAGTGATCAGTATTTCCTGCGCGCTCAGGAACGGCTTAACGAGCCGACCGGCGTTCATCTGAAGGAAGGTTCGTGAGAAATATCATCATACTTTGTTCTGTCATCGGAATCGCAATTCTCGCGGCAACCGTTGGTCTGATGCTACGCCCTGAACGGTATGGGGAGCCATTTACAAGCGATGTTGTGACCCCACTCGCCTCCGTTCTCACAGAACCCGACGCATACCTCGACAAACCACTCCTGATTGAGGGGATCGTCTCGCGGCAGTGCGCATTGACGGGTTGTTTCTTTTTCTTTGCGGTTGGCGAGCAGCGGCTCCGAATTGAGTTGTCAGAGGTGGCTACCTCCCTTCCACAACGGAAAGGGTATCGAGCTCGGGTTGCAGGAACCCTCCAGCGACAGAGCGGCTCACTTATGTTTAGCGGGAAATCGGTCCAATTTTTCCGGAGATAGCCTGGATGGATTTTCATCGTCACATCCTTGGGTTTGCGACCCTTGCTGGAAAAAACCTTCTTCGTCGACTTGTCCGCACATCTCTTGCTGTTGCCGGAGTTGCACTCGCAGTAGCGGTCGGCGTTTCGCTTGCTGGTTTTGTGAAGGGGTATCACGGAGCGATAACTCGGAGCATCGATATGCTCGGGTTTCAGGTTATGGTTATGGCGAAGGGCTGTCCGTACGAAGCGGCAACCATGATGCTGAAGGGAGGAACGGGCCTCCTCTACCTTCCCGACACCATCTACACCCAGGTTGCCACCGATGCGGATGTTGCCGCGATAACCCCCGTCTTTATCGGGGTGGCAGAGAAGGAGCAAACGAGCATACAGGATGACGGAGCCGGCAGCTTTATCGTCGTCAGTGGAATCGAAGTACCAAGCTTCACGGCGATGAAGCCGTGGCTCTCCTTTCACTCAGGAACCGGCTTCGATGGGGGACGGTGGTTCACAACCAATATCCCAGTCACCGAGGAGGCCCTGGAAGACGTCAAACAAGAGGTGGTCCTTGGGTACGAAGTAGCCGAGTACGAACAACGAAAAGTTGGAGATACGATCGCGCTGACCATTACGCCATCAGGCGCGGCTTCGAGCAAAACCCATGAATTCAGGGTAGCTGGCATTCTAAGCCGAACCGGCACACAGGATGACGGTACCGTGTTTATGCCTTTGTCGAGTGCTCAACGCATCTTTAATCGTGCATCGCAGATTACGGTGGTTGGCGCAAAACTCAAAGAATTTTCAAGTCAAGCTATCCGTCAGTTCGAGGAGAGATGGATCTCGCTGCCAGAGGTGCAGATAGTGGGGCTTCAGCAGGTAAAGTCAACGCTTCTTAACCTTATTAGCACCGCTCAGGCAATGATAGGAGCGGTCGCCGTGATCGCGATAGTGGTTGCAATCATCGGAGTCATTAACACTATCCTCATGAGCATTCACGAGCGTACCGGTGAGATCGGCATCATGAAGGCGATAGGGGCGAGTCGAAGCGACATATTCGAGCTCATCTGGTACGAAACTCTCGCGCTGTGCCTTCTCGGGGGGCTTGCGGGCATCATTATCGCCTATGGAGGTTCAGGAATTATTGAATTCATGCTTCGTCACCTCATTGAATTGGGTGTTCAAGGCGAGATCGTCGTCATCTCTCCCGGAATTATCGGATTATCGTTGGGAGGAACCGTGCTCGTCGGCTTTTTTGCGGGTCTGTATCCTGCATGGCGCGCCTCATCGATGCGGCCCCTCGAAGCGATACGGGCAGGGGAATAGGGCAACCATATGAGTGATTTAATGAAACATCCCTCTGCCGAAGAGCCGCTCATTATCGGCCGCAACCTGACAAAACACTACCGCAGAGGAAGTGAAACGGTACGTGCGCTCGATGGGGTTGATCTCTCAGTAGCTACCGGGGAGATGGTCGCGGTCGTCGGGCCATCAGGTTCAGGAAAAACAACCTTGGTAAACACCCTTGCTTGCCTTGATGCTCCAACCGAAGGAAGTCTCATCATCAACGGGGTTGATACTCGAGGACTCACCGAGGATGCTCTTGTTACGATTCGCCGGGGTTTTTTCGGATTCGTCTTTCAGAAATTCTACCTTCTCCCGACCCTCTCAGTCGCAGAGAATGTTGAGCTTCCCCTCCTCTTTCTGCGACGTAATCCGTCGCGCCGTACCACTCTCGCCCTCCTCGAAACCCTCGAGATCGCCTCGCGAGCAGACCACCTTCCCCGCGAATTATCCGGGGGGCAGATGCAACGTGTCGCAATTGCCCGGGCCCTGATAGTTAAACCGAGAGTCCTCATCGCTGATGAACCGACCGGAAACCTCGATTCTACGACCAGCGATAGCATATTCGATCTTTTCGAAGATCTTTCTCATCGAGGTCTCTCTATCATAGTGACCACACACAATCTGCCCCTTGCGCATCGCGCATCGAGGGTAGTTACCTTGCAAGATGGAAAGATTGTGAAAGAAGAACTTCTGGGGAGGTAATACTCGCCCATGTTTCAAATGAGCTCATTCTTCACTTTATTCCCTTTTTTTGGACAGGGCTCTCTGAGCACTACTCTCAAATATCTTCAGAAACTGACCGGTCTGTTACCTGGATATCTGTATTTACTCCGGCTTCTTTATCGCTATTTGAAAATAAAACCTCTTCCGGCTTCGATGATGCGAGATAGTGACCTATATGTAGCCCGGTTTTAGTGAAAGAAAATCTTCCCCTTCCCTCTTTCGAGGCCTATAGAGATGCTCCCTTAGCCTTGATCTCCTTCAAATACTTGGCAATCGAAGAGAAAGACACCCCTCCAAGCTGTGGAGACGAAATTTCATCCGCCAATTGCCTTATTCGACGCCCATATTTCGTTCTCAGCGACCTCGCCATCAAGCCGAGCTTCGTAAATGGAGGGCCCTTATATGCAGAGCCCCCTGTGCCTACCGTGGAGAATGACTTGAGAACGCTTCGAACTCCCTTTTTGATAATTCTATTTCTCACCGCGGTGCTCACCTTTAAATCGACGAGAAATCTGCGGGCAAGATCACTGTAAAAGGGGTGAGATACTTTGACACCGAAAAAACCCTCCACACGAGTCTTCAGACCTTTCAGCTCATCCCCGAGGACTCGCAGCTCCGCCTGCCGTTTCTCGATGTCCAGGAGAGTGGCTAACGCGATAGCCCTTGACTGTTCGAGCTCTGCGACGAGGGCCTCCGCCTTCTGACGCCGAACTGGCAACTCAACGTCCCGTTCGGTCTTCATCTGACTACTTCTCACTTTCGTTATGGTATCATACGCCAAAATCGCCTCTCCAAGCCCCCCCTCGCCCGCAATTCCCTCTGAGCTCAATATGTTGTCACTCATCGTGTCAAGGCTACCTGCTGCCAAAGTAAGCTCCAACTCAATCCTCTCGAGACCTTGCTTTGAGATGGCCTCAAGTCGGCGCTGGACCGAGAGGAGCTTAGCACTCCTTTCATCGGCATCGCTGATCAATGCCAAGGGTAAGAGCTGCTCCTCTGCGAGCCTCAGAAGAATCTGCGTGGCAAACATGGACTCCCTTTGGGCCACCAAAACCCTTTCGATATTTTTGATTTGACTGATGACGGAACTCTTCCACATATCGCTCCAGGGCTCATTAGCCTTCGGAATGGCAGCGTGGCTGGTCGCGATAGTCCCCAGTTTCTGCAGTAACGCTGAAAATTGGTCCAATCGAGAGCGGTGGGCGGTGAGGACATCGACTTCCACCTGGAGTGTCAGCGTTTCCTCATCAAGTTTCCGAGCCGCACTCATGTTACCCAACTTGACCTCCGCTTCAACCTTTGAGCGAAAATCGTTGAGCACATTCGTCTTCGTCTGAGAACACCCGCCCCAGTTATCTAACCAACCCGGCCTGTAGATCCCATCAGTGTCCGTATAGCCCAGATACTGGTTTCGACGAGCTTTGAGAGGCCCCGGGTTCTGAGTGGTTCCTTGGATCCACTGATTGACATTAAATTGTTGAAGTGGATCGCCTGATGCTGACCACCCCGCAGTCAATGCTGACAGAAGCTGAACATCACTGCTAAAGCTGGTAAAAGTATAAACTCCCGGAGCACATGGAGCAGGAACCAACTCGGCTTGGCCAGCGAAATTGAGCTGAGCGCCGAGGCGTTGGATATCCTCGACGATCTCGGATTGTCCCTCAAGGAGGGCAACTCTCAGATTGATGAAGTGATCAAAACCAAACCTCGCTAAGCTCGAGGATCCGTTCTGACGCAGAGTCGAAAGCTCCCCCGCTATCTGCTCGACCTTCTCCCGCCTTTTGCGAACAATTCCTGACAAATTGACCAAATCATCCCGCAGAAAACCGATCATTCCAGATAGGGCATTTCTTCTTTTCTGAAAATGCTCGCACGAAACACCGCAGCTCAAGGTCTCCGAACCCACGGGAGACCCAGATTGTTGTCGGTAAAAGTCCGTCATGAGCACAAGTTGATCGGCGAATTTAACAATTGAGGGAATAATCGCAATTTGCGCGTTTGCCGTAAAAAGCTCTACCACAGCGGTTGAGAGACTTGTATCCAGCAAGTTCAGCGCTTTCTTCTGATTCTCAGCTTGGTCGGATAAAAGCCTCCCTTGAGCTCGCTGAGCAGATTCGATGGCGGTAAACTCGGCTTTATACTTTTTATCCAGCTCTGAAACGAGCCCTCGAGAGGATTTGAAAAGCTGCTTAACTTCCTCCATGACCTCGAGATCGATCTCGTTCGACGAAGGTGTTGCCATCCCCTTCTGGGGGAGCGTACAGAGCTGGAAACCGAGAAGGAACAAACCTAACAAATACCGATACTTCATAATCCCCCCAGACACCGATCTACCCCCTAGTTATGCTATCGGCTCCCAGGACGTGACTTACGCCCCCTCAGTAAGAATTGACGCAAAAAAAGGGCGTATCACCAAGAGCAGAGAGCCCTTCGATGATTACGCCCCAGAATCCATTAAGGATTTTGCTGAGTTGAACCTTGCATCCAAGAACACACCCTACCCTCGAGAACAAACGAAACGGGTCAGGGTACCAACGCCGAAGCCGGCCACATGCCCCCGGTCCATCCCATCACCGAGGCCAGGGCCTGCGATGTCGAGATGGATCCACGAGACCCGAGGGGTAATGAACTCCCTCAAGAAGAGGGCGGCAACGGTGGCATCAGGACCAGGGGTTGATGCCACATTTCTGAGATCTGCAATACCCCCCTCAAGTAGCGGGAGATACTCCTCTGCCAGCGGGAGACGCCAAAAGCGTTCCCCCGAAGCCCCACCGACACGGATGATGGCCTCAGCAAGCTGAGTCGAGGTCGCAAAAACCCCCGCCCGCTTATTTCCCAAAGCGGCGACTACCCCTCCGGTGAGCGTGGCAATGTCGATAACGACTCCCGCTCCCTCCTGACATGCGAGCGCTAACGCATCGGCGAGGATGAGCCTGCCCTCCGCATCAGGGTTCATAATCTCAACGGTGTGCTTATCCAGGGTCGTGATCACGTCCCCGGTGAGCATTGCTCCTGGACCTATCAGGTTTTCCACGAGAGCCACATACGCACGAACAGGCGTCGCCGGTTTGAGTAATGCAATTGCTCGCATCGCTCCAACAACAGCCGCCGCTCCCGCGCAGTCACCCTTCATCGCCTTCTGACCACTCAGGGGTTTGAGTGCGTATCCACCGGTGTCCATCGTGACTCCTTTACCAACAAGGGCAACAGGTCGACGGCGCGCAGCAAGTCGGGCATCCGGTTCGATCGGTGGAGTGTACTCAATCCTGACGAGAACTGGTTCCCCCACATTACCGACAGCCAAGATTCCTCCTGCACCGAGCCGCTCAAGACCAGCCCTATCAATCACCGTCACCGATAGCAATGGGTGATCAAGCTCACGAGATATCCTCTCAGCGAGGTCGCGTGGCCGTTTGTGATTCGGCGGTGTGAGGATAATGTCGCGAGCAAGCTGATAACTCGCTGCGAGCGCAAGGCCAGTCTGAATCTCACGCGGGCACGCATGTTCCGAAACCAAGATCAGCTGACTCACGGAAGATGAGTCGGCGATCTTCGATTGATAATCGGTGAACTGGTACTGCGCTAACTCCGCCGCCTCCACCAATCGCTCAATCGTGGAGCCACGCCAGGAGGCATGTGGCAAAAGGTCGATAAGAATCGCCACCCTCTCAGCTCTCTGACCCTGTGCAAGCCGGATCACCTGCTCTGCAAATCCCTTAATGGGATCATCCCCCCGATTAGCGGAAATCACCGGAACGAATACGATTGATCGGCACCGCTGATTTTCGGGTACGCAGGGAAGGGCCAAAGGCTCCTTATTCCGTAAGGATGCTCCGTGCCGCTCCAGAAAAGTCGAAATCTCCACACCGGCGAGTTCGCCGATTTGGCGGATAAAACGAGCATTATCTGACCACGGGACGATAAGCAGATCAGCGACATCGCCTCCTCCGAGACGAGGGACCACACCGATAGTGAGATGTGTCTTCACAGTAAACCTTCGAATAACCCGAGGACGCTACCACACCCATCCCTCCTACCTCAACACTATCTCGTGAAGTAAACCTGCCCTTGCCAGGGTAAACAATCCGTCCTTCACCGTCTCTGAGACAACTTCTGCAGGGAGCGTCCGATGATCAGGCGATTGTGAGATTTGCATCCTCGTAAGACTGATAAGTCCCTCGACCGAGTGAAGTCCTCCCACGATCCCGGAAAGGAGCATCAATTCAAACCCTCCCAGTTCAACTGGCTCGTACCACCGATTGGTGAGCACGCCCCCAGCGGTCATTTCCCATCCAAGCCATTGGGGAGCAGTGACGATTTCGGTAGTATCCTTGAAAACAGGTGGTCTGGAGGCACAGGTGATAAACTCAGATGCGAGCAGCGACGTTAGGCAATAGGCAAGCTGCGATCCTTTTTCGGTGATTCCGTCTTTTCCGTCTATTCCCTGTCTCAGATCGAGCCACGAGAGACAGCGAGGCCAGTGCGCCGCAAGTAGTCGCACAATCTCACCATCAAGCTCATCTGCACGGAAGGAAAATTCTCTTCCTGCGGGATCTCTGAAATATCCAGGCGAATCCTCGTCCTCAACAAGCGCGCATCCGAAGCTCAGCGACGAGAGCGATTCTTCAGTCACCCGGGGAAATGGGCTGCTCAGAGATCTTCGGGTAAATAGCGACTCCCGGTAGGGCAATCCGCGGCAGAAATCACGAAATGTCGCCGCATCTCCCCGATTTCCGTCTGAACCTCTACCGACAGAGTCACGCAATCCTGGAAACGGATTCCTCGAGAACCGCGCATCGCCGAGATACGACAATCCAACCGTTTGGGCCCGACGGACAAGCTCGCAGAGGGGACCGGCCGAGGTTGCAGGGTTAAGGAACTCGTGTCGCAGATAGGCCGTCGACTCTGAAAGAATCCGAGTCACCTCTCCCCACACCAGAGAACCATACACAGAATCTCGATTGATCTCCTCTCGAAATCGTTCAAGCTGCGTTCGGGCCATGCGAACCGCCTCATCGGAGATCAGATCGGATGGCACGATACCAATTGAGCCCAAAAACTGCTGAACCACCTGACGAATCGTCCATCCAGGCGCGATGTTATGGGTTAACAACAAAACCCCTTCCTCGGACAGGCGCGCGACGACTCCCCCTAAAAGGGAGTCCCGCGCACCCTCCTCTATCCATGAGTAAACTCCCTGCACCAGAATGACATCGAACGTCGCCTCATTATTCGCCGCCTCGATCGCATCGATCGTGCCGGTAACAAAATCAAGATTCCGACATCCGCAAAAATCGCGATAGCTGATCCCCCTCGACAGAGGCTCAACCTCTGGATCGCATCCGATAAAATGGACCTCGGGATACTGACAAGCGAGGGGCACAAGATGAACCCCTGTTCCGCACCCGACTGAAAGCACCCGTCGGGGTTTATCATCTCCCCACCGGTGACCGAGGATACAACTGACGGCACGCAGATGATCAAGATGCCACACGCGTCGGACTTTTGCCTCGAAGGTGGTTGCGGTGTAGGGACCAGGAGTGGGCATAGAGAGGTTTTCTCAATCGACTGATTTATTCAAATATCTAATACCCGCAGCCATTCGTGCTAAGGTGCACCCGAGCTTATTTTAGGCGTCGCGTATGATTGCCCATATTCGGGTACTATCCAATCAATCTCCTGCAATTCTATACTGGCGTACGCAACTGTCACCATCCCACAGTTATGCTCGTCAGCCCGTCTGCTCTGATTGGAGAACGTGATGACCCAAATACCCTCCTCACGACTGTCCTTGAAGGCGGGAGTCTCCCTCCACGAGGTACGAGGTAACGCCATCGGGGATTATATCGACGCTCTCGCCCAGCTGCGCATCGCTGTTTTTCGCGAATACCCCTACCTCTACGACGGCGACATGACGTACGAGCGAGCATACCTGGCTCCGATGGAACGATCGCCCGATGCACTGGTGATGCTCGTTCGAGATGAAACCGACATAGTTGGGTTTGTCTCCGCGACACCTCTCAATGAAACTCATCAGGAGCTCCGAGAACCATTCACCAGATCAGCTATCGATCCCGCGAGGGTTTTCTACCTTGCTGAGTTCGTCCTTCTCCCCTTCTATCGGGGGAGAGGTCTCGGCAAACAATTAATGGCACAATCTCTCAACTTCGCCGATACCCTCAACCGGGAGAACCGATCGCCTCAGACCGGTCCTCATCAGCGGTTCGACTTCATCGCCCTCTGCGCCGTTGATCGCTCAGGCGAACTCTCCTCTTCCCGCTACCGACCACCCGCTGACTACCACTCTCCCGATCCACTCTGGCGAAGCGCCGGCTTCCGACGAGCCGGCGAAGAGGGAATTCCTTCTCTCACTGCATCGTTCTCATGGCGTGAGGTCGGGCACCATGAGGAATCTCTCCATCCGATGATATTCTGGCTCAAGCCCCTCGTAGCTCACGCTACCATTGCGAGCCCTCCACTTTAAATATTATTCCCTGCGCGAGGGGGAGCATTGACCCATGGTTGATGGTGCTTGTCTGCCTTCGCATATACTGTTTCCACGAATCTGATCCAGACTCTCTTCCTCCGCCGGTATCCTTTTCGCCTCCAAATGCTCCTCCAATTTCAGCACCCGAGGTGCCGATATTCACATTTGCGATGCCGCAATCACTTCCCTCCGAGGACAAAAACCTCTCCGCAGCCCTCAGCGAATCGGTGAAAATCGCCGAGCTTAATCCTTGCGGGACATCATTCTGCATCGCAATCGCCTCGGCACAATCGGTAACAGGGCAGAGGTAGAGGATAGGCGCGAAGGTCTCCTCTTTCATGATAGGAATTGGATGATCAACCCGGAGTATCGTTGGTTCTACATATAGATCTGATGCGCGATCCCGGAGCCGTTTCCCACCATAGACAACGAGTGCTCCCTGACCCTTCGCCATCGCTATGGCCCTTTCATACGCGACCACACCCTGCTCCGAGATGAGGGGACCCATGAGGATTTCGCCCTGACGGGGATCACCCACGGGCACCTGCTGATACGCATGCACCAACCGACGCTCAACCTCGTCGATAATTGAACGCTCAACAAAAAGCCGACGAGTTGTGGTACATCGCTGCCCCGCAGTCCCCACCGCGCCGAACACGATGCTTGGTATCACGAGATTGAGATCGGCATCACCGAGAACGAGTGCTGCATTGTTTCCCCCAAGCTCCAGAAGGACCTTCCCGAGCCGTCGGGCGACAGCTTGGCCCACCTTTCTCCCCATCTCGATGGAGCCGGTTGCACTCACGAGGGCAATCCGAGTATCTGCTGATAGGCGCTCCCCGAAACGCGCATCGACATCAGAGACGAGGGTAAAGAGCCCGGGGAACCCCCAACGGGCTGCGATGCAGCCACATACTTCGTTCATCGCGACAGCAGTCGCAAGACCCCGCTCCGAGGGTTTCCACACCACAGTATCCCCGCATACCGCCGCGATAAAAGCGTTCCACGCCCAAACCGCTGCGGGGAAATTGAATGCAGTGATAACACCCACCACACCGAGCGGATGCCACTGCTCAAACATGCGGTGGGAGCGCCGCTCAGAGTGCATCGAGAGACCATACAACTGTCGCGAAAGCCCGACGGCGAAATCAGCGATATCGATCGCTTCTTGAATTTCCCCCTCTCCCTCAGGAATTATTTTGCCCACCTCGGTCGTGATTAGGAGCCCCAACTCACGGCGTCGCTTCCGCAACTCATCACCAATCTCTCGGATAAGTTGTCCCCGCTCAGGAGCGGGGACCTGTCGCCAAGCGAGAAACGTTTCATGCGCTCCCCATACGGCCCGTTCGTACTGCTCGTCACTCGCGAGCGATATCGTCGCAATCGTCTCCCCGTCGATGGGAGAAACTGCATGATGGACCCCTCCGAGCCCTACCTCAGCACCTGAGCCGGTCCACACCCCTGATCGCTCACTCATTTCTTTCTCCCGACGAAACTATTTAACCCGAAAATTTCCAACAACCTCCCACAAGCCCGTCGCGGTGGCGGGCGAACGCCCGCCGGGGGGAGGCAACTAAACTGTTCTGCAAAAAACGGCCGACGAGGATCTGGCGAGTCGAGCCACCAAAATCACCCCAACTTCTCATGCTTTTTACGTCTTTCGAACAACTCTCTTAAAAACGGTGGGCTGAATAGTTAACGACGACGATCATTCAGGATACCGACTGGCATCTCATAGTTGTCGTTTACCGCAACGATCGAAGATAATCTTCAACATCCTCCACACCGCCACAAACAAATCCACTCCTTTGATGGATCGACTCGGGCATCACCGACAGAACAGGGTGCTCTCCATCAACAGCTCTTCCTCCTGCCTGCTCCATCACGAAAGCGAGGGGAATAGTCTCGTACAACAGACGTAAGCGCCCGTTGGGATGCTTGGTGCTACGCGGATAAAGGAATATTCCACCGCGACGAAGCGTGCGATCAAAATCCGCGACGAGCGATCCAACATATCTGCCTGTGTAGGGTAGCCCCCGTTCAGAATCCTCCTGCTTGAACGACATGACAAAGTCACGCGTTTTTTGATCCCAATAAGGCCAATTACCCTCATTGACGCTCAGAATCGACCCTCGCTGCGGTACCGACATTTGCTCCTGCGCAAGCACGAACTCACCAATCGATGGGTCGAGGGTAAAATCATGGACGCCATCTCCCGCGCTGTACACGAAAGAGGTCTTTGCCCCGTAGACCGAATAACCCGCCGCAACGAGCGCCGAGCCAGGCTGGAGAAAATCGGTCGGTCCCGCCCTTCGATGCTCTTTCTTACGCCGAAAAATGGCAAAGATCGTCCCCACCGGAATGTTCGAACCGATATTGCTCGAACCATCAAGCGGATCAATTGCAACTACATATTTAGCCTCATCGCTCCACTCACTGGTCACCTCCGCATCATTTCGCTCCTCTGATACGATTGATCCGAAATGGCCCGACGACTGTAAGATATCGAACAGTACTCGATCCGCCTCATCATCGAGAAAAGCTATCTTATCGTTGCTAGAATTTATCCGAGAGCTGTATCCGTGCACTCCTCGGATGCCCGCCGTTGCAACCATCTGGCTGATAATCTTTACCCCAAGACTGATGGACGTCAGAAGCTGCGTTAATTCACCCGTCGATTCGGGATTTGTTCGCTCTCGTTCCCGAAGAAACCGCTGCAATGTCCAGGTCGGAATCATAAACTTTTCCATGGTCTTCTGCCTTTTTGGGGTGCAATCGGCTTGTTGTCTCGGTGCACCTTATCGTTTTACCGCAGCCAAAGGGCGGAGCATTTTGATTGAGTCGCACAGCAATAACATTCTGAATGAGTTCGCTGCCCTCCACCAGATAAGGAATCCCCCTCTCTGGTCCTTATGACGCAGCTTCATCGGCATCTTCACTACTTCCAAACGGACGCTGAGTTACCGACATCTTTTGGTGAATCGGCAGCTCGACTACGAATTTCGCCCCTCGAGGCGTATTTTCGTTGACACTCACTCTGCCGTGATGGTCTGAAACTGCCGAACTGACGATCGCCAATCCCAGTCCAGTACCACCCTTTTTTGTGGTATAATAAGGGTTGAATATTCTGGTCTTATCTCCTTGAGCAATACCAGGACCATTGTCTGATACTTCAATAACACACCCGTATCTACGTTTATCGTAGCGGGTTTTTATCACTATTTTGGGATTTTTAACTGCAGCGTCCCTCAGAGCGGAGACCGCATTATCGATAAGATTAATAAGAATGCGTCGAACCTGCTCCGGGTCGCACACAACACGAGGGAGCTTATTGTCGGGAAGAAATTGAAGCGTGATGGCGGGAGAGTCATCGGTATACCCTAGTATCACCTCGCCAAGCACCTGATTAAGATCCGATTCGCGGAACTCTGCGGTCGGCATTCGGGCAAAATTAGAGAACTCATTCGCCAGTCGCTTGATTGAATCAACATGTTCGACGATCGTCAAGGTAAGATCGCGCACGAGATCATCAAGCTCAGAATCTGCGAAGAGTCGCTGTAACCGTTGCGCCGACAGCTGCAAAGGCGTCAGCGGATTTTTAATCTCATGCGCGATGCGGCGAGCAACCTCTCGCCACGCCAAGGTCGCCTGAGCGATTGAGAGCTCAGTAATATCATCAAGCAGCACCACCGCAGCCTCGTGGGTCCCTTGAGGGCTGGTAATTTTCCCCACCGTGCAGACGACCCGCAGCTCGCGTTCCCTATTTTGTACGAGTAACTCTGCATCGGTCGACACTCGCTCAGTACTCCGCTCAACCTCCGACAACATCCCTCCGATAACCGGCGCAAGACGCTCATCGAGAAGCCCTTCAAGAAGAGCTCCCTCAGTAATCGACCGTCCAAGGATGCGTCCCGCGTAACTGTTACTCGATATTATCCGGCGAGCGGGATCTACGATGAGTACCCCAACCGCGAGATTCGAGATAATGGTCTCAGTTAATATTCGTCTTCGCTCAGCCTCGTCCCGTGAACTTCGCAGGTCGAGCATCATCTTGTTGAAAGATTCGACGAGATATCCCAGTTCATCATCCCCCGAGCGAGCAAGCAACGTTCCGTAATCCCCTCGCGCCACTCGCTGCATCCCCCGCGCGAGCTGCTCAATCGGCAGCGCAAGCTGTTTGGATATGTAAAAAGCCATCCAGAATGCCGCAAAGAGTATCATCGCCGTGATGAGGCTGAAGGTCAGTCCGTGACTGGAGCGTAACGGCGTCTGCATCATCTTGAGCTGCTCATATGAGCGGTACGAATCTATCAGCGTTCCTATCGCCTCAGCGATCTCAGGAGAAAGTCTCCTTGAAACGATGAGTGCTCCCTGACCTCCGGACGGAATCGTGATAGGCCCATAAGTTCGGGCGAATTTACTTCCGACCTCCTCTTCAAATAGAGTCGTCGTGCCACCATGGAGGGCCTCTGAGATTGCTCCCTTATCGAGAGGAGGCTCGCGGAACGGACCAAGCCCCGCGGCTGGGTTGGAGACCTCAACTACCGGGTCAACAACCCCATTCTCTCCTCCAGCAATAACCGTAAGGCTGAAAAGCTCCATCTCAGTGCGCAGCCTTCCCAATCTTCGCCTGAGAGCATCGGCAGTTTGGAGTTTATCTGCATGAACCCGGATATTCCCCACTATCTCTCGAAAATCTCGCTCCGTTTCCCGCTTTTGGAGACGGTAATGGTTTTGAGCAATAGAGAGCGCGGCCTGCTTGGAGCCATCCATCTGGGCACTCAACCAGCCGTCCATCGCCCGATTGAGGAAGTCATTCGCCAGCCAAAAGATCAGGCACACAGGGATAAGGGTCAGACCAACGAAAGCAACAACGAGCCGGGTGCGAAGCCGCGAGCCCAGGAGATCCCGTTTCCGATCAAAGACCAGCTTGACACAGCTCCGCCCCACGAGAAAAACGAGGAGGAGAAGCAGGATGATGTTGATGTTGATGAGGAAGAAGACGAAGAGCCCGCCACCAACTCCCGCATACTCATCGACCGACGAGCGTCGAACCCAGGTGGCAACAATAGCCGCGATGAGGACTATTCCCGCCGATACCGATCGGCTGTGATAGCGGACAAAGGTCCAGAACTGCATCCACCATTCAGGTCTGAACGATGCCACGGCAATACCCTCGCGATATCTTCTGCAACTACTTCTCCATTTTCTTGCCGTCTATCTCTGAGGAACCCTCAACCTTTCTCTCTTTCCATCCTGAATCGAAGCCATCCCGTTTTACGAGCCCGAAGGTTAATCCCTCAGTAACTCGGTCGAGGGTCCTATCTCGCTCCTCTTTACATGACACGACGGTTCGGGCGCGGAGATAGCGACGCTCGCTTGAGAGGAGCTTTTCTTTGTCACCAGCCAAGGTGGTGTACAAAAATGGATTACTGACACTCGCCTCATTGAGACCATCTTCTGCCGACATAAACCGAGCCACGGTGCCTTCGCGGCCATCGCCGAAACGATCTCGCCTCACTATGAATACATCACTGACCGGCTCATACCGAAGCAACGCTATCTCCTTACGCTCGCCTCCACACGAGTCGAACCAGAGGGATCGTTTGCGGCACAGCTCAGTCTCAAATTGAAATTGCAATTCAAGCCCTGCCTCGACACAGCGAACCATCGCCTCATCACGACCCATCACAACGGAGCGAGTTCCAACATCGTTCAATTGGATGACGAGGTGCGGCGCGATGGTCATTAAAGCTGATAGTAGGGGTGGGGCCATAGGTACTAAATCTCCAGAATGTGGTGGATCCTCACCAGGATGTATGGCGAATAAAGGGGAATTTGTTGCCTCTCTTCTCCGGACCTGTCGTCACTCATCCCTCCCATCATCAAAACCGACTTCGACAGGGCCCAATTCCGGTAGATCAAAAAAACTCATGGGCTCACTCACCTGTTCAGCTCGGACGGGCGGACGTCTCCCAAGATGTCGATAGGCAACGTCGGTTGCCTCTCTCCCCCGACGGGTACGAGCGATGAACCCTTCCTGCACGAGATAGGGCTCATAGACATCTTCGAGCGTATCTTTATCCTCCCCAAGTGCAGCCGCTATGGATTCAAGACCAACAGGACCACCCCCATAGCGTTCAATGATAATAGTGAGTATAGACCGATCCATCGCATCTAGTCCCGAACTATCTACCGCGAGCCGTTCCATCGCCACCCCGACTATCTCCGGGGAGACGGTACCATCTCCGCATTCCTGAGCGTAGTCCCGAGCTCGTTTCAGCAATCTGTTCGCTATACGCGGAGTGCCCCGCGCTCGCCGGCCGAGCTCGAGTGAAGCATCCTGCTCAATCGGAACCTTGAGAACCTTGGCCGAGTTGCGCACGATCTCCGCCAGTTCATCGGGTTTGTAAAAGTTAAGCCGAAACGCCATCCCAAAACGATCCCTCAACGGCGAGGTCAGCAGTCCGGTCCGAGTCGTGGCCGCCACGAGGGTAAACGGCTTCAGGTCAACCTTCACCGAGCGAGCCGCTGGACCCTGACCGATAACGATATCGAGCTGAAAATCCTCCATCGCGGGATAGAGAACCTCCTCTATCATCCGTGGAATTCGATGAATTTCGTCGATAAATAGCACATCGTGCGGCTCAAGGCTCGTGAGAATCGCCGCGAGATCGCCCGCCCGTTCGATAACGGGACCGGAGGTCGATTTAAAACCAACACCGAGCTCACTTGCGAGAATTCGAGCAAGCGAGGTCTTCCCAAGACCGGGTGGGCCGTGGAGAAGAACGTGGTCGAGCGACTCTCCCCGACGGCGCGCAGCCTGGCAGGCGATGAGAAGGTTCTCCTTTACATCGCGCTGGCCAATATATGAATCGAAGCCTGACGGGCGAAGAGACACAAGGAGGGGTTCATCAGATGAGGAAGCGCCTCCCCGGATGGTCGACCAGACCTCAACATCTTCAGCGTCATCGCGGGGCCCGACTCGTTTCATAAAAACTCCCCAAATAAGCGAGCCTGACACCGTATCTGGAATCGCGAATATCAGCCTCCACCACCTATCGGGAGGCTAATGACTAAAAATGACGGAGCGCCTCTCGAACCAGCTCCCCTGACTCAGCGACGCCCCCCCGCTGCTCTCCGACCTGACGGACGACACGCTCCACATCGCGACGGGAGAATCCGAGGGCGACGAGTGCATCGACCGCATCTTGTACGACACCCCCCACCTGACCCCCACCATCTTTTCCGTGGGCCTGCACATCAGCGACAAATTCATTGACCCGATCCTTCAGCTCGAGAACGATCCGTTCAGCGGTCTTTTTCCCAATGCCCCGAGTGCCCTGAAGCGTCGCCACATCTTGCGAGCCGATTGACCGCAGGAGCTCGATTTTGTCGATCGCAGAGATTATATCGAGGGCCGTCTTTGGACCAACCCCTTTCACCTTGAGGAGCAAAAGAAACACCTGACGCTCAAGCGCATCAGCGAACCCAAAGAGCCTTAGTGCATCCTCGCGAACCTCGGTATAGACGGGAATCTTCTTTTTCTCCCCTACGACGAGTCCACCGCGAGCGCCGCGGGTGCATAGAACTTCGTAACCCACACCGGCAACATCGATATAAGCAGTTGAGCCCACGAGCTCCGCTATCGTGCCTGCGAGAAATGCTATCATATCGGGCCGAATAGGAGACTACACTACCACTTGTATTACGCCGACAATCGACTGAGCTCGGACTCATCGATATCGAAATTGGCATACACATTCTGAACGTCATCGAGATCATCAAGCGCTTCGAGCAACTTAAGCAGCGTCTCAGCATCCTTGCCCGTCACCGGAATTGAGGTTGACGCCACCGGCGCGAGAGATGCCTCCGCCTCTTCAATGCGCGACTGAACCGCTGATCGGACTGGCTCAAAACTCTTCAGATCGGTCTGCACTACCCATCGATCCCCCTCATCGACCAGATCATCTGCCCCCGCCTCGAGAGCAAGTGCCATCAGGTCGTCCTCGGCGATCTTGTCTTTTGGGACGGCGATCGATCCCCTTTCAGCAAAAAGATACGCGACGGCGTTGGCACCCGCCATGCTTCCCCCGTGCCGGGAGAGGATGCTCCGAAGTTCCCCAACAGTGCGATTCCGATTATCGGTGAGGGTCTTCACCAAAATCCCAACCCCACCCGGCCCGTATGCCTCGTACACCACTTCTTCGTAATCTGCTCCATCGAGCTGCCCCAACCCGCGCTTTATCGCTCGATCGATGTTATCGCTCGGCACACTCACACTCCGCGCCGCTTGAACCGCCGTCCGCAATCGAGCGTTCCCCTCAACCGGCCCCCCAAGCTTCGCCGCCACCTGAATTTCACGAAGCAATCGGGTGAACACCTTCCCCCGTTTCGCATCGGTCGCAGCCTTCTTCCGCTTAATCGTCGCCCACTTCGAATGTCCTGACATGACCTATCCTTGTCACCTAACGCCGTCAACATGTAAGAGAAAAACGGTATCTTGCTCTCCCGTTACTGTCAACGGGAGAGCAGCCCCTGGATCCTGCGGCTGCCCTGCCTTATGCTCGCCACCAAAGGCTCCCGCCGGGCCTTCGGTTTAGCGTTCATATCTCCCATTCTATGGCCCGCTCCACCATGATAACCCGCCGATCTTTTCTCCAGAACGCCACCCTTCTCTGCTTTGTGAACGGCTGTGCGCCGAGGGGTGCTTTGCGGCTCTTTGGTTCGCCGTTGATTGAATCCTACTCTCCGATTGACCGATTGCCCTTGCTCGGGGATCGCAGACTCACGGGGGATGATTTTACGGTTCCTCACGATCTTCTTTGGAATAAAGAGGGTTTCGTTGCGGGACGCGCGCCTGTGTCATCGGAGGAGGCACCCCTTGTCGTCGTGGGAGGAGGAGTGAGTGGACTGTTGAGTGGGTATTATCTCCGTGACTTAAATCCGATCATCCTCGAGCAAGCCTCCCGTTTCGGCGGTAATGCCAAGGGCGAGTCGTGGGGTGCTCTCCCCTACGCCCTTGGGGCTGCGTACTTTACCGAACCATCGACAGGCACCCCTCATTCACGGCTATACAAAGAACTGGGGCTATCCCGAGAGTGGACGATCAAAACGGAGGAGGATCCCGTCGAATTTCGCGGCATGATCAACCCGCGCTTTTGGGAGATGCGAACAACACCCGCCGACCGCCAACTCTATAAGTATTTTCTCGATGTGCTCAACGAGCAGGGTTGTATCTATCCTGAGATTCCTGTTGTCGATTCATCGCTGCGCGAAGAAATTGACAACCTCGACCGGGTCTCATTTCTCGATCATATCATCGCTCGTTCAGGAGGTCAGCCCTCGGTCGAGACAATGACCGCACTCGAGCAGTATTGCTGGTCCTCATTCGGAGGGTCAGCTCGCGAGATAAGCGCCGCGAGTGGTCTCAATTTCTATGCTGGAGAGTTTGGTCCTATTATCGTCATGCCCGGCGGAAACGCCCGAGTGGCCGAGCGACTCCTCGAGGAGATCGCGATCGTTGTGCCTCCCCACAACCTTCGCCCTCGCTCTCTCGTGATTAGCATCACAAGAACTGATGCAGGAGTTATTGTTCAGTATGTCGATGAACAGCGGGAACTGCGCGAGATAGTCGCACAGGCGGTGATATGCGCCTGCCCCAAATTTGTGGTCTCCCGCATCCTGAGTGATATCGAACCGGAGAGAGTCGCTGCAATTAAGCGGCTATCGTATCGCGCCTACCTCGTGGCGAATGTACTTCTCAATGCCCGAGTGCCTTCCCGTTTTTACGACACCTACCTCCTCGGTAACGGGCATACCGAGGGCTTATCGACTCAGCAACAGGCACTCCACACAGGGGTCACCGACGTCATTCTTGCGAACTACGCCTCCCACGGGAGAGCGGATGCCAACGATCGAGGCGTGCTGACGTTGTATCAGGCGTTGCCGTACGATGGGGGCCGCGGATGGCTCTTTGGTCAGAGCGCCGACCACCTTATGTCGCATTTCTCGAATCAAGTCACCGAACGGATCCTGCCACTCCTCGGGATCTCGGCCTCCGCGATCACCGACATTCGGGTCACCCGATGGGGGCATCCGCTCCCGCTCGCAGCGACCAATCTCATCGCCGATCACGTCACCGATACGATCCGCGCTCCGTTTCGCAAGCGGGTATTTTTTGTCGAGCAAGACAACTGGGCGCTTCCCGCTCTTGAGACGTGTGTCGCTGAAGCTGCTGCTATCACTCCGGCGGTTCGTCGTGTACTCGGGTAAGTCTTCCCGCCTGACGGCGATTCGACCGAGGTTAGCTTCGCTCTCACCCCATCGAGGACACCCGGCCGCGAGCATCACTCCACCATTGTTCGATTGCATCGACCCGCTCTCCGAGGCGAATCCGCTGTTCAGCAACCGCTGTTGGCGCGGTCCCTCCCCGAGCGGTTCGTCGCTCGACCGCACGGAAGTAGCTCAAACAGCTGCGAGCCTCCGGGGTGAGAAGAGGTGAAGCGGCGAGTAGCTCTGCATCTGAGAGATCTTCAAGCCGCCTTCCCTCGCGCTCACACTGAAGGACAAGCGCCCCCACCACATGATGGGCCTCTCGGAAGGGGAGACCGCGGGCGGCAAGAAAATCCGCGAGCTCGGTCGCATTTAAAAATCCCTGCTCCATCGCTCGCTCCATCGCAGGAGCGCGTGGGATCATCTCAGCAACCATCTCCCCCATAATACCGAGACACTGCTCAGTCGTGCGCACCGCATCGAAGAGGCACTCCTTATCTTCCTGAAGATCTTTATTGTATGCGAGCGGCAGACCTTTCATCGTCGTCAATAGCGATATCAATGCTCCGTATACTCGTCCACATTTGCCTCTGATTAATTCAGCACAATCGGGATTCCGCTTCTGAGGCATGATGCTGCTACCCGTACAAAATCCATCAGAGAGGTACACAAACCCAAACTCATGGCTCGTCCAGAGCACCAGCTCCTCACTCAATCGCGAGAGGTGCATCATGATTGCTGCACATGCAGAGAGAATATCTATCAGATAATCCCTGTCGGACACCGCATCCATACTATTCTCATAGAGTGCATCGAATCCGAGCGTTTGGCTTACCATTACTCTATCTATCGGGAAGGTGGTTCCGGCGAGCGCTCCTGCCCCGAGAGGATTGCAATTTGCCGATGCAAAACAGCTCTGGAGCCGTCGGCTATCGCGCTCGAACATCCACGCGTACGCGAGGAGATGATGAGACCAGAGGACCGGCTGAGCGCGCTGAAGATGAGTATAACCCGGGAGAAGGATGTCGCTGAACGTATCGGCTCGCTCCGTGAGGGCACGCATGAGGCCGATAGTTCTCTCAACCAGAACCAAAACCTTCTCCCTCACGAAAAGGTGCGTATCGAGAGCGACCTGATCGTTACGGCTCCGAGCAGTATGCAGTTTACCGGCGAGCGATCCTATCTGCTCGGATAGCAACCGCTCCACCCACATATGAACATCTTCATCCGCAGCGGTAAAATCACACTCTCCCGCCGTTATTCTTCGATGCACCTCACGCAATCCTGCCGTAAGAGAGGCTGCCTCATCTTCAGTAACGATACCAGATGCACCGAGCATCTTAGCGTGCGCGATGCTTCCCTGGATGTCATAATCAACGAGCGCTGAGTCGAATTGGACCGATGCGAGAAATTGCTCACTCGACACCGATGTCGCTCCTGCAAACCGTCCACCCCACCGCTTTTTCATTTCCTATTCCTCACCCACAATTTTTTGGGCACTATATACCCTTCACATTCGATTTCATCGCTGCGGAAGGATATCCTATCGACTGAGGATAGAATAGAGGGACGCGCCAAAGGGCCGATGCTCGATAGAGTGCCCGTCAAAAGGGCGCTAATTGTCCGTCTTCGGACATTGTTCGACCCTCTCGTGCGAGCTGGCCATGCCTCCGAGCAATAACGGAGGGGGCAGTCGTGTGATTGAGGAACGGCCACCTGTATACTCCAGGGTGCGGAAACAGTCCCCCCATACAGTTAAGAAGCGACACATCTCCAAAAAGGAGGAGAACTAATGGATTTATCAAGAGCGATATCAGCATCAACACTCGCAGGCAAAACGGTCGTTATTGCTGCCTCGGGCGGCCTCGATAGCTGTACGATCACCCGGTGGCTTGCCGATCAGGGGATACGAGTGATCTGCTGCACCCTGGATCTCGGCCAACCAGACGAGGATGGCTTTGACAACATCCGCGCTCGCCTTCTCTCCGCGGGTGCTGCCGATGTGGTGATCCTTCCTGCGGTCGAACCGCTCCTTCGGGCCGGCATGCAGGTGATTCAGGCGCAGGCGTGGTACGAAGGACGGTACTGGAATACCACCGGCATAGCTCGGTATGTCCTCGTCTCCGCGGTCACTGCCTTCATGCGCGAGCACGGATATACTATCTTCTCACACGGAGCGACCGGTCGCGGAAACGATCAGGTCAGATTTCAGCTTGCTGCCAACATGCTCGATCCTCAGCTTACCGTTTATGCGCCGTGGCGAGATCCCGCATTCCTTGAGAAGTTCCGGGGAAGGGCTGAGATGATTGATTTTTGCCAAGAGCGAGGTATTCCCATTACTGCCTCAAAATCGAAACCTTACTCGACCGATGCCAATATTCTCGGCCTCACTCACGAAGCGGGTATTCTGGAATTTCTCGACACTCCTCCGACCGCAATTAGCCCAATAATGGGGGTCCACCCGACCGATGCTCCCGACCAATCAGAGGCAGTTTCAGTGACGTTCGAGGGGGGGCTCCCCGTCGCTCTCAACGGTGCGCCCCTTCCCCTTTCGCGGCTCTTTGCGACCGCAAACGAGGTGGCAGGAAGAAACGGAGTCGGCATCGCCACCCATCTCGTCGAAAACCGCTTTGTGGGAATCAAGAGCCGCGGAGTCTATGAGGCACCCGGCATGGAACTCCTCGGAAGCTGCTACGGACTGCTTCTCGAGCTCATCCTCGATCGCCGCGCTCGTGAGTTGTACGACACGATATCCCGACAGGTATCCCGGCAGATCTATCAGGGGTACTGGTTTGACCTCGCGACCTCAATGGCACTTCAGGCGTTGGAGCCGGTTACCCGCATTGCCTCAGGCACGATTGCCGTTACGCTTTACAAGGGCGCTGTCCGTTACGCAGGCGCAACAGATGTTACTTCATCGCTGTATGATCCTGAACAAAGCTCCATGGAATCGGTCGGCTCGTTCGACCACGCGGACTCCGAGGGCTTTCTGCGTGTCCTCGGGATAAGCGCGAGAGCATTGGCGTATGCGGGGCAGGTTCGAGGTTAGGAGGGGATGTGGTACGGGGGTAGGGAAATTAGTGGTGTCACATTTTTCTCCCGAAGGATGCCCTACCCCCCCAGCCGCACCGCTGTCGTAAAGCTAGCCTCCCGCCCCGAACCATTCAGCAACGTCACTTGGAGCTCCACTATACTTGGAGCGCTACTTATTCGTTCCGGCACATCCCCCCACGTCGCACTCCACTGCTGTCGTTGTTGGTCAAAGTATCGTGCCCTTAATGACCGAATCTGAGAGGTAACCGGAAAGACCATTCGTTTTTCAAAAGCCGCTTCAGGAGGAGATATCAGAGGAACCTCATCCCGCACGAGCGATAGGCCACTGGGCGCTTCCGCATCCTCCATCAACCGATAGCTTACCTGCACTGGCCCTGATCGTCCCTGTTGATCAGGGAGAAATTGTCCTCCTCGTTCGAGAATGAAAGTCACTTCGTCTCGGTCATATCCCCCTTGCTGTCCTGGAATACCACGGAAAGTTGGGGATAGCGGCAACGCCGCTGATGGATCGGAACCGGATTGACCGAGGAGTCGATAATCTGTCCCCGAGTGGGCCCCCCCCACCTCAGCCAACAACCGGGAAAATATCTGCTCCGAAAGAAGATCGACTTCCCGCCGATCATCAAGAAGTCGCTTTGATACTCCAAATCTGCTCGATGTTGTGAAAAGGAAGAGCGACATACTCGCAAATATTGTGAGCGCGATCACAATCTCAATGAGGGTGAATCCACCCTGCCCACATTTTTTCTCCTCGCCGTACATCCGCCTGTTTCCCCTGTGAGATATCCAAAATTGCCAACGAAAACGGAGGCTCCTATCACCCCTTCATCAGATCGGCAGGGGTGGGAAGAAATAGGTCAGCGTTATGTGGTCCCGAGCTGTTCCTCCCCATCTAATCGTCAGCTGCATTCGCCGCATCGGACGCTTAAGAAGATCGCCAACGGTCCATTGATCAACGACCATGGTCACCCGACATCGGGCAAGTGCATCCTCACTGAATGGTGGGGCCTTCATTCCGATTCCCCGATAAATATCCTCAAAGGTTCCTTCAACCGTCTGTTCACCCACCGGGGGAGAGGGTTCAGGCCGCGCGTCGAGGGTCGCAAAAAACTGCCGGGCCAGGAGGACTGCCTGATTCTCGTTGGATATCTGAAGAGTTGCGCGAGCATTAGCTGCTTGCAAGCCGTAAATCGTTGTTACACCCGCAGCGAGCACAACGATAGCGAGCAAGACCTCGACGAGTGTAAATCCCGATCCACTCGCAACCCTCGGGCGAGCTGTCTGAGTACTACTGACGCGAGCCTTGGCCATAGGTCCACCGAAAATCTTTGTGCCCCCGATATGTCTGCGTCAAACCGCTGAAAGGATTGACAACGATCGTCATTGGTCCGCGTGAGGCGAGGGTAAGGTGAAAAACTGCAAACTCGGAAAACCCTCGAGGGTAAAATACGAGAAATATCGAGGAGGAGGAGGCGCCTTGTGAGATCTTGTCACCTCGGGTACGAACCGCATCAAACCGGCTTCCTCCACCCAAAGGCACCCATGAGTACAACGAAGGAAATGACGGGGGAGGAATAAGGGTGCCTCCAACACCGACCGATGGATTGAGAAAATCGGCGAGTTCAAGGCTCAACTCTCCCACCCGGTCATCGGCTGAAAGCTGCACGTTGGTATTCACTTCTTGTTCATCCCGCACCACCCCAATTCGGTAGCTATTCGACTGGAGGGAAACTTCCATCTGATAATACAACTGATCGGCCATCGCCCGATAATGCAGAAATTCGAGCCGCTCACGCAATGTCCTCAGAAAGGCCTCATCGCGCCAATACTGAAAGGTCCCGGTAGCCCGACCGACAACAAGGAGGAGCACTCCCAAGATGCCAAAGACAACGACGAGCTCGATCAGGGTGTAACCGGAGTCACCAAACCTCGAGCGTTGACGAAACCTTCGGATATCAGTCGATCCGCTGGAAAGGAGCTGCGTAATGGATCTGCGTCGATGATGATACACCCCACACTCACCCGTCACGACACCATTTCGGTGGAGCAATCCCGCCTAGGGGCCCGTCCGATTAAAATCTCCATTGACCCCTGTTCCCCCCTCTCGGCGGTCCGCCCCGAGACTCCGAATAGTGTAGGAGTAGCTGCCATCGTTAAAGGCGTAGACGAAGGGGGTCCCCCACCCATCCTTCAAGTCCTCGGGATCGGAGGTTACGGGAGCACAAGGATTCCCCGAATCCTGGGAAGAACACTGCAGGAGGTCCTGTAAGGAACGGGGTATCTCGTTGTACATCGTTTGGTACTGACTGATCAGCGCAGCAACCTTCGCGATCTTCATCTCAGTAATCTTCATCTTCGCCTTGTCACCCGCGCCAAAGATACCTTTGGTGAGAAAACCAGCAAGCAATGCAAGGATTACCACCACCACCATAATTTCAACGAGGGTAAAGCCCCGTTCATCCGCGGTTCGGGCAATTTTTAGCGATTTGGACGAACTTTTGATCGACATCGTAATCTCTCCTCACAATCGAATTCAAACACACCCGACGACGATCAAGGGGGCGCCATTCTCTTTCCCGCCAGTTTGTGCCCTGTAACGAAAATCCGCAAGCCGTACCCCCAGCCCCCCACCCCCTACGCAGCCACTAAATCCATCAATTCGGTCAATGGGAGCAGCACGGAAATGACGATCGCGAGCACTACTCCGCCTAGTACGATGATCATCAGTGGTTCGATCAACGCCGTCAAACCCGCTATCGACGCCGCGGCATCCTTCTCGTAGGTAAGCCCCGCAGTTCCCAGCATCTCCTCAAGCCGCCCACTTCGCTCTCCCACAGCGATCATTTGACAAACCACGGGAGGGAATAGGTTGGCCCGCCCGAACTCTCGCGAGAGACTCCGCCCCTCGGTAACACCATCGCGAGCGTCGCGCATCGCCCGCTGAAAATGAACATTACCGACAACATTCTTTGCCATCTCAAGCGACTCAAGAAGCCCTACTCCACTCGCGAGCAACGTGGAAAGGGTTCGGGTGATACGAGCGGTGAGCACTTTCGTGTAGAGAGGACCAAAAATTGGACCACGGATTAGCATCTGATCGAAAAACGCACGGCCCCGCTCGGATCGGTATAACCGAAGCAATCCGAGGGAGACAATGACCAGACCGAGTAGTCCAAGATACCAATAGAAAACTATACCGTTTGAAATGCCGATCATAATTCGCGTCGGAAGCGGAAGAACCGCTCCTTGCTTTGTAAAGATCTCCACGATCTGGGGAACCACGAACGCTAGCAATCCCGTGACAACCAGAAAGCAGAAAATAAGCATAACGACGGGATAGATGAGCGCTGATATTAATTTCCTTCGCAGCTCTAACTGAGCTTCCAAATATTCAGCCAGGCTCGTCGTTACCGAATCAAGCTTACCCGATGCTTCCCCTGAGGCAACCATATTAACGTACAGTCGGGGGAACACCGCGGGATGAGCGCCTAGTGATCGCGCAAAGCTCGTCCCTTGCTCAACTTGCTCCTTAATATTAACGAGAATGCGCCGGAATGCTGGAGAGGACTGATCTGCGAGGGATTGCAAAGCTTCAACGAGTGGGATTCCCGCGGAAAGAAGAGTCGCCAGCTGACGAGTCGATAGCGCGAGAGTCTTTGCCCCGACGCGATCTCGCAATGGAGCGGTCAACGAAACGCTTCGATCCGGCTTCGCTTTTTCTTGACCCCGACCACTGACCTCTTTGACCGTCGTCGGCGACATTCCCTGGCTTCTCAGCCGTTGCCGAGCAACCCGAGCACTCTCAGCATCAAGGGAACCCTTGGTCTGCTTACCTCGCGCATCGAGTGCTATGTATTCGAAAACAGGCATTGGGCAGATTCCTCGGAAAAACTGCAATCTCGGGAAACAAATGTCATGAACTATCCTGCCGCTTCATACTCTTCGTGCGTCGCCACCAAAACCTCCTCAACCGACGTTACCCCACGAAGCACTTTATCGGCACCATCCATCCGAAGAGTCCGAAATCCCCTCTTTATCGCTGCCGCCTTAATCGAGTTTGAGTCGGCCCGCTGCAGTATCAGAGATCGTACGACATCATCAATGAGGAGCAGCTCATGGATACCTGTTCGCTCAAAATAGCGGGTGTCCTGACAAACCGGACATGGCTTCGTTCCAGGGCGATAAACCGTTTTCCCTCGTAACAAATCCTCGGGAACCGCAAGTTCCCGAATTTCTTGCTCGGTAATTTCATACGGCTCACGACATGCGGTGCACAATCGTCGCACAAGTCGCTGCGCCATTACGGCGAGCACACTCGATGAAACCAAAAACGCCTCCACGCCCATGTCAAGTAACCGCGTGACCGCCCCCGCCGCATCATTTGTATGAAGCGTCGATAACACAAGGTGTCCGGTAAGCGATGCCTGAATCGCAACCTGCGCTGTCTCCGCGTCCCGAATTTCCCCCACCATGACGATATCGGGGTCCTGTCGAAGGATCGCTCGCAAGCCCGAGGCAAAGGTGAAATCTATCTTGGGATTGACCTGCATCTGCCCGATACCATCAAGCTGGTACTCCACCGGGTCTTCGACCGTGAGAATATTTAGGTCAGGTGTGTTGATCCGGGAGAGACATGAGTAGAGAGTTGTGGTCTTACCCGAGCCAGTCGGACCTGTCACCAAAATGATCCCATTCGGCTTTGCAATTAACCGCTCGACCGTAGCAAGGAGCTCTCCTTCAATCCCGAGCTGCTCAAGATTAAGCACCTTACCTGTTTTTTCAAGGAGGCGTAGCACAATCCGCTCACCAAACTGGGTTGGGATTGTAGATACCCGAATGTCGACATCGCGACCCGCAATTCCGATCCCTATCCGACCATCCTGAGGTAATCTTTTCTCCGCGATGTTGAGACCTGCCATTACCTTCATGCGGGAGACAACCGATGGATAAGTCGATTTATCCTCTTGGTCGACCTCGTAGAGGACGCCATCTATTCGGAACCTGACCTTATAACGGTCCTCGTAGGGTTCAATATGGATGTCAGAGGCTCGACGCTGCGCCGCTCTGAAGATTATTGAGTTAACATACCGAATGATCGGCGCATCGGCGTCCTCGGAGTCGGTTACGTCAATTCGAAGCGGTGCGTCAAGTTCATCGAAGCCAGTGTTTGTCCCCTCGAGAGTGCTCGAGCGATCATGCATCAAAGCGGTCCGAATCTGGGTGATTGCAAGAAAAATCTCCTCCGATGGAGTTACCACCACCTCGAGGGGAAGTCCGAAGCAAAGCTCGAGCTGCTGAAGAGCTGTGATATTGCGCGGATCAGCAGTGGCAACAAGCACCCGACCATCCTGTACTGAAATCGGCACGCACAGAGCTTCCCGACCCCACACCCCAGCGATTCTATCGAGTTCTCCCCGCACCAACGGGAGAGGAAGGACTGGCTCAGGGAGCACCTCCTGAAAGCGGTACCCGAGCAGCTCGGTAAGCGCCCGAAGATCGCTGACCGACGGTCCACTACCGTCGTGTGCCCTGAACTCCGCCACCGCGCCACTTTCACTCACGTTAATCCCGCTCCCTCACGAACCATCTTCCTGACATTCTCTAAGACGAGAAAGAACTTTCCCAAAAGAGGTTATTATCGCCAAGGTCCCTGACCCAGGCGCATTATCTCAAGAGGAGACAAGACCCGCCAATCGTTCGACCGAAGGTTACGTCCCAAACCCGCACTTTCCCGAGTGGGATGCCGTTCCCGAACCTCCAACGTTATCGGACCAGCTGGATCATCGAAGACAACCCGCTTTCCTGGCGAGAAAAAGGCTCTTGATGCCTCTGATGCACCTGCCGGAACCTCGACCGCAACAAGCCCGTCTCGAATCCGAAGCGGCGACTCCGCTGAGGGTGATCCCGAGATCAATTTCAACAAAACACAGATAGCTCCCTGATGCCGTTCCACCTCGGTTCCCTGTCCCGGAGAGCGATCTGATGTTGAAGAAGTCTTACGGTTCACCGCTCCAGAATTTATCGGAATTCTGGGAGTGACCTTTACTTCCCGAGGTTCATGCTCCGGGGTCGACGGCTGGGCCTCATGCAAGCCAGCCTTCCGCTCAGAGTGCTGCGCATCCTTGCTTTCGTCCGGCTCATCAAGGCTTGCGGGTCCGCGAATCGTGCCCGGCTGCACAATTTCCCCCCGCTCAAGCTCAGAAACATTATCAAGGTCTGGATTACGAAGAATCTCGTTCCTATCGGGGGCCGAGCCTACCTCTTCGATCACGCCCTCTACTTTGTCACGCTGATCAAGCGTTTGTTCCCGCGCATCGAACTGATCCTTGACGACATGAGGGGTTATGAACGTAAGAAGATTGGTCCGCACCCGTCTCTCCGTGCTCCGCCTGAATGCTGTGCCAAGAATCGGTATGTCTTTCAGAAAGGGAACCCCTGCATCCGAATCGTTATTTTGATCGGCCATTAGACCGCCAATCACGATCATCTGGCCATCCTTGGTAATAACAGTCGTTTCACTACTCCGTACCGTTGTAGTCGGGCCCAAATCAGTGCTCGCGGTCGGAACGATATCCGAAACATTGGTAAAGATGTTGAGAGTGACAAAATCTTCCGAAGAAATTTGTGGTGTCAATCGGAGAGTTATACCCACATCCTGTCTATCAATTTGGTTGAAGGTATTGTTAAGATTCGTTTCGTTCGTCGAAGTGCTTGCGAGAAAAGGGATATTTTGTCCAACGACGATCTCCGCGGGCTCGTTGTCGGTCGCAAGCAACGTCGGCGCAGAGAGCACGTTTACGTTCTGGTTCGAGCGGGCGGCGGTAAGCATTACCGCCTGAGTCGGGATCTGTATCCCCCCTGGCAATCTCAGCGATCCTGCACTCGCTGCCGCAACTGAAAAACCCGACAGCTTCGTGGGATCAGAGAGTAGTCCCTTTAAGCCCTCTGCACCTCCCAGCTGGTTCTGGGCCAGTATTCCTCCATCCTTTCCGCCTGTTGAAGTCAAGAAGTCGAATCCACCGGTCTGCGTGTTATCAACACTAACCTCAAGCAACATCGCTTCCACAAGAACCTGACGCCTTTTGATATCAAGGCTATCGATAAGTGACCGAATCTTTTCGTAGTCAGTTCGGTTTGACTGTATAATAAGAGTATTGGTCGCTGGATCGGCAGTAATCGAGGTTGATTCATTGAGCTGCACTGACGCTGCCTGACGCTGATTTGTCCCTGCAAGCCCCTGCCCCCCGAAACCTCCCGCCCCCTGACCTAAACCACCCTGGCCGAAGCTACCCTGACCAAGCCCCTGAGAGCCACCAACTCCCATCCGACCCCGCCGATTTACCGACGAGCTGCTACCGAATCCCCCGACTCCCTGACCGGACAAACCGCCCCCGCCGAATGAACTCCCTGCTGATCGGTTTGCTCCTCCCGCACCGACACTCCCGCCTCCTCCGCCACCCGCAAGTCCCGCTAAAACATTAGCGAGGTCCTCAGCCTTCGCGTGTTGGCATCGGTAGATATAGAAACGGTTTCCCGAGAGATCAATTTTCGTGTCGAGCTCGGAGATGAGCGCCTTGATCCGAGCGGTTGTATCATCATCCGCGACAACGATGATGCTATTGGTCCGCTCGTCAGCAATTAGCTGTGGGGCAGTCGTCCGAGGGCCTGTCGCGAGAGATGCTCCTCCTACCTGTATATCACCACCTCCTGTTGGAGCTCCTCCCGGGACTCCACCGACGATCCCCGATGGCTGGCGAGGAGGTTGGCCCGGGACATTTCGCGCACCCGGTACCCCACCGCCCGCTCCTTGTCCTTGCCCAATCCCGAGCAGTTCGGCCAATTTCCCGGCGATATCCCCTGCCTCGGCATGCTTAATCGGAATAATCGTCATGTCGCGATTCACAGAGGGGACATCGAGCGTTTCTACCAACTGTCGAAGCCGCTCGCTGTTATCCTCGTAATCGACAACGAACAGGGAATTGGAGCCTCCAAACGCACTCACAAATCCATCGGGGGATATGAGCTGCGCTACCAGTGGCTGCACCTCATCGGCAGCAAGATAGCGAAGGGGAAATACTCGACTGATGACAGCAGCTGATTTCCCCCCCGAGCTCTCACCACCCAAGAGTGGTACTGTCGCCTGCTTCGCCTCTTTCGAGGGGATGATTTTCCAGAGGTTCTCTCCCACCGGAACGGTCGTAAAGCCCTTCAGGGCTAGAATCGAATCAAGAATCTTGATCGATTCGTCGGGAGAAAGCCGTCCCGGTATGTACATCGTCACCTTACCCTTGACCCGATCATCAAGGAGATAGTTCCGTTTCGTTCGTTTACTGAAGATGCGAACCAACGCGCCGATCTCGGCGTTCCTGACATTGAGCTCGGCTTCCTCTGGTGCCTGTCCCACGGACTGAGGTGCTGGTGCTCCTCCTCCACCATTCTGAGCAAAAGCTCCTGGCACCTCTCCGAAAGAAACCGCCACCACCGCGACTCCAATCATCGATACACCCACGATCCTACCTCGCAGGGATGACTGCCGCACCCGGTTCGCATGGGGTCCGAGGGCTTTTTGATGGTGAGAAGTTGTCATGGTGGAAAAAGCGTTCCGATCAGAGGGGCAGCGGGTATCTCTTTGATGTGCGCAACTCGCCGGGTCCCTTGAATCTCTCCCCGGACTTAAACCCTTTCGAGTAGACCACAACTGAGCAAACCCGTCGAGCACCGATACCCTCATTGAATCTGATAGTCGAACGCCATCTCTTGACGATTTCGCTCCAGAACAACTTTAAGCGAGCGCTCCGACTTTAATTTCTCAAAAAGTTGCAGTGCCTGCGAGAAATCACCCAGCTGGTTTCCGTTAATGGTCTGCAAGATATCTCCATTCCGCAGCCCTATCTTCTCGAAAAGGCTCCCCGATTTAATGGCAAACAGGCGTAATCCGACTGCCTGACCATTCTTAAAGTAAGGGACCGCCCGAAGCTGGGTAAGGAGAACCGGTAAATTACTGAGAGCCTCATCGACATCTTGCTCAGCGACAACTACGCGGGTCCCGTTCGTCCCTCCCGACCCCGCATCTGCACTACCGGCAATCAGTGCCAATTGCTCTCGTTTGCCGTTATAGTCGACGACGACACGATCCACTCCAATCGAGATCAATTTTGAAACGTCAAAAACAGATTCTCCAACCCCGAACACATCCTGCTCATTTCGCTGGGTCTGTTCGATGATCGCATACGAATCCGCCGGGAGGGAAGATACGTAGGTGCCCACGAGTTTCAACGGAAGAGGAGCCGCAGCGACAACAGGAGTAGGCTGCGGGGGCGCGATAGCTCGGCCGAGCTCACCAAAGAGTTTTTTTTCACCGAGCCCCCGAATAGCTGCATCACCCTTTCCCGCACTTGAGTGTACCCCCATGACAGGGCCATTCGCTCCCAGCTCCTGAATGGCAGCCTCGAGCGATGCTCGGGATGTCTCCGCGTCGAGCCATATCTTGGTCGCATTACGGCCAAGAAGGACAATCAGAACTGCACTAAGAAATACCACTCCCCTCCGGAGAAGCCGCGCGCCCAGCGCGATGTGACCGGGAGTAAGATGAAGCACGTGGGACACGGGGAAGGCCTGAGGATGGATGAGAAAATATTCAAACTCGAATTCGAGCCCACCTTTCAGAATTAAATCGTAACCGCTGTGATGCCGCTCGAAATTTCCGGAAACGTGAACTCCCTCAGCGATAGTGCCGGAGATCTATTGAAGAGAACAAGAGATCTATCGATGAAAGAAAGGTTTACTTCGCCACCTCTTCCTTCGCCGCGACTCGTTCTCGCCGTTTTGATTCCCGATACCGCGCCGCCCCAAGCTCATCCTGTTTCTCATAAAAAGAACCTATCATGTGGTCTTGGGTGGCAAGAATCTCGAGTGCCTCATTCTTGAACTCAATCGCCTGCTTCGCAAACGGAGAATTCGGATAGCTCGCTCGGAGCTTATCAAGCAACTCAACAGCCCTCTCTATCGGCGCAGTGTCTCTCCCCGCCCCTTTAATTGATACCATCGAACTTCGGGCCTGCTGATAAATGGCGTATGGCACCGCCGACGCGCCCGGATAGGTCGTGACATATTCTTCGTAAGCCGGCACCGCTTCGGAAAAAGCACCCGCAAAGAAATGCGAATCTGCCACCTTGAGAAGGGCATACTCAGCAAAGACACCGTCCGGATAGGAATTTCGCAAGGTCTGAAATCGCTCGCGCGCGACCGAGTATAACCCCCTTTCATAGTGCTGCTGGGCCTGAGTCAAGAGCTCTCGCTCGGACTCATCGGCAACCGGTAGGCTTGCTTTCACCACCTCCCGAGGGCCCGTGATTTCAGAAGAAGACGACCCACATCCCCCAAATATCGAGAACGCGAGCACCATGAGAGGCGCCGAGCTCCATAACCGACGCCTCCGATGAATGATGGCTTCAGGGCACCTCACCCGTTCAAAATCACCTGCCTCCTCACCGCGTTGCTCGAACTGCTCCCCCCACACCTCCAACCAATGTCGATTTGGAATTCCCCTCACTGCGCTCTCCATCCCTATTTCCCGAACCGAAGTCAGCTCTGAACGCCCCCGCTCCATCAATCTTGAGAGCACTTGCGACTGCGGCAACGACCCCAGATGGCGTAATTCCGAACCGCGTCTTCTGCTCGGCCTGAGTCCCATGGGTGACAAATTCATCCGCGATCCCAACCCGGACCAGGGGGCGACGCAACATCACCCGTCTATCCGAAAAAAGTTCTAAGAGGGCGCTGCCGAACCCCCCCGCCAAGCAGTGGTCTTCGATCGAACATACGAGAGAGTGGCCGGCGGCTTCCTTAACAAACAAATCCTCATCTAGCGGCTTGGCAAAGCGGGCGTCGATAACGGTGCACGACAGATTAAGGGACGCCTCAATCTCGGCCGCCGCCTTGACAGCGGTCTGTACCGTCGTTCCCAGAGCGCACAGAAGAACATCATGCCCCCTCTGGACCACCCGCCCCTTACCGAGAGGAACCTCTGCAATCGGCCCGTCGAGAGACACCCCAGTCCCGTTACCCCGCGGGTAACGAACCACTACTGGTCCCTCCCCGTACCGCACCGCAGTGAAAAGGTGATTCCTCAACTCTGCCTCATCCGAGGGACACATAATCGTCAGATGCGGGATCTCACGCAAGAAGGAGATATCATAAATACCCTGGTGCGTTTCCCCGTCATTTCCAACAAGGCCCGCCCGGTCAAGTGCGAATACCACCGGAAGTCGCTGAATACAGACATCGTGGAGAACCTGGTCGAACGCTCTTTGAAGGAAGGTCGAATATATTGCGCAGATTGGTTTAGCGCCCTCGCAGGCGAGTCCCGCGGCAAAGGTGACCGCATGCTGCTCACAAATACCGACATCAAAGAACCTCTCCGGATGCGCTCGCTGGAACGCATCCAGTCCCGTTCCACCCGCCATGGCGGCGGTGATCGCGACCACGTTCGGGTCGCTATTCGCGAGTTCGATGGCAGTTTGCGCAAAAACCTGCGTATAAGTAGGCGGCAAACGAACAGGAGTGCTGGGCTGCCTTGGCGCACCACTCGACGGATCAAACAGCTGGACGGCGTGCCACTTAACCGGGTCCTCCTCAGCGAGATGGTAGCCTTTGCCCTTAATGGTGTGGACATGGACGAGGGCTGGTATCGCCTGAGTTTTTGCGTGTTCCAGCGCCGTGAGCAATTCTGCCATGTTGTGCCCATCGACCGGGCCAATGTAGCGGAACCCAAACGCGTTGAAAAGCATCGCGGGGCTCGCGACAAACCCCTGAACGGCTTCTTCAGCGCGATCAAGTGCCTTAAAGAGGAGCTCGGGCATATAACCGCGCTGGTACAGCTGTTTTATCCCTAAACGGGCATAGTTTGTTGCTGATGATGTCATTGCCCGCGAGAAGAGCCACTTGAGGGCGCCAACATTCGGGGATATCGACATCTCATTGTCATTGAGCACTACAATAAAACGCTTAAGGTCGAGCGACCCAGCATGGTTTAGTGCTTCGAAAGCCATCCCGCACGTCATCGACCCATCGCCTATGACCGAGACCACGAATGAATCCCCAGCTCCCCGTTTATCGAGAGCAACCCGCATCCCGACACCGGCGCTGATACTCGTGCCCGCATGTCCTGCACCGAATGCGTCATAGGGGCTTTCGTCGCGTCGCAAAAAACCCGATATTCCCCCGGCCGTGCGGATGGTTCGAAGGTCTTCGCGACGACCGGTAACCATTTTATGAATGTATCCCTGGTGACCAACATCCCAAATTACCTTGTCCTCAGGGGTCGAAAACGCGTGATGAAGCGCCACCGTGAGCTCGGCCACGCCAAGACTTGAGGCAAAATGTCCCCCCACCGATGCTACCGTGTTGATGAGCTCATCTCGGAGCTCATCGGCGACCGCTCTCAGTTCCTCTGCCGAGAGCGCTCGTAAGCCAGCCGGAAGTTCGAGAGAATCAATGAGCCTCGCCATACAACGCATCCGAAAGGACCAAAAAATACCGACCGAAAACTAAGAAAGAGATGAACTTCGCGACCAAATATCTTATTTCATTAAAAATATCCTAATCTGCCTCGTCCCTTTGAGAGAGAGAAAAGTTGATTGGGCGTCACTTATTAGTATAAAATTGGGGTTTCGTAAACTCAACCACAACATAGACTTCTCACAACAAGTTCACATTCGTGCTGCATTAACGCCACAGAAGTCGTTTCGAGGGCTCCCCATGGTAGCAACAATCTCTTACGACCTCGACATACTAGACCGCAACATTGCGCGCATCCGAGAGATCGAGAATAAAGTTCGCCAGGGTGGGGGCGATCTTACCATCCTCTACGCGCTCAAGGCGTCATATGCCATCCTTCCCTATTTCAGCTCCCAGGGAATCACGGGCGAGGTGAGCTCGGCGGGGGAGGCGCTCTTGAGCGCAGCCTATCTGGCCGGCAAAAGCCACGCATTCTGTGTTTCGATTACCGAAGATGATTGGCGAGAATTATCCCCTTGCGTCTCCCACATATCTTTCAACTCGCTGACGCAGGGGCACCGCTTTGCGTCTCGCGCCGAGTCTCTTGGCATATCGTGCGGAATCAGAATAAATCCGAGACATTCCGTCTCAACCTATCCCGAGTATGATCCATGTCGCGCGGGCTGCCGATTCGGCCTCGATATCGGTGAGTTGCCCAACCCCCTCCCTCAGTGGGTCTCGGGCCTGCACTTTCACGCTCTCTCCGAAAATTCAGCCGAGGACTTCGTCCGGGTTCTGGATGCTTTCGAGGCTGGGGTTAGCCATATCCTCCCCTCCCTTACCTGGGTTAATCTCGGGGGTGGACACCTCTGCACATCCGACTCATATCGGCGAGATATCCTCGTTTCGGCGATTCAGCAGTTCTCTCTCCGGCATCCCCATCTCGCAATCTACCTTGAACCAGGAGCTGCCTGGGTTTGGGAAGCGGGTACCCTTGAGGTTGAGATCACCGACATCGTCGAACGCTCGGGCGTAAAAACAGCCGTCCTCGATTTTTCTATCCGCGCTCACGCCAGCGACTTTCTGATAGGCGGTCAGATGACCGGGCTGCCATTCGATGTGGATGGTTTTAAACCTGTTGAGGATTGCGATCGCATCGAAGATGACCTCTTGGATAAAAACATCTACCACTTTGGTGGCTCATCATGCGCGACCTGCGATACCAAAGGCCCCTATCGAACGGGGCAAGAGCTCCGTGTAGGGGATACCGTTCGCCTGCGGAACATGGGCCACTATGTTGATGTGACCTTCTCCTGGTTCAACGGCACCGTACCCCCGTCGATCGCTTACCAACGGGGAGCTGGACGGGAGGTGGTGGTCGTCCGCGATGCCCAGGGTTTCCGCAGAGCGATCGGGATGTAAAACTCAGGGTCAATCAGCCGCTTGAGCATTTCAAGAGTCAGACGGTACAAGAGTCAGAAATGCGAGCTCTCCGATATTTATTCCGAGGTTTAGTGCCAGCAGTGGTTCACCAAGAGTAAAGGCCCAGGGCGGTTATCCCATGGGCCTTTGTGGACGTCGGTCGGCCCTTTTTTATTGGAGGACAGCTTAGTCGCTAATCCAATAGGTTCGGGTATCACCACGCCAAGACCAATCAAAAAACCGGAACAAAACCAAAGCACCGTCATCAGGAGGAGCGCGATTTTTCAACAATGTGAAGAAGCTCCCTCAAGTAGGTCCCATCAACGCAGAACGCCCCGTGGGATCCCGTGTGCTCACATTGGATTGTCTTGTCCTTCAACAGGAGTCCAATGATGCGCTGGGCCTCCGTGAGGACCTCCTCAGAAGGTTGAATCCGGCTGATCGCCCCTTCGCCCTCACGCTCAAGAGCCTGAAGAAGTTCGGCAAGAACTGTAGGGTCCTTACTCCGCGAGAGAATGCCATCAACCTCCTCGGCCGTTCCGAGCCATTGGGGTTTTCCCGGTAAGGGAACACGGGCATTTGGAAGCTCCAAATACCATCGAACCTCAGAGCCTTCTCTGAAAGAAACGACAGTAGGTCTCTCGAGATGAATGCTCCCGTCCGCCTCAAGGAGATTTTCGAAGAAACTCATGAGTGAACCAATCGTACGGGAACCCTTTAGCACATCTTTAAAAAAAAACCAACATTTCGGAAAAAACACTATCCCCGCACATCATACTCTTTCTCTTCCATCAATCTTTCGTTATCGGTAGGATTCGGGGGTTGCCGGTTCGCAGTCGAACCGACTCCGTAAAGCTCACCCTTTTTTCGTTCTCATGCAGGTTCGAAGAGCTCGAACCTCCGCTACTTCATTTGATCGATCCCAGATATGCTCACCATTCCCTCCCGTTTGTTCGCCAGCCGCACCATCCTTCTTGCCCTTCTTGCAACAACCGCCATCAGCTGTGGCGGCGGCGGTGGCGGAGAAGGCTCCTCTTTTGTCGGCGGAGCCTTGGTCAACATAGATGCGTCGCCCCAGGAAACCGACCCTGGAAAGCGAGTGCAGGTTACTGTCAGAATTAATGAGGTACACCCCGACGGCGTTTTCCTGAAGATTCGCTTTCCGGACGGATTTGCCTATGCAGTTCAGACGGCCCGCTTCAAAGGGAACGAGACAGACCGAGCCATCGATCCCGCATTTAATACGGCGGCCTCCAAGGAGGGCTCAGTGTATCTGGCCTTCAATCTCCCACGCTCCAATTTTGGCGAAGATAATGAGGGGGAGGTAATATTTGAGCTCAATTCTGAATCGGGAGTTCAATCGGGAAAAATCGAAGTTGATGCGGATGTAAATGACCCGACGATCGCGGATCAAGCAGAATTTTCCGTCGATGATCCGGAATTTGATGTACAGGATGATGTCGAGATCAAGGTTCGACGGTAGGAAGACGTTTGCGAGTGAGGATGTATGGTTGGTAATCCGCTTAATGCGTCGTTTGGTGCCTCTCTCGAGAGCACTACAACGGCGGCTCCCAATGAGCTTGGCTTTGAGTCTGTATCGGTTCCCAGGGAAGCTCTCAGAAGCCACACGGCTGTGATAGGTAAATGGCTCGAAAGTCTCGGTAGAGTGCAGGAAAAAAGTTCGGGTTTTGAGGATGTCGCCATCCCTCCGCTCTTTATCCCCAAGAGCCATTTTCAGCTTTCCAAACCATTCGCCCATGATCGCGACCTTCTCTGCCCATTAGACTGGGCCCAGATCGTTCCCCTGCCGGATACTCCCGATGTATTTCGCTGCGTGGGCCTGAAAGGGGAATATCGGCTTCTCGTTCAGGATCTTCTCGAGCGGGGCTTCCACCCACGCCTGACATTTGATGATAGTCCTCAATACTCACGGCTTTGCTTGTCAGTTAGTCTGAGGGGCAACGTGGGCGAGGAAACCACACCCACTCGAATCTCGATCACAGCTGGAGATACAATCGAATCGTCACTTGACTAGTGTAGCTGGTAGGTGAAAGACCTGCGACCAATTACTACCTTGGTCATTTTGCCCGTTGGGTATACCTCAGATTTAATCACCGACCCTCTTCATTTGGTGAGGTTTTTGACAAATTGAGCAACGGTTTTGAGGAATCCCGCTATTCCGACCTCTGATTGGCCATCATCGCCAGAAGGCTTCGCCTCTCGCTCTCGGACCCAATTATACTCACATGCGACGGGCATACCCGCCTCTCGGAGCGCCGCTGCAGTCGTCGGTCCGAATGCAGCATAAAGGGCCTCAGGATTCAACGATATCAGGTTCGCCCCTATAAATGATTGCACTGCAGAGGGACTGCAAAAGAGGACGACACACGGGCCCGCAGCCCTATAGCGAGCTATATCTGTCGGGGCCGGCTCACGTGGCTCAGTCCGGTAAACGGGGATTTGCGTGACTGATAGCCCGATAGCTTGGAGACCCGAAGCTAACTCTCGACGCGGGAGCCAAGGGCCGACAAGGATGGCTCGAGAAAAGACGCGGGGATAGTCACGCACTGTTGCGGCCAACCCCTCCCCCGTCGGTCCGCGAGATATAATGAGGGGGGAGTATCCGGTGAGCACCTCAAAGGCGGTCGCAGTCGCCTGTCCCTGAACCGCGATTCCACATTCGGGCGGTTTGAGGAGGGGAACAAGCGCAGTCATTCCATACCGAACGCCATTAGGACTGCTGAAGCACACAAGTGTGGACTCGTCTGAGAGGGCCTCGACGACAAGCTGCCGCCTGAAGTGATCGAACGGCTCAGAGATTGTTCTGATTAATGGGAGTGAGAGCGCCGACATCCCCTCCCGACCAAGCTCATCGATGAGTGCTCCGTTTCGCTCTTCTTCACGGGTGCAAACCATGAGCATGGGTATTCTCTGAGCCTCTTTAATGCAACCGTCTAGCCGTGACTCGCTGCAATGAGGTGCACCCCGTCTTCGCGCCCTATTACCCGAGCAGCAAGCTCTCGCCCCAGACGTTCTGCATCACCGACGGGAGCAGTTTCAGAAAAATCAATTACCGATGATCCATCGCTGCTCAAGCAGCGCGTTACGATTGATAGTATCCCTCCCTCAAGCACCCGAGCACTAGCCCCCACAGCGGCGTTGCACCCAGCTCCCAGTCCATCAGTGAAAGCGCGCTCTGCGGTGGTTTCGATTCCTGTCGGAGAATGATGTATCGGCGCAAGAAGCCTCACCACATCTTCCCGCTCTCGCAAACACTGAACAGCGAGCGCTCCTTGTCCGGCGGACGGAACCATCACCTCCTCAGAAAAGCATTCCGTAATTCGCTCCGAGAGCCCTAATCGCGAGAGCCCTGCGGCTGCGAGGACAATGGCTGCAAACGTTCCACGGCGATCATCGAGTTTTTTAAGGCGCGTGTCGACATTCCCCCGGACAACCTCCACCCGTAGATCTGGCCGAGCGCGGAGAATTTGTGCACCCCGGCGAAGACTCGAAGTGCCAACAGTCGCCCCCGAGGGTAGTTTGTAAAAGGGCACATTATCCCTACTTATCAGTACATCCGCTCGATCCTCTCGCTCTGGAATTGCCGCTATCACAAACTGCTGGCTCATGAGGGTTGGAACATCTTTGAGAGAGTGCACGGCAATATCGATATCACCTGCCTCGAGCAGTTGCTCCATTTCGAATGTCCATAGTCCCTTCAACCCGGTCGGAGGCAGGGGAACGTCAACGGTCTGGCTCTTGTCGCCCTCGGTAACGATGGGCCGGAAGGAAACTGATAGTCCTGGGTGCGCCCGGACGAGCCGATCTCGAATATACTCGCTCTGCGCAAGTGCTAGCTGGCTTCGACGGGTGCCGAGGATAAGCGTCTTCTTCATGTCGATGTCTGTTTCATCTCGATATCTTTGCCTATAAGGGAAGCTCCCACGGCCACATAGTATTCAGGTAATGGAGCGGCATGCTAGCATGGGTCGGCGAACACAGGAAATCGAGCCATCGAGAGGGCCATTTCTCCGGAGCCGGGGGGAGCACTGCGAGCCCTCGTACAAACGAGATCATGAATCGGGTGCGAGCTGAGGGAGGATTCAGTGGATAGCGGCGACACTGTCGAAGATAGCGATACAATCAATCAGAGAAGCCTCGGATCGTCCTCTGAATCTTCCATCATCAAAGGCCGCGTGACCCGGATCACGTTCCGAAATGAGCAGAGCGGTTACACCGTCTTTCAGGTCCGTGCCGACGACACTGCGACACCTCTTACCATCACCGGTTACGTTGGTCGAATAGAGCCTTCATATGAGGTAATCGCTCGGGGCAGTTACACCCTCCATCCTCGGTTCGGTCGTCAATTTGCCGCTCGGGCGATTACCGCGACCATGCCCGCGAGTGAAGAAGGATTAGAGCGATATCTCGTTAGCAGTTCGATCCCAGGCATCGGCCCCGATCTCGCAAAGCGCATCATCGAGCACCTTGGAGAGCGAGCGATTGAGATCATCCGCGCTGACCCACCCATCCTTACCAAAATACCTGGAATCGGCAAAACGAAAGCGGAGGCAATAGTAACAGCTCTCTCAAATCAATCCCCTCTTCAGAAAATAATCCAGTTCCTCGTTGAACATGGGGTAAGCGCGGGATTCGCAGAGAAGATTTATAATCGTTACGGGGACGGTACGATCGATATTCTTCAAAAAAATCCTTATCGACTCGCCCGCGATGTGAAGGGTATTGGCTTTCTGACAGCTGATAGAATCGCGACTGTCGGACTCGGCATGCCCCTCGATGCGCCAGAGCGACTGCGGGCAGGTCTTGCCTTCGCTCTCGAGAAAGGGGCCGAGGAGGGACACTGCTTTTTAACCGAAGAGGAGCTAATCGCAAAAGCTCATTCTCTTCTACAACTCGCTCCCTCCATTGAACTCGCTCCCTACCTTATCCAATCTGAGTCCGCTGGTGACCTGATTCGCGAGCCTCACGGCATCTACACACGAGCAATCTGGACTGCTGAGCAGGCAGTGATCGCATTTGTAAGAAAACGGAGGCGGGGGTTTGGCGCAGGGGCGATTGACTCTGACACGGTCACACAAACAATCGCCGAAGTAGAGCATGACCTCGGACTTACCTTCTCTCCAGAGCAGACAGAAGCGATTGATGCTGCGGCTTCCGAGCGACTTCTGGTGATAACGGGAGGGCCCGGTTGCGGGAAAACGACGACCATACGGGCTCTCGCCACCCTCTACCGACGGGCGGGAAGGCGGCTGATGATGGCGGCTCCTACCGGGCGAGCTGCCCAACGAATGTCTCAGGTATGCGACATCCCTGCCACCACCATTCACCGATTACTTCGATTTAATCCCCACTCAGGCGACTTTATTCAGAATGAGGATGAACCACTTCTGGCCGACGCCGTCATCGTAGATGAATGCTCAATGCTGGATGTTCATTTGGCGGCGTCTCTTTTTGCCGCGATTCCCGACCAGTGCATTCTCATTCTCGTCGGAGACAAGGATCAACTTCCCAGTGTGGGACCGGGAAAGGTATTCGGCGACATCATCGAGTCAGGGCGAGCAAAGGTGATCCGTCTGACTCAGCTCTATCGTCGCTCCGCGAGCTCGACAATTAATGATATCGCCATCTCTATAAATGCGGGAATCAACCCAATCGTTCCCATTCCCTCTGAGGCCTCAAACGTGGATGCGTATTTCATCCCGAAAGGAGACCCAGAGGAAGCGATGGCATCGGTCCTCGCCTATGTCTCTCAACAACTCCCGGTTCTCCACCATTTTGATCCGTCTGAGATCATGGTACTTACCCCGAGCAACAAAGGTCCTCTAGGTACGATCGAATTAAACCAACAGCTTCAGTCAAGGCTCAATCCCCCCATCCCCGGAGTACCCGAACTAGTGGTTGGTTCAGTAACATTTCGACTCGGCGATCGTGTGTGCCAACGGTCCAACAACTACCAAATTGATCCCCTCGGTGTTTTCAATGGCGATATCGGGATTATCTCCGCAGTTGATCCAGGCGGGAAAAGCCTCACCGTTACTCTGTGGGATGGTCGTAAAGTCGTCTACAAACCTACCGACCTTTCCCAACTCGGTCTTGCTTATGCTCTTACCGTTCATCGCTCTCAGGGATCTGAGATTCCGTGCGTCGTCCTTGTGCTCCATGATTCCCACTACATGCTCCTCGAGAGGCAATTGGTTTATACCGCTGTGACTCGGGCAAAGAAGTTCCTGATTATTGTGGGAAGCAAACGGGCGATGCAGCTGGCAGTATCACGGGTCAGCAGTCGGAGGCGGAATACCGGAGTCGTCGGGGGGTTGCGAGGTTGATTTTGCTTGAGCTTTTGGGTACCTTAGGGGGGTTGCGTTTTCATAACATGGTTATTGTCCAGCTGATTGGGATTGTCGGGCATGACCTCGAAATCCGCCAAAACGTGCTCTATGAAAAGGGGTACAGGCCATCGCCGAGCGCTTACGCGGTGCTGAAGCGCGCCACAAAGTTTCTTCGGGGGCAGGTGAGGCGTTTTGAGGGGGCTCTTTCGTTGGAATTTATCATCCACGGGAGGGTGCAACGGGTGGAACTTCATCACCGACGGGCTTATGCCGAGGTGGAATACCTACCCACAGATGAGCTTGCATCAGCAATAGAGCGCCTCATTCCCGTCGGATTACGCTGACACCGGCACCTCTTTGAGGCACCTTCATGCCAGCCTTACCTTTGGTCAAGGCTGGTTCTCTTTTGCATTCCGAGTAATTCCGATTTTTTCACGGCTCCCTCTCCCTCAGCCGATTTTTGGCGGCAGCGGTGGAAGCCCCACTCAACCTCGTAATAATCCCTCGAGGACTCCGAAATCAATAGGCTTCACCAGGTAGCGCTCAAAACCCGCTCGTCCACATTCATCTTCAAGCTCCCGATCCCCGTGACCTGTACATGCGATCATACGAACTGATGCAAGCTCAGGTTTTTCTCTCACCGATCGTGCCACCTCCACCCCGGTCAGGATAGGAAGAGAAATATCGAGAAGGGCGAATGCCGGGCTGTGGTCTTCGATTGCCCGGAGCGCCGCCCCACCATCGCTGACCGCAATGACAGAGAAGCCGAGCGATTGGACAAAACAACGCATAAGCGCGAGGGCGGCTGTGTTATCATCAGCAATGACGACCTTCGCCCGAGCAGAGTTGCCCATGCTCATTTTCCTTTGACCGAACAATTAATTGGCCTGAAGGTGGACCATGCCCCAGTATTGAAAAATCTGGTCAACCCGATCAAACCACTCTGCGCGAGAATCTCCCCCTTCTATCACATGGATTGGACCGAGCTGAAGGAGTTGCTGAATGATAGCCTGATCGCACCGAGGGGGCACTATTACAATAGCAGGTAGCCGCGTTAAGAGCGGCAAGCGCCACAATTGAGACACCAAGGCCCCGCCATTCATCATCGGCAGGTCATAAGTCACGACGATAAGGTTGGGCCCCCCCTCGTGGGCGTCTCGGAGAATCCGCAGCGCTTCTTCGCCAGAGCGGAATCGTTGCAGAGTAAGCCCTGGAATGGTCTCTGCCATCCGAAAAAACGGCTCAACGTCGATCTCTGATTCCATAACCAGAGCGATTGATCGGAGATGAGTCATGAGACGAGGCTTCGAAAAGAAAGTCGGATTCCCAGATGCTAGATCAGATCGAGATGAATGGAAACGATAGTTAGTCGCACAACAAGGGTAAGTAGTTGCATTTTTATTACTAAGACCTCCGAGGAAGTCACAACCTTCCTCGGTAAAGCCCGTACTTTGTCTCACGGATGATACACTGGAAAAAGAGAATTCCCCTCCTCTGAGAGACCATTACCCCGCTCGAAACCCTACTCGGGAGCTACCGTAAGACGGTGCGGCGGGAAGAAGGGGAATCGGCTAGGCCTAAAAAGACTCTATCGAATCAAATTGTAAAGTGAATTTAGTTGACTAATTACGGTGGATCAATTGAGATCGAGAGGGTTCTACTCTAAATCATGGTTTCAATGGTTTCATCGGTGATCGGATCACCAGATCGACGGTCAATAGTCACGTTTAACCACCTCTCCCGTGGACTGGTGGTAACGTGGTTCAGTCGAAACGGCGGCACTTGGACTAACTTCGAGGGGGAAGAACTTACTGATGACGGTCGAGGAGCATTTCTTTGGGCAGCTTATGTCGTCGATGAGTGGGCGGCGGAGCACTCATGCCTTCCATCTGAGGCACTGGTTCCGTTCGGCATTGGGTTTGAGATAAGACCCCAACCATTCTCAGTCCGGCTTACCTTCGGGCATGGCTGTGAAGAGGGCGAAGCCTCGTTCATCTTCGACCCGAGCGATGAGAAACCTGTTCTCGCCCGTTACAGACTGGGTGAAAACAGGGGCGACCTCTCGCGAGAACAAGCAGAGCTTATCGTTGCTCTCTTGGACCCCGATCGGTCCTTACCCGCAACCCGCGGCTGATCCCGATCCCCACGGGCCGCCAGGCGTTCCGCCTCCGGCCCCTCCTTTTTATCTTTTACGCTCATGTATCTCGCCCCTCACGCCTGGCACCACCTCCGCACCACTCATACAACCATCCTTACCCCCCTTCTCCAACCACACCTCACCCGGGCGGCACGAGGAGAGACTCATCCTGTTCTCGATTTCATGTTTCGGTACTACTCGTTTCGACCCCATCAGCTTCTTCGTTGGGGCCCTGGCTTCGGGACAGTACTCGCCGAGGCATCAGATGAGGACTTTCCTGATGCGCTTGGGTTTCGCGACGATGCGGGGGGACGTTCCCTCGACCCGACTCGATTCCCCTCAAAGAGAATTCTCTTTCTCAGATGGCTCATCCGATTAAATGATGAGATACTCGTGCGACCTCCCCGATTCTCCTGTTTTGGTCTCCACGAGTGGGCGATGATCTATCGAACCACCGAGCCTCGTCATTCCTCGATTCCGTTACGGGTATCACCAGAGCAGATATCCGCCCTCGTTGAACACCATCCCCTCGGGTGCACCCACTTTGATGCGTTCCGTTTTTTCACCCCTGATGCCATCCCCCTCAATGCGACCCCCCTCACCAGAGCGACCACACTTGAAATCGAGCAATCCGGGTGCCTTCACGCGAACATGGACCTGTATAAATGGTGCTACAAACTGTCACCTTGGGTAGGAAGCGATATCCTTCGCGACGCCTTTCTGCTCGCATGGGAGGCGCGGACTCTCGACATGGAGGCCAGCCCTTATGACCTGAGCGCGCTCGGCTATGGGGCCGTCGAAATTGAAACAGATGAGGGAAAATCGACCTACATCGAACGACAGCGCGCCATTCATGAACGCGCTCAGCCAATTCGCACGCGCCTCTCCTCAGCACTCAAAAGTCTCCTCGCCGCGGTAGAGTGTGAGCAAAAAATGTTCTGACGGAGAATTATACCATCAACGCCTGCACAACTGCCTCGGCGAACTCCTCGGTCGAGACTGATGGCTCGCCCGACCGACAAAGATCGCAGGTCCGAGCTCCCGAAGCGAGCGCCGATTCGACCGCCATCTCGATCGCATTCGCCGCTCCGTCCATGCGCCACGAATATCTCAGCAACATCGCGAGGGAGAGTATCTGACCTATCGGATTTGCTATCCCCTTCCCGGCAATATCAGGAGCCGAGCCCCCCGCAGGCTCATACAATCCGAATCCCTCTTCGTTCAAACTCGCCGAGGGCATCAATCCAAGCGAGCCACCCAGCACTGAGACAATATCGGAGAGTATATCGCCAAACAAATTCGGGCAGAGGAGCAGATCAAACTGCGCCGGATTTCTCACCAACTGCATCGCACAATTATCGACAAGCTGATGCTCAACGGTGACGTCGGGGAACTCTCGCTGCACCGAAGTGACCACATCCCGCCACAACCGAGAGGTGTCAAGGACGTTTGCCTTATCGACTGACACGACCGAACGCCGCCTTGCCCGCGCAAGCTCAAATCCCAGTCGCGCAATCCTACGGATCTCTCCCTCTCGATACTCCGCAGTATCTGATGCAATTCGTGCAGGGCTGACCCCCGTCGTCTTGTGTTCTCCAAAATAAATATCGCCAAGAAGCTCTCGTATCACTACGATCGAATGACCGCCTGGGATCAATCCTTGTCGCAGAGGAGAGAGATGCTCAAGCCCGGAGGGGACCCTCAGCGACCTGATATTTGCATAAAATCCAAACTCCTTCCTCAGAGAGAGGATAGAATTACGCTCGCAATTCGCCCATTTTGGTGTTGCTGCTTCAATAACGGGACCACCCACTGCACCAAAAAGTATCGCCGACGAGCCCCGACAAATATCTATCGTTGCGCGCGGAAGGTGCTCCCCATAAACGTCGTACGCCGCACCTCCGATCAAACCCTTTGAAATTACAGTCGAAAAACCCTCCCGTTTTTCGACCGCATTCAGCACCATCAGAGCCGCATCAACGACTTCGGGGCCGATACCATCGCCCGGCAGTACCGCCAATGAATAGGAAGCCCCCTTTTCCAACATATTCCCCGCTTCGCAAATCACATTCATCTCTCGCCCTCTTCCTCGGCGATTCCCGACAATGAGAACGGCCTTGGCTCCTGCGCGAAATGCTTATCGATCCATGCACGATTGACTGCATCGAGCAACGCCTTCATCGCCGCTATTTCGATGTCGCTGTCGACTCCCACCCCCGTCCATGTCTGGTCCCCTCCATTCCGAATAACGATCCGAGATACACTTCTCGACCTCGCTCCCTCCTCCTCAGATTCAGCTCGGTGCGAGAGGATTTCCGTTCCAGGCAATTCCTGATCTATCAGATCTTTGAGCGCAACGAGCGCTGAGTCCTCTCCCTGACGGGTCCATGAGAATTCTCCCTCTCGTCCGAAGAAAGTTCCGCGGAGCGTTACACCCGCCTGCCCCCCTTCTTTGCGATACTGGAAAGACTCTATCCGCGCCACCCGACGATAATCGAGATATCCCTCAAATAACTCCTCCTCAGTGATCCCTTTACGCCTATCTTTGAAAAGGCTCTTGATGTGCTGCGCAATTGCTGCCTTCTCATGATCATCGCATCGATATCCTCGCACCTCGATCAACGCCTTCGCGTGATTTCCTCCAGATAACGGACCGAATACAATAGAAACCTCTCGGCCAATTGAACGGGGATCAAACGGTTGATAGGCGAGTGGATTACGCAAGATTGCGTTCGTGTGCCCGCCCGATGAATGTTTGCTTGCATTATCGCCGGTGATTGGCCAATGGGGTTGCCTCGGCAACATGAAACGACGAACAAAATCAGAAACCCGCTGCAGATGACTCACATCAATCCGAGTCCAGAAAGGATGCTCCTGGTCGGCAAGGCTCCCGAAGTGCTCTATCGCGAGAATTACCTGCTCGAGCGCAACATTACCCGCTCGCTCACCAATCCCGTTCATGCACCCTTCCACCTGGAGCGCTGGTCCTCGAAAAACTCCCTCAAGGGAATTATCGAGCGCGAGCCCAAAATCATTGTGACAGTGCACTGACCAGGTCACCTCTCTGTCCGGAAACTCTCTGGCGATAATCGCAGCGTGTTGTTTCATCTGATGAACGAAATACCGATCCCCCTGCATTCGCGAGGCACCCCCAATCGTATCGGGGCAGTTAATGACCGAGGCCCCAGACTGGACTGCTGCTCGAATAAGGTCCGTGACAAAATCGAAGTTGGCCCCCATTCGGGAATATCCCTCTGGACTGAATTCTACCTCACACCCTGCTGCTGTTGCCCTCTCGATAAATCGGCCAACATCGTTAACGATACCGGAGAAATCTTCAGCCCGTTTCCCCAACGAAGCGACCATAAGACCGGGATCCACCGGTACGTAGGTGTGGACCCGAGCTCGTTTTCGGGGAATGGCACTATGGAGAGCCTCAATCGTTCGATCAATCTGGTCTGAGCGCAGCTGGCAGAGTCCCGCAATGACTGGCCCCTCTTCACCTGTCGCAAGCTCTGACGCGATGCGACTCACGATCTCAAAATCGAGCTGGCTCGCTGAGGGGAAGCCCGCTTCGAGCACATCAACACGAAGCTGAGCGGCGAGGTGAGCATATTCGAGATTTTTATCAAAGCTCATCCCCGCACCAGGGCATTGTTGGCCGTCACGCAGAGTTGTGTCGAATATCCGCACGTGCCGATCCGAGGACCCTCTTTTTGCGCCATCCATCGTCAGTGTCTCCTGCCTCTGCTCGGTTTTACCGATAATATATCGTCGGACCATCCGTGGTCTGGATCGAGGCGAGGGGGCCCGATACTGAACCCCCTTCCACGCGCTTCCTCTATCGGGTTGGCCGCAGGGAACGGACCTGTTTTCCTGCACGCCATACTTCAGCTTCTGCTACCTCAGCTAGCTCCTTATCGAGGGCGATTCGGTAGTTTGCATCACTGTTCTTTGCAATCACATGCTTGGCTTCACGACCTGACGCAACGTTTTCGTAAAGCTCCTCAAATACGGGCGCAACGGCGTCGCGGAACTTATGTCGCCAATCGAGCGCTCCACGCTGGGCGGTCGTCGAGCAGCAGGAGAACATCCAATCCATCCCGTTCTCTCCAACGAGGGGGACGAGGCTTTGGGTGAGCTCTTCAACCGTTTCGTTGAACGCTTCGCTTGGAGAATGTCCATTAGCTCGCAACACCCGATACTGGGCTTCGATAATTCCCGCGAGTGCACCCATAAGAACACCTCGCTCACCAACGAGATCGCTCACCACCTCGTTTCGGAAGTTAGTCTCGAAAAGGTACCCCGAGCCAACCCCGATACCGAGGGCCGTGACCCGATCGCGAGCCCTTCCCGTCGAATCCTGATGAACAGCAAAACTCGAATTAATTCCTTTGCCTTGCTGAAACAGCCGTCGCACACTCATTCCTGACCCCTTCGGCGCAACGAGAAAAACGTCGACATCCGAGGGAGGCACGATGCCCGTATCATCGGAGAATACGATCCCAAATCCGTGCGAGAATGCGAGCGCCTTGCCAGCGGTGAGACCCGCCGCAATCGACGGCCACGTGGCGATTTGCCCCGCATCAGAGAGAAGATTGAGAATAATGGTTCCTCGCTTGGCCGCCTCTTCGATCGAGAAGAGCGTCTCACCGGGCTCCCAACCGTCAGTTATCGCCTTCTCCCACGATGCGCCGCCCTGTCGTTGTCCGATGATGACCCGAAACCCGTTATCACGAAGGTTCATCGCCTGAGCTGGTCCCTGAACCCCGTACCCAATGACCGCAATCGTCTCGTCCGCGAGGATTCCTCTCGCCGTATCAAGCGACACCTCATCACGAGTCACAACACTTTCCTCAACATCTCCAAACATCATACGTGCCATATCTTCACTCTCTTTTTCAACACATATTACCACCTACTATCACGTCATCGGCCAGCCGACTCTCGCGACAATCTCTCTAAAAACCAACACTCTGAAGACTTTACCGCGAAGAGATGTCATTCAACGGTCCGCTCCATCGCTCTGCGATGGCAGTCATACTTATTCGGCCCGATCGAGCGAATTCGATAATACCGAATGGTCGAAGGGCAAAAAGCGCATCGCTGACCTCCTCTACCGAGCCCGTCTTTTCGAAGATCACGACATTATCCTCCTCCGACACGAGCACTAATCCATGGGTTGAAACAACGGGAGCAAGGCCCGCAGAGCAGCTCTGAGGGAGCTTCACCAGCGCTACCTCACGACTCACCATCGCCTCCTCTTCGCCGACCACCACTTCGTGGACCTCAATGATCTTCCGAATCTGCTCCGCTATTTTTCTCGCCGCATCGCTGTCGGCCCTTATGACAATCGTGTAACGAGACACCGCCGGCAGCTCTGTGTCCGAAACGGTGAGCGACTCGATATTCATTTTGCGTCGGGTGAATACCGCAGTCACCCGGTGGAGCAACCCCGGATTATTGTCTGAATACACCGTTAAGCAGACACTCGCTGACATATCCTCTCCTCAATTTCTATCCGAGTCGAATCTCTGAAACCCCCGCTCCCGCGGGGATCATCGGAAAGACATTCTCCTCCTTTTCGACCTGCACTTCGATAAGACATGGACCCTCGGTGGCGAGTGCCCAACTGATCGTCTCATCGAGCTTCTCTCGCTCCGATACCCGACGCGCTGGGATGCCGAATGCCTCTGAAAGTTTGACGAAATCAGGATTATCGAGATGAACAAAGGAGTAGCGACTGTCAAAAAACAACTCCTGCCACTGCCGTACCATACCAAGGAAATTGTTGTTCATAATAACAATTTTCACTGGGGTTTTTTCCTGGGCTATTGTACCCAGCTCCTGACACGTCATCTGAAAGCCACCATCCCCTACGATCGCGAGGACGGTGCGATCCGGCGCCGCTATCGCCGCGCCGAGCGCCGCTGGAATGCCAAAACCCATGGTACCCAACCCCCCCGAAGATATCCATCCATCGGTTCGTGCGTATCGATAATACCGGGCGGTTGCCATCTGGTGTTGCCCCACATCGGTAACCGTAATCGCGTCTCCTGCCGTCGCCTCAGAAAGTCGATGAATAACCTCCGCCATGCGCAATCCTCCCGACTCGGGAAACAGCTCGTGCGAGATAACCGCACCGCGCTCCTCCTCATAGAGAGTGGCAAATCGCTCTCGCCATTCTGGATGCTCACGTGCTGATACTCGTTGAGTCAACGCGAGGAGGCCCTCGCGCGCATCAGTGCGCAATCCTACGTCAACCGAAACTAACTTATTTATCTCAGCACGCTCGATATCAATATGAATAATCTTCGCCCTTTTGGCATACGTCTGAACATTTCCCGTAACGCGATCGTCGAATCGCATCCCCACGGCTATCAGGAGGTCCGCCTCATTCGTGAGGATGTTAGGTGCGTAGTTTCCATGCATACCGAGCATCCCCGCATAGAGGGGGTGACGCGTGGGGAACGCTGAGAGCCCCTGAAGGGTTAGCGCAACGGGTATTCCCGTTTTCTCTGCGAAATGGAGAAGCTCTCGCTGAGCTCGAGCGACAAGGACCCCTCGTCCTACTAGCATCATCGGTCGCTTCGCTTCGCTGATATATTGTGCAGCTCGGTCATAATCTTCCGCCACAGGCACCGCATGGAAACTCCTCTGCGGAGGGGTATAATTTGCCCGTCGATAGACGGCCTTTTCCAGTTGGGCGTTTTTAGTGATGTCAACGACTACCGGCCCCGGTCGACCTGCGAGTGCGATGGCGAACGCTTTGGCCATTACCGGTGCTATTTCGTCGGCTGAAGTTACCTGGTAGTTCCATTTCGTAATCGGAACTGTTACTCCGATGATGTCCGTCTCCTGAAATGCATCGGTTCCCAACAACGCCCGACCCACCTGACCGGTAATACACACAAGGGGAGTTGAATCCATAAGGGCGTCCGCAATACCTGTCACAAGGTTCGTCGCACCCGGCCCGGAGGTAGCAATCGCAACACCACACCGGCCCGTAACCCGTGCATATCCCTCTGCTGCATGCGTTGCTCCCTGCTCATGGCGGACCAGGACGTGCCGGATCCTGTCTTGGTAATGGTAAAGGGCGTCGTACACGGGCATGATTGCCCCCCCTGGATACCCGAATACAACGTCAACTCCATGCTCAACCAACGAGCGCATCAGGATCTCCGCCCCAGCGATCTCCTCTGACTGCTGGGGGACGATTGCATCTAAGGTTGGTTTCATCCGAGCCCTCTCATTAAGTGAGCAGCCATTCGATTGCTCGATTCAAAAAGTAACAGACGCAAAAAACAACAAAAAAGCCCCCGCACCGGTTTTTAGTCGGTGCGGGGGCTTTTCGCCACAGTCGCCTACACAGGCGGCCCGCACCGATTCGTAAGGAGTACGACGACGAGCAGAAGACCGGAGGTGCAGAAAGGCGTGACCGACCGAAAATACTCTCCCAGCTCCCCCTTTAACAGAGATGACCTAGGCGCAGTGAAAACGGATTTCAGTCGATAATACATGGTCAAAGGATACCGAGTTCAATCTCCGTTTGTCAAGGCCCACCAATCGCATTTTTCCTAAGCCCCGCGAAGAGTTGTCTCTCACCGTTCTTCTCAAAACCGCCGACGTCAGAGGCATCTTTTCGTTGAGGGGCCCCAGAGACCCGAGGGCTAAAGTCGGATCCTACATAAGATTCCCTCTCGGCGACGGCTTCGGATAACCGGCCATCATACTCCCCCAAACACCATCATTCGGTCTAACTCCCGAAATCCGAGAGCCTCAGCAATATGCTGTTCGTCAACGGATTCCGACGCCTCAAGATCGGCGATGGTTCTCGCAACCCGCATGATCCTCATCACTCCTCGTGCTGAAATACGGAGCTTGCCGGCAGCCCGCTCGAGGAGCTCTCGACCCTTTAACTTGATGGGATTATCAGCAAGAAAGTCGGTGCTTGGAAGGTGTCCATTCAGCGCTCCAGACCGTTCAAGCTGAGTCGCGACCGCCCCGCTAATACGCCCCTTTAACTGCTTTGCGGGGATCGACGGGGGAGTAGAAGAGGCCTCGGGATGGAGGATTGACTGTATCGGTACCGCCTGCAAATAGAGATGAAGATCGATTCGGTCGAGGATAGGCTGAGACAACTTTCTGAGATACCCCTGAAGAGCGACCTGACTGCACGAGCATGAGTCCTTTGATATCCCGAGCCGTCCGCAAGGACAGGGGTTCATTGCCGCAATAAGCTGAAATCGTGCCGGAAATTCCGCCGAGCTTCGAGCACGACTGACCAGAACTCTCCCCTCCTCAAGGGGGGTTCGGAGCGATTCGATTGCGGTGCGCCTAAACTCGGGGAATTCATCGAGAAAGAGAACCCCTCCGTGCGCGAGACTTATCTCCCCTGGACGGACAGGCATCCCTCCCCCCACAAGAGCAGCATCACTCAGAGAATGATGCGGAGCTCGGAAGGGTCTTTTGCCTCGAAGAAAGTCCTCAACAGGCAATCCTGAAACCGAGTGCACCTTGACGATATCGAGCAGCTCCCGCTCTCCAATCTGAGGCAGCAGCTCCTCATATCGCTGAGCAAGCATCGACTTTCCGCAACCAGGTGGGCCGATGAAAAGAATATTGTGACCTCCCGCGGCTGCTATTGCGAGAGCACGCTTCGCCCGATCCTGTCCGATTACTTGGTCGAGAGATACCGGGGATCCGCCCTCCTCGCTTTGCGCGTAGTTGAAGGAAAGTTGCGGAGGTCTGACTCCATCTCGAAGATATGACATAACCTCCGCGAGCGAATGAGCACCAATTGGCTCAATTCCACGCAGCAGTCGAACCTCAGCGACATTGTCATGAGGAAGAATTATCTCGGATGCTCCCTGTTCCATCGCCGTGATCGCCATGCTTGCTGCTCCCCTGATCCGATGGAGCTCGCCATCGAGTGCGAGCTCTCCATGAAATGACCGAGATCCAAGACTTCCTCGGGGAACGTGTTTTAAGGCTGCGAGGAGACCTATCGCCACTGGCAAATCAAACGAAGAGCCCTCTTTTCGAACCTCAGCAGGTGCCAGATTAACGAGCACCTGTTTATCAACCGAGATTGCAAGGTGGCGGAGCGCGGAGAGGATACGCTCTCGAGACTCCTTCACCGCACAGTCAGCCATTCCAACAAGGGTAAAAAGCGGTTTGCCAGGCCGAATCGCGATCTGCGCTTCGACGGGAAGAGCCCGAAGCCCAACGATGGTGCTCGTGATCACTTTTGCCAACATGACCGGTCCTTAAAAATCTCACACCCATGCAGAGGGCTCCTCGCCTCATCACCCAGGACCTCTTATATCGAATTCCACCTCAATAAGTTTCGTAATCTTCCATTTTTTCATCCTGGCCGATAACAGTTTCCGTCTCATCGCCTCGAGCTTGGAACGGGATATGCCTCTCCGAGTGACTTGAGAAAAAAATAGGCAATAATTTCCTGACTAACCCCTGATGGACACGATCAGCACCGATCAGATGTGGAGTAGAATTCCCCCTGAGGAGAAGTTTCATCTGATTTCTCAGTCCCACGCCTCGGGCACATCCGCTGTTCTGCTCCTCGCCCTTGTCTGCGGTGTGCTTGCCGTCGGCCTGCGAGAGCAAGAGATTATGTGGTTAGCCCTTCTCCTTCTACCAATCGTTTTTCAACAGTCGGCATCAAAAAGGTGGCGAGAGCTGAAGCCTCGTACGATTCTCGAATACCTGGCCGTCCGCTCTGCAGCTCGACGCTTTGCCTTTGCTGCTCGAGCGCGCGACCTCTCCGTTCATTTAATACTACGCGGCAACTGGACAGAGGATCGCCTCAACGAAGCTGGGCAGGTATCGTCATTCGAAACAGGAGTCTCGTCCCGGGCTGTGTGGTTAATCTTGCTGGGAGATTGTTTGGTTTGTCTTAGCGAGGGTACTCACGGAGCAACGCTCGAGTACGGTGCACACCTTCGTGATGAGCTTGAAATGCAGTCGGTTGTCGGTGAGTCGTCGAAGGGCAAACAATTGCCGCTTCGTGAGCTCCGATTCTGGAAGCAATCGACCACTCAAGGGCGCATATCCTGCCGATTTACCACTCCCTTCCCTGGCGCTTTGGTAGTCTTCGAACATCTTCTTCAGCAACGACAGATGGAGGTGAAAACGCCATTCTCCCCGAGGACATGATCAATTTTCTCCTGTTTTGATCGAGAAGGGTGAAGTATATTCGCACAACCTTTCAGAGTGTTTCCAAAACTTAAAGAAATTCTCATCTTATGGATAAAAGGATTGTCGCTCGCAATTTAGGCATCTTTGGAGAAATGATGAGAGAGGAGAACATTCTGCGATTCAAATTTTTGGGAGTCCTCGAGCTTTTCCTCATCCTTTTTTTCTGTATCATCGTAAGCCCAAAAGGAGCAATGACTCAGGAGTTGTTCAGAGCCGATTCGACAGTTTCCGTCTTTCGAGACGGGGAACGGATTGTGGTGACCTTTCCCGAAGAGGCTAAGCTCTCTACCTTCTCCCTCGCGAATCCTCCTCGTATCGGGATCGATGCAAAGGGAATCCCACGCCGATACCCTATACATGCTGCTCGTCAGACGAAGGATGGTGCAATCAAAAAGATTCGGATAGCGACCCATCTCGATAAAATCCGGGTAGTTCTCGATCTGGAAAAGGCTCCCCAGGTTCCGGTTGTGCAGATTCAAAAAAACCGGGCGATTCTGTCCCTGATAGCCCCGTCTCCCACAGTTGATTCCGAGATATCCCCCAGTCCCTCCCCATCTCAAATCCGAATTTTTGCTGCTGAGTCTTTCACGGCTACTCCAACCGTAGAGGCAACGGCATCTCAATTACCAGCAGAGGGTCTGCCTGTTTCGACCCCGTCACCCACTCCTACCCCTGATATCCCTCCAACCGGAATCGGAGCAGCGCCTGCACAATTTCCTGTTTCGAACTCCTATGAGGTACAACCTGAGCCGTCCTCTCATGACACTCTTCCCGCCGCAAAACCTACCTTGACCGGTACGCCCGTTACGGATCTTAGTCCCGTTGCCTCTTCATCGGCAACTCCCAACGCTACCTCCACAGGGACACCAACCACAACGCCTTCAGTAACCCCCTCCACTACTCCTTCGGCGACTCCTACACCTACCAACACGGTGAGACCAACCTTCACCCCGACAACATCTCCAACTCCGTCCCCTGCTTTTACCGCGACACCGACCAATACTCCGCGGCCATCTCCGACCCCTCGACCCACAAAAACACCGACTCGAGCCCCCACCTCAACACCCTCACCTTCCCCGACGCGTCCGAGAACACCCACTCCCTCTGCTGCGCCGACCGAAACAGAAACACCTACCCCATCACCTTCTCAATCCCCGACTTCAACGCCAACTTATCAACCAGACCCAGCCTCTGAGGGAACACCCTCCTTACCAACTCCGGACGATGCTCTTTCCAAGCTCTCCGAGGAGATCGCTCCTTCAAGGGATGATGTGGATGAACCATCTCTCGCCGACCCGAATGAAAATTCCGCTCGCCAACTACTTGCTGTCGGTTTTGAACTAGTCGATGGCGAACAGGTTGTTTCTTTTCAACTCAGCCAGCCAGCCACGACGTTTGAACTTGCTCGCAGAGACCATCGAACGTTTGTTTTGACCATTCCGAGTACCGCTATTTCAACCCTCGGACTTGGTCTCCCTCAATATCCGCCCCAAGAATTTGAGGGAATCACGTTTATTCATCCTCAGGGAGGTCAACCAAAGCTGTTGACAACCATAGGTGTTGAGAACGGAGTAAAGCTCACTGCGATTCCGAACGGGAGTGCAATTTACGTTAAAGTCGAATCAATCACCAAACCCGAATAGAAATCTCATGCGACGTACTTTCCGATAGCCGAATGCCTATCTGTGTGCTACGACACTCTCAGGTGCTGCGAGAGATAGCGAACCGGATACCGGAAGCCTTTTACAATGATGTCGGCTTCTGAAAGGTCCTTACAAAGAGGGTCCGATGGGATCTTCTCATCGTTTTTGCACAGACAGAATCGGGAGCTGAGAGGAAAAAGAGAAACTTTCAGGTCGATTTTTCACTCATCATCCCCTTTCTCGTTGATGTTTTAGCGAGAGTAGCAACCCGCCCTGATACCTTATTTCGCAGCCTTTAACACGCTGAGGGGGTATCATGTACAAACAGTATGGAAAGAGGCTCTTTGACATCGTGGGTAGCTCTGTAGGGCTAATACTGACCAGCCCTATCCTCATCGGGGTAGTCCTCGCTCTCCTTTATGCTCACCGAGGTGGCATTCTATTCTCTCAGAGTCGTCCCGGCCTTCACGGAGCGCCTTTCCAAATACTCAAATTCAAGACAATGACTGATGAGCGGGCACAAGATGGTACCCTCCTCCCCGATTCCCACCGAATAACCCCCCTCGGGAGGGTTATTCGGAGATTTTCAATCGACGAATTACTTCAACTGATAAACGTGCTCAAGGGCGATATGAGCCTTATTGGTCCCCGCCCCCTCCTTCCTGATTATCTTCCTTATTACTCGTCGCGAGAACAGCACCGCCATGACGTGCGACCTGGAATCTCAGGGCTTGCCCAAGTTCGCGGACGAAATGCACTCAGCTGGAGGAGACGGCTGCGATATGATCTCTTCTATGCCGACCATATTTCCTTCGGCCTCGACCTCCGAATCTTTTTTTTAACCATCATAAAGGTAATTTCCGCCAATGACATTGATCCAAATGTCGATAGCGAGATTACTCGTTTTGACGACTACGTCAAAAATGCTCGGCTGTGCCAAGGAACATCGTTAGGCGTCTCGTGAAGGATAGGGGTTGCTCACTACTCGGTGGTGAGTGATATCGTAGGAGGCGTGCGTTCAACGGGAGCGCTTTCAGTCTCTTTCCTCAGGAGTCGTGTCGTGTTGTCTGATCCTCCATCTCCTCTTCAACGCCCCGACCCCGCCACTGCATATATCCCTGCAAAGATCCCAAGCTTTGAGGAGAAGGTCACCGACCTCGGCAAAAAGATTCTCGCGGGGATTCGGGTCGAGCGAGCATCTATCCTCTCGAAACAATATTGGTCCCAGCGCTTTATGGAGTGGTCAACCAAAACCCCCTCCCTCAAGAGGAATCTTTTTCGACTTGTTGATGTGCTCCCCTCCCTCGAAAGCTCAGACTCGATTACCGATCATATTGCCCAATATCTCGGCGAGGAGGCCGCAACCCTTCCAACCTGGGCAGCGTGGGGAATCCGCCCCCCAGGATCAGCCGCAAAAGCGATTATGGCAAGCGGGGTCAGACTTGGCGTTCGACAGATGGCGGCTCAGTTTATTGCTGGAGAAACTCCTCGTGCCGCGCTCGGAACCCTCCGCTCAATTCGTCGCTCTGGATTTGCATTCACCGTAGATCTCCTCGGCGAATACTGCGTGAGTGAGCGCGAAGCTGAAAGCTATCTTAAGCGATACATCGAGTGCTTGACCGTCCTCGGCAGCTCGGTTCCGAAATGGCGGGAGAGCAAATCGCTCATGCTGGACAACCCGGGGGATAGCCGGGCGGCGTGTGTATCAGTTAAATTGACCGCTCTCTATTCGCAAGTTTCATCACTCAACCAAAAGCGAAGCGTCACTCTCCTCTCTGACCGTCTCGCCCTTCTTGCGGATGAGGCACGACGGGCGAACGCTCAATTATACGTGGACGCTGAGGATTCCGCGAACAATGAAATTATCTACAAGGCATTTAAAAGGGTCTTTAGCAGCGCGGAATTCCGGGGAGACTTTCTCGTCGGCTGCGTCGTTCAAGCCTACTCGCGTCATGCAGCAACACTACTTACCGACCTCCTCTCGTTCTCAAAGGAACGGGGATGTCCGATAGCAATCCGGCTCGTAAAAGGAGCGTACTGGGATCACGAAACGACAGTCGCCGTACAAAATGGCTGGCCATCCCCCTTATTTTCTCACAAATCATCAGCCGATGCGAATTTTGAACGACTGAGCCGTTTCCTCATCGATAATCACCAGCAGCTGTTCCCGGCATTTGGTTCTCACAACGTTCGATCACTCTCCCACGCCTGCATGTATGCTGAATCTCGGGGAGTTCCGAGAAGTGGCTTTGAGCTTCAGATGTTATTCGGCATGGCCGATCCAATCGCACGTGCGTTCCAGCAGCACGGCCACCTCGTCCGTCTCTATGTGCCCTTGGGCCCACTCCTTCCAGGGATGGGATACCTCGTTCGCCGGCTCCTTGAAAATACCTCGAACGAATCGTTCCTGCGACATACCTTCTTCGATGACCATACCACTGACGCACTTCTTGCCGCGCCTCAATTTGATCCGGAGGACCGATGAATACTCCTTTTTTCTTCAATGAGCCGTTTACTGATTTCTCTGTTTCGTCAAATCGCAAACTTCTTCGCGATGCCCTCGAGCGACTCGAGTCGAACCGCTCAGCCACCGGCCTTGTCGCGTATCCCCTAATCAATGGCGAACGACGAACAACGACAACGACCTATGAGCGTGAGGATCCCTCTGCCAAAGATATTCAGCTCGGTACCGTTCATTTTGCATCTCGAGAGCACGTCGATGAGGCGTTTTCATCTCTCGAAGAGGGAAAGCTCGGATGGCAAGACACTTCAGTAAGCGAAAGAGCATCGATCCTGCAGCGTGCCGCCTCAATAATGCAGGAGCGCCGTCACGACCTCAATGCACTTATTATTCGTGAGGTCGGGAAACCGTGGAAAGAGGCTGATGCCGATGTCGCTGAGGCGATCGATTTTTGCCGATACTATGCGGAACGGGCATTACATTCTGCCTCGCCTATCGCGACGAGCGATATTCCCGGGGAGGAAAATGAGCTTATCTATCACCCTCGTGGCACCGCCGTTGTGATTGCCCCCTGGAACTTTCCTTTCGCAATCGCTTGTGGCATGACGGTCGCTGCTCTTGTCACCGGAAATGTTACGATCCTCAAACCCGCCGAGCAATCGAGCCTTGTTGGCTTCGCTCTCGCAGAGATCCTCCTCGCAGCGGGAGTGTCACCGAACGCGTTCGCATTCCTTCCTGGGCAGGGAGAAGAGATCGGTCGAGCATTGGTTGAGGATAAGCGGATTGACCTCATTTGCTTCACCGGCTCGCGAGCAGTGGGTCAGCAGATCATATCTAGCGCCGCCACCTCATACCCCGAGCAACGAACGATCAAGCGGGTAATTGCCGAGCTTGGAGGTAAGAACGCCATCATCGTTGACGACGATGCAGATGAGGACGACGCGATCCGAGGCATACTCACCTCAGCCTTTGGATTTGCCGGTCAAAAGTGTTCAGCGTGCTCGCGCCTCATTGTCGTCGGCAAGCAATATTCCCGATTCATCGAGAGACTTATCGAGGCAGCAGCCGATCTCATCGTCGGTCCCAGCGAGCAACCGGAGACAACTGTCGGTCCCGTTGTTGACGCTGAGGCCTATCAGAGGCTGAATCGGACGATTGAAAGCGCCCGTCGGGAATGTCGCGTTGCCGTGGCTGCCCGAAACAGGTCCGAAGGATATTTTATCGCACCCACGATCATCGTGGATCCACCCCTCACCAGTAGCTGGTGGCGCGAGGAGCTGTTCGGTCCTGTAATTTGTACCGCGTCGGTTCCAACCTTTGGCGATGCGTTAAGACTCGCCATGGACTCACCTTATGCGCTCACCGGGGGCGTTTTCTCCCGCAATCCTCGCAACCTTGAAGCTGCCAAGCGCCAATTCACGGTCGGCAACCTCTACCTTAATCGGGCAATCACCGGAGCGCTGGTTGCTCGGCAGCCGTTCGGAGGGAGCCGGATGTCGGGCATCGGCTCAAAGGCAGGGGGGCCCGATTATCTTCTTCAGTTTGTCGAACCGCGAACTATCACTGAAAATACCTCGAGGCGAGGATTCGTTCCCGAGATTGCTTCATCTTAACCGTCCCAAGTAACTTGTTTGCTTTTTATCCGTCGTTTCCTCTTTTTTCGGAGTATATTTTCGATGACAACAATCAATGACCCCCTGATCGCAGGCGCTCTTCATCTTCCTAATCGTCTTGTGATGGCGCCCCTTACGCGGATGCGGAGCAAACAGCCGGGCAATATCCCCCACGAGCTGAATGCAACATACTACGCTCAGCGGGCGAGCGCGGGGCTTATCATCTCCGAGGCAACTCAGGTATGTCAGCAGGGCCAAGGATATCCTGGGACCCCCGGTATCCACTCAGAGGAACAGATAGCAGGCTGGCGGCTCGTTACCGATGCAGTGCACGCAGCGGGTGGTCGTATCGTTCTGCAGCTTTGGCACGTAGGACGAATATCTCACTCATCGCACCAGCCCAACAATGAACTCCCCGTCGCTCCATCCGCGATTGCAGCGAAGAATAGCGGGACTATGACAGCCGATTGGAAACCAACCCCGATTCTCACACCACGGGCTCTTGAGACCGATGAGATCCCGGGAATCGTGGCAGCATTTGCGGCTGGAGCTGCGAACGCAAAAGAGGCGGGGTTCGATGGGGTCGAGGTCCACGGCGCTAATGGGTATCTCCTCGATCAGTTTCTCCAGGACGGGAGCAATCACCGCTCGGATCAGTACGGAGGCTCGATTGAGAATCGGGCACGGCTCCTGCTTGAGGTCGTCGATGCCGTGATCGGGGTGTGGGGGACAGAGAGGGTAGGGGTCCGGCTCTCGCCGTACGGGACATTCAACGACATGAGTGATAGCGATCCGTTGTCCCTGTTTACCTATGTTCTCGGCCAGCTCAGTGATCGGTCGGTCGCGTTTGTCGATTTGATTGAACCACGTTCGTCGGGAGCGGGAGGGAGCGACAAGGTTCTCGAAGACAAACCTGATACGGCAAAACTCTTTCGTCAGGCGTTTCGTGGCGTTCTCGTCTCGGCGGGTGGCTATCAGCCCGACTCTGCCAAGGAGGCTGTTGCTGAGGGGATAGCCGATGCCGTTGCATTCGGTCGACTCTTTATTGCAAATCCCGATCTCCCCCGCAGAATCGCCGAGAACGCGCCTCTCAATCGGTATGATCGAGCGACCTTCTACGGAGGTGGGGAAAAGGGGTATACTGACTATCCTTCATTGTAAGGTGATGACTGAGGCAGCGGTGTCGCGTAGGCAACGGCGTGGCAATGATGGGGACCAGCGATGAGAGTCAGAAATGCAAAAGGTCCTTGATGCGCTCGAATCTGGAGAACCTTTTGGTCTTCTCTGCGACGCCATTGTTGAGAGTGTATGCCAGCTCAGACAGGTTCAGGGGGCAGTGCTGGAGCTGGCCCCCGATGCACGCCAAAGTGCGATGACTGAGGTTGCCCGATTTGTGTCGTCGCACACGGCTAACCTCGCATCACCCGGACTCAATCAGAGCACCTACCCAATCAAGCGGTTTGGGGTTATCGTCGGTCGCCTGATTATTTGGGCAACGGGCATCCTCGGCAAAGGGGTTCAACAGCGCATCCAACTTCATGCGCTGTGGGGGGGCATCGCCTTTGAGCGCGCCCGTGCCGGGACCCAAATTCAAACCCTTCTTGAGCGCCTGCAAGTTCTCAATGATCTTATCCAACTTGTCAGTTCCAACGCCTCCCTCCATAACCTTTCATCAGAGGTCGCACGCCAAGCCGCATCTCGCTTTCATGCTAAAGTGGGCGTTATATGCACCGCCCAGAGGCTCGATGAAACAACCTCTTTTACCGTCATGGGAGGGTTTGGATGCCCCCCCTCGGTTATCCATCAAACAATCTCCGCCAAGGAAGGTGTTCTCAGCGAGATTGTGAAGAGTCTTAGTCAGCTCGGCATTCAATCTTTACCTGATAACCCCGATCCTGCGATGGCATGGATGGAAAAATGGGGAATGCGATCGGTCCATATCGGTCCGCTTCTCCTCAATAACCAGCTGTTCGGCGTGTGCATTTTGGGATTTCCGAGGGAGCGTACGCTAACTCGGCCGGATGAGGAACGTCTCGAGGAATTTTTGGTCGCCGCAGCGGTGGGACTTGCAAACGCGAGAAATCGAGACTCACTGGTTGCCTACTCAGAACAGCTCGAATCCTTGATCGAAACCCGCACGAAACAGCTCGAGAACGAATCTGCTCGAGCCAGAGAAGCAAGCCAGGCTAAGTCTCGGTTCCTTGCGAACATGAGCCATGAACTTCACAATCCCCTCACCTCAATTATTGGTTTTTCCTCACTTCTCTCCGAGGGCATGTACGGTGAAATGACCGCTGAACAGAGTGATGCTCTCGCGGGGATCACAAAATCGAGCATTCATCTTAAGAATCTTATCGCAGACATTCTTGATCTCACTCGAATAGAATCCGGGGAAGAGAGCGCAATTCCCGAAACGGTCGATGTCAACCAGCTGCTTGCTCAGGTGGTTCGACTCATGCACCAAAGTGCTACAGAAAAGCAGCTCGCATTTTCTTGTGAGGAACAACATGACCAGCTATACGCATTCGGCGATCCTAGGCATCTCCGTCAGATTCTTATAAATCTTGTGAGTAACGCCATTAAATACACAAAACCGGGTGGGATGATCAGTATCGGAGCCTCAACAGTTGATAATAGAGTCCGAATCTCGGTCAAAGACTCGGGCATAGGAATGTCTTCAAAGCTTTTAAAAACTCTTTTCGATAGATTTTCTCGGGGAGATGATGAATACACCCGACAGCAGGAGGGGAGCGGAATAGGACTCGCCATCGTTCATCAACTTCTTTCACTCAACAAAGGGATGATAGAGGTCGAGTCAACGACGAATCTGGGAAGCACCTTCATCATATCATTTCCCATCGCCCTCCCCCCCCCGTTTGAGATGCAGGAGGCAGATGTCTACGCTACTCCGCTCTCGCTGGCCGGACATACAATACTCGTTCTTGATGACGATCCGTCGACACGACGGATTATTCACGCTGTCCTGAAGACATGCGGAGCGGAGATTATCCTTTGTGACTCGATAGGAGAGGCTGAAGCCAATCTCGTCGCAGCAGAGATTGATCTAATCATCTCCGATATCAACTTGTATAGGGAGAGTAATCTCCCATTTATCGAAAAAATTCGTCAAGATTGCGAGAAAATCCCAATTATCTTGGTATCAGGCTCCGCATTTCAGGAGGATAAGGCCAAGGCTTATGCGGCAGGTACCAGTGACTTCGTGTCTAAGCCATTCGAGACAAGAGCGTTGGTTGAGTCGGTCAGACGAGCATTGTCTGAGCCAAAGGGCTAAAGTCGCCTTCACCCAAGAGTGACCCATATGCGTTTTGTCATCTTTACCTCAGAGCCGATCAAAGATCCTTATATTGCCTCGCTCGAGGAAAACTACCTCAACCGAATGAAGAGCTGGGTTCCAATATCTCTCGAGTGCCAGACAGGAGGCCGCTCTCTCTCCTCTCGCTCACGCCGTGGCTCATCGGCTAAGGGCAACGTATCTGGCCTCTCGCCCGGCCGACGGACCTTTCTGCCACCAGCTCTTCAGCGCAGTTTCCTTATTCTGCTGGATGAAACCGGTCGTTCACTCAATTCACGCCAATTCGCGATTCTCCTTGAACAAGCCACTCATCGGAGCGAGTGCGATACCGTGCTTGCAATCGGGCCTGCCATAGGGTGGACACCATCGCAACGGGAAGAAGCGGATATGCTGCTCTCCCTCTCACCGATGACCTTTCCACACCAAATAGTCCGACTGCTCTTGCTCGAACAAATCTATCGTGGATTTGCAATTAATCGAGGGTTACCCTACCACAAGGATTAAATGAAATCCTATTACCCTGCCCGCACCTCCAACGGTGCCCTCTTTTCACCTCACCGCGAATTTCATCACCAAATCCGGCACGAATCCATTGATCAGGATAAATCCGGTAATGATGAGTATACAAACCCGCTCGCGGCCGACAAGCGGAAGGGCGACCGCGTTTGGGTAGGAGGGACTCCCAAAAAAAGATCGGGCGAAGAGCCTAAAACATGAGTATCCATTGAGGGCAAGGGCGATCACGATAACCGGGACGAGTTGTACCTGGTGTGCAAACGCTCCCTGAAAAAGGAGCTCCTCGCTGATGAAGCCTATCGTACCTGGAAAGCCAACGAGAGAGAGAGCACAAACAAGAAAACACAATCCAAGCTCCGGATAAGTGCTCGCAAGCCCTGATGCCGATGTTACACCAGAGAGACCGAATCGGCTGGAGAGACAGGAGAGAACGAGCACCAATCCTCCTGAGGCAAAAAGAAGATTAAGGGTATCAAGCTCAACCGGAATGAGACCAGACGAGCCCACCGCCGAGGTCCCCGCAAGCACCATAAATCCGAGATGAGACATCACCACGTATCCTCCAATTCTTTTGAGCCGATGCTCACCAAAGAGGAGAAGAGCCACGTAGATGAGCCCTATAGCGCAATTTATAGTCAGAGTTAGCGATACACTATGGGTTAACCGCGGATACAGAGGAAGGAACAATCTCAAAAAAAATGTGACCCCTATCGTCATAGTAAGAAGCGGAATGAAGATATTCAAACGCGGAGCACCCAGAAAAAGGGGAAGCCAGCTATGAAACGGAAATAACCCCAGGAATGCAAGCATCGAAATAACGAGACAACTCGAGGGCAACCAACGGACCTCGGCGTCAAACGGTCTATCGATAGAAGGGAATGCTAGCCAATCAAAACCAAACGAGGCGATAAACCCGATCAGGGCGATCCAAGCCAGAATCCGATACACTATATACGTTGTTATACGCTCGCTGTTTAACGAATCAAACATTAGACAAGCTCGCTCCTCCAACACAAGACGCGTCACCGAGATCGTTACCATCAGCAGGAATAAAACGAATAGAATCGGATTGGCCACCCGAAACAAAACCATGCATGCTGCACTCGCAAAAAAAACGGTCGCAAAGTCTGATCGAGAGATTACCCGATGAGGGACAGCTGCGAACCCAACAACCGAGATAAGGGCATAGGCAATAGTAAGCAACCGAGCCACCTGGCCCCCATTTTCGCTGAGGGAGGGTAGAGCGGGATCCCACGCTAGCCCGAGGCTGAGGATACTAGCCCCAACGCCAATCACTCGAATCCAGGGTCGAAGGTCGACCCTCCGCCGACATGAAGCAGAAACGAGCCACCCTATCAAGAAGGGAAGAGAGGGAAACCACTCTTCCGAAGTCATTACAAAGCTACTCATCTTCGGGTCCTCCCAGCCCAGCGACTTATGGCCGCCGTAAACTGTGCCTCACACCGACCGAGATGAGTCGACACCCACTCGAGGATGCTCACCAAGCTATAGGGACCCAACCCGTCGCGTATGCTCGTCAGAAACGCCACTCGATAGGCCCAGGCGGCCACTCGAGAGTCAACGGCGAACTGCCCACCGTGTCGTGTTCTCCCCTCGTGAAGGGCTGAATTTGCACTCAAAATCTGGTAAGTTCTTAACACTGAGTGCCCGAGGAAATGAATCACCGCAACTCCATGAAACCCACAGCCCACCTCAACGAACATCAGGCCGACTTGAGACATCGACGCGAATGCGAGGCTGCCCTTAATGTCTGTCTGAACTGAAGCCTGAATTGAGCCCAATCCCGCTGAAATTATCCCAATCACACAAAGCGCGCCGTTAAACCATCCCGGGAATGTGACCCATTCCCCTGCTCTGAGAAGCAGGTAGAGCCCCGCATGCACCGAGAGCCCCCCGTAAAATATGGCACTCGAAGGCGTTGGACCCTCCATCGCTCGGGGGAGCCAAGCGGAGAAAGGAACCTGTGCCGATTTGGGCATTGCGGCGAGAAGTATAAGAAGAGGGATAAGGATTTCACCGGATCCATCCAGCGATGTATTGGGAGTAATACTACTCTCGTGATGCATCGTGAACATGAGCGCGGCAAGAAGAAGACTGGTATCACTAAGTCGATATGCCCAGAATGCGCGGAGCGCATTCTCGCGAGTCGCTCCTCTTTCGTGAAAAAAAGAGATCAGAAGGGCAGATGTCAACCCAATCAGCTCCCAACCGATGTACATCGTGGCCATATTCCGAGCGAGAACGACTATCGACATTCCAAGGGCGAAGAGCATCACCAAAAGATAAAAACGGCCGTGCCCCCGGTCGCGATGAAGATAATCACGCGAGAAGGCCGCGGCGATCCCGCAGAGGGAATAGGTGATCACCAAAAACGGAGCAGCAAGCCCGTCGAAGGAGAGTTGAACCTGAAGGGAGTGATGGGAGAGCGTGCACAGCATCACAGATGCCACCTCAGTTGGTACTCCTCCGAAAATCAGATAACCCGCCGAAGCGATGAGCACAGATGTCCATGCTATCAGCAACCCATACCGTGCAATCGTCGATATAAATTGTTCCCGCCTCATGCCCCCACAAAACATAGCCAACGCAATAAGGACTAGCGCGGCTACGATTGCCCAAACGCCCGCACGAGCGAAGAAGGGTACCAGAGTAGTCACTGATTAATCCTCCATCGATTGATGTACCGACACGAAGGGAAGATTGCCCGATCGGTGGGAGATAAGGGACTCTTCGTCATGAACCTCAGGGACCAACGCCTCAAATGCATCATATGCAGAGGATACCCGTCCCCGAGTGAGAGGAAAAAGCCGATGATCAACCGGATCATAAAGAGCCACCTTCACCCATTCGCGTTCGATTAATCCTCGTACAACAGGCAATCTTCCCAGTGCAGCCTCGAACTGCTCCAGGCGTGACTCAATTATGATATTCAGTCGAACCGGCTCATGGATTTCGACCATCTGGGCTGGTAGACCTGTACGCAGGTCACTCGCAAACCCGGTAATCACCCCCACTAATGAGGCAATATTCATCGGAAGCTTACTGCCTGCCCCATATACTTCATTGTCAACAGACGAAAAAAAGTATTCGAGGTTTATCCCCATACATACCGGCACAACCGCGGCAAGGATTGCCGTAAGAATTGAAGCCTCCGGATCGACAGAGGGTTCGTAAGAAACGAGAAATGAGCGCCTGTCGAAGAAGACCCCTCGGGAATGATTGCGCGGACCAATTATTGCTATCGCATTCGTCGCGTGTCCATACTCAGGCCTTGGTTCCGCGATGCTCTGGGTTCTTCCTTCCACATGCGCGAGTGCCGCATCTCTGTCGTCGTGAGGTGCGTAGGTAAATCGTCGACACCGCTCCCGGGCGTTCCTGCGTCGGGCCTCGTCTACAAGGAATCTTAACTCCTCAAAAAACTGCCCCGAAGCAGCGGGTATTGCATCAGTATCAAAGTAACTAATCGCATCGCTGCTCGTATCGTGATACCCACCCAAAAAGTGGGTGGTATCGGGAATATCAATATCCGATTGCCTCAGCAATCTGCGAACATCTTGACGATTCGCCATAAGAGCAAAGACGCGCGCATTCACCCGGCCCGGTCGTCCTCCACATGCACCACAATCGTAGGCAGATCGAAAGGGGTTATTGCGCGATGAAGAGCCATGGCCAAACAAAACGACAATCGGGGCAAAATTGCTCACAAGTCCGATACTACGTAAAAGCCCCCCTACTCGCTGCGCCATCTCAACGGGAGAAAAACCGATTAATCGTTCGGTAGAAAATTCGTCAGCCTGACACCCTTCCTCTCGCTCGTAAACGATATCCGTCACCGTATCAAGCGGCTCCCGACCTGCGATCATGGTGGAGATTCTACCCGACAATCGGGGGAAAAGTGTCCTCATTAACATCGGGACAAATGCAATTCCTCCGAGTAAAGAGGCGACCGCACCCCCCATTGCCGACCGGGAACTCCGTTCAAACATGCCTCGACTTCGAATCAAGGTTCGACCAAAGGCGAGGCGTCGATCAACAACGGATGAATGTTCATCCTTTGCCCGCTGAACCACTACATGCCGAGGGCGTATGACTACCGGGCAAAAGGGAGCCTCTCCCCCTTCAATCGATTGGTATGCTACATCAACACCGAAGAACCCGGCTGTCCCGAAGGTCACCACATGACGGCCCATCTCCTCGAGATACCGGCGGAAGGACTCTTCTCGATCGTCAATACAGGTAATGATTTGGAAATGGGGGGTCGAAGCCGGGCGAGCAGCATGCTTCACACCAGCGAGGAATGCATGATAAACCCGTCGTTCGAAGTTACCCTCGAATGCGAGATGCCAGACCCGCTCCCGGCGGCGCACTTCCCACGTGGCGAACAGATTAAACAGGCGCTCTTTTCTCAACGCCGGCCAGGTCACTAAAGTCCGAGCGGTTACTCCCCGAACCTGACACCAACGAAACAGATGAAATGCCCGATAGTAAAGGCGGTTGACGATGTCATCAGAGTCCCTGCCATATGGCCGAATCTGAGCTCGAGGTTCATCACGAAGGACCTCACGAGCTCGTGCTCGGACTATCATAGAAACAGCAAGAAACTGAATGAGAAGGTCTTCTCGGGATGCGGAGCTTGTCGGCAGAATTTCATGACGTGTTTCGAGGAGATGAAAGAAACCAGCCCAGCCCTTAAGTTCGAGTATCTCCCTCTGGAGCACCTCTTCCCATCTATCCTGGGCCAACCCCTCTCCCCGCAAGACAATCTCAAGAGCCTCAAGTGGATCTCGGCCTACCAATCGAGATAGCCGACCTCCGACTCCTCTGACAAACCAGGGAACAAGAGGTGAATTGCCTTGAAGGACCTCGCTCGCTGCGACGACAAAGCCCTCCTGACGTCGAGGAAGCTGCCACGCTGCAACCCCATCATCGACATAAGCGGCAGCTAATTTCGTAATGAGAGGCATGGTTAGCTCTCGAGCTGCTCGGTCTACTGTATCGGCACTCATTCCATCGAGTCGACTCTCAAGACGAACCATCCGAAAGGCCTCGGTCATACTCGCGAGCCACAACATCCTCAAAGCAGTGCGATTGACGTCCGGAACCGGGCGCTCCAAAAGCTTCGTGAGCTCCTCGACCACCAACTCATCGTCTTTATTCCAATATTCATGTCGCTCGATGTATTGATGAAGGTACTGAGAACGCTCCGCAGCTGACATCGCTCGGACAATTGCCCGCTCGCGAGCGATTTCGCCCTCCCACCGTGGAAACGCAAGTTCTGCCGGATGATGATCGAGGCCACCATGCTCGACAAGTGCCCAAAAAACCGTCTCTCGAGTCGTATGTTCGGGAGCTGAGAGCAAAATGGCTCGGATATCCTCGATTGCACACTCATCAGAGCCGATCACCTCGTTCTGCCTCACGAGACTTGGCTCATCGAGGAGAATAGCCTCCCGAAGATCGTGATCATTTATCCTTCCACCGATGAATGATCTCTGATAGGCGAACTCTGATTGATAGGCTCTTGCTCCATAGATACCCGACGCCTTCTCTACTCCCTCAAGAAAATGATACTCCTCAAAGGCGTGGAGCGTATTGTGATGAACAAAAACATCAAGGGGGCCCTGAGTTGGCAGGTAGTGAGATATCCGGTTGATGATATCACGAAGGCCTGACCGATTGTTGCCGGTCGAAAGGGTCATGAAGTCTCCCTCGGTATTCGAATCGGGTTCATATCACGGTATTATCCTGCCACACTCGGTGTTCTTGCAGACATTCAAGGCCGACGTACCGTTGCGGTCGGATCACTTCCCGAACGCACGTGGGCATCGAGTCCTGACACTGAGATTGTCATCCCGGATAGCTCTGTCCGTAAACGCTCAAGCTTATCTCGGAAGGTATGCTCAACGAGATTGCATTTGCTGAAATCGATCTTAATTTCACAAATTTCTGGCCCCACGCCTTCAACGATTTGTCGGAACGACGCAAAATTGCTGAATATGGCGTTGCCTTCAAGTTCTACTTTTAACGTCTGTCCCTCTTTCATTACCGCACGGGGGCTTGCAACCAGGTGCCAAGGTTTAGTCCCATGCACCAGGACATAAGACAGCGCACACGCAAGTCCCGCAGCAACCCCAACCAGGATATCTCCAGTAACCGTCAAAACACAGGTAGTCAGGAAAAAAACAAACTGCTCTCTACCAGTATTCCAGGCGCGCATAAACTCACGGGGCGAAGCGAGCCGAAAGCCAACATAAATCAACACCCCAGCGAGCGCGGAAAGGGGCACCAGCGATAATATCGAGGACATCAAACCTAGGTATGCCAATAACAAAAGACCGTGAGCCATGTTTGCTCTCGATGACGTTGCACCCGCGTCCACGTTCGCCTTACTCCGCACAATTTCAGATATAATCGGAAGGCCTCCAAAAAGCCCAGAGACAATATTTCCTATTCCCAGAGCTATGAGATCTTTGTCAGAGTCGGCCCGTAGTCGCTCCGGATCTATACCATTGACAGCACTTACCGTGAGCAACGACTCTATGCTGCCCACAATCGCAAGAAAGGCGATGTACTTGAGCGATTGTGGCGTCAAAAGGTGGGACCAATCGGGGGTGAATAGTGATTGGGCTACAGACGCCGGCAATTTGAGGTGAAAATCAGGCCCCAAGGGATACTTTGCCCCGTGGAATACGTACGTGTGAAGATGCGTAAGATCGAAAAACGCATCCAGACAGATGGCGAGAATCATTACGATGAGGACAGCCGGGACGCGCCGGAGAAACCCAATCGGATACCGCGCACAGACTATCATGACTGCAAGGCTACTTATGCCTATGAAAGTGATGACGGGATTTAGGGAAGTAAGACTTGTTCTGACCTCAGAGATGAGTGCCAGCGGGGTCTTTCCAATCGGCGTCACCCCCAAGAGAACATGAATCTGCTTTCCCATGACGATGATCCCGATCGCGGCAAGCATCCCATGGATAACAGCTCCAGGCATCATTTCCGCAAGAACTCCGCACCGAAATATCCCAAGGAAAATTTGGATACCTCCCGCAACAACTATCGCGGCCGCCGTCCGGTAGACTCCCGACATCGGATCTCCATGATCGCCGAGCTCTGTAACCGCCCCGAGAACGATCACGATCAGCCCCGCCGCTGGCCCTTTAATCGTAAGGCGCGCTCCGCCCGCCAGAGAGGTAATCACTCCTCCGACAATTGCTGCAATCAGCCCTGAGGCCGCCGGAAAGCCGCTAGCAACGGCGATTCCAAGTGATAGGGGTAGTGCTATGAGGGAAACTAAAAAACCGGCGGCCAGATCACTCGTCCAGCCGGTTTTCATCGAGGACGTCGCATTTACTGCGCTATTTTTCATGGAATCTCCGCAATGCCCCCCGTCAAATAAGTTCGGGGGCTCACGATAGGAGACTACGCTCACACGATCGACGCTGCAACATTCGGGTAAATAAAACCGAGCCAGCGGAAAAAAAAACCTACCCTATCAAATAACAGCAGAGATAATATAGAACTATGTCCGAAGACTTATCCCCGCGACCCCCAGAATCCGAAGAACACAATCCTGTTCCTTGTTCGCCGCTCGCAGAGAGAGGGCCTGTCTTTTCGCAAAAAAATCAGAAACCCGCGTTCTCAATTCTGACCCGCGAGGTCCATGCGACTCTCCCCCTCGGAGTTTACGCCCTGAGGATCGTTCCCTTCGAATGTCAGCTGGAAGGAGGGGCGTTTCGGGCGTTACACATCAGGTTGGACCTTCCACCCGAAAAAGAGAGATCGTTTGATAGATGGTGGAGCGATTTTGAAACGCGCTTCGATGTCCGTATCCATCCGACGAAAGAGTGGGCGAATAGAGGAATCGATAATCTGTTGCGTGGGATCGCGGGGAATCAGGAGATACTAATCGATAAAGATATTCCGGCTCTTAACCGACGACTCCAGCATTTCGATCAGGTGCCAGGGGACCGGCAAGTCGATCCTTTACTAAAGCCCATCCCTCTCGACAAGGGTAGAGATTTAACAGATCTGCCCCACATTACGATAGATCCTGCGACCACCCTCGATCGGGAAGACGCCATCTATGCAATTGTTCATCCTGATGGAAACGCATCGCTGTATATCAGCTTCGTTGATGTTACCTGGTACGCGCAGCGCCATACTCCTGTCGATGAGCATATCGCCTCACGCGCTTATTCCGTGTACGGAAGCTACTCCGCATTTCCTCTTCTCGGACGAGATTTTGCTTTTGGACCCGGAAGCTTTATTCCTCATGAGCCGAGGCTAGCATGGACTTTTGAACTAACCGTTGCTCCACACGGCGAGATTATGGAGCGCAAATTCTATCGAGCGGCCGTTGTTAGTCGAGGAGCATACACCGTGGAGGAGGTTCAGCGCATCCTCACCGCTCCCGAGGGCGATAATGCAACGGTCCTCTCCCACCTCTGCGAGGTGTCTCACCGCCTATCTCAATGGCGGCGAAAAGGAAACCGCTTTATCGTTGTATCTGCCGATGAACGCAAAGCCGCTCAGATTGTCTCCGAGTGCATGATTACGGCCAATATCGAAGCAGCGAATCTTCTCGAGCAGCACGGGCGCGACGGCATTTTCACCACCTACGCCCCACCCTCAGTATCCCAGCAGGAGCAGCTCGGCCGTCGTATTAAGAAAGCAGGAATTGAGGTCGAACCCCGTCATTTTTGCAACGCGGCTGACTTTACGACATTGTGGGATACCCTCCGCAAAGCGGGTCAGCACAGCATTCTCTCTGAGATGTTGGATAGATTCTTCCCCCGTTCCCTTTTTAGCTCGATTCCACACAATCATCAGGGCATTCCAGCACGAGCTTATCTGCGACTTAAGGGGAATACCTACGTGGGCATCGTTAATCAATGGATATTTGAAGCACTTCATGAGGGAAAATCACCCCCTTTTTCGTCGGACGAGCTCGAGAAAATTGGTCATCGACAGAACCGCTTGATGCGTTCATACGATTCAGCCGCATTCCAGCTCCGATTCCTAGAAATGTTGAAGAGAAATCTTGCCCGGCAGGGAGAGACGTTCTCCGCAACCGTTGCGGAAATACAGGATGAGAGGATACTTTTCGAGTTGAATGATGACGGATTCAAGAAATGGGGTATCGCATTTACTTCCTCCGATTACCAAGGCGTGAGGAAGAATGGCTCCGAATCCTCTCCGCACGACAAACGGCTCAGCCAAAGGCAGCTCTCCCCGGGCGATACCATTCAGGTCACTCTCGCGGGGTTTCATCGCGGGGAAAATCGATTTCTCTTTTCAGTCGTGGAATGGCACAATGCGAGGCCCAGTGCCCCAGAGTTTCGGGGTGCCTAAAACGTAAGGGCTTTGGGGACTGCACCCCTCCCAGCCCCGTCCAATAGAATCGAATGTTTGACTGGCTTCTCTCCCAACAAGGCTTTTTTATCTACGGTGCATTCGTCCTGCTCCTGTTAGGGGGCTCGGTGGGTCTGCCTATTCCCGAAGATATGCCCCTCCTTTTTATGGGGGCTGCCATTCACCACGACGCTGCGTCCTGGCGAACCACCCTCCTTGTCGGTTATTTCACGATAGTTTTCTCGGATGCCCTCATCTTTTGGTTTGGTCGGAGATTCGGACCCCGTCTTTTTCGGAGCAAACTATTCGGAGCTCGCTTCTCTCCCGAGAGGATGGAGGCTATCAATCTTCGAATCGACCGCCACGCATTTGTCATGATTTTTCTCGCCCGACATCTCTTCTACCTTCGTACTGCGACCTTTCTCTCGTGCGGTGCATTTGGAATGAGATTTGGGAGATTTTTAGTGGCTGATGCTTGTGCAGCTCTGGTTAGTGTACCGGTTTTATTGGGGCTCGGCTATTGGGGTGCTGAGCACCTTCCGGCAGTTATCGAGTGGATGAGGACTGCTAAATACGCATCTCTCTTGATAGGTGTTGTCCTCGGTGCTGCAGGATGGTTGTATCTTCGACGCAGATTGGCCCCAGCAGAAAGAGCTCCCGAGCTGGCAGATCCACGTCCCGATTCCTTAAGGGAATAATCAATTCCCCCAAGAAACGCATCTTATCCGCCGCTCAATGAATGGGGACACCCCCGTGGTTTTTACACTCGAGAAGAAGCAGGTCCCTCAACGCACACCCTATCGCATCGCGCAGAGTGTTCCCCGTAGCCTCAAGTTGTCCGCGACCGACCTGAACTACCGTCTTGTAAGCAAGAGCTCGCTCGTTGAGTTCGAGCCCAGCGTGGAACAGGATAGCTTTTCTCGCCTCCAGTTGGTGAACAAGCTGCTCGACAGTCGGCAGCCAGACGAAGGTCTCTCTCAAGGTCGTCGGGGTCATTCCTTGGGGATCTATCAAGATCGAGACTACTTCGGGGGCCGATCGCTGCGAAATCTCGTCCCCTATCTCAGGCTGCCACAAGAGGCCCGCTGAATCGAGGTCCTGAGCGACACGAAGAAATGTGAGTAGCGACATGGTCTCCTTCTTGGTCGATAACGGATCAAGGGAACGTCGTGCCTCCGCACCCTCATCCGCTCAACTTATCAGCTCATCACTATCAATCAAGCCGATCACGACCGGAGATGTGCCGAGGATATGCAATGCCTCTATTCTTAGTATCGTATAAAAAGGGGGGAAACCTTAAGAGAAATTTTTAGGTAACATCCGATATAAAGCTGAATCGATCTTTGACAAGGGTCTCCTGGATTCATCACCGGCAAAAGCCTGCACTATTCCCCCTCCCCTCTACCTCCGCTCCATACATCGCCAGATGATCAGCGATCACCCGTTCTCGTGAAAACAACCGGCAGATTCTCTCTCGGGCGGCACGACCGAAGGCCGCTCGCCTGTCGGGGTCATCGATCAGCTGCGTCAAGCTCGCAGCAAGTGCATCAGGGTCACGCGGAGGTACCAATGTTCCAGTAACATCGGGGATAACCGCATCAATGTTTCCCGTAACCGCAGAAGCTATTACCGGCACCCCGCTCGCCTGCGCCTCTAGAAGACTGTACGGAAATCCTTCGTGCCAGCTGGGCAGGACAACCAGGTCCAGCGCGGCGTACACGGTCGGCATATCAGTCCTGGTCCCCGCTACAATTATCGAGTTATCTTCAGAAGCCGATTGGTCAAGTGCCTCAGCCACCGCTGCTGTCGGCATTCCTCCCACGACCACAAGCACCGCTCGGCTACGAACCTTCTCGTCTAGTGCCCGCCACGCCTCAAGTACGGTCAGGAGCCCCTTATGAGGAACCTGCCGGCCCACAAATCCAACTGCTACGGCGCCAAGGGGAACGTTGAGTGCCCGTCGCGCGCTCTCCCGAATCGCTCCCTGAGCGGGAGCAAATGCAGTCGTATCAACGCCCGCAATTGAACCCTCACCTACCACCTGGGCCTTCTCCGCACTCACCACGCCGAGCCGGACGGCCTCTGCCTTAGTCGATTGACTACAAAAAACCACCCGTGTGGCGCTCGCACAAGAGATCCACTCAACAAGCCACAGAAGCACTCTCTTGAGACCCGTCGCTGAAAAGAGAGCCATTCCGTGATTATAGTAAACGCGGCTCCGAACTCGGGTTATCCACGCAGCGACTAGTCCCACAGCAGCGGCTTTACTCATGTGAGCAATCACCATCGCCGGGCACTCACGCCGGAATAGGCGGGTGAGACGAAAAACGGCGCCGATATCGGCGATCGGCCGAATTGATTGCGCAATCCGCACCGGCTCGAACCGCATCCCTCCGCGCTCAGCCGCCTCCCGACCCTCGCGCCCCTCAGAACAGACCAGGAGCTGCTCCGCCCGCTGTTGCGCAAGTGCACAAAAATGGGGAACGAGGAACTGCCTCGCCGACAGCCCAAGTGAAAAAAGATGAATGATGCCCACACCAGCAAGGGGAGAAGGCTCAAGATGTGTGCTGATTTGCGTCGATTCGAGTGGATGGACTGCGGATGATGCGACACCTGCCAGAGGAAGCGCTTCCATGGTCAAACTCCATGGTGGATAAGAAATATGTCACCCCACCTCGGTGAAGGTCACGAGAACAAACGAGAATGTACCACAACTATAAGAGACGGCAGGAGCCGCGAACGATTCGAGCCCATCCCGTCGGGTTCGCCCGAGAATAACCGCTACCATCTCCAATGGCACGCGTTGCGGAGATGTCGCGGGCTTTTCGAGCTCTCTTTGCATCCCTCACGGTATCTCGATACTGCCTCGCGTGTCAAAGCTAGCAAAAACTGCCCAAATCTCCACAATCACGTCTCGCTCGACGAGGTGTGGAATCATTTGAGAGCCTGTTCAGAGACTATGAGATCTGCAGAAAGGGGCCATGGGCTCGATGCGATTTTATCCTGCTGATTGGGGAACCTTCCTCTCCAGCTTATTCGGACTGGAGGTTCAATACCCCGACATTAATGACGGGCGAACGTTGCCGTCGATCAGCCCTTGCTGAACGCCTCGGATCGCACCCTGTTCTATTCAGTTACCCCCCGGTTCAATCGGATGAACAATCGATTTCGGTCGAAGAGGTATCTCGTTTATACTCAATTTTTACCCTGCGCTCATTCTCGCGGTCTCCCGTACCCCACCCGTCATGCCCACCTCGCCTTCCTCACCTGCCATCGCCCTGTTACCCGGCCTGTTCGGGTTTGATCGGTTTTTTGTCTGGCAAATGTATCGGGGGGTAAAGCCTCTGTTGGAGGAGAGAGGATTTGTTGTGCTGCAACCGCTCCCCGATCCGGTTGCATCGATCGAGTCGCGCGCACGGCTGGTAGCGGCTCAGATTGATGTGGCGTGCTCGCCGGACGCTCCGCTGCATCTGATCGGTCACAGCATGGGGGGACTTGATGCTCGGTTTATCGCGTCTCCGAGCGGCCTTGGATGGGGTGGGCGGGTTCGGTCGGTCACTACCCTGGTAACCCCGCACCGAGGTTCTCCCGCTGCCGATGCCCTTCCAGTGTTTTTCCAGAGGCTGATTCGTTTCTCGTCCCGTCTCGCTTCACCCCTCATTCCTCTTTCGAAGGAACGCGCATTTACTAAGAAAATAGGGGTCAAGGATTGGCCTGCTATAGAAAACCTCTCCCCACGCTACCTCAACGAGACTTTTAATCCAACGATTATTGACGACCCCCGGGTTCGCTACTTTTCGTATGGTGCCGTTCTCGATAATTGTACCACGGGTTTTGCTCTCAAGGCTCGTCGCCTCCAGGGGATGGTTGCTGGCATGACGGGTAATGACCACGACGGATTGGTGCCCGTTGCATCTGCCAAATGGGGTGAATACCGAGGAACGTGCACCACTGATCACAGCGGGATTATCGGGTTGCATCCCGTGCCTGGATGGAAAATACCTTTCGACCATCTCGCACTCTTTGCCGAAATTGCGGATTACCTCGCGGCTCTTCCCAACAATTGAATCCATTGTCTCAAAGGCGGCGTTTGTATTATTGTTTTACTGTGTTTTGAGAGATTTCTTGCAGGAAGTTACCCCGATGCGTGTCGCCCTTCTTCAACTTTGCTCGAAAGAGCTTCCCTCGGACAACACCGCGCGCGCACTTCGGCTTGCACGAAGTGCGGCTGCGGCTGATGCTGAGTGGTTGCTATTTCCCGAGAATACCCTTTATGTCGGCGACTCTCCGGCGAAGATCGCCGATACGGTGAATGGCAGTCTTCTTGAACCATTTCGAGAGTGTGCTGCGGAGCTTGGGGTTTGGATTACCGTGGGCTCATTTCCTGAGCGAATTGGTGGCTCGCCGAAAATTCATAATACTCAAGTTCTTATCGATCCAATGGGCGCGATTCACGCAACCTATCGGAAGATTCACCTCTTCGACGTTACCCTCCCGAGTGGTCAAACTCATGCTGAATCAGAGCGGGTTCTTGCTGGCGACGAGGTCGTGGTTACCGAGATGCGGACAAGCTCCGGTGTATGGCGGGTTGGGTTGACGACCTGTTACGATCTGCGCTTCCCCGAGCTCTATCGCAGATTGGTCGATGACGGAGCGCAGATCATCACCGCACCCTCGGCGTTTACCTTCGAAACGGGTGCAGCTCATTGGCATCCCCTCATTCAGACCCGTGCGATCGAAAACCAGGTATACGTCCTCGCACCGAATCAATGCGGAAAACACGGTGGCGCGAGGCACTCGTTCGGCAATTCGTGTGTAGTGGATCCATGGGGGACGCAGCTCGCAAGAGCGATGGAGGGCGAATCGATCGCCTACGCAGACCTCAGTAGGCAGTATCTCACGCAGGTTCGCTCCAACCTCCCATCGCTCGCACATCGCCGCATCAGGCTATCGGGCCGACTGTAATCGGGTGCGCCCGTTGATCCCTTGAATTCGCGCTGTTAACAATTTCATTGAGAGAATAGAGAATTACGATGGCAAAGAAACTCCTTATCGTTACCGGAGGTGGTGATTGTCCTGGATTAAATGCTGTCATCCGAGGCGTTGTTAAACGAGCGTCAGTGGTTGGCGGCTGGGAGGTCTACGGAAGTATCGAATCGTTCTGTGGCATTCTTCGTGATCCTCCTGAGATTCGACTTCTCACGTCAGAAACGGTCGCGCGGATTCACGTTCAGGGAGGAACAATCCTTTTGACCACCAATAAGGGCAATCCCTTTGAGTGGTCGTGGCGACGAGAGGATGGAACGGTTGAGACGATCGACCGGAGTGATGAGCTTATCGCAAAGATTCGGGAATTCGGCTTTGCGGGGGTTATATCGATTGGAGGAGATGGTTCGCAACGAATCTCATACGATCTCGGAAATCGAGGGCTTCCCGTCGTGGGGGTGCCGAAGACGATCGATAACGATCTTGCGGGGACCGACTACACTTTTGGGTTTCAGACTGCGGTGCAAACGGCGACAGATGCAATTGATCGATTGGTAACAACGGCAGAAAGCCACAATCGGGTCATGATCGTCGAGGTTATGGGGCGGGGGGCAGGGTGGATCGCACTTCATGCGGCGCTCTCCGGAGGTGCAGAGGTTTGCCTGATCCCCGAGATTCCGTACGATATAGCCACGGTGCGGGAGCGGATCGAGCGGCGCTTCGCCGCAAAGCGGGGATACAGTATCGTCGTTGTCGCTGAGGGAGCCCGTCCTACGGATGGATTGATCACAACCGTCGGGTCTTCCGAAGTGGGGCGCAATCCGGTTCGGCTCGGCGGCGTGGCTTACGCGCTTTCGCGACAGCTCAAAGATGCCGGACTCTCCGCCGATATTCGGGAAACGGTCCTCGGGCACCTGCTGCGAGGAGGTTCACCAATCGCGTTTGACAGAATTCTCGGAACCCAGTTCGGGGTTCACGCCTTCGATCTGGTTGCCGCCGGCTCCTTCGGAAGGCTCGTCTCGTATCAAGGAACTCAGGTAACCGACATTCCGTTCTCAGATGCACTCATGACGGAGAAGCTTATTCCGCCCAATCACCAACTTATCGAGACTGCACGGGGAATTGGTATCTCCTTTGGAGACGGAAAATAGGTGGGGAAGGCGAGCCCTGGCTTGCACGCACATACCGCCACGGAAGACTGTGAGCGGGACTAGACTCTAAAAAGTCCCGTGATACCGTGCACGCGGCCTTCGATATAGATTGTTGCCCTTACGTGAGCGTCAGCTCCTTCACCACATCTATTGGCGATTCCTCCTTGCTCACCCGCTGGCGAAGTTCGCCCCAACCGACCCCTTGGCGACGGAGGGAGAAGAGACCAAAGCCGAGCACCATGAGGTATTGAAGAGCGTGGGAAACCAGGGCGATGACGATCGCATTCTCGGGGGGGACGCCGAATAGGTCGAGCGCACCGACACATCCGGCCTGGTATACGCCGAGAAACCCGGGCGCGCTCGGAGCGGCGACCGCGAGCGCAACGATAACCGTCATCGCGACCGCCATCGTTACCGAGGGAGCGACGGTGGGCACCATCGCGATGAAGAGATAGTAGCTGAGGAACGTCGACCCCCACACAAAGACGGTTGCTGCGAGTACTTTCGCCAAAGCATCGAGATTCCGGAGCGATGCGGCAGCACAGAGCAATTCGTCGACTATTTTGAAAAGCCTCTCTCGCCAACGCTCACCGAACAAACCGAATATCCGTCGCACGATTGCGATGACAGAATCGCGAAAAAAGGCCCCCACGATGATGCCGACCAGAAGCGATGCCGCGAGCATCCCCAACCCCTGGGCTCCCCGATAAACCCAGAACGGCAACGCAGAAAACTGGGATGCAACTAAACCAAAACAGAAGAGGACCGATGAGAGATCAAAGAATCGCTCAACAACAACCGAGGCAAGACTGGCGGAATACGGATAGATGCCCCGCCGAGACACCAAATACGGTCGAATAAACTCCCCCGCCCGTAACGGAAGAAGGAAGGTGCAGAGATTGCCGATAATCAGGCCATCAAACAGATCAGGCAGTGCCGCCCGATGCGGAGGGGGTAGCAGGTACCGCCACCGGTAGGCCCGTACTCGACAATGGGCCCAAAAGGTGACGACGAGCAGTGGGATGAGCCCCCATCTCACCTGCCTAAGGGCAGCGAGCACATCACTCCAATCAACGCCACGAAGAGACCACCACAACGCAATACCACTACCGAGGACGCCGAGGCCCCCATGGAAGAAACGACGGTGATGGGCTGAGAGAGCCACCCTACGCGCCCCCCGCTTTGGTTCGGGGCAGAACGAGGCGTGGCTGAACTGCGGGACACTGCTGCACCGTGCACGGCTCGCTGCACGGACGCTCGCGGACCCACGGGGCAATCGCTTCAGTCACTATCTCTGCCATCGCATCCAGCCACGCAGGGTGTGCATTGACGCTCGGGATCAGCGCAAGCTGCTCTCCACCTTTTTCCTGAAACGCATGAAGTGCTTCAGTCCCAATCTCATCGATCGTCTCGAGGCAATCAGCTGCAAATCCAGGACAAACAACCGCAAGTCGCTTAACTCCGTTCTCCCCGAAAAGCTCGACCGATTCATCGGTATAAGGGGTCAACCACGGCTCTTTCCCAAAACGCGATTGAAATGTCTGAACGATCCGCTCCTTCGGAAACGAAAGCCGCTCCCGCAATAGTCGGGTCGTCTCTGTGCACATACAGCAATAGGGATCTCCCGCTCGGACATAGCGGGCTGGAACGCCGTGATAGCTCGCGATAAGATACTCGGGCTCGAAAGGGAGCGTCGCGAGTCCCTCCGAAACGGTCGTTGCCAGTGCTGCGGTGTACGCGGGGTGTCGATAATACGGTTCAACGACAGAGAGGGTGGGAACCCACCGTCGCTTGAGAAGAAGCCGAAAAACAGCATCGTACGTCGACCCAGTTGTCGCCGCTGCATACTGAGGATACAGCGGGAATAAAACTACCCGGGTGCAGCCGGCCTCTTGAAGTTGATCGAGAGCCGACGCGAGCGAGGGATTGCCGTATCTCATACCAAGGGCCACCATCGGCGCATCAGAGCCAAATGTGTTGCTTAGTCGCTCCTGGAGCCCCTTCTGTTGCGCCCGCGTGGTGATAAGCAGGGGAGAGCCCTCTGGGGTCCACACCCGACGGTAGGCCTCAGCAGAACGACGCGGCCTCGTACGCAAAATGATTCCGTTAAGGAGGATCCACCAGAGCACTCGATTGACTTCGATGACCCGCGGATCAGCGAGAAACTCCCCCAAGTATCGGCGCAACGCCGGGGTGGTCGGCTCATCCGGGGTTCCTAACTGCGCTAGCAGAATCCCTATCTTCTCCCCGTGTGGTCGACAACCAAACGTTCCTAACACGACAACTCCCTTGCAATACGCAGCCCTTCAGCAACACGATCTGCCACCCCAATCCCCCCGCGATCCGCCCCTCCGAACCGAACACCATCGACCCGTAGCTCCATCGCCTTGATCGCGTCACAAACGCGCCAGTGACCGACTTCGTACTGCGGAATCGCCCCCGGCCATCGGGTGACAAGCAGGGGCGAGAGCCCCGACAGGCCGAGCCGTCGCTCGATCAGAGTTACCACCCGCCCGACGAGGTGTCCCTCCTCTTCATCGAGAATATCATCACCATCAATTCCCCCCAGACACACCGTCAGAAGATGCCCATCCCTCGGTGCCTGGTGAGGAAAAAGCGCGGAATTAAACATCACCCCGAGCAGCCGCGATGGCTCCCCTCGGGGAAACAGCACACCAAATCCTCGCTCGGGAAGTGTGCCTCCTGACCGTGGCGCCGCAAGATGCACCACAACCAACGGAGCCCGACGCACCGATGCCAGCGCCGCAGCCGCCCCATCATCAATCGAACGAATCAGCTGACTAGCCGCACCTCCCGGACACGCAACGACCACTGATCGAGCGGTCCACTCTTCTCCATGAGCAGTCCCAAGAACAAATTTGTTATCTGCCCGGGCAATTGAGATAACCGAGCTGCGCACCAGCTGCGAAGCGAGCTCATTTTCAAGGCGGCGTGGCAGTGTTGCATTCCCCCCGATGAGGGTGAGTATTTTCGGCGGGCCCCCAGAAGCCGCCTGTTTCGCCCGCATATATTGGAGCAATGAGCTGCCACCCTGAGCAGCTTCCCAGAGTCCGGGAAAAAGCGATCGCGCTGAGAGCCGCTCAACGGTCCCGCCATAGATACCTTTGAGAGTTGTATCAGCAATCGACCGAATAATTCTCTCCCCCATCACAGGCGCAAGAAACTCAACCACTGAGGCATCGATGGTATCGCCTGAGGACCGACCTTGCGAAAGCGCCCGCGGAGATAACACCCCTCTCAGTATCGCACATTTCTCCCACACCGTCGCGAGCGGACTCTTCATCAGTGCCAACAAACCCCGTGGAACCGATACCGGACGGGTACCGTCCCAGATATATTGACGGTAGTGAGGGATCGTCGGCCACGCGATATCCTCGACCAAACCGAGACGAGAGATAAGTTCGAGAAGCGCCGGCCTGCCAAGAAGGACGTTCGGCCCCTGCTCAACCAGATACCCACCGACCTGCGACGAGCGAATGAGCCCTCCGACGTTTTCTGGCTCAAAAACGCGCACATCACGACCCCGCTTTAACAGTTCCCACCCACAGGTAAGACCTGCAATTCCTCCCCCGACAACGGCGACCTCGGTTTCCATCACACTTCATGTTTGAGAGAAGATTTTCCCCGCGGGACCAACCCGCGTGAGGATTCTAAAAAAGAAGGCGCGTCTTGATACTTTCGGGGAGAGCATCGATTTTCGTCTTCACCTCGCCCGCAAGGGACTTATCGACATCCATAATCAGATACCCGACATCCCCTGAGGTCGCCAGTGTTTGCCGCTGAATATTGACCCCGAGATCCGCGACGATCTGATTGATCGCCTTTAAAACCCCCGGGACGTTGCGGTGGCAGTTTAGCACCCGATGGCTTCCCGATACGACAGGCACCTCAACCGCTGGAAAATTGACCGCTCCGGTGGTGCTTCCTACCTCTACGAATTTCAGCAGGGCACTACTCGTCTCCAGCCCGATATTTCGCTGCGCCTCGACCGTGCTTCCCCCGATATGTGGAGTGAGGATAACATTCGCGAGTCCACACAGCGGAGAAACAAAAGGCTCATCGTTTGAACTCGGCTCCTCAGGAAACACATCAATAGCCGCCCCTGCAAGCTGCCCCCGCTGCAGATAATTCACGAGCGCGTCAACATCGACGACCGAGCCACGACTCAAATTCAACAGGTACGACCCTTGTCGCATCAACCGAAGCTGCGGCTCCGCGAGCATATTTTTGGTCAGCTCAGTTTCCGGCACGTGGAGCGTGACAAAATCGCTTTGAGATAATAGCTCCTCGAGAGACGAAACTGCCAGGGCGTTCCCGAGTGGCAGTTTCGGAACGATATCGTAAAAGAGCACCCGCATCCCAAGCGCCTCAGCGAGAAGACCAATTTGTGGGCCGATGTGACCGTATCCAATGATACCGAGCGTCTTATGTCGCACTTCGGTACACCCAGCCGCGGACTTCTCCCAGACACCCCGATGAAGAAGATCACTCTTATGCCCCGCCCGTCGGGCCAACATGATAATCTCCGCAATCGCTAACTCAGCGACGCTCCGAGTGTTGCTGAAAGGTGCATTAAATACCGGCACTCCGTGAAGCGCAGCCACATCGAGGTCGACCTGATTTGTTCCAATACAAAAACATCCAATCGCGAGCAGAGACCGAGCCTGCGCGAGGACGTCGCCTCGAACCTCCGTCTTCGAGCGAATGCCCAGCACATGAACATCACCAATCCGCTCCTTCAATTCGTCGGGGGACATCGCCCGACTGAGCGCCTCAACCGCGTACCCGGCAGATTCAAACCGCTCAATCGCCTCGCGGCTGACCCCCTCGAGGAGGAGGATCTTTACTTTGCTGGGGGGGTAAGAGTATTGCTTCATGGGGCTGCGATGGCAGGTGACATTTCTAAGCGGCGCCCACCCGATGCAGCGATTGCTCCTGCCCGGCTTCCCTCGAGAATCTGGAACGCGTCGGGCCACACCGTACCACCATCACGTTTTTTTTTCGACCTGCAGGGGGTCTGAGAGGTAAAAAAAGGTGGCAAGATATTGCGTACCGAAAGGGGGTTGGGTAGAGTGGGCACAACCTTCGATAAAGGTGGGCTTGAGGAATGCTGGTCAATATCCCCGTCAACAAAGCTGTAGGCAATAGTGCGGCGCCTGAAGAGAGCCTGGCGGCACTCACGCTGCCCCCCCGCGACCTTTCGAACCGTCAGTCCCAAGAGACGGAACTAACCCTCACCCCTCTGGGGGTAGTCGGCGTTTGGACAGACCTTCCCGAATGGTATAACACTCCGATAACCCTCGAGAGTGCCATCGAGATTCTTACCCCTCCATCGGTCACCCGAGCCCTCGGTGCTGTTGAATCGGACCCGCGCCATCTGTACAACAATATCGTGAGCTTCGATCGAGTCAATTCAGCCTCTACCCCGCCGTCCTCAAGCACGGCACGTCGCCTTGAGAGGGTTGCCCTAACCCCTGATCCTTCGGAAGGTGCGTTCTCCTCGGGCCAACTGCTGAGAATCAGCTAATTTTGAGAGCTGAGAGGGCTCCTTATCTGTGCTCTCACCGCACCCTGCCCTCGCCCCTCCGCATCTTACCGGGGATAAGGCATTTTCTTCGCTATTGGTGGCGCCCCTGTTTTTTACGGCGCACAATGTGGGGCAGGTTTGGGGGATGGAGGTGGGGCTATCGCTGGGATGCCCTTGATTTCATAGGCCTGCCCCCTTCGGCGTTAGTAGTCGAACGATGTTGCCTGTCAGTTTATTTCCGCCCCTCGGGGGGTAGATGTGGTCGTGATATCTTTTCGGGGACCTGTGGCATCCGTGATTGATCCGTCAAATAATGCCAGCTCTCAGACCTCCGAGCCATCGGCAGAAGTCGCAACCGAGATATCGAAAGCGCCCACTCCAGTGCCCCTTCTACCCCACGAACGAACACCCGCCGATCCCTCGACAGCAGGCTTTGAAATCGGAGCGATAGGCAGCTTTCCGAGTGTCTCTCGGCCGGCTATTAGCCCTGCTTACACCACCCCACCGAGCGAAATAGCCTCGGTGCTTTCGACTCTGACCGTCGATTACCCTCTACCCGCTGCTTCACTTAGTTCATCGATCCTCTCCCTCTCCCTCCAACCAACTGATGGGGGGCTACTCGTGGCTGTGACTCTCAACGGCACCCCAATCAATCCCGAGAGCCTTGTAGCTGCCTCTCGATCGACATCTCGAACCCTCGATACCATCCTTCTTGAATTGCTTGTTGATCGTGGTAGATGGCTCGATCATGCTCAGGGGTGGGTACTGATCGGCTCGAGCGATATTCGGATGGTTTTGGGACTCGCGAGTGAGTACTCAACCATCAATTACGGGGCAACGAGTGAGCGCTTGACAATCGCTCGGGAGCCCATCGAGGCAGCCATCACCTGCTCCTGGTCAGAATTAGGACTTGATCTCTCAGTCGATTGGATACTTCCCGACGGCAGCCGACGACCGGGAACTTCCCCAATCATCGGGTCCGAACCAAGCTGGGTATTTCTGGGAACAACGGTATATCCAATCTCTGAGCGGGGACGAAAGGTCGCACAGCTCTTTACCCATGGCTCCTCGATCTGGCTCCCGAGATATCAGGTGGGTCCGATTCTCGAGAGTCTTCCAATCCAATCCCCCTTCGTTCGGATCCTCGGGAAAGAGCACCAACCACTCACTGAAATATGCCAGCCTCAGCCCGTCCTCTCAGTGAATCTTCGCTCGGCCGGGTCTGAACACTTTTTCTCGAATGACCAACTCGAGCTCACCGCGTCGCTTGAGTTTGACTATCCTTCACCCCCCTCAGAACGGAACATTGTCCTCATTCCGGACCGTTCCTTCGAGGAAGATTCAATACGAACACTCACACAACTCGGTTTTCAACAACGAGCGGAAGGGCGCCGATTTTTTCTCCAGGGGGATGATGTTCTTGATTTCTTGAAATTTTCAGCGGAGAAACTCCCAACCGAATGGATCATTACCGGCATTCAAGAGGCAACCTCTCAGATTCGGTTTGCCGATCTTTCAGTGTCGATATCCCTATCAGCCTCAGGATCAACCCCCTCTGTTCAGCCCTCCCCGTCGACTGGTAGCTGGTTCGACTGTCAGGTAACTCTCCTTCAGAACAACGCTGATGTTCCCTTGAGTTCACTTTTTAAACGACCTCTTGCAGAAAATGCTCGCTGGGTACGACTCGACTCAGGAGCCTTTGCACCAATCCCTACCGGTAGCCTCTCGCAACTTAAATCAGTCCTCGGGATCGTCGACCCAAATTTCAAGTTAAGCGGCGCTCTCAAAGCAAAGCTCAGCGCCGCTCAGGCGTTAAGCTTGAGCTCTTCCCCTGGTCCTTTTTGTTCACTTCTCCTTGACGAGCGGATCGTAGCAGTTCGGAGCCGACTTGAAAGCTCCGCTGAGCTTCCCGCCGGCACCCCTCACCGAAACTTCAAAGGTAAACTCCGATCGTATCAGTCAGAGGGACTCGGGTGGATATCATTCCTGTACGAAAGCTCTCTGGCGGGGATTCTCGCCGATGAAATGGGACTCGGGAAGACGGTTCAGACCTTGGCATTCTTGCAGAATGTTCACCATTCGCGGGAAAATCCGCCCGCATCCAATTCGGGACAAGTACTCCCCCCGTCAATCATCATCGCTCCCACCTCAGTTACCACTAACTGGCTTTATGAGGCGCGTCGCTTCACCCCCGATCTGAGGGTCATGGTACTGCAGGGTCCCCACCGCAAAAGGCTCTTTTCTTCGATCCCTTCCTACGACGTAGTAATAACCTCGTATGCCCTTCTGAGGCTTGATCGCGCCGAGCTTTCGCAGTACCGCTTCTCCGTACTTGTGCTTGACGAGGCTCAGAATATTAAAAATCATGCGGCAGCGACGACGAAAGCAGCGAAGATGTTGCGGGCAGATGCCCGTCTTGCACTCTCGGGAACTCCAACCGAGAATCGACCTCTTGAGCTCTGGTCGATAATGGATTTCCTCATGCCCGGATACCTCGGGACAGTCGACTTTTTCCGCAATCATATCGAAAAGCCGATTCTTGAAGAGGGCACCGGTTGCAAAGTCGCCGAACTTCTTCGGGCAAAAGTTCGACCATTTATCCTGCGACGAACGAAGAGCGAAGTTGAGCGGGATCTTCCTCCGAAAATTGAATCGGTGCTCCATGTTGAGATGACCCATGCACAGCGAGACCTCTACACTCAGATCCTTGAGGAGGTAAAACCCAAGGTATTCGACGCGATTGAAAAGCGCGGAGTGCCTGGAGCCACAGTTTCGATCTTGACTGCTCTCCTGCGACTGAGACAGGTGTGTAATCATCCGAATTCAATCGGTGCTCTTCGATCAATCGAGGGCTTCGATTCCGGAAAATTCAACCTATTTAAGGAGCTTGTCCTCGAGGCGCTCGAATCAAATCGAAAAATATTGGTATTTAGCCAGTTTAAGGAGATGCTCTCACTCATGCAGAGTTGGATCGATGAACTCTCGATACCGTATCTCTATCTCGATGGAGCGACAAAAGAGAGACAATCACTGGTTGATAGATTTAACACCGATCCTTCTGTGCGACTCTTCCTCATCAGCCTTAAGGCCGGAGGCACCGGGCTTAACCTTACTGCTGCTGACACCGTGATTATCTATGATCCATGGTGGAATCCTGCCGTTGAAAGTCAGGCCGTCGATCGCGCTCACCGGATTGGTCAGGTAAAAACAGTCAACGTCTATCGACTGGTTACTGAACATTCAGTTGAACAGCGAATTATGGAACTTAAGAGGAAGAAGGCCCATCTCGTAGAGGCTTTGGTTAATGAAAATGCGATGTCCCCTCTGACCTTGAGCAGTCGAGAGCTTGAACTACTCTTTGAGAGCCCCCTCTCGGAGGTCGTTGACAATAAGTCTGACGACAGTCGGGTGGAGAGGGGGTAGCCTACTGGGTCGAAACATCGCTCCCAAAAGAAGCGTCACAGCATCCACTGCCAGGAATGCGTCCCCCGGGACCATGCACTAACGAACTGACCCACTTCATCCCTATCACATTGTTCAGAAAAGCCCAAAATCTGCCAATCCGTCTCCGAAACGCTCTCAAATCCTCGAGTCGCAAGCTGGTCGATGAGGTTGTGGGCCGCCCACCACACAAGCTCTACCCCATCCTGGGGCGGTTTCGGTTCCTCGAATCCACAGCTACGAAGCCCCATGCAAGCGCCAATTCCGCATCCGGCATCAAGAACTATCCAGGCTCCCACATGAACGGGATCGACCTCATACACCCGCAGGCAGGATTCTCGCAGTTCGAACCCGTCCTTCAATGACTCGAGAAGATTCATAGCATCCTCTTGGGTACCGTTGGCGACAAGAAGTGCGAGACCCGCTCTGCTCGAGAAGCCTGCCAACATTGCCCGGCCAGCCCCGAACCCAACGGCCCGTTTACCCACGACGAACCCGAGCGCAGCTCGGTTCAGCGCCTCCTCGAGAAATGCCCTCCATATCGCCTCAAGTGGTTGACTTTGCACCCTTTTGCCCACACTGTGAAGCACGAGTGCCGCAGCAACTGCATCACTGGGCAACCGATCAAGCACCTCTCTCGTGGAACTCGATGAGAGGAGCCCTCTGCCCCCCGCGAGGAGGCTGTCCTGACCACACGCTTTCACTACTCGTTGGAGGGGAAACACCGAGCCATCAAAAAGCTGGTTTATTCGCGAGGGATGACCGATTGCTGTCTGGCATATTTGCCGGATCGGATAAATGACAGGTTCCATTGAGGCGACTATGTTCCTTGCGCGGGCCCACGACACATCGGATACCGCCACGGCATTCCCCTCTCGCGAATCGGCTCGTTTAATTGACATTACCCTCTTCCCACCTTAGGAGAACCAAGACCTACTCACTAATCTCTCACCCATCTTCAAGAACCAGCAGGCCATTGTTACCCTTACCTAAACAAAACGCCTCTCTGGTGGTATCGACCAAAACTATAAAACCTTGACTCAAAACAAGCCCCTTTCTCAGCGTCGAACCGTCATCTACACTCAAAGAACAAAGGGGTGCCTCACAACTCAAGAGGTTAGTTCTGCACAAACTGCCCTTGCAGAGGGTTCTGAGGCTAGGCTGCCGTCCGTAATCCAGCCCCGAGCGGTATTCCATCCGGAATGTCGAAAAGGGCGGATCCTGAATCTATCGAGTCGTCTGCTGTGTCTCATTGAGTAGGGAGGCGGGAAAAATCGGAATTGTGCGTTCGCCACCCGCCTTTAGAATCCAAGCAAGAGAACCATTTTTTCCGAGATAACGATTATGACGGATGCGAGAAGATGCCTCACCAAAGCTGACTTAACGAGTGCGCTGTATGACTCTCTAGATATAGAGAAACAGCAGGCAGCTGATATCGTTGAGGGATATGTCGAATTGATAAAGGAGGGGCTCGCCACCGAGGGAAAAGTGATGCTTTCAGGTTTTGGGTCTTACGAGGTGAATTATAAGGAACCTCGGCGCGGTCGAAATCCGCAGACAGGAGAAACTATGGTTCTTCGCGAGCGGCGAGTCGTCAAATTTAAACCTAGCCAACTTTTACGAAAAGAATTGAATGGCGAGCGTTAGTTCACCCCATCAAGAACGGTCGCAAAAAATCAGCCCCAATCGAAAATACTCGTGAGAGCGGCCGGCGCTCCCCTTATGATCCAACTGTCGCACACTCCACCTTCGACGACCAAAAACTAGCTTCACTCCCCCACCTTGGCGAGGGGGAGTGCGGCCTTTGAGTGTCGTTAGCAAAGCTATTGAACCCCTGCCTGTTCAGCCTCGGAACCAAACAGAATGGGCGGGTTCCGCAACTGTATGCCTCGATTCTTTAGCCGAATCCAGATATCTCGCGCAATTTCCTCTGCTTCAGGAGAGAGGAGTTCATAAATATCGGGCCGATTAAGAACCAAATTCATCGCCGCTAATGTGTATATTGGTGGAGAAGCATCTTCACCCATCTTTTGACGAACTTGTGAGAGGAACTGCCTCAGATCCTGGGGAGACTTGAGTTCAGTAACCATCTCTTCAGATGGCTTTTCCTTTGCCTTCGCCTCTTTTTTTGCCGCCATATTTTTCACCCTTGTTTTACCTGTCTTTAACCAACAACTCGACCGCTTGACTATATCGATCGGGCACGTCCCCTGTATCTTCAGCGAGAGGTTTATCGATAATTACCGCTCGAGCCTCGACTCTCCGTGGCTCAATCCCAGCCCGAATCATGGCGGTCGAAATCGCCCGTGCCCTCGTTTCTGCCAATCTCCGGGCATACGGAGAAACCGGGTCTGCCGATTGAACGTAACACGCCACCACTAACCGGGACCACGGCAACCGCTCCTTATTAAGACGCGCGAGCCCCTCAACAAGAGACGCCCCCTGAGGTGAAAGGGTGCGCTCGTCCCCAAAAAAGAAGATATCCGCCGGGAATATATCCCTCGAGGGAAAGAGAGCCGCCCGACGGTCATAATGTTGTCGCAGCAGTGCCAACACCTTCACCCGATCGTGTTCTTTATCGATCTCGCGCGCGAGCTGCAGCTCCGCCTCGAGCTGAGAGTCACGGACAGCTCCCTTTATACCCCCGGCAACTGCACCAAGCCCCGCTCCCGCAAAAGCTCCCGGACCTGCCACAGAGGTTAGCTGGAACCCTGTCAGAGCCCCCGCAACGGCCCCCGAGGTAGCGCCAAACACCATGCCCTCCCCCTGCTGATCCGGGCCGGCTACATGCTGCGAGGAGCATCCAAGGCTAGAGGCAAGCCCCCCGATAAGCGCGAACATATGGCTGTACCAATGCCGACGACGGCCTACACGGGAACCAACACAGAGCATAGAGAAAACTCCTCCAACGGCGGTTGAAAGACGCATTACTGGATCAAATCTCGCCACAGGATGCGATTAAACCGAGCATACGAATACCTGTCCACTGGTCCGACTTTATCATACCCTCCAATTATCGAGCGAGCCCCCAAGGGAGTACCCCTCCGTCGCTTCGTAAACAAATACCCTTGTGAGAGGAAATTTGTCGGGCTATATCGAACCGACCGCCAGTAAAAATATTACCCGCCCCTTTGTCTTCGGCTTGGGCTGACGGGAACCTTCTCTTTCTTCGACTGAATTCAAAGGCACCAGGCCTTATTCGTGCCACCCCTTCGCCTTCATTTTTTCACCGCGATTCGGGCCCCGTTACTGCAGTACTTCTCACCCCGGAATATTGCATTCGACCTCAGAAGTTATCGCGAAGGGGACGCTATCATCTCCTCCGTGAGTGAGAAGCAATATCGCAATGCTCAGAGGAATCACGATGCTCTCTTCGTCTCAAGAACCACTTCTTCCAAGCACCCCTCCTCCACCAGCTGGACCGTCCGCCGACAATATCGACCTCAACCTCGAGCAGCTTGGTGTTTCAAGCATCGGTGGGGGGGTATCACCCCTCTTTGCTCGAGAGAAGTTCTGCGGAACCTATGAATTTGGTGGAATCACTCTCGCTCAGATGGCACGGAGCTTTCGACTGTATAATGAAGAAGCGCCTGATACCAATGGAGTCAACGCCCCAGGTCGCTTTCGAAGCTGCGCCCGCGTTACCGTTCCAGAGACACGAATCTCTCAGCTCTTCGCTGAGGTAAAAGAGTTCCACAACGATCATCCGGCGATACCGCTGGAGATCGAATACTGCTACCGATGTGGGGGGGATCAGGACCACAAATTCGTCGTCGGATTGGGAATGAACGCCCCCTTACGCTACGTTGGAGATCACTACGAGGGTGCTCGGCAATCACAAACTCTCGACCCCCGCCATCGGCGCCCCTTTGAACGGGCCGATATCGAAGCACTTCAAGATATCTACGGCCGTCGAAAGATCGTGCCCGATGATCGCTTTACCGTTGCGACTTCGATGAATATCCTTGATTCCGAGCAGATGAAAAGCCTCACCGAACTTCTGCAAACATCTTTTGGAGCACAGTGGACAGCCACCGCAATTCTACACCTGGATTCCCGACCGGGTGACGTATTACCGACCGCCCTGATTGACGATCGAACGGGTGAAGTTGCTGCATTCACCCTCGCGGAGTGGGATCATGATACCAAGACCGTCGAAGTCACTGAATGGGTCGCTCGCCCTCAGTTCCCCGGTGCAGGTGCCCAGGTAATGAGCCAGCTGGTGTCCTCCGTCATCAAAACTGGCACCGATTATCGGATCTTCGGCGAATTTAATAGCAGCAGAGCTCTTCGCTCTGCGCTCCGAGTTGGCTTTCGCCTTCCCGAAATTCATCCAAACGCACCGGCGGAGAGCATTCTCTTCGCGAATGTCTGGGTCGAACAACTGACCGATTTTGTCGCTCTGGTATGGCCTGACGATCTCCGCACCTTCACTAACTGAAAAACATGAAAGAGGATCCATACATGGAATCATCAAAGACCAACCGTCCGATCTCCCTGCTGCTCCATGAAGGAGCAATCGACCATGTCACCGGATACGCTCATCCTGAGAGTCCAAAGCGGATTCGGGCGCTGTCAGAGCTTATGAAAACCGACTCTCTCGCTGATATTGGTCGGCCCCCGCTTGAGCTTCATCGGAACATAGACCCAACGATTGTGCACCATCCAGACTACGTTCACGCCCTTGAAGATGTTTGCCTATCGGCTCGCGATCTCCGTTCACTCGACGAAGATACCTATGTCTGCCGGGATTCATGGCGAGTTGCGTGCGAGGGTCTCTCACTGCAGGAACAGGCAATTAATCTTATCTTCTCGTCAGGTTGCCCAAGTTTTGTTATGTCGCGACCTCCTGGCCATCATGCCCTTGCCGACCGCGCTATGGGATTTTGCATGTTCGCAAATGCGGCCTATGCGGCGAGATATGCACAAAGGGTTTGGGGTGTTGAGCGAGTTGCCATCATCGATTGGGATGTTCACCACGGCAACGGAACCGAGGCGATATTTCTGAATGACCCATCGGTGTACGCCATCTCTATCCACGCTCACCCTTTTTGGCCTCTTGGCTTCGGCCATCCTGAGCAACGGGGAGAAGGGAAGGGCGTTGGCTGTAACCTCAACATACCGGTCCCCTTCGAAGCGGGCGACACACAATATCGGCAGGTCTTTGAGCGATTCGTTATCCCTGAGCTCCTCGGCTTCAGACCCGACCTCATTATCGTCGCCGCCGGATTTGATGCTCACTACAGTGAGCGATTCTCGAGCCTTGGAGAAAAAAGCTTTATGGCGCTCTCTGACGCTGGATTTAAGATGATGACAGCGCTGCTCGATGGACTCTCGCGCGAACTATGTGGCGGGCGGCTGCACTTCACCCTCGAGGGGGGTTATTACCTGCCTTCACTCACCTCGGGGGTCCGCTCGGTTATCGAAACCCTCAGGGGCTCTGCCACACACCAATCATCGGAGTTGTCTGAGGGGAAAGATATGGATAATCGTGTATGGGAGGACTTTGTGACGCGGACAGCTGCGGCAATAGCATCAAAACACTAGAGATTCACCGCGCGCGAAATTCGTCACGAGATACACGATCAAGAAAGGGGCGGCCCTCTCAGCTCCATCAGTGACCGAGGAGCTGAGAGCCTCTACCGTATACCGACCCCCGATCCTACCCCATCGAACCGAAGCTCGGTGATAAGAGACCGAGTCTTGGTGGCTTTACCTGCCCACTTACTCTGCACGAACCGCGACCCTCGCAAGGATTCTCGGGCTGTGGCGTCACCAACTACCACAACGACAAAGTCATCGGTGTTCCAACGATTCTTAGCCACCGCCTCAATTCGTGCTGGATTAACCTTAGCAAGGTTCGCAACAAAGGTCGTATCGTAATCAGCTGGATATCCTTGTAGCTGAAAGGCCGCTCGCCTTGACACGATATCAGCGGGCGATTGATTCGCGAAGACAAATGAATTGGTCAGTGCCCGTTTGCGATCACTCACTGCATCATCGGCAACCGGACTCTGCTGCATCCCTTCGAGCACCCCCACCGATGCATCGATAGCCTCCCCGACCGATGCTGACTTGGTTTGCACATACAGATAATTTTTCCCCTGCACGACCCCAGGAGATATCGCCCCCCCTGAAACATACGCAAGCCCTCGCCGGGTGCGAACCTCAGCAAAAAGCCGTGAGCTCATCGAACCAGAACCGAATATCTCGTTAAAGACCAAAATATCGAACCAATCGGGCGACAGGCGCGCGACCCCTAACTGACCGACGATTACGGTCGCCTGAGAAAATGGTCCCTCGACAAAGTATGCACCAGGGCGCACCTTCCCCTTGATTGGCGGAAATCCAGGACTCGACTCCGAGGTCATTGCATGGCTACCGTTCGTCCTCACCACACCCCGAGTTATCCTATCGACCACTGAGGCTGCCTCGTCCCTCGTGAGGTCTCCCGAAATCGCGACGATTGCCCCGTTTGATCCCACAAGCCGCCGATGCTCCTTCGCTACATCAGCTCGGGTGAGCCTCTCGACATCTCCCACCGTCGTTGTATCAACATAGGGAGAATCCGTCCCGTACAACAGCTGTCCAAAAACAAGACCCGCTATCGAATCAGGATCATCCTTTCTCCGAACAATCTGCTCACGGAGCTGTTTTTTAACAAGAGCGAATTCCTCCTCTGCGAAGCGAGGGCGTCCGATCATTTCGTTCATGATTTCAGCAACCCGCCCCTCATCTCCCTTGAGGCAGTTCGCAGCGATTGACACTGATTCCCCATCGGTACTCGCCTCTATCCGAGCGGATCGCTCACGCAAGTCCTTATCAATCTCCTCTCGGGAGGCGTTACCCGCACCTCCTCGGCGAAGCAACGCCCCCATAATTCGAGCAGCAAGGGGATTCCGCGCCCGATAACTCCCCCCCGGAAACGCCACAGACACCGAGATAATCGGAAGCTCCTGGTCCGGTAGATACACGACTGAGACTCCGTCAGGCGTCGTCCACGAGAGAGGCTCGACAGGAACAAAGGGTGTCGGTTCAAGCCCGGCATCGGGACGCGGCTTCTCAACGAAGCTTCCTCCGGTGCACCCCAATCCTACACACATAGCACCGACCATGAGGGCTCGACCAAAGAGGAGACTATAACTCTGCCAACACACCGCCCTCGCAGACTGCACCACCATATTCCCCCCTTTCACAGCGCCCCCTCAGTTTCAATCGTTGCCACCGTCCGATTCGCGGGCTGTAGATAAGTGCGCGCAACCCTGTTCACATCCTCTGGCTTCACCGCCATCGTCTCCTCGAACCACCGAAACATCACCTGCCAATCTCCGTACAGCGTCATTGATGAGGCGAGCGTTCCTGCTATCGAGCTACTAGAGCGAAGGTTATCGAGGAAGTCTCTCGCGATACTCCGCTTCGCTAGTTCTACAGCCTGGGGGTCAACGCCATCTCTCACCGTGGACGCAATCACGTCGTCGAAGGCGGCAAGATTCGGTCCATTACCAATATTCGATCGACTTCCCACATCAAAGAGGATCAGATTTGGATCGAGCGATCCCGGTCCTTCTGAAACATCTACAGATGTCGCAATCCCCCGTCTCTTGACCAGCTCCTGATACATCGGCGAAAGAGAACTTCCTGCCAACACCTCCTCAAGAACGCTCAACGGCGGATCATCAGGATGAGGATAGGCAGGCTTGTGATAGGCAACTGCGAGGCGAGGAGCTGCCTTCAACCGTAACGACAGCCGACGCTCCTCAGTTTGGGGCGGTTCCTGAACGCGAGGTTTTTCGTTCACCTCACGATTGGGAATTCGGCCGAAGTATCGCTCGACGACAGGCAGATCTCGGTCAGGATCAACATCACCCACAATCGCGAGGGACATTCGCGAAGCAACGTAAAAATTGTGATGAAACGTGGCGAGTTCACTTGCCCTCAATCGCTTGAGGTCGGCCTCATACCCGATAACGGGTTGCCGGTAGGGATGTTTTGTGAAAGCTGTCGCAAGTATCTCCTCATAGAGCTTACCCTCTGGATCGTTCTCATACCGCATTCGCCGCTCCTCCAGGACAACATCACGCTCCTGATAGAAAAGCCGCATCACCGGTCGCAAAAGCCGATCCGATTCAAGCCAACACCAGTAGGAAAAAGCTCCCCGCGGGAGACTGAGAAAATATGAGGTAAGCTCCTTGCTCGTCGTTGCATTGAGCCCTACCACTCCCCGCCGATCAAGCTCTTCATCGAGCTGCTGGGGCAACCAAAGTGCGGCGAGTGAGCTCTCAACCTGCTCAAGCTCCGCCTGTTCCTCCGTCGTTAACGTGCGGTCTCTTGCTGCCTCCCGAAGCTTCTCCTGTTTCTCAAGGAGCGGCTGTTCTCGGGCATAGTCCTTGGTCCCGATATCGGGAGTGCCTTTGAAGGCCATGTGCTCAAGAAGATGCGATATGCCAGTCGATCCCGGCTTCTCGTCGATACCCCCTACCCGCACCGCGATAACTGCTGAGAACACTGGGGCGCTCCCCCGTCGATAAAAAAGCACCCGCATCCCGTTCGAGAGGGTACGCTCAGTAACCCGCTCGGTGATCTTGGGAAGGATCTTCGCTATCCGAGAGTCAGCAATCGCGACACCGGTGGAGATTGAGGCAAAGGTCACGGAGGCGACGTTCAGGATAGTGGCGGTCGACACGAGTCGCCTTACCATTTGCAAAGAGGAGGCCATTATCGCCTGATGGATTCGATTCATGAAAGAGGAGCCCACGATAGCACGACGAAACAAACATTTGCCGACCGGTGGTCGACGACCGTCCTTTATGGTCATCCTAACGGAAGGAGTCAACAAGGTAAAAAGTATGAAGGATCGTCAATCGAACCCAATTATTTCCAGTTTGAGAGATGAATATTTCCCCGCCAGGGGTCGGAGCCTCCGGTCTAACCCGGATGGAAAGTCGTGGCCGTTATCCCTCTTCTCCGAGGAAAACTATCTCGGCAATTGTTCCGCCCCCTTCTCGTGGGTAAAGGCTGAGGTTTCCTCCATTTATTCGCACTAATCCATCAACCACGGTTAGCCCAAGACCACAACCTTGCTGTTCGAGTACCTCTCGCCCCGGCTGAGAAAACGGATGGAGCGCGAGCTCGCTGTTCTCACCGATACCAATCCCTCGATCGGCGATCGTTATTCGCACCCCCGACCGGCCCGCGCGAGCGACACCAAAGAAGATCTCCTTACATTCGGGAGAGAACTTGACGGCATTATTCAAAAGCCGATCGAGCATCAGGCTTATGTGGTGACGATGAAGGGTCACCAGCCGAGCACCATCGTCCACCTCATGAACTATCGAGAAACCTTGAGCCTCAAGCGGCTCTCTGTGATCATCAAGGTACCGATTCACGATTGAACCGACTGAAAGAGGTTGCTTAAGTGCATCAAAGTCCCGTCGAGCCACACCCGCTTCAATTTGCTGACAGAGGAGAAAATCCAACACCGAGGAAAGAAGCCGGTCGGTGCCCAGCCTGATCGAATCGAGAGCCCGCGCCACCCTCCTCGAGCCTTTCACTTCGTCCATTTCCTCAAGCAGCTCTAGTCCAAGGGTTATCCCCACGAGGGGAGTCCGAAACTCGTGCGAAAGAGTCCGCAAGATCCTTTGCCGAAACTGGCGCTGTTCCTCAGCAACCCGGCGTTGAAGCTCCGCAAACCGACGATGTAACCGAACGATTTCCGTCGAAAAATTGATGGAATCAAGGGGCAGCCGGACAAAAAGGTCCAGCCCCAGCTCTGCAGCCCTCGTCGCAGCCCCCGCGTCATCACCCACCGAAACCACCGGGACGAACTCGTACTGGGGCAAACCCCGCAGGAGCGAAACCAGCCCTTTGGCATCATGGGGCTCTAATGAACAATGAACCACCTCGACGATGATGAGCTCGAAGGGCTCAAGGACAACCCGGCCACATGCCTCCTCTACCGAATGCGTCGGTTCGGCAACAAAGTGCGCGAGTTTGAGAATATGACAGAGATCGGAGAGAACCCGAGGATCGGGGTGAACTACCAACGCACGAGGGAGATGAGAGACGTCCCATTGCTCTGTTGACATGAACAACCTGTCGGGTAGGGCTTTATCGTAGGAGGAGAGGTTAAACTCGTCTCGGGACCGGATTCGTCGCAGAATCAAAAAAACTTTATGATTTTTTATTAAGGGGCTGAGATTTTGTGCCGTTACCTACGATAGACAAATTGCGTTACGTTTCGGAAGCGGGGAGGGTGCGCATAACAGAGTAGTTAAGGGTTGACTGAGGGTTTTTTTCGGGAGGTTGTTACGTTCAAGAGATGATTATTTCTTAGGTACGGGAGGTTCGGATATGACGAGATTGGCTGCTCCAGGAGGGTCAGGGCCTGCCACGACAGCAAATAATGGCCCATCGACGGAGATTAGACTGAGCGAATGCTCCTTTGGTGCGCCGGCCCACACAGTTTCCGCACCGCCGTCAGCATTTTCGAAGGCAATTGCGGAACTACCGGGAAACGCTCAGGCTCTGTTAGTAAAAGTCCTCGAAGGTGGGGTCAATCCGGGTTTCCTAACGGAACTTCTAAACATGTGCCCGGATCAAACCGAGCTTGCGATGGATTGTTTCGTAGCTGCTCGAGCCGCGTCGAACGAACCGCAGTTTGAAGCTCTCCGACGCCGCCTCAGCCCCGGAAATCTCCCTCAGAATAAAAGCCAAATCGCATAGACAATCTGTGTCAAATTCCGCCTAATTTGAACGGCTACACTCCCAGTGATATAATGGACTGAACATCTGAGTTATCCTCCCCCTCGGTCTTCTCTTCTCGTTTCTCACGACAGAATATTTCGGAACGCGGTCATCCTTATCGCCGCCGCGCCCCGGAATAGATACGGTATCACCCGGAGTACCCTTATGTCCTCACCTCGCCTTGCAAGCACGGAACATATTCAGCTGAATGAGCAGTTTGCCGCCCACAACTACGCGCCCCTCGATGTCGTTATTACCCGGGGCGAAGGGGCATGGCTGTGGGACGTTGAGGGGCGTAAGTATCTTGACCTGCTGTCGGCTTACAGCGCAGTTAATTTTGGTCACTGCCACCCCCGCATTATCGAATGTGCCATCTCTCAGCTCAGACGGCTCACGATGACGAGCCGTTCGTTCTACCACGATCATCTGGGCCCCCTGAGCCAAGAGCTCGCTGCGTTCTGTGGACTGGACAAAGTCTTGTTGATGAACTCGGGCGCCGAGGCCGTGGAAACCGCGATTAAAGCCGCGCGGCGATGGGGATACGAGGTTAAAAACATCCCTGACAACTGCGCGGAGATCATCGTCTTCGCGAATAATTTCCATGGCCGGACGACGACCATCATTAGCATGAGCGATGCCGCCTCTAGTCGGCACCACTTCGGTCCTTACACCCCTGGCTTTACCATCGTCCCATACGGGGACCTTGAAGCACTTGAACATGCGATTACGCCCAATACCGCTGCTATCCTCTTTGAACCAATCCAGGGAGAGGGAGGTATTATCATCCCCCCAGAGGGATTTATCCGCGGAATTAGGTCTCTTTGTGACACGCATCAGGTGTTGATGTTAGCCGATGAGATTCAGACAGGACTCTGCCGAACCGGGAGACGGTTTGCGTGCGATCACGAGGGCGTAATCCCCGATGGCTTTATTATCGGGAAGTCGCTCGGAGGGGGTATCGTTCCTATCTCCGCTCTCGTCGGCAAGGAATCGCTGATGGCCCCCTTTGTGCCCGGTTCACACGGGAGTACATTCGGCGGAAACACCTTCGCTTGTGCGATAGCTCGTGAGGTAATCGCCGTCATGCTTGATGAGCGGCCCGACCATCGCTCGGCAGAGCTCGGAGCTCTCTTCGCAGACGGCCTTCGAGCGATGAACTCCCCCCACGTTGCAGAGATCCGCGCCCGTGGACTCTTTGTCGGCATGGACATTCACCCAACCTCGGGTAAAGCAAAGGAGTTCTGCCACCGCTTGAAAGACCGTGGCATCCTCTGCAAAGACACCCGGGCCACCACAATACGGTTCGCCCCCCCCCTTGTTATAGACAAGGCCGATCTGGAATGGGCCCTCGAGCAAATTACGGACCTCTTTGGAGGCCGATGACTGCGGCCATTTCTGGACCGCTCCTCACCTCACATGAGAGTGATTGCCTGCTGCAGCCTGTGGCGGTAACGACAGATCGAAGCCTGCCAATCCGTGCTTGCGATTGGACATCACCGTTCGAGTAAGGTTTAATCGTCGCCTCGGCAAACTCGTCGAAGTTTCGTCTTCAACGGGTAGCATTACGGTAAATCCGCACGACCTCACGTTACGGGCTCCTCGACATGCAACTTCCCGAATCTTTTTCCTCGGATTTATTCGGCGGGCTGGGCTCATTTGAATTCCGCCCATCGAAGTCTGAACCAGATTGCTGGAATCATGAGCTCAAACCCCGTGCTGGTGGGGTTAATACAGCAAGCATCAATGTGGGGGACTACTATCGAGCGCTGAAGCGGCTGAGCAGGGAAGGCGCTCAACCCATGCCGGGTCAACCAGATGTTGACGCACTTCTCGCCGCTCTTGATCGGGGCCTATCGACCGCCTTTTTACCAAGCGAATATGGGGGACCACCACACCTCACCGCGCTGCTCGAATCCGGCTGGGAGACCCATTGCTTCTTCGATCGCGAATCCAAACCGGTAGGGGGAGCCATTTTTCTCGACCGAATAGCTCTCTCGAGTGAAGAGAAGCCGGTATCGGTCCGTTATATTGGCTTCCTATATGTGGCTCCTGAGGTTCAGGGGCAAGGAGCCGGAAGGACGCTCGTCGATGTGGTATGCCACCTCGCATCCACTGACATCGTCCTCGCGGACGTGATCAATCCATTCTCACTCTGTCCCGATCGCGACCACCCAGCTCACATTCATCCCGATCGCACCGTGCGCGATCTGATGTGGCGGGGAGAGTTTGGCCAAATTATGGACCCGTACGGCCGTTTGGTATTTTGGGGCAAGCAGGGATTTATGATGCCGATTCTTGATGAGGGGCAGTCATCTGAACAGGTAGCCCCTTTTCCGGCGATACCACTCGACTGTGATCCGCAACCAATCATAGACTGCGATAGCGAGCACAGCTACTGTTGTCTCATTCGTCCAACATCTTCTCACGGGCGGGACCTCTTAGCGAGAGGGGCTCGCGCTCGGGAATGGGCAAGCTTCTATCGACCGCTTTACCCCCAGGATCCTAAGGTTGACCAAACAAATCTCAAGGCCTTTGAACGACTGCTACAGGGACACGAGCGCTCACTTTCTCTCGTCGATATGGCTTCAACGCTCCGCGATGGCCGTCTCTTGATGGAACTGAGCCGAGATCTAGGTCTCGAGAGGGGTTAAAGTTTCGTACTTCTTGGACCACTATTTCGCGCCGTCAATACAGCTTACACCACCATTGGTAGTTTAAAAATGATAGTCGATTCCTCCACCTCTATCCCTCAGTTGAACCTGCTTCGATGCATCCTCGATCTCCCCACGGGACCCGGAGTCCTTGTCGATCTCGCTGTCGAAGCGCGGAGTTGGATCGCTGAGAGGTGGCGTGGCGAGCTCGAGCCAAATCCGCTTCTCGATCCTGGGATCTGCGAGGAGTTTGTCTCATGGGTGCATAAACGGCACGGTGCCAGATGGAGTTTTGGTGGATACCTTGAAGACCGCACAGAACTGTGGCGCGGGAGTTATCTTGATCCAGCGGGTTCAGCAATCCATGCTGCCATAGACGTCAATGTACCCGCGGGCACTCCGGTTCGAACTGGTGTGTTCGGAAAGGTGGTGCTTGCCGATTCTGATGCACCACTCGTGGGTGGCTGGGGTTCCCACGTCATCATAGAGCCGAATGATTTTCCCTTCGTTTTTCTCTTCGGACATCTCGGGCCTGACCTTCCCTCGGTTGGTGAAAATACATCACCTGATACTCTTATTGGGTCAATAGGAGCTTCCCCCGACAACGGCGTGTGGTTCGCCCACCTCCACTTTCAGGCGGTTGAGCGAGAGCAATTTTATAATCGCTACCACGGGTCGACCAAGACGATGGACGGCTACTTCCGAAGGGAAGACGAAGCCATCTATCGGAAGATATTTCCCGAACCGATGCGACTTCTCGAGGATTGCCGAACCAAGCAGGGATTATCGTAGACGTGTGACCCCCCAGCCATGTTCTGATCGGTGCATACGCCACCCGCCTGCCGTAAAGGCTTGACGATGAAGAAAGGACTCGCTAGAACGAATGTATCATCGGTTCTACCATGGGTTCTTTCAATTCTTCGCTCATACAACTTCTGCGTGGTGCCTATCTTCAACTGCGAGATAAACCTGATCCACACGCATGGCTTGAGGAAGTCGAAAATCCTCAGGTGGTGCAATGGGTTGACGCGCACACAGCAGCAACGACCGAAAACTTCGGCCAAGGACCGTACTTCGAAAGATCGTATACCGACCTTCTCGCAATTATCGGGGATCGGTCAAAACTTCCGCGGCTTCGTCAGCGTGGGAACTTCCTTTACGAGCTATATCGGAGCGAGGAGCATCCTCGTGGAATATGGCGCCGGACAACTCCCGCCTCTTTCGTTGCAGGGGAACCCTCGTGGGACATCCTCCTTGATCTCGATGCCCTTGCGCAGGCCGAAGGTATTCCTTGGGTCTGGGGAGGCGCATCGCTGTTGCCGCCACTCTACGAGCGTGGCTTGATTTCTCTCTCACGGGGAGGCTCGGATGCCGTGGTCGTTCGCGAGTTCGATGTGATTGCGAGAGAGTTTGTGCCAAATGGGTTCTGCCTACCGGAAGCAAAATCTCAAGTCTCTTGGATCGATCTGGACACCGTATTCCTCAGCACTAATTGGGGAGAAGGCACTCTCACGAACTCGGGATACCCTCGCCTTGCAAAAAGATGGCGAAGGGGACAATCGTTTGAGGAGGCCGAGCTTGTCTTCCAGGGATCGCCATCCGCTGTCTCTGTGTCGGCATTCCGTGATCACACTCCCGGGTTTGAACGGGACGTTATTGTCCATGGGATTGATTTTTTCTCTCGCGAATACTGGTTACTCGAACAAGGAATAACGCTCATTCCAATCCCAAAAGATGCTTCGGCATCTTTTTATCGAGAATGGCTGATCGTTGAGCTGCGTACCCCCTGGGTTCACTCCAAGAGGAGTTTCGCCGCTGGATCCCTTATCGTCACAAACTTCAATGAGTTCTTGGCAGGCAGGGGAAACTTTGAGGAACTCTTCGTTCCGAGTGAAAAATCCTCCCTTGAGGGCTTTTGTACAACGGCGAATACCATCGTCGTTACGGAGCTCGAAAAGGGACGGTGTCGCATCCACGCGGCCGTTCACAAGGACGGTCAATGGATTCGAGAACCGGTCAGCGGACTGCCTGAAAACAGCACCATCGTGATAATGCCAAGCGATCCCGATCGTTCGGATGATGTTCAGGTGCTTGTGGAGGATTTCATCACTCCCCCTGCGCTGTTTTTCGGGCATTTCGAGGGGAGCCAACTCCTGGGACTCGATACGGCTGTTGCGACACAGCGCCCTCTCTTCGACATCACGGGAATCGAGGTCAGTCATCACGAGGCCCGGTCCGAAGATGGTACCCTGATACCGTACTTTCAGGTAGGTCCCGGTGGCGGAGGAAAAACCTCTGTCATCGTTCGCGGATACGGTGGGTTCGGCATCTCGATGGTACCAAGCTACGCCCCGAAATTCGGCAAGGTGTGGCTAGAGCAGGGAGGCACCTTCGTTGTTGCCTGCATACGCGGGGGCGGCGAATACGGCCCCTCGTGGCACGACGCTGCACGCAAACAGCATCGGCATCGAGCCTACGAGGACTTCGTTGCCGTCGCTCGTGACCTCTGTCGGCGAGGAGTAAGCACTCCGAGCCGCATCGGTGCATGGGGAGGTTCGAATGGGGGACTGCTGACAGGTAACATGCTCGTCACCTATCCCGAGGACTGGGGAGCGATCGTCTCGGCCGTTCCCCTCCTCGATATGTACGCCTTCCCCTCGCTGCTCGCGGGTGCGTCGTGGGTTGCCGAGTATGGCAATCCCCGAAATCCACTCGATTGGGGCTGGCTTCGGCGCTATTCGCCCTACCACCAGCTCCAACGAGGCGCCAAATACCCCCCTGCGCTCTTCACGACATCGCGCCGTGATGATCGGGTTCACCCTGCGCACGCGAGGAAAATGGTGGCACGAATGGAGGCGATGCAGCTCCGCGACACCTTTCTGTTTGAACGGGCAGATGGAGGCCACAGCGGGACTACCACTCCCGCCGAGGAAGCGTACGCGGATGCGCTTGTGTTCAGCTTTCTGGCGCGTTATCTCTCACTGTGAGGCTTTCCATGAATGCCGTCACCAGAGACCGTGTTGGAGCCACGGATCAAAAAGGTTAGTGTTCGGGAGAAATTGAGTGACAACTCGTTGTCATCATCCTCCATCTCGAACGCATGAGCGGGTTTTATCTCATCGAGGGAGGCGCTTCACAGGCCTCCCTTTTCTTTACTGAAAAACCGAGATTAAACGCCGGGTGCCTTACAGAGACGACGAACTCCGCCTATAATCCCTCCCGCTCAATAAACAGACTCTTATCAATCTTCATAAAAAACTCCTGATAAAACCTCGGATCCTGAATTGATTGGACTGAGGACGGGGCACCGAAATTGTCCACCACTCGGCGCTGGAAGACCGCTCTAACCTTTGTCTCGTCACCGAACTCAGAGATGTTGATCGATGCCTCAAAGGTTGCTGCTCGATCGTAACGAGGCTCTGCACCTCCAAATAGCTGTACGGAAAACGGCCCCCCGAATCCCCCCACCTCGACATCTTTTGCGGCTGTGACAAACCCGAGCTCCTTGTCGGCATTTCGAATTATAAAACCGTCATCTTGTAGCGTATTGATGACGGCCTTCATGACCTGCTTCATATTTCGATTCTGATACGTTCGGGTCTGGATCTGACGTACCTCAAGCTGCGTCCTCGCCGGACGAGGTGGTTGCAGCATACAGCCGGTGGGAATGATAAGGGCGATAGCGACTGCCAAGATGCGATGCATAGTGATTCCTCTCTCTGTTCCCTTTAATCTCCCCGTATATCGGCCTGAGGCCTCACCCTCCTGCCACCATTACGTACGTAGTTTGCAATACATCCGCAACGAACTTCAGTCTAAAAACGGGAGGTATGATAGGAGAAATCACGCACCTTGTTCAGCGCATCAAACTTTATTATAACGGTCAGAGTTCGTTGCGTTGTCGCGCTCGCTCCTGCCGCACGGGAATATGAACCGGTGAGTCCACCGAGTATCAATGCCGCACCGGGCGTTCCACCGGCACCAATAAGCCCCCCGTAACCGCCATTATCCGTTGAATAAGACGCTTCCGTCGCTATTTTATCGTAAACCCAGCTCTCGGTTCCCCCCTGATCGCGCGTGACGATATTCGGTGAACCGAGAATTTCAACCACTTCGGTCGATGACATACCCCGCGAAATACGGGCCTGTACCGTTCCTACAGTAAGTCGCCGGTCCGCCTCGGAGTGAAGCTGCGATGCGTGTTGCGCCGCTGTCTGAACGCACCCCGAGACTGCACCAGCAAGCACCATAACGACCGCGGGCACTACAACAGCTCCCCGACCGAACGACCAAACACCCCTCAACTCATCATGTCTCATTTTATCCTCACGAGCACACTAGTCCTTAAGCGAGGGTTAGTATAGTTCACCCCTGAAAAGGAGGACCACCCCCGCTTAGCCGAAACGCTCAATCTCCTCAAGGGCCGAAAGCTGCTCTGCCTCAAGGCCTCGCCGACTCTCGGTCAGTCGCATTAATTCAAGAACATTTCCCCGTTCAGACGCCACCTGAATTGCCCCTTCCATAGCGACTAGTTCACGGCCAATCTCTTCAAATCGTTTTTCCAGCTTTCGCAGACGTTGTTCATTCTTCTTTTTTGGTCGCTTTGTTCCAAGCCCACTGCCACTCCCATCGCTGTCCTTCCCGGGGTCTCCCGTCTCCGCCCGAGACCGCCCCCGCACCCCCTGGATCGCCCCCCCCGAATCCCGAAATCCCCTCTGTTCGCAGTACTCCTCATACGTTCCGGCGAACACCTCAACCCCCGCATCACCGAACGCGACGATAGTGGTGGCTACTTTTCTCAGCACATACTCGTTGTGAGTAACCACCATAACCCCCCCGGGATAGGTGCCGATCGCTTCGACCAATCCCTCCACCGACTCGAGGTCGAGATGGTTCGTCGGTTCATCGAGCACGAGCAGATTTGATGGCTGTGCCAGCAGTTTTCCGAGCAACACCCGACTCCGCTCCCCCCCTGAGAGCACCCGAATAGGACGTTCCGCGCGACTACCAGGGAACATCACCGCACCGCAGATTGAGCGAACCGCCGTCCGTGAGAGATTGCCGTTTGCTGATGCAACCTCCTCTTCAACGGTCGCGTTGGATTGAAGCGATTCGATTGCCGATTGCCCGAAGTAGCCAAGACGCACCCGCTCATGTAGTAAAACCTCGCCCCTTTTCGGCACCAATTCTCCAATGAGGCACCGCAGGAGAGTCGATTTTCCCCGACCATTGCGCCCAATCACCCCAATCCGGTCGCCCGGACGAACGAGAAGAGTAAGCTTTTCGAAGAGAATCGGCCCATTTTCATACTGAAATCCAACCTCCTGAGCCTCAAGTATTCGCTTCGGAGGAACATCACTCGCTGAAAAACGGAAAGAAAGGTCAGCCTCAGTTCCAAGTGAATCGCCGATATCAAGCTTCTCAAGCTCCTTGAGCCTCGACTGGACCAACTTCGCCTTTGATGCCTGTGCCCGATACCGTGCCGCAAATTCCTCGATCTCCTTCTTTCGTTTGATCTGAGCATCCCGAGTCCGGAGGTATATCTCATCCTCCTGCTTCAGCATCTCAATGAGATCTCCGGTTGACCCTTTCTGTTTCTTTATGCGCTGACGATAAATCCCCGCCGTGTGGGTCGTTACTGCGTCAAGAAAATCCCGATCGTGCGAGATCATCATAAGTTCACCCGGCCACGATCGAAGTTCACTGCGGAGCCACCGCACTGCATCGATATCGAGATAGTTGGTCGGCTCATCGAGCAACAACAGATTCGGCTGAGCAATGAGCAACTTGGTCAATTCGAGCCGAAGCCGATAGCCTCCTGACAGCTCCTCGGGACGAAGGCCCCACAGCGCGCGATCGAATCCCAGCCCATCAAGCACCCGCTCAGCCTCATATGGAGTCTCCCGCATCTCCACCGGCAACCCCAGTGCCGCTTCGGCGAGAACCGTCGTCGACGTTTGGCTGATGTGTTGGGCGAGATGACCTATCCGATAGTCACGGGGGATCGAGATACTGCCGTCGTCGGGTGCCTCAATGCCGAGGATAAGCCGAAACAGCGTCGACTTTCCGTGACCATTTCGACCTAACAACCCAATACGCTCCCCCGTTCCTATCGAGAACGAAACCTCATCGAAGAGCTGCTGATCCGCAAACCCCTTTGAGACATTGTGAAGAACGACCCCTATCCCGCCGGCAGCCATGAGAACCTCGCACTGTATTACGCCGTAAAAACGGCGATCAGAGTACCAGAGATAACGGGTGTCGCAAAGCAAACCTGGCTCGGGGAAAGGAGCTGCAGTAACGAGAGAGGAACACGGGCTGCTCACGGAGGCGCATGAGCAACGGCCGAATAGATAACGACCTGAAAGCCTTCCACCCGCGCATCTTCGGTCATTCCGCTGCGAAAGTCAGCCGAGAGATCATAGGCAAGATCATGGAGAATATCCTCACCTGAGAAGGTACCCGGCTTACCGCTGAGGCTCCAGACTCCGGAGACATGATAACTGACAACAAGATCCTCGACTGAGAACACTGATATCCAAAAAGGAATCATTTTTCACCGCCCTGCTCACAACCGGGCCTGAGGCAATGGAAGAGTGAGCTCGTCGAAGTTAGCTTCGCTAATTGGCGGAATATGAGGTCCGGGCCGTTTGATCTCGACAAAAATAGCTAATCTCTCAGGGTATGCCCCATCATGCTGAGGAGCAGCATGCAAGCCCCCCCCGGGTAATGAACAGCATTAATTATCATCAGTTCACCGGGACCAGCCTGGTATGTACACCCTTCCATACGATCTGCATCCTCATAAATATCCCTCACATCCATATCCGAGATATCTCTTCTAGGAATCTTTGCTATCGTCCCGCTCCCCTCCAGGGTCAAGGAGGCTACTATCGAATCCCGATGGACATGTTGGACATGGTCATACATCAGTCCTTCCGAACCATTAGACCACTGGATTGCGGCGAACCATTCGCTTTTCGACCACATATCCCTCTGCTCACTCGGGATACTGCTCAAAATTTCATCCCGCATCTTATCGCAAATACCTCGTATAATTTCACTCTCCCGATAAAATCGCACATTTCCCTCGTAACATTCGTTGTTTGACTCTCCTTCCGACAAAATACTGGAGCGGAACACCGTGATTTTTCCCCTTCGTTCATCCTCGGGGACCGGATAGGCATTTTTGATGGATACGACATCCGAATCCGAGTACCAAGACCCGACCGACTTCACTAGAATGCCCGTTCTTTCCGAGTTTATCTCTGAGAACTCTGAACTCGTTAAGGGTGTGACCTTTGGGCCGACCAACTTATTGTAGAGGCTCTGTAATTGATCGATCATCTCAATCTCCCGGTTCGCCGGTCATACATTTCATCGTCACCTTATCCGGTTCCTAGGGTTATTACAGACTCACCCCGTTCGGTGTCGTAAGCCGAATGACCGCAAATTTAAAGGATTAAGAATGCCCATTCCTTTCGTGGCACGGCGAGAGGGAAAGAAACACTGAGGGTAAGGGGTCGCCAAATCACGATATTTTTAAGAAGGACCATTCTCAACGCAAGCCACGTTCTCGCGTCTTTTTGCCGTCATCTTTATCGATGCGAACCGAAGCCAGAAGCCAATCCCTGTGGCGCAAACTGTTGCTGCAATGACCAGAGCGATGACCACATCTCTCCCTGCCCTTCCGATGAAGGGTGTCAGAATATTCCATTTGTGGAAGACAGAGAATGAATATCGCTCGACCCTCTCGTCAGAAGTTACGTGGTCGATCTGCATCCCGCTTGCAGGATCGATGAACATCGTCCCCTTTTTCTCGGTCTTGTAGTCAATCGCCCACGCCGGAAGCCGTTTGTTTCGAAAATCGTAAACAGGACCAAACTGCGTCATCAGACGTGCATCGAATACGCCTCTGGCGGCCGCACCGAGATGTTTGGTCGCGTGATGTATCGCAACCTCCCGGTCAGTCACGTTCGACTTCTGCCCTGTCGACGCTGAGACAAAAATTGCTGAGCTCTCACTAGGAACACCTTTAAACCGAGCGCTTCGGTCAACGCCCAGGGGCGCATCACCGGTCGCGATCGAAATCCGAAAGAGCCGTTCTCCACCCGATCCCTCCATCAGACTCACGGCTGTCGCCTTTTTCCCCGCCAACCAGTTTAATTGAGAAACGTCCGCCACAAATCTATCTGTACTGAGCACCATCGAGGACGGAAGCTGCAATGCTTTCTGACGCGCTCCCGTTGAGTATACTGAAGAAGAGGCGAAGAGATGCACTAAACCGCTTGACGATAAAGCCAAGATTGGGAGCCAGATAAAAAATCCGGTTAAACGATGTACCGCGCGATACCACGGCATCTTCCTTCGTTTCATCAGAGAAATCATCGACAGCCCAGAGAGAGCCATCCCGATAATAGAGACGAGGAAGACAAACAATGCCAGGACCCTTCCTACCTCGACATCATCAAGAAAGCTCCAGGTGTGTCCCCAACGAAAGAGCGCTTGAAGAAAAACTTTCTTACTGTCCGTTATATCACCAAGCGCCCCTAGTTCCGTGTAGATAAAGACTGTGAGGTCCTCCGGGGTATCAAATTCTATCCGGTATACCGGTAACAATCTGTTCACCCACGGGTAGTCATCCGAGAATTCCGTTTGGAACGTAATTGAGCGAACTGGGGCTTTTCTGGTCCCGCTATAGTACCGCGCCAACCAGACTGCGTGCTGCTGATCATAATCGGGAACCTCCCCCCCTGACGTGAGGTCGAAATATCGCCGCGGGTTCGAATGATTCTCGGTTACCTGAAGAAGCGACCCTTTCTCCGTCTGTACCACCTTGACCACCTCAGCCGTCGCGATGCCCGCTCTTTGGAGCGTCGCTGGGATGTGCGAAACAAGGGTCGGGTCGATAGTCATCTGCGGTGGAAAGAATGCCACTGCTTGGGGACCCGTCCAGGTCATCACTACGTGACAAAGCCCCGAGAGCGAGAAAAGTATTAGTGCGAGGCCCCCGAGGTATGCCGCACCTCGATGGAACATAAGTGCCTTCGCAAGAAGTAATTGTCGCCTCTTAACCATCCCTGCTCTTCCTGTCTCTGTTCGACCGCAGCGTCCTACCAGCTCACCCGAATCCCCCCAAACAGCCGGCGACCATCCCCGGGATAAAATACTGCGGTATTTCCCGAAGAATTGACGATTGTGCTGAATGTCGAGACAAATCCCTTGTTAAGAAGATTTCGACCTTCAAAAAAAAGGTCGACATCGTCACAAATCCCATACCCTGCGTTTATGCCGAGCACTCCGTACCCGGGAGCCTTGAGCGTATTTGAAAAATCAACATCAGCAGCACTAGCAAGCTCGAGATCAAGAGCGGTGAACCAGCCTCTCGGGCTATTATACCGCAGCTGGGTTTGATAGAAGTGACGTGGCTGACCAGGTATTCGATTATCCGCGTATTGCTGGTCGCTGTTGAAGAAAAAATGACTGAAGGTGTACGCATTTCGCCAGACGACGTCATCTCCCATCTCGAAGGTGTCGCTGACCAACCGCCGCAGGATGCCCACCTCAACCCCCTGATGAATCGTCCGGTCTGCGTTGAAAGTCGCACTAGGAATGTTGCCGCCAGGGGTGAACTGGAGCATCTCTCGCTGAAGCCATGCACGGTACAGACTCAGATCCCATCCAAACACCTCATCCCCACCACGGGTACCGACTTCAGCCGTCCACGCCTCCTGCGCATTCACCGGAGTGAAACCCGCGCCCCCCCCTTGAGTCAATTCACTGAAGGTGGGCGGCTCGTAACTTCGACTGACATTTGCGAATACTTGCCCCGATTCGGTCATCTGACCAAGGAGGCCAATCTTCGGATTGAGAGAGCGAAAATGGCCACTATCGCTTCCCTCGGGCCTTAATTGATCCTCCAGCTCTCGTTTTGACCAGATAAACTGCCCCCCCGTCACCAATGCAACAGAGGGAACGATTTCAACGGTATTTTCACCGAAGAGAACTACATTCCCCGATGTTTGCTCACCGTCGGTCAGCTTACTACCGCGGGCACCCCCTCCATTTCTAAATAGCTTTGCATCCGTCGTTCCGAATTGGGTAGTGACTCCTCCTCGATATGAGCTCTTCAGCCCAGCGAGTTTGTACTCACCCGAGATCTGCGAGAACACCCCATAATCAATATTTTCCTGATCAATAACCCCAACAAATGACGTAATCGGATGATAGAGGTCTTTATTATTTAAAAATCCCCCAATATCTAACTTTTCCTCACCATCAAAATCTATAGTTGTCTTGTTCGAAAGTCGGACCGAACGCATATCACGCGCCCAGTCCTGCGGTATCGAAGATGGGTCTGCGAGCTCTGGTGATTCAAGCGCTGTCCTCAGATTGACACTACCCGGCAATTCTTGCTGAATTGAATTTGCGCTGAGGTAAAAACGAGTCTCAACCGAAGCGGACAGCTGTACGCCAACATTTGCGTTAGCTTTCACGTTCTCCTGATCCTCATGCTGGCGGAATCCATTACTGGTCGTTCCTGTCACACTCAAAAAGAGGTCGGAATTATCAAATACACGACCAGTCTGAATATTCGTCCGGTACGTTGCATTCGATCCAACTTCCAAGCGCACCTGCTCGCCGAGAATATTCCTCCCGGTCCGGGTCACCATATTTATCGCCCCCCCCAATGAGCTGCCGCCGTATTTCAGACCATTTGCGCCCTTAAAAACCTCAATTCTTTGGTAGGCAAGAGAATCCGCCTCCTGAAAATCTGCAGAGGCGTCGGCGAGGTTAAAAGGGATTCCATCCTGCAGCAAGGTAAGTCCCCGCAGATGAAATCCCCGCGACAATCCGGAGCCACGAATCGCGATCCGAACCTCCTCACCGAATCGCTTCTGAGCATAAACCCCCGGGGTAAGCGCCAGGGTATCTTCAAAATTAAGCGAGTATCTATTCTCGAATTGCTCCGAAGCAACAACGGCAACACCCCCAGGGGTTTTCTTTATCTCTCGCTCTGCATCCTCGGTTGTAGGAACCGTCATCGCTTTATTCATCCCGGGATGTTTTGCATCGATCACCACCGGAGAAAGAACCGACTCTTCCTCTGCCCGAACAAATCTGGGACAGAATAAAACGAAAAGAGCAATACAAGTAAAACAAATCTTCCGATTAAGGCTCTCTCCAGCCCAGCTATTTAGAAGAATGACTGGCAAAAACATGGCAGAATGTAACTGAAAATAAGGAATAGCCAATACGGCGGACGCCATTCTGGACCGATATGTTCGGACAATCAATGCGACAAAATGTCGCGGCAAAAGTACCGATTCTTGAATATTTCGGCGCAATCATGAGATTATGTCATTCAGAAAGCATTAATATCGTCAACGTTCCTACCCCCTCATGTCGATTATTGGTTCACCTCTCATCCCCGGGTCGGTTGCGGTAACATCACATCCTGAATCCCGACATCTACTCCCGGTCTCCCCGTTTGGGATAGAGACACCCGGGCTTGCGTGGCTCAAGTGGGCTTTTATCGCGGTTATTCCTCTTACTGCTCTCGCTATCTACGCTGCTGCGACTGTTCAGATATCTCTTCTCGAAGTAGGTCTCTTTATTGGTATCGCAAGCATCTCAAAGGTAGTTCTCTGGTTTCTTACCGGACTCGGTCAACCGAGTCGCGCTTTCGGTGTCAAGGTAGGCATATTCGTTGACGTGTTTCTCCTCTCTCTTTTTCTTTGCCTCTTTGGTGGGCCAAGCAATCCCTTTTCCATCCTCTTTCTCGTCCATATAGCCGTCGCTGCTATGGTCTTTTCTCCCGTCTGGCTGTGGCTCGTCACAGTCCTGTGTTGGTTTGGTTTCGGCATATCGTTCTTTATTCATCGCCCCTTGCCCCTCATGGGACACCACCATCACGGAGATTTCTTCTCCCTTCACCTTTCCGGCATGTGGTTTGCCTTCGTGGTCGCATCAAGCCTCCTCGCCTTTCTGATCAGCAAACTCTCGGCGACGATCGCAAAGAAGCATGAGCAGATCGTTTCCCTCACGATCGACGCTGCACATCAACACCGACTAGCAGCACTCACCACCCTCGCTGCGGGGGCCGCTCACGAGCTGAGCACTCCACTTGGTACCATTCTTCTGGCTGCTGAGGAGCTACTTGAGCAGGTGAGTGCCCTAGACCAAAATCCTGGCACACCAAAGGCTCATCTCAATCGGGTTCGGGAGGACAGTATCCTCATCAAAAGGGAGGTGCAAAGGTGTGCCGAGATTATCAAAAATATGTCGGCACCTGTTCGCAATGATAACGGTTCGGTTTGTGAAACCTGTAGCTGGGCGACTATAAAAGATTCTCTCGTTGAGCTCTTCGGGAAGGAGCACCTTTCATTCGATGCCCCCCCTCTCGCTGAGGCTGCGCTTCTATGCTCGAAGCACGATCTTGTCACTTCCCTCAGCTCAATAGTTAAGAATGCGCTCGAGGCACAGAGCGATACTTTTCAGACCACACCCCGTTCGGATATCTCGAAGATGCCGATTGCAATTTCTGCCGCGATCTGTGATCGGGGTGAATTGCTCACCATCGAGGTCAAGGACAAGGGATCCGGCATTTCTTCGGACCATCTGCCCCACATTGGAGAGCCATTCTTTACCACTAAAGAGGTCGGACGAGGGATGGGCCTTGGATTGTTTCTGGTTCGACTATTTGCCGCCAAAGTGGGGGGATCATGCACCATTCGCTCGACCCTTGGGGAGGGTTCAACGGTTTCGCTTCGTGTACCGATAGTTGTGTGATCAAAACGAGTATCTTACGAAGGCAGGTCGAGGGTTATGGCACTACTTTCAGGGAAGGATGAACCTGCGACCGAGCACTTCGCTCTATCGCCCGTCTACCTTATTGACGATGATGTCGTTTATCGAGAGAGGCTAGCTCAATCACTTCGGTCGCGAGGTTATGATGCCTACGTCATTTCAGATCCTCGGGTCATTTCTGACACCGGCCTGCCAGCCCCATCCGGGTGCGCGATTGTCGACCTTCGTATGCCATCGGTCTCAGGCTTGGATGTGGTTTCGTGGATCAAATTACATAACCCTCATGTGCGGATCCTAGTCGTAACCGGCTACGGGAGTATTGCATCAGCAGTGGAAGCAATGCGACGAGGAGCTCTCTCCTATCTCACCAAACCGGTCGGAATTCAGGACATTATCGCTGCCCTGAGCAGTACGGGAAACGATCCACTATCTGTCCCTCCAGCCCCGACTGCCTCGCTCGCACGGGTTGAATGGGAGCACATCCATTCCGTACTAACTCGCTGTAATGGAAACATTAGCAAAACGGCGAAAGAGCTTGGTCTGCACCGCCGCTCGCTTCAGCGCAAGCTGCGAGAACCGCCGATGGATTGAGGTGTCGGGTGATGCGCATTGCCACTCGGGCATGTTCATGCAGCTCTCTATCAACCAAGGCAATCCTTCACGGTGGGCGGCTCTCACCGCTTCAAATGTGTTTGATATTTTCTCCGCATCTTGGTGCTCGTCCGCGCGCTTAACTGGCTCGTGAGCATAACCTCTGCTACTTTTCGGCTACTGAGGGTATTCTGGATGTTAGTGGGAATCTCGCGTGAAGACGGGTTTTAATATGCGTCAAAACGTCACTTCCCAGATTGACGTCTTTATGCGAGCGATTGAAAAGAAAGACGGACTGGTGAATAGAATTGAGGTAAAAAGTCCACCACTACATTTGCAATACTCACGATTTCTCAGTTTTTAGCCACACCTTCTCTCGCGGCCGATGATGCCAAGCCGAGCTGCCCCCAGGTGAGCCTAATCCTTGATCCCCGATCAAACCAAAGAAGGTCAGGTAGCGGGGGAGACCGATGTCAACCGCGATGAGGGCACTGCCGCGCGAGCCCTTCGGGACTGTTCGAGGACTATCGTGGACCGAGTTTCTCTTTCTGGACCAATCGGCCATTTAGAGGCCGATTCACAGTGTGGCGCAATAGTGCCCACCTATCTGGTTACAGTCGACTCGACCGCTGAGGCAGGATGATACGATGGCCCTATCACCCCGTCAGATGCACAGGTTAGTAGAATCGGGAAGGCGCTCGCCCTTCATCGAACACCGCTGCTACACTCGTTGCAAGATCAATTGACTATTATAACGGCTAGGCACCTCACTTTGCCCACTTGCCCGATAGAGCCTCGCGAATATACTCCGCTTCTCGCGAAGCGAGGGAGAGTACCGATGCTCTTTCCGCAATGTCTTCGCTTGACTTCTGAAGAAGCAACCACACGCCCTTAGCGTTGGGCTCGATGCCACCGAACACAAATCCATCTCGCTGCGCCTCAAGAGCGACCGCGCATCCAGATGGCGAGGCCACCTCTATCTTGAGCTCAGTAAAGGCGGGGCTCAATTGCCCCGGCTCTGATTTGATCGTTCGGTAATCCTCGAGAGTCGGGGCGCCCCCCAGCGTGACACGGAGAATCGACATATGGGGGTCGAACGACGCCGTCGTGGATGAACCCCCCTCACACCGGTGCCACGAGCGTCCACATGCGGATGTCTCATCTCGGACCTCTGTAGATAATTGGTGCCAGCCCAAGATCTCCTTAACCACGGGAGCGATGCTTCTTGGAACGTAGATAGCATCAACACCGGATACAACCGCTCGCCCCATCAAAAGGACTGATTCTCGATGTCCGGTGTGAAAGTAATCGGAAAACTTTGAGATGAGGAGCCCCAGCGGCTTAAAGTCGTGCTCAGTAAATATCTTCTGCGAACCACGGTGCGTGGTGACCGATTCGGTGACCACGGGCGAGGCTCTTTCTCCTTGGCCTCTTCGGTCCGCCTCTTCGAGTATTGCAGTAGTAATCTTGCTCGCCAAGCCGAGCCCTCTCACAGATTCTGCGACGAGCACCCGGGCAATTCTGAGGTTGCCCCCATTATTAAGCAACGCACCGTGCGCGACCACGGCGTCGGTCGAATCAGCGACAACACACGCAATCCAACGGCCAGCGTTAATTTCCCCCTGAATCCATCCGGGATCCCTTGTTACGGTGCGATGATAATTGTCCCCGTAGGCACCACGAAAAAGGGCCGAAATCTGACGAGCCATCTCCATCGAGCAGGGAGCCGACTCAGAAAGGAACTGTGGCACTGCCAGACGCGGAACCACGACGGCCGCCTCAGGCGGTGGCACTAGGTAAAGATGGGGAGGTTCACGACCTACTGAATACGATTGCATGCCCCAATTATGCGCCCGAATCGATCCAAACGCGAGAAAATCCGGCCTCTGACCGTTTCTCTAAGTCGCCGCCTCGACTAGACTAGACACTTATGTCTAAAATAGGACCTGTCGACGGGTCACCCTCTCGGTACCGGCATCCCGATAGTGAAGATACTGACAAATGACCACCGGAAAGCAAAACATTTCAGCGATAATCCGTAACTACCTCGTCAGCCGACCCCACGTTCGGGAGTGTCTCCGTCGAGGGCTCATCAATTACTCAGCGCTTGCTCGCGAAATCTGTAACGACCGGGGGCTTGAACAATTCGACGCCGTGCTCAAGGCGTGTCGTCGGGAACAGGACCGCATCCAGAACCGCGCACCCCTTGAAGCGCCGATTGCGGCCCTCCTCTCCCGAGCGCGGCTTCGGGTGAAGACGCAGATAGTCGTCGCGATAGTCGCAAAGGAGGATTCCTTCACTCGATTCGCCAGACTTCAGGAGGAGATACGTTCGCAGGAGGGAGATTTTCACCTCATCGAAGGTGAAAAGGCTGTCACCATCATTACCAACGATGGATTTGTTGGTCTCATTCGAAATACCCTCAAAGGTGCAATAAAAAAGATCAGTACCAGCCTGACCCTCGTTTCTCTGCTTTTTGACAAGCGACTCGAAACAACTTCCGGAGTCGTTGCCCATGTATACGGCCTCCTCGCAGAGCGGGGAGTGAATGTACTTGAGGAGATGAGCTGTTGGACCGAGCTGCTCATGGTGATAGAAGAACGCGATCTTGCTTCAACCCTTGAATGCCTGAAATTCGGGAAGGAAGAGAGATAGTGGATGCATGAGCTCTCCTCTCGTTGATAGACGGAAAATACTACTTAGCCCCCCTCATCCTCCGGCACCACAACAACGGAACCATCGACCGCCCCAGCTTCGATCATCCCGAGCGCTTCATTCGCTTGCCCGAGCGGGACGACCGTGACCTTTGGGGTGACGTGGTATTTCTGCGCGAGAGGGAGAAAATGCTCCGCATCCCGGCGGGTTAGGTTTGAAACCGACATAATGCTCCGCTCTCGGCTGAGAAGATCGTACGGGAACGACGGTATGTCCGAGAGGTAGATTCCAGCGCAGACGACCCGACCACCGGGGCGTATCCACCCGAGCGCCCCCGGCACCAGCTCTCCCGAAGAGGCAAAGATAATAGCGGCATCAAGCGGTTCGGGGGGAGCTTCATCGCTTGAACCCGCCCAGACCACCCCCTGCGATCGGGCAAACTGCTGTCCGCGCGTGTCGCCCGGTCGGGTAAATGCTGATACTGCAATCCCCTCAGCAATAGCGACCTGCGCTATCAGGTGAGCAGCGCTTCCATACCCTATGAGCCCCAAGGACTTCGCTGGTTGCGCAGTTCGGTAGGCGCGATATCCGATGAGCCCCGCGCACAGCAAGGGGGCAAGCATCACCGGTTGAGTATTAGCGTCCAGGGGGAAAGCGAAGCGCGAGTCCGCAACGACATACTGAGAGAAGCCTCCGAAACGGTGAAAGCCCGTGAACTGAGCGTTTGGACAGAGATTTTCCTGACCTGATGTGCAGTACCGACAGGCGCCACACACCGAACCCACCCACGGAATACCAACCCGCTGTCCCACCCGATCTGGTGGAACGGCATTCCCCACCTCGACAACCTCTCCGACTATCTGATGTCCAAGCACCACCGGCCACGATGGAGGCGAGAGCTCGCCCTTGAAGATGTGCACATCGGTGCGGCAGACACCACACGCGAGCACCCGAACAACGATGTCGAGCGGGGTAACATCTGGCAGTTGGAGGACGCTGTCCTGAAGGGGCTTGCGCGGAGCAAAGGCAACGAGGGCTCGGGTCAACCGTGGCATGGGGACTAGGGGGTAGGGTGATTTGGTGGGAGGTTCTGAGGGAACCCGAGGGCCCCCAGCTTCGCCCGCAAGCGCTGAAGTCCCTCTTCGTCCTCCGCGTTTACCTGTGGACCCGCTTTCTTCTTTTCTCTCCGTATCACCTCTCCCTCGATACTTTGAGCGACGGAATCGCCGTGTTCGTCAAGCAATCGGGAGAGTTCGTTCACGTTAAGCTGGTTTATCGCACTCTTTGTTCCGTTGGTGAGCGACCAGACCGCCGGGTCGACAACGCCCATCGCATAAGGCATATCCTTCCCAAGATCTCCTCGCACACTCGGATCATTCTCGGCCGTCATCGGAGGTTTGCTGTTATCCACCACCACGATAGAGTTAATTCGCGAGTAGAATTCCTCCCTTGATATCGTTTCATACCCCTTGCCGAGGTCGGGACGCACCCGCCTTGAGGCTGGTCCGTTGGCCGTTGGAGGATTTTCAGTTCCCCACGGATTGCGGATTATCACATCTCCATTTTTATCAAACCCGATGAACTCGACCATGTGGTTGACGTGGTCGCCTGTCTTGCTCCACCGAATGTCCACAAGGGTCCCTGGGGCATTCTTGCCCTCAAGATGGGCCCTCACCTTCGCAGTGTCACTCTCTGTGTGATGAATATCCCCGAACAGAGCGCTCGCGACTCGGAGGTACTGGTGCTGGTAAAGCCCCTTATGGAGGCCTATCTCCTCGCCCCCAACCCGGAATCCAGAGCTTTGATCGGTCCGGAAATCATACGTCGCCCCCTTTCCGTTGCCGAAATCCATCAGTGAAGCCATCATGACCCGCTCGGACATGGTAAGGTTCGAGTACCGACCCGTTTTATCGGTCAGAGAAGCCTCGAAAGCTGACCTGTTTATCAGGAGGTCTTCTCCGTTCTTTAGTTTTGCTGTCCCCTTGGAAGCGAGCTCGACCCCAATCCTGAGGTACTCGGCGGGGTTCTCTCGGGCCAAGCGACTCATCATCGTCACAACGGTACACCCGGTGTGCATTCCTTGATTTATCTCGTCGGGTTTTGTCGCTTCTGTTATCAAGCTTCTGAGAAACTCTTTCGCCTGAGCGGCTGACATCCCACTTGCAAGATTCGTCCCATTCTGCTCGTTGTGCTTGATGCGGCTCACCATCTGAGCTACGAGGTTAAGCTCTTTTTCTGACATTTTGCCGAGGGCTGCCTCGAGATTCCCGTCCACCACCCCCGACTGTACAATCGTAGCGACAAGTCGGTCCTTTCCGACGCACCCATGCCCAAGGGGATTAACGCACGCTTCTGGCGGTTGCGATGCTCGGTTTGGAGAAGATAAGGGTGGTGCAGTCACTGCAGAATTCATGGTCAACCAAAAAAAATCACACGGACGGACGAGGGATACCTCAATGGTTATACCACTCGCATCGACCCCAGTCGCTTAAATCCCCCAAAAATCGTCCCACACCTCCCCCCGGCCACTCGCTTCGCAATAAAATCCTTGGATCCCCCTTATCTTCAAACTCCCCCAAAACGCTTCCGCAACAGCAAGGTATTTGCCATCAACATCGCTACCGTCATCGGGCCTACCCCCCCCGGTACCGGTGTGATAGCTGATGCCCGCAGAGTTGCTTGATCAAAGGCAACATCCCCCACAAGGTCGCCCGTTTCAAGCCGATTGATGCCGACATCGAGCACCATCGCGCCCTCTTTAACAAACTCGCCCTTCACAAGAAAGGGAACTCCCACTGCGACCACCAGAATATCTGCGGTCCGGCAGACGGCACTCAGGTTCGGGGTTTTCGAGTGCGCCATCGTCACGGTAGCGTTTCGCTCGAGCAGCATCGTGGCAACCGGTTTGCCCACGAGGATTGATCGGCCCACCACAACCGCAGTTTTTCCCGCAAGCGAGGCGCGGGGCAACCCCTCGATGGAGTCGGGATATCCCGCAAGGGTCCAATCGAGGAGCTTCATCACCCCGCTCGGGGTACATGGTGACGCATACTCGGTTCCCTTCTGGAGAAGCCCCTGATTCATCGGATGAAGACCGTCAGCATCTTTCCGTGGGTCTATCCGCTCAAGCAGGCGGTCAGTCGGCAGCCCCCATGGGAGCGGCAATTGGAGGAGTATGCCATCGACCGCTGGGCTTTCATTGAACTGGTCAATCGCACGCGCAACATCATCGTGCGAGGCTCCATCATTGAGCCGTACATCAAAGGTCGCAAAACCAATTCGGTGAGCAAATCGTTCTTTGTTACGAACATAGGCATGCGAGGCTGGATTCTCTCCAACAAGAATAACTCCAAGCCCGGGTGGCCTCTCACCACGAGATTTCATCAAAGCCACCTCCGCTGCAAGCCCCTGCTCCATGATGTGGCTCAATCGCTTCCCATCTATTGTCTGCGCTGTCATACCGGTTTCCCTTCTGCTCACTCTCCCCTCACAACCCCACCATCGTACTCCGGTCGGCCTCATCGAGACAATCAACCACCTCGGTTCCTCGGTATTACGCCCAAACTCCTCAGCCCTCTTCTTTTTTTGAGAAGCACCTTCCGTGGTAAAGCTGTTCGGTGGTACGATTCAGGGCCACATCCGTTCGAATCCCGACATTGTATGCACTGGTCGCCTGCGCAGCGCCCCCTAACCGTCCGGAGCTCATGGCAAAGATAATCGATGACACATCTCGCACCTTTGACGAATTCCTCCTACTCCCGGGGCTCTCGGAGAAAGTTCACATCCCGAGCAATGTCTCGCTGAAGACCCCTCTCGCGCGTGGTCCGGTCGGATTCCCCCGCCGCTCGCTTAATATCCCTCTTGTTTCAGCAGCGATGCAATCGGTCTCAGGCCCTGAGCTCAGCATCGCCCTCGCTCGCAAAGGAGGAGCAGGTTTCATCTTCTGCTCGCAGACTATCGAGTCACAGGTCGCGATGGTTGAGCAGGTCAAGGAGCACAAATCCGGCTTTGTGGTCTCGGATACCAACCTCAAGCCGTCAGACCCCCTTCGTCGGGCGGTTGCACTGCGTAAAGCAACCGGGCACTCCACAATAGCCATCACTCATGATGGCACCGGTCACGGCACCTTCGCGGGACTCCTCATGAGCGATGACTTCTGGGAGTTCAAGGATGACCTGGACACCCCCATCGAACGATACTATCGCCCCCTCTCATCTTTGACGTCGGCTCCTGCAGGAGTGAGCCTCACCGAGGCGACGGAGCTGCTCTGGAAAAACAAGATTAAATGTCTTCCTGTGCTCGAAGAGGACGGTCGACTTAGCTCTCTCGTCTTTCGAAAGGACTATTTCGACCACCACCTTTTCCCTGACGAGATCACCGATGATAAGAAACGTCTCGTTGTCGGCGCGGCGGTTAATACGCACGACTACCGGGAGCGGGTTTCTGCGCTCGTTGAGGCGGGAGCTGATATGCTCTGTTTCGATTCCTCAGACGGGTATTCCGCATGGCAGCGCGAAGGGATTGAGTATACGAAAGCTCGATGTGGAGATGGTGTCATCGTCGGCGGAGGAAATGTAGTCTCACGGGAGGGCTTCCGATATCTCGCAGACGCCGGCTGTGATTTCATTAAGGTGGGAATTGGAGGGGGCTCTATCTGCATTACCCGGGGGCAAAAGGGAATCGGTCGAGGTCAAGCATCGGCAGTCTTTGAGGTCGCAGCCGCGCGGGATGAATATGCGAGAGAGACAGGCATCTATGTCCCGATATGTAGCGATGGTGGACTCAGCAACGATACTCACATCATAATTGCACTCGCGCTCGGCGCTGATTTCGTGATGATGGGGAAATATTTTGCGATGACCGCTGAGAGCCCCACTCCTACGATTCGACATCGGGGCAGTCTCTATAAACCATACTGGGGAGAGGGCTCTGCACGAGCGAGGAACTGGCAGCGGTACGGCACCGGTGGTTCCATGAAGTTTGAGGAGGGAGTCGATGCTTTCGTCCCGTATAGTGGGCCCCTTTCGGACAAGGTAGAGATTACGACCGCCAAACTCAAGAGCACGATGTGCAATATCGGCGCCCTGTCGCTCGCTGAGTTTCAGGATAAAGCGCAATTGACCCTCGTCTCTCCGATGACCTTCGTCGAGGGCGGAACGTCCGGAGTCGAACAGCTCGATCGACATTCAATAGATGAAGAGCGTGCTTAAAGGAGCGCTCAAGGATGATGTGTAAGGACCGAGAAAGATGACAAGTGCAGTATCTCATACCCCCACCACTCACCGACGGGAAGACAGGGACTTCGCTCAGCATGATGTGACCCGACAACCAATCGTTGTCAAGAAATTCGGCGGGACCTCAGTCGGAGGCCTCGATCGCATCCGCAACGTCGCCCGGCTCATCCGAGCCTTCAAGGATGAACACCCAGAGAAGGGAGTTGTCGTCGTTGTGTCAGCGATGGCTGGCGAGACGAATCGTCTCGTATCTCTCGCCAAGGAGTGTGTCCGCAACCCGAATCCACGAGAGCTTGATGTTTTGCTCGCGACCGGCGAGCTGGTTAGCTCCGCGCTCACTGCAATGGCGCTTCAGGAAGAAGGAATTAACGCGCGCAGCTTCGATGGATACCTCGCTCGCATAAGCACGGACGAACAACACACGAATGCAAAGATTCAAAGTATTGATGGCGCCCTCCTTCGCGACCTGCTCGACAAAGGCGGAGTTCCCGTCGTTGCCGGATTTCAGGGGGTGACTCCTTCGGGCGATTTTACCACCCTTGGCCGAGGTGGGTCCGATATCACCGCAGTGGCGATAGCCTCCGCGTTGAGCGCGGAGGCATGTTACATTTACACCGATGTCGAGGGTATTTATTCAGCGGATCCCCGAGTCTGCCCCCGCGTGCGTCGCCTCGAGCGAGTATCTCACGAGGAGATGTTCGAACTCGCGAGTCTTGGGGCTAAAGTACTCCACCCGCGATCGGTTTATTTTGCGATGCGGTATGGGGTGCCGCTCGCGGTTCTATCGACCTTTAACCCAGCCCGAAAAACGTGGATTGTTAAGGAGAGTGAGCTCATGGAGAAGCCTGTTGTAACCGGAGTTACCTATCGGCTCGACGATGCAAAGATTACCGTGATCGGGATGCCCAAAGGGGGGCAACCACTCTCGGTACTCTTTTCAAAACTCGCCGCTGCTGATGTTTTTATCGATGTCATCACACAGAGCGAGCTGGGAGGTGACCACATGAACGTCTCATTCACCGTTCCGGGAGAAACGGCTGAACAAGTTGCTCAGATGCTTGACTCGCTCCTTCCTGAGCTCGGAGCCCGCGAATTTGTCATCGACCGTGATATTGCGAAGGTTTCGATCGTTGGGGTTGGTATGCGTTATCACGCTGGGGTGGCATCAACTGCGTTCGAAGTGCTGGCATCTCACGGAATCTCAACGATGATGATCTCAACCTCCGAAATAAAGCTTTCTGTCGTTATTCCGCGCAAATACTCCGACGTTGCGATTCGGGCACTCCACGACGCATTTGTGACAATTGACCCCGAAAATGCTGTTGAGATAGCGGCCGAAAGGTAGAAGTTCCTCCTGAATAGCCGGAGACAACTCCGGGAAAGTGGCATCTTCCTGATACCAAGCGATGGCAACGATCACCTTTCTCGGCGCGGCTGGCACGGTTACCGGATCGAAGTATCTCATCAAGGGCAAACGCGCGACGATTCTCGTCGATGCCGGTATTTTTCAGGGAAGCCGCGAGCTACGCGAGCGCAACTGGACCCCACCCCCTTTCTCAGTTGATGCGGTTGACGCTGTCGTCCTTACGCATGCCCATATCGATCATACCGGACTCCTCCCTCGACTCGGTGCTCAGGGGCTCACCTGTCCGATTATCGGAACGGCGCCTACCATCGAGCTTGCGCGACTCTTACTCCTTGACAGCGGTCGCCTCAACGAAGAAGAGGCATCATTCCGAGCGGAGAAAGTCGGCTCTCGACATCAGACCCCGCGCCCTCTCTACACTGAGGACGATGCAAAGCGAGTTTTCGCGCAGTTCCGCTCGGTACCCCTCTACGAGGCGGTGACCGTTGCACACGGAATCACAGCTACTTGGATACCTGCGGGACACGTAATTGGGGCATCATCGCTGCATATTTCGGTCGATGGAAAGGAGCTCTTTTTCTCAGGAGATATTGGTCGTTATGATGACGATCTTCTCTCGCCTCCCGCCAGACGAGCATTTGGCGAGATTGTGCTTATGGAGGGCACCTACGGCGGTCGGCAACATGTCACGCGCGGAGATTCCGAAGAAAGCCCGCAGAACCGACTCGGGCAGATAATCCGCGATACCGTCGCACGCCGCGGAGTCGTTGTGGTGCCAAGCTTTGCGATCGGAAGAACCCAACAACTTCTTTATCAAATTAAGAATCTCAAAGATGAACGGCTGATTCCCGACGTTCCCGTTGTCGTCGACAGCCCCATGGCGCACGATGCAACCGGGATATACGCGCGGTACGCCACTTTCCTCTCTGAGGGTATCCAATCAAAACTGTCACACGAAGGGGGCCCCTTTCGCCCCTCCCACCTTGCCTTTACCACCTCTCGAGATGAGTCAAAGCGGCTCAATCAGATTGATGAACCGATGATCCTGATCTCAGCAAGTGGCATGCTCTCCGGGGGGCGTATTCTTCATCACCTGAAAGTACGGGTGAGCGATCCAAGAAACACCATCCTGTTTGTCGGTTTTCAACCACCCGGTAGCCGTGGAGCCAACCTCCTCGCAGGTGATTCAACGGTGAGGATTTTCCACGAAGATATTCCTGTGCGCGCTGCGATAGAAGAGATAAGCGGCTTCAGCGCCCACGCTGATCACGCAGAACTCCTCCGCTGGGCTCGGGAAGGCTCAGGCACCCCGGATCGAACCTATATCGTCCACGCAGAACCAGAGGCAGCAAAAGCACTCCAGAGGGGTCTCCAGGAAACTTTCGGATGGGGAGTCTCGATAGCGGCCTTCGGAGGAGAGGTTGTGGTGTAATGGCTCGGCTTCTTTGAAGATAACTTCCAAGGCAATCTCAGCAAGCGGTTTCTCACCGAAAGCACTGTGGCTCTCCAACAAAATCTCTCCAGAGAGTAAAGGTAATTGCCATCCCCCAAGAAGTCTGCCGGTCCACACTCCGACTTCGGTCAGCTCGTGGACCTACCCTTCATTATGGACTGGTAGCTGTTTCACCGTTTTCGGAAAAAATTGCCTCTGGTTGGGGTTGGTGATACCGTTTTGATGCACTTTGGTTAGGATAATGGTTTTATACGATGAGGCGCTGCACGCAGAATGTTGCGAGTTAGCCGCAGCCGCGGGTGGTCGAGTGTGGGTAAATCAACACACCTTGATGCTCGAGGGGATGGACCTTACCCACAAGAAGGGCAGCTTGTGGCGACACATTAAATTCGAGAAATGCCTCCTGCCAACGGGTGACTTTTCGTGGTGCACCTTCGACCGGTGTACCCTCAAAGTCGGTCGTTACCTCTTTTGCAACTTCACTTCTACTCGCGTCCCGCTCTGGGCGACAACTCGAGATTGCGATGGAGTGAAGAGGGATCTCCACCCAATGAGCCTGTTAGCCCTCCCGCTCGTGGGAACACTTGTCATTGGACTGGGATTTCTCGCTTGGCGCGAGATGAAAATATGGCAGGAACAAAGGCATGGCGAGATTGTCGCACAACTTCGCTCGGAGGTACCTAAGCTTCAGACAGATATCGAGCGTTTGCGCGTCGGCCTTTCCACCGTCAAATCGGGCGATATCTCGAAGGTGGCAACTCAGCTGGAAAGGGTAAGGAGGGAGATGGAACCCTTCCTAAAAATGCCCCCTCCGACAGAGGAGGAGAGGTGGGTGATAGCCGCGTGGAAGGGCACCGATAAACCATGTGTTGCCTCTTTTTCGGAGGATTATCCCACCGCCACCATACATCGCGTGGAGAGGGTACCGGTCGGTAAGGAAGCCGAGGAATTGAGCCTCCGCCATATTCTGCGTCAACCCGGATTTGCCGGTTACTCCGAATTTGATTCCAAGGATAGCTGTACCCTGTACCGCCTCTACAAATGAGCTCTCCCTAGGTTATCCCGGCGTCGGAATCAATATTCTGGCGCCCTCTCTCTCGGTGAACTCAACACATCAACGTTCTAACCTCGCGATTGATTGAGACTCACTAAATCAATCTTCGGTGTCTCGCATGGCTCTCCATCATCAACCAACCAATTCTACAACATGATATCTCTTCTTCCCCGCACGAAGCACGAGGAATGATCGGCCGAGGCTCTCCTCGCTTACCTGTTCTCCTGTTTTCTCGATGCGGTAATTGTTGATGTAGCCCCCGCCTCCCTCGATTAATCGGCGAGCCTCCCCTTTCGATGGCGCAACTCCTGCCCGCACAAATAGCTCAACAACCGTCAGACCCAGAACCTCAGCGCGGGAAAGTGCGCTTGAAGGTACATCAGAGAATATTTCGCGAAGCGCCACGTCGCTGATACCTTCAAACGAACCTCCAAAGAGCACCGACGCAGACCGTCGAGCCTCCTCTACTCCAACATCACCGTGCACGATACGTACTACCTCGTCAGCGAGAGCATTCTGGGCCGCACGCTCCTGAGGAGCAGCGCGCTGCGCATCGATGATCGCAGCGAGCTTTTGCTCCTCCCAGAGGCAGAAGATATGAAGATACCGGACAGCATCATCATCGGCGGTATTAAGGAGGTACTGATGAATCCTGAAAGGGGGTGAGAGGGTTGGATCGAGCCATAGCGAACCGCCCCCGGTCGATTTTCCAAATTTTCGCCCCTGCGAATCGAGCAGCAACGGCACACTCATCGCGTGCGCCGACGCACCAGGGCTCTTTTTCCGAATGAGCTCAAGCCCCGCGGTGATATTTCCCCACTGGTCAGCCCCGCCGATCTGAAGCCGCACTCCCATCGTCGCGTTAAGGTGCCAGAAATCATACGCCTGCAACAACATGTAGCTAAACTCAGTAAACGAAAGTCCCTCTCCGCCGAGCCGACTTTTTACTGAATCCTTGGCCAGCATGTAATTTACCGTTATGTGTTTGCCAACATCACGGAGGAATTCAAGCACCGGAACAGCATCGGTCCATGTTGCGTTGTTGACAAAGGTCACCCCTGAAAGTCCGCACCGTTCTGCTATCCTCTCTACCTGAGCCGACATCTTCTCGATATTTATGGCGATCTGCTCGCGCTCAAGGAGTGGTCGTTCGGCACTCCGTCCCGACGGGTCTCCGATAGCAGCGGTTGCCCCTCCGTAAAGAACAACCGGCCGCAATCCCGCGCGAGCAAGCCGAACGAGGAGCATAAAGGGAACAAGATTACCGAGGTGGAGCGCTGGGGCGGTTGGATCCACTCCCCAGTAAAAGGGAGTCCCCGGCGGAAGAGTAGCGATAGCCTCGCTATCGGTATGATCGTGAACGATATCAATAGCTCTCAGCGACTCAATCGCGATAGACATGGCTGCGCTCCTTTCAGGTCCCAAGGACTATTCGGTTTGAATACAAGATAGGAGAGTATAGACCGCTCCACTGATGGGGGTCCACTCGTTCGGCGACAGTCAAGAGATGTTGGGTAATAAGTGATTTTTTGCCCCCTACCTGCCGAGAGCTTTTTTGGGTATAAAGCGACACCACTTTTTTGGAGGAGTAGACTATGATCATTGGAGTACCTCGAGAGAGAAAGACGCTGGAAAAGCGGGTTGCCCTCACCCCTGATGGTGCCGCTGAATTGACCAAAAAGGGGCACACCATCTTGATTGAACATAATGCGGGTGCTGGCTCGTTCTTCTCTGATGATGATTATCGCTCCGCGGGATGCGAGATCGCGCCGACCCTGACCAGTGTATGGTCCCGCGCTGAGCTCATCGTCAAGGTGAAGGAACCGCATGAAGAAGAATATCCACTCTTTCGCCCTGGCCTCGCACTATTTGATTATCTGCACCTCGCCAGCATGCCAGAGGTTGCCGCCAAGCTTCTCGCCGCAAAGGTGACCGGTATCGCATACGAGCTGGTTCAGACAACCGACCGACGCCTCCCCCTTCTCGAGCCAATGAGTGAGGTTGCAGGAAAGCTCTCCGTCCTCAACGGCTCGTACTTTCTGCTCGCCCAAAATGGAGGACGGGGCGTTCTTCTCGGAGGGACGGTCGGAGTCGCTCCGGGTAAGGTAGTGATTATAGGCGCGGGTATCGCCGGACGGAATGCAGCGGAGGTTGCTCTCGGGATGGGCGCGCGGGTCACGATCCTAGATGTCGACTATCGAAAATTAGAGGCCGCAAAAATCCAGTTCAATAACCGAGCAATCGTTGTTCATTCGACCCGTCCGAGCCTTGAGAGAGCAATGCGCAACGCGGACCTCCTTATCGGTGCCGTTCTTATTCCTGGGGCTGCCGCACCCCGACTCATCACCCGCGAGATGATCGCCTCGATGAAGCAAGGCTCGGTCTTTGTCGATATCAGCATCGATCAGGGTGGTTGCTCTGAAACGATTAGACCTACTTCGCTCGATGAGCCGGTCTACGTGCATGACGGCGTAGTTCACTACGGTGTTTGCAACATGCCTGCGCAAACTCCGAGAACCTCGACCCTTGCCCTGACGGCGGCGACCCTCCCGTATATCATCGAGCTCGCGGATCGAGGCATTCAAGGTGCCCTTACCAGCAATCCTCTGCTCAGGGCGGCAGTGAACACGCACGGAGGAATGATGACGAATCAACCGTGCGGGGAGAGTCTCTCCATTCCGTACGTTCCGATTGAGACAGCTCTGCGCGAAGCACCGCTGCCGGCATAAAGCTCGGGTCGCGATGAGCAGGGCGTGAGCTTGGGGGATGGTGCCAAAGCGAGGGCGAGGTACAATAAAGAGTACATGCTTCGGTATGGACCCACCCTTTATGATGAATATCGCCCATGTCCAGCCCGCTCCGCGACCCCTCCCTCCCCCCATGGATCCTGACTCCATTTGAGCGAGGAATCAGGCCTCATGGCTCCTTCTCGAGTGGGGTTGAACTCGAATATCTCCTCGTCGATGAGGTCACCCTGTCGGTGGCTCCATACGAAGGGCCCCGAGGGGTCAGTGCCCTCCTTTGTCGCCTTATCTCTGAAAATGGATGGACCCCCGTCACCGAGGGCAGCTCCCTCATCGGTCTATCGCGAGGGGGGTCACACATCTCAATCGAACCGGGCGGCGCGGTCGAAATCGCAACCCGACCCCATACCTCGCTCGACGATCTCCTCGCGGAAACCTCCGAGCTCACCGGAGAGCTCGCGTCGGCAGCTCACCACCTCTCTCGTCGCCTCCTCTGCATGGGGTATCACCCAACCGAGACTAAAGAGGATATCGCTCTTGTCCCGAAGCGCCGCTACCACCTCATGTATCCAATCATGGGACGTACCGGTGCGCTCGGCCAGGAGATGATGAAGCTCACTGCGTCAGTCCAGGTTACCCTCGACTTCTCTAGCGAGGAGGATGCAATGAGAAAGTACGCCCTCGCGTGTCGCCTGGTCCCTATCTGCATCGCCCTCTCTGCAAATAGCCCGTATCGCCGAGGTGCTCGTCTCCCATTCGCGTCGTTCCGCTCCCACATCTGGACCCACACCGATCCAAAGCGGACCGGTTTGCCATCGGGAATGCCCGAGCACGCCCAATCGTTTACTGACTACATCGCTTGGGCGCTCGAAGCTCCCGTTTATTTCCTCGAGCAACAAGGACAACTCGTTACCCACAGAAGTGACTCCTTCCGTCACCTTTTTGCCAAAGAGAGCAGCTTCGATACTTTACCCTCTCTCGCGGATTGGGAACTTCACTTATCAACACTTTTCCCATGGGTACGCCTCCGTAGCTATCTTGAATTACGAGCGTTTGATATGGTGCCCCCTCCCTTGCAATACGGCCTTATCGCGCTCGTGCATGGCTTATTCTATCACCCCGAAGGACTCAGACCCGCTGAGCAGATCGTCGCCCACATTAACCATACCGCCCTCGTTCGTCTTATCGAGGAGGCGATCACCCGCGGCCTCCACTCTGAGGCAGAAGCCCTCTCTCCCCTCAGCTCTCTCTGTGAACGCGTGCTGACAGTCGCATCTGATGGACTCGCACCTCAACACAAACACCTTCTGGCCCCCCTCCGCGAGCTACTCGACGGAGGCATTGATCGCTCAGCATCGCTCGATGTATGGGTAAAAAGGTGCCTCTTGTAACATCCCGATTTTTTGTTCATCTGCTTACTTTTTACAACCATCATGGACCCGGACTGCTACTATCCCCCACACAGCGATCGTGACAAGAAGGGTTCCTCCAAAAATAAACCCCACCCCGATCGAGTAGTGCTCGCTGATCCATCCTGCAAGCAAACCACCCCCCGCAACCAGACACGAGGTTGCAAACCCAAAAACTGATAGCACCGTCGCTCGCACTGAGCTTGGAAGCTCGCGATTCAACTCATTCCGAAAAATAGTTGGAACAATCCCGTACATGACCTGGGGTATAAGAGTCGCCCCCAGGAGCAGCCAAAGCCACAGCTGTGATTGCCCTAGCACGATGAGCGATACGCCACCCATTGCGACTACGCCCGGCGTCGTCCGCAGCGGATTATCTCCGATCCACGATTGCTGACCTACTCGGGACGCAACGACCGATACGAGCGTCCACACCAGATAGATCCAACCAAAATAGCTCGCAGACACCCGAAGCGTGCCCTCGAGATACTGCTGCGTGAACCGAAAGTAGATCTCACACGCCCCGATGCCACACACTGCAAGCGTGGTGCAAACAAGAAGAGCCCGGATAGTCATCACTTGATGCAGCCCCGCCTTTACCTGAGCGAAAAAATCGTGGCCATCCGAAGCTCGAACGGCGGAGGGCTCAACGAGCATCACCGTCGCACCCACACAAACGACCATCGGAATAATCGTTGCTACCACCGGGACCTGATACCCCCATGGGATCATCACCCCCCCCACCACTGTTGCAAGCCCCGTCGCGATCAGCCCGATCTGATGCGATCGGGCTTCAAAATGGGCGTATCGATCAGTTTGCTGGCGATCCCGAAGCGTATCAAACAAAAAAGCGCTATCAGTGCCCGAATCAAATGCAAACGCTACCCCTAGGACCGCAAAGCTGATGAAAAAGGTGATATCGGTCGTTCCAAATCCAGTCAATATCCACGATACCAATCGAGCGACCGCCGCAAACACAAGGGTCCACTTTCGTCCGTATCGGTCAGAGGCAACGCCACTCGGAACCTCAAACAGAAACTGCCCTGCTGCCCGCGCAGCAAGACAACATCCAACATCAAAGGCGGAGATCCCGCGCCTTTCGAGAAACAAAAAGAGACACGGCAATCCAAAAACAGCTCGACGGGTCGCGATGAATAACCAGTAGCTAGGGGGCATATTGGTCGTGGAATAATCGTGGAGGGAGGAGGAATCACAAATCGATAAAGGCGCCTGTCGATCCTCTCGAAGACACCTCCCTTTGCCCCTCCAAGAAGCCCCTCAGCAATTCGACAGAGTATCCTCTCGGTCGAAAGCTATACTTGTTGAGGCCAAGCTACCTTTCGTGTCTTACGCAACCGATTGCATGCCCTTACCTTGTCCGCCCCTTCGCTCCTCCTCAACCCGAAAACCGAGCGCCCGAAGAACCGCTTTCGTCACTGGCCGACCAGTTCCCCGGAATGGTTGTTCATGAATATAAAGCACGGGGTTAAAGTTCATCTCAATAACCGCATGGTTATCGGGGGACGGCGGAACTGAGGGGTCCTCGATTATCATATCTAATCCCGTTATTCGCGACGCGACGGCGCGCGCTGCCGCATTCGCTATCTCCTTATAGCCAGGGTGCACATCATCAGTCCGATCTATCGAATCCCCGCCGGTGCTAATATTTGAATTCTGTCGCAAAAAAATCTCCTTACCGAGCTTGGGCACACTCGACTGGCTGAGCCCCTGCGACTGCAACATCATAAGCTCTGCCTCACCAAGCTGTATCTTCTCCAATGGCATGGTGTGACCAACGCCTCTTCGAGGGTCATCGTTCTTTTTTGCAACAAGCTCTGCTATAGAGCTGACTCCATCACCGACAACATTCGCTGGTATCCTCTGACAGACCCCCTCTACCGCGAAATCGACAACAATGAACCGGTATTCATTGCCAGGAATCCACTCCTCTATCAGCACAGAGCTATCGTGCCGAAGTCCTTTTTGAACGAGATCGACAAGAGCTCCCTCAGAGAACGGATATCGCAAAAAGTGGATCCCAATTCCAAAATTTGTGGTAGTTGGTTTTACCACGACCGAATGAGCCGACAGAATCTCGTAGCACTGAATCACCTCGGCCGCCGAGGATACCTGTACCCCTCCGGGGACTCGCACTCCGGCCTCGTGGAGGATGAGCTTACACACCTGCTTGTTCTCCATGACCAGAAAAGTCATGTAGGAATCCACCCCCGTCTTTGAGGCCTGGCGCACATACTGGGTAACGGTCCCCTGAGAAAGACGGAGGAAGTTGTTGGTCCGATCGAGTAGCTCGACAGTAATCCCAGTGGCAAAACATTGCTCAATCAACAGCCGGGTCGAGAGCTCCAGATCGTTGATTCGGTCGAGAGGGTTAAGGCGCTGCACATACGGGGGCATGGAACTTCCTTACAAATCAAGGCAGATAGGAAAGCCGTCAAATGAGGCCGACTACCGAGTATTCTCGGATGAGGGAGGAGGCTCGTACCACCCCCGTTTATAGTGGGACTCAACACAACCCTCTCGCTAACCCATGAGGAAACTCTTTCTCCCTCAACCAGGGTTCCTATTCCCTGGACCCCTGTTCCTCTAAAATACCGAGCAATGCATCTAAGGCCAGACGATAACCGCGGGCCCCCAATCCAACTATTACCCCTCGCGCGAGAGGACTCACATAGCTCCGATGGCGGAATGGCTCCCGTGCATGAATGTTTGAAAGATGAACCTCGATAATCGGCACGGTCAACATCTCGAGAGCGTCCCGAAGTGCGATACTCGTATGGCTATACCCCCCAGGATTGATGATCAAACCCGCCCAACGCGACCGCCCCTCCTGAATAATATCTATAAGAGCACCCTCGCTATTTGACTGGTAATGCTCAAGGGCCACGCCACTGGCGGTGGCGGTGATGGTGAGCTGCTCCGTAATCGACGAAAGAGTCGTCGCGCCGTACATCGACGGGTCTCGAACGCCCAATAGGTTCAGATTTGGGCCGTTGATAAGAGCAAGGGTCAACATAAGGAGGCAAGGAAGCGGTCACTACCCGACCGTCGTGGGGTTAGACGTGGGGTTAAATAGACCCGATAAAGGATTGTTTGCAAAATACTGCGACAAGGCTCCAGGATTGTACCCCGGTCGCGATTGCGCGTACGTAGGCGCGCGGAAGCCTCCCCCGGGAGGCGTTGGTAACGGAGTTTGTACCGGCGCGCCGGAATACCCCCCCACCGGTCCCCACTGGCCGTTCGTCTGACCCTGCGACCCCGACCATGGATACCGAAAAATCCCAGGCTGAACAATTATCTCCCGAACTGTTCCTTGCAGCAATCCATGATAGTTCGCTTGGAGGGCAGTAACGACATCCGCTGAGCTATTTCCCACATTACGAAAGGTCAAATCTCGGGAACCCAACCGAAAAGTTAAGGATCCATCTGCTTTCGCAGAGATCTGTGTGACCGAACCCGGTTGAAAGCCGACTTGGCGGAGCGCAGTCAGTACAGTATTTGTCTGCTGGAGCACCGCTGGTGCAACCTCGTAAGGGACCGCCTGCATGTTAATCTTCAAACCCCCGAAGTAGCGTGAGTTGAGTATCATCTCCTGCGATTGTGGCGCATACTGCCCGGAGGTAATCCCATTTCCCGCAAATACCATCGGGTCTAGCGCCGGCTGACGCCTGCCAAATAACCCCCCGAACAGACCCCCGATTGCTCTCGCCCCGAGGTCTACTAAGGTCGTTGCTGTCGCTGCCGCCACGACTAAGCCACTGAAATTATTCAACCCACTCGTCAATGAACTGAATGGTCCTGAGCTATCATAGCCCGAGCATCCTGGCACGATGCCTCGAGAATTCACAGTGAAAAGGTTCGATAACCAATTGGCTCCCGAGAGGGGACTGCCTGATGGAAACGGCGTGTAACCCGGATATTGGTAAAGGGATGGCAACCCCCCCCCCGCATATCCCCCGCCCACTTGTGGATATTGAGTTGATGCGGGACCGAATAAACCAACAAGCGGCGGCAGTACCATAAATTTCCTTTTTTCCTGAACGAACGGAGACCATCAGATATCCGTATAAGACGCTTCTTAAGGGTTATCCGGGCTCTGGGCTCCTATGTGCCCTAACTTTCTTCACAACCTGATTCACTTCCCAATCGGCAGTACACTCACGCCCTCCGCATAATATTCATACTCCTTGGAAATTCTCCACCTCCACCCCATCTGGCGATTAGTCCCCAACCATCATACAGTAATCATTACGACAACCTTCACTCGAGCTAACCTCTAGGCACCCCCCAAAGCATACTCACCCCCAAACAATACGGCCTCCAATGAAGCACCCGCGCCCGTCCCTGCCCTCACCCCTTGCCACCCTGCTCTCCTCCCTACGTACCCCCCGTTTCGCCACCCGAATGCCGACCGAGCCCGTTGACCCCCTCCGAGCCACCATCCTCGCCAATGAGGGCCTTTATGAGCGGGCAGCGACCCTCGCCGATAACGACACCGCCTATCGAGATGGAAGAAGCAGCAGTGCCCTTCGGAGTCGGTTTCTTAGTAACGTCGCTTTCCTGGATGCGGCCTACCGCACCCTCGCCGATGCGGCAAAACGGGGAGAGAGCCTATCTCCTGGTGCGGAATGGCTGCTTGATAATCACCATATTGTGTTGCAGCACATATCCGAAGTTCGCCGCTTTTTCCCGAAAAAATATGACAAAACTCTCCCCAAGGTCGCCGAGGGAGAGTCCGCCGGGTACCCTCGGGTTTATGCGCTGACCCTCGAAATAATCATTCACTCCGATTCCGTCGTTGAGCCGGAGATTCTCAGCGCGTTTATCACGGGCTTTCAATCGCGCAAACCCCTCACCACCGGAGAGCTCTGGGCGGTCCCGCTGATGCTGAAGTTTGCGCTGGTCGAAAACCTCCGAAGGTTAATTCAACGAATCATCGAGGAGCGGGAGGAACTACTCTACGTCGATGGATTTCTGCAACGGGTGACAACCTCCACCGAGGTAAGCACGACCCACGCCGGTACCGATACTCTGATCGAGCTCGCCAAAGAAATTAAGGGTCGCCCTTCACTTGGGGGAAGAGGCGCTGTCCACGTGCTTCGTCAGCTACGATTGCGTGGAGGGCGAGCCCCACTAGCACTGAAATGGTTCGAAGAGCGGATTCGGGAACAGGGTGCCGATCCTGAGGAGCTCATTCGCACCGATCATCAGCGTCAGGCGTTTGACCAGATCTCGATAGCAAATTCGATCACCTCGATGCGCGAGATGAGTAGTATTAACTGGCGCGAATGGTTCGAGTCAATGAGCCTTGTCCATCGGGAATTCCTTCGAGATCCAAGCGGGGTTTATCTCGAATGCGACTTTGAGACGAGAGACCTCTACCGACACCATCTTGAAATTCTCGCAAAACGCTCTCGGCTGGCCGAGCATGAAATAGCTGAGCGGCTCGTCACATTGACCGAAAATCCTCCGGAATTCGACGATCCGATCGAAGGACACCGTGCCGAAGCACGACGCCATATTGGGTACTACCTTGTTGATGAGGGTAGATCGCTTTTTGAGCACATGATTGGGTACCGCCCCTCCATTCCGATGATTGGAGCGAGAATGCTCCGCCGATACGCGCTTCCTCTTTATGCGGGGGCCATTGGTATCTCCGCTCTCACCCTCTCGACACTCCTTGTGATGTGGGCACTGTCTCTTGGCAGTGGCTGGTTTGCCGCGGCAATACTCTTCTTGGTTGCATGTATCCCTGCATCAGATGTCGCAATGAGTCTTATTCAATGGTGCATCCATCAGTGCATTCGGCCCTCTGCATTACCAAAGTTGCGTCTTGAAGATGGCATCCCTGAAACCAGCCGCACATTGATGATAGTGCACGGAATTTTCGACAATCGCGACTCCCTCTCATCGTGCATCGACAGCCTCGAAGTGCGGTGGCACGCCAACGAAGATGATAACATTTTCCTCGCGATCACCGCCGATCTTCCTGACCGGAAAACACCCGACGAATCGCTGGACCGCGATATAATCGCGACAGGTCGTGCGGCAATCGCCGCTCTCAATTCTCGGCACGGGTTCACCCCCGAGGCACCCCGCTTCTTTATCTTCTTCCGCGAACGACGATGGAACGATCGGGAGCGATGCTACATGGGCTGGGAACGAAAACGAGGTAAAATTGAAGAACTCAACCGCGAGATCGAGGGTAAAGGGCCGACCTCCTTTTTGTTAAGCGAACAGGAACGCACCCTCTTGCGTTCCATCAAGTATGTTATAACCCTTGATGGAGACTCACACTTATCACCTCATGGCGCGCGAAAACTCATCGGTACAATCTCGCATCCGCTAAATAAGGCTGTGATCGATCCCGTTAATCGGATGGTTAAGCGTGGTTACGGTATTATTCAACCACGGGTAAGCTATTCACTCCCCAGTGGCTTTGCCTCCCGTTTTTCTCGAATTTATTCGTGGGATCTGGGACTTGATCCCTATACTCAGACAATATCTGACTTTTATCAGGATGTATTCGGGGATGCCTCATTCCTCGGTAAGGGAATTTACGATGTATCTGTTTTTTCAAAGGTGCTCGAGGGGCGAGTGCCAGAAAACGCAATCCTGAGTCATGACCTTTTCGAGGGCATATTTGCTCGGACCGGGCTTGCCACCGACATTGAAGTCTACGACGAGGTGCCATCGCGATACCACGTTCATGCTCGACGGCAACATCGCTGGGTTCGGGGCGATTGGCAGCTTCTTCCATGGCTCGGTTCTACCGTCCCGGATGCAGCCTACACAAAGGTTCCATCTACTCTTACCACGTTGGGGAAGTGGAAGCTCTTCGATAACCTTCGGAGAAGCCTTGTTGCTCCGATGCTATTTCTCTTTCTCGTGGCATCGTGGACGATTCTTCCTGGTAGCGCGCTCGCTTGGGCTCTCGTCATGCTCCCCGTCATCATGTTCCCGATGTACACGAGCGTCGCTGGAGTCGTTCTTTCACCACCGATGGGGATATCCCTCGGGGCCTACCTTCGAGGAGTTGGGCGAGACCTCGTACAACACGGAGCACAGGCAGTACTGTTTCTGATATTTTTGCCCCACCAAGCATATCTTATGGTTCATGCGGTAAGTGTGACCCTCTATCGGATATATGGCCCGAGAGCGAAACTTCTTGAATGGGAGACCGCGGCAGCATCTGAGCGACGACTTGGTTCTTCATTTGGGAGCTTTGTACGTTCTCTTGCTCCAGCACTCCGCATCTCCGCTCTCACAGCGATCCTCATCTCAGCATCCGCTCCTGATCGACTCTCAACCGCCCTCCCACTTATCACGATCTGGTTTCTCTCTCCGGTAGCAGCAACCCTCCTTGCAGCTCGTCCCCAGCCCCCAACATCTAGTCTCTCTCCCGAGGATCGGGGTTATCTGCTCTCCGTGGGATATCAAACCTGGAGATATTTCAGAGATCACCTTCGTCCGGAATACCATTACCTCATTCCAGATAATCTCCAGCAAACCCCGCAGCGAGTTGTGGCAGAGCGTACCTCCCCAACTAACATCAGCCTGTCGATGTTGAGCGCTTTGTCGGCATATGAGCTCGGTTACGAGGATAGTAGGACAGTTCTTTCCCTTCTATCCAAGATTTTCGAAACCTTACCCAAACTCGAACGGTACAATGGTCATCTACTCAACTGGTACGATATCAGGACTCTTGCTCCGCTCCACCCTCGTTACGTCTCCTCGGTTGATAGCGGCAATTTTGCGGGTCACCTCCTTGCGGTACGAACTTCTCTCGATGCGCTATGGCGAGCTCCAATAATCAAACCTTCATTTATCCACCATCTCATTGCCCGTCTGACCGCCCTTCAGCAAGAGAAGTCCCACCTCAGTAATACAATTGAACCCATTCGGGGAGTTCTTGACAAGTATACCAACAATGACCGCCTTACCGTCCAGCTTTTCGAGGAGATTGTCTCAGCGATCTCTGGGATATGTAGCTTGGATGGTCCTGAGGAAGCTGATTCAGGCAGGCAGAATACGCTGAGGGAAGTATTTGCGGAAATCGGAGAGCTCGCACAGCTGCTTGAGCAGCGAGAGCTCGTGGGATGGGTTGCCCCTTTTGTTGAACGGTGCTCTCAGGCTGGGGTTTCTCCCGACGAAGGGAGGCTCGTTGCAAGCCTGGCATTAACTGAGGCGTCACCTTCTTCAATTCTCGCGATGGCCCTATCCCTCGCGTCGACGAATGATCTACCTGAGGATGCTGGCCAAGGTAAAGTCGGTCAGGCTCCGTGGGCAAGCGCGGCACGACGATCAGCCACCATACTAGGTGATTTAAAAATCCTCGTTGATAAAACCAAGCAAGCCTGCACCGATATCTTTGAGGAGCTCGATTTTTCCTTTCTATTTGACGGGTCAAAAAATTTATTTGTGATTGGTCTCAACGTCGAGATGGCCCGAAAAGATCGGAGCTTCTACGATCTCCTTGCCTCGGAATCGCGACTGCTCAGCATGATAGCAATCGCTAAGGGAGATGCGCCGATGAAGCATTGGTTTTCGCTCGGTCGCACCCTCGTCGATACTCCGGGAGGAGCGGCGCTCGCGTCTTGGAGTGGCACCATGTTCGAATACCTGATGCCTCTTGTAGTACAACGCGATTACGCCGAGACTCTTCTCGGGCAAACCTATCGGAGAGTCATCGATACACAGCGGGAGTATGCAACTCGGCGAGGTGTTCCGTGGGGAATCTCCGAGTCGGCTCATAGCGGAGTCGATCTGAATGCAACGTACCAGTATCGTGCGTTCGGAGTCCCCGGCCTTGGTCTCAAGCGAGGCCTGGAAAACGACCTCGTCGTTTCACCTTATTCGACGGTGTTAGCACTGCCCATTCGACCAATAGCTGCCGTGCAAAACCTCCGTCGACTGGAGAGAGATGGATTTCGCGGAGAATACGGATTTTACGAAGCGATCGATTTTACTGAAGATCGGCTCACCGAAGACGAGACATTTCACGTCGTGCGTTCCTTTTTTGCCCACCATCAAGGGATGAGCCTTCCGACGATTGCGAATGTCCTGTGTGACGGGGTTTTTCAGGAGCGATTTCATCAAGATCCAATTATTAAGGCGGTCGAGGTTTTGCTTCATGAGAAGTTTCCCTCTCGCATACCGCATTCTGAGCCGCGCCAATCTCCCCTCGCATTTGCGACAAAGGAGTCTGAGCGCGAGGGCAGTCGTAAAGAGAGGCTCTTTTCTTCGCCCTTCACCCAATATCCATCAACTCATCTTCTCTCGAACGGAACCTTCACCACGATGGTAGACAATTCGGGAAGCGGATTTATTTCATTCGAGCGTGATATCGCCGTTACCCGTTGGAGAGAGGATCTGACTGCAAATCTGTGGGGATCAGTTCTTTTCATTCGAGACCTCGACTCAGGCGACTTTTGGTCAGCCACATTCAATCCATCCCGAACTGAACCCGAGCTTTATTCCGTGGTATTCAAGGGCGATAAAGCAGAGTTCTGTAGAAGGGATAATCAGATACTGAGCCTTCTGGAAATCACCGTTGCGCAGGAGGATAATGTTGAGGTTCGACGATTAACCCTCACCAATCTTTCCGATAGAAAGCGAAATCTGGAGGTCACGAGCTTCGGAGAGGTCGCTTTGGTTTCCGCGCGCGCTGATCGGGCTCATCCAGCTTTTCAACGACTATTTGTCGAATCAGTTTTCGACGAAGAGCATGATGCCTTAATCCTATCCCGTCGCCCTCGATCACGACACGAAGCTCCCCTTCTTCTCTTCCACTCGGTTGTCATGAGAACGGTATGGGATAGACTCCAGTACGAGACATCACGTCCCACCTTTATCGGACGAGGCCGAACTATTAACAACCCTTTTGCGATGGGACAGCGGAAGCTATCAAATACCGCTGGAAGTGTGCTAGACCCTTGCTTCAGTCTTCGTGCTCGGATCGAGCTCGACCCCACTGAATCTCATGCATTATCTTTTATCACGGGAGTAGCACGTTCTCCGGACGTACTACAGCATCTCACCAGCAAATACCGTGATTTTCACAGTATTACGAGAGCTTTTGAACTGGCGTGGAGTCAGAGCCGTATTGAGCTGCGGAATGAGCAATATACTGCCCGGCAGACCCATCTCTTCCAGGCCCTCGGTACCGCCATTCTCTTTCCCGTTGAGCATTTGAGAGCCTCTGCGGAGCTGATTACTCGCAATCATCTCCAACAATCAGCACTTTGGAGATTTGGGATTTCCGGGGACCTGCCGATAATCCTCCTTAAAATTTACGACGGAGGCCACCTTAAATTGGCTCGGGAAATTATCCTCGGCCACGCCTACCTCAGGGCAAGGGGGATCTCATCGGACCTCGTCATTGTAAACGAGTATCCGGGAGGCTACTTTCAGGAGCTTCAGGAAGAGGTACTACACATCATCCGCTCGACCCCAAGCTCTGGCATGCTCGATAAGAATGGTGGCATCTTCCTTCGCGCCGCATCCCAACTCTCGAACGAAGAGCTCACTCTTCTGGGAGCCGTTGCTCGTGCCGTCTTCTCCGGAGCTGATGGCTCACTTGAAGATCAACTAAAGCTCGATCAGCTCTTCGCAATTGCTGCACCTCCAGCTCCCGGCATGCTTGATCTGAGTCGACAGATGGAATACCCACTGATCGCCCTGCAACCGAAGATCGGTGAATTCGACAACGGCTACGGGTCCTTTGTTGAAGAGGGGCGGGGATATCAGCTGATCGTCTCCCAATCATCCACCCCTCCTCTGCCGTGGAGTAATGTACTAGCTAACAGGCGTTTCGGAACCTTAGTTACTGAGTCGGGAGGCGGGTACACCTGGGCTCAGAACAGTCGGGAGAATCGCCTTTCGCCATGGTCCAACGATCCAGTGAGCGACCCGGCGGGCGAGGTGGTGTATCTTCGGGATACCGAAAGTGGTCATGTGTGGTGTCCGACACCCGGTCCGGTGTCACGGGATTCAAGGACGATCGTAACTCATCGATTTGGAGAAAGCCTGTTTCAGGCCAATCATATAGGTATCTCCTCAGAACTTACGATTCGGGTCGCTTCTGATTCGCCAGTCAAATGGTGGTCTCTGAGATTGAAGAATGAGGACGTGGTTCAGCGACGACTTGAATTATATCTTTATGTTGATTGGGTCCTGGGAATAGCACCCGAAGAAGCTCAGAGACATATTTCCACAGCATACGAGCCAGGTGCTCAGGTACTTTCCGCGGTCAACCGCTATAACAATGAGTTTGCTGGCAAAGTGGTCTTTATCGGTTCAAACCTCAGCATCATTTCATTCACAACCGACAAAATGGAGTTTATTGGTCGTGACCGAGATGTTAGCAATCCGTTAAGTCTTGAATCGGCTGGATCACTGCGTTCCTCAAGTCAGCGAACTAATCGGCGAAATCTTGTCCAGCTATCACAGCGAGTCGGATCAGGTTTTGTTTCGTGCGGGGTAATCAAGGTACACCTCAATCTTGAACCAGGCGAAGAACGGACAGCTCTTTTCTTTCTCGGTGAATGTGACTCTCTCGAGGGGCTTCGTTCCACGGTGCCCCACTACCGACAACATGAGACGTATACTCATGATCGCGAAATAGCCAACCATTGGTGGGATCGCACTCTATCGGCGATACAGGTTAAAACTCCTGAACGAAGCTTTGATATTCTTGTGAACGGATGGCTACTCTATCAGACGATCGGGTGCCGACTTTTTGCTCGTACGGGATTTTATCAGAGTGGCGGAGCGTTCGGCTTTCGGGATCAACTTCAGGATTCGCTAGCACTGCTTCTGGTTCGTCCTGAAATGGTCCGGGCACAGATTCTCCTTCATGCAGGGAGACAGTTTGTTGAGGGAGATGTGCAGCATTGGTGGCACCCTCCGACCGGTCGAGGAGTTCGGACAAAAATAACCGATGACCTCGTGTGGCTACCCTACGCAGTTGCTCGATACCTCGAGGTAACTGGTGACTCCGCGATACTTGATGAAGAAATCCAGTTCCTTGAATCACCGCCCCTTGGCGACGCGGATGAAAGCTATCTTATTCCCTCGGTCTCGGCAGAACGAGGAACCCTCTATGAGCACTGCATTCGCGCGTTAGAGCGCGCATATCGCCTGGGTTCCCGTGGATTGCCTCTGATGGGAGCGGGAGATTGGAACGATGGGATGAACGAGGTCGGCAGCAAGGGTCGTGGCGAAAGTGTCTGGCTCGGATGGTTTCTTGCCCATACCTTCTCGATCTTTTCACCAATCGCGGAAGCCCGGGGCGACGAGATATCGAAAGAATTTGCCCGGCGAGCATCCGAATTAGTTACTTCTATCGAGAACACTTCTTGGGATGGTCAGTGGTATCGGCGTGCTTACGATGATGACGGAATTCCTCTCGGAAGCGCTGAGAATGACGAATGCCAGATAGATTCTCTTGCGCAGACATGGAGCGTTATTGTTGGAACGGGAGATAGAAAGCGGGCGACTATGGCGATGGCAAGTGTCGATGAACACCTCGTCGACACTTCGGCGCGGATAATTAAGCTCCTTACTCCGCCCTTTTTCTGCGGAAAATCCGAGCCTGGCTTCATCAAGGGATATCTCCGTGGGATTCGAGAAAATGGCGGGCAGTACACTCATGCTGCAACTTGGGTTGTCATTGCCCACGCATTGGCGGGGAATGGTAACCGGGCATTCGAGCTTTTCCAGATGCTCAATCCTATCACTCACGGAGCGACCTCCGAAGGCGTCCACGCTTATCAGGGCGAACCGTATGTTCTGTGTGGCGATGTCTACGGTGTTGAGCCCCACAAAGGACGGGCGGGGTGGAGCTGGTATACCGGTTCCGCAGGGTGGCTCTATCAAGCGGCCGTACATCACCTCCTTGGCATTTCTCTCCAACGTGATACCCTCGTCATCAATCCTTGTGTTCCGGCCACGTGGCGAGAGTGGACCGTAGAGCTCAATTCACCCCGCAAGGTCCAAATCAGCTTTGAGAATCCTTCCGGGGTTGAATCGGGAATTGGCTCAATCTCGGTTAACGGGACCCTGCTGACTGGAAACGCTATTCGACTCGGAGATTTTTCGGGAGATATCAACGTTATCGCTGTTCTCGGTTCTAAAAAGCGACGATCGCCCCCAAAATCGGGGGAAAAGGGTCTATAGTGTCCATTCAGCTCGGCAAAATGTCGCTCGCTGATGGGGCCCCATCAGATGAGGGCTTAAGCAAACGAGGTACAAAGCCGATCAAACCATTATCGTCCTGTCGATTTAAATCGAGGTCACCAATGGTGCGTGTTTTGGGGAACCCCACGTGAGCGCTCAATGCAAAGCTCTTCTTCCCTCCAACTTTCAGTAAGTCAACAAGAGGCTCTCTCGCGTACTCTCTCGCGCCACGGTATTCCGATTCCCTCGGATCCGATGAGGCTCGCGGATTGGCTAGTCGATTCAGAACAACTCACCTCTGTGAGGAGTTTTGTTGAGAAGCTCTGCGCAGAGTCTGGCCCGAACGCTCCCACTGCCAAAGAGTACGAACAACGTACTGTCGTCCTCGGGTTTTGCAACTCATTTGATCCGATTACTTCGACACGGGCCGTAGCTCTCGAATTTTTTCTCGAGGAGTTCACTGATGACCCGGCTCTTATTACCGACCGGAGGGCACTACGTACGCTCGTACAACGGATAAATAGGATGCACGAGGCTTCCCTGAACCGCGTTCACAAAGAGCTTGATATCTCGCTTCAGCGATGTAACGACAATATGGCCCTCGGACGACCTGTCGTTCAATGTCTTGAAAACCTCCTTGAGGAACTCATCGGTCATCGAGTTTTTTGTTGCTTCAACCGAAATGACGAAATTGGGCCTTTTTTTCGCGAACTGTGGATGCAGGCACAAAGATTCATAGAAGCTGCTCGAGACGGTAAAACTTATCCCGATGAAACCGTATATCCCCTCATCGAGCAAATATTCGCCAAGCTACAGGAGATGTATCGGGAGGAGTCGCAGTATTGGTATCACGAGGACATGATACGCGCCTACGTTCGGGATACTCTTATTCCCCATGCGGTCTTGAATCGATACATAGAGCCAAATCAGACCACGGACATCTACGGATCAATCTGGCGATTTGTCTGCGATATTCGGTCAAAAGATACCCTTCTTGTTTGCCCCTCCCTTCTCTTTCATCAACCAATCCAACCAGGCCCCCGATACGTAGGACTAGCCGAGTTGCGGGCTGAACTTTCAGCCCGGGAGTTACTGCCATCTTCGATTCCCTACCTTGAATACCGCCTGATCGCCAAGCTCGAGGAGAGGCCTTTAGAAAAATCTCGCCCAACCTGGGTCCCCTTCGAACATCCATTTATTCGCCTATCCCAGACAGTTGACTACATTCCCTATTTACTCAGAAATCTGGGCGAACCCTTCCCCCGATATGCCTCTACCATTCAAGCTTGGCTACCGACGACGTTTTGGGCGATTGATCCCGCTTACGGTATTGCGGGAAGGCAACTCAGAAATCAGCTTAGCAAACTTATTGAGCCAGTACTCAATCAAACCCTTAAGTCACCTTCGACTGAACAAGCCACAACTATCCTTAAATCCTTCCAGAGCGGAATTGGACGGACGATGGAGAATATAGTTGGAATTATCCGGGAGCCCATCGCTCACTTTGACGGAAATCATGAAACCCCAGTGGAGCCTTATGAAGTTCGTGAAGCACTGGTCAATGTCGCCCTTCTCGGGTTGTACCAGCCTCGCTCTGATTGGCAAGAGGAGCGAGAAGTTTCCGATGCTTTTTTAGGGGCAGTGAAAGCAGCCTCTCGCTACGAAATTGATCCCGATGCTCCGATAAATAAACTTGACTTGGTTGACCAGATGGAGAAGCTCGTAGCGACCATTCAACCTCTCTCTGAGCGCGCGATGCAGCTATCGTTCGAACCTCTCGCTATCGAACTTTGGATTGTCCTCTGCTTTTATACGTTGGCCACGATAAATACGGTCCGCATAGGTCGCCTCACCGACGAAGCCATCTCAGAAAATATTCTTGTTCCGCTTAACCTAGCCGCGTTCAAGGAGGGGCTCGCAGGTAAGGCTCGAGATGTTCTGGTGAATGTATGTGAGCGTATCTGTGCCAACCAACAGAGACGGGGGTTAGCATGAAAAAACCTCCCTCTGAAGGGGGCCGTATTCCGGGAAATCGGAGCGATTCCCTTCAAGCATCGACCGAGAAATTCCTCCGTAAGACGGGCCATTCTCCAGAGCCTCAGGAATCTGCGTATGCTGTTAGTGAGGGTCTTGCAGAGGACCGATTTATCCTTCAAGACCTCATTGGCTCACCCGATTTAAGTCAATCCAGTGAACCGACTATCGAAAGCGATCAACCTCAGGAGCCGACTCTCCGACTTGCTGGTTTCTCCAAGCAACTTGTCAGTCTCTTTAGGCCCAAGGGAGAATCCGTATCAATCGATGACTATATAAAGTCTCAACAAGATGACGTATTCACAATAATTCCTTATGAGCTACTACCTCCTGAGCAGGAGGATGATACGGGAGACGCTGGCAGCCTTGGAAAGGTCAGCGTCGAATACATGCCGAGAAATCTGGGATTTCGTGCTCTCGGCAATCCCGCAGAAATGGTCACGAAGCTCGAAAAGGTCGGGTATCATGCAGGGCCGTTCATCGCGATTCAGCTCTCACTCATGTTCCTTACACCCTCCGCTATCGTGCGATCTTTTCTCCTTGAGGGCCCACCCGGATGCGGCAAATCCTTTCTCGCTAAGTGCCTCGCGAAACTCACAGGTGCCGAGTTGATGGTATTGACATGCTACCCCGGGATGAATACTCAGCACCTTATCGAGCAACCGTCTCCCGTTGGCCTTGCCCGTGCTATGGCCGGTGGTTCGATCAACGATGAAGATCTGGTCAATCTCGGCATTCTTTCTCGCGCCTTTCTCACCTCCCAGACCCGTCCAGTTATTCTGCTCGTTGATGAGTTGGATAAGGTAGACACCGCGGTTGATACATTTTTTCTCGGACCTCTCAACGATGGCGTTATTCATCTTGAGTCTCGATCTCCAATTGAAGCGGACCTTGACAACTTACTCGTGATGTTTACCAAGAACTTCAATCGTGAGATTGATGATGCGCTCATGCGACGGGTAACTCCTGTCACCATGACCTACCTTGATAGCACCGCAGAGAAGCAGGTTCTGAAAGCGGCTGCCCTTCCTCAAATTTCGGCGAATCTCTCCTATCTAGTCGATTTTATGCGTGGATGCCAGGGTCACTATCAGTTTGAGCGGCCCCCCGCCCCTGAGGAGTTGCAGCGATGCGGGCGATACCTCGGCATGCTTCTTGAGTGGGGAATTACCGACTTTGAAGTTGTCGGCCGAACTGTTTGGCCTCTTATGGCAAAATCAGAGCGAGATCGGGTTATCTTTGAGCAGGTCATGAGGTTTCACCCGGAATTTGCTGACTCTCTTATCTCGGATCCTCGCAAAGCCTCTCTCAAGCAACTGTACTCCAAGCTGGGTCGAATCATTCTTAAGGGAGTGGTGGAGGATCCAGATAGATTGCGCAGAAAGAAAGCTTTTCAGGTCGAGAAAATCGGCTGGCAACATCTTGGTGGCCCAGAAAAGGTTACCGAGAAGTTAGCGCGCGTTGGCTACGAGTGTCTGCCCTATCTTGCAAAACAGATAGCACTGATATGCGCGGTAAAAAGGGACATGGTCAGAAGCTTACTCCTTGAGGGGCCACCAGGTTGTGGAAAAAGTTTCCTAGGAAAAATGCTCGCGCGCGTGGCTGGCGCAGAGTTCATGACTCTCCAGTGTTATACCGGGATGGATACACGACACTTGATTGAAATGAGAAATGAGGTTGCCATCGCTCGAGCGTCTGCCGGAGTCCGAATTCGAAAAAGCGATATCATTGAACTAGGGGTGCTCGCCCAGGCATTTCTCCGATCCCAGAGCCAACCAGTGCTGCTCCTTATAGATGAAATAGATAAAGTAGATGCTCACATAGACACTTTCTTTTTGGGTCCCATTCAAGACGGAAGAATCTGGCTCCAATCAGGGCCGCCAGTCGATTGCAATCTCGACAATCTCTTTCTGATATTCACAAAAAATTACGAGCGAGAGCTTAATGATGCGTTGATGAGGAGAATTGTCCCGCTGACCATGACGTATCTCGACTCGACCCTCGAGAGAAAAATTCTTTCTCGTGATTGCATCCCTCGACTGATTACCAATCTCGTTAATCTTGCTGACATAATGCGAACTTCAGCCGACAGCTTTCGCTTTGACCGTCCTCCCGCACCTGAAGAGCTCCTCACTACGGCTCGTTACATTATTAAACTAATAGAGTGGGGGCACGATGATCTCGCTGATATTGGGTATCATATATGGCGCATGATCGCGAAGTCCTCCCGGGATCGCCTTGTGCTGGAACACCTTCTCCGATATCACCCTGAGTTCCTCAACGAGGACTATGTAAATGCGTCTGATGAACCCTTAGAATCAATTCACAAGAAACTGGGAGCTCTCCTTCTCCGAGGAATTATCGGCCCCGATACTGGGCGCGCCCACTAAATCTTAGTCCCACAATTTGAAGCGCGAAGTTAAAGATGGCAATTCGAAAATCAGCTCGCATGACCTTTTTTACCAAAAGATCTTGAAAGCTCTACGCTCATAACCCCAAAGAATTCCTTACCTTCAACGAACAGGATGCCCCGCGGAAACCTTTCGAACTCCAGACCCAGTCTGAGACCCACTCTCTGAGAGCTTCGCGACCGACTATAACGGATTGGTCTGCGCCGAACCGTCCCCGAGTAATGCGGTGACAAATTCCTTCGGATTAAAGGGACGGAGATCCTGCCAGGATTCGCCTATACCGATAAAACGGACCGGAATTCCTAGCTCATGAGAAATCCCCACGACGACACCTCCCTTCGCGGTACCATCAAGCTTCGTCACAATGACTCCTGTCAGCGAGACGGAGGATTGAAATTCCCGGGCCTGCGCTAATGCATTCTGTCCCGTTGTACCATCAAGTACCAGCCAGACCTCCTCGGGCGATTGAGGCTGAGCTTTCTTAACGGCCCGTAACATTCCCTCAAGCTCCTGCATCAAGCTACCTCTATTATGCAGGCGTCCCGCTGTGTCAATTATCACAACATCTGCCCCCTGATTCCTTCCCGCCTCAACAGCCGCATGAGCAACCGTCGATGGCTTATCGTCAGGAGCTCCTGAGATAACCTCTACGCCAATTCGATTTCCCCACTCACGCAGCTGCTCATCGGCAGCTGCGCGAAAAGTATCAGCTGCCCCCAAAACGACCTTCGAACCCCTCGAAGACCACAATTGCGCCAGCTTGCCTACCGTCGTCGTTTTTCCTACTCCATTGACACCTACCACTACCACCACTTTAGGGGAACCAGATGAAGTCTTCGATGGATTAAATTCCGGAGCCATTAACCGAGGCTCAGAGAGAAGGGCAAGAAGTTGTTTATGAAGGTGAGCAATAAGCCCCTCCTTTGACACGAGCCCACCTGCGCGAACTACCTCCTTCAGGTCCCGCGCAAGTGCTTGCGCCATTTTAATGCCGAGATCGCTAGTCACCAGGAGTACCTCTATTTCCTCCAGCATATCGACATCGATCGTCTCAGAGGAACGCAATACCGATGCGATTTTGCTGAGGATGCTTTGTCGGGAGGGTCCAAAGCGCTGATCGAGAACCGATCCCTGGGCACCCGATACAATCTTCTCCGCAAATCTCGCGAGGTCCATCCTCGTACCGCGGTATCTCGCCTCATTTTGAGGGGAGGAATCTCTCGAGACCGTACTTTGAGGGGGGGCTTCTGGCTGGGTACGATTTCCTCCTGAGACGGTGCCCGATGGGAGCGACGATCCTAAAACGTTCTCAGAGGAGCCACCTCCCTTCTTAACCCGTTCATCGATCCCATCAACACGTTCACTTAGCCGTTGAACCTTCCGCTCAAGTCGACCGAGCCGTTCAATCGGATCATCATTGATGTCCCCTCGGTGTCCGACGACATCTTCGGTTGCAGCACCTCGGAAGAGGGACATCACAAATAATACGACTCCTACGACTGAAAAAACGGCGACAATCACCGCGAGATTCTCCCGACTGAGCCCAAAAACATGTGGACTCATGAGTGGCTGCGCGAGCGAGGCCCCTTCATAAGCGACTGCTCCATTGATTAAGCCGGGCAGAAACCCTTCGTCAATCACCATGAGCCACCGCCTCCTGAAGAGAAACCGTTATCATCTTAGAAGCGCCTGGTGTGGGCATCGTCACTCCAACGAGAGTGTCTGCGGCTGCCATCGAGGCTTTATTGTGAGTGATCATGAGAAATTGAGTGCTCACGCTCATCTCTCTGATCACCTTTAGAAACCGCTGAAGATTTGCCTCATCAAGAGGGGCATCAACCTCATCGAGAACACATAATGGGCTTGGGCGCTCGAGAAACATCGCAAAAATGAGGGCCGTCGCACAGAGAGCCTTCTCGCCCCCTGACATGAGGTCGATACTCTTCAATTTTTTTCCGGGAGGTCGGACCGCTATCTCAACCCCACTATCAAGAGGGCGAGAGGGGTCAGAAAGTGAAAGGTCAGCAGCCCCACCACCAAAAAGCGACGGGACTAGTCGACCAAAATTCTTTCGAACAGCGTGGAATGTCGCCAGGAATCGCTCTTCGGAGGTCGCCGTCAACCGCTGTACGCTCTCTCGAAGGGTAGCGGCCGCGCGCTCCAGATCGTCCCGCTGCTGAATAAATCCCGAGAGCCGCTCCCGCTCACACTCGTACTGCTCGATGGAGCCGGGATCAACCTCACCCTCACGAACCAACCGGTTTCGAAGTTGAGTCACCCGTTGCTGAAGGAGATTTTTTTCCTCGACTTCAAGTCGGTTCACCGCTACATCTGAAGCAGCTAGTTCATGGAACGCCTCACTTCCCTGGTCTGCTATGAATCTCTCACTGAGACTCTGACGCTCAACCATGATTTTTTGCGCCTCGAGTTCGAACCGAGCATTTGCCGCCCTCGTTCTATCGAGCTCTGAGCGAACCGTAAGGAGCTCCTCCGACAAACTCTGAAGATGTTCGCGACGCTCTCTCCGACTGCGCTCCGCTATCGCTAATTCTCCGACCAGTTCCTCTCCATCAGAGTCATCTGAATCCGCCACTAGCACCTCGAGCGCTTCTACATCCTCCTCAACGGTCGCGGCTTCATACCGGAGGTCATCGAGATGGGACTGAAGTTCCTCGACCTGTTCCTGTGCGCGGGAAAAATCTTGCCCAATTTGCTCGCAAATTGACCGCTCAGCCTGAAGCAATCCCCTGATATTTCCTTGCTGTAGCCCCAACTCTCGAAGGATCCGTTGACGCTCTCTCGCAATTCGCAGACATTCAGCGTGTCGTACCTCCAGAGCACTAATGTGTTTCAGCTGAGAGATCCGCTCATTAAGGAGTTTATCCTGCTCGTTCGCAAGATTTGACGTCTCATTCGAAAGGGATAATTCACGCCCACGTAGCTCAATCAGCCCACTACTACCCCTCGAACTGACGAAGCTCTGTTTCGTGACTATTTCGCCATCGAGGGTCACCACCGTATAATCAAGGGTAGTATCATTTGCTTGGTTGTTTTGGAAGAAATCCAGCGCCGCTTCCAGTGAATCAGCGACCACCACGTCTCGTAACAATTCGCTAACGATCCCCTCTGCTGCCTGAGATACCGATAACAAAGTAATAAGAGCGGGAAACGGAACTTCACGATTGCCGACCCACCTGATAGGCCGAGGTTCAAAGCCCGCTCTGAACACGCCAAGTACCCCTGCTACCTCGTCTGGAGCGGTGCGAAGCCGAGCGGAAAATTTCCGAGCGACCAACCATGGGTCTGATACCAGCAAATACCTCGCTCTCTCGGCGATAACTGCTTGGGCTGCTTTTGCGAGACGCTCAGGGATATGCATCTCGTCTACAAGCAATCGGACGGCATCAGCTGATTGAGCAGCGAGCTCCGCCCCGAATACACTCGAAAGTTGATGGGAGGGAGCGGCTGCGACTATCTGTTCTCGCATCGCCGCGAGGCTACTCTCTTTGGCGATGAATGCGTCTCTTACTTCCCGCAAACTCGACTCAAGGGTAACAAGGCCCTCTCTCGCGGTTTCAATTTCGCCAGCCAAATTATCTATATCCCCGGCTCCCCCATCATCACCATCGAGCGCCTGATCCCCCAATTCCTGATCCTGCCGCTGTAATTCCTCGATCTGAGTCGCCGATTTTTTTCTTCGCTCTTGTAAAACATCTATCCGCTCACGAAGCCTCAGAATCTCATTACTGGTCGATTGAATTAGCTTCCGAAGCTCCTCTTGTTTCGCCCTTCGCTCAGTTAGTGTCCGCTCCCTTCGGCGAGACTCTTCCCTCAGTCGCTCAAGGCGCCCCCGTACCTCATCAATCCGTACCTCGATTTCCTCAATTTCTCCCCGCGCTGCCCCTTCAGCTGCTGCGATCTCTGCGAAGTGCTTCCCAACCACCTGTTCAGCTTCCCGCCCGAGCTCATGAGCTCTCACTATTTCGTCTTCCCGTTCCTGAAGGGCACCAAACGAGTCAAGAAAAAGTGTTCGCTCACCAGCCGTCAGCTCTTCCTTGATCTCCTGCCTTGCTCGAGCACGAGCGGCTTGCCGCTTCAGCACAGCCACCTGACGATCCAATTCCCCAATGACATCCTGCAATCTGAGGATATTCTGACTTGTATCAGTAAGTCGACGAGTCGCTTCTGCGATCTTGTCCCGAAAACCAACTACCCCGGCCGCCTCCTCAAGGATCTGACGACGATCGGTCGGCTTTGCGGTAACAATACGACCCACCTCACCCTGAGCAACGATTGTGTAAGCCCGAGCGCCTAAACCAATCGCTCGAAAAAAATCTTTCAGATCCTTGAGACGACAGGCAACCTTATTAATGAAAAACTCGGACTCACCACTCCTATAGAGCCGACGCGTTACCTGGACCTCGCTTACCGATGAAAGCCACTGGAATCGGGATATGAGGGACACCGACCGACGCCGGGCGACTGAGCTGCCAATTTCTTGATCAGACTGACCCTCCCCCGGTTCATTTGCTCCCTCTTCTTCCCCCGATTCAATCTCCCGCTCTCCCGCGCCCGAAACCTCATCACACCTGTCATCGGCTGCACCGTGCTCCTCATTAGTCATCGGCCCCACTTCAAGCCGTTCACTGTCCGAGACTCCACCTTGAATAACTCTTAGTTGAGGACGCACAACCTCATCAAACACCTCGCCACTGGCTACAAGCTCAGCTTCTGCTCTCGGTGAGATGATATCATCAAGTATTGCTGCTCCATCAGCTCGCAAGGTGATTGTTACCTCAGCGAGCCCCAGTGGTCGCAATGAATCGGTTCCGTTGAAGATAACATCTTCAAGGGTCCCACCGCGAAGCTGACTCGCTCTCGTCTCACCTAGCACCCACCGGAGCGCATCCACGACGTTAGATTTACCGCAGCCATTAGGACCTACCACCCCAGTAAACCCCGATTCGAGGGGGAGGACGAGCCGCTCCATGAATGACTTGAATCCAAATACTTCGAGGCGAGCTACCTTCATAGTTGATCAACTTCAAAAAAATGGGGGGACACGGGGGATAGAGTCTAAAGAGGACCGCGGTCGTCAGCAACCGATTGCTCTAAAAGCGATTTTTGATTGTCAGCATTCATTGTGATGCGACCTCGATACAATACCCTAGTTGGCAATCGCGTAGAAGTGACAAACGGCAACCACCCTGATCGCACGGCGACTGAGTATCTATGAGTCTCCGTCACATGGCAGAGACTCACTCGTCCTCAAAGCTGCTCTGACGGTCGGGACCCATACGTCGAGATGCCCGACGCGCAAATACCTCTACGGAATACGCCACGCCTGACCAAAGTGAGAGCACCAGAGAGAGTGCCAAGAGCAGAAGGCCCAGGAACCTCCCTGAGATTACCAATTCCTTAATTGTCAAAGTAAGGTCGTGAAGGAGGAGAAGAGGTATTGCAACCATCTGGAGCAAACTCTTCCATTTGCCGAGGGTATCGGCAGCCAGAATGATTCCATCTGCCGCAGCGATCCCTCGTAATCCTGTCACCCAAATTTCTCGCGCCAGGATCACCACCACCATCCATGCCGGAGCCCAGCTCCCCCCCGTCACATCATCCCGAAGGGCAACCAGCATGACGAGCGCTGTCATGACCAGCAACTTATCGGCGAGGGGGTCGATGAGAGATCCAAAGTCTGAGACCACTCGCCACCGACGAGCAATGTAACCGTCAAGAAGGTCGGTTACTGCTGCAGCGATAAAAATGATAACCGACGCGACGACCATCCATGGAGACGGATCATGCAACAGGAAGACAAGAAGAGGAGTAGCTAACAATCGGGCTACTGTCAGCCAGTTCGGTAAGTTTGCAAGAACGCCGTGTACTCGCGGGGAATCCATATAGACGTCAACCAAGAGCGAACACGACGGAGTTCAGTTTAATCACGAGAATTCAGCCCGACCTTATTACCGTTGGACAATCCTTGTCTTTTCTCTCTGTAGCCCTTAGCAACTCTTCAGCTTTGGCTTTCAGCTATCTTCGTAGACTACTTCGCAACACACAATAAGTCCACGGCATGGGACAGCCGCTATCCCTTATCCGCCCCTTGTCGATAACGATCGCGCAAAGCAAGCACCCGCGAAATATAAGTTTTCGTCTCGGCATACGGCGGTACACCACCGTATTGGTCAACGGCTCCCGGGCCTGCATTATACGCCGCGAGCGCATGTTGAATGTTGGAGTACTTGTTAACCAACATAGCGAGGTAGCGAACTCCTCCCTTCAAGTTATCCTCCGCCACGAACACATTTCGGACACCCACTAAACGCGCCGTATCAGGCATGAGCTGCATCAGGCCTCGGGCACCTTTGGGCGAAACTGCAAGATGATTAAATCCCGATTCTGCGTGAACTACCGCCTTCACAAGATTAGCATCAACTGAAAACTCTCGGGACAGCTTTTCAATAAAGGGACCGTATCTCTGCGCTTTTTTAAATGTAGCTCGAGAGGATACCAGGGGACGAGTAAAATGATAGCGACTGAAATGGGGCTTAGAGCCCTCGAAGATTCTCGCTTTCACTCCAACGGGTGGCTTCCGGTCGGTGAATTTAATGCTTCCATCAGTCTCCCGAAAAACATAAATCGGCCCTGCGTAACTCGGTGCTTGCCCAAAAAAAACGGGAATGACCCCCAATAACGCTCGGGCGATCAGCCTCCGTGGGAAACGGAAGCGGCGAGAACAACACGAAGGTCCGAACATGCCGTTCATTGTATCCTTCCTAACTCAAACAACTAACGACACCACTTTGCGTCACCGTTTTCACGGTTTTTACCAACAACGCCTATACCCGAGGGTACCATCAAATCACCTTCATTTAACCTATGTATTCAGAATAGCCAGAAAACTTTACGCCTAAATCGACATTAATCAATATAATCACCTATTTACCTGCAACCATCCAGAGAATTGGCAATTTTTAGCGCTTCGTCCCGCAACCCAGGGACGGCGAACACAATCGTGGTTCCCAGGGGGGTATTTGCGTCTAGCCTCACAATGGATCCCGAAGCTCCGCACACAACTCCGCCCGCATGCTCAATAATGACACTCCAACCGGCCACATCCCAGACTCCCAGGCGTCCGAGGCGTATGATGACCACATCCAGCTCTCCGACGAGGAGTCGCCGAAGGGCCACCTGTGTGTCAATTATGGGATGCTTCGCCCGAGGATCTTGATACTCAATTCCTCGAACGAGAACTCTATTAGGTTCAAGACTATCTCGATCCAAAACCTGACAGAACCGATTATTAATTTCCGAATGGACACCATCTGTTGAAGAAATCATCCTTCTGAGGGCTGGAAAGTAAACCCAACCAGCGGTAACACCCGCTGCTGAGCAATATGCGAGCTGGATTGCAAAATCGGGAGTTCCCGAGAGGAATTCCCTCGTTCCATCAAGAGGATCGAGAATCCAGCTCTGCTCCCCCCGGCCCTGCCCACCACCTCGTCCACCGACTATCCCTTCCTCGGAGAGGATGTCCTGATCGGGAAACCGCGCTTGGATCGCCTCAAAAATCATCTTTTGTGCCGCAAAGTCCGCGGCAGAAACCAAAGACCCATCATCTTTTTCTGACACCGCCAAACCAGAGCCCTCAATCGATCCTTGAGACGATAGCTGACCTCTCCAATTCAGTAGTTCCTGACCTGTCGCCTCCAACAATTCATGAACATAGAGCACATCCTCCTCGCTCAGTGTCCCCTTTGTTTGGCCCACATTCATCAGCTGCTCCTTCTTAATAGTGTAGTTCGGGAGACTTCCAGGCAATCGCCCTCTCGGAAAAACTTTCTCCCGCACGAATCTCCTTCAACTTACCTGATTACACGATGAACTTATTAGTCAGTTCGCCTCGAGGGCTTTCATCATTACCCGATAGGCATTTTGGAAGGTTACCCCTGAGATGTCGTGCGCTGACGTAAATAGATCTTCTAACTCATTTCGGGTGACCGGATGAAAAATTTCTGACATGAGGAGTCCGTCTCCATCCTCCCGGTCATCTTTCGCTTGAAAAAGGACCCCAAACTCCACCCCAAGATTACCGAGCATTCCCAGTAAAGTCCCCTCGTTGATTCCTGATGCAATTGCTCCCACTTGTAATGAGCCGGCAAATAACGCTCCCGTCTTTAATTTTGGAACTTCATCACTCAATTCCGTCCGAGAGAAGCCGACTTCTCCCACCTTGTCCTGGGCTACTTCGAGGTATTGGCCACGGCAAAGGGCTGAGAATGCGGAAGACAGGATCCGACAAATTGCATCAGGTCTCGTGGGGCTAGCCAGTCCAAGCTCAAAAGCCCAACTTATGAGAGCGTCGCCAGCGAGTAAAGCGGCCGATTCACTATACTGAACATGGCAAGTGGGCCGGCCTCTCCTCAGCGCATCATTATCCAGACATGGAAGATCATCGTGAATTAATGAGGCGATATGGAGACACTCAATGGCCGCCGCACCCCACATCGCATGTTCATAATCGCCCCCAAGATCTTCGCAAATCGCAATAGAAAGAAGAGCTCGAAGTCTTTTGCCGCCCGGAAACAAGGCATATCCCATCACGTCTCCCAACAAACTGGGCCCCCATCGCTGCTCAAAAACATTCTGAAACCAACTGTCGAATTGAATCCGGGAACTGATGGCTTCTATCATACTGAAATCCTTTCTTAGCCCACTACGACCGTTTGACCGAAAAACCGTTATCTCCCTGGGAAGAAATAAGACGAGCCCCCACGATTTAAACACCGATCGCTTACAAACCTATCGAATCCTCGTGCGATTTCTCCTCGTGGCCGGAACAGCCGGGGTCCCTTCTCTCCCCTTCAGCCTTCGATTCTTCCCTCATTTCCCGACAGTTACTCACTAAGTGGTCCTTCCTCGGCGTTCTATCGAAACCCGATTAATATTTCGATCAACGATTCCTTTTAGTCGAACATAGATCCGCGTGAAGTACTTTTCTTGGTGTTAAGTCGGCCTCTTGTCCCACTGTGGGACATCGCTTCGTTGATGGCTTATATCATCTCACGATCGTTCAACTGAGAAGACCCAAACTTCTCCTACAACACCCCGAGCGTCCCACCGTGGGACACTTCGGGGTTTCCCATGAGGGCTAGCCGTCACTCACTAATTTCCGGAAGATCTCCTGAAGATCGTCTTCTGAATAGAACTCAAGAACGAGGCGTCCCCGATTGCTATTTCGACCCTCCCTCTGAAGTCGAACTCGAACTCCAACTGCTCGTTGGATCTCATCGGCGATTCGACGATCCTCTGGGTCGATTGTCTCATCTTTCGAGTCACGAGTCTCCGCTATCGTGCCTCGCGTTGACCGACTCTTCAAGTGAGCCTCGATGTCACTCCGAGTAATCTCCTCAATTTCCCGAAGATACGTCGCCCGTAGATCCTCGTCGTCGATCTTTGACAAGAGGAGAATCTTTGACTCGGATGCTCCATTTTGCAGCGCGACTATCAAATCGGGGGGCAGCGCCAAGAGATCGAGACTGCGATGAACCAAGCTCTTCGAAACTCCCAGTCGGTCAGCAATATCACGAATTGACAGTCCGAATGAATCTCTCAGCATTCCCATCGCCTGGGCTCGCTCCAACGGAGAAAGGTCCGCTCTTTGAAGATTCTCCACGAGCTGAATGGCGAGCGTCCGCTCTTTATCGCCATCTAAACTTCTGTCGATAATCGCCGGCACACAAACGAGTCCTGCTTGGGTCGCAGCCCGAAGTCGGCGCTCTCCGGCAACGACAAGGAATCGGCCAGCGATTCTACTCGGACGGACGAGGAGAGGACTTAATACTCCATATCGCTGGATAGACTGCGTCAACTCCTCCAATTGGTCCTCGTCAAAAACACTTCGAGGCTGTTCGGGGTCAGGATCAATCAGTTCAATCGGAATCTCCCGAAAGGGTCCTTGCTGCGATGGCGTCAACTGAGGAGCAGCATTCGACTCGTGCCTGTCTCGGAGTGCTGGACCACTCAGAAGAGGGTTATTTGCCAATATCAATTTTCGTTTACTCATTCATCACCTCCATCGCGAGTGAGGCATAGTCTTCAGCCCCTGAAGATTTCTCCGCATATTCAAAGATAGTTTTTCCATGCGCGGGTGCTTCTGCGAGAGCCACGTTAGTCCGAATAACCGTCTTGAAAACGAGGTCCCCGAAATAAGAATGGATTGTCTCCGCTACCGCTCGCGCGAGTCTTCTTCGCGAATCATGCAGACAGATAAGAACTCCCCCAACTACAAGGTCCGGGTTATAAATCGCACGCACCTGATCGATCGTATCGAGAAGCTGACGCACCCCGTGCAAAGCTAAATACTCGCTTTGGACCGGAACGATAACTTTCTGAACGGCCGCAAGGGCATTGAGAGACAGCAACCCCAATGCTGGTGGACAATCGATTATGATCACATCATAGTCACTCGTAACCTTGCTTAGCGCCCTCTTGAGAAGAAGTTCCCTGCCAACCACGCCACCTAACTCCAGGTCCGCTGCGCTCAGAAGAAGACTCGAGGGAACAATTTCCAGATTCTCAGACCTTTTTATGGCCACTTCATGCACGTTTTTCGTTCCCTTGAGAAGATCATAGCTCGTAAAATCTGGAACTTGTCTTTCTAAGCCACTCTCGGCCGTCTCCTCCTCATCTCCCGTTGCAATTCCCAAATGAGTCGATGCATTTGCCTGTGCGTCAATGTCAACAAGAAGAACTCTCTTTCGCTGCGCAGCGAGCGCTGCACCCAAGTTAACGCTCGTCGTGGTCTTTCCGACCCCTCCCTTCTGATTAACTACCCCCAGTATCAGCGCCATACACGTACCGTGAATTGAAATAACAATGAGACTACCTAAACACCGCTGCTTCTATCCTTGGCTCACACAAACTTAATCACTGATGAAATATCAGTGATTGAGCGTCTGCGAGCACAACCCATAAACATTTGTTTCGAGGGCCCTCTTATACGACTTTTTATCAATTCACGATACCTGTCCTTGACTATTCTTATGTCGATACTCGAGAACTATCGTGCCTCCACATAAATCCTGCCCCAAAATGATACTTTCTAGTCCACGAGCGAATTATTTCCTTACACGAGCCTCTCAGATAAAGGTCGAGTATCGAAAAAATATTATCTCGAGTATCGAAAAAAGAACCTTCGTGAATTGAAAAAAACACTATCGTGCAACCTCGTAAAGTTCCTCGTGAATTGAAAGATTTTTTCTCGTGATATCACGTAATTATATCCTCCTAACCACTCGCATTCATTCACTTTTTTTTCCGCTCACAACATAATTAGTGAAGAAATTTCTTGATTGTTTAACTTACTAAAAGTCAGTACTCTGCGAGGGAAGTCCCTCCCCGATTATTGGGTTATTCTTCTTCTGAATCACCATGGACGAACTACCGCGCCGGATCGTGTCCCGAGATGAAATGAACCTCGCTGAGTTTCCGCTTACGGTTCTCTCAACACGAGCTAACCCAAACCTCAAGACTCTCGAATTTAACGATTCAATTAGAACAAAGAACGGAGATCTCATCGAAAGGAGGTGGCTCATCACGGGTGCAGACAAATTTGGACTCCCAACATCGTCCGACGATGAAGTATTACTGGGTCTTCTCAAACTGACTGTCGATGACGGAATTCAAACTCGGAAGGTGCACTTCACGAGATATGAGCTTCTGCGAACTCTTCGGTGGAGCACGGAGGGACGAAGCTATAGTCGTCTTCAGAAGGCACTCGACCGACTAGCGGGCCTCAGGATTAAGGCTACCAACGCTTTCTTTGACAATGATGCGAAATGTCATAGCACTAAGGTGTTCGGATTGATCGACGCATATGAGATAAATACCTCCCGCGATGCGGATCTAAAGTCGAGCTACTTCACCTGGAGTGAAACAATTTTCAAATCTTTTCAAGTCGGATTCATTAAAAAACTAGATCTCGACTTTTATCTTTCTTTACGCTCCGCTGTGTCAAAGCGTCTATATCGATTTTTAGATAAACACTTCTGGTACCGAACCTGTCTTGAAATTAATCTGTTCACCTTATCACATGAAAAACTCGGTATATCTCGAAATTATCGCTTTGCCAGCTCATTACGACAACAACTTGACCCAGCCTTGACCGAGCTCTGCGAACAAGGCTTCATCGAGCAATTTTCCTATTCTGGAAAGGGAGCCGACACACGCCTGACGGTTGTTGCAAAACGAGGCACCCGTGTAATTTCTCAAGAAACCCCGAGAAAGGAGCCTCAGATCGCCGAGAATTTAAAAATCACGCGCTCAAAGGTGCTCGAAGCTAAAAAGATTGATACGAAAAAGGTTGTGATGTCCTTGGTTACGCGTGGTTTGAAGGAGCGCCAAGCTATCAAGTTACTTGAGGGCAAATCACCGGATTCTGTCTCCCGAATTGAACAAATCATCGCTTACTACGATGCCCTCGTATCTTCTGGTAGCCATCTGGTGAATCGAAGTCCAGTCGGCTTCTTGTACAGAGCCGTTGAAAATTATCAAACGTTCTCAATTCCGAAGCGCATGCCGAAGGTTATTTCTGCATCGCCACTATCACGTAGGACGAGGCTTGATATCGAGCGCGAGGTTACAGCCTCCCTTGCCAAGATCAGGCCGCATCTCTCAGAGCATAACTATCTAAAAGTTCTTGAACACGCCGTGCTTGAGCGAATGCAGAAAGAGGGTATTTCCTAGTCTCCTCAACCCGAAACCTCAAAGTCATCCTTTTGGCATGGGATGTGCTAGAAGACGGTATCGTGTGGATGCAGGTTTCCCGGCTTTTCGTGCACAGAACGGATGAGAATTGATTTCCTCGGAAGCTTCCGAAGTATTCAGAAGGGTCTTCAGCATGAACCCCTCACTGAAGAAAGCGAAGATCGTTCACCTTCTAACCCCCCTTCTTTCGCTCGAATCCTGGGTGAGCGCAGCTCCCCTGCAGATTCTAGAACACAAGCCCAACATGCTGATCTCGTTGAATCGATTCCCCAACAACTCAAAGATGAAAAAAGGTCTCCTTATCCCCCGGAGGAGATAAAATCAAGACCCGAATCGAGTCAGCATTCATTGACCACCTCCCAAGCATCTCCGGATGAAATGATGGGGAGACTTTCCGTTAATCTTTTACAGATATCTCCCCCTGCACCAAACCTTTCAGATATCGGTTTGCAACCTATCCTGCCTGGTACCGTCAAAGAATCGATTCCGAGCATTCCAACACCCTCGATTGTGTCAATAAAACGGTACGACTCGTCTCATCACTTCGATAAACTTTCGCATCCCGAACGGATAGCCGAGGTAGAAAGGCTCATAGTTGCCGCTAATGAGGAACAAAAGGCTGACGTACCCGTCCCTTTAGCTTTGGCTGTCGTCTCAACAGAGTCGTCCTTCAAAAGTGGCAGTATTAGTCAGGACGGTCATGAGACAAAAGGTCTTTTTCAGTTTCTCGATTCCACGGGGAGGGAAATTCTTACCCGGTTCTCTGACACCGAGGGATACGCGCCCCTCGATCCAGGACAAAATGTAAACCTCGGGATTCGCTATCTGACCCACCTTAACGAGATCTTCTCACAGCCCACGCAGCTCAATCGGGGACTTTCCACAATCCCAGGCATATCAGGGGATTCACGGAAACGGATTGTACTTGCGGCGTTCAATGCTGGCGAGGGGAGAGTAGTTCGGGCCCAGATGAGAGCGAAGGAGTTAGGTCGAGAGCCTGGAAATTACTCAGATATTAGTGATTTCCTCCCTCGCTCGACGACGCAATACGTGGAAAGGGTGCTTCGGCGAGAGGAGGAGTTCTCCGCGAGGAACAGACAGGAACCCACTCCGTCTTTTTGGCGGTGAGAGTGCTCTCAACCGGCAAGAAAAATGGGGTTGGCAGGCCCCTTGCATAGTAGAATTTCGGCGGGAATGGATTACCGCCTATCCCTGAACGGATGCCCCGGGATCGTTGTACACACATGATGTGTGGCCTTTTAAAAAATGCGACTCTCGAAGTCTTACACGGATAGGAGACCATGTCCATCAATATAGCGACCAACGTTTCATCTCTGAGGGCCCAAAGAAATTTAGCCTCGGTATCAGGCCGATTGGCGACTTCTTATGCAAGACTATCTTCGGGACTCCGTATTAATTCTGCTGCTGATGATGCTGCTGGCCTTTCAATCGCGGAGACACTGAAGGCGGATTCTCGAGTAGCCGCAACGGGTATCAGAAATGCGAGCGACGGGATATCAGTAATAACGATAGCGGATCAAACAGTTGGCGAGATCTCGAATGTGCTCGGAAGATTGGCCGAGCTTGCACAACAATCGGCGAATGGCATCTACAGCAATGACCAACGATCTGCTCTTGCGGCCGAATTCAGCGCTCTGAGTAGCGAAATAGAGAGGGTAGCGCTGACGACCGAATTCAATGGCTTACGGTTGTTGAGTGGGGGAGCTGGGATCTCTTTTCAAGTTGGATTCGATGGAACGTCGCTTTCAACAGTGAGTTATTCTGGGGTCGCAGCAACGCTGCAAGCCCTTGGACTCGCGAATTCCGGGTCCTCCGTCCAGGTCTACTCCATCCTCGATACGCAGGGACCGATCGAATCGATATCTGCCGCTCAGCGAGCCCTGGATGCCGTCAATGCTGCGATATCTTCTCTCTCAAGGAATCGGGGAACTCTCGGGGTGGCAGAATCTCGCCTTGCTTTCGTCATAAACAATCTGCGAGCCGCCAGGGAGAACTTTGTAGCAACGGAAAGCCGAATTCGGGACGTTGACGTTGCCTCTGAAGCGGCTGAACTGTCGCGGGTCAACATCCTTCAACAGGCTGCTACGGCGATGTTGGGTCAGGCCAATCAGCAACCGCAGCTCGCACTACAGCTCCTCGGAGGTAGGTAGGCGACGACCGCAGAGGTCCTCCCGAATCGAAAGTTTCGTGAGGAGGCGCGAGACAATATCGACACGCTCAAAAAGGGAGGGAATGGACATCCATTCCCTATCAGAGTGATCATCGCCTCCCACCGGTCCCAAGCCATCGAGAACCAGCGCACCATGGTGGGCCCACAGGTTCGCGTTAGACGAACCTCCTCGAGTCTCCGAACCCACTGGAAGCCCAGCCTCGAGACCTATCTCGGCACACAGATTGGCGATCGCAAGCGCCCGCTCCGTAACCGGCATAGCGGGGGAGCCCGCTGGATGCCACGACAGGGACGTGCTTGTTCCTGGAACATGAGGGATCGAAGTTATGGATTCAAACATGCTCCTCAGGCGGTCAAATATGATACCGTTGGAAAACCGAATATTGATTGAACACGCTGCTGAATCAGCGATCACATTGTGGGCGATTCCCCCCGTAATTGTGCCTACCGAGAAGAGTATCCCGTCATCGACCAGACTGTATGCCGCTTCTCTGAGTGCACAAATCTTATATGACAGTTCTTCAATTGCATTCCGACGGATCCCTTTGACGTTCCCCGCATGACCAGCAACTCCCGATGTCCGTACCTCGGCGACTTGAATGCCGGAGCGACCAACGACCACCTCTCCAGACGCTCCCGCTTCCTCGAAAACGAGCACAACATCGACCTGAGGGGCAAATTTTTCGATCAAAAATCGCGAGGAGGGGCTGCCGACTTCCTCATCCGAAACCAGGAGGACACGAACACTGAGACGGTCGAGTACCCCGCTTCGATGAAGCTGACGTAATGCCCCCAACATACAGATATTGCCACCTTTCATGTCGATGACGCCCTGACCGAAGCAGGTTGTACCCTCGATTCGGAAGTTTGGATTGGAATCAGGGGGGAATACGGTATCCACATGACCATCAAGGAGGACGTTTGGCCTTCCTGGTCGAAGTCGTTCAGCGAGAAGGTGAGGTCCAAAGTTATCAACCTCGATTAGCTCAACGTGAAATCCGAGAGCCTCCAGTTCCCGCTGCCCTATGTGCTGAACTTTTCGGATACCTTCCGTGTTGGTCGTTCCACTCTGGATAGAAACTACCTCACTGAGAAGTTCCAACAGCTCGTCAGTATCAAACCTCGAACGAGCCTGGCTGTCGTGTTGTGATGGGTAGAGATACATAGCCAGAAGTAAATAAAAATTCGTTTGGCTTAATGGTATCGCGAAAATAACCCCTCATCAAATCCGGACGACCAAAATCGGGGAGCGGGAACCTAAAATTACACGCGAGAGACCCGTATGTGATGGACCTGAATGAACCGGACATGAGAGGAGGAGCACCTAGGATTCTTCGGACTATGTCGCTGCTAACATTGAGAAGGGGGAGGGGTTACCCCTCTACTTGGTCGTGACTGTTTCCGTGGTTTCCACGAGGCACCACAAGGTACCGACTGCAACGACAGAGGCATGAAGCATCGAAATAACACACCCCCACACATTACCGAATTCAACGGATGCGACGATAAGCCTCCCGAAAATTACGAGGAGGAGAAGAACGGTGGGAGAGAGGAAGCGCAGCTTAATAAACTGCCGAACAGAAATCTTCATCAAATTCATGTACTTCAGGTCGGAGGAGACACATAACCCCCGCCTTTAAGACCGAGAAGCGATCTTTTTTCCGAATTAAAAACTTCAGGAACGGAGCTCTGACTAAGCGATAAAGGCTAACAATAAATCGAAAAAATGGCCAGTCTCAGGAAAATAGGTCCTAGCCAGAGCAATCGTTTCCCCTCAGCGGGGTTACCTCAGCAGAGCAAGACGCTCTTGCAGACCGTTCGGATCCCCTTCATAGTTTCGGAGAAAATCCTGGAGCGCGAGAGGATCAAGATCCAGGTGGCTTGCCACCCAAGAAAAGCTAAAGGGCTGTTTCGGCATGAGGGTTCCGAATAACCACTGACGGGCGCTCCTCACGATGTGACGCTCACATTGGGCGGTCCCAAAAGCGTCGCAGATCGCTCGCGACAAAACGGCCGCGAGGAGATTGCGCTCTGCTTTGACGGGGGACTGGGTCTCAACGTCGTCATCCCGCTCTGAGGTGAACTTTCCAACGGCTGATGAATTGCTCATATGCTGCTTCCCTGTGCTTGTGTGCCCAAAGTTTCGCAGCGTTTTACCACCTGCGAATGTCTCGGGTTCGGGTTGGGTGAGAACAACATCCAAAGGCTTCCAAGAGAATGCCTCGACCATTCACTGCAATACCGCAATCACTTACTGCAATACCGCAATGAGAAGGTGACCTCCGATGGCCGTTCGGAACATCACAGCTTGAGAGCCTCATCATTGAGATCTCCCAATTCCGGATCCGTCGCCACCGTCGCAACTATTGCTGCATCACTCTCTCAGACCACCAGCAAAGCATTTTTGGGAACGAAGATACCTTGAATGGACCTTCGAGCCTGTCGCTCTGCTTTTACCGCACGAAGAAGTACATCTAACCAAATCAACTAACCGATACATACAACCAGAAATCGTCCAACTACAGACTTACTTTTAGTGATTTAAACTAAACCCGTCAAGCGCTCCGAAGCGATTTGAGTTGGTCAGAATTGTAATATTTTTGTACCAGAGTGTTTTCTGAATACTCATCCAATGTTACCGCATCGCTACCGCCTGATAGCCGAACCATAGCATAAGATGAGGGGGGAGCAATAAAGTTTCGGGCCGTTTTCGTCAATTTTCTTCGATTTTTTCGGAGGTTGTCTTTATCTAACAAAAGCCGTTCGGATGTGAGGGTGAAAGGATAGTTGACTTTTGGGTGTTTATCGGAATAATACAAGGCCGGCTAACGACCGTCGCTTCGGATTAGGGCCGGGGGTGAGGGGATCGATGGTGCCTGTTGGGTTCTGCGGAAGTTCTGCAGGGTAGGACGGATTTTCAGAGCAAATAACTATGCGGAAAAAATTATTTATCAGTAACCTTGATTTTGACATCACCAATGATGAGCTGCGGGAGCTGTTCGCCGCAGCGGCACCCACTCTCAGTGTCGTAATAGCGACAGATCGCGAAACAAAGCGCTCAAAGGGGTTTGCTTTTGTTGAGATGGAGAGCGAGGACGCTGCAAAAGCCGCGATTCAGGCGTTAAATGGAAAGGTAGTGAACGGACGGCCGATGAAGGTCGTCGAGGACCGAGGAAAGGGGGCGGGAGCTCCAGGAGCCCCAGGATCGGCGCAGGGAGCCCCGAGCGGCGAGGGAGAAGGACGGCGTTACGAACCGCTTCCCCCAATCCAGCGGATGCAGCTCTTTAAGCGGCGACGAAAGGTGGATCCGTTCCTCGAAGATCCTAAGGCTGTTATTGATTACCGCGACGTGGCAACCCTCTCTCGGTTTTTGAGTGAGCGGGGGCGAATTCTGTCGCGACGACTAACGGGCCTCAATGCCTACAATCAACGTAAGGTATCAAAGGCTATTAAGCGGGCTCAGAACCTCGGATTGTTGCCGTTCTCGGCGGTGTAAGGGGGGCCTTCGTAGGCCTGTTCTCAAAGGGGGGAGGGGGACTTTAGATGGAGTCACCCTCCCCCCTTTTTGTATTGGGGATTTTCAGTGACTCACGAGCGTCCTCTCAAGGAGGAAGGCTAAATCAGACAGGGAGCGCGACGCTTTTACCTTGATCCTTACCCTCGGATAATTTGCTGACGGACAAAATCCGCGTACAACCCATTCTGGGACAGGAGAGAATCATGTGTCCCCCTTTCGATAATCGAGCCACTCGACATCACTAATAATTCATCGGCTTTTTGCACCGTGGCAAGGCGATGTGCAATTACAAGGAGCGATGTCCGGCCTATGATCGTGCTCAGTGCCTCCTGAAGCAGTCCCTCATTATGAGCATCAAGTGAGGAGGTCGCTTCGTCGAGAATGAGAAGGTGAGGAGCTGAAAGAAGCGCCCGTGCAATGGCAAGTCGTTGTCGTTGACCTCCACTCAGTTGCAACCCCCGCTCGCCCACTGACGTATCAAATCCTGCAGGGAGTGAGTCGATAAACGACATGAGATTGACAGCCCGACAAACTTCAGCAAGTTGGTATTCCGTCGCATCAGGAAGACCGATCAGGAGATTATCCCTGATACTTCCTGAAAATAGGACGGGGTCTTGCGGGACGATTGCTACTCGCCTGCGTAAGGATGACAGACTCACCTGCGATATCGGCTGGCCCTCTATCATGATTTCACCCTGAGTCGGTGGATAAAAACCCAGAATGAGTTGAGTGATAGTGCTCTTTCCCGATCCTGATGGACCAACAAGTGCCACGAATTTCCCAGCAGGTATTGTGAAAGAGATATCGCTGAGAACAGCCACCTCGGGACGGGTCGGGTAAGAAAAAGACACCCGATCAAAAGTTACTGGATGCTCACAGGTCCCTTGCGAAATCCCGCCGTCATTGGTTGAGGGCAAGGTGAGACATGGAGACAGGCATTTATCCCCAGATTGCTCGTGCTCAAAGGAGGAAGAGAATTCGAGGACCCGCTCGACCGCGGCAAGTGACTGCATGAAGTCAGAAAAGCCGCCAGCCACAAAGGCCGCTGACATCGCAACGGTGGCGCCATACATGCCGAATGCGACCAGATTCCCCCATGACATTTCGCCTGAATTGGCAAGCTGGAGTCCATATAATCCGACGAGCACGAGACTCGAATTCATCAAGAATGTGACTGACGATTGAAAGAATGCACTCAAGGCGGTTCGCTTCGTAATTGTCTCGAACACGGCTTTATTGGCTTTGTCGAACGCTCGCGTCTCAAGGTGCTCTGCCCGACACGCCTTTACAGTACGGATCATTGAGAATGACTGTTCGCACACGCCGCTCGCTTGAGCGAGCATAGCCTGATGAGCATGCGAAAGCTTTCTTAGTCGCTTGCCGAGAACCACTGAGACGGATATCAGGACGGGGATGATCGAAAGGAGGATGCAAGTAAGCGTCGGTGATAACCAGACCATGAGGACGATACCCTGCACAATTTGCAGCAGGTAGCGCATAATCACGGATGCCCGAACGCCGATAGCCTCCTGGATCATTAAAGTATCTGCCGTGACCCGAGATACGAGATCACTCGTCTTGTGCGTATCAAAAAATGAGATGCGATTCTTGATTAACGATGTGAAGAGGTTGAATCGCAACTTTTTGACGACTCGATGCGCAAGGATGCCGAGGAGGTAAGTACGGAGGTAATAGGCGATACCTTGGATGAAAAACAGAATGATCGCCGCCAAGATAATCCGATAAGGATAGGCGAAGATAGAGAGAGAGCTCATCGGGGTGAGCGCTCGGCGGGCGAGCTCCGGAACAAGTAAATTTGACTCGACTCCTACGAAAAGGGCGACTCCGCCCCCGAGCAAGAGCATCTTTTCGGAAAGGCACAGTCGCGCGAGAGCTCGGGCGCCGTCGCGTCGTGAATGCGCCGAGGGATGCGCAGGGAAAGCTTCGTCAGAGGACTCGTGGTGCGTCATGGTCGGGAGGCGTCAACATAAGGTGCCGCGAGGTAATGGGAGTACCGCTCATCTCGCAGATGATTGACGTATTGTTCAGGAAGTGGTGCGTCGGGTCAAATGGCGATGAATCAGCAGAGGGATACTTTCGGTTTCGGTGCCCCGAAGCTCGACGCTTCTGGCTAATGATGATCCCGCTCAAGGAGGGCGCGAAGTTCCTCAAGACGTTCCGGAGTATCAACTCCGGCCCAGAATGCGCCCGAAACGTCAAAAGAAAGCACCCGTTCACCCTTCTCGGCGGCCTCCAGAAAGGGGGTTATTGAGGAGAACTCCCCTTCGTAATGGTCGAGAAACGGGAAAAAGCGGGGAGATATAATCTGGATGCCGGTGAACGCACGTGGAGTGGGATGGGGGTCTGAACCAAATACGACACTTGTGCCAGCTCTTTGATTTTCATGACCACACAGAAACCCGCTTTGAGTAAAGAGGAGTGGGCGTGAATTTTGTCGATCTATTACCGCGAGAGTGACAAGCGCCTGGGATACCTCGTGACGATGGCGCAAGGCGACAAGATCGATTTCGCTGTAGACATCGGCATTGTGAACGAAAAAAGATTCAGGTCCGTCGAGGAATTGGCGGGCATTCTTGATCCCTCCCCCGGTCCCAAGGAGGGAGGTCTCGTTAGAGAGGTGAACGGTAATACCGAAGTTATTTTGGGAGCGAATATACTCCTCGACGATATCGGCGAGATGGTGGAGGTTTATCACTACCTCAGTGACCCCCGCCTTGATCAATCGGCCAATCACAATGTCGAGCATCGTCTTGCCACCAACCGTGACAAGACACTTCGGGGTTCGCTGGGATAAATGGCCCAACCGGCTCCCATAACCTGCTGCGAGAATCATTGCTTTCACGGAATATCCTTAAGTTCTGACCGGCCAGTGAGCGGATTCACGATGCTCAAGAGATATAGAAACCCGAGTTTCTAGCTGTTCTGCCAGTCGTGTGGCGCAGAAAACTGAACGATGTTGACCCCCCGTGCAGCCGTATGCAACCACAAGTTGAGCAAAACCTCTCCGCAGGTGATGGGCAACTGCCTGTTCAACAAGGAGGGTCGTTGCCTGATAGAAATGCTCAAATCCATCCAGCGCCCGGAGGTATTCCTGCACATCCAAGTCGAGCCCTGTCAGGGATCTATACCGCTCCTCTCGGCCCGGGTTCGGCACTGCCCGACAGTCGAATACAAATCCTCCTCCATTCGGATAATCTCGCCAATTCGGCGGGTTTTTGAATGAGAAGCTGAGAACAGCGACGGTAAGATTCGATTGAGAGGATGAGCTGTTATTCATTTTTAGTGGTTAATCACATGAGGAAAGAAGCTATTCTAAGTATCCGGAAATCTTACAGAGCGCAACAAGGGTATCTTTCGCAGTTACCGATTAAAAAATTTAGTCGCGCTGCGGCTCTGATGGGAAACGCGCAAGAAGGGCATCGACATAGCTCCGAAGGGCAACCGGCTGAAAAGATAGCTGGGGAGATTGAAGGACTGCTTGGAGCAGAGCGAGGCCTTTCGGTAACCCGGACCAGAAGAGCTCTTTTTTCTTCCTGAAGCCCAGCTCTCCGGCACGTCCCACGGCTTGAAGTAACCGGATTATCACCCATTTGTCGAATTCAGACCGGAAGACTTCCTCATTGAACTGGGGAATGACATTCGCCGCTTTACAGTAAGAGGTCAGCAATCTTGATCTCATTCCGGCGGAAAGTCCCGCTCGCGATTGATAGAGCAGTGATGCGACATCATAAGCGAGGGGACCGCGGCGTCCACCCTGAAAATCAATGTACCCGAGAGTAACGTCTCTTACCACGATATTCCTCGACTGAAAGTCACGGTACATGAAGGTATCCCACGAGGTATCTTTGGAAAGGAGGTCGACAAGGAGAGCAAGTTCACTTTCGAGGGCTGGGCGGTTACCCCGGATTCCGGTCACATCAACCAGAGAATTTAAAAAGAGTTGGCAGTCGGCCCGCATATCCCTCGGGGAGAATTCGGGTACGGGATGACATCTGGCGAAATCAACGAGTCGGCCCGCTTCGTATTGAAATTTGGGAAGATCGCTTAGCGCACGATGATAGAGGTCTTCGACTGATTCCGGTACCTCTGCACCCTCGATCCTTTCATGGCACAGAAGATCGTATAAGGTTTCTCGTCCGAGGTCCTCCATCAAAACAATTTGTCGGGATTGATCAACGAAGAATATCTGGGGAACAGGGAGGCTGTGCGCCTTGAAATGTCGGGCTAGGTAGAGAAATGCGCTCGCTTCTGCCCAGTCGGGTTCATGGCTACCAATAACCGTCCCGACGCCCGTGCCACTAAGTCGCGCAATGACGCGACCAGAGGCATGCGCCTCGACCGATTCGACTTTTGTCGGTGCCGTTCCCGCAAATATCGAAAAGCTGTCCACTATGGGTTGCAATCGTGCCTCTCCAGAGTTCATCGCTCTCCTTCTCTTGGAAAGAACGTTGGTTTAGTTAATGGGGGCCACTGAAGTTACAGAACGGCGAAACGGAATGGCCGTTCATAGCATCTCCCTTGAGGATAGTTGCATCGACACGTTACCACTCCATGGCACGAGAACTCAATAATACGCAACGCGCTGCCCTTACTCTGCTGGCTCTTGGCAAGGACCTCGCAGCGGAAGTGCTTCAGCATCTCAGCGAGCCCGAGGTTAAGCGGATAAGTAAAACTTTTATGCAGATGTCCGAGGTTGATCGTGAAACCCAATTGGCAATCGCTGCGCAATTTCGGACGATGCTGAAGGCCGGAAAAACGATGCTGATAGATGGCCCGGAGTACGCACGAGACATGATATCCACCGCTTACGGAAAGGAGGGTGGCGAGCGGCTGATCGATTTTATTACCGGCGCAAAAAAGGAGCAGCTCAGCTCCATTTTCTCTGAGGTGCCTGAAAAGGTACTAAAAGCCTTTTTTGCCACCGAGCATCCCCAAACTATTGCATTTTTACTGACTAAAATGAACCCTGAGCAGGCAGCACGCGTCTTGCAAGGAATGCGTCAAGAGCAGCAAACTGACATTCTGCTCCGAATTTCAAGTCTCAATATTGTGAAAGGAGAGGTGGTTGATGAAGTCCGTGAGGTACTTAACTCAACCTTACGAAGCACGAGCGTATCGGATGAGGAAGAGGTGGGAGGACCGAAAGCGGCGGCGGATATACTTAATTTTGTAGACCGGAATAACGAAGCTCGGATTATCGCGGAAATCGATGAAATGTTTCCTGATACTGCTGATGCAATCCGCAACCTGATGTTCACTTTTGAAGACCTCAAGCGGCTTGATGACCGCTCGATCCAGACATTGATGAAGGACGTTCCCCGGGATCAGCTGATTCTGTCGCTAAAAACGGCGAGCTCTGATCTAAAAGACCTCCTCTTCAGGAATATGTCTCAACGGGCAGCTGGGATGATTCAGGAGGATCTAGCAGCGCTTGGACCAACAAAATTGAAGGATGTTGAGAAGTCTCAACAAGGTATCATCGACATCCTTCGGAAACTCGAAGCCGAAGGGAAAATTCAGATTGGCAGTGGTGGGGAAGGAGAAGCTGTCGTGTAACGACCAAAAGACCATCGCTTCGCCGGAGCATGACCCCGACGGATCAAACGTCTTCCATCCGTCTTTTTTTCCGACTAGTGAAGCCAGTCCTTCTTAGCCTCCCCCTCTGGCTGAATGGGAGTAGGCTCCTGTTCAGTTTGATTGCCCCGAACTATCACCCCTTGAATCATCATTCTTCCTTCAGAGCCCCGAAGGCTTTCCTCGAATTTTCTGTAGAGTCGCGTGAGAATAGCGGTACCTCTGACGACGATCACGCCGGTAGAAACCAACAACATCGAGAGGACGCTCGTAACGGCCTCAGGCAGAGTAAAAAGAGAGAAACCAAGTAGTATGAGGAAAAAACCAGGAGCGAAAACGAGAGCCGAGGTAACCTTCAGGAGCATTCGCTCCCTTCGGGTGGCCCCATCGCTGCTTGGTGACCCTTCTTCGAGCTTTTTCATCGTGAGCTCACAAATCTATACACAACGGACGGACCCCGCACCCGACTTAAGCGACACGGCGCTGGATTTAACCCCATCCTCGCTTTAGTATACACCTGACACCGCTCTTACGGAACTCCATCGGGCATTTTGGTCGACCGAGAGGGGGTTCAGCCTTGACGGGGGTCATTTGTAAGGTATTTACCACAGTTGGTGTGGCTTTTTCTCGAGAAGAAGAGATGTCTCGACCGATTTCGATGGGGAAGGGGGAGGGCAGGGGAACGGTTCTTCAAAGCTCTCGCAGGCGCGCTATCGTCTGGACTAGTGAGGGAAAAATCGTCCCCGCTCCATTGGTCGGGAGAACAACTGAACCGTGCGTGGGGGATGAGGTGGTCATCCGGTCCGAGTGCAATGAGCTCGTCATCGCCTCAGTGGAGGAGCGACGCTCGTTGCTCAGGCGGAGTTATGAAGGACGCACCAAGCAGCTCGCTGCGAACGTCGACAAGCTCTTTGTGGTTGCCGCGATTGAGCCTCTCTTCAATACGCATATGATCGACCGAGCAATTGTCGCAGCACGAGCTGAAGGGATACCGGTCGCACTCGTTTGCAACAAGATCGATATTGATCCTCATGCAGTGTCGGGAGAGGTGCGCGATACCTACGCTCACATCGGTGTCGAGCTATTGTTCACGAGCTGTCGTTCCGGAGAGGGAATGTCGGCAGTCGAGGATGCAATTTTTGGTGGTTCGGTCCGACACGTGGTTTTCTGTGGCATTTCCGGGGTGGGCAAGAGTTCTCTCCTTAATCGACTTATCCCTGATGCGCTTCGCGCTGTCGGTGAGGTTAGTCGCAAAACTGGTCAGGGGAAACAGACAACATCAGTGGCGGTGGGGGTGCCGGTGGTGAGGGCAGATGGGGCTGTTCGGATTGTCACCGACACTCCGGGAGTGCAGCATTTTGGCTTGACTCATCTTCCGAGCGAGGGTTTGATCACCTACTTCCCCGACCTTTACCGTTACGCGGAGCATTGTGGATTCCGCGATTGTCGACACCTCGCCGAGCCATCATGTGAAGTGCGCGAAGCCCTTAAGAGGGGGGATGTTTTGGGATCTCGGTATGAATCGTTCCGTCATATCGAGGAGGAAATACGAGGGTCTGAGCGATATCGTTAATGAAGGAGGGGCAATTAAGGGGAATGCTTTACCGGGTGTTTCGGATCGGTTATTTTCGGGAGACGCGCCAATGGTAACTATGGTCCTGATGTGATTTAACGCGTTGTATCAGCCATAGGCCCAACTCGCCTGTATTGACCGAGCCACTCCGTATTGGACTACCTATGAAATCCTCGCAATGCTCCTCAGACTGCGCCCACTCGTCTGATCCGAATTCTGGCCACGATAGCCTCTATCGAATCCGTCATTCGCTTGCTCATGTTCTCGCTCAGGCGGTACTCCAGGTTCGTCCGAAAGCAAAACTTGCGTTCGGCCCCCCCATTAGCACGGGCTGCTACTACGATTTTGACCTCGAAGCCCCAATTTCATCCGATGATTTTAAAGATATTGAAAAGCGGATGCGGCGCATTATTCGGGAAAAGCAGAAATTCTCAGGTTCAGAGCGTCCGATTGATGAAGCGATATCGTATCTCTTAGAGAATGGCGCCGACTACAAGGCTGAATATGCGCAAGAATTGAGGGAGCGGGGCGAAACGACGATCGGGTTTTACGTTAACGGACCGTTCGAGGACATGTGCGCCGGACCCCATGTCGGTGATACCGGTGAGATTCCAGAGGATTGCTTCGCCCTCGATAGCGTTGCAGGAGCCTATTGGAGGGGTGATGAGAAGAACCCTCAATTAACGAGGCTCTATTGTCTTGCCTTTGAATCCAGGGAGCATCTTGACGACTATAGGGCGCGCCGGAAACTTGCTGAAGAGCGCGATCACCGCAAACTTGGTAAAGAGCTCGAGCTTTTCATGTTTGCTGATGAAGTCGGGCCGGGACTGCCGTTGTGGTTGCCGAATGGGGCAGTGATTCGGGATGAGCTTGAGAAGTTCGCCCGAGAGGTCGAGCACCGGGCAGGGTATCATCGGGTAGTTACCCCCATCATGGCGAAGGAGGAGCTGTATCACACCTCAGGCCACCTTCCTTATTACAAGGATTCGCTCTATCCGCCCATGCACCTTGAGGGAGAGGCTGCCTATTATTTGCGGGGGATGAACTGCCCGCACCATCATCTTATCTTCCGCCACCGGCCCCGGAGTTATCGCGAACTACCGCTCCGACTTGCTGAATATGGGAATGTCTATCGGTATGAGGCCTCAGGCACACTTGCGGGGCTGCTGCGAGTGCGGGGAATGTGTATGAATGATGCGCACATTTACTGCACACCAGAGCAGCTGCATAGAGAGCTCAAATCTACCTTTGAGATGGCTCTGTCGTATTATAGTCAGTTGCGATTTGGCAGAATAAAAGTTCGCCTCTCGACCCATGATCCAAAGAATACAGCAAAATTCATCGATAATCCGGAGCTGTGGGCATTTTCTGAGGGGGTCGCCCGAGAGGTGATTTCGGATGTGGGCCTCGAATATTTCATCGGTGAGGGAGAAGCAGCATTTTATGGGCCCAAGATAGATTTTCAGGCGACGACTCTTCTTGGACGGGAGGAGACATTAAGTACGACGCAGCTCGATTTTGGTCAGGCGATCAATTTTGGTCTCAGTTACATTGGTGATGACGGCAAGGAGCACCCTGTGTACGTTGTGCACCGAGCGCCGCTCAGCACTCACGAACGATTCGTTGCGTTTTTGATTGAGCATTTCGGGGGAGCTTTCCCGACCTGGCTTGCTCCTGAACAGGTCCGGCTGATTCCCGTTGCTGAAGAATGTGTTGAGTATGCGGAGAGTATCGAGCGAGAACTTCGTGATAAGCTATTCCGGGTATCGGTTGATCGTTCATCCAATTCTTTTAACAAAAAGATACGTGAAGCGGTGACGCACAAGATTCCAAATATGCTCATCATCGGGAAACAGGAGCGGGATGCCGAGACGGTTACTTTGCGTCGGTATTGCGTGACTGATCAGCGGGTTATGAAGCGGGGGGAGTTTGTCGATTACCTCGCTCAGCTTCGGAGTGAGAGGGTGATGGATTGCTTCGCTTCGTAGCAGCAGGTTAAGACGAGGAGCAGGGGCGGGTATGGATAACGTAACCGGGGAAGCCACGTCATCCGTCAATCAAACGATGGGATCACCGCTCGTATCACCGGCTATCTCCAATCATGATATCACCTGGCGAGATGTTCTCCATGAAGAACGCTTGAAAGAGTATTTCCAGAATCTCCATCAATTTGTTGCGACGGAACGAGCAGCGGGAAAGCCCATTTATCCGCCAAGTTCAGAGGTATTCGCGGCTTTGCGCCACACGCCCCTCGCATCGGTCCGGGTGGTTATTCTGGGACAAGATCCGTATCACGGTTCGGGTCAGGCGCATGGATTGTGTTTTTCGGTACGCCCCGGTACGCCGTTTCCGCCCTCACTTCAGAATATTTTCAAGGAGCTCAGAGCTGATCTCGGTGTTCCTATGCCTCAAACGGGCTGTCTCCTCCCATGGGCGCGGCAGGGAGTTTTGTTGCTCAATGCAGTCCTGACGGTTGAAGAGGGAAAACCAGGGTCACACGCTAATAGAGGTTGGGAGCAATTTACCGACAAAGTAATCGAGGCGGTTGTTACTCACCGCACGGGCGTTGTCTTTCTTCTATGGGGAAGCTATGCGCAGAAGAAGGCAACCCATATTGCCAGTTCCACCCACACTCACCACATCCTCACCGCCCCCCACCCCTCCCCGTTGTCGGCTCACCGAGGGTTCCTCGGCTGTCGGCATTTTTCCGAGGTAAATCGGATTTTGGTTGGGCAAGACGGGGAGAGGGTTGATTGGGGGGCTGTTGGAGATTGCGAACACCGGTAATCTGGCGATTTTTCGCGAGGCTCGCCCTTGCTGATTCGGGTCGTTTTGAGTCCTCGGCCGTGCTCACTGCTTATTGGTAGGGGCGGGTGGGTAAGGCGCTAACAAGCCCGCGGTTTTCTGATAATCAAATTTGTTGCGACCAGATCCTCGAGCACTATTTAAATAGTTCCGACCCTTTTGAGGCGTTCAGCAATTAGTCCTTACTTGTGGCACCACAGTTCTGGCGTGAAACGCTGAAGTGCCACCGCGAGTAGCTAAAGTGTCCTGGGTGAACCCTTAGTCTTTAAGCTGATAAGTTAAATCCTCCAAGAACAATACTTGTAATTACTCCGAATCATCTGGTAGTGGTTGAAGTCCATCCTGAAATCGAATCATCGAGTTCGATCGAATGGATACTTATGACAAAAGGAGAGAATTATGAGACCGACTTATGACACGGCAGAGAATTTACTAGTACTGAATTTATCAACGACATGTCCGCTGGACGGACCAAGAGGGAGAGAGTTATTGAGGGAAATAATTGATCAGCAGGCGGAGGATGCAGATTCCGGAAAACTCGAGCGAGATATTACTTCAAATCTCTGGAAAATTATGCATGATGGTAGCTCAGTAGATGGAACCTCCCTGAAAGGAGCGAATCCTAACGTCAAAATCATCCTTGATGAAGGCGTCTCTCCGCCTCAAATCGATTTTTCTCGGATTTCAGGGCTCCATCGATTACGGGAGTTAACGTTCGAATATTCAAGCCCGTTCACTATTCTCGAAAAAAGGCAAAGTGCGTGGGACAAAAAACTCGCCAAAATCGGGACGACTCTTCTATCAGATCAATCACTGACCGCGACGGCACGATTACCGACAGTCCCGGGGGCAATCCTGGCTGATTGACCATCCTTGAATGATGACCGTGAATGATGTCGGTGGCGAAATCGTTCACGGTCGGAATCGCCGAAGAAAAACAAGAGGTGTTGAAATAGCCCGAGCTCGAGGGGCCATTTGTCAGCAACCTAAATTAAAAGTCTCAGGCATCATCTTCTGCGACCCCTCACTCATCGATGTTGCCGATAAACCCTCACCTCTCCCAAAGCGAAAAATTCTTGAAGGGGAACTCAGCATCTGTTGGAGAAAAATCGTGTAATTCGTTGTTGGAGGTGCTGTTTTGTTTTGCTTCAATTCATCTCTCCTTGATTCTTAAAGTTGGAAGGACCTCAATGAAGCCACTGATTACCGTCACCCTCTCTGAGCGTCCAGCCCCTGATGGTTCACCGATATGGGGTGACCATTCGACGTATTTCTCATGTGTGTTGGCGGGGGGGGCGGTTCCGATCGCGATACCACCTGTTCCTAATCGCGAACAGTTGGCGCTGTACTATGAACTTGCTCATGGGGTGTTCTTGCCGGGTGGCGATGATATCGACCCGAATCAGTATGGGGAGGAGCGTCTTGCAGAGTGTGGAGCTCATCATTCAGGTAAAGACGAGGTCGAGCTTACTCTTATTAATTGGGCCCGTCGTGACAAAAAGCCGATACTCGGCGTGTGTCGCGGTGCGCAGCTCCTTAATGTCGCCTATGGAGGAACACTCTATCAGGATCTTCCGACCCAGAGAGGAAATGGTATGGTGCACAACGAGGGTGATTGGTGCGAGTTAGTTCATCCGATATCAATCATCGAGGGGGCACGGCTCCGAGATATCCTCTCTGTCGGGACGATTGAGGTAAATTCGCTCCATCATCAATCAATAAAGGTGCTGGGGGAGGGACTACGCGCTGTCGCATTCGCTCCAGACGGTGTCATTGAGGGGGTCGAGGGAACGGAAGAAGGGCACTTTGTCGTGGGGGTTCAGTGCCACCCTGAAACGCTTTACAGCGATATCGAGCCCCGATTTAGAGAGCTTTTTAGGATTTTTGTGGAAGAGGCTCTTGCATGGCGACGAGGGGTCGAAGGGTGATTGTGGGCCAGAGGCGACCCTTCGGAGCTTTATTGGAGGACCTTTTTTACCATCGAAACCTGGAAGCGAGGGAGTCCGGTTATTTCCGAGTTGCCTCAAGGGCTGTCTTCCGCGTGTCGGGGGAAGGGTGCGATTGTGAATAGGCGGGCCCCTCTGCGCTTGGATTGGTTTCCGAATACTTGAGAAAGACTGGATAGAGGCCTGGAGGAAAGCTTTTTCCCATACCTCTCATCGTTTCGAGGAGGTCACGCAATTCAACCGGATCGAGGGGGTGAAGACCGGCCCTGCTCGCAATAATGTTGCCCACTCGATCAGCCTCCAACTCAAACCTCCTCTCAAGCGCGGCTCTTGCCAACGTGTCCACAAATGCTGGACGGTCTGATTTGGATGAGGCGGGGAAATCCCTCCGGCGTAGCACGTGATCGGAAAGATCGTGGGCCATTTCATGAGCAAGAACAGTGGCCCATGCTTGCACCCTTTTAGCCGGCTCTGGGTATTTTCGCTCGAGGAGATTTGAGAAACCGGTTGTGACGACGATAGATCCGTTCTCTCTCGATTCCGCATGAGGATAGGGGGAATCCACGATCAGAAGGTTAAATTTTGGCCCACCGACGGCAGACTCGAGTTGCGTGAGGATCCTTTGAGCCTCGGGGATGGGCTTCAAAAGTCTTCCTGCCAGTCTGAGATTCTCTAGGTCCGAGTTGTTATCTGCCCCTCTTTGTCCAGCGTTCGACGGTCGATGTCGGTCGAAGTCAGGCAGATTAGCGAGGACCTGAGCAACTTCATGCGGACTCACGCTCGTGCACGAACGTTCAGTACAGCTTTCTTTCGCTACTGGTATTGGCTGTGGGTATACATAATGCTCAGGGTTTACCTTGTTCGGGTCCGGATAGCGAGCAAGTGTTGGGTCTGGGAGAGACGGGGGCAAGGGAACTGACTTTTCGGGAACAAGTGAGCTCCCCCGTAACGCTCCCGCGATTAATCCCAGTGCCCTGTCGTCCTCGATCGGTGACCCTCTCACTGTACCACTAACCTCCCCGAATAAGCTCGACGTGGTATTGACCTCACCGTGGATGAAAGTTTGGGTTCGGTGATTCCAATAAGATATAAAAACGACACCAGGCAGATTTTCCGCAGGCGCAAGCGATAGGACAGTCCCATCGTTATTTATCAATCGTATCGGCGATTTAGTCTCCGTTCCACAGGGCTTTTTCGCATCTTGGTGGTTGGATGGCCTAACGCGGAGCTGAGCCTTCGCCCCTTTGGGCTTCGGGGTATTTTGACACCAACAAAGGCTTTGTCCCCTACCTCATAGATTTCGCTTTTTCCTCTCACATTGATGATGTCGATAGAAAAACAGAGCAGCTAGGGGACCTCAATGTTCGGTTTTCACAGGATCATGATTTCTCCCAGGAGGGCGACTGGAATCGTCTCGAGAATGGGCTGGTTAATTTGATGGGGGAACAAACTGCGACCTTTTCGAGGGGAATACGAGCTTTATTCAATTAAGCTTTAGTAGGGGTTAGGTATTCAGGAATCGTCGGTTTCAGCATGCCCTGTGCATTTCGTGCTCATTTATCCCTCTTCTCCTGTTCCCCCACGGCCTGCACCCCCCATTTGTTGTCCGGAGCCACCCGGCCCAGAGTCGCTGGGGCCACGTGGATCAGAATAACAGTCGAGTCCTGATGCACTACATGCAGGACCACAAGGCCCATCATGAGCGCGGCCACTGAACCACGTAACGAATCGTAGGTGACGGTGCTGCGTAATGTTCGATGTGAGCTCAGAGATTTGAATATTCTCTCAATTAGGTGTGGTCATCTGCTACGAGAGGCGCTTGCACACATTTGTCGAGATTTTCCACATTTCTTCTGATCCCTGCATCGGCAGATGACATCTCGGAGGATCGGATTGATCATGATCAATCGGGATAAAATAATTGAGTAATTAGGTATTGTTTTGAGCAAGGTCACTATCGCCTACCCTCCTTGCCCCCAATTTTCCTCCCCACCAACTGGGTGTACCATACCCGACAAGAAATTCCCTTGTCGGTTAACGCGGTCATCATCATGCACTTACATCCTCCGAGCTACCTTGACCTCCCCGCTCTGTTCTTCGAACGGGTGCTGCCGACTCCGGTGGTGCAGCCATCTTTTGTCGTCCTCAATCGACCATTAGCGGGGGAACTTGGGTGTCGTTTTGAAGACCTGGAGAGTCCGGAGATTCTGACGGTTCTTTCAGGGGGCAGATCTCCTCACGGGTCCATCCCCCTCGCCCTTGCGTATGCGGGTCACCAATTTGGCCAATTTGTGCCCGTGCTGGGCGATGGACGCGCGGTATTGCTGGGGGAGGTAGTGGCCATTGACGGGGCCTCTTTTGATGTGCAACTGAAGGGTTCGGGGCAGACCCCATTTTCCCGGCGGGGTGATGGACGGGCAGCGCTGGGACCGATGTTGCGTGAATATATCATCGGCGAGGCCCTGCATGCGCTCGGGATTCCAGCGACACGAACCCTCGCGGTTGTATCGACGGGCGAGGTGGTGATGCGGGAGCGACCGCTTCCCGGCGGTATTCAGGTCCGTATTGCGCAGAGCCACGTGCGTATTGGGACCTTCCAATTCGCGGCAATGCATGGTGACAGGGAGTCTCTCAGCGCGCTCGCTGACTACGTTATACGCCGCCATTATCAAGCGATAGGTGGCCAGGAGGATCGTTGGTATCAGCTCGCCCGTTCGATTATTGAGAGACAGGCAGCGCTTATTGCCCAGTGGATGTGCGTGGGATTTATTCACGGGGTCATGAATACGGACAATGTTGCCGTTTCGGGCGAAAGTATTGATTTTGGGCCGTGCGCGTGGATGAATCGGTATGACCCGGCGACGGTATTTAGTTCAATCGATCGGGGTGGGCGATATGCGTTCGGTGCTCAGCCTCGGATCATTCAGTGGAATAGTGCTCGTTTAGTCGAGGCGCTCGTTCCGCTGCTCGACAGAGAAAGGGAGCGCGCGATAGCGCTTGCACAGGGGCTTGTTGATGAGGTCCCCGGCATCTATGCCGAGTATTGGCTGCGGGGTATGCGAGCGAAGATCGGACTCAAATCGGTTGAAGAAGGAGATGCTTCGCTTATATCAGACCTTCTTGAAATCATGCGGCAAGCAAGGCTCGATTACACGGGGACATTTCGTTCCCTTTCGGATGATGAGGGAAATATTCGGTCTCCAGCGTTGGCGTCATGGATGATAAGGTGGCGAGAGCGGACCAGGTCGGAGCGAAATGGGCGAGCATTTTGGGAGACTCTTGCCGATATGCGACAGATCAACCCTGCTGTTATCGCACGTAATCATCTCGTTGAAGAGGCGCTTCGCAAGGGAGCAGAGGAGGGGGATTTTTCCCTGATGACTCGACTCGTTGCGGCGGTGCGGGATCCGTTTACCGAAGATGCAGAATTTGGAGCTGTACCAGCCGGAGATGATCCCGATTATCGCACTTTTTGTGGGACGTGATCTGGTAATGAATTAACAAATGGAGGGATGGCTACATTGCATCGATCTGTGCCTCGGGTCGCGCATCCTGAAACGGTTGTAATGATGCACAGGCCTCGTCGATAGCAAGAAGTCGGGGGTATCTATCTAACGGGATTGAGAATCGCCGTGCGTTGTAGACCTGCGGAACGATGTAGAGATCGGCAAGTGATATCTGCGAACCGAACGCAAAGGGGCCAGGAACGGTGCTCAGAGTTTTTTCTATAGCGGCAAATCCGAGTGTAATCCAGTGTGCGTACCACTCCTTCTTGGCTTCCTCTGAAGCCTCAAGGGTGCTCGTGAGGTATTGAGTGACCCGCAGATTATTGAGGGGATGGATATCACAGGCGATGGCGAGAGCGACGCTGCGGACCTGAGCCCGAAGGACTGGATCGTTGGGAAGAAGGGGCGGGGAGGGAACCATTTCGTCGAGGTACTCGATAATTGCAAGCGACTGCGCGATACACCGTCCGTCGTCAAGTTCAAGAAGCGGCACGAGTTGGTGAGGATTTTTCTGAGAGTATGCTTCGTGCCGTTGTTGGCCTCCGTCTTTGATTAGGTGAACGGTCACTGATTGGTGAGGAATATTCTTGAGGGCGAGAGCAATCCGGACGCGGTAGGCGGCGGTGGAGCGCCAGTAAGTATAGAGTTTCATGGGTTTGTTTTGATAAGGGTAAGAATAAGCTGCCCGGGAGAGGGACTTTCTATTCCAAGGTATCAATACGAGTCAAGGAGTGATTAAGGCATCGAGCCAGGGTTGGCCCGATCAGGCACCGGCTCCGAGGGGAGGATAAATGAGGTTTTTCAACACTCTAAAATAGTTGTGTGCACGTCTAATGTTTGGCTTGTAAAACAAATGTTATCGCGAGCAACACTCACCCCGCCATCCTCAATCGGCTTATCGCACGGCATTCCATCCACTCCTCACCTCGCTCTGGTAGTGTGAGAGTCCGAAGGAAACCCGGAGCCGAAAGGCAGATAAAGCTACAGGGCAGGACGGTGATCGCCGACTTACCCGGATTGGAGCTGAATCCGAATCGTGAGGAACTGGATTTTCAGCTGGGAAAGAAATTATGACCCAATTGAAAGTTGTTGGACTTGGTCGCTGATCTGAGAGAACAAAGTGAACAATTTTAGTCAGAACAATCACTATCGAGGTTGCTTGATCCCGTTCATAAAAGGAGATCGAATTGGCCGTGTGTTTGGGCAATCGCTTTTAACAGCCCTGTTTGTCAGTTTGATTTTTATTGGTCGCGGGGCGCTTGCTGATGTTGACGTGGGAGGACCGGGACCTGCTCGTATTATCTCGGGCTCCAAATCTCCTGATGGTGCATATCCATGGATGGTGGCTTTAGTGCAAAATTATAACGGGCGCGCTGTGGACGAGCATTTCTGTGGCGGCACCCTCATTGCGCCTCAATGGGTTCTAACGGCGGCTCATTGTGTCACCGATTTCTCCGGAAGCGCAGTCGATCCCGATTTTTATGATATTTTGCTCGGACAGAACCGACTGAGTTCAAACACCGGCCAGCGGATGAATGTTCGGGGTGCCGTTATTCACCCCAATTATGACCCGAGGACGCTTCGCTTTGATTATGCGCTGCTAAAACTTGACTCGCCTGTTCTTTATACCCCCATCGAAGTCGCTACCCCATTTCTAAGCGAATTGTATACCGCAGGGACGCCAGCAAAGGTTCTTGGATGGGGATTCATGGACCCAAAACTTCCCATTTTGCCCGATGATCTGAGAGAGGCGTCGGTTCCCGTGGTTAGCTCTCAGACCTGTCTTGAGGCAAACGGTCGTTTTTTAGACTCAGCCACCATGGTGTGTGCCGGTGAGCTTTCCAGCTCCGACCTACGACCTGATTCATGCTTCGGGGATTCGGGAGGTCCTCTCGTCGTCTCGGTGGACGGCCGCCCAGTTCAGATAGGGGTAGTTAGCTGGGGATTTGAGTGCGCGAGCTCCAAGACTTATGGAGTGTACTCTCATGTTGCAGCTGGCAATGAATTTATCGCCAGTCGGCCTATTATAGCTCCGAGGGTGCCGAGCTTTTTTGGGCAGACGGTGCTCACGGGGGATCTCCGCGTCGGAGGCTACGCGGAGGTATCGGCCGTCCCGTGGCGTGGAGACCCGCTCACGTCCGTTGCCTATGAATGGTATGATGACGGTGGCAACCTGCTTGCCAGCACGACCACGAACATAGTTGCGCTTTCAGATGAGTTTGGCGACAAGTTTTTGACGGTGGTAACCTCCGCGACAAACGAGGGGGGCACGGCGCAGGTTGGCTCAGAATCTGTTCTGGTTCGAGGCGCTGAACCGACCCCTCAACCGACTTCAACGGTTACTCCGATGCCTTCAGACCAGACGGCCCCTTCAGTTACACGAGCTGGTGAGCGATATCGACCGTACCGAGCAACGGTCTTTGTGGAGGTGGTCGACGGTGGTCCTGTCTCATCCGGTATCGCTGCCGTAACGGCTGATCTGAAAATTCAGTTCCCGCCGAACACCAGAACGGGCAGTAAGTCCCCAAAAGGACGAGTGCAGAGAAAGCGGATATCAGGAATGAGCGCAGGGTCGAGTCTCTACCGGTTTGACATCGACAGGGTTAGGGGTGCTCGGTATCGACTATTGGTGTCTGCGACCGATGGGGTTGGTCTCTCCTCGAATGTGATTGGTGTTGATCTTCGCCGCCAGCGATAGATCCTCGAGGGATCTCTGAGAGGTGAGCTAAGGGTATGAGGGTGAGGTAAGGGTACCTCCTCATCCCACTACCGCCCGCAGCATCTCGCCATACTCCTCCCGCCTAACCTCTCGCGCCCCGAGCTGCATCACGAGGGCACTGCTCATCTGACAGTCCATCCACTCGACCCCTCGTTCAGCGAGATATGCAAGGCCCCGAACAAGGGATATCTTCGACCCGTTCGGCTCGCGGTAGAACATGGATTCCCCGGCAAAGAAGCGGTTTATGAGGACGCCGTACATGCCGCCGACCAGCATCTCTGACCGCCACGACTCAAAACTGATGCAATATCCCTCACGGTGAAGGTCGACGTAAGCAGATTTCATTCCTGGGGTGATCCAGGTGGCAGACTGGTCGCCTCGATTGTGTAGTTCGCTGCACCGTTCAATCACCTCTTCGCACGCAGTGTTGACTCTGAATGAGAGTGAGGTACGGCGGAGGCCCTTTTTTAGCGAACGAGGAATGCGGAGGTCTTTGAAAAAGAGAACGGTGCGGGTGGGTGGGGAAAACCAGAGGAGTTCGTGGTCATCGTGCGGCCACGGAAATATGCCGGATCGATACGCGAGAAGGAGAGAGGGAACAGAGAGGTCGCCCCCTATCGCGAGGAGCCCCGAAGGAAGCGCTAATTCGAGGGGTGGAAAGGCGGTAATAGGCATGGGGGCGATATCGGTAGGATTTAAAGCTCTACAAAATATATCAGAGCCTTCCACCATGAAAAATAGAGTGGGAATGTTCTCGAAAACGTGGCTTGCCCTCAAACAGGGGTTTTTATTGTGGACACGAAAGTGTCGGGATACCATGGAAGGAAGTGTTAATAAGCGGTGCTCATGTGCCGAAACGGGAGCGCGAGTGTATGACCAGATCTGGGTCGAAGGGTGATGTTGTTGCGGTCACCAAAAAAGAGGTCAAGACGAGGCAGCCACGGGAATATCAGGTGCTCCTTCTCAACGACGACTACACGCCAATGGATTTCGTCGTCTCGATTTTAGAGACGACATTCCGAAAGAGTCCCGCAGAAGCGGTTCGGTTGATGCTTGAGGTGCATCATCAGGGAAGGGCGGTGTGTGGGATCTACTCTCGGCAGATCGCCGAGGCGAAGGTGGTCGAGGTTCGCGAGCGGGCGCGAGCAGCGGAGCACCCCCTCGAGGCGATCATGACCGAGGTTCCAGAGTAACAGGACGGGTTACGGAAGCGGGGGAGGCGCGCCGATGTTTAGTACAGAACTTGCCCTTATTCTTGAGGCAGCGGTCCGAGAGGCGTACGTGATGAATCACGCCTACTTTTCTCTTGAGCATCTCGTCTTTGCCATGCTCCACGAATCCTCGATAGCGGAGGTTGTACGGGCGTGTGGTGCTGAGCCGGGAAAAATTATCAGTGATCTCCGAGAATATCTCATCGAGGGGATTGAGCGCCGACAGGAGGGCGATCTCTCCGAGCCACGGCAGACTCCGGCGATTCAGCGAACTATTCAACGAGCGCTGTGGCACATTCGAAGCTCAGGAAAGAACGTTCTCCACCCTCGCGATGTCTTCGTTGCGGTCTTTGAGGAAGAGGACTCTCATGCTCATTTTTTCCTCGAAAAACACGGAGTGCGACGCGTTGATGCGGTAAAGTTTATCTCGCATGGGGTCCGTAAATTACCGGAGGTTCGCAGGTTCCCGCTGGCGACGGGGGAGAGCACTGAACGGCCTCGTGCCGAGAGCTCCTTTGAGGAGGAGGGGGTCGAGGGAGGGAGTACCGAGGGAATGCTCGCGACATTTGCGGAGGATCTTACCGAGCGGGCAGCGCGGGGAGAATTCGACCCTGTCATCGGTCGTGCCGAGGAGCTAGAGCGGGTCATTCTCATTCTCTCGAGGAGAACGAAGAACAATCCCCTGTTGTTAGGTGAAGCGGGGGTGGGGAAGACCTCGCTGAGCCACGCTCTCGCCCAGCGGATAGTCGATGGAAATGTTCCTGCGTCGTTAAAGGGTGCGCGGCTGTTCAGTGTCGATATGGGAAGTCTTGTCGCCGGGACAAAGTTTCGGGGAGAGTTTGAGGAGAGGCTCAAACTTCTCGTGCAGGAAGTAATCCAGCTTCCTAAGGCTATTGTTTTCATCGATGAGATTCACACGATCATTGGTGCGGGAGCGACCACATCAGGGGCTCTAGATGCGTCTAATATCCTCAAGCCAGCGCTCAGTGATGGAAGGCTGCGGTGTATGGGGAGTACGACGCACGACGAATATAAAAAGGGATTTTTGAAGGATCGCGCCCTAAATCGGCGGTTCTCCACGGTCGAGATTGAGGAACCGACCGCTGACGATGCAGTAGCGATTATGCGGGGTCTCCGACCTCGATTTGAGAAACATCATGGGGTCCGTTTTTCTGACGATGCACTAACGGCTGCGGTGATATTATCGTCCCGTTTTATTACCGATCGATGTCTTCCTGATAAAGCGATCGATCTTATCGACGAGGCAGGAGCTGCATTGGCACTCTCCGCGAAGAAGGGGTCTCGACGGTTGGTTGGGGAGCGGGAAATAGAGCGGGCCGTTGCTCGTATTGTAAAGGCTCCCGTTGATCGCCTCTCAACGGATCAATCGGTATCAATCCGAGAGCTAGAGCAGCGACTTTCCTCCCACATATTCGGCCAAAACCGGGCGATCTCTGCGGTGGTCCGTGCCGTTAAACGGAGCAAGGCACAGCTCCAAAATCACCATCGGCCGACCGCATCTTTTCTTTTTGCAGGTCCCACGGGGGTCGGTAAGACGGAGCTTGCGCGGGTTCTCGCCCGCGAGATGCAGATGCACTTTCATCGCTTCGATATGAGTGAATATATGGAGAAGCACGCCGTATCCCGTCTTATCGGTGCGCCTCCTGGGTACGTGGGTCACGAGGAGGGAGGAATACTTACCGAGCTGGTTCGAAAGCAGCCATATGCGGTGCTCCTCTTCGATGAGATAGAAAAGGCGCATCACGATATTTACCAGATTCTCCTGCAGGTGCTTGATGATGCTGCTCTGACTGATTCACACGGTCGAAAGACCGATTTTCGTCATGTCATTGTGATTCTGACGACGAATGCGGGTTCCGATAGGGCGGGAGGAATTGGATTCGGGGCATTGAGTCAGGGCGGGGCAAAAGAGTCAGCACTTAAGGAGTTCTTCAAGCCGGAATTCCGCAATCGACTCGATGAAATCGTCTATTTCGACCCGCTGCCCCTTGATATCGTCACCTCAGTAGTTGACAAGTTTATCGGTGAGCTTCGTCAAAAACTGGCAGAGCGTGAAGTGGCTTTGGCACTTACCGATGAACTTCGAGGGTGGCTCGCGCAGAAGGGGTACGACCCCACCCTTGGTGCCCGTCCGATGGCGCGGCTGATTCAGACCGAGCTGACGGATCCCCTTGCGGACGAGCTTCTCTTCGGAGGGCTAATCCATGGTGGGAGTGTCGTGTGTTCGCTCGGAGATAATCGCGTCGTCCTGGCGGTTGCGAGAAAAGGGGGCCGATCTGATAGAAGTGGTGCTACCGAAAAAAAGGGGACAAAAGAAACAAGGCAGCTGGTGTTGCCGAAGGGGCGAAGAAAGGGGAACGTTGAGCTGGTGTAACGGAAGGAATAATGTTTGGGTTGAGGGCTATGGAAAATTTTTGACAGTTGTCGCCTAGCGTCGTCGAGATTGAATTGCCTCAAATTAAAAACCTTTGAAGAGTCGATATTTTAAGAATCGGAGAAGGTCGTTGCCTGGGCCTTTATGCGGCTGAGCTAGAGAGGTTTTAAGGTTTTCAGAGATCTTTATACTCAAAAGATAATTGATGCACTTCGCCATTTACAGCCGATATATGCATAGCCCTAAATTTCGCCCTCCTCAAGTGCATTTCGAGAGAAGGGAGGTCGTTTGGAGAGATCCGTATGTCAAACGAGGCAACCCCTGAAGTTATCCCCATGCAGGGGAGAGCAGTCCCCACTGCTGTCAAAATGGCTTACACCGCCTTTATGGCTGTTCTCGTACCGGTGTATTGGTACCACTATGGACCGACGAACTTCCTGTATTTTTGCGATATGGCGCTTTTCCTCGTGCTCTTCGCCGTGTGGAGAAACAGCGCCTTAGCTGCTTCGGCTGCGGCTGTGGGGATTATGGTCCCGCAGCTTTTCTGGTGTGTCGACTTCGCCGTCGAACTGACCGGCAATCACCTCTCTCATATGACGAGCTACATGATGGACGGTCGCCGTTCCCTCTTTCTGAGATCGTTGTCACTCTTCCACGGCTGGCTCCCCTTTTTGCTCCTATATCTAGTGCATCTACTCGGCTACGACAGTCGTGGCCTTTCGGCGTGGACCGGAATGGCGTGGGCCGCGTGCTTGATCTCGTTCTTCTTGCTTCCCCCAGCTGGCGCGAGTGTACCGGATGTCAACACACCACTCAATGTGAATTACGTGTATGGATTAAACGATAGCAAACCACAAGAGTGGATGAGTGCTCCGAGTTATCTGATCCTCTGGATGGTCGGATTGCTAGTGTGCTTCTTCGTGCCCACACACTTAGCGCTCAAGAAAGCATTCAAGTCCGCTTGAGTGTCGAACAATCAATATTATCCGGACAAAGTCAGGATTGCCGATGAAACAGGATTGGAAAAAAGGTTTCTGGGCGCTCATGATTACCCAGTTCCAGAACGGATTCAGCGATCTCGCGCTGAAGACCCTGATCGTTTTTCTGGTACTCGGAAGGCCGATGCCGGAGGAGGTTCGCAACACGTACGTGGCGCTCGCCGGAGCGCTTTTTGCAGCGCCATTCATTTTTTTCTCGATGCTCGGGGGATGGCTCGCCGACCGCTATAGCAAGCAGCGGATCATGGAGTGTGTAAAGCTCGCGGAGATCGGGATAATGTCGTTCGCTACGCTTGCTCTTTACAAGGAGCATCTTGCGCTCGAGATGTTCGCTATCTTCCTGATGGGGTGTCACAGCGCGATCTTCGGACCCTCGAAGTACGGCATCCTTCCCGAAGTTTTACCGGTCTCGCGCCTCTCGTGGGGGAACGGTATCCTCGAGCTTTTGACCTTTATCGGGATAATCCTTGGCACCGTTGCGGGCGGCGTGTTCGCGCAAAATCTGCACGGCTCTCAACACTTCGCCGGACTCATTCTCTCTGTCCTAGCAGTGGGTGGCTGGATGACGAGTAAGCACATTCCAAAGACCCCGGCAGCGAGCTCCAATTGCCCTCCGAGATTAAACCCCATAACGGACCTTTATCGACAACTCAGGTTCATGCGAGCTGATAGTGCGCTGTGGCGCGCGAATTGGGGCAGTACAGGGTTTTGGTTCGTCGCAACGCTTGTGCAGATGAACCTCACCATTTACGCTAAAGATGTGCTCGCTCTCACCGAACAGCAGAATGGATTCTTAAATGCGGCTCTGGCGATAGGAATCGGTGTCGGGAGCGCTCTCGCAGGTGTCCTGTCGCGTGGTAAAATTCAGTACGGCCTCGTGCAGATCGGCGCAGTCGGGATGGCGCTGTTCTCGATACCGATGGGCTCTCACAACCTCGGCGTTACCCTCTTTAGCTTGTGTCTAGTCGGCCTCGGACTTGCCGCAGGGTTCTTCATCGTCCCGATCGCTGCCGTTCTCCAACATCGCCCTCCACCCGAGCTTCGTGGCGCGGTTCAGGGAGCTGCAAACTTAATGTCCTTCATCGGCATACTCGCGGTATCTGGGGTGCAGATCGTGCTCAACAGAGTGCTACATCTCTCCCCTGGCGGGGTATTCTGGGTGTGCGGCGCAATAGCCTTCTTTTCAGGAGCATACGCGGCGGCGACAAGAAGAGACGCGATCGCAATCCTTCTTAGGTCCCTGCGTGAACCTGTGCCAGCGGTAGTAGACAGCACTGTGCACGACTGATGAATGGTTCTGCTGATCAACGATAATCCTTTACCCAGTATTACTCTAAGAAGTGGTGAAGCTTTAAGTCAATGAGGGTGCAGGGAAAAGGGAAAAGGTAGCAGCTAGTTTTGGGTGCGCGGACCTCCATTACGGATGAGGCACCACCATTGCCCGAATAAAACCGTATGCCGCAAGCTCGTCCTAGACTCGAGGCAATTCACTGTTCGCGGAACAGGCGCAGTTTTCGGGGGTAATTTGATGGATACCAAACAGCAATCTCTCTTATCCCTTTTTTCAACCGGTCGACGGTTGATGTGCCGACCGGTTGACTAGCGGGTTCGCTACCAAAAAAATCCGTGGAGGATGTTTCGCGGACGTCCGAAGAAGGGCTTGCGGTTAAGCAGTGGCACAATCTCCACAGAATCTAGCTCTATCAGAGTAGTCAAAAAACCCCTCTCCCGTAATTTTTCTTGTGTCCAGCCCGCCTTTTGCTAATCCAACTTCTAAATTTCTGGCTTAATCTGGGTTTTGATAACCCATTTTGAAGGTGACGCCGGGGATATTAGATTAAAATATGGGCGTTTATCCATACCGAAGCCCGCTCTTGTGGGCGAGTTACTCCGTTGATAGTCTGGTGATGCGCAGAATGTTCATAGCGGCGAATGTCATCTGCGTGAGGAAATGCGTTCGCGAACAGCCGACCAACCGGCTCTTACGGACTCAGCCCACCGTTTTTTGGAACCGAAAACACTGCTCGATTAGTGTCCGCGTCTTTTGGCCTATGTTGTATGAATTTCCCGTTGTGGTGCGCCTATCAAGCCCAGCGACTTTTCTTCCCATCATACATGCAACATGGGGAATTATCCCCCGTTCTCGCAGTTTTCCAACGAAGTCCTTCTGGTGATATCCCTTATCAGCGCCTACCGTCTTTATTGGGAAGCTTGCATCCTCAACCAGCCGGTCAATCATTGAAATGGCTGTACGTACTTCAGCGGTACCCGTCGCCGGGGAAACCTCGCACTCAACCACAAGTCAATTTCTATTCTCGGTGACCGCAGTTGCACAGAACGCAACGTGGCTTCTTTGGCATGCCCCTTCTTAGCCATGCAGAGCCTCGGGAGCCGTCATACTCGAATGAGTACTATTTGTCCGTCGCGCACTAAGAAAATTGACGTCAGGATCGCTCGGCTTGAACCCGTTACCATCATTCCTATCGTCTTTATCTTGCTTATCCTTCGAAAACACGCTTCGCTCAAACCCAGCCTCCCTCAGGTCCATCCCAAGAAACAAACGAAACAATATGTTGTAGTTCAGCTGCTCGCAACATCGATGCTCGGACCTCACTGAATACAGCGCCATCAATATCGTGCTCTTAAGCAAAACCTCGGGAGCTATCGACGGTCTCCCTCTATCAGAGTACATCGCATCAAACGTATCACTCATCCGACTCAATAGCTTGTCGCATAAAGCACGGATCCGTCGAAGCGGGTGATCCAGCGGAACTCGTTCCTCAATACTGAAAAAGTGAAATAGCTCTCCGTGTGAACGCTTGATGCCCCGGATCTCTCCTCTCCGCCCACGCTGTTGTTCGCACTCAGCACGCGGAGCTTCTCATTTTCTCTGATATTACGAGATCTTTTTTCACCACTCTGCCATGCCCCTGAGCTAGAGAGCGATAAACTAGCGGGTAGTATCGCCTCTTGGTTGGATGAGGGGGCCTCTTTGCATCAGGTTTTCGACTGCATCCGAAGTCGACTGAAATGTCCTGAAAGAGAAGCCTCTAGGAAGAGCGAAATCCAGAGAGCCTCTTTTGAACGATATCCCAGTTATCTCGATAACGAAGCAGATGCTCTGCTCGCACTCCAACGTGTAGGGATCTGTGATTCTTTGGCCGCACGCCAGCATGCTTCGCGAGATAGGCCGTGTAATTCACTAAAATTAACGCCCTGAGCTCTTCCCATGTTAGAACGTAGAACTCGTCCCGCCCGTCCTTGTCTATTTTAACGAAGACCACGACGAGATTTTTTATCGGGCTAGACTTATGCCTTCCTACAATCTGCTGAGGGCCCCTGAATTTAATATCGCAGTAATCGCTCACGTTAGCGAACTGCCAAGAACCACTCATGCTCGCCTTGACCTGAACCGAGATATGCTCACCAGCTTCATTAGAAGCTATTAGATCATAGTGGGGAACGTTGCCTGTGAATGTGGTACAGATTAGTCCGCGGCGAGAAAGCTCGGCGGCGACTAGATATTCGCCCGTTTGACCTACGATTTTATTACTTCTCCCCCTGCTCATATGCGATGCGCCGTGCCCTATAAATCTGCAAAATAATCCGAATCTAATCTCTTGATCTCATAGGTCTGATGGAGCGTAACGCCAATTCCATGGTCAATCATCAATTGCGCCAGCTCTATTCCATCAATAAGAACTATCTTACTGTCGATTGTTGCAACAAAATCACGGGCGCCATCAGAGAATGAGGATGTCGTAATGAAGATGCCCTTGCGCGCTCTTACGCCCTGAAGGGCACCAGCGAACTTTTGAATTTCTGGCCGGTGAATTGAGGCTTCCCACTTCTTTGCTTGAATGTAGATCGCGTCGAGCCCGAGTCGATCCTGCTTAATTATGCCATCTATTCCGCCATCATGAGACTTTTTTGTTGCTGTCGCGGCATCCCGATGAGAACCCCCGTATCCCATAGCCACGATTACATCGACAACGAGACGTTCGAAGAAATCAGACGAGCAGGATTTAATCAAATCAAGCAGCTCATCCGCAAGCTGCGAGCGCAGCTGAGAATAGCCAGCTTCGATGGTCTCCTCAGGAGTTTGGGTTGTCGGTGCTATGGTTTCGACCTTTTTTTGATCTGTCCTTGAACTAGTCTTCTGCTGAAATTCAACAAATTCAGGGAACTGCTCAAGATAGGTGCGATCAATGCGTGGAGGTTGCTCTGATAAAGCCTGCCTGCCTCGGTCCGTTAATTGGATGTGACCCCGTTTAAGGGAGCAAAGGAGACCCGCTTTCTTGAGGTAGGTTCGCGCCCAACCCGTGCGATTCTTAATGTAGGTGGAGTTCCCGCTGGGGATTCTTTCTTCTCGCTCTTCAGGAGTTAAATCAAAACGACTGGCAATGTGCTGTGTAGCCTGTTCCATGGAGTGCTCGGCGCCATCAGAAAGGAACTCCAAGAGAGGTAACATTAATGTTTCATAGTCCGGTATCGCCATAAATCCTCCGTGTGAACTCGCTGTCGTTATCTCAATCAGGAGGTATTGTCAAATCTGGTGTTCAAGAATCGGATTAAGCGGCGATCTGATTGTCTAAATTCACGGGAACTCCTTTTCTGTATACCTCTGAGGTATAGCAGGGTGGGGAAAAGCCCCTTCTTCCGTAATTTTTCCTATGTCCGGGGCGCCTTTTGCTAACCCAACTTCTAAATCTTTCGCTTCACCTAAGTTTTGATCCCCCATTTTGGAGGTAACGCCGGGGAGATTAGGTAAAAATATGGGCGATTTCCCCGACCGATGCCCGCTCTACGAGCGGAATCACGCCGTTGATAGTCTCGTGATGCGCAGAATGTTCATAGCGACGAATGTCATCTGCGTGAGGAAATGCGTTCGCGAACAGCCGACCAACCGGCTCTTACGGACTCCGCCCACCGTTTTCAGGAACCCAAAACACTGCTCAATCAGTTTCCTCTTCTTTTCATTTACCGTGTATGAATTTCCCGTTGTGGTGCGCCTATCAAGGCCCTGCGACTTTTCTGCCCTTCATACAGGCAACATGCGGAATTATCCCTCGTTCGCGCAGCTTTCCAACAAATTCTTTCGGTGATATCCCTTATCAGCGCCTACCGTCTTTATTGGGAAGCTTGCATCCTCGACCAGCCGGTCAATCATTGAAATGGCGGTACGTACCTCAACGGTACCCGTTGCCGGGGAAACCTCGCATTGAACCACAAGTCAATTTCTATTCTCGGTGACCGCAGTTGCACAGAACGCAACGTGGCTTCTTTGGCATGCCCCTTCTTAGCCATGCAGAGCCTCGGGACCCGTCATACTCGAATGAGTACTATTTGTCCGTCGCTCACCAAGAAAATTAACGTCAGGATAGCTCGGCTTGAACCCGTTACCATCATTCCTATCGTCTTTATCTTGCTTATCCCTCGACACAAAGCTTTTTATCGATGCCCAAGGCTCAATCAGAGTGCCATCCACCGTAAAGTGCTCCTCCGAGACAAGCTTTCTCGCTCGTGCTTCGCTCACTACCTCCCCGAAAAACTCGCGACTAACCTCATGCTCTATCAACCGAGCCCGATTCGTCGAAAACACGCTTCGCTCAAACCCAGCCTCACTCAGGTCCATCCCAAGAAACCACCGAAACAATATGTTGTAGTTCAGCTGTTCGCAAAATTGTCGCTCAGACCTTACGCTGTAAAGCGCCATTAATATCGTGCTCTTAAGCAAAACCTCAGGTGCTAGCGACGGGCGATCAATATCTGAGTACATCGTATCAAACGTATCGCTCATCCGCCTAAGCAACTTGTCGCACAAAGCCCTGATACTTCGCAGCGGATGATCCTGCGGGATTCGCTCCTCAACACTGAAATAGTGAAATAGCTCTTCTTGTGAACGCTTGTTGCCCCGCATCCTTCACCTCTCCACCCACGCTGTTGTTGGTAGTCAGCATGCGGAGCTTCTTATTTTCTTCGATATTACGCGATCGTTTCTCACCACCCTGGTAGGTTTCACTTCCGGTGTGGAGCGCCAGAACGGCCGCGGGTACGGTATCGGTACCGAGTGAGGTGGTAACGACTTTGCCGATAGCAACTCCTTCGGCTGAGGGGATTGTGGCGAGTAGTTTTCAGTCGTACTAGAAGTAGGGTCTGATTCGCTTTGGGAGGGTAAAGACGACGTGGTGCACGGGAACGTTACTGAAGGACCCGTGCGTGAAGATTCTCCGCGAAGATGATCGCCCGTTTTGCGGCACACGAGGGACAGCACCCCCGATGCTTGCAGGAGAAGGCGACGAGGAATGAGTGGTTGCATGAAGGGCACCACGCCTGTTTGGGGGAGATGGGTTGAGATAAATTGGGGTCTCACGGCGAGGAGATAGTTTTTTTTCAGAAGGATTCATTTAGGATGTTGGTTGGAAGGTTAGAAGAATTATGGGAGGTGTTGATAATTGAGGGGCTGGTCGAGCGAAAAAGGGTTAATATGGCTTTTCGGGGAGACTTTAGAACCTCATCCTGTTTGAGGATTCAAGCTTTTCAAATTCCTTGCAAACCCAGATAGAGGGGGGTGATCCCGCGCTTGCTTGATGGATGATACCCTCCCTCTAGCTATGTCAAAATTGATTCAATTGGAATATCGAACAGAGACATTTTTACCAATCTTTGAGGGCTTTTCCTTATGGTGGGGCCGATTAATTAGGCGGGAAACGGGTAAGTTTTATTGGGTTGGAAAGACTAACTTTTAGCCAATGTGCACTATGGATAGAGAATATGCCCTTAATTACTCAAATTTGTACAGAAATCATTGGTGGTGGCGAGCAAGAGAGGTTCTTATACTCCATATTTTACAGTCAGTATTGACTCACCGAGAGACAACTGACCGCGCTGTACTCGACATTGGAGGAGGAGAGGGGTTATTCATGAAGAAGCTTTCACAATTTGGCTCAGTCCATGCCTGTGACCCATTGCTCTCGGCTGATATTGAAACAGAATACGGTCCGGTTTTCGCAGCATCGGTCGATCGCACCGATATTTTTCCGGATCAAAGATACGACTTAACGCTCTTGCTCGACGTTATTGAACACGTAGAAGATGATGTAGCCATCCTTTCTCAAGCTCGCCGCGCTACCAAGAAGGGAGGATTTGTGTTTGTTACCGTGCCGGCGTATCAGGCTTTGTGGACAGCGCACGATGATGTTAATCATCACTATCGAAGATACAATCCAGAGCAGTTGCGTACCAGTTTGGATAGGGCATCCTTAGATGTAGAATTATTCGGAGCGCTATTTGGGTGGCCTGCTTTAGTGAAGCTCGTCATGAATAACGTGGCCAAATTTTTTGATATTTCATTTCGGGGCTCGAGCATTCCAGCTCCAATTATTAATCGGTTTTTGACTCTTGTTACTATCTTGGAGGGTCGCGGTATGATTCGGTTGGGGACTAAATGGGGTAGTAGTCTGTTTGCCGTTTGCTCTGCTAGATAGGATAAACATCGACTGAACTGGAAACTTTTAGGCTTGGTCGTATTTGTTTTTTAGGATACTCAAAGCTCTTATTTTTCGATGAGCTATTGTCAAATCTGGTGTTCAAGAACCGGATCAAGTGGCGACCTGATTGTCTGAATTCACTTTAATACCATCTCTGAATCTGACTCCAGTAATCACCTTGGCGAGGTAGCTGAAGCCGCGCTGTCGGCGCCAGCTCGTTTGTGCTCATTCTCCGAGTTTGAAGAGAGCTATTGTCAAATCTGGTGTTCAAGAACCGGATCAAGCGGCGACCTGATTGTCTGAATTCACTTCAATACCATCTCTGAATCTGACTCCAGTAATCACCTTGGCGAGGTAGCTGAAGCCGCGCTGTCGGCGCCAGTTCTTTTGAGCACATTCCCCGAGTTTGAAGATCATGTGCAGCATACCATCTCGTGTCAGACAGCCCTTTGACCGCTTTGTTCGGTGTCGAATTGTGCCGAACGTCGACTCGATTGGGTTCGTTGTCCGCAAGCTTTGCCAGTGCTGCGCGGGAAAGTCATAGAACGCCAGCAGCTCTTCTCGGTCCTTCTGTAAACACTGGACAGCCTTTGGGTACTTGGCCTCAAATAATTCCTCGAACTGCTCGAACGCTGCCTCCGCATTTTCTTTCGTATCAGCCTGCCAGATATCATGGAGCGCAGTCTTCACCTTCGGCTGTACGGATGTAGGCACGCAGTTCAATACATTGCCGGTCTTGTGCATCCAGCACCGTTGTTGACGGGTGTCGGAGTAGATCTCCTCCAATGCTGCCCAAAACCCCATGGCACCATCGCCGACAGCCAAATTCGGGGTGTTCATGCCACGGGCTTTGAGCCCCTGTAACACCTCTCGCCAGCTCTGTGTTGATTCCCTGATTCCGTCCTCAATAGCCAGGAATCGCTTCTCCCCCAACTCATTGACGCCAATAACCACCAGGGCACAAAGCTTGGCGTCCTCAGCACGCAAGCCACTGTAGATGCCGTCTGCCCACAGGTATACCCAGCGATCTTTATCCAATCGACTTTTGCGCCATGACTGGTACTCTTCTCCCCATTGCTGCTTCAAGCGAGCAACCGTGCTGGCCGACAACCCTTTGGCATCGGGACCAAGCAAAGCGCAAAGAGCTGATTCCATCTCACCACTGGATACACCCTTCAGGTACAGCCACAGCAAGGCCCCCTCCAAGGACCGCGTCTTGCGCACATACGGCGGTACCAGCGCCGAACGAAAAGTAACAGGCTCACCACATGTGGCCCTCACCTTCGGAATCTTCACTGTCACCGGGCCTATACCGGTCTCAATCGCACGTTCAGGCTGATAGCCGTTGCGCACCACCGCTGCTCGACCGTCTTCAAGGCGACGGCCCTCGAACCTCGCCATAAACTCAACCAGCTCAGCTTCCACAGCTCGCTCAATCAGGGTTCGAGCCCCTGTGCGCAACAGGGCCGTCAATGGATCACCCGGCTCCTCTCGACCTGAGAGCTCAATCACATTACTCTTGCTCATGGTGGCGTACTCCTCGGTTAAATGTTGTGTTTGACGACTAACAATCAACCAGATACGCCGCTTCCTTTCAAACCCTTAAACACCAGATTCGGTTATCGCTCTCACTCGTATCGCATAACATCTTGATAACTCAAAGCTTTCACACAGCTCATCGAGAATCAATCCCTTCTTGGTCTTATCACTCCTGTGGTACCTTCGCGCTATTTTATCGATATACTTCCGCTTATCCTTCATCGTCATCTTATCATGGTCCTTTTTCATGACCACCTCGATGAGGCAACGACCTTCTCAGGCTCCCAAAACACCAACTCTTCAATGTCTTTTAATTTGAGGCAACTCGGCGCTGCATTAAAAAGGCCTGCGAATAGTCACATCCCGGGAAGAGCGACTCATAACCCGAAAGAGAGGGTATTGAGTACCTCCTCTAGATCGGAAGTGTATGGTCGGCCAGAAGTTCTCACTCAGCGCAAATCCCCCCCCGCCTGCTCTGGGCACTTTCCGTAACCAGGGGTACGTCGGCGTGCCCGACGAAGGATTTCAGGTTAAACTTGGGTATACGGACAATGGCTATCGCGCTATTCAGACTAGCACGGGGACGTATCGTCTGCCCGATGGAGTCCAATCGCGGAAGGAGATAGTCGATTGGCTGCGGCAGGCCTACCAGTCCGGAGCGATATCAGGAGTCTATCCACTCAACCAACCCCAAGGGTTCTCGCTAAACTCCCTCCTTCCGGGTGGTCAAGAATCAAAGCAACTCTGGCAGCTGTATGAGCTCTCGCACCGAACGTTGCAGCGTTACCAGACCGAATCAGGGACCTCGCTTCAGCAGGTTCGGGACTCCTTAAAGAGGTTGCAAGGGGCACTGCGGCCCTATCAGAAAGGGCTCGAGGACAAGCCTGAGAACGTTCAGGAGGCAGTTCGTGCTCTCCGGGAGGCTCAGCGCCAGATGAGTGGAGCGGTCGCCTCGGCAGCGCAGCCAAGGTTACCAGTAGCCATACAGTTCGATGGAAGAGGACTGCCCGTCGCGGGAAGAGAAAGGAGCCTTGACGGATCGTTGCTCGCCCTGAAGATCTGGTATCAGCGCCAGTTCAAGGAGGAATTAAAGGTTCATGGAACCAGTTCCTCGGAGGGTGGGAAGAAGGGCATTGTGGTGGTTGAGGATGCAGGCATCCCGTTTGTTAAGGGGGATGGAACGCATCGAGATCGATTGACTATGGATCCGGCCGCGCGCAAGAAGCTGAGTCAGCTCGGCTTTCGAGTGCTCCCCGGTGGCGGTAACGAATTGCGCTTGTCGTTCCAAGGAGATTCCTCATTCCCTCCCGGTCCAACGAGTTCCCCTGCTCGAGCAGGGGGGGGGACGCCATCAGCGCCGAGGCCAGAGCTCGCACCCCAGAATGTCATCGAACGATTCAAAAAGGGGCAGGATCTCGGGGTCCGTACTCCAGACGAGGCAAAGCGGGTTCTTGAGGGACTCCTTAAGACTGGCCAATACGATTGGTATAGAGGTATCTCAGAAGCTCTTTCTAACAAAGGGATTCTGCCGATAAATTTCTCGATCGCGAACATGCCCTTTAGTACGCTAAAGCCATCGATGGATTTTATCTCGGTGGTATCGATCTCGGAGGTAAAGAATCACCAGTACTTCTCGGGACAGCGTGCTGACAGTCTCGAAATGAAGATTCGGGTAAATGGACATCCCGTTACGCTGCTCGCGCCTCGGAATGCCGATTTTGACCAGTTTTTGCACAATGTCGGAATGGGCCTCCAGCCGTTTGTATCTTCTCCATTACTGAGGGAAGTAAATCGAATCGTACTAGACCCGGGAGAGAAAAAAGTCATTTGGAAAACGTCGGCTGGAAAGGCGGTTAATGATACTGCATTAGCTCGCGCCATCCATCCGATCGGGGAGCTCGTATTCTTCAACGGGGGCGGAAGCTTTACTTCGGAGGTATTTCACCACGAGATGGGTCATTTGCTCGCCGATAAGCTAAAAAAGGGCGAGATGCCCCAAATACTGCGTAATCTCCCCCTGAATGTTGGACCTTGGGCCGAAACTGCTGAGCCAGGGGACCGGTTCACCGCGTTGTGGCAGAAGCAGGGTTCATATTCCCCGTATGGCCGCTTGTCGGTTGTAGAAGGCTTCGCCGAGGCGTGGAAGGACTATATGACGAATCGCGGGGATCGCCTTCCCCCGGAGCAGGTAAAGCTCCTTCAATCTCTCGGCATCTCCAATACCTTCTCCTCAAGCCTCATATCCTTGATGTCGCCCATTGGACCTTTCAGACCTCCTGAGTTATCTCGTCCCGCTGCCAAGGGCTCGACGAGATAATCTCGTTCTCTGCTTCTCCCGATCTCGCTGTCCGCTCCCCGAACCTCCTTATCTCAGAGGCGTAGAGGTCCAGGCTCCCCTCCAGGGACGCTGGGAATACGGTGGTGGCTTTTATTGGTGGGATGATTATCGGCGCCTGGTGAGTGGGCCGTTGACACAAAAAGGGCACCTCGGTCGATTACGCCATGGCCTCAGTCGAATATTCCCCTCTTACTTTACCCCTGATTAGTAAACGGCTGGGCAGAGGAGGGGGGGTCGGTAGTGTGGGATGGCGACGTTTTTGAGGAGTCGCTGAATCTCGACGGGGTCGATGATGAAGGCGTTTATGAGCATGGTGGTGCCGCAGTTGAGGCAGGTGAGAGGGTTTAGCTCATAGATGCGAGCCATCAGAGGGTTGCCCATCTGGTTGCTCGGGGGCAGGGGGATTGAGGTTCGGCAGAGGGAGCAGGTGAGAGTGTTTGGTCATTATGGTTCTCCTCCTCTGTTTGCGTGACGGTCCTGACGAGGTCTCCCCTCTTTCCTCGGGTAGCCGAAGAGTAGCGTCCGAAGAATCGTTCGAGATGCTCGTAGTGGCGGGGAATGTGGGCGGAGAGTCTTGCGAGGAATTCCAGGGGAGTGCCAGTCCAGTCAGGAAGTTTGCGTCGTTCTGCCAAGACAACGACGGACGTGTCATCAAGAGCGATGCGGTCAAGAGCGAGGGGTGATTTTGCCAGGTATCGGGCGAGAAAGAGTCTTCCCTCGGTGTCCTCTGGTTCGACGATTCGCTCTGCCCATGCAGCAAACCCGGTGTGTTCCTGTTCGAGGATCTGGGTTGCCACTGTTGAGTCGAGAAGCTCTCGCTCAACGAAAGCGTTAAGGATGTGTGAGGCGAAATGCTTTTGGAGCTCTGACTGATTCCAGTGTGCTAGTCGGATGAAGGTATCCTCTTTGGTAAACCCGCCATCGGCGACGATAAGGTGAGCGTGAGGGTTCCAGCCGAGGGTTTCACTCCCGGTGTGGAGTGCCAGAACGGCAGCGGGTACGGTATCGGTACCGAGTGAGGTGGTAACGACCTTGCTTATAGCCGCTCCTGCGGCTGAGGCGATTATGGCGAGTAGTTTCCGGTCGTACTGGAAGGAGGGTCTGATTCGCTTTGGGAGGGTAAAGACGACGTGGCGAACGGGAACGTTACCAAGGACCCTTACGTGAAGATTCTCAGCGAAGATGACCGCCCGTTTTGCCGCACACGAGGGACAGCACCCCCGACGCTTGCAGGAGAAGGCGATGAGGAATGAGTGGTTGCATGAGGGGCACCACGCCTTTGCGCAGCCAAAGTCGAGGATGCCGCAGGTGAGGTACTGTTGCAGGGAGCGGGTCACCTCGGTCCGTAAGTAGCCAAAGCGGTGTTGAAATCGCTCCTCCCACTCGGTCTGGAGCTGTTGGTGATAGTGGTGAACGAGTTGGTAGAGGAGGCTTTTTTCGGGTTCTCGGCGGCGGTACTCGACGAGTCGTCGGGAGTCCTGCCACCGGCTGGAGGGATGAGAGGCAAAGGCGTGAGGGCGCCTGTGGGGAGCGTTAGGGAGGGGGACGGTTGGTGGGAGTGTTGCTGCTGCTGTTGTTGTTGATTGCACAACAGCTTTTTCGGGAGCGCCTCCCGAAAAGTTGCGGGGACCGCGGCGTCGAGCCTTGTCCCGCAGGGACCGTCGAGCCTCTTCACGTCGAGCCTATCCACGCTGGTGTTATTGTTAACTGTGCGGGTCCCTGGGCGCCAGCGGTCGGGCGGGTCACCCCCCTGTGGTTGCACCGAAGGGAAGCATCCCCCCGAGGATGCCCTTTGAAAGGCAGAGAGCATGTCCCGGTCTTAGTTGAAAAGTATGGCGGTTTCCTGCACGAGGCTATAAAAGGCTAAGTGTCCAAACTGAGTACCTTTTAAGGGAGAACCGCCATGGAGAAACGATACAAGAGAGCGATGGCCCGGAGCAAGTTACGCAAGAGCCAAGAATCGGTGAAGCGGGAGGCGAAGGAGCTTGAGGTGAGCTTTTTGAAGGAGGATTTGGTTAGGGAGCTTCGTGAGAGTGTTCATAATTTACCTCCTTTTCTGCTTTCGAGCGGTTCATGCTCCGTTCGCCCCACCGAAAGCGGTGGCTTCGTCGCTGGTACTCACTGTATTCGGGCCAGCCGTGGGAAAAGGTAAAAAGGGGGCAATTTTCGGATGATAATCTATTGTCAGCAGGAAAGAGCGTCGCAGGAATTACGCAGGTCGAAACGGTCGAGGCGATAGTGTCGCGATTTGTCGCGCGCGCTCGTGCAGAGGGGTTACTGTGAGGAGTTTTGATTGAAGGGAGAGGAGATATCCGATGGAAGAACTCCCCGGAGAACGGGTCAGCATTTCGACTGGCAGACACCCCTGAGGTGGCTCTCAGAGAAGAACTGCTTCGATCACCGGCAGGACTCCCGGTCATGAGAAAGGGTTAAGGGGCCTGGAGAAGGGCCCCTTTGATTGATTCACGAACCTTGCGGCAACCGTCTCTGACCAAATGCCCTCCGCGGAAGAGGCCGAGGCCCAATCCGGTTCGCGCGAAGCAAAAGTTTCCGGAAGGATGAGGTGCTCCGCTCCATGCGTTCCAACGAGGCTACAACGGCCGTTTCCCTCTGAAGGATACCAGATGAAACGAAATCGAGCTCGAAATTCGTCCACTGCTCAGGGCCCTCGTAAAGTTCGCACGGAGCTTTAGGGGTGAACCCTTCTCCGTCGAAGCGGAAGAGAGCTAATTCAGGACAGTCGTCCTGAATCCAACCCGTTAGAGCTTTACTTTCGCAAAGCTTTTCGGCAGCGCACACTACCTCTTCGAGTTCGAGGAGATGGTGCCAAGTCACCCGGGGCGAATCGTCGCCGATTCCCCACTCGCGCAGCGCCCAAACGGCCTCGTCCGACCGGTATCCCACCTCTAACCCAGCGAGTTTGTCGCTGAGGCTGGAGCAAAGGTTATACCCCGCCGCTTTCAGACCCTGAGAGAGCGGCAATCGAAAGATCCTGCTCTCAACGAGTTCCACTCGCTTCTCGAGATTACGGACGAATTCCGCCGCCCCTGGAGTACGGGCAGCCGGACCGGAGCAAAACAACTCCCCCGATACCCAATCACAAAGGTCCTCGAAGGACTTGCCCAACAAATCCCGGAAAGCCTGCCAAACAACCTCAGAATCATCGCCTATAAGGAATAAGGCGATGACAGCTAAGAGTACCCACACCAACCAGTGCAAGCCGAGCAAAATCTTGCCGCCGACCACTACCACGGCGACCACCGTGGTTAAGAAGGCGAAAGCCTTGACAGCTGCCATTCTGAGGCGTAGCAGGGACGTAGAAGATAAAACCTTCATCAGTAAAAAAACATTCTACAACAGCACATCTTATTTCAGGACGGTTGTCAATGCTCGTGTTCCGCCTCCCCGACATCGCCGACCATTTCCCCCGCGAGCGCTTACTGCTCCGCACTCCTCAACGAAAGTGATGGCTTCGTCGCTGGTACGCGCTTTACTCAGGCCCACTGTGGGAAAAGATAAAGAAGGGCCAGTTCGAGGGTAGGAAAATCAATATCCCCCACGATATCAGGGGCATACCATCTCCTCAAGTGACTTCGTAGCCGCTGGCGAGCCCCGCTGGTAGTCAGGCAAGGGATTTTGCATTGGGGAAGCGGTGTGAAGG
>JBIIHQ010000033.1:0-2529 GCA_044235645.1 Bdellovibrionota bacterium | reverse complement strand
AGAAACAATCCCCCAACTAAAACCTCTTGAACGTTACATCGGCACACTGGCCAGAAACTTAACAGTTTCTCGCAAACGTGTTTTGTCGAGAGTGTACAAATGGGTAAACACACTGCGATCAAGGGCAGTCATCAAAATCTAAAATCTTTAAAGGCTTTTAAATTGAGGCATTTCAGCCACTCAACCTATCCCCCTTTACGAGACAACCGAGGTTAGCTACTGTCACCACAAATAGGAGCGGGAGTCGTGACCGTCCCACTACCGATGGAATAACCACACGCGAGGTGATTTATGAAGCAGCGGAGCGAACACATCTGGATGAATGGGGAATTTGTCCCGTGGGATGACGCAAAGGTGCATGTCCTCACTCATACCCTTCACTACGGAAGTGGCGTTTTTGAGGGAATTCGCGCCTATGAAACGGCGACTGGACCGGCAATATTTCGGCTACCAGAGCATATAGATCGGCTCATATATTCGGGCAAAGCACTCAACATGACCCTCCGATGGAGCCGAGACGAGCTCATCGAGGCAGTTGTTGAAACTGTTAGAAAAAGCGGACATCCATCGTGCTATATTCGCCCACTAGCGTTTTACGGATACGGTAAAATGGGGGTAAATCCGATCGGAAATCCTGTAGAGCTTATCATAGCGTGCTGGCCCTGGGGCGCCTATCTCCCGCACGACATGGTCGACCTGAAGGTTTCAAGCTTCATCCGAATTCATCCTCAGTCAACGGTTGCGGATGCCAAAATAGTAGGTCACTACGTCAATAGCATAATGTCTATTCTTGAGCTTCAGGGGACTCACTACCACGAGTCGCTGCTCCTCGATACAGATGGAGCCATTGCTGAGGGGCCCGGGGAAAACTTCTTTATGGTAAAAGGAGGCGAAATTCTTACCCCGAGCCTCGGAACTATTTTGCCCGGCATCACCCGTAGAACCATAATCGAGATCGCCTCCGACCTCGGGATACCGGTTCGGGAACAAAAAATTCTGCTCGCAGATGCCCTCTCAGCCGAAGAAGCGTTCTATACCGGCACTGCTGCTGAAGTAACTCCAATCCGCAGCATTGATGATGCAATCCTCGGCACCGGAAAAGTTGGCCCCATAACCGAAAAGATTAAGTCGACCTATCTTTCGGCCGTTCGCGGAGAGCTACCTCAATACGAGCACTATTTAACCCGCGTCGCCTAACTCTGCATCGCCTAACTCTGCATCGCCAAACCCGAACTGGTCGATCAAAAACCAACCGAAACCGACTCTCCCTCCGGCGTTTTCACCAGAGGGGGACGACCAATTAGGTTGGTTAGTGGATAAAGATCAACAAGGTCACCTCGGTCGAAAAGTGATCGGCCAGCCGGGAGCACCACCCAACACGAGGCTCGCCCGAGAGCCTCTAGTGCGGCATTGCTCCGCGTTTCTCCGCCCGATGAGAGGCTAAAAGGAGTGCTAGCTGGAATTACCGAGACCAAAAACTCCCCCCGCCGCGCAATTAATTCACCCAACACAACGTCAGTCTGTTCGGACTCCTTTTCAAGCAAATGGGAGAGCGTTGCCTTAATCGGGGAGCGTTGACGAGCCCCCGCCACCCGTGCGACATAGGCCCCGATGAGAAAGCGAAACGCGGCCATAGCTGAAAAAACAGGGCTCGATATACCAAAAACAACAGAACGACGACCTCGAAACGTTCCAAAAAGGGAATCGCCGATCGGCCATACAGCCGGAGAATCAAAAAGTACCCAACCGCCAGCCCCCTCAACCGCAGATCGCAGCTGATCAGGACGGGGAGTAACAACAACTAGGCAGTCAAGCTCAAGCCCTACTAGGCGCTCAATCTGAGCCGTTACCTCATCCAAGTTTTCGGCAACTTTCACAACCTCGGAGACGACAATACCCATATCGGGCGCAACGAGCCCCATCAGCGAAGCGTATGGCTCCAAAACTCCACCTGAATCGTTCCCAACGACGATGACTCCGACCGACAGTCGTGGGGAAACGACCACCTCAGTGACCCCTAATTCGGCCCCTATGGCCATATTCGCTATCGTAAATGGCTCTCCCTGCCGCAGGATGACATCGCCTATCAACGATTCACTCACCTCAATGGGAACCTCTCCTTGAACCTGAGTCGGTCGCTCGCTCCGAAGGTCAGCAGCTACAACCCGACCAACCGCCCCGGCAAGGGTCACCCGTTCTGGACTCAATCCAACCGCCCGCTCCTGAGCCTCCCGCTCAAGAATTTCAGCCACTTGTTCAAAAGACACCATATGGCAGCTCCTTTGTCTAACTCATCAAAATCCCACTCTTCTACCCTGCAGCAAAATGAGCCGATGAACAAGGAATAATAGGAATCGTCCGAATATAACTCTATTTTATTCGGAGAATAAAGACCATAACGTCGGCTCAGGAAGGGTAAATGTGTACCGCTCCTTTAGAAACGCATTAATCGTTTTTACAAATTTCGGCCGATCCACAGCGGTCATCGAGTACTCCCGAAAATTAGCCCAATAGGTATCAGGAAACTCG
>JBIIHQ010000032.1:0-2564 GCA_044235645.1 Bdellovibrionota bacterium | reverse complement strand
TACTGGGCGACCTCAACCTCTACCCGACGGTTTCGGGCTCGAGCCTCCTTTGTTTTGGCCGGATCAACCGGTTTCGTTTCTCCAAAAGATACCGACGAAAGCCGATCTGATGACACACCGAGCGATACCAGTTCAGCCTGCACAGCCAGTGCTCTATCAAGCCCCAACTTTTGGTTAAACGCCTCAGAACCCACGTCATCGGTATGACCTTCGAGTATCACCCGGACCGAGCCTTTGTCTGCGAGGGTTCCCGCTATCTCCTTCACTCGAGCACGCCCGTCAGATGTGAGAGAGCTATCCCCGAAACCAAAGAGAACGGAAGGAAAAAAGACCTCTCCTCCCTTCGGCTCATCGTTCAGAGAGCCCTCCTCGGTTGAAGCTTCCTCAGTCCTTTCATAATTGAACGGAGGAAGTGAGCGACACCTTGTATCGTCGGAATTTTTGGAGAAACATGAGGGATTGTGCCAGTCCCCCGCTTCTCGATACCCTGAAACGCTCCTCGTAACTTCGGTGGATGAAGCAAAATAACTGAGCGGTCGGAATATCAACTCTCGTGCCGCCCACCCGAAAGGGTGTACCACGTATGCAAGTACCCGGAGGGGGTGTGCCTCCGACTCTCGCCATCGAGGTGCTGAATGATAACTCCCGAAGCTGGAGTTCGTCGGGTAAAGATCCCCCTCAGCTCCGAGGTCTTGCCCATGGGCAGCCACGGACAATCCGAGCGACGAAGCTACAACAGCAGCACCGGCAAGGGCAGCACAGACTGGTGCCGAAGATATTCTGAATACAGAGTAACATCGACCTGATTTCCCTTTCATCATCACTGAGCGCTCCTGCAAAAGCTGCCGGTCACATCGATGCGACGGGCACATAGGCATGCAAGCTACGAGGTCCGATAGGCTACACCATATAGCTCGCCTTTTTTTCCTCTAAATTATCACCCAGAAAAAAGGGGTGATCAAGACAAGAATAAAGCCCTCACTGCCCTTAAAGCCACAGACACCAAACGCCGTCCCATCTTACAGATCCGCCTTTTCCGCCCACCGCCCGTTCATGATCCCCCCTCTCAAACCCCAATCACCCATAAGTTGGCGTGCGGACGCCAATGGCCCCCCTTTTGCTCATCAGCCAGCGGAGCGACAATCAATATGAAATACACATAACGCACGCTGAAAAAGAAAGCCTACTCGCTGTTTTGAATCTGGGAGATTCCAGTCTCTTTGCTTTACCCTTGACGTCGATGGGCATGTATTGTGATTCCTTATGAGTAGTTCACGAACCCACGAGATAACCTCTCACACAGCACTCGTCATCGACGACGACCCCGTCGTATGCATGATTACCTCTCATTTTCTTCGTCAACTCGGGATCGAAACAATCGTATCAGGCTCAGTACCCGATGCTTTCAAGGTCACCGCTCAAAAGGCTCCAGACGTTATACTTCTCGATCTGTTTCTTAAGGACCAATTGAGTGAATCACTCATACCGATTCTTCGCGAGAAGTTTTCTCCCGTGCCGCCACCTATCGTGATCATCACCGCGGAGGAAAACCCAGCCGCTCTTCTCAATGAGCAATCAGCTCCCTCCTCAATTTTAATGAAGCCTTTCAGCCTTTCGGAACTTGAATCTTGCCTGATCTCCCTCGGGATAATAACCAAGTGACCCCTGCCTCTTCCCGGTCTCTATATCGGTTAAGAGCATCGTCACAACTAAACCTCAATCACCTCCCGTTCAGTGACGATAAAGTCGAGCTCAGGTGCACCCCGAAGAGGTGTTTCTGAAAGCTGAAAAGACCAACAGATTCCAATCCTCGTGAGCGATGTAGGAGAGATCTCAGCGAGAAAGCCCCCGAGAGTCTCTCCCATGAAGGGTTGCCGACGACCTGCCCGATCGCATGAGAGAGCCGGAACAAGAGCTACGACCCGCTCTCCTGATATCGAATCAGGGTTAAATCGGTGAACGGGAGTGGCATCATCATCCGTCACTGGAAGGTACCAATAAGTCGGTGGCGTCACTCTATATCCACGCAAAAGAAAGCGTCTAATCGATTCGGGAAGTCCGAGGGCAAACGGGGAGATATCTGGCTCGCCAGTAAATTCGGGGGTGTACACGAGGACAACATTGACGGCATCCCACGACAACCCGGTCATACGTCTGAGATTGTCGCATATTTTTGCTTCTCCGCTTCGTCGCCACCGACTGTCCAAACCGGCAATAACACGAAGGATTTCACGGTCATCTCCTCCTCCAGCCATATCTAACCCTCTTTACTGGCCCAATAAATCCCGAGACCAAATGGAAAAAACGACGTTACTATTAAGTTTATCGGTCGGAATGTCGATCCATTGAGAGGTTTTTAGGGTCTTCATCCCATGCCATCGCCGGGCGACCCGACCGATGGGTCGGTTCACCACCACGGCAACGAGCTACCGAAGGCCCGAACACGAAGCGAGCTGTATCGCGCGGAGTGGCTTATCAATGGTTACTGTCGATCTAGACGTTTTCTCGATGACGCCGGCTGAACGGTGCCGGGCTACAATTTTATTAGTCGAACCAAATACCGC